>JAYRKY010000036.1:0-22307 GCA_041905525.1 Rhodospirillaceae bacterium
TAGCGCTTGGCCTTCGTCAAAGTATCCGGCAGCCCACGCGCCGATACGTTCATTGATGATCGCCGGCCAATCCATGCCGCCACTTTCTGCGGCGAGAACCGCGAGCGTCGGAAGCGGAGACGTGGGCGCGGGGTCATGGGCGAGTGCCGCTTTGAGCGCGTCCAGGTTGGCGGGGGCGGTTGTGTCATGAGCGTCCGCAAGGGCATTCGCGAGATCCGCATCCTCGATCCGTCGCGCGGCGATGTGGTCGCGATACCATTTCCGGGGCATGGTCATCGGGCAAGCGGCGATCCGGCCCAGCCGCGCCGAGACATGCGACAGGTTTTCGTGCGTGTGACCCAGAAATGGATTCACCGCAACGGTCGCCGCCAACGGCCAGGCCGGAGGAATGAACTCGCCTGCTCTCTCAGCTGCCGTGAGGATGGCGACTCTCTCAAGGGCCGTTTCGACCGACATGGCGCCCGTCGCGGCTTCAGCCGTGTTTACGTACATTCCATCCTCCGATGAGACGGTCAAAGATCGCATTCAGATACAGTCCGTTCGAAATGTGCACGCGCAGTCCGGCGACGGCCGGGTGATTGGCCCACAGGGGCAGCATCCCCTGAAGTAATGCGACAGCGGCGAAACTGCAGACCGCGAGCCCGATCAAAAGCCATTCCGCCATGCCCGGCGCGGGCGGCGGTGGCAGCACGCCGGCCGTGAACCATGTCGCAAGGGACTGCAGAATGAAGTAGCCGAGTGACGTCGCCACCGCATAAGCGGCGGTGCGCTTTGTCAGGGCGCGCGGAGCGGCATCGGCGAAGCCCTGCGCGAAGAGGTATGCCACACCGAAGATCAAGATTGCGCCGAGCGCGATCGTTTGCGGCGGCTTTTCCGTAAATCCGAGGATGGCGCCGACGATGACATAGATCGCCAGCGCGGCGAAGAACGCGCGCCAGACCGCCGCCGGACTCGGCACCGCGACAGGGCCAAGCCGGCGGGCCGCGGCGATACGTTCCACAGCGCCGCCCGAAGCGAGGAACGAATGGGCCTTGTACAGCGAGTGCGCCAGAATGTGCAGCAGCGCGAGCGGGAAGAGACCCAGCCCGCACTCAAGGATCATGAATCCCATCTGTGCGACCGTTGACCAGGCGAGCGACGTCTTCACCGCCGACTGTGTCAGCATCACGATGCTGCCGAACAAGGCGGTGAGTCCGCCGACGATCACAAGACCGGCCAACGCGGCATTCGAAAGCACGAGGACGTCCGCGAAGCGCACGAGCAGGAATCCTCCGGCATTGATCACACCTGCATGAAGCAGGGCGGACACCGGCGTCGGCGTTTCCATCACCTCCGTGAGCCACCCATGGGTCGGGAACTGCGCCGACTTCACTGCGGCGGCAATGGCGAGCAAGCAGGCTGCCGCGACCGGAAGGTGCCCTTCCGGCTCGGTGCGGGCCGCCGCAAGAATCTCGGCGATATCCGTGGTGCCGAAGGCCGCGACCAGCAGTCCCGCCGTCCCGATCAGGGCCGCGTCGCTCAGCCGCGCCGTAAGGAATTTCTTCCGCGCCGCGCGCCGGGCGTTGGCGCGCTGCGGGTAGAACAGCAAAAGGCGATGAAGAAATAGGCTCGTCGCGATCCAGGCGGCGATCAGCGTGACGAGGTCCCCGGCCAGTACGAGCGCGGTCACCGCGCCCAGCGTGAGAAGGAGCCAGCCGTTGAAGGCGCCCTGCCGTTTTTCACCATCGAGGTAAACGGCCGCATAGCGGGTGACGACCCAGCCGATGAAGCTGACCAACAGCACCATCACCACGCTGATCACGTCGACCCGGAGCGCGATCGCCGTGCGATCGATGGAGAAGATCGTGAGGGTATGAGCCGAGCCGATCGCCAGGCGCGCGGCGACCGTTCCTGCAACGACGAACGCCGTGAGGGCGGCGATCTGGGGAACGTGGGCGCCGAAGCGGGACATGCGATGCCGCCACAGAAATGAAAGAAGTCCCGCCGCCACCAGGATGGCCGGGATGAGACCCGGCAAATAGACTGCCATCACGTTGACCCTCGTTACGCTGGAAGTGCGCAAGAGGTACCCAAGAGCGGGACCTAATAAAAATTCATTGTTTTGGACATAACGTTCTCTAAAATAGAACGATATGCGGAAGATGAATTTCAACCATCTGCGCTATTTCTGGGCGGTCGCGCATGCTGGCGCGCTCACGCGCGCAGCGGCGCAGCTGAACTTGTCGCAATCGGCGCTCTCGATCCAAATCCAGAAACTGGAACAGGAGCTCGGCCATCGCCTGTTCGAACGGACCGGCAAGAAGCTTGTTCTGACGGAAGCGGGCCGGATCGCGCTGGACTATGCCGACAGCATTTTCAAAGCCGGGGACGAACTTGTCAGCACGCTTCAAGACCAGCCGGTCGCGGCGCGCCAAGTGCTGCGGGTCGGTGCGCTGACCACGCTGTCCCGCAACTTTCAGCTCGAGTTTCTGAGGCCACTCGTCGGGCGCTCGGACGTTGAACTGATCGTGCGTTCAGGGACGTTGCGCGATCTTCTGGCGCAGCTGGAGGCCCACGCGGTCGATGTCGTGCTCGCCAACAGCGCCGCCCCCCGCGATGCGCGCTCCGCATTGCGCAATTACTTGATCGATCAGCAGCCCGTCAGTTTGGTCGGGCGGCCGATGGCGCGGCGAATGAAGTTTCGCTTCCCGGACGATTTGGCCCTGATGCCCGTGCTTCTGCCAAGTCTCGACAGTGAAATCCGCACAGGGTTTGACCGGCTGCTGGAACTCGCAGGCATCCGCCCGAACATCCTTGCCGAGGTCGACGATATGGCGATGCTGCGACTTCTGGCCCGTGAGCGCGATGCGGTAACGCTTGTTCCGCCCATCGTCGTGCGCGACGAATTGGAAAGCGGCGTGTTGGTCGAATACTGCCGGATCCGGGACCTGCAGGAATCCTTCTACGCGATTACCCAGCGCCGGCGTTTCCCGAACCGCCTTCTGAGCGGCCTTCTGCGCTGACCTGTTACACGTCCTCTTTAGGTCTGATATTTCCCTATCACGCCTAATTAAATGGTCATATTATAGTGTCCAGTAAAATAGACACTGGTCACTATATATGGGAATTCCTTACCCTTTTAGCGCGATCGTTGCGCAACAGGACATGAAGCTTGCGCTCATGTTGGCCGCGATCGAGCCCCAGATCGGTGGCGTGATGGTGTTCGGCGACCGGGGGACCGGCAAGTCGACAGCTGTTCGCGGCCTCGCGAGCCTGCTGCCGCCGATGGCGGTCGTGAAGGGCTGCCGTTTCCAGTGCGATCCGAAAGCGCCCGCGGCCGAGTGTCCCTCCGGTTGCGGACGGCGGGGTGCGAAACTGGTGTCCGTGACAGTCCCCGTGCCCGTGGTCGATCTCCCATTGGGCGCCACCGAGGACCGTGTGGTCGGCGCCCTCGATCTCGAGAAAGCGCTGACGCGCGGCGAGAAAGCGTTCGAGCCCGGGCTGCTGGCGCGTGCGCACCGCGGATTTCTCTACATCGACGAAGTGAATCTCCTTGAGGACCACTTAGTCGACATGCTGCTCGATGTCGCGGCCTCCGGGTCAAATATTGTCGAGCGCGAAGGCCTGAGTGTCCGTCATCCGGCGTCCTTTGTGCTTGTCGGCAGCGGCAACCCGGAAGAGGGCGAGCTTCGTCCGCAGCTTCTTGACCGCTTCGGCCTGTGTGTCGAAGTGCGCACACCGACGGATATCGAAGAGCGGGTGGAGGTGCTGCGCCGTCGCGACGCTTTCGAAAGAAATCCCGAAGGCTTCGCGAAAAAGTGGACCGGCGAAAACCAGAAAATCGCAAAGTCGATCACGGCCGCCCGTAAACGTACCAAGACTGTGCGTATCGAGAACGAAACACTCGCACTGATGTCGAAATTGTGCGCCGCGCTGGGCGCCGACGGATTGCGCGGAGAGTTGACCTTGATGCGCGCCTCACGTGCGCTTGCGGCGTTGGAGGGCGAAGACTCAGTCAGCGCCAACCATCTTCGCCAGATCGCGACAATGGCCCTCAGTCACCGCCTGCGCCGCGATCCGCTCGATGAAACGGGCTCGGCGAGCCGCGTTGGGCGTGCTGTCGCCGAGGTTCTAGCCGCATGATCTTGCCGTCCATCGCATCGGCCGACGTGGACCCGCGGTGGGCCGATGCGATCGAGGCTCTGTCGCTCTTTGTCGTTGATCCTGTTGGCCTGGCCGGCATTGCGCTGCGCGCCCGCCATGGCCCGGTGAGGGACCAATGGCTGAGTTGTTTTCATGCCTGCATGCCGGAGCATATCCCTGTCCGCAAACTGCCGCCCGGGATTGCGGATGACCGCCTCTTGGGCGGTCTCGACCTGACCGGAACCTTGAGCGCGGGGGCGAAGCGTCTCCAACGCGGGGTGCTGAGCGAAGTTGACGGCGGTGTATTGGTGATCCCAATGGCGGAGCGCCTTCCGGCAACAATCGCGGGCCGGATCGCGGCCGTGCTCGATCTGCATAAAGTCACGCTCGAGCGGGACGGGTTCGCGGAAGTCCTGCCGGCCGCCTGCGGTGTGCTGGCTTTGGACGAGGGGGCCGACGACGACGAAGGAATCCCCGCGCTGATTTCGTCGCGCCTCGCCTTTGAAATCTCGCTGGAGGGCGTGCACGGCATTGCTCTGCCTGCCACGGTCCCGTCACCGTCTTCAATCGCGCAGGCGCGTGCGTTTCTGGCTTCGGTTGGCCCCGCGCCTGCTGAAGCGATCTCTGCGCTGGTGAAGGTTGCCACCGAGTGCGGTGTGGAGGGCGTCGTTGTGCCCTTGCTGGCGCTTCGCGCCGCTCGCGCGAGCGCCGCGCTAGCTGGCCGGAGCACGATGACGTCGGAAGATCTTGCGCGCGCCATGAGGCTTGTGATCGGTCCGCGCGCGCGTAGCGCTCCCCCGCCGCCGGAACCCGAACAGGAGAGCCAGGACGATCAGCCGCAGGATGATCCGGAACCTCAGACGGAGGATGCGGACAGCGCGGCGGCTGAGATGACCGATGTGCTGCGCGAAGCTGTGCGCGCGGTCCTTCCGGAGGGACTGTTGTCTCTCAAACCTGAGGGCGCGCGCGCCAGTTCCGCAAAGGCTCTTTCGGGGGCCGGGGCCCGGGTTGAAGCCGTTGCGCGCGGCCGGCCTAAGGGAAGTTCTGCTGGACGGATGAAGCCGGGCGCGCGCATCGCGCTTGTGGATACGCTGCGTGCGGCGGCGCCCTGGCAGGCGCTTCGCGCCTCCCGCCGCACCTCGCGCGCGCGGATCGTGGTGCAGCGCGACGATCTTCGTTTCCGGCGTTTTACACATCAGCGGGAATCAACGGTCGTCTTTTGCGTCGACGCCTCCGGGTCGTCGGCGTTCCAGCGTCTCGCTGAAGCAAAGGGCGCGGTGGAACTGCTTTTGGCCGAAGCCTATGTGAGCAGGACCTACGCCTCGCTCATCGTCTTCCGCAGCGAGAAAGCCGACGTGCTCTTGCCACCGTCGCGCTCGCTGGCGCGCGCCAAGGCTCTCTTGAAGGTGCTCCCGGGCGGCGGTGGAACACCTCTGGCGTCCGGACTTCAACTCGGTCTGCGCATTGCCTTGGGGGAACGCGGCAAGGGGCGCACGCCGACCATCGTGGTCCTCACGGACGGCCAGGCGAATATTGCGGCGGACGGTAAGCCGTCGCGCACGAAAGCCCACGAGGATGCGATCGCGGCGGCGCGGATGCTGGCGGCGCAGGAAATCCGCGCCGTGTTCATCGACACGAGCCCCCGGCCGCGTGAGCAGGGCGCGGAGCTATCGCGCGCGATGCGGGCGAACTATGTGGCGCTTCCCTACGCGCGCGCGCAAACAGTGCGCGATGCCGTCCTCGCGGCTGTGTCATGAAGCCCGCACCGTCTTGGGACGTTGAAGGACGCGACTGGCCTAACCGGGCGGCGAGCAGCTTCGTGCGCGCGGGCGGCTTGTTGTGGCACGTGCAGATGGCCGGCGACGGCCCCGCCGTCGTGCTTATTCACGGGACCGGCGCGGGTACCCACACCTGGCGCGGTTTGCTGCCGCTCCTGGCGCAGTCGTGCAAAGTCGTGGCGATGGACTTGCCGGGCCATGCCTTCACGGAAAAGCCCGAACGCTCGCGCCTGGCCTTGCCGCACATGGCGAAAGCGGTGAGCTCGCTGCTTGCTGAAATCGGTGTGAAGCCGCGACATATGGTCGGGCACTCGGCCGGTGCAGCCGTCGCGCTCCGCATGACCCTGGACGGCGCGGTTGCGCCGGAAAGAATAGTCAGTCTCAACGGCGCCTTCCGGCCGTTCAATGGCCTGGCGGCGATTCTCTTCCCGATGATGGCGCGGTTGCTTGCCCTCAATCCGTTCGCGGCCTCGTTTCTGGCGTGGCGCGCGTCGACGCCGTCCGCGGTCAGCCGCCTCATCGCCGGTACCGGATCCGTGCTCGATGCGGCGGCCACGGATTACTACGCGCGTTTGCTACGCACCGAGCGCCATGTCGCCGCGACCCTCGCGATGATGGCGTACTGGGACCTTACGCCGCTGCTGCGCGACTTGCGCAAACTCAAATCGACGTTAGTGCTGGTTGCAAACGCCAATGATCGGGCGGTGCCTCCGCGCGAAGCTGGTATGACGGCGCGGCTCGTCGAGGACTCCCGCGTGGTGAAACTCGAGTGGGGCGGACATCTCGCCCACGAGGAAAAGCCGGCCTTCTTTTCCGACCTTCTCGTACGGGAGCTCGCATTATGAATGCCTTAGGGCGAGCGCCCCATGCTGTCGTCATCGGTAGCGGATTCGGTGGCCTCGCCGCCGCGATCCGGCTGGGCGCGCGGGGGTATCGGGTCACGGTGTTGGAGCAGCTTGCGGTGCCTGGCGGCCGCGCCCGCGTTCTGAAGCAAGACGGTTTCACATTCGATGCGGGCCCGACGATCATCACGGCGCCCTTCCTCTTTGAGGAGTTATGGCGGCTGTGCGGCCGCAACATGAGTGATGACGTAAAACTGAACGCCCTCGCGCATTTCTACCGGATCGTTTTCGACGACGGCGGACACTTTGATTGCCTCGGCAGCGAAGCGGCCATGGCCACGGAAGTCAAACGCGTCGCCCCCGACGATCTGGCGGGATACGAGGCGTTCATGAAACACAGCGAGCAGATTTACCGCGTGGGCTTCGAAGAGCTCAGCGATGTCCCGTTCGAATCCTTCGGCGCCATGATGCGGCTCGCCCCGGACTTCTTGAGGCTGCGCTGCTTATCCACGGTCTATGCGACCGCCGCCCGCTATGTGCGCAATCCCAAACTCCGTTTCGCGCTGAGTTTCCACCCGCTGTTCGTCGGCGGAAATCCCTTCAAGACCACGGCGGTGTACTGCCTGATCTCGTACCTCGAGAGAAAATGGGGCGTCCATTTTCCGGATGGCGGAACGGGCGCTTTGGTCGCCGGTTTGGCCGATCTGATCGCGGGGCAAGGAAACACCATCCGCTACGGCGCGAAGGTGACGGAGATCGTCACCAATGCAGGCCGGGCGAAAGGGGTGACGCTCGACTCCGGCGAAACCATCGGCGCCGACATCGTCGTCTCGAATGCGGACGCTACCTGGACCTACAACACGCTGCTGCGCCGGACGCCGAAGTCCCGTTGGTCCGATCGCAAGCTTGCTCGCGCCAGCCAATCGATGAGCGCCTTTGTTTGGTACTTCGGCACGCGCCGCAAATATCCCGAGGTGCCGCATCACACCATTCTTCTCGGGCCGCGCTATGAAGGCCTGATCGCGGATATCTTCAAGCATAAGATTCTGGCGGAGGACTTCAGCCTATACGTTCACCGTCCCACGGCGACCGACCCAACGCTGGCACCGGAGGGCTGCGACACGTTCTATGCCCTGGCACCGGTGCCGAACCTAGCCAGCGGAACCGATTGGAAGCGGCATGCTGAGACTTACCGCCAAGCCATCAGCAAGAGACTCTCGGACCGGCTGCTTCCCGGTGTCGAGAGTGAGATCGTCACCTCGGCGATGTTCACGCCGCAGGATTTCCAGGACTCGCTCTCCTCGGCTCATGGCGCGGCTTTTGGCCTGGAGCCTATTCTCATGCAAAGCGCTTGGTTCCGTCCCCATAACAGGAGTGAAGACGTCGAGAGACTTTATCTCGTCGGCGCCGGAACGCACCCTGGGGCGGGGGTGCCGGGTGTTCTCTCTTCGGCAAGGATTCTCGACAGTGTCGTACCAGACCCACATCTTCTCTGAGTCCTCACTCGACGAAGACTTCGAGTATTGCCGGCGCCAGATCGTCACCGGCTCGCGCTCGTTCCATAGTGCGTCCCTGCTTCTGCCGCGCAGCTTGCGGCGGGACGTTTACGCGCTCTATGCCTTCTGCAGGGCCTCGGACGACTTGGTCGACGTCACGGGAGGCGGCGCGCAAGTCATCCGCAGCCTTCGTGACCGGCTCGACTTCATCTTCGGCGGATGCCCGATGGAGGCTAGCGTTGACCGGGCCCTAGCCGACGTCGTCGCACGCCATGCGCTTCCTTACCAGCCCATCGCCGCGCTGATTGAGGGCATGGAATGGGACACGCGGGGGTTCACCTGCGAGACGTTCGAAGATGTATTGGCCTACTCAACACGCGTGGCCGGGTCCGTCGGTGCGATGATGGCGGCGCTGATGGGCGCGCGCAGCCGCATCCTGCTTGATCGTGCGTGCGATCTCGGCATTGCAATGCAGATCACTAACATCGTGCGCGATATCGGTGAGGATGCGCGCAACGGCCGGCTGTACATTCCCCGGGCCTGGTTCCGCGAAGCCGATGTCGACCCCGACGCATGGCTCAAGGAACCCGTCTGGACGCCCGTGATCGGGGGCTTCGCGAAACGGCTTTTGGTGGAAGCCGACCGCCTCTACCGCCGGTCCGAAGCCGGCATCGCCGCGCTGCCCGCAAGCTGCCGTCCGGCCATCTTGAGCGCGCGGCTAATCTACGCCGACATCGGGCGTGTGGTGGCCGAACAAGGTCATGATTCAGTGAACGTGCGGGCTCGGGTGACGGGATTGCGGAAGCTGCGTCTGCTGGCCGAAGCTTGCATTCGCTCCATCGCGACGCTCGCGCCAACGCCTGATGAAGAGCCGGGCGTCGCGCAGGCGCGCTATCTCATTGAATCCATCCTGCGTGAGCAGCCCCGGCGCGCGCCGGACCGGTCTTGGCCGGACCGCGTGATCTGGGTCGCCGAACTGTTTGCCGAATTGGCGCAACGTGAGAGGACGCGAGGGGTCGTGTAGCTGTGGGCGAGGGGTTCAATCCGCTATTCGCGCTCGAGTTCGTCCTCTTTACCGGCGTGGCGCTTGGGTTCGGATTCTATCAGCTTTGGTCCGTGCGCCGCGCGTTGCGCGAAGACGAGGAAAAGGAAAGGCGCGCCGCCGCGTTAGCTGCGGCGGCGGGGCATCCGGAACGGGAGCATCGCCCGGATCAGCGGCGAGCGTAGCCTGCCGAGATCCAAATACTCGTGGAATCCCGTCGCCTGCTGGCCGCCGACTGTCGTGCGCAGCAAGCTGCGCGAATAGAACGGCGTGTCTTCCAAGGTTTCGATCACCTGCGTCGCGTCGTCCTCACCCCAGGCCACGCGCGGTAACCGCCAGAGGGTGTTCGGCAGATGCCGATCCGGGGGAAGTTCCGTCGCATTCAAGCCCCCGGAGTCCGGCATGGTCAGCGCGAGCCGCGCGGACGCGCCGGTTGTCGCGGTGGTGTCGTAGTAAATGACGCTTCCTTCCGAGGTGTGCGCCCGGAACCAGCGCCACGAGGAGAAAGAGTCCTGCAGCGGCGTGCTGCCGTAGTTGGAATCGATATAGGCCGAACCGCTCCAACTCAGCGCGGGCGAGGCCAAGCGAACCTCGATGCGCGCTTTTGGGGCGATGGGATGCCAAATGTGTTTATGATCGGCGTCGAGCGCGAAGGCGGCCTCGGCGAAAACCTCCGGGTAAACCGCAATGGAGCCCGAAATGCGGCGAGGGATCGGCGCGCCGAGTTCGTGGAGATCCAGGCGCAACGCATCGTGGTCCCATCGCATCGCCGATGGGCCAATCCGCAGAACCTTCGACTCGCGGCTCACCCCGGCCGCGCCGCGCTCCGTCATCGCCCACCGCGCCGCTTTTCCGTAGAGCGCGACGTTGAAGGCGCAGTGATCGAGCGGGTTACGCCATGACGTCAGGGCGTAGTACGGCGAGAAGACGCTCCCGACGAAACCGATAACCGTTAAGGCGTGCGCGCCGCAGTCGCTTGTCGCGTCGAGGTACCACCAGATGTACCCACCTGGTGGAACATGCGCGTCGAACGCTGGTCCATGAGCAGCCGCTGCGCGGCGAGCCGGCCCGACAGGGCCGCCATCGGCACGCCCGCTCCCGGATGGGCGCTCCCGCCCGCCAAATAAAGACCGTGAACGGACGTCTTGGCTTGCGGCCGTTGGAAGGCCGCTCCCCATCCGTGGGTCACCCTCCCGTAAAGCGCCCCGCCCGTTCCGGGAAACAGCCGGTGAAACTCGCTTGGCGTCGTCACGAGGCTCGCGTCTTCCGCTATCGAAAGTCCGCAGCGCTTCAGAGTGCGTTCCGTACGATCCCGGCATGCCGCGATCTCCTGTTCTGTATAAACGTGGGTGTCCCCAATGGCGGGGGCGTTGATAAGAGTGAAGAGTTTTTCAGGCTTTGCAGGCCCGGTCGCGGCTCCGCGGTCCTGGGCGCAGAGATATACCGTCGGGTCGCTCGGCAATCGGCCACTCGCGAGGTCCGCAAACTCTCCGCGATAGTCTCCGCCGAAGAAGACGTTATGGTGCGAGAGATCAAAGCCGGAAGGGGTGCCGACCGCCGACCACGTGATCGCGGACAGCGATCTCGATCGAACGGGAGCCGGGCGAAATCGGGATTGCAGCTCGGCGCCGAACAGACCGCCGGCAAGCGCGGCGACATCGGAATTCAAAACAACCGCGGCGGCCGGATGGTAGCCGCCGGTGTCGGTGACGAGGCCGACAGCACGGCTTGCCTTCACGTCGACGGACGTGATGCGGCTGTCGAAGTGGAAGGTGACACCCGCGCGCCGCGCGGTCTGCTCCAGCCCTTCGGCGAGGCGCTGCAGGCCGCCTTCGACGCACCACACGCCCTCCTGTTCGACGTGCGCGATCAGCATCAAGGTGGCGGGGGCCTCGAAGGGAGACGATCCGCAGTACGTTGCATATCGTCCGAATAACTGGCGGAGACGGTCATCCTCAAAATGGCGCGAAAGGGCTGACCAAAGCGTGCTGAACGGCTGGATCGCCAAGAGCTCCGGCACCCGGTGGAGGCCGATACGCCAAGACAGCGACAGGGGGTTCGGACGCTGAGCCGCGATGTAGCTGTCCCGCAAGACGCCGTAGCAGCGCTTGGCCTCGGCGCAAAACGCGGTGAAGCCATGCGCCGCCTTGGCGCCCGCGAAGGCGCCGATGGCCGCCGCCGACATCTCCGGGTCGGCATGAAGATCCAACTTCTCCCGTTCGTTCCAGGCATGCCGGGCGAGGACGGAAAGGGGAATAAGGTTCACGAGATCCGCGAGCTGCGTGCCCAGCGGGGCGAGGAGGTCTTCGAACACCCATCGCATGGTCAGCACGGTGGGGCCGCTGTCGATCCTTTGCCCGGCGACGGTCAGCTCCCGCATCTTCCCGCCGACCCGGCTCCCCGCCTCGATGACCGTGACGGAAACGCCTTCGGCCGCCAGGGCTATCGCAGCGGACAAGCCGCCGATTCCGGCGCCGACGATGATCACGGGTGGGGTTTTCATAACGGCGGCAAAGACATTGACTGTTTCCGCCGTGATGTTAACGTATGTCAAGTTAGATAGACATATTTATCGTCTAATCAAACATACACTGGGGGCGCTATGAACTTTGAAGCGCGGATCGAAGGGGCTCTCGAAGCGACCATTCAGCGGGCGTCCATGACCCCGTGCCCCCCGCAACTCGGCGCGGCGATGCGCCATTCCGTATTCCCAGGCGGGGCGCGTGTGCGTCCCAAACTGCTTCTTGCGGTCGCCGAAGCGTGCGGCGGCGATGATCCGGCGCTGGCCGATGCTGCTGCCGCGGCCATTGAACTCTTGCATTGCGCATCCCTGGTCCACGACGACCTCCCATGTTTTGACGACGCCGGTGTGCGTCGTGGCCAGCCATCGGTGCATGCGGTGTACGGCACGCCGATCGCGCTTTTGGCCGGTGACGGACTGATCGTCTCTGCTTTCGATTGCTTGGCGCGCGGAGCCAAAACGTCGCCCTTGCGGCTTGGGACTCTGCTTGGTGCGATTACGCGCGGCGTGGCAGGGCCCGCGGGTATCGTTGCCGGTCAAGCCTGGGAGAGCGAGCCTAACCCGCCGCCGGAGCAATACCGTTGCATGAAGACCGGCGCGCTCTTTATCGCCGCCACGACGGGCGGCGCCATAGCAAGTGGTGGGGATCCTACGGCGTGGCGCATGCTGGGACATCGACTCGGCGAAGCCTATCAGGTCGCGGACGATCTCTTGGACGCCGTCACGGACGCGGCGGACGCGGACAAGCCCGTAGGTCGTGACGCGGCGCTGGGACGTCCGAGCGCGGTGACTGAACTTGGAGTCGCGGGCGCCGTGGCGAAGCTGAAATCCCTGGTGGACGATGCGATTGCGTCAATCCCGAAGTGCCGCGGAGAAGCGGAACTGCGCGAAATGGTGCGCGCTCAAGCGATGCGCCTCACGCCAAAGAATCTGGCGCGCTTCGCTGCTTAATCCGTCGTTATGACCGAAACCACGTCCGTGTCGCCTTCGGCCGGCCCTGGCGGGCTGCGCGCGCGCTGGGTCGGTTTGCGCAACCGGCTCATCGAAAACCCCCGATTTCAGAGGTTTTCGGCGCAGCTTCCGTTCGTGCGGCGCATCGTACGGCGCGAGACAGCGGCGCTTTTCGACATCGTCGCCGGCTTCGTCTACTCGCAGATCCTGGATGCGTGCGTCCGACTCGACCTCTTTGCCGCACTCGCCGATGGTCCACGCACAGTCGCATCATTGGCGAAGGAGAGTGACCTGTCCCCCGACGCGATGGAGCGCTTGCTTCGGGCGGCGGCAGCGCTGCGTCTGACCGAACATCTCGGCGCAGATCTGTACACGCTCGGCACGCTAGGCGCGGCGCTACGCGGTAATGCGGGCCTTGTCTCCATCATCGAACACCACCGCATGCTCTACGCCGATCTCGCCGATCCGATCGCCGTATTACGCGGAAATCCCGAGCGCACACATCTTGGGACGTATTGGGGCTACGGCGGCGACTCCGACCCGAAAGCCCTCGCGCTCGACCGCGTGGCGCAGTACTCGGCTCTCATGGCGAAGAGCCAGGCGATGATTTCTGCGCTTGTGCTCGACGCCTACGACTTCGGACAGCATCGGCTCCTCTTGGACATTGGCGGCGGCGCGGGCGCCTTCCTTGCAGCCGCTGGACGGCGCCACCCCACGCTAACGCTCGCGCTCTTCGATCTGCCGGCCGTCGCAAAAATCGCGGCCTCGAATCTCGCGCAGGAAGGCCTCGGGAGCCGGACTCTTGTGCATGAGGGGAGTTTCTTCGACGACGAGCTGCCGATGGGCGCGGATATCGCGACTTTAGTGAGAATACTGCACGATCATGGGGATGACGCGGTGCGCAAGATTCTCTTACGCGCAGCGCGGGCGCTTAAGCCCGGCGGAACGCTCGTCATCGCCGAACCGATGGCCGGAACGCCCGGCGGCGAGCGCATCGCCGACGCCTATTTCGGGCTTTATCTGGGGGGAATGGGCCAGGGACGGGCTCGTAGCCCGGTTGAACTCGGCAAATACCTCCGCGACGCCGGGTTCCGGAGCTTCAAAACAGTCCAGTCAAAAAATCCGCTTATTGTTCAATTAGTTATCGCAACTAAATGATTCGGGCCGGACTGTTCATTAAAATTGACATTTTAAACCGTCAAGTTCACATTACACATAGACGGTTCAGCCGCCGAGGACCTCGGTAGGCCGAAAATCGTCGCCAAAGGGTGGATATGACCTACGCGGACACAATCGCGGTCGGCCTGGTTGCGCGGGCGCGGTTTGCCGTGCGGGCGCTTGACGTTGTCGCGGCCGGCCGCGACGACGTGACGGTCGACGTTGAGTGGAGCGGGATCAGTACGGGCACCGAGCGCCTGCTCTGGAACGGGCGCATGCCGCACTTCCCCGGCTTTGGCTATCCCCTGGTCCCAGGCTATGAATCGGTCGGCGTAATTGTTGATGCTGGCGCCAACGCGCGCCGGCGGATCGGCGAGCGGGTGTTCGTCGGCGGGGCGTCCTGTTATCGCGATGCCCGCGGACTGTTCGGCGCGACCGCCAAACGTCTGGTCGTTCCCAGCGCGCGCGCGGTGAAAGTCGCCGACGATACGGACGAAAGCGCGGTTCTGCTCGCCCTTGCAGCGACGGCGCGCCATGCGCTTGCGCTGGGCGCGCAACCTCCTGAACTCATCATCGGTCACGGCGTGCTTGGACGCCTCCTTGCGCGCCTCACGATCTGTGCCGGCCATGCGCCCCCGACCGTCTGGGAAATCAACGCCAGCCGGCGCGATGGAGCGCACGGGTATTCAGTTGTCGATCCAGCGGAAGACAAGCGCACGGATTACGGCTCTATCTTCGATGTCAGCGGCGACGCCGATGTGCTCGATGTCGCAATTGCCCGCCTGCGCCGTGGCGGCGAAATCGTTCTCGCGGGCTTTTACGAGAATCCGCTGCATTTCAGGTTCCCGCCCGCGTTCATGCGCGAAGCGCGCATGCGAGTCGCCGCGGAATGGAAACCGGAAGACCTCGCCTATGTGATCGACGCTTCGGAACGCGGGGCGCTGTCGCTCGGCGATCTCATTTCTCACCGCCGCTCCGCCGGCGGTGCGAACGAGGCTTATCGGACCGCCTTCTCGGACGCTGCGTGTCTGAAGATGGTTCTGAGTTGGAAGGATCTCTCATGAACGCCGTCACCGACCAGAACCACCTGAGGAAGGAAGCGGCGATGGAGCCGCCGGGCGTGCATACCGGCCCGGTCACCAAGACCACGCAGATCATCGCGATCTACGGGAAGGGCGGGAGCGGCAAGAGTTTTGCGCTCTCCAACCTGAGCTACATGCTGGCGCAACAAGGCAAGCGCGTGCTCCTGATCGGCTGCGACCCGAAGAGCGACACCACTTCTCTGCTGTTCGGCGGCAAGTCCTGCCCCACGATCATCGAAACTTCGAGCAAGAAGAAGCTCGCCGGTGAAGACGTTAGAATCGAAGACGTCTGCTTCAAGCGCGGCGGCGTGTTCGCCATGGAACTCGGTGGGCCGGAAGTGGGACGTGGCTGCGGTGGGCGCGGCATCATCCACGGCTTCGAACTCCTGGAGAAGTTGGGCTTCCACGAATGGGGCTTCGATTTCGTTCTGCTCGACTTTCTGGGCGACGTTGTGTGCGGGGGCTTCGGCCTGCCGATTGCGCGTGACATGTGCCAAAAAGTCATCGTCGTCGGGTCGAACGATCTCCAATCCCTTTATGTCGCCAATAACGTCTGCTCCGCGGTCGAATATTTCCGCAAGCTGGGCGGAAACGTCGGCGTCGCCGGCATGGTCATCAACAAGGACGACGGCACCGGCGAAGCGCACGCCTTCGCCAAGGCCGCCGGCATTCCGGTGCTCGCGGCCATTCCCGCGGACGAAGACATCCGGCGGAAGTCTGCGAACTATCAGATCATCGGCGAGCCCGGTGGCCGTTGGGGCGCTCTGTTCGAGGAGCTGGCCGCGAATGTCGCGGGCGCGCCTCCGGTTCGCCCGAAGCCGCTGACCTCCGACGAGCTGCTTGGCCTTTTTGCGGCCGATGTGGTGGGCGCCGGCGTGCAGCTGGAGCCTGCGACCCAGGCGGACATGCGCGGCACAACCTATGTCGAGCGCAAGTCGCTCGAAGTCATTTACGACGAGGTCTAGGCAAGCGAATGGCGCAAAGCCTCACCCAAGAGTCCGAAGTGATCTACGACGACGCCGGTCAGGCGCCGTTGTCGAACGCGGCTGTTCAAGCTGCGTCCGGGGTCGCGTCCGCGGGTGTTGCGGCTGAAGCGGGCGCTTGTCATTCCGGAGCGGAACGCATGCGCGCGTCGGCCGCCGCCGCGGGCAAGTCGGAACTCCTGGCCCAGTATGCGGCTGACTATCCGAAGGGCCCGCACGACCAGCCGCAGAGCATGTGTCCCGCATTCGGGTCACTGCGCGTCGGTTTGCGGATGAAGCGTACCGCCACCATCCTCTCCGGTTCGGCGTGCTGCGTGTACGGATTGACGTTTACCTCTCACTTCTACGGCGCGCGCCGCAGCGTGGGGTATGTGCCGTTCAACTCCGAGACCTTGGTCACCGGCAAGTTGTTTGAGGATATCCGTGACGCTGTTTACAAGACGGCGGATCCGGCTCTGTACGACACCGTCATCATAACCAATCTCTGCGTCCCCACCGCCTCGGGGGTGCCGCTCCAATTACTGCCGAAAGAGATCAACGGCGTGCGTATCGTCGGGATCGACGTCCCCGGCTTTGGCGTGCCGACCCATGCCGAAGCGAAGGATGTCCTTGCCGCGGCGATGCTGAAGTATGCGCGCAACGAAGCCGCGGCCGGCCCTGTCGCAGCGCCGCAAAAGCGCGAACAACTGCCGACGATCACATTGCTTGGTGAGATGTTCCCCGCCGATCCGATTGGCATTGGCATGATGCTCGCGCCGCTCAATCTCGCGGTCGGCCCCGTTGTTCCGACACGCGAGTGGCGTGAACTCTACGCGGCTCTGGACTGCGCCGCCGTGGCTGCGATCCATCCCTTCTACAAAGCCTCCGTCCGTGAATTCGAGGCGGCGGGCCGCGCGGTTATCCCGTCTGCCCCCGTTGGCTGCGACGGCACCGCGGCATGGCTGGAAGCCGTTGGCGCCTCGGTCGGCGCGTCGAAGGCGCAGATTGCCTTGGCGAAGAATTCGGTGCTTGGCGCCATTCGCGGCGCCTTGGCTGCAACGCCGATCAAAGGCCGTATCACCGTGTCGGGTTACGAAGGCTCGGAGCTCCTTGTAGCGCGCCTTCTGATCGAGAGTGGCGCCAACGTTCCTTATGTGGGAACCGCCTGCCCGCAAACCCCATGGTCTGCGCCCGACAAAGCGTGGCTCGAAGAGCGCGGCGTCGACGTACGCTTCCGCGCATCGCTTGAGCAGGACATTGCCGCGGTCGAAGAATTTTCGCCTGACCTCGCGATCGGAACCACGCCTGTCGTTCAGCACGCGAAGCAGCGCGCGATCCCCGCGATGTACTTTACGAATTTGATCTCCGCTCGGCCGCTGATGGGCGTCGCGGGCGCCGGGTCGCTGGCGAAGGTCATCACGACCGCCATGGCCGGCAAGCATCGCTTCGATGCGATGAAAGAGTTCTTCGACGGCGTGGGTGACGGATATACGGCCGGCGTGTGGGCCGAGACTCCGCAAGACCGTCCCGAGTTCAGCGCGAAGTACGCGAAACAGCAAGCCGCCCTGCGCAAGAGCGAGGAGGCTGTCGGATGCTGATCCTCGATCACGATAGAGCGGGCGGATACTGGGGCGCGGTCTATGCCTTCACCGCGGTGAAGGGGCTGCAGGTCATTATCGACGGCCCTGTCGGTTGCGAAAATCTGCCGGTCACGTCGGTGCTTCATTACACCGACGGATTGCCGCCGCACGAGTTGCCGATCGTCGTCACGGGGCTGGGCGAAGAAGAGCTCGGAAAAACAGGGACCGAAGGCGCTATGAAACGCGCCTGGGGAACGCTGGATCCGACGCTTCCTTCGGTGGTTGTCACGGGTTCCATTGCCGAAATGATCGGCGGCGGCGTGACGCCAGAGGGAACCAGCATCAACCGGTTCCTGCCGCGCACAATCGATGAAGACCAATGGCAGAGCGCCGACCGCGCCTTGACGTGGCTGTGGACACAATTCGGCTCCAAGAAAGTCGGAAAGCCGAAGGCCCGCAAAGACGGCGACGCGCCGCTGGTGAATATCATCGGCCCCATGTACGGGGTCTTCAACTCGGCCTCGGACCTTGCCGAAATCCGGCGTCTCATCGAAGGCATTGGGTGTCGCGTCAATATGGTGTTCCCGCTGGGAAGCCATCTCGCGGACATCAGGAAGCTTGGTGACGCCGAAGTGAATGTGTGTATGTACCGCGAGTTCGGGCGCAACCTCTGCGAGACGCTCGAACGGCCGTACTTGCAAGCGCCCTTCGGCATGACGTCGACGACAAAATTCCTACGCAAGCTTGGCGAGCTGTGCGGCGTCGATCCGGAACCGTTCATCGAGCGTGAAAAGCACGTCACGCTCAAGCCGCTTTGGGATCTGTGGCGCTCGGTCACGCAAGACTTCTTCGGCACGGCAAGCTTCGCCGTCGTCGCCAGCGAAACCTACGCCCGCGGCCTTCGCCATTTCCTCGAAGTCGACATGGGTCTGCCGTGCAACTTCGCTTTCGCCCGCACCGCGGGGGTCAAGCCCGACAACCAGGCGGTCTCGGACGCAATCCGCAAGACCCCGCCCTTGGTGCTGTTCGGCAGCGTCAATGAGCGCATGTACCTTGCCGAAACAGGCGCGCGCACGATCTATGTGCCGGCGTCGTTCCCGGGGGCCATCATCCGGCGCCATACCGGTACGCCGTTCATGGGTTATGCCGGAGCCACCTATATCGTTCAGAAAGTGTGCAATGCGCTGTTCGATGCGCTGTTCCACATGATCCCGCTGGCGAGCCAATTGGATAAAGCCGAGCCGACGCCGAGCAGGCTCCATGTCGAGTTGCCGTGGGACGCCGATGCGAAGTCGGCGCTCGATGAGGTTGTCGAAGCCGAACCGGTTCTTGTTCGCATATCGGCCGCGAAGCGCTTGCGGGATGCCGCTGAGCGCGCGGCACGCGAGGCGGGCGAGACCTCGGTGACAGAGAAGAGATTCAGGACCGTACAAGGCGCGCGCGCGATGGTGCACGCCGCGTAGGTTCGACGTGAGATTGCCCGGTTCACGCCGGGCTACGAGTCGGCGCAACACCTGCGTCGAAAACGACCGGGAGGCGAGCCCCGGAATTGGAAGGCCTTTTTGGAGGTATTCAAATGGCTGAGAGAGATGATCGAACCGGGACCTTCTCCGGACTTACAGAGAAGGAAGCCAAGGAGTTCCACTCCATCTTTATTACGAGCTTTGTGCTGTTCACGCTGATCGCGGTAGTGGCGCATGTGCTCGTGTGGATGTGGCGCCCGTGGCTGCCAGGACCTAACGGCTACTCTGAGCTGCAGACGGGCACGCACGTTGCCCAGCTGTTGACTCAGCTCATCGCATAACGGGGGGATTACCATATGTGGAGATTATGGACCTTATTCGATCCGCGCCGCGCTCTCGTGGCGTTGTCGATCTTCCTGTTTGTGCTGGCCCTGCTGATTCACTTCATCCTGTTGAGCACCAATCGCTTCAACTGGATCGAAGGTCCGCGCGCGAATCAGGCGGCCGAAATCTCGATGTCGACGAGCTTGAGCTAACGCTCAAGCCCGAAGACGTTGTGTAGCGACGGCAGGCGGTGGCCGACAAAATCGGTCGCCACTGCCGTCGTCACGGCAAGCTTATCGGCAAGCAACCTTTTGCCAGGGGGGAGTGATGGCACTTCTAAGTTTCGAACGGAAGTATCGCGTCAGGGGTGGGACTCTTATCGGAGGTGACCTCTTCGACTATTGGATGGGACCCTTCTATGTGGGCTTTTTCGGCGTTACGACCGCCGTTTTCGCCTCGCTGGGAACGGCCCTGATAGTTTACGGAGCCGCTTTACAGGGTCAGTGGAATCCCTTCCTGATTTCGATCAACCCTCCCGCGGTTTCCTATGGTCTGAGCCTGGCGCCGATGGCCCAGGGCGGACTTTGGCAAATCATCACCTTCTGCGCGCTTTTGTCCTTCGGGTCATGGGCGCTGCGCGAGGTGGAAATCTGTCGTAAACTGGGCATCGGGTACCATGTGCCCTTCGCCTTCAGTTTCGCGATTTTCGCGTATTTCACCCTTGTGGTGATCCGCCCGGTTCTTCTGGGCGCGTGGGGACATGGCTTCCCCTACGGGATCTTCACGCATCTCGATTGGGTCTCGACCACCGGATACCAATTCGGGAACTTCCATTACAACCCGGCGCACATGATCGCGATCACGTTCTTCTTCACGACATGTCTCGCGCTGGCGCTCCACGGCGGCACCGTGCTCTCGGCGGCGAACCCGCCGGCGGGCCAGGTGATGAAGACCGCCGAGCATGAGGACACGTTCTTCCGCGACTTCATCGGCTATTCGATCGGGCCTATCGGTATTCACCGTCTCGGCTTGTTCCTTGCCCTTGCGGCCGTGTTCTTCAGCGCGGTCTGCATCGTGATCGCAGGTCCGTTCTGGACGGAAACGTGGGAACAGTGGTGGGCGCCGCTGTGGAACTTCGTGGCGGGCGGGGCACCGTTGCCGACGCCGTACGCCGGCCCAGGCCTCTAAGGGGAGTGTCATATGGCGCGCTATCAAAACTTCTTCACCCAAGTACAGGTGCGCGGAACACCGGAAGCGGGCATCGCTCTGCCCGCCGCCGATGACGCCCGCGACTTTACGCCGACCTTCGTCCACCTCATCGGACGGTTCGGGAATGCCCAGATCGGCCCCATCTACCTCGGGTTCCTCGGTATTGCGTCCCTGCTCTGTGGCTTCATCGCCATCGAGATAATCGGACTCAATATGTGGGCTTCCGTCGGTTGGGATCCGATCAAGTTCATCGTGCACTTGCCCTGGTTGGCTCTGACGCCGCCCGGACCGGAGCATGGTTTGTCGCTGGCTCCGCTCAATGAAGGCGGTTGGTGGCAGCTTGCGGGCTTCTTCCTCACCGCCTCCATCCTCCTGTGGTGGTTGCGCACTTACCGCCGGGCCCGCTCCTTGGGCATGGGCACCCATGTCGCATGGGCGTTCGCCTCGGCGATCTGGCTGTACCTCGTCCTCGGCTTGTTCCGTCCGATCATGATGGGCAAGTGGAGCGAAGCGGTGCCGTTCGGGATTTTCCCGCACCTCGACTGGACCAATAACCTGTCGCTGCTGCACGGAAACCTCTTCTACAACCCGTTCCATGCGCTCTCGATCGCCTTCCTCTACGGATCGGCGCTCCTGTTCGCCATGCACGGCGCCACCATCCTCTCGGTCATGCGTTACGGCGGCGACCGCGAGCTCGACCACATCGTCGACCGCGGCACCGCTTTGGAACGTGGAGCTCTGTTCTGGCGCTGGACGATGGGCTTTAACGCGACGGCGGAATCCATTCACCGCTGGGCGTGGTGGTTCGCAGTCCTGACACCGCTCACGGGCGGGATCGGAATCCTGCTCACCGGAACGGTGGTCGATCAATGGCATGACTGGGCCATCGTCCATCACTACGCGACGCCTGAGATGTATAGCGCACCGCAGTTCAACGCGACGGAGTGATCCTCCAACTGTAACGCGCTATCAATAGAGAGCCTCGGCCTAGTCTCCAGGCCGGGGCTCTTTTTTTATGCGGATAAAGTCGGAGATGCGGAGGGGGTATCGCGCTGCCATCAATACGGCAGGCGCAACTCGCTCCAGCGGTCGAGATAGATGAGGAGCCAGGGCGCGAATTTGGCAGGCTGGCTCTTCGCCTCGGTCCGCAACTGGTCCACCGGGATGAGACGGATGCCGGAAACTTCAGCCGGGTTGGGGTCCAGCGTCAGATCCTGCAGGTCGAGGACACTGTAATAGGCCTGCACGCGCTCATGTTCGACGAGCCCCTGGCCCACGTCGGCGCGGTAGGTGAGCGCGCCACCAAGCCGGAGCGGAGCGTTGAGGCCCAGTTCCTCCTTCAAGCGCCGCGCGGCGGCCGGAGCGACATCCTCACCCCAATGTGGATGAGTGCAACAGCTGTTGGCCCAGAGCCCGCCGCAATGATATTTCCGCGCCGCCCGGCGCTGGATCAAGATGCGGTCCTTCACGAAGACAAAGATGGAAACGGCCAGGTGAAGCAAACCTTGACGATGCACATCCAGCTTTTCGCCGGGAACCAGCGAACCGTCCGGCGACACGACCGGAATGAGGTCGGGTACGGAGCCACGGTGTATTGGATTTCGAGGAGCAGCCGCGTTCGGAAAGGCTTCGTCCGGTGTCATACGGGCAGCGCCGGCGTCTTCGCGCTCTGCGCCGGCGGTTTCCCGGTTTGCCGCTGTGCCCACCGCCAGAAGACGGCGTCGGAGAACGGCATGATCATGAACAGGTGCTCAAATATGGCAAGCGCCAGCAGGGT
>JAYRKY010000036.1:22318-24837 GCA_041905525.1 Rhodospirillaceae bacterium
AGCGAGAAGGGAGAAGCCAATGGCCAGCGGCCCCTCAGCAAGGTACGCCGCCCGACCAACGATCCCCGTCGTGACGATGGCACCAGTCATGGTCGTCAGGAACAGCAGCCCCACGTTCCGGCGCCGATAATAGGTTTTCAGGTAGGAGAGCTTCACCGGCATATAGCTGTCGGTGAAATAGGGCACTCCCGCAAAGATGTTGAGTTTCGCGCTGATCCGCATCACCGCCAGGATCAGGAAGGTCAGGACTCCGATTTGATTCTCGGAACCCCACGCCAAAGCAATGACGGCCGCGGCGCATACCAGAATCAGCACCTCGTGGTACAGCAGAGCCATAACCGCGAGGCGGAAACGTTGCCATGCCCCGGCATCTTCCGGGCAAGGATCGCGGTGCGGTCCGGTAATGAGGCCCGCGAGGAAGGTATATTCAACGCCGGCCCATAAGGACAAGGCGCTGACGAACGCCCCATACACGGACAGTGTGGTGACCGCCTCGGCCGTAAAGCTAATTCCAGCCAGGGAGACGCCGAACAACGCCGCGATCACGGCCGCGCCCGCGACCGATACCGTGCGGCTTTGCGCGCAGCACAGGATCAGAAGCCCGGTGCCGATCCACCAGGCCGCAATGACGAGCGCGAATGCGATCGCGTGTTCACCCACGGAAACGGCCTACCACGCCGGCGAAAGCCGGACCGTGTTCGGCAGCTCGTTTTCCTGCACGGGAACGAAGAACAATCCCGCGAACGTCAGGGCGAGGCGGGCGATCAACGCGGCATGGCGGACGGGCCACAGGAGCCCGCCGCGTTCTTTGTTGGCGCGAACTTCTTCCGACAGGGTCCGCATGTTGTCCATCAACTGCCGGAAGCGCGGCGAGTCGATGTCGATCGTCAACGGGAAGACCTGCTTGGTGATTTCCGAACAGATGCGGAAGACCTGATAGTCGTAAGTCGTCGGATCGAGGCCGAGAGCGCGGTGGAAAGCCGGCCGGGTGTGATCGCGCACGTACATCGTCGCGTAAACCGACAGCAGGAAGAAGCGGATCCACAGCCGGTTGAGCCCGGTCAGCAGCGGCGGGTTCGCACGCATCAGCAACGCGAAGGCCTCGCCGTGCGTGAACTCGTCGTTGCACCAGTTCTTGAACCAATTGAAGATCGGGTGAAACCGGAACTCCGGATGACGCTCAAGCTGGCGGAAGATTGCGATATAGCGTGCGTAGCCGATCTTCTCGGACAGGTAGACAGCGTAGAAGATGTATTTGGGCTTGAAATAGGTGTAGGCCTTCGCCTTCGTCAGGAAACTAAGATCGACCCCGATCCCAAAGTCCTTCAGCGCTTCGTTGATGAAACCGGCGTGGCGCGACTCATCGCGGGCCAGGAACTTGAAAAGCTTGATGACGTCAGGGTTTTTCGCACGCTTAGCGATTTCCGCGTAAAGCACACAGCCTGAGAATTCCGATGTGACCGAGCTGACGAGGAAGTCTACGAACTCCTCGCGCAGGTCTTCCGGAAGGTCTTCCAGGCGGTTGTCGAAATGGCCGGCACGCTTGAAGTGATTGCGATTGGGATCGCTCTCCATGTCCGCCATCAGGGCATCCCACTCGGCACGGACCGGCTCGACATTGATCTCGTCCAAAGCCTCGAAATCTGTGGTGTAGAAGCGCGGCGACAGCACGGTGTCGCGCAGCGCGAGGGCAGTGGTATCGGGGGGCGAGACATGATTCACGAGAGCCTCCTAGGATGTGAAGCTGACATCGAAAAGATGAAATAGGCCGAAGATCGACGTGGCGCGCGTCCAGGTCTGCCGCCAAGCGTTGGCGCGGCGGATCGTCGCGGTACGGTGCTCGATAAAGGTATCGCCGAAGCGGATCATCATCGGCGGACCGTTCACAGTCACTTCGTCGCCCGGATTTAGAATGACGTCGCCCTCCAGCTCCACGTGCGCGAAGAAGTCCGACGCCGTCTGTTCAACATCAACGGTGCACGCGATGGTGAGGCTCTGCCCGCTCATTGCACTCCGCCGTCCGCAGTCAAGAACCGGATGAAGGTCTTCTTATTGTCCGGACCGAAATCGCCGAGGTTGATGGTACGTCCCGTCACCGGGTCGGAGAGCGTAAGGCGGTTGTCGCTCCAGGCCGTGAGTTCGAGTTCCGGCGTCGCGGTGTTGGCCATCTTCAGGCGCTCGAAGGCCAGACCGTTCAAGATGGCGCGGACAAAACCTTCGTTGGCCGCAAGCGGCTTCAATTCTTGGCTGGTGCTGGCGTCGTAGACGCGCACGCCGCCCTGGAAGCGGCCGGTGCCGTCTCCCAGATCGACAAACCGCAAAAACTTCCGCTCGACGACCGTGGCACCCCGCGCCAGATCGACTGCGACCGGCGGGCCATTCAGCTTTTGATATTGGATGAAACCCACACCGCCCAGGGTGGTGGCCAGGAGAAGGCCTGCGCCGAGGAGGATCGCTGGAGGAAACGCGTCTCGCACCACGTGTGCCGGCTCCCGAGAAGTTCCGTCCTCCGGCGGGCC
>JAYRKY010000037.1:0-4782 GCA_041905525.1 Rhodospirillaceae bacterium
AATGTCAATGAACTCGCCGGCCTCCGCACGGAACTGGACGAGGTCTTTGAAGAAACGCATCGCGTCATTTTCGACCTTGTGGAGAGGGGCGGCATCACGGGGCTTCGCATTGATCATATCGACGGTCTTTTAGATCCAAGAACGTACCTTCACCGCGTGCGCGGGCGTCTGGGGTCAGAGGGACTCTTGGTCGTGGAGAAGATTTTGGCGGGCCATGAGTCCCTCCGCGCGGACTGGCCCGTCGACGGCACCACCGGGTATGAGTTTGCGAATGTCGTGACCGGCCTCCTGGTTGATCCCGCCGGTCAGGACACATTGACGTCATTTTACGAGAGCTTCACCGGCGACCTTACACCGTTTGCTGAAACCGCCCGTGAGGCAAAACATCGCATCATGGAAAATGAACTCGCGAGCGAGCTTCACATGCTGGCCCGTGACATCGCCGCCGTTGCGGCGCGAAATCCACGCACCGCCGACTATACTCGCAATCTTCTTCGCCGCGCCTTGAAGGAAGTGCTGGCGTGTTTTCCCGTCTACCGCACGTACTTGGATGACGACGGAAAGCCGGAGGAGTCTGACTGCAGGGACATTGCCTGGGCTGTGTCGGTGGCGCGCAAACGGGAAAACGTTCTTGATCCCACGGTGTTCGATTTCATCGAACGATTGTTGCTCGGTGAGTTGGACGGCGTCAGTCGTTACGCGGTGCTGCGCTGCGCGATGAAGGTACAGTAGTACAGCGGGCCGGTGATGGCAAAGTCGCTCGAAGACACCGCCTTCTATCGCAACGCGCGCTTCCTCGCGCTCAACGAAGTTGGCGGATCGCCAGAACAATTTGGCGTGACGCCCGCGGCCTTCCACAAAGCGAATAGCCAACGTGCCGCCGCTTGGCCGCGTGCGCTGCTGGCGACATCGACCCACGACACCAAGCGCGGCGAGGATGCGCGCGCAAGGCTTGCGGTCCTTTCCGAGATTGGCGACGAATGGACCCGCCACGTCGCGCTCTGGAGCCGCATTCTGCGGGCCCGCCGCGGAGATGTCGAAGGCCGGGCTCCTCCCGACCGCCGTGACGAATACGCCTTCTATCAATTGCTGGTGTCGACTTGGCCGGCGGAACTTCTCGGCGGCTGGGGCGGAGAAGTTCACCAGGCGTATATCCAGCGGATCACCGCCGCGATGATTAAGGGCGTTCGCGAGGCCAAACAGCACAGTGGCTGGGGAGAGCCGAACGACGCGTACGAGGGCGCGGTCAAAACCTTCATTCAAGACGCGCTCGCCGTCGATCAAGGCGCAGGGTTCCGCGAGAGCTTTGGACCGTTCTTGGAACAGATCGCGCGCTGGGGTGCCCATAACACACTGGTGCAAACGGTGTTGAAGCTGACGGTGCCCGGCATCCCCGATCTCTATCAAGGAAGCGAACTCTGGGACCTGTCTTTGGTCGACCCGGACAACCGGCGCCCGGTCGATTATGCGCGCCGCCGGGCGATGCTTGGGGAGATCGAAACCCGGACCTTGTCTCCGGCGGTGCTGATGGACGATTGGCCGGGCGCGGGGTTCAAGCTTGCCGCCATCTATCGCCTGTTGGCGCTTCGCCGCTTGCGTCCGGCCCTGTTCGCAGAGGGAAGCTACGAGCCGCTGACGGTCAGTGGCGAAGACGCCGACCGCGCCATCGCCTTCTTACGCCGTCACGAAGGAGCGCTTCTGTGCGTGGTCGCGGGGCGCTTCCCCTCACGCGGAGGGTTTGCCGCGGCTTCGTTCGCGGTCGAACTGCCCGATGGCCTGCCGCGTGAGGACTGGCACGACCTCTTGTCCGACGAGACCCTTGATGCGACGGCCGGGTTGGGCAATCTCGGCGTTCGTGTGTTAAGCAGGGAGCTATGACCTCGCCGGAATCCGCCCCGCTTTTTGCCTTCGACAATAGTTACGCTCGGTTGCCCGAGCGCTTCTACCAGCGTATCGACCCGACCCCGGTTGCGCGGCCGCGTCTTATTCGGCTGAACGAAGCGCTCTCTGGCGACCTTGGCCTCGATCCCGCCCAGCTGAAAACGGAGACGGCGGCGTCCATATTCGCGGGCCACACCGTCGCGCCGGGCTCCGAGCCCCTTGCCATGGCCTACGCGGGTCATCAATTCGGAAACTTCGTTCCTCAACTGGGAGACGGCCGCGCCATTCTGATCGGCGAGATCATCGATGCCCGCGGGCATCGCCGGGATCTGCATCTGAAAGGCGCTGGTCAAACTCGTTTCTCGCGACGCGGCGACGGACGCGCGGCGCTCGGTCCGGTGCTGCGCGAGTACATCATCAGCGAAGCGATGGCCGCACTCGGGGTCCCGACAACGCGAACGCTTGCGGCGGTTGCGACCGGCGAGCAGGTTTTTCGGGAAGGGCCGCTGCCCGGCGCGGTGCTTGTCCGTGTCGCGGCCAGCCACATTCGGGTGGGTACCTTCGAGTATTTCGCCGCGCGCCGCGATGCCGAAGGTCTGCGCACACTCGCGGACTACGCCATTGCCCGGCACTATCCCCACTGCCGCGACGCGTCCAATCGCTATCGCGCTTTTTTCGATGCCGTAATCGCGGCGCAGGCAAATCTCATCGCCAAGTGGTTGCTCGTCGGGTTCATCCACGGCGTGATGAACACCGACAACATGACGATCTCCGGCGAGACCATCGACTTCGGACCCTGTGCCTTCATGGATTTCTACAATCCGCATCAGGTTTACAGTTCGATCGATACGCGCGGCCGCTACGCATACTCCAATCAGCCCACGATCGGTCATTGGAATCTCGTCTGCCTTGCCGAGACGCTCGTCCCGCTTTTGGCGGAGAGCGAGGAGGCCGCGATCCGCGAGGCGGAGGAGGCGATGTCCGCCTTTGGTCCCACGTTCGAGGCGGCCTACCGCGCGGGCCTGGTGCGCAAACTGGGGCTTGCCGACGGCGCGGAGGATATTGCGCTGGCGCTGGAAATGACCCGGCTCATGGCGGAGAACGGGGCGGATTTCACGCTCTGTTTCCGCACGCTCGCCGAAGCCGCCGCACAACCGGGCAAGGACGGCGAGGTGAGGGCCCTGTTCAAGGATTCGGCGGCGCTCGACGCCTGGCTGCCCGCATGGCGCGCGCGGCTGCGCGATCCGGCCGGCCTGCTTGCCGTCAACCCGGCCTTCATCCCCCGCAACCATCTTGTGGAAGAGGTCATTGCCGCCGCCGTGGGGGAAGGGGACTTCGCCCCCTTCGAGCGTCTCCTGGAGGTCATCACCCGGCCCTTCGACGACCAGCCTGGGTGCGAGACCTACCGCCTGCCGCCGAGACCCGAGCAGGCTGTACATCAAACATTTTGCGGCACTTAAGGGGCTGGGCCGCCAAGCCCTCCTTCGTGTACGATTGCACCCTCCAGACTTTTCGAGATCCGACTTTTCGAGGAACGAGCGAATGCGTCACATCCTGTCCATCGGCCTGATCGCGGCCGGAACCTTCTTTGCCGGCGCTGCCGTAGCCGCCGAACCGATGCGGGAGACCGCGGCGGTGGTCCCGATGCCTCCGGGCTTCCGGATCGAGCAAAGCGAGGTGGAAGGTCCCGTGTTCGCCGATCCCAAGGGCATGACGCTCTATTACTGGCCTCACCGCACCATGCGGAACGGCGTGACGGGCGATGCCGCCAACACCTCGGCCTGCACCGACGAGAAGACGACGAAGACCGCCGGCCTCATGAGTCCGTATCCGCCGGGCCTCGAACTTCCGGAACTCGACAAGCGCCTGTCCTGCGCCGAAACCTGGCCGCCGGTGCTGGCCGCGGACGACGCGAAGCCTGTCGGCGCGTTCACCGTCATCACGCGCAAGGATGGCCGCAAGCAGTGGGCCTACGACGAACACGCGCTCTACACCTCGAACCGCGACAAGCTCCCCGGTGACGTGCTCGGCGCCACGACCCGAGACATGGGCGGCGCGGCCGAAGTGCCGGCGCACCGCAAGGTCGCGACCCCGCCGCCGGCTGTGCCGCCGGGATTCGCCATCAACACCGTCGCGACGGGCCGCCAGTTGCTCACGGACAAATATTTCTCGATTTACACCTCCGATCGCGATGGACCGAATAAGTCCAATTGCGACGCCACCTGCCTCAAAACCTGGAAGCCGGTGATTGCACCGCAGTCGGCGGTCTCGCAAGGCGAATGGAGCGTGTTCGAGCGCTCGCCGGGTGTCCGTCAGTGGGCGTTCCGCAAGAAGCCGCTCTATACCTACGTCCTCGACACCGAGACCAGCAGTCTGCAGGGCGGTGACGTCCCGGGCTGGCGCGTCGCTTACACCCAGACGGCGCCGTCGCCTCCGAAGGAATTCACCGAGCAGGACACCGACATCGGCATCGTCCTCGCCGACGCAAAGGGCATGACCATTTACACTTATAACTGCGGCGATGACTCCGCCGATCAGTTGGATTGCTCTTTCCCGGACTCGCCGCAGTCGTATCGGTTGGCGATCTGCGGCGGCGGCAAAGTCGAACGCTGCCTGCGCGACTGGCCGTATGTCGTCGCGGCCGCCGACGCCAAGAGCCCGAACCGCACCTGGACCGTGATGAACATCGACCCGATGACGGGGCATGTCGCGGCCGACGGGCAGAAGGGCGCACTGCGCGTGTGGGCTTATCGCGGGATTCCGGTTTACACCCACTATCGCGACAAACAGCCCGGCGACTACACCGGCAACTCGAACGGCGAGTTCGGCGGTGGCCGTAACGGCTTCCGTGCGTTCTGGCTGCGCGACGATTACTTCGACAACGCGGGCGGCCGGTAGGCC
>JAYRKY010000037.1:4792-23771 GCA_041905525.1 Rhodospirillaceae bacterium
GCGCGGGGGGGGGGGGGGGGGGGCGGTCGGGGTGGGGGGGGTGTGGGGGGGGGGCTCTCTTCCCTCCCCCCGGGGGGGGGGCGGGCCCCCCCCGCGACGCCGGCGGAAAGCGCCGCGCCGATCATCACATACGACAGACGGCCATTAGGGGAGGGCACAATGTCTCAGGACGAATCAGGCGCATCGCGGCGCGAGTTTTTCGGCGCGGCGGCGGGGATCGCGGCGATTGCAGCCACTGCGGCGGTGCCCTCGGGAGCCGCGGCGGCGGCGGCGCCCCCGGTGCCCTCATCTCAAGGCGATAAACTCCGCGCCTTGCTCAAGGGCGCCGATCCGCTTCCGGCGCCGATTGTCTATGACGTCGCCTCGGCGAAGCTCGCGCAGTTCATGGGCTTTAAGGTCATCACCATCGGCGGCAGCGCCACGTCCAGCGGCATGTACGGCATGGGCGACTACGGCATGGCGACGATCTCCGAACTGGTCGAACTCGCCGTGCGCATGGCCCAGGCTCTCGAAACGCCGCTCATTGCCGATGCCGATGACGGCGGCGGCAATCCCATGAACGTCTACCGCGCCATGAAACGCTACGCGCGCGGCAGCGTGGCCTGCGTGTTGCTCGAGGACCTCACCGGCGCGAAGCATGTGCCCGGACGTCCCGAGGGCCAGATGGTCCCGCTGGCCGTGCATGTCGATAAGATCAAAGCGGCGCGCGACGCCGGCGGGGCTACCGGACCGCTTGTGCTCGCGCGAACCGACGGGCTCGGGAAGGGCGAGAGCTTCGATCAGATCCTCGAACGGGTGAAAGCCTACGCTGACGCGGGCGCCGAACTCATCTTCGTCTCCGGCGCGTCGCTCGAGCAGAAGAAGAAAGTCGCGCAGACCACGGGCCGGCCGTTGTTCTCGACCGGGGGGCCGGCAAGCGTGACCGAGGAAGCGGCCAACGGCGTGAAGGTTCCGGCCTTCGCGATTGAACCCTATGCCCTCGGCGCATCGCACGCCGCGATGACCGCGCTGCTCAAGGACGGCAAGATCTCCGGTCTTCCCACCGTCCCGCGCGAAGCGTCGCTCGCCATCGCCGATGCCAAGATGTGGGCCGAGATCCACCAGAAGTACAACGCGGATAAAGCCTGAGGTTCGGACGTTTTGGCTGCGCTTTCGTTTGGCGATCCTGAAGTTTGCCGCCTTAGGGCGGATCTCGCCGTGGCCTTGCGCGCCGCGGATCACCACGGACTCTCAGAAGGCGTCTGCAATCACTTCAGCATCTCTCTGCCGGACGGCAGCGACCGTTTCCTGATCAATCCGCGCGGGCTGCATTGGAGCGAGATCGGCGCGGGCGACATCCTTCTTGTCGATGGTGCTGGACGGAAGCTTGAGGGGCGGCACGAGGTCGAGCCCACGGCCATGTTCATTCATGCCGCCGTTCATCGTATCGCCGGCAAGGCGTGCGTCATGCACACGCATATGACCTACGCCACGGCGCTTTCGGTCACCAAGGGCATTCCCTTCGAAACCGCGCTGTCGCAGAACGCCATGCGCTTCCATGGCCGGGTGGCCTACGATCACACCTACAGCGGCCTGGCGCTCGATAACTCCGAGGGCGAGCGCATCGCCAAGGCCATGGGCCCGGCCGATATCGTGTTTCTCGCCAACCACGGCGTCATCGTCTGCGGCCAGCGCATCGATTACTGCTACGACGACCTCTACTATCTCGAGCGGGCGTGTCAGGTTCAGCTCGTCGCCGCCGCGAGCGGCGTGCCGCTCGCGCCCGTCTCGGCCAATCTCGCCGGTCACGTCGCCGCCCAGTGCGTCCAGGAGCGTTTGCAGTCGGAACTGTTCTTCGACGCCCTCCGCCGGAAGCTCAAATAGCGAATTTCCATTGCAAACCGGGCCCCGTCCGTTATTGAGGGCCCATGTTTTATGCGCTGGCCAAGACCGTTCAGGGTGGACACCGACGAGGGCGATGACCTCGTCGTTTAAGTCTATTGAATTCAGGCGCTTAACCACCCATTTTGCGGCCTCCACCCGGCGGGCCGCGCCCGGAGACCTCCATGAACATCTTTCAGACCTTTAAGTCGCGTATCGATTCCGTCATCGGCGAACTGATGGCCGAGGGCGCGCTTCCGGCCGGCCTCGATCTCACCCGCGTCGCCGCCGAACCGCCGCGCGAAGCCGCCCACGGCGATATCGCGACCAACGCCGCCATGATCCTCGCCAAGCCGGCCGGCAAGCCGCCGCGCGCGCTCGCCGATCTGTTGGTGGAGCGCCTGAAGAAACTCCCGGATGTCACGGACGCGGCCGTCGCCGGCCCAGGCTTCATCAATCTCAAGATCAACGACGACATTTGGCGCGCCGCGCTGCGCGATGTATTGCGGGAAGGCGTCGCCTATGGCGATGCCGCCATCGGCGGCAATGTCCCGGTGAACGTCGAATATGTCTCCGCCAATCCGACGGGGCCAATGCACGTCGGCCATGCCCGCGGTGCCGTTATCGGCGACGCCCTCGCCAACCTTTTGGCCAAAGCCGGCTACAAGGTGACGAAGGAGTATTACATCAACGACGCAGGCGGGCAGGTGGATAACGTCGCCCGCGCGCTGCGCATGCGCTATCTGCAAGTCCTGGGCAAGATCACCGCCGAGGATGTGCAAGGCGCCCTTGAGCGCAAGGAGATCCAGTACGGCGGCGAATATCTGATCCCGTGCGCCGAGGCTCTAGCCAAGCGCGACGGGGATAAGTGGGCCAACGTTACCGACGACGCGCAATGGATTCCGCCGCTGCGCGACTTCACCGTCGAATTCATGATGCGCATCGTGAAAGAAGACCTCGCCGCGATGGGCATCAGGCACGATGTCTTCACCTCGGAAAAAGCCCTGACCCAGGCCGGTAAGGTGGACGCGGCCCTCGACTTTCTTGCGGGCAAGGGGCTCACGTATACGGGTGTGCTGGAGCCGCCGAAGGGCAAGACGCCCGACGACTACGAGCCGCGCCCGCAGCTTCTGTTCAAAGCCACGCAGTTCGGAGACGAGATCGACCGCCCGTTGAAAAAATCCAGCGGCGCCTGGACCTACTTCGCCGCCGACATCGCCTACCATAAGGACAAGGTGGATCGCGGGTTCTACGACCTCGTGAACATCTGGGGCGCCGACCACGGCGGCTACGTGAAGCGCGTGGAATCCGCCCTCAAGGCCATCTCCGACGGCAAGGGCAAGCTCGATGTGCTGCTCGCCCAGATGGTCCGCGTGTTCAACAACGGCGAGCCGGTGAAGATGTCCAAGCGCGCCGGCACCTTTGTGACGATGCGCGACCTTATCGACGAGGTCGGCAAGGACGTCGTGCGCTTTATCATGCTCACCCGCAAGAACGACGCGCCGCTCGATTTCGACTACGCCAAGGTCACCGAGAAATCCCGCGAGAACCCGGTGTTCTACGTGCAGTACGCTCATGCGCGCGGACGCAGTGTCTTTCGCCACGCCGCCGAAATGTTCGCGGGCGCGGACCTGTCCGACCAAGGCCTCGCGGCGGCGGACCTGTCGCGTCTCACCGATCCCGACGAGATCGGCGTCCTGCGCCTGATGGCGTCGTGGCCGCGCACGGTCGAAGGCGCGGCGCTGGCGCACGAGCCGCATCGTCTCGCGTTCTACATGTACGATCTCGCCTCGGCGTTCCACGCGTTGTGGAACAAGGGCAACGACGCCGCCGAACTGCGCTTCCTGCAGCCGGATGACAAAGCAGTGAGCTTGGCGCGCCTCGCGCTTGTTCGCGCTGTCGGGCTGGTGATAGCCTCCGGTCTTGCGGTCTTCGGGGTGGAGCCCGTGGAGGAAATGCGTTAATGCCGTTGCGCGACAACGACGATCCGCCTTTGCGCCGGGCGCCGGACCAAAAGCGGAAAGAGGCCGGCGAGACCCGCGCCGCCGACGATTTGCGCGTCCAGCCTTTTACCGACGACGTCTTCAGCGAGTACCACACGCGCCGCAAGGAAGCGGGGGCTCCCTTTGGCCTTATCGCGGGCGTCGCGATCGGTGTTGTCGCCGTTGCGGGGATCGGCTGGTACCTCTGGAGCAGCGGCGCTCTCGGCACAGGCGGACCCACCGATGGCGCTCCGCAGGTCGTGAAGGCGGACACCGACCCTTACAAGATCAAGCCGGATAATCCCGGCGGCATGCAGGTCGCGAACCAGGACAAGCTGGTCTACGACCGCGTCGCGAAGGGCGAAGCCCCGCCGCGCGTGGAAAATCTGCTGCCCGCGCCCGAGGAGCCCAAGGCGCCGCCCAAACCGGTGGCCCCGCCGCCGGACGCCGTGAAACCCGCGCCCGTCGAGGCCCCGAAGGCCGAAACCGCGAAAGCCGAGCCGCCCGCCGCCGAACCGCCGAAGGCGGCCGAGACGGCCAAGGCCGCGGAACCTGCGAAGGTCGAGACCGCGAAGCCTGAGCCCGCGAAACCCGAGCCCGCGAAACCCGAGGCAGCGAAACCCGCCGCGCCGGCGAAGACCGAGCAGGACGATCTCGCCTCTCTCGTGGCCGCCGCCACGGGCGGCCGCGAGGCCGCGACTGGACCCATCACCGCAAAGCCATCGGCCTCCGCCGCTCCGGCCGCTCAAGCGCCGGCGGCTCAACCGGCCGCCCCTCAGACGCAAGTCGCCGCGGCGCCGCCCGTCGCGGCGCCGGTCGCTCCGGCGGCGGCTCCGCCCGCGGTCGCGCCCGCCGCCATGGCCGGCGCGTTCCAGATTCAGCTGGCCTCGGCCCGGTCCGAGCAAGGCGCCATGGGCGAATGGAACCGCATCTCGGGAAAGAACAAGGACGCGCTCGCGGGCCTGACGCCCAACGTCGCCCGGGTCGACCTGGGTGAGAAGGGGGTCTTCTTCCGCCTCCGCGCCGGTCCGTTGAAGGACAAGACCGCTGCTGACTCCGTCTGCGCGGCGCTCAGCGCCCAGAACGTCGGCTGCATCGTCGTTAAGCCCTAAGCCGATGGCCTCTTCTTCCGCCGCGGCGGCTCCGCTCGCCGCCATCTTTGGCCTCAAGGGCCCCTCACTCACGGAGGCCGAGCGGGCCTTCTTCGCGCGTGCCCGTCCGCTGGGCTACATTCTCTTCGCACGCAACATTGAAGACCCCGCGCAAGTCCTTGCATTAGTGAACGATCTTCGGGCCCTCGTGCCCGGCCTCGATCCAGTCGTATTGATCGACCAGGAAGGCGGCCGCGTGCAACGTCTGAAGCCCCCGGACTGGCGCCATGCGCCCGCAGGGGCCGAGTTCACCGCCCTTTACGCCCGCAACCCGGACTCGGCGCGGCGGCACTTGCGGCTTAACTTTCAGCTGATCGGCGAGGAACTGCGCGCCCTCGGCATCGACGTCGACTGCGCCCCGGTCATGGATGTCCCAGTGCCCGGGGCCCACGACGTGATCGGCGACCGGGCCTACGGCACTGACCCGGCGACGGTCCACGATCTGGCCCGCCAGGTCTGCGAAGGTCTCATCGACGCCGGCGTCGTCCCGGTCATCAAGCACATCCCCGGCCACGGCCGGGCGATGAGCGACAGCCACCTCGAACTGCCGCGCGTCGGCGCCGATCTCGCCACCTTGCGGGCCACCGACTTCGCGCCCTTCCGCGCCTTCTGCCAGGACCCCGGACATCCGGTCGCCTTCGGCATGACAGCCCATGTCGTCTACGAGGCCATCGACCCGGACCAGCCCGCCACCACCTCGCGGCGCATGATCGAAGAGGTCATCCGCGGCGAAATCGGTTTCCAGGGCCTGCTCATGAGCGACGACCTCGGCATGAAAGCCTTGTCCGGTCCCTTCGACGAGCGTGCGGCGAAGTCGCTCGCCGCGGGCTGTGATGTCGTGCTCCACTGTGACGGCAACATGGACGATATGGAGGCGGTCGCGCGCGGGGCAGGGCCGCTGGGCGAGCGCGGTCTTTCCGCCGTCGCCGCCACTGCCGCCATCCGGCGTAAGCCGCGGGCCGAGATTGGCAATGTGCTCGCGGCCGATTTCCGGATCATGGACGCCCTGCGCCGTGGATAACGAACTTCTGACCAAGACCGCCGAAGTGGTCGTCTTCGCGATCCCGGCGATCCTGGCCATCACGATGCACGAGGCCGCCCACGGCTATGCGGCGCTGTTCCGGGGCGACCCGACGGCGCGCGAGGCCGGCCGGCTGTCGCTGAACCCCATCCGCCACATCGACCTTTTCGGCACCATCCTGCTGCCGGGCTTCCTGATCGCCAGCGGCGCGCCCTTTCTGTTCGGCTGGGCGAAGCCGGTGCCGGTGGACTTCGGCCGCCTGCGCAATCCCCGCCGCGACATGGTCACGGTGGCCGCCGCTGGACCGGGGACGAACCTCGTCCTGGCGATTGTATCGGCCCTTCTGATTCACCTGGCGGTATTGGCCCCGGAACCCTCCCGGGAATGGTTCGTCTCGATGCTGGTCCAAAGCATCAAATTCAACGTGATTTTGGGCCTTTTCAACATGATCCCGATCCCCCCGATGGACGGGGGACGGGTGGCCGTCGGATTGTTGCCCCTGCCGGCCGCGCGGGCCTTGGCGCGCCTCGAAAACTCCGGCATGTTCCTGATCCTCGGCGTCGTCGTTCTCCTGCCCTGGCTGGGCTCGTACATCGGCGTCGATCTGAACATCCTCGCGTGGACTCTCCTGCCTCTCACGGACGCCGTGGTGAACTGGATCGCGGTCGTCGCGGGACTCACTGGTTAAAAGATTACGTATGTCCGACACGCCACCCAACGCACCGCCCAATTCGCCTGGCGAATTGCCGTCCGAGCTTCCGAGTGACCTGCCAGAGTTCGTGGAAGATCCGGGCCCGGCTTCCGGGGACCCGTTGTCGCAGCTCGTCCTGTCCCTGGGCGGCTTCGAAGGCCCCATCGACGTGCTGCTGGTGCTCGCCCGCGACCAGAAGGTCGACCTCATGCAGGTCTCGATCCTGGCGCTCGCCGAGCAGTACCTGAAGTTCATCGAGACCGCCCGCGAGCACCACCTGGAGTTGGCCGCGGATTACCTCGTGATGGCGGCGTGGCTCGCTTACCTCAAGTCAAAGCTCCTCCTGCCGAAGGAAGAGTCGGGCGCCGAACCGAGCGCCGAGGAGATGGCCGAGGCCCTCAAGTTCCAGATGCGCCGCCTGGAGGCCATGCAGGAAGCCGGCCGTAAGCTGTTCGAACTGCCGCGCCGGGGCATCGATTTCTATCCCCGCGGCGCGTCCGAAGGCCTGCCGATCACCTATCGCACGGTCTACGACATCACCCTCTACGACCTTCTGCGCGCTTACGGGGCACAGCACCGCGAGAAGAACATCAAGGCGCTTGAAATCGAGGCTTTCGACCTCTACTCCATCGACGAAGCCATCGCGCGCCTTAAGGAAATTCTGCCCGGTGTCCCCGATTGGACCGAGCTCAAGTCCTTCCTGCCCCAGGGCGAGCGCCGGCCTCTCATGCGCCGTTCGGCGATCTCCACCACCCTGATCGCCATCCTCGAGCTGGTGCGTCAGGGTAAAGCCGACCTCCGACAGGATGGCGGCGCGTTCTCACCCATTTTCGTAAAACCTGCGGACCGGCCAGCTGCCAATGACTAACATCGATACCGACACTCTTTCCGCGCCCGCCCCGGACGAAAGTCTGGAGGAAGGCCGCGTTCTTTCTGCCGCGGATGAGTCTCGCGAGGAAAACGCCACCGATGAGGACATCGCCGACGACGATTTCGATGACGAGGACGAAGACGGCGACGAGGATGAAGATCTCGACGACGACGATGACGACGCCGACGAAGAGGATGAAGGCCTCGACCAGATGAACGGCGACGATGACGACGGCGAAGAGGACGAGGAAGACGACGAGCAGGGCGACGGGGACGGCGAAGCGGACGACGGCCAGATGGAAGCCGATGCCTCGCTTCCGGTCATGCCCGAAGCTGTCGCCGAACAGGTCGCCGAACAAGACGCCGACCGTCAGGCCCGCATGGCCGAGGACCTGCGCGTCCTCGAAGCGCTCCTGTTCGCCTCCAGCGAACCGGTACCCGAGCGGGCCATCGCCGAACGCCTCGGCGAGAAGGCTGATATTCCGGCGCTCCTGGAAGACCTGAAGCGCTATTACGAAGGCCGCGGCGTCGAACTGCTCCAGGCCAATGGCCGGTGGTCGTTCCGCACGGCGCCCGACGTGACCGAGCGTCTGCGGCTTGAAAAGCTGGTCCCGCGCAAACTGTCGCGCGCGGCGATCGAAACGCTCGCCATTGTTGCGTACCACCAGCCGGTCACACGCGCCGAGATCGAAGAGATCCGCGGCGTGGTCGTATCCACCGGCACGGTGGACATCCTGCTTGAGGAAGGCTGGATCAAACCTCGCGGCCGCAAGCAGGTGCCGGGCCGTCCGGTGATGTGGGGGACGTCGAACGCGTTTCTCGATCATTTCGGCCTCGAATCCATCCAGGATCTGCCGGGGATCGACGAACTGCGGGCCGCCGGCCTGCTCGACAGCCGGGGCGGTATGGCCTACGCCACCCGCGGCAGCGAGACCCTCCTGTTCGATACGGACGAGTCCGACGAGGCGCTCGAGCCGCTCCTGGGCGGCGACGAGGGCGACGAGGCCGGTTCCGGATCACAAGCCGCCGAGGGCGAAGATAAAAACGCTTAAGATGGTGGTATTTGGATATTCGCTCTCTTAGATAGGGGGCATCGAGGTTGCGGGTGGGGGCCCTTTTTGCGATGATGCAAGGTGAGCTTCCTTCGCTAAGCCATTGGAGTTGTTGAGCCATGGGTTTCGGTAGCATTTGGCATTGGATCATCGTCCTTGTGGTCGTGCTTCTGCTGTTCGGCAGCGGCAAGATCTCGGGGATCATGGGCGACGTCGCCAAGGGCATTAAGTCCTTCAAGAAGGGCATGCGCGAAGACGACGATGATGCGCAGGCGCCGACCGCGTCTCGCACCACCCTCGAGGGCAACGCCACCCCCAAGGAAAAAGACCACGTCTAAAGCGGACGTTCGGCGGGCGCTCTGACACGAGGCAGCGCCCGCTCTTGGCCCTCAAGGGGGCCGCCTACGGAAGGAACGGGCCCCCTCTATGTTTGATCTCGCGTGGGGTGAGATTTTCGTTATCGGCCTTGTCGCCGTTCTGGTCTTGGGCCCGAAGGAGTTGCCCACGGCGATGCGCACCCTTGCGCGCGCCATCCGCAAGGTCCGGAACCTTGGCTCCGAGTTCCAGGGCCACTTCAACGAAATGCTGCGCGAAGCCGAGCTCGATGAAGTCCGTAAACAGGTCCAGAAATTCTCCCAGACCAGCTTGGTCGAGCATGTCGCCAACTACGTCGATCCCAAGGGCGAGGTCGCCAAAGAGGTGAACGAGGCGCTCACGGATCCCGACGCAGTGCCGCCGGCCGTGCAGGACCCAACCGCAACGCCGTCTACCCCCGAGATCGCGGCCCCCGAGATCGCTGATCTTGCGCCTCCCGCCGCCGCGCCTGCAGCCGCTGTGCCCGCGCAACCAAGTCCCGCGCAAGCCGCGCCCGCGCCGGCCCCGAAGCCTCCGGCGGCCACATGAACAAGCAGGTTCCGAGCACCGAGATCGCCAACGCGGACGATCCCGATAATCACACCATGCCGCTGCTTGATCATTTGATGGAGCTGCGCAAGCGGCTGCTCTACTCCGTGGTCGCCCTCCTGTTCGCCTTCTTCGGCGGCATGGCGGTATCGCAGCATATCTATAACTTCCTCATGCAGCCCTACGCCGATGCCATGCACGAGTACGGCGGCACGCAGCGCATGATCTATACGCATCTCGCCGAGGGCTTCATTGTCGAGCTGAAGGTCGGCTTCTTCGCCGCCATCTTTGTGACGTTCCCGATCTTCGCCAACCAGATGTGGGCCTTCGTCGCGCCCGGCCTCTACAAGCACGAGAAGAGGGCGATCCTGCCTTTCCTGGTCGCCAGCCCGATCCTGTTCGTGATGGGCGCGTCGCTCGTTTACTATTTCATCATGCCGCTGGCCTGGAAGTTCCTGCTCGGCTTCCAGACCACGGGCGCCGAAACCGCGCTGCCGATCCAGCTTGAAGCCGCCATCGGCGATTACCTGTCGCTGGTCATGACCCTCATCATGGCCTTCGGGATCGCCTTCCAGATGCCGGTGCTTCTGGTGCTGCTGGCCCGCGTCGGCATCATCAGCTCGAAGTCGCTGCGCGAGAAGCGCCGCTACGCCATCATCGGCGTGTTTGTGTTCGCCGCGGTGGTGACGCCGCCGGACGTCATCAGCCAGCTCGGCCTCGCCATCCCGATGCTGCTGCTCTACGAGATCTCCATCATCTTCGCGAAGATGGTCGAGAAGAAGCCCGAGGACGCCGTCGCTGACGGTAGCGATGCGGGCGGCGAGGATACCGACTTCAACGAGGCGTGACGCTTAGCTTCCGCCTGTAGCGTCTTTCGGCGGGCGGCCCTCCGCCGCCGGGCGGACTCCTCTTTTGGCCGACCGACTTCGCCTTCGCGCGGGCGCGGGTGATAGCGCTGTTCGCGGGTCTTTACGCTGCGGCAGCGGGCGGGGCGGGGACTCATACGGAATTCTGGCGGCGATGGGCGCTAGGGTGAGATCCTCGGCCATCGTGGTCGGCACTTAACGAGAAACAGTGCGATGTTTCCAAACGTTCCATGGTCGCCCATACGTTCCATGGTCGCCCAAACGTTCCATGGTCGCATTGTGCCGCCGGCCCACGGCCGATGGCAGGGCCTTGCGCGCGGCTCGCGGGCATCTCCAGCCGCTACGCCGCCGCCCCGTGGGTCCGGGACGGTGGTGATGGGTTCACCCCTCTGTCACCACCGTCCAACCTCGCGTGAAACGATCACGCTTGATCTTCATCGGCTGAGCAGGGGCGGGCGGAAGTCCGGTAAAAGGTGCCCTTCCCGGAATAGTGACGAGGACGGCGGCGGCGCGCGTCCCTGACGCCTTATCGGTGTACTGGACTGGCGTGGTCCCGGCTCGTATAAGCCGGGGCATGCACGATCTCAAATTCATCCGGGAAAACCCCGACGCCTTCGACGCCGCTTTGGCGCGACGGGGCGCTGCGCCCGCGGCCGGCTCCATACTCGACATGGACAAGCGTCACCGCGAAACCATCACCGAGCTGCAAAGCCTGCAGAGCCGGCGCAACGACGTCTCGAAACAGATCGGCCAGGTGAAGGGCAAGGGCGGCGACGCCGCTCCGCTCATGGCTGAAGTCGCCTCCATCAAGGACCGCATGACGGCTCTTGAAGCGCAGGAGAAGGAGATCGGCGAGGAGATCCGCGGTGTTCTCCTGAAGCTGCCCAATATCCTGCATAAGGACGTTCCCGAAGGGAAGGATGAGTCCGCCAACGTGCAGGTGCGCGCCTGGGGTACGCCCCGCGCGTTTACTTTCGAAGCCAAGGAACATTCGGACCTCGGGCCGGCTCTCGGCCTGATGGACTTCACCCAGGCCGCCGTCATGTCCGGCGCGCGCTTTGTCGTGCTCAAGGGCGAACTCGCCCGGCTCGAGCGCGCCATCGCCCAGTTCATGCTCGACACGCACACGCGCGAGAACGGCTATACCGAAATGAACGTGCCGCTGCTGGTGAAGCCGGAAGCGCTTTACGGCACAGGCCAATTGCCGAAGTTCGAAGAAGACCTGTTCAAGACCACCGCCGGGCTCTACCTGATCTCGACCTCCGAAGTCTCGCTCACCAATCTTGTCGCCGACCGGATCGTGGACGGTGCCGAACTGCCGATGCGCGTCACGGCCTTCACGCCGTGCTTCCGCTCCGAGGCGGGCGCCGCCGGCAAGGACACCAAGGGCATGATCCGCAATCACCAGTTCGAAAAGGTCGAACTGGTCAGCATCGTCGCGCCGGAGGACTCCGAAGCGGAACTCGAGCGCATGACCAAATGCGCCACCGGCATTCTCGAAAAGCTTGAACTGCCCCACCGCGTCATGGCGCTGTGCGCCGGCGACATCGGCTTCGGCTCCAACCGCACCTACGACATCGAAGTATGGCTGCCGGGCCAGAAGGCGTACCGCGAGATCTCAAGCTGCTCCAACACGGGCGAGTTCCAGGCGCGCCGCATGAACGCGCGCTTCCGCCCGGCCGGCGAAACCAAGGGCACGCGTTTCCTGCACACGCTCAACGGGTCCGGTCTCGCCGTTGGCCGCACGCTCGTGGCGATCCTTGAGAACTACCAGGAAGCCGACGGTTCGATCCGCGTGCCGAACGTGCTGAAGCCCTATATGGGCGGCCTTGAGGTCATCTCGAAGAAGTAACACACATGTTCGCGCCGCTGCCGGACCTTGCCAAATGCCGCATCCTGCTCTGCAACGATGACGGCATCGCCGCGCAAGGGCTGGCCGTGCTGGAACGCATCGCGCGCAGCCTGACCGACGATGTCTGGGTGGTGGCGCCGACCCTCGAGCAAAGCGGCGCCGGGCATTCGCTCACCATCCATCATCCGCTGCGCCCGATCCGCATCGACGAGCGGCGCTACAGTGTCACCGGCACGCCGACCGACACCGTGATGGTCGCCTTGCACCATCTCATGAAGGACAATCCGCCGGATCTGATCCTCTCGGGTATCAATCACGGCTCCAACCTCGGCGAGGATGTCCATTATTCCGGCACCGTCGCCGGCGCGCTCGAAGGCGTGCTGCTCGGTGTGCGCTCCATTGCTCTGTCCCAGGTGTTCACCGACCGCGCCGACATTCCCTGGGCCACGGCGGAACAGCACGCGCCCGATCTTATTCGCAAGATCTGCGCCACCGGCTGCCCCAAGGACGTGCTCGTGAACATCAACTTTCCCGCGCGGCGCCCCGAGGATGTGTTCGGCGTGAAGGTCACCGCCCAGGGCAAGAACAAGGTCGGCGACAATCTCATCCTGCGCGAAGACCCGCGTGGACGTCCCTACCTCTGGATCGGCGCGCGCCTCGAAGCAGACTCCTTCGCCGAGGACAGCGACTTCAAGGCGGTGGATGACGGCTTTATCTCCGTCACGCCGCTGAACGTCGATCTGACCGACCGCGCCGCCATGGACATGCTCCGTAAAGTCCTGTGAGCACCGAGAGCCGCAAAATCCGGCTGCTGATGGACCTGCGCAACGGCGGGGTCACCGATACGCGTGTGCTTGCCGCCATCGAACGCACGCCGCGCGAAGCCTTCGTCGAGGAAACCTTCGTCGATCAGGCCTACGCAAACCAGGCGCTGCCCATCAACTGCGGCCAGACCATCAGCCAGCCGTTGGTGGTCGGACTCATGAGCCAGGCCCTGGAAGTCGGCGAACGGAACAAGGTCCTCGAGATCGGCACCGGCTCGGGCTATCAGGCCGCGGTGTTGTCGAAACTCGCGCGCCGCGTTTACACCATCGAGCGCCACCGCGACCTCCTCGCGGAAGCCGAACAAAGATTTAAGGTCCTAAACCTTCACAATATCACCACAATGGTGGGCGACGGATACAAGGGGTGGCCCGGCCAGCAACCGTTCGACCGGATTCTTGTCACGGCCGCCGCGCGTATCGTCCCGCCCGACCTTGTCGCTCAGCTTTCCGACGAGGGCGGCATCATGGTGCTTCCCGTCGGCGATGTCGGCGGAATGAATCAGGAAGTCATCCGCGTGCGTAAAGACGGCAAACAATTCACCAGCGAGCGCTTGTTCCCGGTGCGGTTCGTTCCGCTGGTGCAAGGCGTGCCGGAGGCGATGCGCAAATGAACAAGACCCTGATCGCCGGCTGCATCCTCCTGACCGGCGCGATGCTCGCCGGATGCGCGCCCGAGTTCAATCCGCCGCCGGGTTATGTCGGCGGGTTTCTCTGGAACAACAACAAGAGCCGCACCGTCGTCGTGCAGCCGGGCGATACGCTTTACTCCATCTCGCGCCGCTACGATGTGCCGACCAAGGCCATCGCCGCGCGTAACGATATCCGCCCGCCGTTCGCGCTCGCGGTCGGTCAAACCCTGATCCTCGATCCCGCGCGCCGTCATACGGTGCTCGCCGGCCAGACCTTGGAAGCCATCGCCAGGATCTATGACGTCGATCTCGCGCTTCTCGCGTCCGCCAACGACCTCGGCCGTCCCTATGCGCTGAAGCCGGGCCAGGAGATCTGGATTCCCGACCCGTTCACCCAGGCCGCGCAGCCGACCCGCAACGAACGCCCCGATATCGATGTCGCCGAGGTCGCCGTGGCGCCGCCGCGCCGCTCCACCATCACGGCGGAATCCCTCGCGCCGCCGCCGGGCGCCGCCGCGCCGACGGCCACCTTCGTCGCGCCCCCGGCCGCGCCGGCGTCTCCATCCGAACCAGTTGCGGCCCCGTCTGCGCCGATGTCATCGCCGTTGTCGGCCCCGATGTCGGAGCCCATGACCGCCGCGCCGACCGCCGCGCCTAAACCCGCTGCGCCCGCCGCGCCGTCGCCCGTCACGCCGCCCTTGGTCGAGCCGAAGCTCGGCGCCGAGACCCAGGTCGCCGTCGTGCCGCCGTCGCAGTTGCCCGACCCCGCGCCCCGCGCCACCTCGCGCTTCGCGTGGCCCATCGCCGGCAAGGTGATCGCGAGCTTCGGACCTGCCGGCGGCGGGCTGCATAACGACGGCATCAATATCGCCGCGCCCGCGGGCAGCGAGGTGAGGGCGGCCGACAACGGCGTCGTTGCCTACGCCGGTAACGAACTCCGCGGTTTCGGCAATCTTCTCTTGATCAAACACGCCGACGGCTGGACCACCGCCTACGCTCACAACGAAAAGCTGCTGGTCAAACGCGGGGATACGGTCAAACAGGGCCAGGCGATCGCTACCGTCGGCCGCACCGGGAACGTCGATACGCCCCAGCTCCATTTCGAGGTGCGCAAGGGCACCCAGGCCATGAATCCGATGGAATTCCTGGCGAGCCGCTGAACGGCGTCACCATTGCGTTACAGGCTGCGCGTTAAGGTCTTGTTCTGCTTGCAGAACTCCCGAAGGCTCCTTATCTCCCGCCCGGGGATAACGTTTGCAAGACCTGCCCGGGTGGGTATATTCCGCCCCGACCGGCCCCTAAGAGGGGCCTACTTCATTGAGGGAGCTTCCTAAATGTGGATTTCTCCGGCCTTCGCTCAGGCCGCCGGCGCTGCGGGCCAGCAGAACGCTTTCACGGCCTTTCTGCCGCTCCTTCTGATCTTCGTGGTCTTCTATTTCCTCCTGATCCGCCCGCAGCAGAAGAAGCTGAAAGAGCATAAAGCGATGCTCGGCGCGCTGCGCCGCGGCGACCGGGTCGTCACCAACGGCGGCATCATCGGCCTCGTCACCAAGGTCGAAGACCGCGAACTCATCGTCGAGATCGCCGACGGCGTGCGCGTTCATGTGGCGCGCGACATGATCGCCAACGTGGTCAGCAAGACCGAACCCGTCGCCGAGAAGGCCGACGCCGACAAGAAAGACTAAGTGGCCTCCGCTCCGGCCGTTATTTGAGGCTCCGTCATGTCGACCAACTCTCTTCAATATAGCGGCATCAAGCTGGCCATCGTTCTGCTTGTGTCGCTGGCAGGCCTCGTGTTCGCCGCGCCGAACGTCCTGCCGTCCAGCGTGCGCGAGTCTCTGCCGACATGGCTCAAGCCGCTGCCGCTGGGTCTCGACCTGCGTGGCGGTTCGTATCTGCTGATGGAAGTCGACACCCGCGCCGTCGGCAAGGAACAGCTCAACGATCTGACCGAGCTTGCGCGCGCCAGCTTGCGCGAAGCGAAAATAGGCTATCGCACCTTGCGCGCGACGGACGAGGGGGTGTTCGTCACCCTCACGAAGCCGGAAGACGCCACGGCCGCGCGCGCCGCCATCGCCAAGGCCGCGGTCGGAATGACCGTTGAAAACGTCGATGCCGAGCGCATCCGCATCACCGTTCCCGACAATGTGCGCCGCGACCGTGAAATCTCGGCGGTGACGCAATCCCTCGAAATCGTGCGCCGTCGTATCGACGAATTCGGCACCAGCGAACCTAACGTCCAGCGCCAGGGCCGCGACCGCATCATCGTCGAACTTCCCGGTGTCAGCGAGCCGGAGCGCATCAAGAACCTGATCGGCCAGACCGCGAAGCTCACGTTCCACCTTGTCGAGCCGGGCGCGTCCGCGAGCCGTGAGCTTCCCGCTGGAACGATGCTGCTGCCGTCCAGCCAGGACTCCAACTACAATTACGTCGTCCGCCGTCGTGTCGAAGTCTCCGGCGAGCGCCTCGTCGACGCCCAGGCTGGCTTCCAGAACGGCACGCCGGTCGTGAACTTCCGTTTCGACACCGCCGGCGGCATGGCCTTCGGCCGTACCACCAGCGCCGCGGTCGGCGAAAGCCTCGCGATCGTGCTCGACGACAAGGTCATCAGCGCGCCGCGCATCAAATCCGCCATCGTCGGCGGCGCCGGCTTCATCGAAGGGGTCGGCGACGTCAAGGCGGCCCAGGACCTTGCGCTGCTGCTGCGCGCCGGCGCGTTGCCCGCGCCGCTCATCATTCTTGAAGAACGCACTATCGGTCCCAGCCTCGGCGCTGACTCCATTCAGGACGGTGCCATGGCCAGCATCGTCGGCATGATCCTGGTCGCGATCTTCATGATCACGGCGTACTTCACCTTCGGCCTTTTTGCCGTGCTCGCCCTCTCGGTCAACCTCGTCCTGCTGATTGCCGTCATGAGCATCGTCGGCGGAATTCTCACGCTGCCCGGCATCGCCGGCATCGTGCTCACCATGGGGATGGCGGTCGACGCGAATGTGCTGATCTACGAGCGTATGCGTGACGAGTGGGGTTCCGGCCGAACGCTTCTGAACGGTCTCACCTCCGGCTTCAGTAACGCGGTCAACACCATCACCGACGCCAACATCACCTCGCTCATCGCCGGCGTTCTGCTGTTCTTCCTGGGCAGCGGCCCGGTCCGCGGTTTCGCGGTGACCTTGGTGCTCGGCATTCTCACCTCAATGTTCTCGGCGATCATGATCACACGGCTGCTCATCGCGCTGTGGTTCAAGTATTCGAAGCCGAAGACTGCGCCCATTTAAGGAAGCGCCCCCATGGCCGTTCGTCCGTTCATTCATTACCTGCCGAGCGAGTTTCACCTCGATTTTATCGGGGTGCGCTTCTATCCGATGATGATCTCCGCCATCATCACCATCGTCGCACTGGTCTCCATCATGACTAAGGGCTTCAACCTCGGCATCGACTTCGCCGGTGGCGTGTTGCTTGAAACGCGCTCCGAGCGCGTGGTGAATGTGGAAGAGCTCCGCAACGACTTCGCCGGTCTCAACGTCGGCGAAGTTAGCATCACCACCGCCAGCGCCGACGGCCGCGAACTGATGATCCGCGTCCAGCAGCAGGAAGGCGGCGACCAGGCGCAGAACGAAGCCCTCAAGAAAGTTCAAGGCGCGCTCCCCAGCGACGTACAGGTCGTGCGTACCGAGGTCGTCGGCCCGAAGGTCGGCGCCGAATTGATGATCGACGGCGCGCTCGCTGTCGCGCTCGCGCTCATCGGCATCGCGGTCTACGTCTGGCTGCGCTTCGAATGGCAATTCGCCATCGCCGCGCTCCTGTCACTCACCCACGACGTGGTGGCCGTCCTCGGCTTGTTCTCGCTCTTCCAGCTGGAATTCAACCTCACGGTCATCGCGGCGGTGCTTGCCATCGCCGGCTACTCGGTCAACGACACGGTCGTCGTGTTCGACCGAATTCGCGAACTTCTGCGCAAGTACCGCAAGATGCCGCTCCCGGATCTGTTGAACCTCGCGTCCAACCAGGTCTTCGCGCGCACCTTGCTCACCACGGCATCCACTTTCGTCGCCACCCTGGCCCTGCTGGTGGCGGGCGGCGATGTGCTGCGGCCCTTCAGCATCGCCATGACCTTCGGCGTGCTCATCGGGGTCTACTCCACGATTTACGTCGCCAAGCCGATCCTGATTTACACCGACCTGCGCCGCGACGAGGGGGCTCCCGCCGGCGCCGCGCCGGTTCCCGAGTACGAACGCGCGCCCAAGCAGCCGGCCGAGTAAGCGGTTGCGGAGCGCGTCCCTTCAGCGGCGGAGCGTTCTGTTAGGCCAGGGCCGGTGACGGCATGAGCGGCGTCAATCTCACCCGCCAGACCACCGGCGCTCAGCCGCAGATCCAGCGCTACGGCAACGGCGGTTTTCGCGTCGCCAATGCGGACTATCGCGGCTCGGTGATCGTGCATCCCGGCGGCGTCATTCCCTGGGACGTCGCGGCCTTCGGCGATCTCTCCCTGGACACCCTCGCGCCGGTTCTCGCGCTCGCCGGCACCGTCGGCGTCTGCCTGATCGGCTGCGGGCCCAAACTCCTGCCGATCCCGCTCGCGCTCCGCACCAAGCTCAAGGAACTGGGGCTCCCGCACGACCCCATGGACACCGGCGCCGCCTGCCGCACCTACAACGTCCTCGCCGCCGAATCCCGCGCCGTCGCCGCTGCCCTCATCGCGGTCTGAGCGCCCGCAAGCCGCCGACCTTACTCGCTCCCTTTTACGCGCTGCCCTTTTTTCCCTCCCCTGAAAGGGGAGGGTCAGGGAGGGGTCGTTTCCCCGATCGTCATCACCCGTCGCGCAAGCGTCCGGTGATTCCCTTCCACACCCACCAGCCCAAATAAAAACGGGGACCTTTCGGTCCCCGTTTCTTGATCACGAAATCCCGCGTTTCTACGCCAAATGCATCTGCCCGGTCATGCACAGCAGCATGGCCAGCGACAGCAGCGTATTCACGCGCGAGAACAGCATCGCGGTGCGGGCGGCTTTCGCCTTCACGTCCGGCTCCACCTGCACGATGCCCAGGGCCTTCTTCTGGTTCGGCCAAATCACGAACCAAACGTTGAACCACATGATGATCGCGAGCCACATGCCTACGCCGATGATGGTCGCCTGACCGGTCATCTGGCCCAGCATCAGCGCGTCGACCAGATAGCCCTGCAGATGCGCCACCACGAGGCCGGTAATCAGCGTCACCATGGCGGCCCAGCGGAAGTAGAACAGTGCGGTGGGCGCAATCACCTTTCCGACGGCGGG
>JAYRKY010000038.1:0-23727 GCA_041905525.1 Rhodospirillaceae bacterium
CAGAAGCCCGGAACGTTCAGGTAGCAGTTGTCGATGGTCTGCTGCGAGCCGACCGTCTGAATGCCGCCCTTGATCTTGATGTCGTAGTAGTCGACCGACAGGTTGAACCCTTCAAAGAACGTCGGGGTGAGGACCACACCGTAGGTCTTGGTCAGAGCGCGTTCCGGAACCAGGTCGGGGTTACCGGAGGTGATCTGAATGACCGTGGTGGCCACACCGTTGGTCGAGGACGGGTAGAACTGGTTTTGGCTGTTGAAGGTCGAGCTGTTGTAGAGCTCGAGCAGGTTCGGGGCGCGGATGTCGCGGGACACCGTGGCACGAACACGCACATCCGGAGTGACCTGATAGTCGCCGCCGACCTTCCAGGTCGTCACGCCGCCTGACGTCGAGTAGTCGGTGTAGCGGACGGCAAAGTCCGTGTTCAGCTTTTCCACCGCAGGCAGTCCAGCCAACAGCGGGACACCCACTTCGGCGAAGACTTCCTTCACGTTGTACTTACCGCCGAACGGCTGGAAGTTCGCGAAGCGGAACGGACCAAGGCGTCCGTTGAGGGCCGCCGGGCCACCACGGATGCCGGTGAAGTCAACAGTCTGGACCGAGATGCTATCGGTGATCTGACGCACTTCTTCAGTGCGGTATTCAGCACCGCTGGCAACCGAGACGTTGCCCGCTTCAAAGCCGAAACCGAGGTCGCCGGAGATCGTGGCTGCAATCACATGCTGATCGAGAGTAAAGCGTTTCCACGAATCACCGATGGTGTACGGGATCGTCGTCGGATCGACGGATCCGGGTCCGAACAAGTTTTGCGGCTTACACCCCGCGTCGAGTCCGGTGCCGCCCGGCACGAAGGTCGTGCCGCTATAGAATTGCGAACGGCAGACCACTTGGCCCGTGGCCGGGTTGACCACAGCGTCAGCTGCAGCGTAGGTCGGGCGCGCGATATTCAGATTGTCCTGGGCGAGGAGCTGGTTCGTACGGCCGTGTGAGTAGCTGACGTCGTAGTTCCAATCCTGGAAGATATCGCCCTTTAAGCCGACGGCCTGACGAAACACTTTCGTCTTCGTGCGGATGGTGACGTCCGGATACTCCATCATGTAGCGGCCGAGGAGGAAGGATGTCACGCCCGCGGCGTCCATCCGGGCGGCAATCGAAGCCGGCAAGAACGCGTTGTCGCGGAAGATGGTGTAGCCGAAGCCCGCGCCGGTGTTGATCGGCTTCTGGTTCGGGTCCGAGGCATTGGCCTTCGAGAAACCCAACTCGAAATAGGCCTGGGTGCTGTCGTTGAGGTCGTAAGTGACGTGCCCGAAGTTCGAGAGGCGGCGCTGATCGCCGGTGAAATTGAAGCTGATCCACGAACCGTCGCCACCGCTCATCCAGGTTGAGCCGGTGCTGTAGCCGTAAGTGAACGGCGCCGGAACGCCGCCCGCGAGGAACTGCGTGCCTTTCAACGGACCGGAGGAAATGAGACCACCGTCCGAAATCAGCGAGCTGCGGATGTTCGGCAGCACGAGGTTCGTCGGGCCGGAGCCGGTGGTGTTGGAGATCAGACCCCACGGCTTATCCCACCAATCGCGGCCGTTTGGCACGTTCACGCGGGTCCCGTCTTGACGTGCCCACTGCGTGGACGCGATCATGTGCAAGCGGTCGTTGGCGAAGGTGCCGCCCCATGCGAGCGAGCCCTTGTAGTTGGGGACGTCGCCAAAGGTCGAAACCCCCGCGCCGACATCGCCTTTGAAGCCCACGAATTCGGTATCGAGGATCAGGTTGACCACGCCGGCGACGGCGTCCGAGCCGTAGGCCGCCGACGCACCGCCGGTCACGACGTCAACGCGGCTGACGAGGTTCTGCGGCAGGATGTTGAAGTCGACCGAGTTGTTCTGGTTCGACGCCACCGTGCGGCGGCCGTTGAGCAGAACGAGGTTACGGTTGGTGCCCAGGTTGCGCAGGTTTAGGAGGTTCTGGCTGTTCGAGCCCGAAGCGCCCGTCCCGGAGCCGGTCTGGTTGGCGCTCGCGGATGTGGCGAGGGCCGGCAACTGCTTCAGCGAGTCCGCGAGGTTCACCGGTGCGGCTTGCACCAGCGCTTCGGTGGTGATCGCGGTCACGGGCGTTGCGGTTTCGAAACCGGTGGTCAGACGCGATCCGGTGACGACGACTTCTTCAAGATCGGTGGCATCCGCGGCAGCGGCGCGTTGCTGTTGCTGCGCATAAGCCGTCCCGGCCACGCTCATCGCGAGCGTAAGGGCTAGAAGGCTCGTTCCGGACGCTAGTCCGGTGGACATACGGCGTGAAATCTTCACAGCTTTTTCTCCCCAGTGAATGAGATGGACCGTAGAACCGGCGCTGCCGCGTTTCCCTGACGGCATAAGCACCAATCCCCGGGGTATCCGCAGGTCGAGACGCCGCGCATGACGGAGCTCACACCTGTCTCGAAACTTATTTTACGTGCTCTTCCTCCTTAGTCGTTCAAACCGGACAACGCCTCGGCTTTGCGAGACGCCGTGTTATTTCTTGGGCGGGATCAGACTGTTGATCTGCTTCACCGCATAGTCGACCTTCATGTTGAAGCGCAGGTTGCCGATCTCGACATTCGAGCGGCGGGCATCGCCCATGATCCCGTTCTTCGGATCGTCGGGCCCGCCCGGCTTCGGTTTGCCGTCGACCATCGGCGTTCCCACCGCTTTCGGCAGCAGCTCTTTGCGCACCCAGGTGCCGTCTTCCTTGGCCATCAGTTCGGAGGTGTCGGGAAGGCCGGCGTGCCCGCTATCAGGATAGCCGCGCTCTTTCAGGATTTTGGTGTAGTCCTCGCGGGCCTTTGTGTAGGGATGGTCGGCATAAAAGACGTGAATGCCTTGCGGCGCGTATTTGGCGTCGAGCTTCTTCGCCACGGCCGCGTAAACACCGCCATCGGGCGAGGTGCCGCCGCCGTGGTCGGCCATCAGCACGACATTCTTGAAACCGGTTTTGATCGCCTGCTCCGACACACGCTCCAGCACCACGAACAGGATATCATTGGTGAGTCCGATCGTGCCCGGAAGCTCCGGCGTCGCCTCATTCGGGGTCCAGGGCAGCACCGGCATCGCTATGGCGTTGCCAAGCTTGAGAGCGATCTCTTTGACGATCAGCGGTCCGAGCAAATTGTGCCCGCCGTTGACGACATGGGGACCGCGCTGCTCAGTGCCGCCCGTGTAGAAGAGCGCCGTGGTTTTGCCAGCGGCGAGCGCGGCTTTGACTTCGGGCCACGTCATGCGATCGAATTCGACTAATTCTTCTTTCTGAGGCGCGGACGCAGCAAATGACGGCGCTGCGGCCAGCGTCAGCAGCGCGGCGACACTCGCGGTCAGCAACAGGCGCGTCCACACGCGTGCGGCGCTGCGGTTCAAAACCCCGCGAGCGGTCTGGACATCGATCCGTGTGTTCGCGATAACAGCGCCGCCGCGAAGACGCGCGGACGCTTGGCAAAAAACGCGGCCATCAGATGAGCCGCCGGCAACGCCGTTTTCTTCCCCGATAAGACGCAAAAACATTCTCCCCTCGCCGCGGCCGGGTCCACCGGTGCGGCGTTCATGTCTGTTTTTCGTTGATACGGAATGACGCTCGACGCGTTCCACGCGGTAAAGACGCGTGTAGGACGAGCGTTCAATCGAACGCGGTCGCTGTCTCCCCCTCGCTCGCGCGCGGCGACGATCGCCGCGGGCTAGATCATCCTACACTCGCACGTCCCTGCGACCCTCTCGCAGGTGCGCCGCCGGCGTTAGTCCCGGCTGACGGACGAGGCAGCCGGCGCGGTACCGTTCGCGCTGACAGCCATGTCCGGGTGCTTCACGAACACTTGCGTAAACCCAACCTTGAAGGCGGTTGAGATGCCAATCATGGCCCCGGTTTTCGGGTCCGCATAGTCCGCATTCTTGATCATCGAGCGATAGATGGAAGGTGTTGCAGCTTGGCCATAGGCCTGGTGGTGCGTCGAACGGCCCTGATTGGCCGCGGCGTTCCAATCGTTAATGTCCATATAGCCGCCCATGATCCCCTGGGCGCGGTCCGGGGTCAGGTTGAGGCGCCAACGGGTGCCGTAGTAGCGCACGTCGGCGACACTGGAACCGTTGCCGGCCGACGGCATGGTGTAGTCCGCGCCTTCCGTGGTCAGCACACCGCCAACGATCTTGCCTTTGAACTTCTGGATGAAGGTCTTGCCAAAGCGCATATCGACGCGCTGCGTGCCGCCCGACAGATAGGTAGCGCCGGTGGCATCGGTCATCGGCTTATCCATGCCGCGATAGGTGGTCAGCGTCACGTCCGGGTCGTTGACGAGATCGTCCACGTCCGTGAGTTCGATGACGATGATGTTGTAGGCATATTTGCGCCAGTTGTTGAAGGCGCCGAGATTGTACGAGGTGGAACGGTAGTTCGCCGTGCAGCCCCAGGCGCGCTGGGTCTGGTTGTCGATGCCCTTGTTGCCGTCCGGATCGGTGTAGTCGTTGTCGTCGATCTTATCGTTGAGATCGATGCCGAACGCGGTCTTGGCGACGGACTCGTAATAGGGAAGCTTTTCCTGCGGCGTGGTCTTCGGGAACCAGACTTCGCTTTCGCGCTCGAGCTGGCTTTCCAGGATCGTCCACTTCTTGTTTTCCGGATATAGGATCTTGAACTGCTCGCGCGGACCGTCGTTGATGCCTTGCGGACATTCCAGCTTGCCGTCCGGCGTATCCCAGATGGCCTTATATTCGCTGGTCATTACGTAGCCGATGCGGCGGTCTTGCACCGGGCTGGTGCCACCGTCGGCCGCGAAGGCCGGAGCGCTGAGGGCGGTGCCGCCGAGGGCGAGGATCAGAAGCTTGGTTTGTGGCTTCATGGCTTTCCTACTCCAATTCATGTCTTCGCTTAGCGGCCTTGGAATTCTTCACGCAGGAAGAATGCCTTGTAGCCATTGCGCTGTCCGTAGAACTCACCCCAGTTTTGGGCGCGGATGGAGCCCGGACGATCGTCGCGGGCGAACGTGAATACCGGACGGTCGCGGTAAGCCCACACATTGATGGCGCCGCTCTGTCCGTCCTTCGCCCGCTTGCCGGTCGAGGGATCGATCGAGACCACCGTCCAGGCTTCGTTGGCGAGTTTCGGGTTGTGCGCGATCACGTAGGGGAAGGTCTGCGCGCAGCGGATCGGATCGCCGCCGCCGCACACCGCGTAACGGTATTCCTGCGGCGTGTCCGGGTGATCGCAGGCGAGCTGATCGACCGCGTCGTCGCCGCAATTATAGATATAGACCGTCTTGCCCTTGGAATCGGCGAGCACGATGCCGGCGGCGCTTTCCTGCGCGGTGAATTCGCCTTGCGGCGCCGCGGGCGCGACCTGGGTGTAGACCGTGTTCCAACCGGCGACATCGACGCCGTGCTGAACGCCCGGGCTGCCGTCCGGGATGTAGGTGTAAAGCGGACGGCCGCGATAAGCCCACTGCTTCACCCCCGGCGCGCGTTCAATCACCGACCATTCTTCGCGGGACGCATTGCCGATTTCCGGCGCGAGGACTGGCTGCCACGTCTTCAGGCAATCGCCCGTGCAGTTCGACTTGCCCGGCTTGTCGCCATCCCAGGTGTAGACGGTGAAGCCGTTCGCGAGCACGACCTGACGGCCGACGAGGCTTTGATCGACGATGAATTGTCCCGGAACGTCGGGCGACGGACCGATCGGCACGCGCGCCACCGGCGCGTCGCCACCCGGCGAGCCCGGCGGATCGTTGCTGCGGCGTCCCAAGTTGGTGCCACCGATGGTGTCGCCCGGCTTCTTATCCATGACCGAGGTATAGAGAACGAAGCCGTCGTAGGCCCACTGGTTGCGACCGTCCTTGCGTTTGATCAAGGACCACTTGCCGACCGGCTTCGCGTCCGCCGCGGCGATCACCGGCGGCCACATCGCTTCGCAGCTTTTGCGGATCGCGGCATCGGGAAGGGTCAAACCGGCCGGATACGGGCTCATGAGGCCGATGTTTTCGCTGGCGACGGTGGTGTCGCAGATCGACGCTGCGCCTTTCATGTCGCCGGTGCCGCCGTTGCGCAATTCCTTGCGCGGCCACTGGTAGAGCGTGCGGCCGTTGGCGTCGGTGTAGACCGGCCCGTCGATCTTGGAAGGGAATACCTTGAACCCCGCCGGCACGGGCTCGCGCACATAGTGCTCGACCATGCCTGCGCCCTTTTGGGCCTGGGCCAGCGCGCTCTGCGCGCTCATCGCGCACACGGCGGCGGCGAGAACGCCGATCATACGCCGTGCTGTGAACCAATCGTGTCGCATACCTACCCTTTGCGTACGTGTGGAAGCCGAAGCGCGTCCGGCGGACCCTTCTCCCAAAGGGACCGCCGGACGGCCAAGTCTTAAGCCAGGATTTCTCCGAACTCCTTCGAGGTGTTGTTCGAACGCGTTCCCCAGGAGTTGATGTCGAGACCCATGACCCGCTGCGCGGTGTAGCCGAGACGGCCGATTGTGGCGCCGTCGGTCTTGATGTGCAGGCCGGTCTTCACGCGGCCGCCCGCGCGGCCCGCGGTCATCGCCGCCATGCCGTCGAGCGAGTGCACGCGCGCATAGCCGTGATCGGTGATGCCATACAGCAGCACGTTGTCGAGCAGCGTGCCGTCGCCTTCCTTCACCTTCGAGAAGGCTTCGACGTAGTAGGCCCACGCTTCCATTGAGCGGTGCAGGAACCACGACGCGTTTTCCTGATAGCCGTTGGGGCCGATCGGTTCTTCGTGCGTGGTGGTGTGGTGAGGCTTTTCGTAGCCGGCCTTGATCGTGTTCGCCGAGGCGCTCGAGTAGTTCATGTTGAACACGCGCGTCTGATCGCACGCGACCGCCATGACCATGAGGTCGGTCATCATCTTGTGGCGCTGAGCGACGAGGCCCGATTCACCGCCGAGCTCCGGCTCGCTGGTCACGGCCTTCGGGGCGATGCACGCGGCGATCGGCTCCGGCTTCGTGAGCTGCTGGTCGAACTGGCGCTCGAGGTGACGCAGGCCAGTCATGTACTGGTCGAGGCGTACTTTGTCCTCGGCGCCGACTTCCTGCTCCATGGATTTGATTTCGCCGATAACGCCGGACAGTACGCTGCGGCGGGCCATCACTTTTGGGTTCGGCGTGAAGTTCGCCGCGTTCGGGTCCTGGAAATCCGGTCCGAACAGGCGCTGATAGAAGTTGATCGGCGAGACTTCCGGAACTGTCGGCGAGATCGCGCTTTCGTAGGAGATGGTCGAACGCACGTCGCCGGTGGCGGCGGCGGTCAGAGTCTTGAAGCGCGTCGTGCGGCCGATTTGGTTGGAGATCGTGGTGTCGATGGTTTCGCCGGGCTTGTCGCCGCCGGCTTTCGGGGAGGTGCCGCTCATGCCGATGACCCAGCCCGAGTAGTGGCAGAGGTTCGGGTCGGTATCGCGGAACGCCGTCAGGCCCGTGAACAGGTTCACGTGCTGCTTGATGTTTTTCCACGAAGCGATCTGCGCCGGAAGGTCATAGTCCGCGCCCACTTTCTTCGGCACGAAGATGCCCGCGTCGATCCCAAGACCCCAGAACCAGGTGCCGAAGCGCACCGGCATCTTGGAGCCGTCGGCCATGGCGGTGCCATTGCCGTTCAGGAAGCAGTTCAACAGCGGCAGGGCGACCGTGACCGCACCACCGTTCAACATTCCGCGAAGGACGCGGCGCCGATTGAGAGCCATCTTCATTCTCCCTTATTGGAGGCCTGCCGGAGCGGTCGAAACGGACGTGCTGGCCGTTTTCGCGGGCGCCGGTGCTTTGGGTTCGGAAATCGTGGTGAAAGAACTGGACATGACGACAGAGCGGAGCAGATCGCGCAGACGGTATCCGTCGGCGGCGAACTTCTTGTCGAAGTAGGCAAGCGTATCGCGGTCGGCCGGGGTGGTCGGGCTGCCGGTGCCGTAGGCGTACACACGCTTCACGAGGCAGCTAGGCACTGCCGGGTGATCGTGCATGGCCTGCGCGAGACCCTTCACGTCGGTGAAGTTCTTGCCGTCGAGGCTGCCGCTGGCGTCGATGGCCGCGCCCTTCTCGCTTTCCCGGTACTGGCCCGCGCCGTCGAAATTCTCGAGCGCGAGACCCATCGGGTCGGTGATCTTGTGGCAGCCGGCGCAGACCGGATTTTCGAGATGGAACGAGACGCGGTCGCGCGCCGTGCGCATGCCGGGCTTCGGATTTTCCACCGCCGAGAAGTCGACGTTGGCGGGCGGGCGCGGGACGACCTGGCAGAGCAGGACTTCACGCAGCGCCTTGCCGCGCAACGTCGCCGAACTGCGGCCCGGATGCGAGTGACCGGCAAGGAAGCTGATGTGCGTGAGGAGCCCCATGCGCGGGCTGCCTTCGGGGAACTCGTAGGGAGTCCAGCCGGGCGTCGTCGGCAGCTTGTAGATCGCGGCCAGCGACGGCGAGATAAAGGTCTCGCGCGTCGTGAAAAGATCGCGGTAGTCGGCGTTTTTCACCAGCAGCTGATCGATCACCGTGCGCAGGGTTTGCTCGCGCGCATCCTGCACGGCAACACCGGTGAACACCGGATAGATCGCGCTGTCCTTGGCGAGGTTGTTGAAGTCCTCGAAGTGGAACATGTCGTCGAAGAAGGCACGCATGCCCGCTTCGAGGCGCGGGCTGGCAAGCATACGGTCGAGCTGCTTGGCGAGGCCCTTGGTGGTGTTGATCTCGCCGGTTTCGGCGGCCTTCAAAAGAAGGTCGTCCGGCGCGGCGTTCCACAGGAAGAAGCTGAGGCGCGAAGCGAGCGAGTAGGAATCAAGGCGCTGCTTGCCGGTTTTCGGATCGACCTCAGTGCGCTCGGACACCATGAGCACGCGCGGGCTGAGCAGCATGCCTTCGAGCGCGGTGCCGAGGCCGGTATAGAAGTCCTTCAGCCGTTCGGCGGAAGCGCTGGCTTCCTTCACGTATTCGTCCAAGCGTTCCTTCCGCATCGGGCGGCGATAGACCAGCCGGCCGACGGCGCCGAGGAACTGGCGCGCGCAAGCATCGTCCGCGGCTTCGGCGGACTTCGGCGTGCACGGCACGAGGAAGTTACGATTATTTTCGTCGACCACCTGAGACGCGGCGGTCGCGGCGGTCTTTTGATAGATCTCCATCTGCGCCGCGGTCACGCCAGCGAAGGACGTGCCGACGCTGAGGAGGCCGTCGGTGCGCGTCACCGGCGCGAACGACGTCGGCATGCTGATGCCGGGGCCGAAAATGTAGGACAGCGTGTTGCGATACTGCTCCGCCGTCATCAAACGAAGGCGGCGCGCGGACGCGTCGTTCTCGGGTTCCTTCGGACCGTCGACCGCGGCGACCGCGGGGGCTTTGGTTTCCGGCGCGACAGGCCCGGAACAGCTCGCAAGACCAAGGGCTGCGAGAGCCACGATTGCGGTCGTATATTTGCCAGCGCGGGCGCGCCGCACCTCACCAATCAGACGCACGAAGCTTCTCCTCCCGAAACGCCGCCCGTGGAGTCAAAACGGCCACAGCGGCGGTACAATAGAATGACACTAGACGCTCTTGGCGGCTAGCGATTCCCAATAATGACCTCCTCCCGAAAGGTCATGGACCCCGTTTCCCGAATTCCGCCAACCATTTGAAAAATAAAGAATTTGTGATTCTTAATTTTACACGGCGTTACACGCGAACGGCGCGGCGGACACCTCCGCAGCAGGTCCTATAGGAAAAGATGTCATAAAAAGTGGACAAATGCCGCATCAAATATGCGAAAATTTGTTGCTGCGCTGCAACAAACTTGCGCTAGGCCGCAATGACCCAGGCAAGGCCGGGCCTCAGCCCCCACTCAGATATATAAAGCGCACAATAAAGAGCGCGGCGAGTAAGAGGAGCAGCCAGTCGCCTTTTCCGATCTTGCCGGCCAGGAGTTTAAGGACGGCGTAGGCGGTGATGCCAAAGGCGAGTCCGTTCGCGATCGAGAAGGTCAGCGGGATCATCACCAGCGTAAGGAAGGCGGGGATGCTGACCAGCATGTCGTCCCAGTCCAACTCGGCAAGCGGCGCGATCATCAAGCCGCCCACAAGGATCAAGGCGGGCGCGGTGGCATACACAGGGATGAGCTGCGCATAGGGCGCAACGAACATGGTGAGCAGGAACAGCGCGCCGGTCACGACCGAGGTAAGACCGGTGCGGCCGCCGGCCTGAACGCCCGCCGCGCTTTCCACATAGCTTGTGACGGTGCTGGTGCCGGCCAACGAGCCGACGATAGATGCGGTGGCATCGACCATCAGGATGCGGTTGAGCTTCGGGATGCTGCCGTCGGGGTTCACGAGGTTAGCGCGCTTCGCGACGCCGACCAGGGTGCCGATGTTGTCGAACAGGTCGACGAACAGGAAGACGAAGACGATCTCCAACAAACCGAGTGTCGCGGAGGGCGCGAAAACCGCCGGAATATCGAGCTTCAGCACGGTTTCGGTGATGGCGGACACATCGTAAGCCTGCGGCTGAAGACTGGCTTGCCCCAGCGCCCATCCCAGCCCGGTGACGGCGAGGATGCCGATAAGCACAGCGCCGCGCACCTTCCAGAGATGCAGGACGACAATGACGGCGAGCCCGATCAGCGCAAGCGCGGCGCCGGGGGCCTTCAAGTCGCCGAGAGCAACCAGGGTCGCGGGGTTCGCGACGACAATGCCGGCGTTATGCAGACCGATGAAAGTGATGAAGAGCCCGATGCCCGCGGCGATGGCGGGAAAGAGAAAGCGCGGCACGGCGGAGATGATGAGCTGCCGCACGCCCGTCAGCGTCAGGACGAGGAACGCGATGCCCGAGAAGAACACGCAACCGAGCGCCACTTCCCACGGCACGCCCATGCCTTTGACGACGGTGAAGGTGAAATAGGCGTTGAGCCCCATTCCGGGCGCGAGGGCGAGCGGAATATTGGCGCTAAGGCCCATCAAAATAGTGGCGAACCCGGCCGAGAAGCAGGTGGCGGCCGCTACCGCCGCGATCGGCATGCCGGCCTGGCCGAGAATCGCGGGGTTCACCGCGACGATATAGGCCATGGCGAGGAAGGTGGTGACACCGGCCAACGCCTCGGTGCGCAGCGTGGTGCCGCGCGCCGACAACTCGAAACGCTTTTCCAGAAATGCGGTCAACGCCGATTGAGTCACGTTTTCCCCCTCGTCCCTCATCGCCCCGGCGGTGAACCTAGCATAACGCGCGGGTCCGGATAGACTGTGCGCCTCTTTAGGTTCATTCGCAGCGTGGGGGCGGCGTGAGCAGCACGAACATCGAGAAGATATTCATCTCGGGCGATCAGCTTCTGAAGGATTCGATGGCGCTGGGCATGCAGGTACTGCGCAGCGGGTTCCGGCCATCGCATATCGTCGGCGTTTGGCGCGGCGGCGCCCCGGTCGGCATCGCCGTGCAGGAGGTACTGGAGTATCACGGCCTCGACACTGACCACATCGCCATCCGCACCTCGTCCTACTACGGGATCGACAAGCAGGCGGCGCTGGTGAAGGTCTACGCGCTCGATTATCTGGTCGATACGTTGCGCCCGGAGAACGCCGTCCTGATCGTGGATGACGTGTTCGATAGCGGCCGCAGCATCGAGGCGATCCTGGCGGAGCTGGCCAAACGCTGCCGCAACAACCTGGCCCGGGACATCCGCGTCGCCACCGCCTATTACAAGCCGCTGCGTAACAAGACCGCGCTGAAACCGGACTTTTATGTTCACGAGACGGACAAGTGGCTGATCTTCCCGCACGAACTGAAGGGCCTCTCGCGGGAGGAGATTTTGGCGAACAAACCCGTGGACGCGCGCTTCTTCGAAACCTAGGCGCACTCGCCCACGAGACGCTTTAGACGGCTTTCAAGAGCCGCTAAAATGAGCGTTAGATTTCAGGGAGGTCGTTATGTCCGGGTCTTTCAGCAGACGCAGCGCGCTGGCGTTCTTGAACGCGGCCGCCTTCGCCGGACCGGCCAGCCTTTTCGCGCGCCTTGCGGCGGCGCAGGAAACGGGAGCAGCCGCGACGGGCGAGACGCCTTCCGGTCAGGTGCCGACAGGCCAGATGATGGGCGCCACCCTGGACAACGGTGCGCGTATGTCGGTGCCGCTTTCCATCGGCGGCCAAGGCCCCTTCCCCTTCATCGTCGACACGGCGCTGGAGCGGTCCATCATCTCGACCGAACTCGCGGCGCAGCTGCAGCTGCCCGAAGGGCCGAAGACTACCATCCACACCATGACCGGCCGCGAAAATGTCGGCAGCGCCATTCTGCCGGCGCTGGAGATCAACGGCGTGCGCCTTGCGCCCAAGGCCGCGCCCAAGTTCAGCGAGCGGAATATCGGGGCGAAGGGCGTTCTGGGGATCGACGCGCTGAAGTCGCAACGCATCGTCTTGAACCTGCGCACCGGCACTATGACGATGAACGCCGATCCGGTGGTGGACAAGGACTGGGAAGGCGAAAGCATCGTGGTGACGGCGCGTAGCAAGCTGGGCCAGCTTGTGCTGACCAATGCGGGCATCGGCACCGACGACGACGGTATCTCGGTGATCATCAACACCGGCTCGGAAACCAGCGTCGGCAATCAGACCTTGAAGCGCTTCATGCAACGCACCGGCTCGCTGTCGGATTTCAAGCTGGCGACCCTGGTGAGCATCACGGGCGAGAGCACGCCGGTGGATTGGGTGGTGGTGAAGCGCCTGCGCGTGGGCGGCATGGTGGTGGCCAACCTGCCCATCGCCTTCACCGACGCGCAGCCATTCCGCCGCTTGGGGCTGAGCCGCGACCGCGCGCTGTTGCTGGGCATGGACGTCCTGAAGCTGTTCGATCAGGTGGCGCTGAATTTCCAGAAGCGCACGGTGCAGTTCTTCTGGCAGAAGCCGGGCAAGACCAGCGCCTAGCACCTCACCGCGCGCCGGCTTCGTGCGGCGCGTTGGCGATTTCGTCGCGGTCGCCTGCCGCCGGCGGGAACACCGCGGCTGCGGCCTCCGCGCAGGCCTCGATGGCTGCTTTCAACCCCACGACTGCCTCTCCCGCCGCGAGCGCCGCGACGAGGTCCGCCATGATCTTGTCCCACGCCTGCTGCGGGACGCGCGCGGCGAGCCCCGGCTCGACCGCGATGTCGGCGCGCCGCTCGGCGAGCGCGACGAAAATGAGGATGCCGTTGGCTGCGGAGGTGCGTCCCGCCACCAGAGCGGCGAACTCCGCCTGCGCCAGACGCTCCGCGGCTTCCTCGCGCGCGGCCCGCGGCGCCGTCAAAAGCCTGAGCGGGCGAAGCTGGAGGACAAGGCCGGCAAGAATGATCGCGCCGGCGGTGGCGAGGAACGCCATGCGCACATGGATATTGGGCATCAGCAAGGCAAGCGCACCGAACACCACGAGACCGATGAGCGCGGCGTAGGGAAAGGTGTGGACGCGGTAGTCGTCACAGATCTCGGCGACGCTGAGCACGATCTCGGCGCTGGTTCGCGTCTCGGCGCGCGAGACCGCGCGTTCGAGTTCGTCTTTTTCCGCCTGGGTGAGCGTCACCATCGTCCGCTTGCGCCTCCGCCGCCGAAGGAGCCGCCCCCGCCGCTGAACCCGCCGCCGCCGCGACCGCCGAAACCTCCGAAACCGCCACCGCCCCGGCGTCCGCCGTGCCAGATGGTGGGACCGCCGATGACGATGGGCCAAAGTCCGCGGCGCCGACCCATCAGGCGCGCGAGAATGAAAATGATGATGAGGAACGTAATGATCGGGAATTCACCCGGATCGTCGCGCCGCACCGCGCGCGGCTGGGGCACCGCATCGGGATCGCCGCGCAGGACACCGAGCATGGCGTCCACCCCGGCGGAGACGCCCTCGTCCATGCGGCCCGCGCGGAAAGCGGGCAGTATGCTGTTCTCTATGATCAGCCGGGAGATGGCGTCTGTGAGCTGACCTTCGAGGCCGTAACCCACTTCAATGCGCACCGCGCGATCGTTGGGCGCCACCAGCAGGATGGCGCCGTTGTTCTTGTCCTTCTGCCCGATGCCCCAGGCACGGCCCAGTTCCACGCCGTATTCGGCGATGTCGCGTCCCTCAAGCGAGGCGACAGTGGCAACGACGACCTGTTGGCTTGTGGCTTGTTGGTGCGCCTCGAGCTTCGCGGCGAGGGCGCTCTCGGTGGCCGGCGACAAAATGCCAGCCTGATCGACGACGCGCCCCGTCAGTGACGGAAAGGCAAGCTCCGCCGCCGCGGCCGGGGCCGCGACGAACAGGAAGAGAAGGACCGCGAGACGGCGCATCAGAACTTGACGGCGGGCGCCTGCTGCGCGGCTTCTGAGGCGGCGAAGGTTTCCTTCACCTTGGCGTCCGGATACAGCACCGCCGCAACCCAACGGCCGGGTACGGTGCGCAGCTCGGTGTTATAGCGCTGGACCGTGGCGATATAATCCTTGCGCGCGACGGCGATGCGGTTCTCGGTGCCCTCAAGCTGCGACTGTAGGGCGATGAACTGCTGGTCGGCTTTCAGGTTGGGATACTGCTCGACCACCACCATGAGACGGGCGAGGGCGCTGGTGAGGCCGGCCTGATTTTCCTGGAACTGGCGGAAGGCGTCCGGGTCCTGCGTGATGTTGTCCGGCAGTTGCATCGACGTGGCCTTGGCGCGCGCGGCGATGACGGCCTCGAGCGTGTCCTTCTCGTGCGCGGCGTACCCCTTCACGGTTTCGACGAGGTTGGGAATCAGATCGGCGCGGCGCTGATACTGGTTTTGCACCTGGCTCCAGGAGGCTTTGACCTCTTCGTCCAGACGCGGCACGGCGTTGATGTCGCATCCGGCGAGCGCGAGGGCGGTGAGCATGACGGCAAGCAGGCGAGCCAGCATGAAATTCTCCTTGAAAGATCCAGAGAGAAGAACCGAAAGACAAGTTTGCCACGGATTAACCCCGCCGGGCGCGGGGAAGTTCGCCCCGCAGGGACGAAAAGGCGGCTTCTCACGTTTCAACCGGAAAGGACTTAGGTAGACTGCCGCCGCAATTCCAGAGGGCGGCGCCCGCCCGCCGCGAAAGTTCTTAAAGCCGTCACCATGAGCCGCGCGCCACGCCCCCGCATCCGGACCGACTATCGCACGGACAGCAGCCGCGCCGCCGAAGCGCGCGTGCTGGCGCGCTGCGGTGGCGGGGTGGTGCTGGGCCTGGGCGGCGGACCGTCGCGCGCGCATCCGGGCGTGACCAACCTCAATATCGGCCAATATGAGAATGTCGACATCGTCGGCGACGCCCACCGGCTGCCGCTGGCGGACAACTGCATCACCGCCGTGCACTGCGAGGCGGTGTTCGAACATCTGGAGGATCCGCACGATGCGGCGCGCGAGCTGTTCCGCGTGATGAAGCCGGGCGCCATCGGCTATATCTGCACGCCGTTCCTGCAGCCGTTTCACGGCTACCCCTCGCACTTCCAGAACTTCACGCACCTGGGACAGAAGCGCTTGTTCGAACGCGCGGGTTTCGCGGTGGTGGAACACGGGGTGTGCGTGGGTCCGGCGTGGGCGACCAGCACCATCGTCGCCGCCTTCATCGCACAATATACGCCGCGCCTGTTGCGCTGGCCGGCGCGCGCCCTGTGGTACGGCGTGAGCCACTTGCTGGTGCGCCCGCTGGACCGATGGCTGTCCGCGCGGCCCGACGCCTATGTGGTGGCATCCACCACTTATGTCCTGGTGGAGAAGCGGTAGCGGAGACCGCCCGGCGCCGCTTTTCGAAAAGTGTGTGATTTCAATAGCGCATTTTACGCGGCACGCGGCAGTGCGCGGCAGAACGGCATATATGCCACGCCTTTCAGGGCGTTGGCGGCGTTTCCTCGCACGCGGCACCACGCGGCAGTGAATTTAAAGCATAGCAATTGCAAGGTGCTCGGCGGTGATCTTCACGCGGCAGTTACGCGGCAGCAGGCTTGGTGGCGGGCTTGGAGGCGAGCTTGGGCTTAGCATTGGACCTGGACGGATCGCCGTCGCCTGGGTCGAGAAACAGGCGCGCGGCGGCAGGCGGCGGGCCGCGCGCTGAGACGTCACGATTCACAATGTCAAAGAACCAGGACGGACGATCCCGGTGCCGGGAACGCCTCGCACAAGAATGCGCCCGGGCGCCATTTTTGGTCGAGCGATTTTGCGGCGGGATGCAAATTTAATGACACGGAAAATCGGAATAGTGCATCAGACGAGCCGGGGATCGCTGCGGTAGCTCGGCACGTCCATTCAACTGCACAAGGTCCAGAAGGCCGTCGCCATCACACACCGCGATTGCGGTGCGGCGCGCATCGCCTTCGGCGCCGACAAGGTCGCCACCCCAGCGGCCGAAACGGAGACCCACCGCGCCGCCTTAGCCGATTTCCGCAAGCCGGTGGCCGAGCGGCGGTCTTACCGTTGAAACCGGCCTGATGGCCCGGGCGGCACGATCGAAATGTTCTCCTGACGTCGGCGTTCCGGCGCACAAATGAAAAAGCCCCGCTGTTTCCAGCGGGGCTTTTTTTGTGTTGCTTGGCGGGAAGCGTTACGCCGCTTTGCGCCGGCGGTGTGCGCCGACCACCAGCAGCCCGAGGCCGAGCAGGGCCAGGGACGCCGGCGCCGGGACCGTGGCGGACGTGACAGTGAGATAGGCGTCGGTGATCGTGAGTTCCCAGCCCGGGTAGGCGGCGAGGAAGCCGAAGAGCCGCAGCGCGACGGTGGGGCTGCTGGTCCAATCGACGGCTTCAAGCGCCAGGTTCAGGCTGGCGAGTTGGGCCGGGAAGGACATGATGTCGTATGTCTGCACGCCGGTGGTGCCGTGACCGGCGCCCGCCGTGTGCACCGCCCAAACGTCCGTGCCGTTGACGTTGAGCGAGACGTACACGCCGTTCAAAGCCGGATCCTGACCGCCCCAGCCCTGGTCATAGGTGATGGCGCTGCTGTCGAGATCGAGAATGGCGTTGGTGCCCGTGGCCAGGGTGATGCTGCCCATGAGCGCCTGGCTCCAGTCGAAGCAGCAACGATAGGCCGAGCCCGGACCGATCGACTGCGTGACCGGCGCGGCCGACGCGGTGACGGTCCACAGCGCCGTGACGGCGGCCATGGCCAGACTGGCGAATGTTTTTGCGAATTTCATTTTGGTGTCCCCCAAAGCGGTTCTTCAATCGCGAGTAGAGCAATTTTCGTGCCACCGGTGGTTTCGAGGAAATTCAATCGCTTGGCGGCGGCGATGCGCGGGAAATCGTCAATAAAACTGACGGTTGGAGGAGGTGCCGGGAGCCACTACGGCGCCAAACCCTTGATAAACCTGATGAAATCGATGCACCCGTCGCGCCGGGCCGGAAACGTCAACAAACCGGACGGTTGGAGGACTATAAGTGGCCGAAGTCAGGAAAAGGATGGTGGGGGCAGAGGACTCGAACCTGGGACCCGCTGATTAAGAGGGATCGAGCGCGGTATTCCGCGGGCGAAACGCTAATCGAAAGCATCAATGCCCTGGTGCCTTCTCGGGTATTGGAACTTGAGCGGGGCAGAGCCCGCGAGATCTACAGGCGCCAGATCGTCGGTAACGCGGCGGGCCTCGCCGCCGCTCTCGGCATGCAGGATGAAGACTTGCCCCGCCTCCTCCAAACGGCAGCAGAGCGCTTGGTCAGCGGCCAGCTCCAGACACCTCGTAGCACGCTACGCAAAGGCGTAGAGCGGGCACGCGATGGACTGCATTTCATTGGAACTGATGCTGAGGATTGCGTCGATGATTTGCACCTAAATGTCAGCGCCTCTTAGGTCTCCGAGTACGCCTACGCAGATCTTTATGCACCTCCATTAACGGCAGTTCCTGAGCGCTATAACCAGGCGGCAAGCCCTTCCACTTCGGATCCACGCCTGATTGCTGATGCTGATATATGCTATCTGCCTCTATCTCAATTAGCTGGGCGACAAAAAGGTCATTTCCATCATGACGAAATATGGTCCGCTTACTTGAATCACGATACGGAGCGATCGCGAGAGAGCCGCCAAAAGCGCCTGTATTGCATATGACAACATTACAAAAAACCTGTCGCGAGGCTGCTTCGGCAACGTGACGAAACGTTGTCAGGTCTTGATTGTGCGCAACGACAAACAGATGCTGCACTTGGCTTCGATAGATCGCCAATCTCTGAAGGTCCATAATGTCGAAGCAAATCGCCACAGCAAATGAGCCGCAAAGCGGATCGGTGAATATGGGCACTCGCGTCTCGCCCTTGAATTCGCGACCGTGTGCGGACAGGCACTCAACTTCGCTCTCCGCTCCATAAGTCTTGTAAATCCGTCTCGACACGGTCCGCTTTCCCAATCTCTTCTCGCGCCAAATTTTTGGCACGATCATAAGCGCGGCATTGCGCGCATCGGCGGTCTTGTCGTCAGTTTCAAAGTCTAACCCGCCAATCGTAATGCATTGCAACTCCTCCGTCATGGTTTCGAGAGTGCGTTCATATCCCCGCGGAATTGTAACTTCGGGAAGTAGAATAAAATCTGGCTTTAAGGCTTTTGCGCGAAAGATCGAATATGCGTTTTCAATTTCACGTGTCACGCGACGCTCAGTGTCAGCATCCATGTATGGATTGTCTTTCCAAGCGCCGTCGTGTGCGATCGTCTGCACAAGCCCTATGCGAAGCGTCGGCTTCATGTTTGCCCCATACCGCCCTAGTCCGCATTTGGAAAATGAGTCAGCTGTCGCAGCACTATCGGCGTCAACTGAAGTGGTTGATAGTTTAGTAGCGACACCTGTCTAGGCACCAAAATGGCCTGGGCGCCGCGCAGCGCCCGACGAAGCTCGGCGAGATCTCCAATAGGAGGCGGATCGAGTTTGGTGTCAGATTGAATTCTCCTATTTTCGATCTGCGAGAAGCCCGGCTCGATATTGAATAGCCAGGTCTCGCTGCTCCTCCTCGTTAGCGTAGCTTCTAGAATTGTCGTCGTCGGTGAGGACACGAGAATTCTGTGCAACAAACTGAGTAGGCGGTCTTGCGAAAGGTGGAAATGCCCCGGCACGTTCCATATTGCTGGCCAGGTGAACGACCTGCGCAAGAGGTTAAAAAGAATTAGACACACCGCCGCCACCTTTGCGCGCTGTCCGTCGCTATCGTCACGCCATTGGAAATTAGCGACGTACGGATCGGTGACTCTATGTGACGCGAGTTCGACTCCGCTCTGCGTGCGAGCAATGAAGTTTCGCCATGCATCCCATGACCAGGTTGCAACACCGGTTTCGGACGGCGGATGCTTCTTCATCCATTCTTCGGCCAACTGAAAGTTAGCCCCGTGAATCAACGTCGCCGGCACTTCCTTTTTCTCGACCAGGTTGGAGATGCGAATGGCAATTTCTAGGGCGGTCCACTCACCCGCCCGAGGATCCTCAAATCCTTCCCCGGTGTTTCGTGCCAGCCATACGGGCCAATCCACGAGGCGAACTGCTCGAAGGGGTACTTGCAACGACCCAAGCGCATTCTTTATAGCCACGGACCTTCGGGACACCAGGTATCTGCGGCGCGTCGGAGGCATTTCACTCAGAACACTGCGCAACCATCCTTCGTCTGACTTTCGAACAGTGTCGAAGATTTCCCTTGCTGCATCTTGCGTCAGAGCAAGCGCAGTCGGATACATTCGCAGCAAGATTGCTGACATAGGCCCTTTCGCGCTCAACCTTCGTTGAACGGCCGTCCATATTGGCCCCGGCTCTTCAGTGAGGAAGCGCGTTGTGCGCCGCTCCAGCCAGAAAATAACTCCCGCCGCGCTTTCCACTTCTTCGGAACTGAATCTCTCGAATGGCTTTCCCCCGATTTCGCGTAATGAGGCGTCAAGAGTGTTTGCGAGCCTCTGTTCCTCAGCGTATCGCGCGCAGGAGGCAGCCCCTGCAAACGCATATCTGAGAAACGCCACCGCCCATGAATGAAAGTCGTCTCCTGGGGCGCCCTTTATTTGTGCCCTTTTGATTCGACAAACATCCGCCAAAAACGCCTTCGAGGCATTGCGTCTATGGCCGATTGCTTCTCTCGAGAAGGCCGTGCCGATGGCCCGTACGATTTGATCGGCAACTAGCTGAATCGCATAAGCGTGGAGATACCTTCGTTGGGGCTCGCCCGTCGGATGCTGGCCAAGCCATCTAAACAGCCAGGAAATTCCGGGATGGCCCGTGGCGCCGCAGTACTGAACAACTCGCTTAAGCAATCGGATCTTGTCCGGATGCTTCTTAAAGGCCGTTACAATGTCGTGGAAATAAAGCTCACGCTGTTGCTTACGTAACTTATCTGCCTTCTTGAGAAGAGGTCTGAGGCGCCCCTCGCTTCGCAACTTTGCGGAGCCGTGATCGCTCGCACCTACTGCGTATACCTCCGTCATCAACGCGGAATCAAAGATTTCCAGATGATCAATTTCGGCCGGCGCAAATCGGGCCAACGTGCCGGCGGCAAACGCCGCCCTTGTATCTGCTCGGACCTCTGTTTCCGGCAGATCAGCAAGTATGAGGGTTCGCATCTGCTCAAGTCGGTCTGCCTTTGCCGCTTTCGGAAGCGTATAAAAGTCGGATCGACCGATCGTGGATATCTGCGCAAGCGTTCGCGTCAGGAGCCGACTAGGTGTGGTCGGATCGATTTCGCAGGCGGCTCTTGCGAGACGTGAATCGAGTTTTACCGCCGGCTCTGGATCCAACAACATGCCGAGCTTTTCTGGTTCCGTTTTCGCAAGGTTGAACTCTGGGCCAGGTCCAATTTCATTGAGAATTGTTCGGTAAGTTTTTATCCAAGCGACCAGTTGCTCAAAATCCGTTGCTATGAAGAAATGATCGTCGACGAATCGGAAATGCGCTACGTGCCGCTTCGGCACCAGCCTGCGCACTTTGCTGTCGACAGGGAGCATCGCGACGTTGGAGAGAAAACCTGCAACGATCAAGCCTGTGGGAATTCCTGGAGGATCCTTTGCCGAGTAAATTGGTTCGTATGAACCCTCACAGCGCATTTCCTCCGATACGCACTCGAGAGATACACGAAATTTGAGCATAGAGTTGACCAACGTCCGTATCGCTTCGGACTCTTGGTACTCAGGGCTATAAGCTTCGATTGCTTCCAACACCGCGGAAAGCGTTACTTTGGGATAAAATTTATCGAGATCGACGCTTGCCCAGTAGATGCGCTTGTGGCGGCGGGGGCGCGCAGAGGGCGACCAATAGGAGGCGCTCAGATAGGGCAGCTTGTCTTGCTCACCGAGATACCGTTCGCGGCGGAGAATCCTTTCTTCCGCTTCGTCGTTATATTTTTGCCTCTTGGATGCATTGCCAAGCACCCTTGCTGTTAGTAGCAAGTGCCTCCTGTAAAGCGGCCAACTTTGTTGCCATGTTCTGTATAGTTGCCCTTTCGCGTGCCGAAATGGCCCGATCGAGAGAATGCTCTCCTCTGGATTGGACTTCTTGTACACGGGCGCTCGGTACAGGCGATGACCGTAACTCCACGATGGCATTCGCAGATCTAAGGACGGCCCAAGGACGTTAATCATCGCAATCCATGCAATTTGATCAGCGAACGAGATGTGGAATGACTGTCGCATTCTTAGCTCGCCGGTCTTCTTATTGGGACTCTTGGGCTGAGGCAGAAGCGATATAGGTTCCAGTGCATATTTCCCGGAAGCAAGACGTTTACGAATCTGCTCCAGGTTGGCTTCAAGGTTCAGCTCGAAACTCGCAATTTCGCTAAGGTTAAACAGCCCATCACCGCGGCTGTACTCGTACCTAGCCTTTTGGAACGCCCAAATGATATTTTGAGGATGAATTAGACGCTCATGGTGCGGATCCACAGACTACTCTCCCCTTCCTGATCGCGAAGCCTCACCTATTGCCGGCGGGCCAACCCGGTTTTTGTGTTTCGTGGAGAGCCCGCTGAACTGCGTCACCAAACGTTCCCGGGACGAAAGATGCGTTTTGTTTTTTATGACACTGAGACTACCGGAACGAACCCATTCTTCGACCAGATGCTGCAATTTGGCGCAATATGTTTGGACGAAGAATTCCAGGAAGTCGGACGTTTCGAAACTAGAGTCAGATTGGCCCCCCACGTGTTGCCCTCTTTGGGCGCGATGCTGGTAACTGGAATAACTCCAGCAACTCTAAGCAACAAATCTCTGCCAACTCGCTATCATGCGTACAGACAAATCGCACAAAAGCTCAAAGATTGGAGCCCCGCCAGATTTATTGGGTACAATTCTATTAACTTCGATGAGGTGTTGTTAAGGGAGGCGTTTTATCAAACGCTTCAACCTATTTACCTTACGAATACATCCGGAAATTCGCGGGGCGATGCGCTGCGATTGGCTCAAGCATCTTATGCGCTGGCCCCCGGAACACTTTCATTTACGCAGAGAAATGAGAAGGCACCGTCGTTCAAATTAGATCAGCTTGCCCCTGCGAATGGGTTTGCCCACGTCGACGCGCACGACGCCGTCGGCGACGTAGAAGCTACGATTTATTTGTGTAAGTTGGTTAGGAAGCGGGCGCCGAAGCTTTGGCATTCGTTTTTGGACACAATGCAAAAGTCGCGCGTTATAGCGGCCTGTCAGAGTTCGAAGTATTTTCAGCACGTGACATTTCTCGGCGGAGAGCCTTCGTCTGGTATTTTCAGATATGTTGGAGAACGGAATGGCCTAATTGTTGGCCTCAATATTTGTGGGCCATTGACTGAACTAGGAACGGCGGATGCGTCCACGTTGGTCTCATTCTTCAAGGCACCGCGTGGTTTTCTCAGACGAATTAGGGCAAATGCTCAACCGATCGTGATCCCGCTATCGCCTCTTTCTGCGGCTGAGCATGCGGGCGTAACTGCCTCGAAGATCGAGGAAATTGAACGTTTTCTATCCGAGAGACGGCGCTTTCCTGAGGATGTGCTCGACGCCGTGGCGTTTGAAGAGAGTGAGTGGTCGGGGTCGATCCCCGACATGCCGATAGCAGTTGAATCTCAGATCTACGAGCGCTTTGCGTCGCGGGAGGACGAAATACGCATGCGCGCGTTTCACGATGCGCGCAGTTGGGAAGCGCGCTTAGCGATCGCATTGGAAATGGAAGACCCGAGATTCAAGGAGCTGGGCGTTTTGCTTGTGTACGAAGAATGTCCGGAAGCACTGGGAATCTCCATGCGCCGCGAGGTCGAAGTGAAGATTGCTAGGAGGCTACTCACGGACAACCGCGATGTACCTTGGACAACGCTGCCCATGGCAAGGGAGCAAATCGAAGAGCACAGGGCCAGCAACGGGAATAGTCCTGCCATCGACGCGCTTGAAAGATTTTTTGCGGAAAAACAAGCTCAGCTATTGGCGCTTTCCGCGGCACACTGAGCAAGACACCGATCGCGATTAGAACTTTTGGAAATCGCAGATGGGCGCCTTGTTTCTTCGCGTGCTTCCAAATTTTAATCATGGGGATGCGGCCTTCGCGGCCGTCCGCGTAAACTATTGATCTGAATCACGAAAATGGTGGGCGCACCAGGACTCGAACCTGGGACCCGCTGATTAAGAGTCAGCTGCTCTACCAACTGAGCTATGCGCCCTCGGGGCCGTTAGGTGCGGAGCGTGGGTCGATCGCTTCGCGGTACCCTCGAAAGGCGGTCCTTATAGAGGGTTGCCCGGGGGATGACAAGGCGGCCTGTGCGCCCGGAAAACCGTGAGTTTCCAAGGCGCTTACCGGGCTTGAGCGGGTGCGGCGGGATGGGCCCTGGCCTGCGCGCGCGCAAGCCGGTATGACCGGCGGAACGATGTGCCGAACGCGAGGACTCCGCCTT
>JAYRKY010000039.1:0-22969 GCA_041905525.1 Rhodospirillaceae bacterium
TTCTCGCCGGGCATCGAAGCCAATGCCGAGGTCGGGGGTGATCGTAAGCGCTCCGAGGGCCGGACCTGACGTCAGATGCTCGGCGGTGTAGATCTCGCGCGCGCCGGCGGCGTAGACCTCGCCGAAAAAGGGGGCGGACGCCGCGAAGGCGGCGGCCGGCCAATAGACCTGATGGCGGCCGATGGCCTGAAGCCCCGGCCATCCTTGGTACTGAAGGGCGCCCGCGTCGAACGACAAATCCTTCAGCCGCCGCACGTCGGCCAGATCAAAATTCGCCTCGTGATGCCAGGCGCCGATGGTGTCGGCCTCCTGTACCGTCGGGTGCAAGAGTGCCGCTTGAATGATGCGCTCAACTTGCGCCTTCAATTCCGTAGCCGCGGGAGGCGTGCTCTCAAGCGAGCCCAAGAGATTGTTCACGGCCGAGACGCCGTCGAGGATCCCGGCCTGCAATGCTTCCATTTGCGCGATCTGCGCGGCGCTGCGCTGATTGGGAAGCAGCACGGGGCGGCCCTCGCTGTCGTAATCCGCGAGGCTTCCCTCCGGGCACATGCACGCATGCTCGAGCACATCCGGCGTGCGCGAGAGCAATGCTCCTGTGAGACCGGTGTAACCTTCGTCATTGAGCCAGAAGCGGATATCCGCGCCGTCGCGCGCGTTGTGCATCGCCTTTTCGTTAGCCGCCAGATAGAGCCCCGTCAGCGCGGCGGGGAGTCCCTCCCGCTTTAGGATGCGCCCCAGTACCGATTGGATCGTGGCCGCATATCCTAGGTCCATGAGGAGGAGCGGCGCTTTCAAATCGGTTTTTGTTTGAAGGCCCTTCAGCAGATTGCGGCGCAACTGCGCGGACCGGATGACGACCTTGTCGCGCAAGGCACGGCTGGACGCGATGGCATTCGCAAGCCGCGATAGACTGTCGTCCTGACCGAAATCAAAGCCCGGCACGACGGTCCTGACCTCGTCCAACGTCAGTCCGAGATTGTTGAGGCACTCCTCGGGCGTGGTGCCGGGAGACAGTGAGATGGCATCGGGCAGGAAGCGCAGGCCATCTTCGTAGACGGCGGCCCGCAAGACAGCGCGGCGCGACAACCAAAGCTCCTGCACGTCCGCTTTGAGACCGAGGTCGGCCGCTGTGCGCGCAACCACACGGCTCAAAAAGCGGCCTTCGCGCATGAGGCCGTAGATGGGCGCGCCGGCGCTTTGGTGAAGGACCCATCGTGCGAACCCGGCAAAAATCGGCGCGAGCACGGCGGCGCCATAGCTCCAATAGAAGCGGTGCTCCGCGGGCACGCTCTCCGGCGCGCGGTGAAACAGCCGTGCGCGCAAGCCCGTCAGGCCAAAGTCGCCGGCCGCGCCCAGAAGCCGTGCGCGTTGCGCCGGGTCTGCCGTGAATTCGTGAGTCTGCACGCGCGGCGCAAACGCCCATTTGTCGTAATGGACCGTCACCATCCCGCGGTGACGTCCGGGGTGAATATCGGCATCCATATTGTCGCCGATGTGGACGTACGCGGCGGGAGGTACGCCGGCGTCCTTCAAGACAGTATCGAACAGATCCCGGTACTTCGGACGCCCCGCCTCGCAGGAGACATAGAGACGGTCAACTAACGCCCGGTCCTTGAAGCCCGCCGCCTCCAACAGGCTCCAAATCTCGCCGCTCGTGAAATAGGTGTCGGAGACAAAGAACACCTGGGCTCCGGACGCCTTGGCGAAACGAACGAGTGCCGCCAGATCCTCATCGAGGTGCAAGAGGTTCTTTTCGACACCAAGCTCGGCGGCGAGGCGCGCTTGAAGATCGAACCCGGATTTGAACAGCGAGTCAGGCAGACCCGCGTAAATGTCCGCCATGCGTATTTCACGGTAGCCCGTGGCAGCTTCGGCCTTTTCGCGCGCGCCTCGCTCGGCGGCGCGCCTGACCTCGGCGAATTGCAGCGGCGAAACATGCGGGGCCAGCGTGCCGGCAGCCGACAGCTTATGTCCCAACAGAAGGAAGAGATCATGCGGTTCGGGAGTACGGCGCCAGACCAGCGTGTCGAAGATATCGACGGACAAAACCTTATAGCGCCCGTCCGCAAGTCCTTCGCGCAGGTGTATCAGGCGGCGGTCGCGGATCGCGGCGGAAGAGATGGATGACGTATCGATGACGGGTCCCCGAACTTGATGGCGCGAGTTTACGCGAAACCGGCGCGTTTACGAAATCCCCGCCGTCGCGGCCCGCAGGCGGGTGAGCCCCAGCACGGCGCGCGTCAGGGGCAGCGGGACGCCCACGGCCTCGCCGATCTCGACGATGGCTTCGGCGATGGCGGCAAGTTCCAGCGGTCGGCCGCGCTCGAAATCCTGAAGCATCGAGGTGCGTACCGGAGAGTCCTTCATACGGTCGGTGGGGTTTACCCCCCTGTCCAATCCTAAACGCGCCCCGAGTTCCCGGGCCTCGTCGGCTATTCCGGAGGCGCATTCTCTCACCAGCGGATCGGCGTACATTTCGCCGAGCAGCGCCTCTGTCAGGGCACTTATCGGGTTCCCGCTGACATTGACGACGAGTTTTGCCCAGATGTCGTTGCGGATGTTGGGGCTGACGACGGTTTGATAGCCGGCGGGCTGAAAGACCGCCGCAATCTCATCCAGGCCGCGCGGAGCATCGTCCGGCCGGCCGAAGATCAGATGCTGATTGCGCGTGTGTTCGATCACGCCGTCGGCGCGCTCGATCACACTGCAGTTCACCACCGACCACACCACGCGCGCGTTGGGAAAAGTGTGCGCGAGCAAACCGTCCGGATCGAGCGACAGCAAGCGGCGGCCCGCGCGTTCACCCCCGAAACCGTCGAAAAACCACCACGGCACCCCGTTCATGACAAAGACGACCGGGGTGTCCGGTCCGCAGAGCGCGGCGATGTTCGCCGCCATCGGCAAGAGGGCATTGCTCTTCAACGTCACGACGACGAGATCCTGCCGGCCAAGGTCCATGGGGTCCGAGGCCGCGGGGAAATGGGCCTTCAGCGTGCGGTCCTTCAGCGCCAGCGTCAGGCCCTTGGCATTGATCGCCGCGGCCTTATTGGGGCGCGCCAGCGCACAGACCTCAGCGCCGGCCTCTTTCAGCATCACGGCCATCATGCCGCCGATGGCGCCAGGCCCGACAATGCAAACTTTGCGGTACTTCATGTCCCTCGTCCTCGTCCCCGGCCGCGCCCAGGCCTCAGCCGATAACACCTGCCCAGCCCAAAGGACAGCAAGACTTAGGCGCTGCGACGGCCCACCGCGGGAACCCGGAGGAAGCCTCCCCCATTACCTCTTGCAAGTATTGTTCGAGGTGAATTGCGAAGATGCCCCGCGATCACGGCGCGGAATGGTTCGCCGACGCCATTCTCAACACTGCCAGCGCGACCCTTGCCTTGGTTGCCTGCATCGCTATGGCGGTCGTCGCGGCGCGGCGGGCGCGCACCATGGGCGACTGTCCCGAACGGGCGCTTTTGCCCTTAAGCCTGACCCTGTACGCACTTGGCCTAATGGCGATGCTGATCTGCTCCACCGCCTACAATCTCTATGTCGACCATCCGCAACGGCACATCCTTCGACAGATCGACCATGCCGCGATCTTCGTCATGATCGCTGGAACCTACTCCCCGCTCGCGCTTCTCGGCGTGCGGGGCAGCGCCGGGCAACGCATGTTCGCGGCCATCTGGGCTACCGCGAATATCTGCGCGGCCCTCAAGTTTCTCGCGCCGAAATCCTTCGAGCATCTGGCGATCGCGGCCTATGTCCTCCTGGGCTGGGTATTCCTGGTCATGCGTAAGCCGCTCCGCGCGACGGTGCCCGGTCCAGGCCTCTGGCTCCTCACGGCGGGTTGCATCCTCTACACGGCCGGTGTCCTCGTGTTCCTCACGGAGGGTCTCCCCTACCAGATCCCGATCTGGCACGGTTTTGTCGTGGCGGGAGCCACCCTGCACTTCATCGCGATCGTCGGTTATGTCGCACACCCGGCCGCTTTCAAGAATCCGCTCATGGCAGAAGCTGCTAAGGCCGCGTCACAAAAGTGACAGGTTCGGGTAAGAGTTCGCAGATTCCGCGAGCCTCAACGCGGCTGAACTCTCGAAAAACCCCGTAAAGACGCATTTTTCGCCTCTGGCACGCCGGTTGCAAAAGTACCGGTACACACTGAATGCCAATGAGGGGTCATCATGAATAACCGTGGATACATCGCCGCCGCCGTCGTCATTGGCGCGGTCATCTTTATCGCCACCCGCCCGCACGCGGACGACCTGAAGAGCAGCTGGATGTCGCTCCGGTTCGACAGCGGTGCGTGCGACGGCGCCTCCGCCGACGTCAACGGAAATACCGGCCGGCTGGCCTGGGACGGCAGCTCCCATGTGACAATCGCGGTCCCGGCGAAGTCCGGCTGGCGCCGCGGCGAAGGGAACGACGTGGTGCTTCACGGCAGTGCCGACGACCTGGAGCGGATCCGGCTTGAGAACGGGACCCTGAAAGTGTGCGGCGACATCGACGACGAGGTCGAGATCGTCCTGCCTGGCAAGGCATTCGAGAAAGTCACCATCGCGGGCGCGGGCGAACTTCGCATGAAGGACGTGGATCAGGCCGAGCTTGAACTCACAATCGCCGGAGCCGGGAAAATCGAGGCGGACGGGACCAGCGAGCGGCTGAAGGTGACGATCGCCGGGGCGGGCGAGACCAATCTCGGCCAGCTGCATACCAAGCGCCTGAAGTTGACCATTGCCGGCGCCGGCGAAGCCGAAGCCTCGCCTGAGGACGAAGCCGACATCTCGGTGGTGGGCTCGGGCAACGTCGATCTTTTGAAGCGCCCTAAGCACCGCGATTTCAATGTCATTGGAGCCGGCGACATCAAAGTGCCGGACAACACATAACCATACCGGAGCGACGCGGAGGGAGTGTCATCGCGACCCCACACACACTCCGCAGCAAAAGGGCGGCTACCCACCGGTAGCCGCCCTTTTTGTCTCCAAGCGCTTGCGTCTTTACTTGAAGAGCTGCGCGAACTTGCGCGCCTTGCGCTTCTTCCAGTGACCGCGGTGGTAGGCGTCGGAGGCGATCAGCGGCATGACGCTGGTGGCTTCCGCGAACACCATCTGCTCGATGGAGCTGTCGACCTTGCCCCAGGAATTGGCTTCCTTCAGTGTCGAGGACGAGCAGGCGCCATCGCGCACGTCGGCCACCGTAATCTGCACGGCGTACTTGTGCATCTCCGCTTCGATGCCCAGCACTTCGGCGCAGACAACAGTGTCCTGCATGAAGTTCTTGGGCACGCCGCCGCCGATCATGAACAGACCCGTCGAGCCGGCCTTGATCTTCACATCGGTCAGTTCGCGGAAGTCGGCAATGCTGTCGATGGTGATGTGGCTTTTCGGATTGCGCACCTGATGCAGCACCAGTCCGAAGCCGGCCGAGCTGTCGGTGAAGGCCGGGCAGAAGATCGGCACGTCGTGGTCAAAGCAGGTTTCGACCAGCGAGCCCTTCTTACGGTTCTTGCGGGTCTTCAGCCAACGTCCCATTTCCTTGATGAAGGCGCGGCTCGAGTACGGGCCGGGCTTCAAGCTGTCGGCGATTTCACCGATGGTGCGGTCGGTCGTCTGCAGCTCTTCTTCATCGATGTAGGTGTCGTAGATGCGGTCGATGTAGAGGTCGCGCAGGTCCTTGTCGTCGTTGAACTGACTGCCCTGATAGTGGCGGAAGCCCAGCGCCTCGAAGAAGTCCATGTCGACAATGGAAGCGCCCGTGGCGACGATCGCGTCCACCATGCCGTACTTCACCATGTCGGCGTAAACCTGCATGCAGCCGCCGGCCGAGGTCGAACCGGCCAAGGTCAGCACGACGGAGCACTTCTGATCCGCCAGCATCATGTTCAGGATTTCGGCCGCGCGCGCGGTATCGCGCGAGGTGAAAGACATCTTGCGCATCGCGTCGATGATCGGGCGCGCGTCGAACGACGTCATGTCGATATGTTCGACCGGCTTCGACAGCAGCATGGCCTTGCGGTTGTTGCCCTTCTTCGAGCCCACCGCCGGCGGCGCCTTGGCGGCGGATTTGGATTTCTTCGCGGACTTCTTAGACGCAGCCATTACTCAGCCATCCTTTGTTGAAGGCAAAAAGTGCGGGGCGGCAAAGCGCCGCCCCTCCCGAATCGGTTAATGCTGGGGAAGCTTACTTGAGCTCGAGGGATTCCGCAGCGCCGTTACCGTCGGCCGACAATCCGGCCATCGGTTCCGCGGACTGCGGCGCCTCCAGCTGAAGCTGAACGCCTTCGGCCGGGGTCTTCGGCACAACCCGCAGAGCCACGCCGCGGCGCGGACGTTCCACGGCAAATGGGGCCGCCTCCGGCCACACGGTCGCCGTAACGGACGAATGGAAGCCGTTGAAGCGGGTCTGCATGGTCGAGCCATACGATCCCAGCATGCCGATTTCGATCCAGTCGCCTTCCTGCGTGTCTTCCGGGAGCATGAAGGGGCCCTTCATCTTGTCCAGGTTGTCGCAGGTTGGGCCGTAGAACGTGAACGCCACCAGCTTCTCGGACGGCGTCCGGGTGTTCGGGGCGCTCGAGTTCTTTCCGGAGCGCGACAGCGGACGCACCAGGCGGACCGGGAAGCGCCAATTCAGGGCGCCGGCGTCGAACAGGCTGCCGTAGGTGCCGTCGTTAATATACAGGCGGCGGCCCTTGCGCAGGGTCACGCGCACCAGCATGGAGCCGCCGGCCGCGACCATCGCGCGGCCCGGTTCGCACCACAGCTCGGCGCCCGCGTCCACCATGGGCTGCGCGGCTTCGGTGATGGCCGCGAAATAGTTTTCCAGCGGCTGCGGGATCATGTTGGGATAGGTCGCGGGGAAGCCGCCGCCCACATCGAGGACGTCGATCTTCACCTTGGCCTTCGCCACCACTTCCATGGCGCGCACGATGGCGAGCTTGTAGGCCGCCGGATCCATGCACTGCGAGCCGACGTGGAAGCACACGCCCACCTTATGGGCGACTTTACGGGCGTGACGGAGCAGGTCGGCCGCGGTGGACGGCGCCGCGCCGAATTTGCCTGAAAGATCGTAAGCGGCCGAACCATTGCCGGTCACCGCCAGGCGGATGAACAGGTTGAGGTCCTTCGCGCTCTTGGTCTCTTCCAGGATCTTGAGAAGCTCGCCCGCGGTGTCGAGCGAGAAGGTCCGCACGCCCATTTTGTAGGCCAGGCGGATCGCTTCACGGCTTTTCACCGGGTGCATGAAGTGCAGCTGCGCGGCCTTGCCGAACAAGCCCTTCACCAGGCGCACTTCGTCCATCGACGCCACGTCGAACTGACGCACTCCGGCGGCGAACATATGGCGCAGGAAGTCGACGCCGGGGTTGCACTTCACGGCGTACAGGACCTTGCCCGGGAACAGGCCGACGAACTTTTCGGCCTGGCTCCGGATGGAGGCCGGGAAAATGCACTGGACCGGGCCTTCGGGCTTCAGCCGCTTGGCGACATCGTCGACGGAGCGATAAAGGTGCTCCGGAGCGTCGGCGGCGAGATTGGCAACGGTGTTTCGGGATTTCTGTTCGTACATTTCTCTCGTTCACTTCCCAGCATGGCCGCTTCGACGGCGCAAATAACCTCAGCGCCCGGTGACGACACGTCCCGGGACCGTTCGATTGTCAGGATTGATTCTCAACCCCGGATCACGTCGAACCTGGAGATGACCACGAGATCATGGCCGTCCCAGGCGATATGCCGGCAATTGACGAGAGCCGCCGGAACGCAGGCGGTTCGTCGAGGACGCTTTTCTACTGTAACTGGGGGCATGCACGGCCTCCTTTATCAATCAGACAACAAACACAGTCCAACCAACTAAAGGACGCTTACGTCGTTGCTTAACGGCGAGTTGCTTTAGGCACGTGCGCGTAACGTCTGAATTCGCATTTACGCCTTCTGTGGGGGAAATCAAGAAAAAATGTCCCCCCACCTATTTTTTTTGACTCAGCGCCGTCCGCGCCGGAGAGTCGGCACGTCGTCCGGCGTCGCCGCACACCGCGCGCGCCGCGACATAACACGGGGGAACCGCTCATGATCGCCAGCCATCCATACACCGCAATTGTGCTGTGTTTAGGGCTCATCGTGTACGTCTGGGTGATGCTGCGCGTCGGACGCGCGCGCGCTCAGTTCAAGATTCAGGCGCCGGCGATGACGGGTCCGGTGGAGTTCGAGCGCGTCCTGCGCGTTCACGGCAACACGCTCGAGCAGATTGTCATATTTGTCCCGTCGCTCGTCCTGTTCGCCGCCGCGTGGGGCGATTCGCCCGCCGCGATCGTCGGTCTGATCTGGCCTGTCGGCCGCGTTCTGTACGCCGTCCGTTACTATGCCGGTGTCAACCGAAGCCTCGGGTTCGGCCTCGCCTTCATCTCGACCATGATTCTTCTGGTCGGCGGCCTCGCCGGCGCGGTTATGGCGGCGCTCAACCACGGCGCCGCCTGACAATCCGTTAATCTCCGGCGCGGGCCACGACGAAGGCGTAGTCACCTGCCGCATCGTCCGCGCCGGCGCGGATCGCCCGCCAGCGGCCGCTGTCGAGATCGGCGCGCAACGCGGCGAGGCCCGCAATCTGCTCGTCCGGTGGGCTGTAGAGTCGAAACGCCGAGATGCCGGAGCGCACCGTCTCATCGAAGTAGAGTTCCGGCCGGTCTTTCCCGGAATACCAGAACAGATCTTTGAGATCGGGCGGCACACGCCAGGGCTCAATCGTCACGTCGGTGAAACCCGCCGCGCGCAGCCATTCTGCCATTTGCTCGCGCGGAACCGCCTGGGCGGCGGCGCCTTTGACCGCCTATGGAAAATAATGGCGCAGCCAGTACCCCTGGACCTGCTCTCGGAGCGCGGCAAAGAGAACCAGCCGCCCGCCGGCCAGTACTCGGCGAACCTCGCGGAAAACCGCCGGAGGGTCGCGGAAATGGTAAACCGTGTTCGTGCTGACGGCGCCGTCGAAGCAACCGTCGGCGAACGGAAGCGCTTCGCCGCTTCCTTTCACCCAGGCGATCCCGGACGCTTCGGCGCCGGCGCCTGCGAGCATAACGTCCGAGGGATCAACGCCCGTCATGAGCAGTCCGGACCGCTCCAGAAGGCGGGTGTAGTTTCCGGTGCCGCAGCCGAGATCGAGCACCGGGGCACCTGGCGGAAGATCGCCGAGCAGCCGGCGCAGCGAAGCGCCGATGCCAGGGTCTGCCGTCCGCGTGCGGTTGTAGCCAACGCCCAGGCGGTCGTAGCGGGCGCTCACAGCTCGCCGACGTAGGTGCCCAGGCGACGCGCCGTGCGGATCAGTTGGCTGTCCTTGGCCACGAAACGCGGCCCCGTGACCACATCCGCCAGCGGTACGTCCGTGACCAGGCCGCCGCGCCACGCCACCATCCGCTGGTTCTGCCCCGCGGCGAGCACGTGGACAGCGCGCGCGCCCATCGCCGAGCCGAGCAGCCGGTCGAACATCGCCGGCGTGCCCCCGCGCTGAACATGGCCCAGGACCGTGCAGCGGGCGTCGAAGCCGGTCCGCTGCTGCAGACCGTTAGCGATCGCGAGACCAACGTTGGTGCTCTTGCGCCGCTCCTCAGCCGGCCGGGCCACGCCTTCCGCGACCACCACCAGCACCGGGCTTGGCCGGTCATGGGTGATCTTGCGCACGTGGGCGGCGACCGCGTCGAGGTCGTAGGGAAACTCGGGCATGAGAATGACATCGGCGCCGCCCGCGATGCCGCCGAACAGGGCGATGAAGCCGCTGTCGCGTCCCATGACCTCCAGCACCATGATCCGGCGGTGGCTGGCGGCGGTGGATGCCAGACGATCCAGGGACTGGCCGACGATTTCGACGGCGGTAAAGAAGCCGACGGCGAACTCCGTGCCGGGCACGTCGTTATCGATGGTTTTCGGAACGCCTACCCAGGGAATGCCAAGTCCCACCAGGAGGCGGTCGAAGAGGCGCATGGACCCGTCGCCGCCGATGACGACCAAAGCGTCCAGGCCCAGCTTGCGGATGGCCGCGCGCACATCCTCGGACCGATCGGAGGTGGTCCCATCGGGCCCAGGGAATTTGAACGGATCGCCTTTAGTGGTCGTGCCGAGCACCGTGCCGCCGGCCCGGAGCAGGTCGCCCCTCACGGAGTCCGCGTTCAAGGGCAGAACATCGGGAGGATCGTTGAGAAGTCCAAGGTGGCCGTTGCGCAGCCCCACAACCTCCCAGCCGCGTCCGGCGGCGGCGTCCGTGACCGCGCGGATCACTGCGTTCAAGCCGGCGCAATCGCCGCCGCTCGTCAGCACGCCAATCTTACGAATCGACGGAAGTTGACCTTGCGTCATTGTGCCTCCCTCGCACGCCCCGGCGATCCCGCGCCGCCAGCTTTGTGCAACCGGTGGCCGCGCCGATTTGTTCCGGCGGCGCTTAGCCTTTTGCGTGAAGCTTTCGCCACTGGCGTTGCTCGTCGGCGGTCGAGGCGTCGATGAGCGCGCGGTAGATGATCTCGATGGTCGAGGTGCGCCCGCCGTTCTTGGCCGCGATCCGCTTGGCGTTGTTCACGACCTCTTCCACGCGCGGCACCACGACCACGCCGGCTTCCGAAGGTTTGAACTGCGCGGCCTGAGTGACGTAGTAAAGCCGTTCGCACAGCAGCGGTACCACCTTCTGGTCCATCGCATCGATGGCAGCGCGCACTTCGGCGAGCGACTTGAACTTGCGCGACGCCCACTTCAGGGCCCTCTGCGGGCGTTTCGCCGCCGATCCCTTTGGCGAAGCGCGTTTGACCGCTTTCTGCTTCGCAGGCGCCTTGGATTTCTTTTTTGCCGCCATGTTTCCGACCTTAGTAGCTGAACATCTCGAAGGCTTTGGTGACGTCGCCGTTCCACGCCCCGTTATACAGACTCAGCATATGCTCCGCCGCGGTGACGCCTGAGGCCGCGATGTCGCGCATCGGGGCCAGAAATTTCACTTCGTCCTGACCTTGCGAGTTCACGCGGTTGCGCGCCTTCAGCCCAGCCTCGGCGAGGTCGAGAACCTGGTTCGCGAGTTCCTGCACGCTACGGCCGGCGATTTTCGCCTTGAGGCCGAGGGTCGGCGCCTCTTTATGAAACTGCGCGCGGTCTTCGGCGGTCCAACGCTTGGTGAGATCCCAGGCGCCATCGAGCGCATTCCCGTCGTACAGCAATCCGACCCAGAAGGCCGACAGGGCGCACAGGCGCGGCCGCGGGCCACAGTCGGCCCCGCGCACCTCGATATAGTTCTTCACCCGCGCTTCCGGGAATGCGGTCGACATATGGTCGAACCAGTCGGCGATGGTCGGGATCTGTCCCGGCAGCGCAGGAAGCTTGCCCTTGAGGAAATCCCGGAACGACTGGCCGGCGGCGTCGATATGCCGCCCGCGGAAGACGAAATACATCGGCACGTCGAGAAGGTAGTCGACATATCGCTCGAAGCTCATGCCCTCATCGAACGCAAACGGCAGGAGACCTGTCCGCGCGGGATCGGTGTTGTGCCAAATGATCCCGCGCCACGACAGCGCGCCATTGGGTTTGCCTTCCTTGAACGGCGAGTTCGCCCACAGCGCGGTCGCCAGCGGCTGCAAAGCCAGCGCCACACGCAGCTTCTTCACCATGTCGGATTCCGAACTGTAGTCGAGGTTGGCTTGCACCGTGCAGGTGCGGGTCATCATGTCGAGGCCCATGGTGCCGACCTTGGGCATATACTCGCGCATGATCTTGTAACGGCCCTTAGGCATCCACGGGATTTCGTCGCGCGTCCAATTCGGCGTGAAGCCGAGACCCAGCATCCCGATGCCGAGTTCGTCGCCGACCGTTTTCACCTGGGCCAGATGCTCGGCGATTTCGCCGCAGGTCTGATGAATATTGTCGAGCGGCGCGCCGGAAAGCTCGAATTGCCCGCCGGGTTCCAGCGAAATGGTCCCCTTCCCCTTCGCGCGCAGGGAAATGAGATTGCCGTCTTCAGGCACGCCTTCCCATCCGAAACGGGTCAGCCCTTCGAGCAGCGTGCGGATGCCGCCCTTAGCGGTCTTCGGATCGGCCTCGTAGGGGACCGGCCGGAACGTCCCCTTATAATACGGAAACTTTTCGTGCTCGGTGCCGACGCGCCATTGGTCCTTCGGCTTCGAACCGCTGGCCAGCGTTTCGATCAGCTGCGCCTTGGAGGTGATGGGGTCGGATTTTTCAGAACGGAACGACGTCATCGCGGAAGCGCCTTTTGCAGACCGGCGCGCGCACGGCCGCCCGAGGAGGAAGTTGCGGTTACTTAGGGCATTGGCGACCGGTCCGCCAGCCCTCCCAAGCTAGCGTCGGCGCCAATCGCCGTTCAGAGCCTGCCAGCAGGCCAGGGCCGCGATGGCGGCCGTTTCGGCGCGCAAGATGCGCGGTCCGAGGCTGACCCCCGTAGCAGACGGCAGTTGCCCGAGAGCGTCAAGCTCCGATTGGGCGAAGCCGCCCTCGGGGCCCACCAGAAACCCGCATCCGGCGCCTTCGGGCGCGGTATGGTCCTGTAACACATCGGCAATGGGCGACCCTTTGCCGGTCTCGTCCAAAAAATACAGGCGGCGCGCCGCCGGCCAGTCCGCCAGGAACGCCTCCAGCGTTTGCGGCGGCTCGATCGCGGGAACGGAGAGCCGCTCGCACTGCTCGGCCGCCTCGATGGCGATAGCGCTCAACCGCTCCACGTTGACCCGGCTGACATCCGTGTGCCGCGTCATGACCGGCATCAAGGAGGAGACGCCGAGCTCGCTCGCCTTCTCAACAATGACATCGATGCGCTTCACGGGCGCGAACGCGAGCCACAAGTCCGGCGCCGGCTCCTGCGCCCGCACTTGGTCTTCGACGGCGAACACGACCTGTCGCTTGGACGGAATCTGCACGCGCGCGCGCCAGGCGCCGTCGCGGCCGTTGAAGAGCGTCACGAGGTCTGCGGCGGCGCGGCGCATGACGTGAAGGAGATAGTGGGCCTGCGCCTCCGACGCAGGCACGGCGGCGCCCGCGCTCAAGGCGCTCTCGACGTAAAGACGTAGCGGTTTTGCCATGTTCGATCCGTTCACACCGGGGCTTGTACGCCCGGTTCGGTATTTGCGAAATTCGGTGCATGAAACGCGCAGCCCTGTCCAGCCCTCGATGACCGCCGCCACCGCCTCACGCACCGATATCGTGCGGGGAAGCTGGGTCGACCGGGTCTTACCCCGCGTCGCCCGTCCCTACGCACGGCTGATGCGGCTGGACCGCCCTATCGGCTTTTGGCTGCTCCTTATTCCCGGGTGGTGGAGCATCACGCTCGCCGGGCGGGGCGAGCCCAAAACCACCCTGATGATCCTTTTTCTTGTCGGCGCGATTTTGATGCGCGGCGCGGGCTGCACCATCAACGATATCGTGGACCGCGATTTCGACGCCAAGGTCGCGCGCACACGCACGCGTCCGATCCCGGCCGGCGAAATCACGGTGCGGGCGGCGATGATCTTCCTCGTCGTCCAGCTGTCGATCTCGCTCGTGATTCTTCTTCAGTTCAACTGGTTCGCCATCGCGGTCGGAGCCTCCTCGCTCCTCCTGGTCGCGGTTTATCCCTTCATGAAGCGGATCACCTACTGGCCGCAGGCCTGGCTTGGCCTCACCTTCAACTGGGGTGCGCTCCTGGGATGGGCGGCGGCGCGCGGCGAACTCGCGTGGGATGCTGCGCTCCTTTACGTCGCGGGTCTGTTCTGGACGCTGGGCTACGACACCATCTACGCCCATCAGGACAAGGACGACGATGCGTTGATCGGGGTGAAGTCGTCCGCGTTGGCGCTTGGCGGGGCTACGCGGCCCTTCGTCGTTGTCTGCTACGCCCTCGCCTTTGGCCTGATCCTCAAGGCCTCATGGCCGCTCATGATCGGTCCATGGCCGAAAGTCGTGATGGGTATCGCCGTGCTGCACCTGGTGTGGCAGGTCGTCACGCTCAAGATCGACGATCCCGTCAACTGCCTCGCGCGCTTCAAATCGAACCGTGACTTTGGTTTGCTGATCCTCGCCGCGCTGCTGGCGCACAATCTCGCCTACCGCGTCCCCAGGTGGGTGAACGCGGAGTTTCTCGGCCACAAGCCGCCGTGCATCAAATATCTTCCGTCGGAAGAGGTCGTCTGTCCGGAGTGACCGGACGGTCAGCTATTCCGCCGCCTGGGCCGGCTTCGGCTGCGGCGGCTGTAGGTACTGATTGATGTCGACCTTGTCGATCTGTTCGGGGCGCAGGAACTGCTCGGCGTATTCGAGGTAAGCCCCCGAGCGCAGGAAGAGTTCGAAAAGGTCCGGGTCGACGTGCTTGTCCTTCTTCATGAAGGACAGGATCTTGATGCTCTCCGAAAGGGTCTTGGCCTTTTTGTACGGACGGTCGCCGGCGGTTAGCGCCTCGAAAATGTCGGCCACGGCCATCATCTTCGCCGGCCAGGACATCTGATCGCCGGTCAACTTATTGGGATAACCCGTACCGTCGATCTTCTCGTGGTGACCGCCCGCGTATTCCGGCACCTTTTTCAGGTGCTTCGGGAAGGGCATCTCGTTCAGCATCTCAATCGTCAACACGATGTGGTCGTTGATCTTCCGACGCTCGTCGTCATTGAGCGTGCCGCGCTGAATGCACATGTTGAGCACTTCGCCGAGGTGATACTCGGCTTCCGCATGCTCCGGCAGATCGGCCAGGGTCTGTTCCCAGCCTTCCGGCGGCGGACGATGTTTCTCGAGCAGTTTCGCTTCGGTCCAGGAAAGGCCGAGATTGCGGTCGAAGTAGCGGTACCACTTCTGTTTCGCGATCTCCTTCACCTTCTCCTGCCGTTCGGGCGACATGAATTCGCCGCCGAGATTGTTCTCGGCGATGAACTCCCATTGTTTCTTCAGTTCCTCGCAACGGTCCTTGAATTTCTTGCGCTCGATGCGCGCATTCTTTCCCTTCGCAATCGACTTCAGCATCTTGATCTCCGCGTCCCGGCGCAGGATCTCGAATCGATGGCGGACCTCATGGATGCGGTCGTAGATGGTCTGAAGCTTGGTGGCCTTGTCGACCACGTACTCCGGCGTCGTCACCTTGCCGATATCGTGCAACCACGCCGCCACATGCAGCTCGTACCATTGCTGTTCGTCGAGCTTGAAATCCTTGAACGGACCTTCGGTCGCCGCCTGCGCCTTGGTCGCCAGCATCTTGGTGAGTTCAGGCACACGCTGACAATGGCCGCCCGTGTAGGGCGACTTGGCGTCAATCGCGTGCGCCATCACCTTGATGAGGCTGTCCATCAGGGCTTTTTGCGCTTCGATCAGGTTCTGGTTGTCGATAGCGACGGCGGCCTGTGAGGCTAGCGCCTCGACGGTGCGTTGGACTTCTTTCGAGAAGGCGATGACGTTTCCGGTTTCGTCCTGCGCGTTGATCAGCTGCAGGACCCCGGTGACTTCGTCGGAATAATTCTTCAGCGGAATGCAAAGGAACGACTTCGACCGGTATCCGGTCCCTTGGTCGAACTTTTTCGTGCCGGTGAAATCGAAGCCTTCCGCCGTGTAGGCGTCTTCGATGTTGATGGCTTCTTTCTTCAGCGCGCAGGCGGCCGAGACGTTGCTGAAATTCGGCTCATTGGTGTCCGCCTTGTACATGCGCACCGGCGGGAACGGGATCGGGATGCCCGTGGTACCGCCCATGGCGATCTTCAAGGAGCCGGTGCGGACGATGACGAATTTGAGCGTGTTCTCTTCGGTGCGCAGGTAAAGCGTACCTCCGTCGGCGTTGGTGATGTCGATAGCTTCCAGGAGAATGCGTTCTGTAAGGCGGTCGTGGTTCCGTTCCGCCGACAGGGCCAAGCCGATCTCGATCAACCGTTCGAGACCGCTCGCTCCTCCACGTACGCTATCGCCGTCCATTCGTCTCTCCGTACCCCGTTCGGTGCGCCTATAGATAAGGTGTCCCGAACCACCCTTTGCCCTTCGCGATCCGCCCGGCCGGGGCCGGTCGCGCTGCGTTTGCTGTCATTTTCTGATCGCGTTTCTTGCGACCATTCAGCGGGTTATAAGAAAAATGCAAACGCTGGATTAACACCCCGCATCTTAGTCCTACAGCCACCATACGACAAGGCAATGCGGCCAATTCTCTTAAGGGTTGCGCCCGCCGCTCCTCCGGACGCTCGCTTGACGCCTTCGCCCGCGGGCCGTTAAGTGGTTGGACAACCACCCGTTTCCGGACCTCTGATGTCCGGGGAGCCTCCATGCCGTATCAGTCCCTTCGGGAATTCATGTCTCGCCTTGAGCGAGAGGGCCGGCTCGTACGGGTCAAAACGCCGGTGTCGGCGAACCTGGAAATCACCGAGATCCAGACTCGGGTTCTTGCCGAAGGCGGCCCGGCACTCCTGTTCGAGAATGTGACCGGCGCGAGCGGGCCTTACGCCATGCCCCTTCTCGCCAACCTTTTTGGCACCGTCGAGCGCGTCGCCTGGGGCATGGATCGCGAGCCCCATCAACTGCGCGAGGTCGGCGAAACCCTCGCCTTTCTGAAACAGCCCGAGCCGCCGGGCGGGCTTCGCGAGGCCTGGGAGATGTTCCCTCTCTTGAAGACGGTCATGGCGATGAAGCCCAAGACCGTGAGCAGCGCGCCGTGTCAGGACATCGTGCTTACCGGCGATCAGATCGACCTGTCGCGGTTCCCGGTTCAGACCTGCTGGCCCGGGGACGCGGGCCCTCTCATTACGTGGCCGCTCGTCGTGACGAAAGGCCCCGGGGACGACAAACGCGACGTCTACAATCTCGGCATCTACCGCATGCAGGTGACGGGCCGCGACACCACGCTCATGCGCTGGCTGAAACAGCGCGGGGGCGCCGCCCACTACGACCGCTGGAAAAACAAGAAACGCGAACCCCTCCCAGCCGCCGCGGTGATCGGGGCCGATCCCGGCACCATACTCGCGGCCGTCACACCCGTGCCGGATACCCTATCGGAATACCAATTCGCCGGCCTCCTACGGGGTAAGAAGGTCGAACTGGTGGACTGCAAGACGGTTCCGCTCAAAGTGCCGGCGGACGCCGAGATCGTCCTTGAAGGTCACGTGATGCTGGACGAGTACGGCGACGAAGGGCCCTTCGGCGATCACACCGGTTACTACAATTCGGTCGAACAGTTCCCAGTCTTCAAGATCTCGGCCATCACCATGCGCCGGGATCCGATTTACCTTTCCACCTATACCGGGCGTCCGCCCGACGAACCGGCGATCCTCGGCGAGGCGCTGAACGAAGTCTTTATCCCGCTGCTGACGCAGCAGTTCCCGGAAATTGTCGACTTCTGGCTGCCGCCGGAAGGCTGCAGTTACCGCATCGCCGTCGTCAGCATGAAGAAGGTCTACGCCGGCCACGCCAAGCGCGTGATGATGGGTGTGTGGAGTTTTCTCCGGCAGTTCATCTACACCAAATTCGTTATCGTGGTAGACAGCGACATCAATGCACGCGACTGGAAGGATGTCATGTGGGCAATGTCGACGCGCATGGACCCGGCGCGCGACATCACCGTCATCGAAAACACCCCCATCGACTACTTGGACTTCGCCTCTCCGGTCGCGGGCCTCGGCGGAAAAATTGGTCTCGATGCCACCAACAAGTTTCCGGGGGAAACGTCGCGCGAATGGGGCGAGAAGATCTCGATGGCCGATGATGTTGTGAAAATGGTCACCGAAAAGTGGTCCAGCTACGGCCTCCCCGGGTCGGGTAAACCTATCTGGAAGTAAACCGAGATCGCCGCCCTTGGGGCGTACAGGGGCTGGCCGGGTACGAGAGAACCGCAAGAGATGTCCGACATGACTGACCGCACCGACGCGCCGCCGCGTGCGTCCGTCTCGACACTTACGCCACCGCCCGAGATGCGCCGCGTTCTCGATCATCTCCCCTTCGGCGTGGGCATCTTCACCCCCGAAGGCCGGGTCATATTCATCAATTTCGCGCCGCTCGAGGGAAGCGGCCAGAACGCCGCCGATGTCGCGGGCCAGTTTTTGTGGGACACGACCTGGATCAACTATTCGGCCCCGCTGCAGGACGAAGTGCGCGAAATCATGCGCCGCGCGGCCGCCGGCGAAAAGATGGAGCATGAACTTCGGGTCCGCTTCGGCCCCGAGGAATATCGCTCCTTCAAGTGCAGCTTCGGGCCTCTCACCGACGCAGGCGGCACAACCATCGGCGTCGTGGTCTCGGGGATCGACATCACCGAGCAAAAAGGCCGCGAAGCGGAACTCCACACCTCTCAGCTGCTGTTGGAAGGAATTGTCGAGCACCTGCCCGTGATGGTGTTCGTGAAGCAGGCGGCGGACTTGCGCTTCTCGCTGATCAATCGCGCCGCCGAGCGAACCCTCGGTTATTCGCGCCTGCAGTTGCTGGGCAAGAACGACTACGACTTTTGGCCCAAAGCCCAGGCCGATAACTTTACACAGGCCGACCGCGAGGTTTTGGCATCGCACCACGTGAAGAAGATTGACCTTGAACCGATCCGCACGGCGACCGGCGAAACCAGGCTTCTGCGGACCTGGAAGGCGGCGCTGAGGAGTGTTTCAGGTGAGGCCCAGTATCTTCTCGGCATTTCCATCGACGTCACCGATGAAATCGGCACGCTGGAGGAACTGCGCATCAGCGAAGAGAAATTGCGCGGGCTCTATGAAATGGCGCCTGTCGGAATCGCTCTGACCGATCAAGCCGGACGATACGTGGAATACAACGACGCGTTCCGCGAAATTTGCGGATACCCGGACGAGGAACTGAAAACGCTGGACTATTGGAAGCTGACGCCGCGGGAGTATTTCGATCAGGAGCAAGTCCAGATCGAATCGCTCGCCACCACCGGGCGCTACGGCCCCTATGAAAAGGAGTATGTCCAAAAGAGCGGCCGGCGCATTCCCATCCGCCTGCGCGGGATTACCGTTCAGGGCACGCACGGTGCGAAATACACATGGTCGATCGTCGAGGACATCACCGAGCAGCGTGCGACCGAGGAGACCTTGCGCCAGGCCCAGAAGATGAAGGCGGTCGGCCAGCTGACGGCCGGCGTGGCGCACGACTTCAACAATCTGCTTGCCGTGGTCTCCGGCAATCTGGAACTGCTGCTCGTCGAGGAAGGCGCAACGCCCCGCATACAGAAGCTTGCGAATGTCGCGCTGGCGGCGACGCGGCGCGGCGGGGAGCTCACACAGCACCTGTTGGCTTACGGGCGCAAACAGCACTTGAACGTCGGCGTCCATAACCTCGGACGGTGCATCGAGAACTCCACACGCTGGCTGAAGCGGACGCTGCCTGCAAACATCAAGATCGAAGCGGTCGGCACCGAGCCGGGTCTCGACGCGTCGATCGACGAGGCGCAGTTTGAAAACTGTCTGCTCAACCTTGCGCTCAATGCCAGGGACGCGATGCCCAAGGGGGGCATCCTCACCTTTGCGCTCTCGACGGTGAAGATCGAGAAAGAAATCCCGGTCTACGGCGGAAGGCTCCCGCCGGGCGATTACGCCAAGATTATCGTGAAGGACACGGGATGCGGCATGCCGCCGCACGTGCTACGCGAGGCCTTCGATCCTTTCTTCACGACCAAAGAGACCGGACAAGGCAGCGGTATGGGCCTGAGCATGGTCTACGGTTTTGTGCGCCAATCGGGCGGACGCATTGCCGTGAGTTCGGTGGTAGGCGAAGGCACGACCTTCGAGATTTTCTTTCCCGTGACCGATGCCATGGCCGGAGCGCCGCCGCCGCCGGTCCAGCCCACGCCGCAGCAACCATCACGAACGCTGAGAGTCTTGGTCGTCGAAGATATCGCCGAGGTTCGTGAAACCGTATGTCTTCAAATTGAGGCTTTCGGACACGAAGTCGTGGCGGTCGCGGACGGGGAAAGCGCTATGGCCGCCTTGTCGAATGGCCCGTTCGACGTCCTGATCACGGACCTGGGATTGCCCGGAAAAATCAGCGGCCATGACGTGGCCCTGGCCGGGGCGGCTATGCCCTCCCTACGCGTGATCACCATGAGCGGTTACAATGAGGGGCTTGCCATCGTGCAGCAGTCCGCTCTGGGCAAGAGTACCTCTCACCTGCGCAAACCGTTCGAAAGCACAGAGCTACGCCGCCACATCGAGGGAATATATACTTAGGGCCCGCATCGCCCGGCGCGGCGCAATGTTAAACCTTCCGTGAGGCCAAAGATGGCGAGACTGCCAACCGTGCTTCTGCTCGCGCTCGCCGCAGCTTCCGGCGCGGCCGCGCAAGATTTCGATCCAGCGGTCGTCATGGAAATGGACGCCGCGCTACCCTTGCATACGATCTACTACCCTCGTGAGGCCAAGGATAAGCTCGGGATCGTTGTCTATGGCAATGGCGGCTGCCTTAACGACGGCAGCAACTACCAAGACCTTCTGGGTGAAGTGGCGGCGCGCGGATATCTGGTGATCGCCAACGGAGCGATCCAACCGCCCGACCTCCACAACGGGACAACGCCGGCGCAACTCCTTCAGGCCATCGACTGGGCAGTGGCGGAAAACACGCGAGCCGGAAGCAAATTTCAGGGCAGGGTGGATGAGGCGTCGGTCGCGGTGATGGGTCATTCCTGCGGCGGCCGTCAAGCGCTCCAAATCTCCGCGGACCCGCGTGTGAAAACGTCGATCATCGTGAGTGCGGGAGGATCGCCGCCGGAGGTCCTCGACAAGCTCCATGGTCCGATTCTTTATCTGGCGGGCGGGGCGTCGGACCGCGCGCAAGCCATGGTCCAGAGCGACGTCGCCCACATTGCACATGTCCCCGTCATGAAGGTCGAACTGGATGTCGGGCACAACGGCACGCTCTTCGAGGAGAAGGGCGGCGCCTTCGGCCGCGTGATCAATGCGTGGCTGGCATGGACTCTTCGCGGCTCGCCTGAAGGCGCGAAGTGGTTCGTCGGGACCGATTGTATGCTGTGCAAGGTGTCTGCCTGGACGCTGGAGAAAAAGGGCATCGATTAGTCGCCTGTCGTCCAGGCGTTATCATTCACGTGCGGAGTTCATAAATGAGGATCGTTGTTGTCGGCGCCGGCGGAGTGGGCGGTGTGTTTGGCGTCGCTCTCGCCAAGGCGGGTGCGGAGGTGGTTTTTGTGGCGCGCGGCGCACATCTCGCGGCTATGAAAACCGCGGGCTTGCGCATTCAGGGCGCGCGCGGCGAGTCCCACCTGTTCCCGGTTCAGGCGACTGACCGCCCGGGCGAACTGGCCCCCGCCGACGTTGTCTTGTCCTGCGTGAAGCTGTGGGATCTCGAAACGAGCGCACAGGACATCAAACCCGTCGTTGGCCCGGACACCGCCGTGATCCCGTTGCAGAACGGTATCGACGCGGCCGAACGCCTCATCCCGATCCTGGGCAAAGCGAACGTGCTGGGCGGTACGGCGCAGGTCAGCGCCGCGATCACCAGTCCTGGCATGCTTACACAGGTTGGCACGACCATGCGCCTAGTCTTCGGCGAGTTCGATAAAACGAGCAGCCCGCGCGGGGAGAAGTTCCGCGCGCTGTGTCACACCGCAGGGTTCGAGGCGATCCTTAGCGACGATATTCGACGCGACTTATGGATAAAGTTCATCATGCTCGCGTCGAACGCCTCCGTGATGGCGGCCGCGCGTCAACCGATGGGCCCGTTGCGGGAAGACCCGGAAATCGTCGCGGTGTTCCGCGCCGCTTACGAGGAGGTGATCGCCGTGGGCAGGGCCAGCGGGGTAGCCCTTCCGGAAAATGTCATGGAGCCGGTGATGAACTTCATGCGCACCGCCCCGGCTGAAATCAAACCATCCATGCTGCTGGACCTGGAACGCGGCAACCGGCTGGAGCTGCCGTGGCTCGGCGGCAAGGTCGTGGAACTCGGAAAGAAGTTCGGGATTCCGACGCCGACGCACGCGATGCTTTACGCACTCCTCAAAACGCACGCGATGGGACGGGTGAGCTAACCGCCCGCGCTCGTCCGGCCGCCTGGTCCGCCTGCGCTGCGCTTATTTCTGGAGATACGCGTCGCTGCCGTCGATCCAGTCGGCGCGCGGCGGCGTGAAGATATCCAACTCGAAGCAATCCTCCACGGCGACGGCGCTGTGCAGGACGTTCGCGGGAATGATGATAATCTCACCCGCCCGGACGACAATCTCCTCGTCTTGCTCATCATAGAATTTGAAAGCCAGCGCGCCGGTCAAAACATAAGTGAACTGCTCGTTCTCGTGCCGGTGCGCAGGCACGATCGACCCTTTCGGCAGCGTGATCTGGGCGACCATGGCTTTGTCGGAATGGACAAACCGCCGCTTGATCCCCATGCGCATCGTGTCTTCGCGCACATCGCTCCATTTTGTGTAAACAACAGGGGTCGCTCGGGTCGCCATGAATCCTCCTCTTTTTGTCGGGGGAGACACTACGGCGAAATGGCCTGTAACGCACCCGAAGAAAAGGCCCCGGTTCTGGACCAGGGCCTCTCCCTCACGTATCGCTAGGCTGCGTCGACAAGAACGATCTCGGCGTCCTCGACTGCCTTGATCTCGAGGGTCTCGAGATCCGTTATGGCCGCGCCATCCCGCGCATTGACGCGCACGCCGTTGACCTCGATCGCACCTTTGGCCGGGACCATGTACAGGTGCCGGTCGCGTGTGATCGGCACCGTCATCGTCTCGCCGGCGGTCAAGGTCGCTCCCAACACGCGCGCATTGGCGCGGATCGGAAGCGCGTCCTTGTCGTCGTCGTAGCCGCTGGCGAGAACCACGAAACGGCCCGAGCGATCCGACTTCGGGAACGGCTTAGATCCCCAGGCCGGGTCACCGCCGGCCTTCGTCGGCAGAATCCACAACTGGAAGATTCGCGTGGGCTCGTCTTCCAGGTTGTATTCCGCATGGCGAACTCCGGTACCGGCGGACATCACCTGGACATCGCCGGCTTCGGTACGTCCCCGGTTGCCCATGGAATCCTGGTGCGTGATCGCGCCGTCGCGAACGTAGGTGATGATCTCCATGT
>JAYRKY010000040.1:0-22696 GCA_041905525.1 Rhodospirillaceae bacterium
CGGGTGCCGCGCTCTCTTGTCGCGGGCCTCTCCGGTCGCTCAGCGCCGCCACCCCACTTCCGGGGTCAGGTGTGTGTTTTTAGGAGCGAGGTGGATCATGGAGAACAATCACAGCGAGTCACATTCCGGGACAGGCCGGGACAAGGTTTCTCTCTACGACGAAGTGACGCGGCGCATTGTCGCCGAGCTTGAGCAAGGCCGCGTGCCGTGGGTGCAGCCCTGGGGCACCGCCGATACGGCGTTGGGTCTTCCGCGCAATGCCGCCACGCAACGGACCTATTCGGGAATCAATATCCTGATCCTTTGGGGCGCGGTTATCGCGCGCGGGTATCCCGCGCAACACTGGCTGACCTTTAAGCAAGCCTTGGCGCTCGGCGGAAACGTACGCAAAGGCGAGCGCGGCACCACGGTTTGCTATGCCGACCGCTTCACGCCGCAGAGCGAGAAAGACCGCGCGGCAAAGACCGGCGAAGAACCGGGGCAAGTGCCGTTCTTGAAACGCTTCACGGTGTTCAACGTGGCACAGTGCGACGGCCTTTCGGACGCCTTCCAGGCTGCACCCGCACCGTTGCCGGAACGCGAACTCATCCCGCACGCGGAAAGCCTGATCGCGGCAACGGCAGCGGACTTCCGCATTGGGGGAAACCGCGCTTTCTACGTGCCGTCGCAAGACTTCATCCAGGTTCCGCCGCAACCGGCGTTCTTTCAGCAGATCGACTACTACCGCACGTGCTTCCACGAGTTGGGACATTGGACCGGCGCGGAGAAACGCCTCAACCGTGACCTTTCCGGCACCAAGGGTTCGCACCCTTACGCGCGCGAAGAACTCGTCGCGGAAATGACCTCCGCTTTTGTGTGCGCGTCCCTGACCATCACGCCGACCGTCCGCCATGCGGACTATCTCGGCTCATGGCTGGAGGTCTTGCGCGAAGATAACCGCGCCATCTTCCGCGCGGCATCCCAAGCAAGCAAAGCCGCTGACTTCATCCTTGCGTTCCAGGGGACCGCTCAAGCGGCGCAGGTGGCGGCATGATCCTTCCCAGGCACCTCTATGAGCGGCTTCTTGTCAACGGGAACGCGTCCCTTGAAGCCGAGCGCGACCACACGCCCGTTGTCAAATTCTTCGACCCGGCGGGCGCGGCGACATGGCTGATCACCGAACTCAATCCCGGCGAGCCGGACATCCTCTTTGGCCTTTGCGATCTCGGTCAGGGATTTCCGGAGCTTGGCTACGTGCGGTTCTCCGAACTCTCCGAGACTAAGAACCGCCTTGGCATCCACTTGGAGCGCGACCTGTTCTTCGCCGGGAAATTTCCGCTCTCGGTCTATGCCGACGCCGCGCGCCACCACGAGCGCATCACCGAAGACGAGCAGCACTTGAAGGACGCGGCGAAGCGCCTCGGTCTTTCCGAAACCCCCACCATCTAACCCACCACAAACGGAGACACATCATGGAACTCGCTCACATCGCATTGGACAATCTCTCGATTTCAACGGCCAACATGCGCCACGGCAAGAAGGAGCCGGATATCTCCGATATCCTCCCGAGCGTGCGTACTCGGGGCGTGCTGGTGCCGCTCCTGGTCCGCCCAAACGGTTCACCGGAGAATTTTGAAATCGTCGCCGGGCGGCGGCGGTTCTTCGCCGCCAAGGCCGTGGCGGCGGAAAGCGGACATACCGCGCCGCTGCCGTGCGGCATCCTCGCGGACGGCGACGACGCGGACGCCTTAGAGGCTTCGCTGATCGAGAACATTCATCGGCTCGATCCCGACGAAATGTCGCAATACGAAACCTTCGCCAAGCTCCTCAGGGCCGGTAAGACCCCGGAGGATATCGCGATCACCTTCGGGCTGTCGCCGCGCCAAGTGGCGCAGCGACTCGCCCTCGGCAATTTACTCCCGGCCATTCGTGAGGCTTACCGCCGGGAAGCGATTGACGCCACAAGCGTGCAATACCTCACGCTTGCGACCAAGCGGCAGCAACTCGATTGGCTCAAGGCGTTCCGTTCCGACGACACCCGCGCGCCTCTGGGCCATCAGTTGAAACAATGGCTTCTGGGGGGTCAGGCGGTGCCGACCTCTCTCGCGCTGTTCGCGCTCGATGACATGGAGGACGAGATCGCCGCCGACCTGTTTGGCGAGGACAGCTATTTCCGGGACGCGGAGGTGTTCTGGACAAAACAGAGCGAGGCCATCGCCGCCCGGCAGGAGGCTTATCTTGCCGCCGGGTGGTGCGAAGTGGTGCTGCTGGACAAAGGCGCGGTTTTCCAAACCTGGGACCATGAGAAGTGTCCCAAGAAAAAGGGCGGCAAGGTCTTTATCGCTGTAAGCCCACGCGGTGAAGTGACGTTCCACGAGGGCTATATGACGCGCAAAGAGGCGCGGCGGAAGGATAAGACCGTGGCCACAGCGGACGGTGAGAAAGCCGAGGCCGCGCGGCCAGAGGTTTCAAACGCCCTGCAAACCTATATCGACTTTCACCGCCACGCTGCCGTGCGCGCCGCGCTTCTCGACAAGCCCGCCGTTGCATTGCGGCTTCTCGCCGCGCACGCCCTGTGCGGCTCGCGGCTATGGAAGGTGTCGCCCGAACCGCAACGCTCGGGCCGTGAAGACATAGACGCATCGGTGCAAACCAGTACGCCACACACCACGTTCATGGCAGCTCGCCAAGAGGTACTTTCGCTCCTCGGGCTACCGAAAAGTGCGGGCCTCGCGGGAACCCACGGCGACAGCGCAGCCGCGATCTTCGCGCGTCTGCTGGCACTCGGAGATAAGGAGGTGCGACGCGTTCTGACGGTTGTCATGGCGGAAAGTTTGGAGGCAGGCAGCGAGATGGTGGAAGCCGTGGGCATGACCCTGTGTGTCGATGTCTCTGCCGCGTGGGAGGCCAACGATGTGTTCTTTACGCTCGTCCGCGATAAAGCGGTGGTGTCAGCGATGCTCGCGGATGTAGCTGGCAAAGCCGTCGCCAACGCCAACCTTACCGCGACAGCCAAGGTGCAAAAGGACATTCTCAAAGACTTCCTCGCGGGGTCGAATGGCCGTTCCAAAGTTGGGAACTGGTTGCCGCGCTGGCTGGAGTTTCCAGCACGGGGCTACCGGAAGGACGGCGGTTTTCGTACCGCAGCGCTTTGGAAGGGCATTCGAGCGTTGTTCTCGATCTGACCCGCGTTTGCTGCGCCGGGTGGTGTCCACACCGCCCGGCGTCACGCTTGGATTAGCAGCACAGGTTATGCGCGCGGCCGGTCCGCCAACGTTGTGAGCAGCGGACACGGCCCGTGCCGTCCTCGGTCGCAAGCCCGCACGGCTGTGGCGAGGACGGTCTCCATCTTCTTGAGATCGGAAATCCGTCTGCGAACTTCGCCGAGGTGACTCGCGGCGACGTCGCGCGCACTTTTGCACGTGGAATCACCCGCCGCGAGCTTTAACAACGTACGCACATCCCCTAACGTGAACCCCAAATCGCGCGCCCGGCGGACAAAATACAGGCGGTCGATATCTTCGGCGCGGTAGCTGCGGTATCGGCCTCGGCGCTGGGCCTTCGGCAACAGACCAATGCGCTCGTAATAGCGGATGGTTTCAATATTGCAGCCGGTTTTCTCGGACAGTTCGCCGATAAAAATCGAGGATTCAACCATGTCGGGTGGCTCCGTGGCTCTTGCGTCTGTAGCTACTACAGACGCTAAGATTGCCATCCTATTTGCCGGAGGAGAAGCCTTGTGGAAGACATATCCGAGCCGCGCGCAACGCCCTCATTGAGTGCGGGCTTACTCACGCTGACCGGCATCGCCGCCGCCTTCGGCGTTGCGGCGTGCTGTGCGCTCCCGCTTCTTTTCGCAAGTATCGGCGTGGGAGCCGCCTGGCTCACAGGCGTTGCCCTTCTGGCCGTTCCTTACCGAAATGCCTTGCTCATTTTAAGCGCGTTGACCCTTGTAGCGGGCGCCATCCTGCTTTGGAGACAACAGCGGTTTGCCATGACCTGCGGTCATGATACCAAGTGCGTGCCCCTGAGCCTTCGGATCATAAACCTGATCGCGCTCGTCATTGGTGGGGTACTGCTATGGGCGGGGTATCGCTATGTCTAATGCTGTCATTCCTCGGCTTCAATCGACGATCCATTGCCCCAAATGCGGAACATCCAAACTGGAAACCATGCCGACGGACGCGTGCCAATTCTTTTATGACTGCACCGGCTGCGGCGAGGTCTTGCGCCCGAAGCCCGGCGATTGCTGTGTCTACTGTTCGTACGCGGACGTGCCATGCCCTCCCATTCAGGAGACGGGTAAACGCGCCTCGGGCTGCTGCGGCGGGTAGCCACGACACTCTTGCGTCTCTCCGGGCGAAGATTCATCGCGGCTTTTGAGCGCGAGAACCGCGGGCTGTGAGCCTGCCGGCGGTCAATGCAGCGGCGCTAGCGGAAACATTTTCCCGCCCGGTTCATCGCACACGGCGATCAATCGCATGCCGCGCCCTTGCCGGAATTCAGATGTCATGCCCAGGACGTTTCGGGGCACGTTTGCCTGAGCGCATGAAGCAGCATGAGCTGCCCCAACCAGGCTTTGGTGTTGTCATGGTCACAACTGGCGAGGCCTGACATGAGGTCTCCACGCCGTCGCCGCTGCCAATTTCCTGCTTTTTGGCGCTGACCTATGGGAGCCGCCGGGCGTTTGAAACCATCGCGCTAGGCTTTTTTCCCCTGGGCCTTCGGCCCATTCCTCGCGGACGCTACGCTCCAAAAAAGCCTTTCGCTCCGGTCCTCCGCTCGCGCTCCGGCCTCGTGAAGAACGAGGTTCAAACGCCCGCCGCCTCCCAAAACGGTCCGCCACCGCAGGGAATTGTCCCGGCGAGCGAAATGGAGAGAAGCCATGCCAGCCATCGGATTTGTGACCAAGCAAGACAACGGCGCCTTCAAGGGCCAGCTCAAGACACTCAGCATTCGCGCGGACATCGATATCGTGCCGAACAAGGATAAGGCGCATGACACCCAGCCTGACTTCCGGGTGCTCACCAAGGGCTATGAGATCGGCGCCGGTTGGAAACGCACCGGGGAAGCATCGGGCAAGGAGTACGTTTCCTTGAGCCTCGCCGCTCCGGAATTTGGACCGCGCAAGCTCTACGCCAACCTGGGCCGGGCTGCCGGTCAGGATGACGACGATACCTTCGCCGTCATCTGGAATCCGGCCGACTAAGGGTCGCGAGAACTCCCGCGTCACGCGCGACGCGGGAGTTTTGTCACGCGAAGAAGTGCGATTCGATCAACCGGACCCAAAAATCGGCCATCCTTTGGCGCGCGAGATCGCGTTATGGGGAATTTGGGTAGGCAAAGGAGGCTTTTCAGAGAAAAAAAGATAAACCAGGAGGAGACGCACGTATGGCAGAGGACTTAATTGACCGCGCGGCAAAAGCGCGGCGCGGCAGCCCGTATCTCAATACGTCACAGGCTGCCCACTATCTTGGACTCTCACCGCGCACGCTGGAGAAGATGCGCGGTCTCGGCTACGGCCCAACGTTCCGCAAACATGGACGTTACGTTCGTTACCACATTGAAGACCTCGACGGTTGGTCCGTCATTCACAGCGGCGGACCACCGATCAACGAGGCGCCACAACCAGCCTGACCATGCGGGGTTTCCGTATGCGGCGCATTGGGCAGCGCGTTGCCCTCATGGGCGTGTCGGCCTTCGGCCTCGCGTGTCTTGCACTCGCGAGCACACCGCGCGGTGCGCTGCTCGTCTGGAACGCGAGCGCCTGTATGCCGCGCGGGCTGTACCTCGCGCGGCCCGTCGAGGAAGCCACGGTCGGTGACGTTGTCACCGCTTGGCTTCCCGACGCCGCGCGGGACTTGGCCGCTGCGCGCCACTACCTTCCGGTGGACGTGCCAGCCCTGAAGAGGGTCCGCGCCGTCGCGGGTGCGACGGTCTGCGCGGCCGATACGAGCATTTCCATCGACGGAGTACCCATCGCCGCACGGCGTCTTGCCGACGGTTTAGGCCGTCCGCTGCCCACCTGGTCGGGATGCCAGACGCTCACGGACGGGCAGATTTTCTTGCTGTCTGAGGCGTCTGCAGACTCCTTCGACGGGCGTTATTTCGGACCGATTTCATCAACTCAGCTCATCGCCAAGGTCCGTCCGCTCTGGACCTATTGAACGCACGTACCCTGAATGGATCGCCAATCATGAGGCCGACAGAAAAAAATCGGAGAGAGGGCAAGATAAAACTGCGCCCCACCAGGGCGCAGAAAGTGTGTCTGCACATCGGGTTAGCACGGCACACCTCGCGGTGTGCCGTGGGGCAGATGCGCCCACCGCGCTTAGCGGGAGGATCGTATGACTGAAGACGACACCTTCCGTCCCAAACTCGGCAAGATCCGATCGCTCGGAGGCAAGCGCGCCAAGAGCTACGTGAACCGTGTCGTGCGCGCGGTGTCCTTCGCCGGAGGGCGCGGAAACAAGAAGGGCTTCACGGGTCGGCGTTATGGACGCGGCGCCGGCGTCGGTAGTTTGCTTGCGGGCCGGAATGGTTTTGGAGGCTTGCGCCAGCGCCGCGTGATCGTGAAATCCCGGATCGCTAAATTGAAGGCTGGCGGCACGGCAGCGGCGGCAGCACACCTTCGCTATATCCAACGCGACGGCGTGAGCCGCGAGGGGGAGCCCGGCGGTCTCTACGGAAAAGAAACCGGCGCTGCGGACGGCAAGGCGTTTCTCGGCCGGTGCGAGGGTGACCGTCATCAGTTCCGGTTTATTGTCGCACCCGAAGATGGGGAACAGTACGCGGAGCTACAGCCGTTCGTACGCAAGCTCATGGCGCGGATGGAAGCGGACCTCGGGACTAAACTCGATTGGGTCGCGGTGGATCACTTCAACACCGGCCATCCGCACAGCCATGTGGTCCTCCGGGGAAAGGACGACCGAAGCAATGACCTGATCATCGCCCGCGACTACATCAGCCGAGGCATGCGGGAACGGGCGTCTGAGATCGTGACGCTCGACCTGGGTCCGCGCACTGACCAAGAAATCGAACAGAGGCTTACCCGCGAGATTGACCAGGAGCACTTCACCGGCATTGACCGAGGCTTGCTCAAGGATCAAGACGCCGCGCGCGTGGTTCGGCCGCTGAAGTCGCTGTCGCCGCTCCAGCAAACCTTGCGGGCCGGACGGCTTAAAAAATTGGAGCGCATGGGCCTCGCCGAGGAGGTCGTGCCGGGTATCTGGCGCCTTGATGAAAATCTTGAGGAACGCCTGCGCGAACTCGGCACACGCGGCGACATCATCAAGACGATGCACCGAGACCTGCAAGAAACCGGACCCGAGCGGCCCGCCTGGGACCTTGCGATTTATGACCCGAAGCAGGATCGGGAGCGGCCCCTTGTGGGACGGGTCGTGGCGGCCGGACTGCATGACGAAATCAGCGACCGGCGCTATCTCATCATCGAGGGGACGGACGGTTTTGCACACTACGTCGATACGGGCGAGCAACGGGACGATCAACGCGTGAGCGTTGGGCAGATCGTTAGCATTGCGCCGCTGCCGACGGCCGCGAAAGAAATGGATCATACCGTAGCCGAAATTGCGGCGCGTCATGGCGGGCGCTATTCGGCTGATATTCATCGGGGCGAAGACCGTTCAGCGGGTGCGGACTTTGTCGAGACGCACATCCGGCGCCTCGAAGCGATTCGCAAGCTCACCGGGGGCGTCACGCGAGAGGTGGATGGATCGTGGACCATAGCTCCGGATCACATCTCACGCGCCGAGGCTTATGAACGAGGACGTGCGCGCCGGACGCCGGTAGTAGTCTCGGCCTTGTCGCACATCGGTCTCGAACAGCAGGTTCGCGCTGACGGGGCTACCTGGCTCGATGGCGAGCTGGTGCGGAGTGACCCGGAACCGATGCGTGACGGCGGCTTTGGACGCGAGGCACGCCAAGCGCTGCAGCGGCGGCGTCAGTGGCTCATGGAACAAGGTCTGGCGCACGAGGAGGAAAACCGGGTGATTTATCGGGCCAATCTCCTCGCTGTTCTGCGGCGCCGGGAGGTGGTCCGTATGGGTGCGGTTCTCGCGAATGAATTGGGCCTGTCGTATCACGACCCTCAACGCGGTGAGCGCATCGAAGGGATTTATCGCAGGCCGGTTGACCTTGTCAGTGGTCGCTATGCTGCCATCGAGACACGGGCAAAAGACTTGGTCCTCGTGCCGTGGCGGCCCGTGCTGGACCGCAACTTGAAGCGCGAGGTCTCGGGTGTGGTCCGGGACGCTGGGATTTCTTGGTCGATTGGACGGCAGCGAAGCGGCCCGGAACGATAGGCCTAAGCGACCTTGGCGGCCGGCGGTTCGTTTTCCACGATGGACTCTGCCGTGAGGAAGTGGCTGAGGTTCTTATCCGCAGGCATCCAGATCGCTTCAGAGCGGCGCTTGAATTTGTTGGGATCGGCGTCCTTCAGACGATGGAATCCGGCGGCCGCGTGCATCATGAAATCGGCAACCTCAAGTGCGGGCTCCCCGACGCTCTTGGGCATGACGTACCAGTCCAGCGGAATCGTGCGCTTCTCACCGGAGGGGAGTTCTTCCGTGAGCGTCAATCCATCGAGGGCCGCTTCCATGCGACCCCGATGGCGGTGGTTGTCCTCGAAAATGCCGACGACGGAGGTGCAACCGGTTAGTCGCACACGAGCCGTGATCCGTGCGAGCAGCGCTGTGGCGGTGGTCCGCAACACATAATCCGGCATGGTCTTGATTTCGTAGCGCGTCTTGATGCTCGCCAGGAAGCCGACACGCCCAATGGGCTGTTGGGTGAAATAGTCCACCAGCGCATCTTCCTTCCACGGGCGCATCCGGTGTTCGGCGCGTGCGGCGTGGAGTCGCGCTGTGGGCTTCTGGCCCAGCCCCGCCCTGACCCGCGCCCAGGGCCGATGCACAAACGTCTCAAGATCGCGGCCGAGAACGGCGCAACCGCCTAATCCGAATACAGGATTGCCGGGGTCACGGAAGGTTTCATCGCCGGTATCGTCGATGAACACCGCCAGCGCATCGGGCGCGATTTTCAGGTCCATAGGCCTCGCGTTCAGAAAGAAATCTCGAGCGTTCAGTATATCACGCGCGCGCGTTTCGGGCATGAGCGTAGCTAGAGCGTAGATAAACGCGGTTTTTGATTCGAGGGCCTGGAGCGATTCCTATGCCCACCCGCGCGACGGGCGCGGACGAAGGGGCAAAGGGGCGCATGAGTCCGACCAGAGTCCTCATCGGCACGATCCTCACGGTGCTCACCGTCGCCTTGCTCGGAGTGTGGGCCGGGACGCAAGTCGCGGCGGCGGACCTCGGATATCAGTCTCGCCTTGGCGCGCCGTGGCTCACCATCGCAGGTTTGCCGGTCTATCACCCGTGGCGACTGTTCCAGTGGTGGTACGTCTACGACGCCTATGCACCGGAAGTGTTCAATCGCGCGGGTGCGGTTGCCGCGTCGGGCGGACTTGTTGGATGCGCCATTGCAGTCGCCGGCTCTCTGTGGCGCGCACGCCAAGGCGCAATGTCGACGACATACGGCTCCTCCCGGTGGGCGACGACCAGCGACGTCCAGCGGGCGGGGCTTTTCGAGGCGCGCGGGGTTTTCCTGGGAACCATGAATGGCCGCTACTTGCGCCACGCCGGTCCCGAACACGTCATGGCCTTTGCGCCGACACGATCCGGAAAAGGTGTGGGGCTTGTAGTGCCGACACTCCTTTCCTGGACGGGATCAACTGTCGTTCACGACATCAAGGGCGAAAATTGGCAACTTACGGCGGGCTGGCGCACCCGGTTTTCCCATTGCCTCCTGTTTAACCCCACCGATTTGCGGTCCGCGCGCTACAACCCGCTCCTGGAGGTCCGCAAAGGTCCGCACGAGGTGCGCGATGTGCAGAACATCGCCGATATCTTGGTGGACCCCGAAGGTGCTCTGGAGCGGCGCAATCATTGGGAAAAGACCAGTCATGCGCTGCTCGTGGGCGTCATCCTGCATGTGCTTTACGCCGAAGAAGAAAAAACCTTAGCGCGCGTCGCGAAATTTCTCTCAGACCCGGAGCAATCCTTTGCTCATACGCTCAAGCGTATGATGGAAACGAACCACCTCGGAACCGAGGAGGCTCCTCAGGTCCATCCTGTGGTTGCGTCGGCAGCGCGCGAAGTCCTCAACAAATCTGAGAATGAGCGGTCCGGTGTTTTATCGACCGCCATGTCCTTCCTAGGACTATACCGCGACCCAACGGTCGCCCGGACGACATCCGCCTGCGATTGGCGCATCGCCGACCTCGTCGATGCCGGGCGCCCGGTGTCGCTTTACATGGTGATTCCGCCGTCCGACATCTCAAGGACGAAACCGCTTGTCCGACTTGTCCTCAATCAGATCGGACGGCGACTTACGGAAAGGCTTGAAGGCGACCCTGGCAAGAAACGAAAACACCAACTCTTGATGATGCTGGACGAGTTTCCCGCGCTTGGCCGCCTCGACTTTTTCGAAACGGCACTGGCGTTCATGGCAGGGTACGGCATCCGCGCCTATCTCATCGCCCAGTCACTCAATCAAATCTCGAAGGCATACGGAGAGAACAACGCGATCCTCGACAACTGCCATGTCCGCATCGCGTTCTCGTCCAACGACGAACGCACAGCGAAACGCATTTCAGACGCCTTGGGAACGGCAACGGAAATTCGGGCGCAGCGGAACTACGCCGGACATCGGTTAGCTCCCTGGCTCTCCCACGTCATGGTCAGCCGTCAAGAGACGGCTCGTCCACTGTTGACGCCCGGTGAGATCATGCAGCTCTCCGCGAGTGACCAGTTGCTGCTGCTTTCGGGCCAGCCGCCGATCCGCTGCAAGAAGCTCCGCTACTACGAGGACGCGAACTTCACAGAGCGCGTGCTGCCGACGCCGGTTCTGAACGATGGAAATTATTCCGACAAGCCGGCGGCGCGGCCCGACGACTGGAGCGGTCAGGTCCGCGGGATGGATGAACGTCTCGCAGCGCCGCTCGATCCTGCCGGAGAGTCGACGGGTGGCCGCGAACCGATCTTGGCCCGCGCCCGGAGCCGCGCTCCAACTGAACCGGATCTGTTCGGAGAAAGTCTGCCTGTCAGCCCGCGACCGGCGCCGCGGCGTCCGCGCATTATTGCGCGAGCGCATGCGATGAACAACGGTACGGCCGAATCCGGCGCCCGTGACCTGCTGCCGGAGTTCTGACCATGAAGTCCCGGCAACACATCTATTTCGACAAAGACCTGACGGCGCGGCTGACCACACACTCCGAACGGACTGGGGCTTCCAAATCGTCCGTCGTGGCAGATGCTGTCCGCGCCTATCTCGATGGCCAAGGTGCTCGCGAACTCGATGACCTCCTGGGTATACGCATGGGACGAGTCGAGCGCGACATCAACATCCTTACTGAAAGCTTCGCGCTGTTTGTCCGCTACTACCTGACCATGATGGCGCCTGTCGCAGAGGCCGATAAAGCCGCGCTCGCAGTCGGAAAGGAACGCTTTCAGGCCTTTATTGATCAGGTCGGGCGAAAGATCGCGAGTGGACGCACCTTCAATTTCGACCAGATCGCCGCACGGGAAACGGAGGACGATTCATGACGGTTCATGCGGAATCCGTTGAACGCCGTCGCGCGATGCTGCGTACGGCCATGGGACCTTTTATCGCAGCGGCGCTCGCCGACCCCCAAGTCGTGGAGATCATGGTCAATCCCGACGGGGCGTTGCGGCTAGATCGACTGGGCGAAGGGCGCATCGACACTGGTGAACACCTCGAAGCCACCGAAGTAGAAAGAATCATTCGATTGGTGGCGGCACATTTGCGGGTGGAAGTGCACGCCAACAACCCGGTTGTTAGCGCCGAGCTCCCGGATACATGCGAGCGATTCGAAGGCCTTCTGCCTCCGGTCGCCAGGGCGCCGTGCTTTGCCATCCGCAAGCCAGCGTCGGAGATTAAAGACCTCGAACGCTACGTCGCCGATGCGACCATGAGCCAGGCACAGGCGAATGTTCTGCGCCGCGCAGTGGCGGAACGGCGCAACATCCTGATCGCTGGCGGCACCAGTTCCGGCAAGACAACCTTGGTCAACGCGCTTCTGGCGGAAATCGCAAAGCTAGAGGAGCGCATCATCATCATCGAGGATACTCGCGAGCTTCAGTGCGCGGCGCCGGACTGCGTTGCACTGAGGACCAAGCCTGGCGTGGTCACAATGGGGCATCTCGTCCGATCGACGCTCCGCTTACGGCCGGACCGCATCATTGTCGGTGAGGTCCGTGGCGGCGAAGCCCTCGACATGCTGAAGGCATGGAATACGGGCCACCCTGGCGGTCTTGCGACCATTCACGCCAACTCGGCGCGCGCGGCCCTTTACCGGCTGGAACAGCTCATCCTTGAGAGCATCGCCAATGTGCCGCGCCAACTTATCGCCGAGACTATCGATCTTGTCGTGTTCATCACAGGGCGCGGCGTGAACCGCCGGATTGAAACTATTGCCGAGGTTAAAAATCTCGGTTCGGACGGGGACTACGTCGTCACCGAAGATCAAACGCCGCGCTTGCGCGCACTCTAAAGGAGACTGGTATGTCCAAGAGAAATCGGATCACTCAATTCTTCGCGGCGTTGATGAGCTTAACCACCGCGATGGCCAGCAATGCGGTTTATGCAGCCGGCTCTAACATGCCGTGGGAGGGCCCGCTGCAACAAATCTTGGATTCCATCCAAGGGCCTGTCGCGAAGATCATCGCCGTCATCATTATCATCATCACCGGCCTCACACTCGCGTTCGGTGATACATCCGGAGGGTTCCGCCGCTTGATCCAGATCGTTTTCGGCCTCTCCATCGCCTTTGCCGCATCAAGCTTCTTCCTCACATTCTTTTCCTTCGGCGGAGGAGCGCTGGTGCAATGAGTGTCTATCCGGAAGGCTTTGAAATCACGCTTCACCGTTCGCTAACGGAACCGATCCTCCTCGCAGGCGCTCCACGATCCATTGCAATTGTAAACGGCACGCTCGCGGCTGCTATCGGGCTCGGACTGCAAATGTGGCTGCCAGGATTATTGCTCTTGGTGGTGGGGCACACACTCGCCGTGTTCGCGGCCAAGCGCGATCCACACTTTGTGGACGTCTTGCTGCGCCACTTGCGCCAGCGGGGGCACTTCGAATGTTGAACCTCAGAGAATATCGGAGGGATGGTCAAACACTCGCGGATCATCTGCCTTGGGCTGCGCTGGTAGCGCCCGGCATCGTTCTGAATAAAGATGGCAGTTTCCAACGCACGTTCCGGTTCCGGGGCCCTGACTTGGAAAGCGCCACGGACACCGAGTTGATGGGTGCTACCGCGCGTCTCAACAACGTCCTGAAGCGGCTTGGTTCGGGTTGGGCTCTCTTTTGTGAAGCTGCCCGTATTCCAGCCCTTGAGTATCCCCAATCGGAGTTTCCCGACGCGGCGTCGTGGCTTGTCGAGGCTGAACGGCGGGCGTCTTTCCAAGGCGGAAAAGAACGCTACGAGAATGCCTATTACCTCACGCTCTTATATATGTCGGCCCCAGATGGTGTTGACCGTCTGCAGCGGTCCTTCATCGAAAGCGCCGGACCGGATGTCGGTCGAGACTGGCCGGAAGAGCTCGTTCGCTTTGCCGCCCAGACGGATCGGATACTCGATCTCCTGACGGGAGCGTTGTCAGAGGTCTATCCACTCGACAGCCAAGAAACGCTCTCCTACCTACACGCGACGGTCTCCGAACGACGCCATCCGGTCAACCTCCCTGAAACGCCGGTCTATCTCGACGCGATCCTTACCGATACGCCACTCACGGGTGGGATCTCGCCCATTCTCGGCCGTCATCATTTGCGCACGCTCACGGTGCTCGGGTTTCCTAATATGACCCGGCCAGGTCTCCTCGATGCCTTGAATCATTTGGACTTCGAATACCGGTGGGTGAGCCGCTTCATTTGTCTCGATAAAACGACGGCCATTGGCGCGCTAACCAAACTCCGCCGGCAATGGTTCGCTAAACGGAAGTCCATCACCGCGTATCTGCGGGAGGTGATGTACAACGAGCCTACGCCGCTTGTGGACACCGACGCCGAGAACAAAGTGACCGATGCGGATATGGCGCTCCAGACGCTCGGGGGCGATCATGTCGCGTTTGGATATCTGACTGTCACCGTATCGGTGGCCGACGTCGACGAGGTGCGCGTCGAAGAAAAACTTCGCGCTGTCGAACGGACTATCAACGGCCTGGGCTTCACCACCATTCGGGAGACTGTGAACGCGGTCGAAGCGTGGTTGTCATCTCTCCCGGGCCATGTGTACGCCAATGTGCGTCAGCCACTCATTCATACCTTGAATCTCGCTCATCTGATTCCGTTGTCCGCGGTATGGGCGGGCCCAGAGAACGATGAACACTTGCGTGCACCTGCGCTTTTCTATGCAGATGCTGTAGGGTCAACGCCGTTCCGGCTTTCCCTTCATGTGGGCGATGTCGGACATATGCTCGTGGTCGGGCCGACGGGCGCTGGTAAGTCAGTGCTCCTCGCGCTGCTGGCCCTCCAATTCCGCCGCTACGCGGGCGCTCAGGTCTATATCTTTGATAAAGGCCATTCCGCGCGGGCATCGGTTCTAGCCATGGGCGGAAGTCATCACGTCCTCGGCGCAGACGGTTCACTTGCCTTCCAGCCTTTGCGTCATATAGACCAGCCGGCCGAACGGAGTTGGGCGGCCGAGTGGATATGGTCGTTACTCACCCATGAGCGAGTAGAGGTAACGCCAGACGTCAAAGAGACCGTATGGTCTGCGCTCCAGAATCTTGCGGCTGCGCCCGTAGAGGAACGCACGCTTACGGGCTTGTCCGTGTTGCTTCAGTCCAACGCGCTGCGTACAGCGCTTAGCCCGTACACACTTGAAGGGCCCTTCGGCCGCATGCTTGATGCGGCTGAGGACGAATTTGCGGCCAGCGATCTTCAATGCTTTGAGACCGAAACGCTGCTCCAGGAACCGAGCGCCGTGCTTCCTGTCCTCACCTATCTGTTCCATCGCCTCGATGCGCGATTCGATGGTTCACCCACGATGCTCGTCCTGGATGAAGCGTGGATATATTTGGACAACCCGCTTTTTGCCGCACGTATTCGCGAATGGCTAAAGGTTTTGCGCAAACGCAATGTGTCGGTTGTGTTCGCGACCCAATCGCTTGCGGATATCTCCCGAAGCAGCATTGCCCCGGCCATCATCGAAAGTTGTCCGCAGCGAATTTTCTTGCCAAACGAGCGCGCGATCGAGCCGCAAAGCAGTAGCGCATATCAGGCCTTCGGCATGAACGAGCGGCAGATTGAACTTATTGCCGCCGCGGTTCCGAAGCGCCAATACTATCTCCAGTCCAGCCGTGGCAATCGCCTCTTTGAGCTGGGCTTAGGTCCTGTGGCACTAGCGTTCTGCGGCGCGAGCAGCGCCGCCGATCAAGCGCTGATCTCGCGCTTGTTAGAGGAAGGACACGACGACTTTACTGCGCTCTTCCTGCGTGCCCGTGGCTTGGACTGGGCGGCGGACTTGATTGACCGCCCAACATCGCAACAAAAGGAGATAGCAGCATGAAGCGTCGCACTCTGATTCTCGGACTCAGCGCTACGACAGCCCTGGTTGGCGCCGCAGCGTGGTTCCTACCGTCTGCGTCGGCGATCCCCGTTTTCGACGCCTCAAATTATGCCGAGAATATGCTAACCGCAGCGCGTTCCTTGACGCAGATCAACAATCAGATCCAGGGGCTCCAAAATCAGGTGGTCATGTTGCAAAACATGGCGAAGAACCTGAAGCGCATGGACTACTCGTCTGTCAATCAGTTGACGAGCGGCCTCCAGCGGGTCGATGCCCTCATGCTTCAGGCGCAGGGTATCAGCTACAAGGTCGATTCAACCAATTCCAACTTTGCGTCGCTCTACCCACAGCAATACGCCGATGCGGTAACCACCAATCAGCTCGTTCAGGACGCGCGGTCGCGCTGGCTTGAGTCCATGAATTCCTACCAGCAGACCATGGGTGTCCAGACCCAGGTGGTCCAGAACGTGCAAGAGGACCGCGTACTCCTGGAAACTCTCGTAAATGAGTCGCAAGGCTCCGAGGGAGCGTTGCAGGCCCAACAGGCTACCAATCAGCTCCTAGCTCTATCGGTCAAGCAGCAGCTTCAAATTCAAAACATGATGGCGGCGCAGTACCGCGCCCAGGCTGCCGATCAGGCTCGCGCAGCCTCGTCGCAAGTACAGGGCCGTGCGGCAACAAAACGCTTCTTGGGTGATGGAAACGCTTACACGCCACGCAACTAGCCAAGAGCGAAAGTGCAAAAGCGATGGATGACCTCAACGTCATTGACCAGTTTATGGAAACCTTCATCCGCTACATCGACAGCGGATTCGGCCTCCTCAACGGCGACGTGGCAAGTCTTACCGCAATTCTGATCGGGATCGATATTACCCTTGCGGGGCTTATGTGGGCGTTAGACCCAAATGGAAATGTTGTCGCACGCCTTCTAAAGAAGGTTTTGTACGTTGGCGCCTTTGCTTTCATCCTCAATAACTTCTCGATGCTCGCGGATACGATTTTTCGGTCGTTCGCGAATTTGGGACTAAGTGTCACGAGCAACGGAATGACCCCGGCTGATCTTTTTCTTCCGGGTCGGCTCGCTGGTACTGGCTTCGCCGCGGCATGGCCGATGTTGGATCAAGCGAGTTCGATGATGTCGTTCTCAACCTTCTTCGACAACATCGTCACGGTGCTCATACTCCTATTTGCGTGGGCAATCGTCGTATTGGCCTTTTTTATTTTGGCCGTACAGCTCTTCATCACCGTTCTTGAATTTAAGATCACCTCACTCGCCGGCTTTGTCCTTGTCCCGTTTGCATTGTGGAACAAGAGCGCCTTTCTTGCCGAACGGGTGCTTGGGAACGTTATCTCCTCCGGTATCAAAGTCATGGTCCTTGCCGTTATCGTCGGCATTGGCGCGAGTTTCTTCCACGACTTCGTCACCGCCCTGCAGGGGCAAGAAATTACCCTCGCTAAGGCAATGTCGCTGGTGCTCGCAGCAATCACGCTCTTTGGTATTGGCATATTCGGACCGGGGATTGCCGCTGGCTTAGTGTCTGGGGCGCCTCAACTTGGCGCAGGTGCGGCCATTGGAACGGCAGGCGGATTAGCCGCCGGCACAGCGCTTGCAGCCGGCGCAGCAGCGGGCGGCGCCCGCATGATTGGTGGCGCAACACTTGGGGCTGTGCGAGCGGGCAGCGCCGTAGGCTCCGGTGCATCGACAGCCTATCGTCTTGCACATCAGGCCTCAGGGCAATCAGGCGCCGCGGGTATGGCGGCGGGTATGGCCGGCGTAGCGCGCGCTGGAGTGAGCGCCGTGGGGCAACGGCTCCTCACAGTAACTCAAGGAATTACCGATGCGGCGTCTGATGGCGCACGGTCTGGCCGTGAAACTGCGTGGGCGGCGACCGGCGGCAAAGCTCCACAGGCGACCGGCACGGGACAGACTGTGGGGGGCAGTACGGAGTCAGCGCCGGCTTGGGCTCAGTCTCTCCGCGCTGAAGGGCGCCATCGTCAGAGGCTCCACACCACCGCGCAAAGCATCAAAGACGGAGACAAAGGGGGCGGAGCAGCAAACCCAGACCTTAAAGAGCAGGAGTAGTTGGCATGTTCTTCAAACGAACGATTCAGAGATATGGCGATACGCCGGAGCCGCTCACACCGTATCAACGAGCGGGTCAGGTTTGGGATGACCGCATTGGCGGCGCGCGGCTCCAAGCGAGTAATTGGCGGATCGTAGCGCTCGGGTCACTTGGCCTCGCGATCGTGCTCGCCGGAAGTAACGTCTGGATGGCGACGACAAGCCGCATCACGCCCTACGTTGTGGAAGTTAATCAACTCGGTGAAGCGCGCGCTCTAGCGGCCGCTTCAGCCAATTACCGCCCAACGGACGCGCAGATTGCCTGGTACTTGGGGCGCTTCATTACAAATGTCCGCTCGTTGTCCACGGATTCCGTCGTGGTGCGGCAAAATTGGCTCCAAGCCTACGACTTCACGACGGATAAGGGCGCGAGCTTTCTCAATGACTACGCGCGCTCCAATGACCCCTTCGCGAAGGTCGGTGATCGAACGGTTTCGGTGCAGATTACGAGCGTCGTTCAAGCCACTGATTCCACATATCAGGTGAAGTGGACGGAACAGGCGTACTCTCAGGGCGCTCTAGAGGGGACGAGCCATTGGACGGCGATGCTCACCGCCGTCTTTCAGACACCGCGCACTGCGGAAGCTCTTCGGAAAAACCCGCTCGGCATCTACGTCAACAGTATGGCGTGGTCGGAAGAAATCAACAGTTCCCAGCATCCATAGGAGGGCGCCATGCGCTTTAGCTTGTATCTGACCGTATCTCTTTCCGTCCTCGCGCTGACGGCGTGCGCAAATAAAGCGGAGCTACCGCCGGCCATTTCCTACGATAGCGAGAGCTTTAAGCCCGCCATCGCCCAGGTAGATCCTGAGCTAGAGGTGGCGGATGTAGGAGGCACGGTTCCACCGCCGCCGCCTCAGCTTGCGCCGCCGCCGCCGGCGAAACCGGACACGCGGCCTCCGACGGCAAGGGTTGAAGCCGCAAACAAGGCGGCGCTCCAAGAGCCCACCGCCCATGGCTATCTCAATGCGGTGCAGGTGTATCAATACACCGACGGCGCTCTCTATCGGCTGTATGCCGCACCGGAGCAGGTCAGCGACATTGCACTCCAGCCAGGTGAAAGCTTGAGCGCGGTATCCGCCGGGGACACCGTTCGTTGGGTAATCGGCGACACAACCAGCGGCAACGGCGACAACAAACGAGTACATATTCTCGTAAAGCCGTTTGCGCCCGGCCTTCGCACCAATCTTGTCATCACCACCGACCGCCGTAGTTACCATCTGCAACTCGACAGTACGGACAAGACCGCTATGGCGGTTGTCTCATGGACCTATCCCCAAGATGCACTCGCGTCGATGAAACGTGAGATCGAGGGCCGCCAAACCGTCGATGCTCAGGTGGCTCTCGAAAATATCCGTTTCCGCTATGCGATCAGCGGGGACGCGCCGCCGTGGAAGCCGGTTAGAGCGTTCGATGATGGATCGAAAGTATACATCGAGTTTCCCGCTCGTATCGATCAAGGCGAAGCGCCACCACTGTTTGTGGTGGGGCCGCAGGGCAATAGCGAACTCGTGAACTACCGCGTGCGCGGTAACTACTACGTCGTCGATCGCCTGTTTGCCGCCGCGGAGTTGCGGCTTGGTCAAAAGCCGCAGCAGGTTGTGCGGATTAGCCGCACGGACTCCGTAGCACGAGCAGACGGGGAGAGGACCGGTGGCTGATCAAAATCACAAGCCTCCGCCAAAAGCGGAGCCGGAGGAGCTGGTCCTGCGATCTCAGCCGCGCCGCGTAATCCGCATCAAACGTAATCTTCTTATTGGGACTGTTGCTCTCGGATGCCTTGGTGTGGCGACTGTGATGGCATTCGCGCTGCAAACGCCATCTCGCCAGGAAGCCAGCGGCAAAGAGCTATACAACACCGAACGCAAAACGACGGCGGACAGCCTGGCGGCGCTTCCCTCTAGCTATGCGGAAGCGAAAGCACCGCGAAAACTTGGCGAGCCTTTACCGGGTGAGCTTGGAAAGGCTGTCCTCGCTCAAGAGCGTGAACTTGGCGTTGAGCCCGGTGAAAGCGGCTTCGGACAAAATGAGGAAGCGAACGCAGCGCGCGCAGAGCGCTTGCGGCGGGCACAGCAGGCACGCCAAGCGAAGGAGGCGAGTGTTTTCTTTCCGCTCTCGCAGGGTCGCGGCAGCAACCAAGGAGCGCAGGGCGGCCCTCCAACTGGAGCGATGGCTTACGCAGGTGCGGGCGACGACCGCCTCAATCTTGATCCCGATCGCGACCAAAACAATCAGCAGCGCAAGTTAGATTTCTTAGGCCAGGCCGGAGATCGCGGAATCTACAATCCGTATCCATTGCAGGATGCGGCCTCGCCGTTTCAGGTGATGGCGGGGAGCGTGATCGCGGCGAGCCTTGTCACCGGAATCAACTCAGACCTTCCGGGTACTGTCGTTGCCCAAGTGACCGAGAATATTTTCGATACGGTGTCGGGGAAGTATTTACTCATTCCCCAAGGCGCACGCCTTATTGGCACGTACGATAGCGTTGTGGCATTCGGTCAAAAGCGTGCGCTGCTGGTATGGCAAAGAATTATTTTGCCTGACGGCTCGTCGGTTCAAATCGAAAACCTGCCGGCGACCGATCCCTCCGGATATTCTGGCCTTGCTGACAAGGTGGACTTCCACACCTGGCAGCTTTTGAAGGGCGTGGTGCTGTCAACGCTTCTCGGCGTTGGGACGGAACTCAGCATTGGGGATGACGAGAGCGACCTTGTGCGAGCTATCCGTGAATCCACCCAGCAGAACGTAAATCGCGCGGGACAACGGATCACCGAAAAGAATCTTAATATCCAGCCGACGATCACGGTGCGCCCAGGCTGGCCTCTCCGTGTGATCGTCCACAAAGACCTGATTCTGCGGCCCTACAGAGGATGAACAATCATGCCCGAACTCAAACTCGCCAAACTACCTGACCGGACCCCGGTGAAAATCACGGTCAACGTGCCGCCGGAGCTCAACAAAGCCCTGCAGACCTACGCCAACATCTACAAGGATACTTATGGTCAGGAGGAAAGCGTCCCGGAGCTCATTCCGTTTATTCTTGAGGACTATTTGCGGTCGGACCGGACGTTCAGCCGAGCCCTAAAGGGCAGGCCACTCCCTAAGACCAGGGCCGCAAATTGACGTTTAGCTACAAGCTGCTATCCTCAGGAGAACAAAGGGGGAATACGCCTTGATATTCCTGCCATTTGGCAGTATATTGTCTGCCAAATGAGGAGAAATGTTATGGCCGTCGTCCCGACGCCGACTTCGACAAATTCGGATTTTGGCAATGTCCCGCCCAATCTGGCGGATACCGCCACGCGCACGCGTCTAAGTCCCGCCGCGGTAAATGCCGTGGTGCGGTTGGTGGACGTATGGCGCCTCACCAGCGCCGAAGCCTGCTTGCTCTTGGGTGACGTTTCGGAACGGACATGGTTTCGAATGAAGAAGGGCGAATGGGAAGGAGTGCTGTCGCAGGACACACTTACTCGGATCAGCGCTCTTGTCGGAATCTTTAAGGGCCTACATTTGCTGTTCTCTCTGCCCTTAGCAGACGAGTGGGTGCGGCTGCCGAATAAGTCGTCCTTGTATCGCGGCCACCGACCGCTCGACGTCATGTTCGAAGGTGGCATACCCGCTATGCTGGACGTTCGCCGCCATATCGACGCATTGCGGGGCGGTTTGTAGTGATGCTGCCGCTCGTCGACATCGCCCAAACCAATACCATTCGGCTGGTGTCGAGCGGCCGACTTAAAGAGCCGGTGCTGTTAGCTCTTGCGCCAACTCAAGGCGCCCTGGAAGACCTTGCCGCGTTAGAGAGTGTAACGAATTCGCGTATGCGAGCGCAGCAGGGCGGACTAGGAGGACTTGACGCGGCGGAGCTCGTGTTCGGCCGACACGGATTTTCGTTTATCAACGCCGCTTTCACCCATACGCGCGCGGGAGGCAACCGCTTCAACGCCGCTGATCGCGGAGCGTGGTATTGCGCATTTGAAGTAGAGACGGCGATCGCGGAGGTCGCCTACCACCTGACGCAGGAACTCGCGGCAATTGGGCGATTCGAGAATACGACGGATTATGCGGAGCTCTTCGCCGACTTTATCGGGCCATTTCATGATCTTCGAGATAGGGATGCTCAGCAGGAAGACTGCCTGAATAGCGATCCAGGAGTTGGATACCGGGCTGGCCAGGCATTGGCGCGAGACCTGAGAGCGGCCGCGAACAGTAATGGGTTGGTTTATCGATCCATCCGGCGGGCTGGGGGGACTTGTCTTGTCGCCTTTCATCCGACGCTTGTTCAAAACGTGCGCCAGGGTGGAATCTGGAGATTAGAGTGGCAAGGAACACAAACACCTGAAATATCGCGAGTGGTGCAGTAGCCAATGTCAAAGCGCATAACGGCCAGTCAACTGCTCGGAGAAATTGGCGAGAAAGCGGTTCACTTGCGCTTTCTAAATATCGGGTTCCAATTTGACGTGCGCTCCCGTCTTGAAACGGGCATCGATGGAATTGCTGAAGTGATGGATAACGGGCAACCGTTGGCGCGCATGATCGCTGTTCAGGTGAAAGCCACTGAGTCCAGCAAGTACGTATCGGAGGACGACCAAGGATTTAGTTATCTACTGAGGAGCAAAGATCTGGAATATTGGCGAGGGTCCAATCTTCCCGTGATTGTCGTTCTCTATCGAAGGTCGGATGAATCATTTTATTGGCAAGAAGTGCCGAAAGGCTTCACCGAAGGTGAGCGCCGGTTGCAGTTCGTCAAAGCGCAGGATCAGCTAAATCAAGACGCTGTAAATCGCCTCGCAGCAGTCACCGTTCCCAAAGCCGGTTTTGGCTACTATGTGCCGCCGCTCGGTGGCGGTGAAGAAGCACTAGTAAACCTGCTGCCCATAGAACTTCCCCCAGAAGTTTTCGTGGCGTCGACACCGCACGACAACCGAAAGGCGGCGGCCATATTGCTCGAATCCGATGAACCTCCGCGCTTCGACTGGGTAATT
>JAYRKY010000041.1:0-22672 GCA_041905525.1 Rhodospirillaceae bacterium
GAGTAACGCTAAATGAGTGACGCTAGCGACGAAGCAAAGGACCTCGGAGACTTGGAGCGGGCAGTGATGCAGCTCATTTGGGACGGCGGCGAGATGACGGCCGAGGCGGTCCGTGAAAGACTGAACGCCCACGGCCGCTCCCTGAAAGAAAGCACGGTCCGAACGGTGTTGCGGCGGCTTGAGGACAAGGGGTTCCTGACTCACGAGACGGAAGCCCGCACCTTCATCTACCGCGCCGCCGAGCCGCGCGGGAAAGTCGCCGCGAAGGCGGTCAAGCGGATCGTCGACTGGTTCTGCAACGGCTCGATGGAAGAGGTTCTGGTGGGATTGGTCGATTCCAAGATGATTGACCAGAAACAGCTGCAGGATCTGGCCAAGAAAATCGAGAAGGCACGCGCCGCCAAGGGCGACGGAAAAGCAACGGGAGGAAAGAAATGATGCAGTCGTTGATGAACGCCGCGCTTCTGGATTCCGTGTTGGTCCAGGCAGCTTTGCGCACCGTCGGCTTGGCCGCCGTGGTCGGGGCCGCGCTGTTCCTTTTTAAGGTGCGCAATCCGCACCATCAACTCGCCGCGTGGAGCGCTGTATTGCTTGGCGCTCTTGCGATGCCGCTGCTGGTGACGTGGATGGTGGTCGAGGTACACGTGACGCCCGTGACCGTACCCGCGGGCAAGATCGCCGAACCGTTGATGCTCTCCGCCGCCGGGAGCGACCTTGCGCGGATGGCCAGCGTGCCTGGCGACCTTTCGCCTCAGGCGAAGGAATCGTTCGATTGGTCGACTGTCGCCACGATCATTTATGCCGGCGGGGCGGGGATTCTACTCCTGCGTCTCGTGGTCGGCCTTGTTTTGACGGCGCGCATTCGCGCCCGCGCGGGCCGCATCGGTGCGGAGTGGGCGCGAGGCAGCGACATCCGTTCCACAGAGGCGATCGGTGCGCCGGTCACCGTGGGCTCAACCATCTTATTACCTGCTGACCACGAGGACTGGTCGCCGGAAAAGCGCGCGGCGGTGCTGCTGCACGAGCGCGCGCATGTGGCCCGGGGCGATTTCTATGTCCAATGTCTCGCGGCGTTACACCGCGCAGTCTTCTGGTTCTCGCCGCTGGCGTGGTGGCTTCACGACCGATTGGCCGAGTTGGCTGAAGATGCCAGCGATGCGGAAGCGGCCTCGCAACTCCCGTACCGCGCCGATTACGCCGCCGTGCTGCTCGATTTCGCCCAGATGCCGGCCCGACGGTTCAAGCTCGCGCCTCTAGGGGTCGCAATGGCTCGCCCGGCGACCATTACGCGCCGTATCGAGCGTGTGTTGGCCGACAAGGGACTGCCCACGCTCGCGAGTAAAGCGGCCCGGGCCGCGACCGCCGGCACCGTGTTTGTTCTCGCCTGTGCGGCCGCGATCACCGTCTCCAAAGTGCCGGCGCAAGCGGCGGCGCGCCCGGTGCCGGCGCCCCTCGAAGCGCCGCGCCCGTTGACGGAGATGACTCCGCTGGCCCCCGCTCGTCCACTCCCGCCGCTCGCACCTTCGATTACGCGCGAGCAGGCCGTGGATCAGGCGGTCCATCCTCTGCCTAATCCTCACCCCATTCCTCACGCCACTCTTGACCCGGACGCTGATCTTGCGCGTCAGCTCGATCTCGACCAGATGCGCAGCGCGATTGCCGCTGCGCGGGTGCACGGCGGCTCGTTCGAACGCGATCTCGAGGCCCGTATCGAGGCCGCAGTCGCTCACGCCGAAGCGCGTGCCGAAGCCGCCGCCGAGCGCGTCCGCGGCCGCGAACAGCAGATGGCCGCGGCCGAGGCTGCCGGGCCCGTGACGCGTGAGACGCGCAACGTCGAAGCCTTCTCGGGAGTTTCCTTTGGCGGCGCGGGCAAGGTGTTCATCACCGTCGGTCCGAAAGCGTCCGTTGTTCTCGAAGCGGATGCGCAGACGCTTGGCCGCACGCGCACCGAGGTTCAGGACGGCGTCCTGCGGATCCGCGTCCGCGACGAAGACGGCATGTTCAGATGGGGCGGACGTGAAGTGACCGCCTATATCACGGTGCCGGAATTGAAGACGGCGCGGGTCAGCGGCTCGGGCGACTTGAAGGTCGCGGGCTTAAGTGGCGGCGCCACCGAACTGAGCATCTCCGGCAGTGGCAGTGTTCAAGCCGATGGCAGCCTGAAGACGTTGGATCTGGATATCAGCGGTTCGGGCAGCGCCAAGATGGAGGGGCTGGTGGTCAATGACGCCAACGTCGCGATTTCGGGATCAGGCTCCGCCGTCATAGATGTGCGCAACGATCTAGACGTGCGTGTCAGCGGCTCCGGCAGCGTTCGCTATCTGACCCAGCCGAAAGACGTGAGTACGTCGATCAGCGGCTCTGGATCGGTTCGCCGCCGCGACGCGACGTAAAGGCCTGACGAGCAACAATCTTTCAACTTTTCAAGCCAGCGCATAGCACCCATGCGGGGCGTGCGCTGGCGCCGCTTTACGCGGGCCGGTACATGACGGCGCATGCTGTTCATGTCGACCACGCTGCTGCTGAGTTTCCTGACGTTCGCCTTGGTGTCCTCGATCACACCGGGGCCGAACAATGTCATGCTGATGGCGTCGGGCGCGAATTTCGGGTTTCGCCCGACATTGCCGCATTTCGCGGGCGTCACTCTCGGCTTCGCGGCGATGGTTGTCCTGGTCGGGCTGGGGCTCGCGGGCATTTTCGCCGCCGCGCCGTGGCTCTATGACGTGATGCGCTGGGTTGGCGCCGCGTACCTTCTGTTTTTTGCCTATAGGATTGCCACCGCGCGGAGCTTGAGCGCCGCCGAAACTGGCGCGCGCCCCGTGACCTTCTGGCAAGCGGTGGCCTTCCAGTGGGTCAATCCAAAAGCCTGGACCATGGTGGTCAGCGCGATCACGACTTTTGCGCCCCCGAACCCGACCGTCATCCACGTCGCCGTGATTACTGCCCTATTCTTCGTCGTCGGCCTTCCGTGTTCGCTTATCTGGATGTCGTTCGGCGTGGGTCTCAAGAATGTGCTGAGCCGGCCGGCGGCGCTTCGCGCCTTCAACGTCACCATGGCCGGTCTTTTGATCGTATCGCTCTATCCGTTGTTGCACGCGCTGTAAGGAAGTATCCCATTGCAACGGCGGGGATTTATCGAGGATTCCCGCGCTGCTTGACAATTAATTGCTAAGGCAAATATTGTTTGGGCAAATAAATGCAAGGGGCGAAATGCCGTTCTACACCCTCGAAACATTCGATCCGGCGCGCTCGGTCGGGTATCTGGTCAAGCGTATCAATGCGTTGATGGTCCCTCGCATCGAGGCGAATTTTGTCGATGCCGAGCTGACTTTCACCCAATGGGTCGTGTTGATGCATGTGTGTCATGGCGGCGGCGATACGTGTGCCGAGATCGCGGCGCATATGAATCATGACGCGGGCGCGGTGACCCGCATCGTTGATCAATTGGAAAAGCGCGAACTAATCGCCCGGGTCCGGAGCACCAAGGACCGGCGCGTCGTGCATCTCAAGATGCTGCCGAAAGGCAAGGCCATGGCCAAAGCGCTGACGCCGCGGGCGATGAACTTTTGGAACGGCATATTGACAGAGTTCACGCAGGCGGAAGCATCCACACTCATCAACCTTTTGGGGCGCTTGAACGGGCGTCTCGAAGCGGAACCGATTGCCGCGCGCCCGCCGGTCCGCAAATCGAGGAAAACCGCATGACCTGGTTCCACGCGCGCACCGCCGCGGCGCTCACATGCCTGATGGCCGCCGGCTGCGTCTCCGCGCCAACGACAACGCCTCGTGTGGCCGCGCTTTCGGGTGGTGAACTCGGCCTCAAGGGGGATGCGGGAGCACCCGTCGAGGCGCAGTGGTGGCGCTCCTTCGGCGATGCTCAATTGGATCGTCTTATCGATACGGCCCTCGCTGGTAATCCAAGCCTGGCGAGCGCCGATGCGCGTTTGCGCCTAGTGCAGTCCATGGTCTCGGAGAGTCGCGCGGCCACTTACCCCCAAGCCACATTCGACCTTCAGGAGCAGTACACTCGCTTTAGCGAGACCTACATGATTCCGCCCCCGATTGGGGGAACCACGCGATGGTTCGGCACGGTCCAAGCGAACCTCAACTGGTCGCTCGATGTTGTTGGGAAACAAAGAGTCCAGATCGAACGGGCGAAAGCCACAGCGAAGGCGGCGGCCCTGGACGCGGCCGCGGCCCGTGTGATGATCGCCGCTGCTGTAACCCAGGCCTACATCGCGTTGGACCGGGCCTATATTCTCGCCGACGTTGCCGAGGAGACACTGAAGCAGCGCCAGGGAATCCTGGATCTGACCTCCACACGCTTGGAGAGCGGCCTCGATAGCCCCGCAAGCAGCAAAGTCGCGGCGGCTCTGTTTGCGGCGGCCAAAGTCGAACGAACCCTCGCTCTGGGCGCGCGGGAATTGGCCGAGCACCAACTTGCCGCGCTCACTGGAACCGGGGCCGGTGCGGTGCCGCTGTCGCGGCCTTCACTTAAATCCGAAGCCCTAAAGCTTCCGGCGGTACTGCCGGCTGATCTTCTGTCCCGCCGAGCCGACATCGCCGCAGCGCAGGCGCGTATTACTTCCGCGATGGCCGGGCGCGAACTGGCGGAAAAGGCCTTTTATCCGGACGTGAATCTGATGGGGGCGGTGGGCTGGGCCTCCATCGGCCTTGACCCCTTGTTCACCAATGACGCTTTGCAATATGGCGCGGGACCTGCGATCCACCTTCCTCTGTTCGATGCGGGCCGTTTACGGGCTCACTACGCCGCTGCCACGGCGACGTTGGATCAGGCGGTGGCCGATTATAACGGCGCGCTCCTTGGCGCCATTCGTGAAACGGCGGACGCGCTCAGCAATCTGAAGACCCTCGAAGCGCAGGCTGGCGATCTCGCCCAGATGCGCGCTGCGGCTGATGCCAGCGTCGACCTTGAAGAACGCCGCTACAAGAATGGCTTGTCCCCGCTTCTGAATGTACTGAACGCGCAGGAGCTTGCAATCCGGGCGCGCCGCGACAGCGCGGCTCTGTCCGCCGATATGGCCGCGACGCGGGTGCGCCTGGTGACGGCGCTCGGCGGCGGATTCGATCCGTCAAATCCTTTCCAGCTTTCTCAAGACTCGGTGCCGAACCATGAGTGATCTTTCTTCGCCAAACGACAGTCGACGCCGCCTCCTAACGGGGCTGGGGCTTGTTGTCCTGGGCGCCGGCATTGTTTACGGCCTGTATTGGTTCCTCAACGCGCGGCATTACGTCAGCACCGATGACGCCTATGTTGGGGGCGATATTGTCGCCGTGACAAGCCAGGAAAACGGTAAGGTGACCAAGCTGCGCGCGGACAATACCCAGACCGTGAAGCGCGGCGACGTGCTCTTGGAACTCGATCCGTTGCGGGCCCGCGTCGCGATGGACGCGGCGGAGGCGGAATTGGCGCGGACCGTGCGCGCCGTACGCGCCAAATTCTCCCGCGTGGAAGAACTGCGCGCGCAGGAAACTTCGGCTCGTATCGCGCTCACGCAAGCGCGCAATGACCTCGCGCGCCGCCAAAAAGCCAGCGACACCATCTCGCAGGAAGAACTCGCTCACGCCCGGGACGCGGTGACACGCGCCGAAGCGGCCATCAGCGTGACTCAGGGCAGTATCGCGCAGGCCCTGGCGGGGGTGGAGGGCACCAAGGTTTCCGATAATCCGGATGTCCTGGCGGCGATCGCCCATGTCCGGAATGCCAGTATCACCCTCAGCCATATGAAAATCACCGCGGCGGTCGATGGGATCGTTGCGCAGCGCGGCGTACAGATCGGCCAGATGATCAGTGCCGGAACGCCACTAATGGCGGTGGTGCCGGTCGACGCCCTTTGGATCGACGCGAATTTCAAGGAAGGCCAACTGCGCGAGATGCGCGTGGGCCAGCCCGTCGCCGTCACCGCAGACATCTACGGCGATGACGTCACCTATCACGGCAAAGTGGTCGGATTCGCCGCCGGAACCGGCAGCGCATTCGCGCTTCTTCCGCCCCAAAACGCCTCCGGGAATTGGATCAAGATCGTTCAGCGCGTTCCGGTGCGCATCGCCCTCGATGCGAAAGAACTGCGCGAACATCCGCTCCGCATTGGGCTTTCCGTGCGCGCGGAAGTCGACCTTCGCGACCAGTCTGGCAGCGTCATGGGTACGTCCACGCACGCCCGTGAACTCGAGGCCGAACCGGGCGCCATTGAAGCGGCGACTGATCAGGTCATCGCGCGGATACTGTCGGAAAACGGCGCGTAGACAATGTCCGCTCCGGGACAACAAGCGCCGCTGAGCGGAGCGCAGCTCGCGATCACCTCGATCGCGCTCGCGCTCGGCACCTTCATGCAGGTGCTGGACACGACGATTGCGAACGTTTCCCTGCCGACAATCGCGGGCAATCTTGGCGCCAGCACAAGTCAGGGGACCTGGGTCATCACCTCCTTTGCCGTGGCCAATGGCGTCGCCGTTCCCTTGACCGGCTGGTTGATGGGGCGTTTCGGCGTGGTGCGAACGTTTGTGACCTCGGTGCTCCTGTTCACGATAGCCTCGTTCCTGTGCGGCATTGCCTGGAGCCTGCCGGCACTGATTGTCTTCCGGATTCTGCAAGGGGCCGTCTCAGGTCCGATGATCCCGGGTTCCCAGGCTCTTCTGCTTTCTATTTTCCCGCCTCACAAACGCGCCACCGCCCTTGGAATTTGGTCGATCACGACCTTGGTCGCTCCCATCGTCGGTCCGGTGCTCGGAGGTTTCATCTCCGATAACTATCATTGGAGCTGGATTTTCCTGATCAACCTGCCGGTTGGTCTCACGACGGCGTTTCTGTGTTGGATAAACCTCAGCAAACGCGAAACGCCGACGCGCAAGCTGCCGATCGACACCATTGGCCTCGCACTGTTGGTGCTGTGGGTGGGCGCCCTGCAGATCATGTTGGATCTCGGCAAGGATGCCGACTGGTTTGAATCGACGGAAATCGTCGTGCTGACCATCATTGCGGTCATCGCATGCGCGGCGTGGGTGATTTGGGAGATTACCGAGAAGCATCCCATTGTGGACCTTTCGCTTCTGAAGCGGCGCAACTTCCTCCTGGGCACCTTGGCGCTTTGCCTGGGCTACGCGGTGTTCTTCGCCAACATTCTGCTACTGCCACTCTGGCTGCAGACGAACGTCGGCTATAACGCCACCTGGGCCGGCCTCGTCGCCGCACCCGGCGGCTTCATCGCGGTTTTGATTACCCCGTTAACCGCGCGGATGCTGGCCAAATTCGACGCCCGCTGGGTGGCGACGGTGTCGTTCATCGCCTTCGCCGCCTCTTACTTCATGCGCGCCGGTTACACCAACGACGCCGGTTTCTGGGACTTCGCCCTCCCGCTCCTCGTCAACGGGATCGCAACGGGCACCTTCTTCGTCAGCACGATCACACTTTCGCTGGATGGAATTCCGCCGGAGCGTATTCCGTCGGCGTCCGGCATTGCGAACTTTAGCCGTATCACCGCCGGCAGTTTCGCCGCGTCCATCGCCACCACGGTGTGGGATCAGCGCGAAGCGCTCCACCAAAGTCGTCTCGCGGATGCTTCGAGCATTTTCAGCGTCAATGCTCGCATGGCGTTGGAGCGGTTAAACCAACTCGGCCTTACGGACCTGCAGGCGGTTGGCGCGCTCAGTCGCAGCTTGGTGACACAGGCCTACCTCCTTGCGGTGACGGATCTCTTCTGGATTTCAGGGTGGCTCAGCATTGTTGCCATTGGGTTGGTGTGGCTCGCGCGGAAGAACCGGGGGCCTGCCAGCGGACCGGTTGCGGCGGACTAGTACCGCGAGTTCTGTCACCCTTCGTCACAGACACGATCAAAAATCCGCCGCATTGGCGGAATATCTTCTGGAGACTCCGCAGCTGGGCTGGTGCGGAGGCGATCCAGGAGGCCGAGGATTCTTACTGAAACCGACATCCGTCTCGCGGGACAGCGCCTAATTGCGGCCTACGGCCGGGAGGCGTGGTTTGTTGCGGCCGACCTTGCGGTCGCCGCGGCGCGCGCAGGCAACAAGAATGCCGCCGACCTCTGCAATCGCATCGCGCAAGCCATCGAAGAAATGGGCATCACGCACTACCGCGTGCAATAGCCCTTAAGCTGCACGCGAAACCCTGTTCTGTGGCCTGCGTTATCTCCTTGCACCTAACAGTCAGGAGATCACATGGCAAAGCACACTCCTCCCATCCCGTCCGCCGGCCGCAGCAATAGGGGCGCCCCGACTACTCCTCCCACGGACTCTGCGGAGACGGCGAACGTCAACGAAACCGACAAGCGTGTGCGGAACCTGGAGCAGCAGGGCCGCCAAGGGAATATTTCCCAGAACACTCACCATCAGGGCTATCAGCAGGACCGGTGAACAACATGGCATCCTCGAAGCATCCCGACACCAATCGGCACCACGGCGGACCCGGTTCCAGTCATCAGCGTTCCGATATGCCGGATCCCACTCTCAATCCCAAATTATACCCGTCCGACATGCACGCTCACCGCGGCAAACACAGCCGCGTGTCGGGCGGCGGTGGCGAGCCAGACACCCACCACACCCACGACGAGCGCATGAAGGGTGAGACCTAACTCATAAATAAGTGAAATAAAAAGGGCGGGACCGAGGTCCCGCCCTTCTGCGTGGAGCGGAGGTAGCGCTACTTGGGACCGGTGGTGCGCGCATCCGGTTGTTCCGCATTCTTCACCCCGGCGTCATTGGATTTGAGATCGTTGCGAAGAGGGGTGCCCGTGACTCGCGCCTCATATCGCTTCTGGATGGTCATCTTTTCGTCCGCGCCCGCGGCCTTCTGCATGTCCTTCGTGCAGTCCGCCTGTTCGGCAACGGATAAGCGCTTATCGGAGCAGATGAGCACCGAGGTCGACACCGTCGCGGACGAGCCTGTCGTCACAGAAGCGCCGGAACGCGGCTGGACGGTGACAGACGAAGAGGAGCTAGGCGCGGTGGACGGAACCTGAATGCGCTGCTCCGTCGTGGCGGTGGCGGAATCGGCGTTCTTCACGCCGGCTTCGTCGGAACGGAGGTCGTTACGAAGCGGCGTTTGGGGCACAGGGTCGGCTGCAAACGTGGGCGCCGCGAAGGCGGTCGCGAGCAGCGCGCCGATGAGGATCTTTTTCATGGACTAGGTCTCCTTTGATTTTGGATGCGGCCCTCAGGACCACACGGGACACTAAACCAATGAATTATGGTGATTGTTCGGGGACTCCTTGATCCCTTACGCCACATTCAACCTCGGAGACTGGGCGCCTTCGATTTCACGCAGCAAGGACTTCGCGCGTAGATGCGGAACCGACTACCGCAGTAAGTTGCAGGCAGGTCTTCAACGGAACCGCCGCCTCGACGGCGCCGTTGAGTATGTCACTCCGTAGGCGCCAAGGTTCAACAATGAGAAAGATCATCGAATTCGACAGCGAAACCTACGACGCGCTCAAATTGCTTGCTCGGGACAGCATGAGCACCCTTCAAGAATTAGCGGATGAAGCCTTTCGCGACGTCCTCATCAAACATGGGCGCCCGACGTCACTGAAGGACGCTCTTAAGCGGAGCCTCAAGGCCGCTCCGAAGCGCCGGAGCAATCGGACCGCGATCAGCCGTCCTGCGCCCCGAGCCCGGGCCACGCGGCTTTCAAGTAATTGATCATGGTATCGGGATCGGTGGTTTCGTAAGGGTCCTGATCGGTGCCTTCATCATTGATACCCGGCTCCTCGAACCATTTCTCGACGATGAGATCATTCACCACCATGGAGTAGCGCCAGCTTCGGTAGCCGAAGCCCAGGTGCTCCTTGTTGACGAGCATGCCCATGCGGCGGGTGAAGTGGCCGGATCCGTCCGGGATCATCTTCACGTTGCGAATACCCAGCATTTTTGCCCACTGAAACATCACGAAGGCGTCGTTCACGCTGATGCAATAAACCTCGTCCACCTTCAGGTTGACGATATCCTCATAGGCGGCTTCGTAGCCCGGGCATTGCTTGGACGAGCAGGTCGGTGTGAAGGCGCCTGGCAGCGAAAACACGACGGCGCGCTTTCCCGCGAAAAGATCGAATGTCGTACGATCCTGCCAGCGAAAGGGGTTCGGTCCTCCGATACTCTCATCGCGCACGCGCGTCTTGAACACCACGTCAGGCAGGCGCCGGCCTTCCATCGTTCCGCTCCTAAGCTAAAGCGCGCCCAAAAGCGGCAACGCCTAGCTTTAACTCGCGCGGACGATGACTGTTCCCACGGGCATGAGGCTCAGCCGCGCGAGTTTTAGATGCGCCCAGGCGAACGGGAGCCCGATGATGGTAATGGCGAGGACGAGGGTCCAGAACAGATGTCCCAGGGCCAACCACCACCCCGCCAGCACAAGCCAAACGATGTTGCCGAGCAGGCTCAGCGCGCCGGCATCCTTATTTTCTTCGACGGTTTGGCCGAAGGGAATGAGCGTATAGAGGGCGATCCGGAAAGCGGCCGGAGCCCAGGGGAGGCCGACGATGGTAATGGCCATGATGCACCCGGCGATAAACCAGCCCGCTGCCATGGCAAAGCCGCCCAGAATGATCCAGAGGACGTTGAGGAAAAGAGAACCTGGGCCCATCGCGTGTCCTTGAGAAGGGCCGCGGGGCGTGAACCCCGCGGCCTCAGGTCTAGTTGCCGAGATAATCGCGCTTGCCGATTTCAACGCCGGCATGACGCAAGATGGCGTAGGTGGTCGTTGCATGGAAATAGAAGTTGGGCAGGACGAACTCGACCAGGTAGTCGAGCCCCTTGAACTGCAGTTCCCGTGCGCCCGCCTTCAGAACGATGTCGCGGGTTTCCGAGCCCTCGAACTGGGCCGGCTTGAGGCCTTCTAGGAACGCAATGGTCTTGGCAATCCGCGCCTTTAGGTCCTCGATCGTGGTTTCCGTGTCCGGGAACGAGGGGACCTCGACGCCGGCGAGGCGTGCGCCGCAGCCTTTGGCGCCATCGCTCATGATTTGGATTTGGCGGCTTAAGGGAAACATGTCTGGGGCGAGGCGGTAGCCTGTCAGAACGGTTGGGTCGATCTTCTTTGCCGTGCAGAACGCCGAGGCCTTATCGAGAATGACGGTCATATTCTTCATATAGCGGATCATGACCGGAACCGATGCGCTGTACATATTCAAAGCCATAGCGAGTTTTCCCCTCCAGGATATTGAGAAGCCAATGTCTTATTCGTCCACAGATCCAGGCGCAATTCCAGCCAAATTCGCGTGGGCCGGTGAAGCTTTGGCGCGAAGGTTCCGGAAGGTGACCGAATACCGCAACGAGGCGAGGGGCGGGATAGTGTGTTCCCACATCGCGCGTGCTTGTCCGCGAAGAAGATAGAGGGAGCGCGGTTCCACATTCACCGCGCTGCGCTCCCACGCGGTGCCCGCCTTTCGGCGGAAGCGAAGGCGCGCGGGCCCGAGCAGCGAAAAGGCCGCGACATCTTCAAACTCGGGTTTGTCGCGGTGCCAGCCGATGCCGGCGCCGGCCGTGTACTCTGTCACGAGGGCATGGACGATGCGTTGGGGTGCGACATGGAGTGCCGCGGCCGCAAGTTCACGCAGTTCGGTAAGGAAGGCGGGAATCGGATCGGCCGCGAGGAGCCGCCGGGCGGTATAGTCGTATCGGGCCCCGTAGGAAACAACCCTTCGATGGCCCAGGTATCCATGGAAAGCGAAGGGCTCGAACGGTAACGCCCTGAATGCCAGGACAAGCGCGGCTTCCAGTTCTGCCGGAATTGCCGCAGGCTGATAAGAGAAACCCTCAGGCAGGGCGCTGGAGGCAAAAAGATCGGGCTGCACGCTCCTCAGATAAGGAGCGTGCAGCGCCTACGCTAGCCGTGGGGCTTCATCACGCACTTGATGCAGCCGTCTTCCTTCTTCTTGAACTTGTCATAAAGGGACGGCCCGTCCTCGAGCCCGCAGGTATGCGTGATCACGAACGATGGATCGATCTGTCCTTCTTCAACAAAGCGCATGAGCTTGTCCATGTAATTGCTCACGTTGCATTGTCCCATGCGGATGGTGACGCCTTTTTGGAAGGCGGCGCCGAGCGGGACCATGTTGAGAAAACCGGCATAAACGCCGGAGATCGAGACGGTTCCGCCCGCTCGCACATTGCGCAGACACTCCCGCAGCGCGTGGATCCGATCTGTTCCAAGTCCGGTCAGAGCGAGCGCGCGGTCGGCGACCGCATCCCAAGAGCCGCCGCCATGGGCTTCCATGCCGACCGCGTCAATGCATCGATCCGGGCCGCGGCCCCTCGTAATCTCGTTGAGGCGGTCCCGTACATCTTCCTTTGAGAAGTCGATGGTTTCCGCTCCGGCCGCAGCCGCCATTGCGAGGCGTTCGGGCACCCTGTCGATCGCGACCACGTGTCCTGCGCCTTGCATGAAGGCCGAGCGGATACAGAACTGGCCGACCGGGCCGCAACCCCACACCGCGACCGTGTCGCCGTCTTCAATCTCGGCATAGTCGGCGCCTTGCCAACCCGTCGGGAAGATATCCGTCAGGAATAGGACCTGCTCGTCCTTCAGGCCATTCGGGACGACCGTGGGACAAACATCCGCGTAGGGCACGCGGACATACTCCGCCTGGCCACCTGCATAGTGGCCGGTGAGGTGCGAATATCCGAAAAGGCCGGCTGTGGTGTGACCGAACATCTTAATGGCATTGTCTGCGTCGCGGTTCGTGACTTCGCAGCAGCTCCACAAGCCCTTTTGGCAGAAAAAGCACTCGCCGCAACAGATTGTGAACGGCACGACGACCCGGTCGCCGACTTTGAGTTTCTTATTCTCCGAACCGACTTCGACGACTTCGCCCATGAACTCGTGGCCGAGGATGTCGCCTTTCTCCATGCCGATGACGTATCCGTCATAGAGATGGAGGTCGGACCCGCAAATGGCCGTCGATGTCACTTTTACGATTGCATCGCGCGGATGTTCGATCACGGGATCAGGGACTGTGTCGAGGCGAACGTCGTTTCGACCGTGGTAAACCAGAGCACGCATTCCGCTTCTCCTTACTGAACTTTAGTTTTTGAACGCGGAGCCGGGTTCGGCCTGCTTCCGGTGCTGTTCCGCCTGAGCGCTCGATGTCATCATTCGGGACATCGCCACGGTCATCTTGTTCTTCCAGCCGGTAATGACGCCTGCGTCTCCGTCCATCATCGCCTTGAAACCCTGCTCCGCGACGTCGGCGGGATCCATTTTGTCCGACTGACCGACCTTCGTGTCTTCAAGCTCGGCACGTTCGAAGAATTCAGTTTCAGTCGCCCCTGGCATGAGACACGTCACCGTCACGCCGGAGTCCTTCAGTTCGTTCCGGATCGCGGCGGCAAAGGAGTCGTCATAGGCTTTCGAGGCATTGTAGACAGCCTGAAAGGCGCCTGCCTCGAAGCCGGCGATGGAGCCGGTGATCAAAATCCTGCCATGTCCTCGGGCCTGCATGTCACGGCCCACCCTGTGGACCAAGTACGTTGTTCCCACGATATTCGTATCGATCACGTGGCGAATGTCTTGCCAATCTTGGTCCATGAACGCCTTGCCGAGACCGTGGCCGGCGTTGGCGAGCAGAGCATCGACGGGGCGTCCACCCGTGCGTTCAAGGAGTTGATCGACGCCCTCGGTTATAGAGAGATCGACCTCGACTGTTTCGACGCCGGCCCCCAGCGCCCTCAATTCGGCGGCCGCCTGATCGATGGGCGTGTCCGCGGCGATCAGAAGATCAAAACCTTCACGTGCACACAGCTTCGCGAGTTCCAGTCCGATCCCGGACGACGCGCCCGTCACGATTGCGAGCTTCTTCGCCATGACTTCTCTCCTTTTTTTCGAAATTTCCCTCAGTGAGTCGCCAACGGATGGCCTTCGCGACTGTTCCGAGGGGTGGGAGATTCAATGGCGGAGGGGAAGCTGCTGCTGGGCCGGGGCTGGCGTGTCTGGCCTGGCAAGGCCGGCGATGACCTCTTGGCGGCGGTGCGGCAGGCACCACGGCAATTCTTCCTGCAGCCAGGTGAGCATTTTTTCCCGCACGTCGCAGCGCAGATCCCACGCCTCACTTGAATTGCTCGCGCTTGCCAGGATGCGGATTTCCACGTTCTCGTCCTTCAGTTCGGTGACTTGAACGTTCAGCGTCTTTGCGTCCCACAGGGGGGCGCTCTTGACGACCTCCAGCGCCTTATCGCGAAAGGCTTTTACGGGCACGCGCGGATCGAGTTGAAAGGTAATCGGCGCAAGGAGGGCTGCTTCCGCGCGGGTGTAATTCTGGAATGGTTTCTCGATGAAATAGGACAGCGGCACCACCAGGCGGCGCAGGTCCCACAGTCGGACGACCACAAACGCCCCACCGATATCTTCGACATTCCCAAGTTCGTTCTCGATGACCACGATGTCATCGATACGGATGGGCTGGGTGATGGCAATCTGCAGCCCCGCGATGATGTTCGATAGAACCGGCCGCGCGGCAAGACCAATGGCGATCCCGGCGACACCGGCCGAGGCGAAGAGGCTTACGCCGAACTGACGGACGGTGTCGAAGGCCATCATAGCGGTCGCGGCGGTGACGATATAGATCAGAACGTTCACGGTCCGCTTGAGGATTTTGATCTGCGTTAGATGCTTGCGCACGAGAAGGTTGTCGGCGACGTCGAGCCGAAAGTTCCGCACATGCAGGGCGGCGCCAACATCGACTGCAACAAGACAGGTCCAGCCGATCAGCGTCACGACCGCAACCCAGAAAACCTGCGCCGAAATTGTCTTCAAGGTTTGAGGGAAAAGCGGCGATTGAAGTGCCAGGTTCATGGCAATCAGTACAAACGCTCCGCGAACAAGCGGGCGCACCCGCACCAGGAACGGCTCCCAAAATTCACGCCGCTTGCGTAGCAGGCGCAGGGCGATGCGTTCAAAGAGGGCGTACACGCCAAGGGCCGCGAGCGCCGCAAAAGCCACCAGAAGAAGGCCGAAAACCCAGGGCGGCGCCCAGGTGAGAGCGCGTTGAAGGGCGCTAAGGCCGTTGTTGATGAGGTCCATCTCTCAATAACGCGAGAAGGGGGGCGGCTGTTTCCACGCGCGAGTTCGCGTCTAGGGAGATGCCACTGGAGTCGCCGGTTTTCCCGGCTATTGCGCAAGCTCTTTTAATCCGTGTCGGTCCGGAACAGTCGCAGACCGCTTTCGTTTCCGGACTGATGGAGAACGGTCGCCGCGTTCTGCGGCAGCCGGTGGCATCCAAACACCAAGGGAGACATAGAATGCAGCAGGCGAAAGCGGCCAACGCCGCAAGCCCGGGCGCGTCGGCGCAATCCACCACGAGCGGTGAATCGGACGCGGCCTCGTCGGCGGGAAAGAAGTCGGGTGGGCAGTCGAAAGCCTCCCAGGGACAATCGAAACAGAGCGCTGCGGCTTCGACGCAGACCGCGTCTGCGAAGAAGACGACGGGGAAGCCCGGGCGACCGCCGGGGCGCGCCCAGACCGGTAAGCAGGGGGGCGAGCAAAAGCAGGACGCCGTGGCGCTTCTCAAGAACGACCACCGCACGGTCGAGCAACTCTTCAAGTCCTATGAGGAGGCACAAGCCACTTCGGCCAAAACGGAATTGGCGCGTCAAATCTGTATGGAGCTGATCATCCACACGCATCTGGAAGAGGAAGTCTTCTATCCGGCCTGCCGTGAGAACGGCGTCGAAGACGATATAATGGATGAAGCACAGGTCGAGCACGACGGCGCCAAGGTGATGATCGCGGACCTCTTGGAAGGTTCACCAGAGGATCATTACTACGACGCCAAGGTGAAGGTGCTGAAGGAATACATCCGGCACCACGTGAACGAGGAAGAAAAGTCCGACGGAATTTTTGCGAAGGCGCGCCAAGCGAGCCTGGACCTTGAGGAGTTGGGAACGCAACTCAAGTCCTTAAAGGAAGAACTAACGGCCGAGGGAGACGCCGTAGCGGAGGCGCCGCTAGAAGCTCCTTCACTGCAACTCAACAATATCAACACATTGGCGGAGGATACGGAAATGGCAAGGCAGAGCGGCTACGACGATGAAGATGATTATCGTTCTTCACGTGGACGCGGCGGCAACAATCGGATGCGCGATAATGACGGCCGGTTCATGAACGACGAAGAGGATCGTGGCGGGCGCGGTCGAAGCCGGTCTTCGCGCTCGAATGACGATGAGGAGGATGATCGCGGCGGGCGCAGCCGCGGTAACCGCGGCGGCCGCGGCCATGGCGGATGGTTCGGCGATTCTGAAGGCCACTCCGAAGCTGCCCGTGAGGGTTGGCGGAGCCGTGACAACGACGATGACGGGGATGATCGTGGAGGTCGCGGCCGGAGCCGCTCTTCCCGGTCTAACGACGACGATGATGACCGCCAGTCATCGCGTGGCCGCAGTCAGGGCCGCGAGCGTGATGAGGAAGGCCGATTCATGAGCGACGACGACCGTGGTGGCCGCGGCCGCTCCTCGCGATCCAACGACGACGATGACGAGGATGATCGTTCCTCGCGTGGCGGTCGCGGACGCGGCCATGGCGGCTGGTTCGGTGATTCCGAGGGCCATTCGCGTGCCGCCAGCCAGCGCCAGCAGTCGCAGTCCAGTGGCTATGACGACGAAGACGATCGCGGCGGCCGCCAGAGCCGTGGGAGCCAGGGCCGGGGCGGCCAGGGCAGCCGCGGCGGTCAAGGCGGCCGTGGCCAAGGCAGCCGGGGCCGAGGTGGCGAGGGTCACGGCGGCTGGTTCGGCGATTCCGAAGGCCACTCCGAGGCCTCCCGCCGGGGGTGGCGAAACCGCGACTAAAGGGTCAGCCCGGAGAAGTTGAGAGGGCCGCCGGCTGGGAACTCCCGGTCGGCGGCTTTCGTTCAGAGGGCATGGAATCCTCCCTGGTCAATCACTTCCTGCTGCTCGTGCTGATGCCCGCTTGGCTGCTTGTCGGTCTCGCGGACTGGTGGTGCCATCGGAAGTCGGACATCGAGCATACCGCCGGCGTCCGCGAGTCACTCATCCATCTTGCTCTTTCGGCTCAGGCCGCTTTCGCGATCATGCCGGCGTTACTGCTGGAGATAAACGCTGCGATCATCGCAAACATGATCGCGATGTTCGTGGCGCACGAACTGACCACCAACCTCGACGTTCGCATCGCGGCACCTCGGCGCGCGCTGACGCCGCTGGAAATCCGGGTGCATAACTTCCTGACGGGAATCCCCTTTGCCGGCGTTCTGCTGGTCATGGCGACTCACATCGATCAGGCAGCCGCGTTGTTCGGCCTTGGCACCGTGGATGCAGACTTCTCGTTGAGGTGGAAGGCAACGCCGCTGCCCCTAGGGTATATCGTCACGTGGATCGCCGCTTCGGCGGTCTTCAACGTGCTCCCGTTCACCGAAGAACTCCTGCGCGGCTTGAGGAGCATGCGCCATCGGAGTTAAGGTGCGCCGATGAGCGGGAAGAAGAAACAAGTCCGGCCGGTCTTTTTGATTGCCCTCGGCATTGCGCTGTTGGGCTTCGGCCTTATCAGCGGCATTGCCGTCGATCTTGCAACCCGTCCGCAGGACCGGCTTCCTAAAGGTCTCCGTCCGACCGCGGCCGAGATCGGTCCGGCGGCCCGTGGCGCGGCTGCATCCCTGCAGGAACTGGCCGACGTCAACAATATCCGCCCCGAGCGTCCGATCGGCCAGCCGTTGCGCGCATGGGCGCCGGAAGGCGAGACGGTGGCCACAAACGCGCCCATGGTTGCATACGCAGTCCCCGTGGCAGGGGGTCGCGGGCGACCGGCTGTGGCCATCGTCATCGATGACATGGGCGTGGACCGCGCGCGATCTCTGCGCATGGTGGAATTGAAGGGGCCGCTGACCCTCTCGCTGATGACCTATGCCGACGATCTCCCGGATCTCGCGTCGCGGGCGCGGCGCGCCGGGCATGAAGTGATGGCTCATCTTCCGATGGAGCCCATCGATCCGAAAGAGAACCCGGGCAAGGGCGCCCTGCGCGTCAGCATGGACGAGGCCACGATCCGTGCGACCTTGGCCGGCGACCTCGACGATTGGAGCGGCTACGTGGGGATCAACAACCACATGGGCAGCAAGTTCACCGCCGACCGCACCCGCATGAACGTCGTGATGAGCGAACTGAAGGCGCGCGGCCTGCTGTGGCTCGACTCAAAGACCATCCAAGGTTCGGCGGGCACCGCCGCGGCGCAGGCCGCCGGTGTTCCCTTTGTCGAAAGAGACGTCTTCATCGACAACGAGCAGACAGTCGACGCAGTCCTTGGACAGCTTGCCGAGGCCGAAAAAATCGCGAAGGCGAAGGGCACGGCTATTGCAATCGGCCATCCACATGACGCAACGCTCGAAGCCTTGATGCGGTGGCTCCCCGAAGCCGAGCGCAAGGGGCTCGCGCTCGTGCCCGTCACCGAGATCTTACGGCGGCGGACATCCGCGCCGTAGGGATGCGAGCTCCACCTACGCGGCGGCACTTTTCTGAGCCGAGAGGGGCAAAAGGGCTCTCACGCGGGGATCGCGGAGCCAGAGTCCGCCCCAAACAGAGATGCCCACATACACGCCGAAAAACACGTGGCTCAACCACGGATTGCCCATGCGCACATGTGCGGCCACCGCACCGCCCAGGTAACCGGTCAGGAAAATAGCGCCAAGAACTGCGGTGCGTGGCCATATGTACAAAATCGTTGCGGCCAGCAGAATGACGCCAAGTAGGACTCCCTTGTCGGCGGACCATCCCAACGCGGCGTTGGTCTGTGCGACGACCGGCAGGTCCAACAGCTTCATGGCCGCATCCAGTAGAAGAAATGCACCGGCCAATCCCGAAAGGACGTAGCCGCCATAGATTTGCTTTTTGCTGACTTCACCCATAGCACCCCCCGATTTGCGTGACCTACGCCGGCTCGTTGATCGCCCAATTTATCCCGAAGGGATCCAAGAGTCGTCCATACCTGTCGCCCCAGAACGCGCGTTCGAAGGGCACTGTGACTTTGCAACCGGCCTCCACAGCCCGGTTCCACCATGCGTCCCCGTCTTTTACGACCAGTTGCATCGTTGCACCGGGGGAGGCCTGGTGAGGCATTCCATGCTCGGGAAACGGATCGCTCATCATCAACGAACCGCCGTTGATTTCCATATGGCAGTGCATGATCCGCTTGCCATCTTGGCCCGGCATCCGTGCGACTTCCTTGGCGCCGAAGGCACGTTGATAGAATGCGGATGCATTCGCGACGCCATCGACACTGATATAGGGGATGACTCCGTTTGCCAGCGATCCGCCGGCGGCGACCGCGGCTTGCGTCTCTTTCGTCATCGAAGGGAACGCGAGACCGATCAGCTCAATCGTCCCATCGCCCATGTCGGCGAGAAGTGTTTTGCACTCCTCGATCATCGTTTCTTTCGTGTCGGACACGCAGATCGACACGCCCATGGCGTCGAAGAGTACTGAGCCGGAGGCCGGGGCGAGGTCGACCGTGTAGTGACCGTCCTTGAGAGTCACGCGGGCGGCCGAAGCCGTCCGTTTTCCGATCGGCGCCGTTAGGACGAGCTTCCCTGAGGCCAGAGCGTCGTTGATGTTTTTCATCATGCGCGCCATGTGCTCGCCCGAGGGCGGACCTTTGGCTTGCGCCGCCGGATCGACCGTGTAAAGCGTGACGAATTGCATATGCTGTCCCTTCCTAAAGCGTTTGTGCGACTTCTTCGAGTTGCTCGGCGGCTTTGCCCCAGCCCTGGTGGAATCCCATTTTTTCGTGCTGATCGCGCGCTTCGGCTGTCCAGTGGCGCGCCACGGCGCGATACCTTGTCTTTCCGTCGCCGGCGTCCTCGAATGTGATTTCCCCAACAAAGAACGGCGCGCCGTCCTTGGGCACCCACGCGGAGGTGAAGGCGTCGGTGAAGACGATTTTGCGGTTCGGAACAACCTCAAGATAAACGCCGGGATTCGGAAACTCCTGACCTTCGGGCGAGCGCATCACGACCACAGTAGCGCCGCCCGCGCGTAACTCCCGCTCCACCTTGACTGTCGTCCAAGGCCGGGGCGTAAACCATTTCACCATCAGTTCGGGTTCGGTCCAGCAGCGATAAACATTCTCCCGGGGTGCATTGATGATTTTCTCAAGCACGAGGTCGTGGCCTGTTGCCATTGAGCGTCTCCTATTTCTGGATATGAGCGGGATCCATGAACAACACCTCCCAGGTGTGACCATCCGGATCCTCGAACGTGCGATACATCATGAACCCGTAGTCGGTGAGGGGACGCGGTTCGGCGGCGCCGTTCTTGAGCGCGGTATCGACGATACGGTGAACGTCATCTTTTGAATCCGCCGAAAGGGCGATCAGCACTTGGGCGGTTTTGGTGGAATCGGGAATCTGCTTGTCCGTGAACTGGGCGAATTTTTCATGCGTCAGGAGCATCAGATAGATATCTTCGGACACCACGATGCTTGCCGCCGTTTCGTCGGTGAACTGGGGATTGTGCCTCCAGCCAAGGGCTTCATAGAACGCCATCGAGCGCCGAAGGTCCTTAACCGGCAGATTTAGAAAGATTTTATGCGCCACGATGAACTCCCTCTCCCAACGGATTTGGCCTGTGTTCGTCCTAAGGACGAACCAACAATCGCACGGCCGACAAGGCGTCTCTCGTTTTTTTAGGGTCCTTTTGCGCTCCCGGCGTCCGCCGACAGGCGGTCGATATGCATGCGGATATGGGCGGCTTCAGCCGGGCTATTGGCCAAGGCGATGGCGCGATCGAAAGCTTCGCGGGCCGCCTGTTTCTGACCGAGTTGAAGTAGCAACGCGCCCCGCGCGCCGTGAAAATGGAAGTAGCCGCCAAGGGGCTTCTCCAGCGGCGCCAGCATGGCGAGGGCGTCCTCGGGTCCTTTCGTTTTGGAGACCGCGACCGCACGGTTGAGCGTGATGACCGGTGACGGGTTCAACTGCTCCAGAGTGGCGTAGAGCGCGTCGATGCCTGCCCAGTCGGTCTCGGCGTAGGTCGCCGCGCGCGCGTGGAGTGCGGCGATCGCGGCCTGAACAAGATAGGCGCCGGTTTGGCGGTGGCGCATGGCCTTTTCGATCAGCGCCAGCCCTTCCTGGATCAAGGGCGCGCGCCATTGTGTGCGGTCCTGGTCTTCCAGAAGCACGATGTCGCCGGTGGCGCTGAATCGGGCCGGGGCGCGGGCATGCTGGAGGAGCATGAGAGCCAGCAGACCCATGATCTCTGGCTCCGTCTGGTACATACGCAAAAGGAGCCGCCCCAGGCGGATCGCTTCATCGGCGAGCAGGCCGCGCTCTTCGTCCTTGGGTCCGGCTGAGTATCCCTCGTTGAAAACAAGGTAGATCATGGTCATGACGGCCGCGAGCCGTTCGGCGCGTTCGATCGGACCTGGCGTCTCGAAGGGCACGCCAGCGGCGGCGACCTTGGCTTTGGCGCGGGTGATGCGCTGCTCCATGGCCGCTTCGCCCACAAGAAAGGCGCGCGCGATCTGCTTTACGGTAAGGCCGGAAACGATGCGAAGGGCGAGTGCGACTTGTTGCGTCGCCGGAAGCTCGGGATGCGCGCAGATGAACAGGAGGCGCAACATGTCATCCCGGTAGTGCGTCTCATCCAATCGATCCGCCATCTCTGCTTCGCGGTCGCCCAGGTCCGAGACCTCGGCTTCGTCGGGAAGGGACGTCATGCGAGCGTTCTTCCGCGTCGCGTCCAGCGCGGCATTCCGCCCGACCATGATGAGCCACGCCGCGGGATCGCGCGGCGGGCCGTTGTCCGGCCAGTTTTTCAACGCGCGCAGGCATGCTTCCTGGAAAGCCTCTTCCGCCGTGTCGAGGTCGCGGAAATAGCGCAGAAGCGCGGCGACCGCCTGGGGTCTGGCGGCGGCAATCGCCCCCTCGATCCAGGCGAGATCGTTCACTTTATGCGCCCACCTTAGCGCGTGCCGCTTCACCGTACGGAAGTGCGCTGACCTTCGTCTCCACCGGCGAACCGGGCAGATAGAGCGCGATGGGACGCAGTTCGTAAGCCCCGCCGGGATTCGCTTCGGTCAATTCCCGCGCGAACGCGAGGCCTTCCTCGAGGTCAGCGACATCGATGATGTAAAAGCCGAGCAGGGCTTCCTTGGTTTCGGCATATGGCCCGTCAATGACGAGGCCCTTCGCTTTATGCAATGTTGTCGCGGCGCTCGTCGGCAGGAGGCGCAAGGACGGCTTCAGCTTGCCGGCCTTTTCCCACTTCTCGTGGACGACCGACAATTTGGACATCACTGCCTCGTCCTGCTCTTTCGTCCAGCTGCAGACGACATCCTCCGAATTATAACAAAGCACGGCGTACATCATTTCGCGGTCCTCCTGTGACCCTCATAGGACGGACGAGCATAGCGGCCCCCGACATCGGGCGATCGAAAAATTTTGAGCCCGTTTTCTGGGCATTGAGGTCGATGGACGAAGACGTTATGTAATGCCGCAGAGGCCACGTCCTCTCCAGGCCAAGGCTTGGTCCAAGTCCGGGACGGCCCGGCGCTCTTTTTATCCTAAAGGGAGTTCCGCATGGCCTGGATCATCCTGATCGTCGCCGGCCTTTTCGAGGTCGTATGGGCGTATTTCATGAAGCAGTCGCACGGTTTTACGCGCCTCTGGCCGACCGTGATCACGTTTCTGACGATGTTCGTCAGTTTCGG
>JAYRKY010000042.1:0-356 GCA_041905525.1 Rhodospirillaceae bacterium
CGTAGTCCATGGGGACACGGTCTACCTTGCCGGACAGGTCAACAACCAAGCCGCAGATGTCACGGGCCAGACCCGGAATGTCCTCGCGCAAATCGATAAATTGTTGGCGGCCGCGGGGTCTTCGAAGGAAAAGATTTTGACTGCGACGATCTACCTGACCGACATCAAGACCTTTGGGCAAATGAACGCGGCCTGGGAAGCATGGGTGCCGAGCGGCGCGACTCCTGCGCGTACGACCCTCGAAGCCAACTTGGCGGCGCCTGAATATCTCGTGGAAATCACCGTCGTCGCCGCGAAATAGGACAAGCGGTTGCGGCGGCCGACGCCGCCGCACCCGCTCCGACCGGCCGCGAAAC
>JAYRKY010000042.1:366-20937 GCA_041905525.1 Rhodospirillaceae bacterium
GGGGGGTGGTCTTTTCTGTGTTTTTCACTCCCCGGGGGGGGCCCCCCCCGCCCCGGGGGGGGGGGGGGGGCCCCCCCCCCCCCCCCCCGCTCCTCCCGGCCGCGAAACACTCCCCGTCCTGGCCCGTTCTCTCTTCGTCTAAAAGAGAAGAACGCAGGTCGAAAAATGCCCTTAATTAGAATTTTTCTAACGTCGGGACTGCCAAACAAGTTATTGATTAATAATGATAAAAATGCGGGGTATGCGCATGTGCATACCTCCTTTCTCCATTTGTACTTTACGCAAAGCGGCAAGCTTGGTTAGTATTCTCGCGTTGTTCGGGGGCGCCTTTATGGGTCTTCGTCGACACGGCCAGACCATGGGGTGGGCCGAACATACAGATGTCATGTTGCTCAAGGAGGATATGACCATGCAGATTCCAAATCATCTCCATCCGACAGCACCAACCGGTTTCGCCTACTAGCAGGCGACTGGTGGCATTTCCCGTCGCGTCAGCGAGGGCTTTTGGGCTTAGGCCCGTAGGAGGTTGAGATGTTGAATTCGCGCGTTCCCGTACTTGCATCCGAAAGTGGGCTCTCGGCGTATATGGCCGAGATTAAGAAGTTCCCTGTCCTGGATGCGCAGGAAGAGTACATGCTGGCCCGTCGTTTCGCGGATCATGACGACGTTGAAGCCGCGCATAAGCTGGTGACCAGCCACCTGCGGCTCGTGGCCAAGATCGCCATGGGCTACCGCTTTTACGGTTTGCCGGTCTCGGATCTCATTTCCGAGGGCAACGTGGGCCTCATGCGCGCGGTTAAGAAATTCGAGCCGGAGCGCGGGTTCCGCTTGGCCACTTATGCGATGTGGTGGATCAAGGCGGCGATCAACGAGTATGTGCTCAATTCCTGGTCGCTTGTGAAAGTTGGCACCGTCGCGGCGCAGAAGAAGCTTTTCTTCAATCTGCGCAAGCTGAAGGCGCGGCTTGGTCTCTATGAGGAAGGCGATATTCCCCACGAGGCCGCCGAACAGATCGCGAAGCGGCTCGACGTTACCACCAACGACGTGATTGAGATGAACCGGCGGCTCTCGCGCTCGGACAGTTCGCTCAACCAGTTCGTTGCGGAAGACGGAGATACGGAGCGTCAGGATCTGCTCGTCGACGACAAGCCGGATCAGGAAACCGTGCTTGCCGAGCGCGAAGATCGCGCCCTGGGCAATAAGCTGCTCAAGGAGGCGATGTCCGAGCTGACCCCGCGCGAACGGCGTATCATCGAAGAACGCCGCCTGGCCGATAATCCGCGGACCTTGGAAGAGATCGGCGAGGAATATGGCATCAGCCGCGAGCGCGTCCGTCAGATCGAGAATCGCGCGTTCGCCAAGCTGCAGCGCGCCGTGCTTCAGGCCGCCAAGAGCCTCGAAGCGACGGCTGCGAAGGCCCTTCCGCGTCCAGCGCTCGCGGGCGCCTAGAGCCTCCTACCATCATGGGCCGCCCCACCGCCGTGGGGCGGCCTTTTTCTTTGGCTTGAGCGGGACGGGGGGCCTCGCCTATACCCTAGCCGCCGAACAACAATGGAAGTCCGCGAATGACCGATGGTAAGTACATCGCGAATATCACCTGCCCTGACACGACCGGACTGGTCGCGGCGGTGTCCGGCTTCCTGCGCGATCATCAATGCTTCATGGATGAGTCGTCCCAGTACGGGGACCCGAATTCCCGCCGGTTCTTCATGCGCGCGGTCTTCACGCGATCGCCTCAGAGCCCGACGGCGGATGACCTCGCGCAGAAATTCGAAGTTGTCGCCAGAAAGTTCCAGATGGACTGGAGTTTTACGCCGGCGAACAAAAAGCCGCGCGTGCTCATTGCCGTTTCGAAGTTCGGCCACTGTTTGAACGACCTGCTGCACCGCTGGCATACGGGCCAGATGCCGATCGATATTGCCGGCGTGTTTTCAAACCACGATGAGATGCGTTCACTCGTTGAATGGCATGAGATTCCCTATACCCATCTCCCCATTACGCCCGATACCAAGCCCCGGCAGGAAGCCGCCTGGCTCAAGATGGTCGACGACCTGAAAATCGATCTCGTCGTTCTGGCGCGTTACATGCAGGTTCTCTCTCCGGACGCGGCCAAGCGTCTGTCCGGGAAATGCATCAACATCCACCACTCGTTCCTGCCGAGTTTCATGGGCGCGCGGCCCTATCAGCAGGCCTATGAGCGCGGCGTGAAGATCATCGGGGCGACCGCTCATTACGTGACCGACGGGTTGGACGAGGGGCCCATCATCGAGCAGGCCGTCGAGCGGGTGGATCATACCCACTCCGAGCGCGACATGATCGGGATTGGGCGCGACTTGGAAAATGTCGTCCTCGCACGCGCCGTGAAGTATCACGCCGAAGGCCGTGTCCTTCTGAATGGGCACAAGACCGTCGTTTTCCGCTGATTGCTGTAGACCATCGGCGAAGTATTCACGTACTCGGCGTGGAGGACTCCGTCCGTATTCGCCTTGCACGTGCCGCACATGCGGCTATAATGATCTGAGTCGAAACCAAATGCCGCGGGATGATGGATTTACCTGCGGCGCCGTGGCAATACGGCTTCCTAGTCAACGTCGAGGCCAGCGCGTCGGACTATGTCGAAGACCATCCTTATCGTCGAAGACAACGAGTTGAACATGAAGCTGTTCAACGATCTGCTTCAGGCGCACGGCTACAATACCCTTCAAGCCAAGGATGGCCGGGTCGTCGTCGAACTAACCCGAAAAAATCGCCCTGATCTCATCCTCATGGATATCCAGCTGCCGGAGATCTCTGGTCTGGAGATCACCAAAATGCTGAAGGCCGACGACGATCTGCGATCAATTCCCGTGGTAGCGATCACGGCCTTCGCCATGAAGGGCGATGAGCAGAAGATTCGCAATGGCGGCTGCGACGGCTATATCGCGAAGCCGATTTCTGTCGCCAGTTTCCTGCAGACGGTTTCGCGGTTCTTGGAACCTCAAGCGGCGCTTTAACGCCCCAAAAGCAAAAGCCCGCCGAGAGGGCGGGCTTTTTAAGAACGTCGCTTGGAAGCGCCGATTACTTAATCTTGCCTTCTTTGAATTCCACGTGCTTGCGCACGACGGGATCGTACTTCTTGAACACCAGCTTTTCGGTCTTGGTGCGGGGATTCTTCTTGGTCACGTAGTAATACCCCGTGCCGGCAGTGCTCTCGAGCTTGATCTGGATCGTGGCTGGCTTTGCCATGGTGTCTACCTTGTCGCTTCTCTAAGCGCCTGCGTCTGCACGAGGCGGTCCAATTGAGCGGCGCACAATACACTGCCCCGCCAGGGTGTCAAGAAACCGCCGGGCGTCCACAGTCACAAAATTATTGTGGTTTTTCAGCAAGTTGTCTCGCGCTACCGCGCTGGGCCTGCACATAGAGGGCAGGGTCCTGCACCAAACGCCGGGCGACCTCCAGGTCGAGGGCGCGATCGGGATGAGCCTCCGGGGGGCAGGCGGCGCGCAGTTGCTCAAGGCCTTGGGCCTCCGGCGGGGGAGACCGCCACCCGCTGACGAGCGACGCGGGGAGAGCCCCGCCGTTGAAAATGCGCCCAACGGTGTCCGAAAGCGTCGCGGCTTCGCCACTGAGACAGACATCCGGTAGCACGCCAAGCCCATGAAGGAGGGCGCCGCGTGGCGTAAACGCGCGGGACCAGGTCAGGACGATTTCTCCCTGATTTGGAAGCCGAATGACGGTTTGTACGGAGCCCTTTCCGAGGCTCACCGTTCCGACTACGGCTGCGCGGTGATTGTCTTGCAGGGCTACCGCAACAATCTCTGCTGCGGACGCGGCGCGGCCGTCAATCACCACGGTCATGGGAATGCCTTGGGCGATATCGCCGCCGTGGGCCGCGTAGAATTGTTGAGCACCCGGGTGCCGTCCGCGCAGCGCAATGATCGTGCCGCTATCGAGGAAAAGATCGGCGAGATCCACGGCTTGATCGAGGAGTCCGCCGGGATCGCTGCGAAGGTCGAGGACTATTCCTTTGACGGGCTCCGCGGCGCGCGCGGCCGAAACGGCTTTCTCAACGCTTTCGGCTGTCCGCTGGTTAAAGCTGCGAATGCGGATTTCGAGCACGCCATCGACTGTGTTCGCGATAACCGTATCCGGAACGACGAGATCGCGGCGTGCGCTCACCGAGAGCGAACCGCTGACGCCGGCACGTTGCACGGACAATTCCACGACGGTGTCCGATTTTCCTTCCAGAAGTTGCCGCGCTTCTTCGATGGGGCGGCCGGCAAGCGCGAGACCGTCGACGTGAGTAATGAGATCATCCAACGACAGGCCTGCCTTTTCCGCGGGCCCGTTCTTGACGATCGACTGTACGGAAACACCTTCTTTTGCGGATACAACCCGAATTCCTAAGCCGATGATCCCATCTCGAATAAGGCGGCTGCGAATCGCTTCGTCTCGGCCGGCGTAGCGTGAGTATGGGTCGAGAACCTTCAGGGCCGGCGGAAACACGGCCTTATAGAGGACCTCGGAGTTCGCCGTTTTCAACGGCACCGAAACTTGGCGTAGCGTCAGGATCGCGGTCAGCGTCGTTTTGACCCAGCCGTCGATATCGTTCTGAGCCGGCACCGAAATCGGTGGAATGGGCACTCCGGTATAGGTGAGCTTCAGCTCGTCGCCTTCCCGTGCAACACCGACATCTGGATCGAGGGTGGTGAGGCCTTCGACGGCGCGCAGAAACAGGACCCCCATGTCGGGCTCGTCCAGAGCGCGCTCTTTGATTTCTCCGAATCCGTAACCTAGGACATGGGCCATCATCGCGATATCCAGACCGTCAACAACGACGCTCCGGGGGCGGCGGTCTGCCGCGGGGGTGCCCGCGCATGCGCAAAGCACCAATAGGCAAAGTCCCGCGGCGGCGGTTCGCCAAGGGCGTCGCGTGCGTGAGGCTCGGACGATCATCGCCGGCGCGTTCTTACCTTTGGCCGACGGGATTTATTGCGGCCGCGCGGCCGCTCGCGTTGCTTCTCATGACTCTGCCTCCCACGATCAGCTCCTCCGACACCGTCAGCGTATTCGAAGACGATGCTGCCCGCTACCTCATCGGTCTCGACAAGGCGCACGTCAATGACGTCCCCCACGCGCAATGTGAGGCGGCGTCTGCGGCCGACAAGGCGGTGCCCCTTCTCGTCATGGTCGTAAAAGTCCTGAGGCAGGTGCCGCATGGGCAGAATGCCGTCGGCTCCCGTCTCTTCCAGTGTCACGAAAGCGCCGAAACGGCTGACCCCGCTGATCCGGCCGGTGAAAATCGCCCCGGCCCGGTCACGCAAATACATCGCCGCAAACCGGTCGACCGTCTGGCGTTCGGCCATCGCGGCGCGCCGCTCGGTCGAGGAGATGTGCTCCGTGATCGCAACCAGGTCCCCGTCGTGGTGGGCGTCCCACCCGCCGTCGCCCAATTTGTTTGCTGCGATGAGGGCGCGGTGAACCAGCAGGTCCGAGTAACGGCGAATGGGTGACGTGAAGTGAGCATATTTGCGTAGGCCCAGCCCGTAGTGCCCGATGTTCTCCGGACTGTAGATCGCTTGCGCCTGTGTTCGCAGGACCAGCGTATTGACCATGCTTTCATGCGGGCTGTCCTTCACCTGTCTCAGCAGGCGATTGAACTCCTGAGGGCGCGCTGAACCGGGGCTTGGAAACTTGAGTCCCACGCTTTCCATTGCTTCCTGAAGATTCTCGATCCGCTCCGGGTCGGGGCGATCGTGGACGCGATAAACGGCGGGATAGGCCGAGCGCGACAGCGTTTCCGCGGCGGCGACGTTGGCCGCGATCATGAACTCTTCGATCAGCTTATGGCTATCGTAGCGTTCTCGAGGTGTGACGCCCAAAATGGCGCCGCTGTCGCGGTCCACGATAATCTTGCGTTCGACGATATTGAGTTCAAGCGTGCCGCGTTTGGCGCGAGCGCGGTCGAGGGCTTCGTAGGCACCGTAGAGCGCCGGGATGATCTCCGCCATCAATGGGCCGGTCATATCGTCCGGCTGGCCGTCCCGCGCGCGCTGCACCTGGGTATAAGTCAACCGTGCAGCCGAGCGCATCATCCCGCGAATGATCTCGTGCCGGAGCAGCTTGCCCTCGGCGTCGATCCACATATGGGCGGCGAGGCAGGGGCGGTCCTCCTTTGGCTTCAGCGAGCACCATCCGTTGGACAGTTCCTCCGGGAGCATCGGCACGACACGGTCCGGGAAATAAACGGAGTTGCCCCGCGCGTAAGCGTCTCGATCGAGCGCATCGCCGGGACGCACGTACCAGGCGACGTCCGCGATCGCGACGAGTAGGTGCCAACCTCCTGGATTCTTGGAGTCTGAGTCGGGCTCGGCCCAGACGGCGTCATCGAAGTCGCGCGCGTCTTCGCCGTCGATCGTTACCAAGGGAATCTGGCGCAGGTCGACACGCTGTCCCATGGGCGCGGCCTTGGCGCGCTGCGCTTGCTGCGCGGCGCCCTCCGAGAAGATGTGCGGCAGACCATGACTGTGGACCGCGATGAGGCTCAGGTTCCGGCTTGCATCGATCGGCCCCAGGCGCTCGATGACTCGCGCCTTTTGCGGTCCGTACTTCGGCTCTTCGTAAACTTCGGCGGCGACCAGATCACCGGCCACAGCGTCATTCGTATCACGCGCCGAGATCCAAACGTCGGCGCGATACTTTTTGTCCACCGGGCGGAGATATCCACCTTTGCCTTCCGCGCCGGGCTCGTAAACGCCCAGCAGTCGCGCGGCTGCAGCGGCCAGCTTTTTGATCGGGCGTGCCTCGAAGCTGTTGTCGCCGGCCGGGATGATCTTGGCGAGGATACGGTCGCCGACCCCCACCGTGAACCGGCGCTCCCGGCCCCTCAGGATTTTTGAAGGCTGTCGCACGAGAATAACCGGCGGTTTCCCCTCGGCATCCCACTTCAGGGGCTTTCCGAAGAGATCGCCGTCGCGATCCGTATGTGTGACTTCGATGGTGTCGACTGCGGGCATGGCGCCATGGCCGCCGACGCGGCGGCCTTGACCAGACGCGACATCACCCGATGTCTTGAGATCTTTCAGGATCGCCTTGAGAGCGATCTTGTCCGCCCCTTTTAGCCCAAAGGCACGCGCGACCTCACGCTTGCCGACCTGCCTGCTCGACTCTTGGATGAATTTGAGGATTTCGTCTCGCGTCGGGAGCGGCGCTTTCTGGCCGCCTTTGGTTCTCGCTTTTTTCGGCGGTTTATCCCGGTTCAACTATGCATCCGCTGTTTTACGGGCGCTCTTGCCCTTGCCTTTTGGGGCCGGTTCCTTGGCGGCTTTCGCGGCCAACAGGGCGACGGCGGAATCGACGCTCACATTCGCGGCGTCCATATCCTTCGGCAATGTCGCCCGAACCTGACCATGTTGTACATAGGGACCGAAGCGCCCCGATCGCAAGGTGATGGCACGGCCATCCTGAGGGTGGTTCCCAAGTGTCTTGGCAGCGCCCGCGCCCTTGCGTCCGGGCTTATTGCGTCCTTCCGCAATGACGACGACCGCGCGATTCAAACCTATTTCCAACACATCGTCGTCTTTACCCAAAGACTGGTACTTGTCGCCGTATTTCAAGTACGGACCGAAGCGGCCAATGCCCGCGACGATCATCTCGCCCGATTCCGGGTCGATACCGATTTCACGTGGAAGCGAAAGCAGTTTCAGCGCACGGTCGAGGTCGACCGCATTCGGATCGGTGCCCTTGGGCAACGACGCGCGCTTGGGTTTCGGCACTTTCGGTTTTGCCGCTTTCTTCTTTTTCTTTTTTCCGTCGGCAGCAACCTCCTCCGGTTCCGGCGGCGGCGGGGGCGCTGCTGCGGCCACTTCTTCTCCCCCCAATTGGACATAAGGACCATACGGTCCGATGCGGAGCGTGACTTTCAGTCCGCTCGCGGGGTCGGTCCCTAGCTCTTTGGGCCCATCCATCGCCTGCGTCTGGCTGGCATCGGGGGCGCCCAGCGGGCGGGTGTAACGGCACTCGGGATAGCGGCTGCATCCGACGAACGCGCCGAATTTGCCGAACTTCAGTCCGATCCGTCCTTCGGCGCAGGCCGGGCATTGGCGCGGATTGCTGCCGTCGGCCCGCACGGGAAACAGGTGCGGCTCTAACAGCCCGTCGACGGCGTCGATCACCGCGGTCCGCGTAAGATCCTTCGTCTCATCGATGGCGGCGATGAAGTCGCGCCAGAAGTCGGCCAGGACCTTCTTCCAGTTCAGGCGGCCGCCGGAAATATCATCCAACTGCTCTTCGAGATCGGCGGTGAAACTGTATTCGACATAGCGCTTGAAGAAACTTTCCAGGAACGCGATCACGACGCGGCCCCGATCCTCCGGGATGAACCGCCGGTTCTCCATGCGCACATACTTGCGGTCCTGCAGGACCTGGATGATGGACGCATAGGTCGAAGGGCGGCCGATCCCCTGTTCTTCCAGGGCCTTCACGAGGCTCGCTTCCGAAAAACGAGGCGGCGGCTGCGTGAAATGCTGTTCCGGCGTAACCGTCGTCACGGACAGCGGCTGGCCTTCGCTCATTGCAGGCAGGATGTTGCCCAAATTTTCTTCGTCTTCTTCGGCCGCCGCCGCCGCAGCTGCGCCTGTATCTTCGTAGGCTTCCAGGAAGCCCTTAAACACGATTGTTGAGCCGCTGGCGCGAAGGTTGGTCTGACCGTCGGGGGTGGAGGCAGTGACGGAGACCTGGTCAAGAACGGCGGCCTCCATCTGGCTCGCAATCGTGCGCTTCCAGATCAACTCGTACAGCTTCAGCTGGTCCGGGCTCACGTACTGCGCGACGATGTCCGGCGTGCGCGTCGGGTCTGTCGGCCGGATCGCCTCGTGTGCTTCCTGCGCGTTCTTGGCTTTGCTTTTATAGACGCGGGCTTCGGACGGCAGATACTTCTTGCCGTAGCGGTCGCCGATCAATCCGCGGACTGTGTTGATCGCATCGGCGTCCATCTGCACGCCGTCCGTTCGCATATAGGTGATAAGGCCGGTGGTCTCGCCGCCGATCTCAACGCCTTCATACAGCTTCTGCGCGATGTCCATCGTCTGGCGCGCGGAGAAATACAGCCGGCGCGAGGCGTCCTGCTGCAAGGTTGAGGTCGTAAAAGGCGGATATGGGCGCCGTTGTTTGGTCTTTTTCTCGACGGAGACGACTTTGAAAGCGCCGCTGCGCACGATCCCGGCGGCGCGCTCGGCCTTTGCGCCGTCGTTCAGATCGAATTTGTCGAGCTTCTTGCCGTCAAGGTGAGTGAGGCGGGCCGTGAACGGCTCTTTCGCCGCCGTCGCCATGTCGGCGCCGACCGTCCAATATTCCTCGGCCTTGAATTTTTCGATTTCCAGTTCGCGATCGCAGATCATGCGCAGCGCGACCGACTGCACGCGTCCGGCGGACTTGCTGCCGGGGAGTTTGCGCCATAGTACGGGCGAAAGCGTGAAGCCGACCAGGTAATCTAATGCGCGGCGCGCCAGATAAGCATCGATCAGTTCGCGGTCCAGCTCGCGCGGATGCTCCATCGCCTCCAGCACGGCTTTCTTGGTGATCGCGTTAAAGGTCACGCGTTGGACCGGTTGGCCGTTCAGCGCCTTGCTTCGGTTCAACTCTTCCAGAACGTGCCAGGAGATCGCTTCGCCCTCGCGGTCCGGGTCGGTTGCGAGGATCAGTCCCTTCGCGCCCTTCAAGGCGCTGACGATTTCCTTTAGGTGCTTTTGAGAGGAAGCATCGACTTCCCAGTCCATGGCGAAGTCTTCGTCCGGACGGACCGAGCCGTCCTTGGGCGGCAAATCGCGGATATGGCCATAGGAGGCGAGCACCTTATATCCGGTGCCGAGATACTTATTTATGGTCTTCGCCTTGGCTGGCGACTCAACGATAACGACCTGCATCGGACGACCTATCGGTTACCCACACCCACGCCGAAATGGGGGCGGTTTGCCCGCCTTTTGCGTCTCCCACGGCGTGTAAATTCTGGCTGATAGCGCGGAAAAGTTAAAAAGTTCAGACCGTTCCGACCAACGCCACCCGATTACCTGGTAATCGCTCCAGCCGCCCCGCGAGTTCCAATTCCATGAGGACGGTGGCGACGACGGCGGCGGACACTTGGCATTGACGTACCAGTTCGTCAACGGCGGCCGGAGCGGCTCCGAGCGCACTCTCTATTTGGCGCCGGACATCGGCCGTATCAATTTCGACTTTCTTTTCAAATGGTTGACTAAGTCCTACAGGCGGGTGGGACTTTTTTTCTGTCGTTGCCCCTTTAAAGGGTAATTGTTCTAAAATATCATCTTTAGATTGTACAAGAACCGCCCCATCCCGAATCAGGCTGTTCGGGCCGTGGGCCCTTGGGTCCAGCGGACAGCCCGGGACGGCAAAAACGTCCCGGCCCTGATCCGCCGCGAGGCGGGCGGTGATTAACGAGCCGGACCGCAGCGTGGCCTCCACGACAACAACGCCAATACTCGCCCCGGAGATAATCCGGTTCCGCCGCGGGAAAAAGGGAGCCTGCGGCTCGGTGCCTGGAGGCATCTCGGATACCACGGCGCCGTGTTCCGCAATCCGGTCGTGAAGTTTCGCATGCTCGGGGGGATAGACCACGTCCGTACCGCCAGCGAGGACGGCCACCGTGCGACCGGCCGCGACACTCAGGGCTCCTTCGTGAGCGGCACCGTCAATTCCCCGGGCCATTCCGGAGAGAACGACGAGACCCTCGGCCGCCAGGTCGGCCGCCAGGATGCGGGCCATCTTGCGTCCGTTCACGGTCGCGTTCCGGGCTCCCACGATGGCGATCATGGGCTCGGCGAGGACCTCGGTGAGTCCCTTGACGATGAGAAGCGGTGGGCCGTCTTCCGTCGCCTTCAAGGGTTCCGGGAAGTGCGGATGAGACCAAGTGACATACTCAAATCCCAGTTTATGCGCGGACTCGAACTCGCGTTCGGCATCGGCGAGGGACAGCAATTTAAGGGGGCGGCCGCCAGAGCGAACGAATTCCGGCAAGCGCTCGACCGCCTCGGACGCCGTCGTGAAGCGCTCAAGCAAATGACGGAAGGTTTTGGTGCCGATCCCTTCGCTGCGCGCCAACCGGATCCAGGCCAGGAGTTCCTGATGCGCGGCCGGCGGCATCGGTCACTTATTCTTCGCGCCGATGCGCGGTTCCTCGCCGCGCATGAGTCGCTTCACGTTCGACGCGTGACGGACCCAGCCCAGCACGGCCAGCGCGCCAAAGGCCACAGCTTCGGTCGGGTAACCAAGGGCATAGGCGTAGACCGGCGCCAGCGCCAATGCGACCAGCGCCGAGAGCGACGAGATGCGTGCGAGCGCGGCGACAACCAGCCACGTGGCGCAGGCCATTACCCCGATCATCGGGACCGCCGCGATCATGACCCCGAGCGTCGTCGCAACCCCTTTGCCGCCCTTGAATTTCAGCCAGACCGGAAAGTTATGCCCGATGATCGCGCCGAACCCGCCCAACAGGGGAATGGTCGGATCGTCGGTGAGGATTTTCAGCAGGACAACGACGATGGCGCCTTTGCCGCCGTCGAGCAGCAGCGTCGCCGCGGCCAGTCCCTTGCGGCCGGTTCGCAAGACATTGGTGGCGCCGATATTGCCGGAGCCGATGCCCCGAATATCCCCCAGCCCTGCCAGTTTGGTGAGGACAAGGCCGAACGGAATAGAACCGGCAAGGCAGCCGCCCAAGAGCGCGGCAACGTAAAGCCACGACGGCAGATCGCCCGACATTAGGCCTTGGCCGCCGCGCGATGCGCCATCTTCGCAGGCGCCGCGCTTTCATATTCGTAGACGGTCCGCCCGTCGATCACCGTGCGGAAGACGCGGCCCTGCACCGGCCGGCCGTCGAACGGCGAGTTCTTCGATTTCGATTTGAAGGCATCGCCGATGACTTTCCAGCTTTCATCGGGATTGAAGATGACGAGATCGGCCTTCTGACCGCGCGCGAGACGTCCTGCCTCCAGGCCCAAAAGCTTCGCCGGCGCATTTGTGAGGCGGCGGACAACTTCGAGCAGGCTCATTTCGCCGTTGTGGAAAAGATCGAGCGACACCGCGAGCAAAGTTTCCAATCCGCTGCCGCCGAAGGCGGCCTGAGGGAAGGGTAGGCGTTTGCTGTCTTGATCGTGGGGCGCATGATCGCTCGCAATCGCGTCGATCACGCCGGATTTCAGGCCTTCGACGATGGCCTGCCGGTCATGTTCGCTTCGTAGTGGCGGTGAGAGTTTTGCGAAGGTGCGATAGTCGCCGACGGCCAGCTCATTCAGCGAGAAATAGAACGGCGCCGTATCGCACGTCACGCTCAAACCCTGCTTCTTGGCCCGCGCAATGATGTCGACGCTGTCGGCAGTGGAAATATGGGCGGCGTGATAGCGTCCGCCGGTCATCGCGGTCAGACGAATATCGCGCTCGAGCATGATGATTTCGGCTTCGCGGGGAATCCCCGAGAGTCCCATACGCGTAGCGATTTCGCCGGCGTTCATGACTCCGCCCGCGAGCGTTGGCTCCTCCGGGTGTTGCACGATCAAAAGCCCGAACGTCGCGGCGTACTGCAGCGCGCGCCGCATCACCTGGGCGTCGGCCACGGCCTTCGTCGCATCGGTGAAAGCTAAGGCGCCCGCCTTTGACAACAAGCCCATTTCCGACAGCTCTTTGCCGTGCAGGCCCTTCGTAATCGCGCCGTAGCAATAGACTTTCGTCAACGCGAGCTGTCGCGCCCGGCGCGCGACAAACTCCAGCGTCGGTTCATCGTCGAGCACCGGGTTCGTGTTAGGCAGGCACACCATTGTGGTGACCCCGCCGGCCACCGCGGCCTCGCCCGCACTCCTGAGACTTTCCTTATGTTCTTCGCCCGGCTCGCGCAGTTGCACGCGCATGTCGACAAGACCCGGGGCCACGCACATTCCGGCGCAATCGATGATCTGTACGTCCGCAGGCGCTTTCCCGTCGAACAGCTTCGCGCCGACATCCAGGATTTCTTCGCCGCTGGTCAGGATTTCTCCGGGACCGTCGAAGCCTGATGCGGGATCGACGATGCGGGCGTTGATGTACGCGACGCGGCCGGGCTTGGCTGCTTTCACGAGGCGGCCCTCCGCGCTTGAAGGTCGCGATTGTTGAGCGCCAGAATCTCGAGGACCGCCATGCGCACGGCGACCCCCAATTCCACCTGTTCCCGGATGACACTGCGCTCGAAATCGTCGGCGACGTCGGAATCGATCTCTGTTCCCCGGTTCATGGGGCCGGGATGCATGATGAGCGCGTCCGGCTTTGCCTGAGCGAGCTTGGCACGGTCCAGGCCGAAGAAATGGAAGTATTCGCGCACGGACGGGATGAAACTTCCGCGCATCCGTTCATTCTGCACCCGCAGCATCATGACAATATCCACGTCCTTCAAGCCGGCGTGCATGTCCGTGAATACCTCAACGCCCATGCGATCGACTTGGCTGGGGATGAGGGTGCGCGGGGCGATAATGCGAACCCGCGCGCCCATGGTCAGAAGAAGGAGGAAATTTGAACGGGCGACGCGGCTATGAAGGACATCGCCGCAGATCGCGACCAACAGGCCATTCAGCTTGCCCTTGCGGCGGCGGATGGTGAGTGCGTCCAGCAGAGCCTGTGTCGGGTGTTCATGGCTGCCGTCGCCGCCATTCACGACGCCGCAATTGACCTTATCGGCAAGCAATTTCACGGCGCCCGAATCCGGATGCCGAACCACGAGCACGTCAGGATGCATCGCATTCAGCGTCACGGCGGTATCGATCAGGGTCTCGCCTTTGGCAACCGAACTCGATTCCACCTGCATGTTGATAACGTTGGCGCCGAGGCGTTTGGCGGCCAGCTCGAACGAGGTGCGTGTTCGGGTGGAGTTCTCGAAGAACAGATTGACGATCGTGCGGCCTTTAAGGGCGTCCGACATCTTCTCCGGGGCACGGTTAAGCGCCACGTAGTGATCCGAACGGTCCAGTAAGTGATTGATTTCAGCCGGGGAAAGCCCCTCGATGCCGAGGAGGTGACGATGCGGAAATTCCGGATTGGGCATAAGCCCGGACTATAGGGAGCGCCTCGCCCGGAGGCAAGCTCAACCCCTAAGCCGAGTACCGCATAGCGTCGAGTGCGCCCTGAAGAATGTACGCCGCGGCCGCTTTGTCCACGAGTTCGGCGCGGCGCTTCCGGGAAAGGTCCGCCTCGTCGGTCAGCATACGCTCCACGGCATTGGAGGAGAGCCGCTCGTCCCAAAAGGCGACCGGCAGATCCTGGCGTTTCAGCACCTCGCTGACGAACGATCGGGTGGCTTGCGCGCGTGCGCCTTCCGTCCCGTCCATTTGGATAGGCAGTCCGACGACGAGCGCCCCCACGCTCCGGCTGTTTATGACTTCGGCGAGTTCGGCCCAATCTTGGGTGAACTTTCGGCGGGTAATGGTCTTCAGGGGCGAGGCCACCATATAGCCGACGTCCGACAGCGCGAGCCCGATCGTCTTCGTGCCGAGGTCCAAGCCCAAAATCGTTTGATTTCGGGCCAATAGCGCCTTCAATGCGCTGGGCTTGCAGATCGCCATATCGGGTGTTACGCACATTCCGCCGGCGGGACGCCGGTTTGGATGAGATGTAACTGATGTCATTGGATAAAGCCACTGTGCGGCGGATCGCCACCCTGGCGCGCATCGAGGTCGCCGATGCCGAGCTCGACACGGTGGCCGAACAACTCTCCGGCATCCTCAACTGGATCGAGCAGCTGAAGGAAGTCGACACTACCGATGTCGCCCCGATGACGGGCGGGACCGATCTGAAGCTGCAGTGGCGCAAAGACGCCGTGACTGACGGCGACCGGGCCGAAAAGGTTCTGGCGAACGCGCCGGACGGTCATGATGGTTTCTTCGGCGTGCCGAAGGTTGTTGAATAGAGGCGCGCAGTGACCGAACTGACATCACTCACGATCGCGTCGGCCCGCGAAAAATTGGCCAAGAAAGAGTTCACCGCGCTTGAACTCACCGAGGCGCACCTCGCCGCCATGGAGCGCGCGAAGGATCTGAACGCCTTCATCACCACCACGGGCGATCTCGCCCGCGAGCGGGCAAGAGAGTCCGATAAACGCCTTGCGGCGGGTCAAGCCGGAACGCTCGAGGGCATTCCGCTCGGCATCAAAGATCTGTTTTGTACCGAAGGCGTTCTGACGACCGCCGCGTCCCATATTCTCGATGGTTTCACGCCGCCTTACGAAAGCACGGTTACGCAAAAGCTGCGCGATGCGGGCTCGGTGATGCTCGGCAAACTCAATCTCGACGAATTCGCGATGGGCTCGGCCAATATCACCAGCTACTACGGGCCGGTGAAAAACCCCTGGAAGCCCAAGGGCCGGAACGTCGAACTTGTCCCCGGTGGATCGTCCGGTGGGTCGGCCGCGTCGGTCTCGGCGCACCTTGTGATGGGCGCCACGGGCACGGATACGGGTGGTTCGATCCGTCAGCCGGCCGCCTTCTGCGGCATCGTCGGGGTGAAACCTACGTACGGCCGATGCTCGCGCTGGGGTGTCGTCGCGTTCGCCAGTTCCCTTGATCAAGCGGGCCCGATGACCCGTACGGTGCGCGATGCCGCCATCATGCTGCGCGCGATGGCGGGCTACGATCCTAAGGATTCGACGTCGGCGCCGCTGGAGGTGCCGGACTTCGAGGCCGCGCTCGGCAAGGGCGTCAAAGGTCTTCGCATCGGAATTCCCAAAGAATACCGCCCGGACGGCCTCAGTTCAGAGTTGGCGGCCCTTTGGGACAGGGGCGTCGAGTGGCTCAAGGCGGCCGGCGCGACTCCGGTCGAGATCAGCCTGCCGCACACCAAGTCGGCCCTCCCCACTTATTATATAGTGGCGCCGGCCGAGGCCTCCTCGAACCTCGCCCGCTACGACGGGGTCCGGTTCGGCCTTCGTGTTCAGGGCAAATCCTTGGACGAAATGTACGCCAAGACCCGCGCCGCGGGGTTCGGCGCCGAGGTGCGCCGGCGCATCATGATCGGAACCTACGTGCTCTCCGCCGGCTATTACGACGCCTACTATCTGAAGGCGCAGAAAGTCCGAGCGCTGATCAATCAGGATTTCACCGACGCATTTGAGAAGGTCGACGCGATCCTGACGCCGACCGCGCCCACGCCCGCGTTTGGAATTGGCGAGAAGTCCGATGATCCCATCGCGATGTATCTGAACGACGTCTTCACCGTGCCGGCGTCGTTGGCCGGTATTCCGGGCGCATCCGTCCCTGCGGGGCTCAGCGCCGATGGGCTGCCGCTCGGGCTGCAAGTGCTCACGCGCCGCTGGGATGAAGAAACTCTGTTTCGGGTCTGCCAGACGCTGGAAGACGCGGCGCAGTTCCCGTTGCTGCCGGCGGTGTAGAGGACGCCATGGGATACATCATCAAAGGCGAAAAGCATGACTGGGAGCTCGTGATCGGTCTCGAAGTGCATGCCCAAGTCATCTCGCAGGCGAAGCTGTTTTCCGGTGCATCCACCGACTTCGGTGGGGGACCGAACACCCAGGTGTCCTATATCGATGCCGGTATGCCCGGAATGCTGCCGGTACTCAATGAACAGTGCGTTGAACAGGCGGTGAGAAGCGGGCTCGGCCTCAAGGCGAAGATCAATCGCCGCAGCGTGTTCGCACGCAAGAACTACTTCTACGCCGACTTGCCGCAGGGCTATCAGATCAGCCAATACGATCAGCCGATTGTCGGCGAGGGCATCCTCGTTCTCGATATGCCTGACGGGTCCACGCGTGAGATCGGGATTGAGCGCCTGCATCTGGAGCAAGACGCCGGCAAGTCCATTCACGATCTTCATCCTCAGAAGACCTACATCGATCTCAATCGGTCCGGCGTCGCGTTGATGGAAATCGTGTCGAAGCCCGACCTGCGCACGCCGGAAGAAGCGGGGCTTTATCTCAAGAAATTGCGATCGATCCTGCGTTATCTCGGTACGTGCGACGGCAATATGGAAGAAGGCTCCATGCGCTGCGACGCGAACGTGTCGGTGCGTCCGGTCGGAGCGACGGAACTTCGCACGCGTTGCGAAATCAAGAATGTAAACTCCGTGCGGTTTTTGATGCAGGCGATCGAATTTGAAGCCCGCCGGCACGTCGATACCTACGAGAGCGGCGGTACGATCGATCAGGAAACGCGCCTGTACGATTCCAACAAGGGCGAAACCCGCTCGATGCGCTCCAAGGAATTCGCGCACGATTATCGCTACTTTCCCGATCCCGATTTGCTTCCGATCGAATTTGACGAAGCGTTTGTCGCACGCATCAAGGCCTCGCTGCCCGAGCTTCCGGACGATAAGCAGGCGCGCTTCATCAAGGACTTCGGACTTACCGCCTACGATGCCGGCGTCCTCGTTGCCGAAAAAGAGAACGCCGAATACTTCGAAGAGGTCGCGAAAGGCCGCGATCCCAAACTCGCGGCGAACTGGGTAATCACGAACCTATTCGGCATGCTGAATAAGCGCGGCGTGGAAATCGGCGATAGCCCCGTGACCGCGAAGGACCTTGGCCGTCTGATCGAACTGATCTCGGACAATACGATTTCCAGCCGCATGGCGAAGGAAGTCTTCGAAGCGATGGTCGAGACAGGTAAGGCCCCGGACGCCATTGTTGAAGAGCGCGGGATGAAGCAGATCACCGACATCGGCGCCATTGATGCCGCAGTCGATAAAATCCTGTCCGAGAATGCCGATAAGGTTGCGCAGTACAAGTCCGGCAAGACTCAGGTCCTCGGGTGGTTTGTCGGGCAGCTGATGAAAGCGACCCAAGGCAAGGCGAATCCGGGCATGTGCTCGGATGCGTTGAAGAAAAAGCTCGACGCTTGAGCTTGCCGGTCTCTCAAGCTCCGCGCCGTCTGAAGAACGGAACGGTCTTCGTCCTCGCGCTGGCCGTCTGCGCGGTCATCGGTCTTTTGTTGTACCAGCCGTATCTCCCAAAAGCCTGGCTCCACGACTTTTCGGGTGAAATTGCCGTCCGGGCAGCGCCGGATCCGACGCCGCCGGAGGTCGAAGACGTCCGCCAAGTCCAGCGCCGCGACGCGCCGTCCCATCCTTATATCTGCGCCACTGATTTCATTCGGGTTCCCTGGGACCGCATGGTGGTCGTGACGTCGGCTGACGACATTCTCTCCCATCCGCTTCTCGCCGCCGCGCGCTGGGGGGAACTCTCACGCGACCAGATCGCCGCGCAGATGAAGACTGATAAGCGCTACCAGTTGATTGTGCTTCTGCACGGCGGCGCGGTCGTCGATGCGCAGCTGTTCTTTACGTTTTGGGGCGATCTCACAGCCATCGCGCGGCCGGACGGATTCACCCGCGCCCAGGCCGTGTTCACCGCCTACAGTAACGACGGCATCTATTTCGTCGAACCGGCGGAGAATGTGCCCGCCGGACTCTGCAAAACGCCGTAGCGTCTTTTACTTCGGCAGCTTGCCCTCAAGCTCCATATAGACGCGGCCGATCGCCAGATCCTGCTTGCTGCGGGTTTGCGGGACGCTCGCGAACGGTCCCCAATTGACCTGCTTGGTCGCTTCGCACGCTGGCGGTTTGCCGTCGTTGGTGCATGGCAAGCCCAGCGCGTGCAGACGCTTACCCTCGGCGACAATGTATTCCTGAATTTTGCGGGACTGGTCGAGGTCGCGCTTCATGTCTGCCATGCTGTCGACGAAACCATGTCCGGGAATGTACCAGGACACGTCCATCGCCTGCGCTTTCTTCAGCGTCTCGATCCACTCGCTGGGGTAGGAGGACCGCTGCGAGGGGAAAATATCGCGGGCGTAAATCTCACCAAGGAAAAGAACCTTTGTCTGCGGGAGATACACGGCGAGGTCGCCGCCGGTATGGGCGCGGCCGAGGTTCAGGATGTGAAATTCGGTTCCGCCCAACGTGATCACACGTTTGTCGCTCACCGTCTCGCTGGGGACTACGGCGCTTTTCGCGAGGACTTTCTGCGAGACCGGCGACGAGATGAAGATGGCGCCGGGGAAGGCGGCTTTGATTTCGCCGTTCCCGCCCACGTGATCGATATGATCGGACGCCGTCACGACATACTTGAGCGGCTGTGGGCTCAATGTTTTGATCGCCTCGACCAGGCGTTTCCCATCCTGAGCATCGCCCTGGCCGTCGAGGAGGACGACGCCCTCCTTGGTCACCACGATCAGGCTGACGGTCCCGATCACCGATCCATCGGGGTCCGGAGAATGCGTGTCCTCATAGACATAGATATTGGGTTCGATGGCCCGCCAACGTGGGAAGTCCTTTTCGGTAAGGCCCCGGTCGGCGATCAAACCGGACTTCGGATAGTCGGCGGCGTGGGCCGCCACGGAGCAGACCAGCGCGGCGACGGCCAAGGCGAGACGTCTCATGTGAAAACCTCCCCGAATTTTGGAAGTAAAGCTTAGAGAAGGGCCCCGGACCTTCCAAGCGCCTCCGGCAGGGTTACCCCTGGGGCACGGGCGCTAAGCCCCAGAACGCGCTAACGTTTTGGCCTTTGCCGGTTGGGTTGACATTCCCCCGCCCAAGCTTCATCTTCCGGCCCGCCTCCAGGCCTCTCATCATGAGAAATGCGCGTCTTTTCAGCGCTCTGCCGGCCCAGGGGAGAGGTGGCCGAGTGGCTTAAGGCGCTGGTTTGCTAAACCAGTGTATTGGGAAACCGATACCGAGGGTTCGAATCCCTCCCTCTCCGCCAGTCAACTCCAAAATCTGTAGGATTTTGAAGGGGGGTGAGCTGCCTCAACGGTGCTCACCCCCAATTCCACCCACAATTTGACTTGGCATCAGTTCGTCCTCAATGCCCGATCATTGTAATTGACGGAGCAAAATTGCTTCTACCTGTTTCTCTCTTACCAAGTCGTCTTGCTTCGTCTCTGAAGGTGTCTAGCAGGACGAAATTGCGTATCGCAATCGAAGCAGGAGTCGCCAGTGAGCGAACCCGAGAGCACGACAACCGTGAACATGCCGGTCAGGAAAAACCGGCGGGCATTTACCATTACCGAGTTAACCCAAGAATACCCAATCTCAAGGGCGACTGTGTATCGAGAGGCCAAGGACGGTCGCTTAAAACTCACAAAAATCCGAGGCCGAACCGTAGTAACGGTCGAAGACGCTAATGCATGGTGGAGTTCTTTGGGGGAAGTCTGATCGATCGCGGAACAAGAGCAGCACGAAATCATTACTCATCGGTCGCATCAACAGCAAGTTGACTGTAGGAGCAGTCTCGTCTTGCGTGCGGGTAAAGACGTTGGCGCAGGACGAATTTTGGTTACCAAGGGACGTGATAAAGCCAAACCGCGGTCCTAAAGGCGCGAGCGGTATCACCGATGGTTCGAGTTCCATCGTATAGTAGGCGCCAACTCAATCCGTACCGAAACGAGATTGAGGCCCGAAGCGACGGCAGGCTCCGAGAGCAGACGTACGCGTAGGGTGTGGGAACGACCGCGTCGCGGAGTAGGGACGTAGTCGTCCCATGCCCTTGGCTCAGGACCCTCCCAGAGCAGAAATAGTAGTCCTCTCGATGAAGAGAGTTGGTGAAGATTAGC
>JAYRKY010000043.1:0-19795 GCA_041905525.1 Rhodospirillaceae bacterium
CTTTCTCCCAGGGCCAATCTGGGCGGGCGCCGGCACCATACAGCCGGGGCCGTTTTTTTTTTTGGAACTCCTACGAAGCGCACGATGACCGCTTCCCGGCGGAGAATCTATAACGCATGATCCGACACATGCAGACCCAGCGCACGATGACGATGTCAGACAAACGCCACGAGCCCGATTCACGCGCCGGGTGGACCCTGCGACATCCTGGCAAGTTCGGAACGATCGTCATCAGGGCCAGGCGGGACGGGACGCGCGGCTATCATCAGAAGGGCGGAAACCAGAGCACGGTGGACGCCGATGGGGTCAGCCTCGACATCTATGTCCATGCCCTCCACGGGCTTGCGTTACAGCGCGGGAAAAAAGTCCTGATGATCGGCTGCGCCGGCGGTACGCTGGCGACCATGCTGGCGCGGGGCGGCCGTGACGTAACCGTCGTGGACATCGATCGTCAGGCGTTCAAGCTTGCCAGGACCTATTTTTATATGCCGGACGATGTGTCCTGCCGCACTGGCGACGGTCTGCGCTTTATGGAAAAGGTTCCCGCGCGTTTCGACGTGGTCGTGGTTGATGCGTTCATCGGCGAAGCGATCCCCGCTCACTTCACGGGCGAGGCGTTCTTCACGGCCGCGCGGCGCTGCGTCAAACGCACCGGAGTGATTCTGGTGAATGTATGCTTGCACGGCCGGAAGGACCGGCTCGCTGACGAAATTGCGGCGGGATTTGAGGCGCGCGGCTGGGGGGTGAAACTGCTCGACGAACCCGGCGGCGCCCGCAACGCCGTTGTGGCGGCCGGCAATGTCGCGGGCCTACGCAAGCCCCGCGTTTCGATGGCGCCCGAGGTTGGCGCCAAAAAACTTAAAAAGGGCGTGAACGCGATGAGCTTTCGCGCCGCGCTTAGATAGGCCTCGTACGCCGAAGCGTGACGTTGGGCGAGAGGTTAGGTTATCGCGCCTTCCGCAGTTCCGCCGTTAGGTCGCTGATCTTATAGACACGACCCGCTTGCATGACGCTGTCGATGTTTCCCACCGCCTTGATGTCGGCGAGGGGATTGCCGTTGACCACGACGATATCCGCCTGCTTGCCGATTTCGATCGACCCCAAGCGGTCCTGCCAGCCGAGCACCTCCGCCGGGACGATGGTGGCGGTGCGCAGCGCCTCGAGCGGGGTCATGCCGCCCGCGACGAACAGTTCAAGTTCCTGGCGGATGCTGAGGCCGGGCACGAGGGGAGGCGCGGGGCTGAGGTCCGATCCCGTCGCAACCCGTCCGCCCATTTTTACGAAACGCGCCACCTGTTTCGCCTGGGCGAGAATACTGGCCTTCCACTGCGGTCCGTAGGCCTTGAAGTTATAGACGGTGGGGACGCGCAGCGGGTCCTTCTGGTACGCGGCGAACAGGTCTTTCTGGTAGAGATCGAACCACTCAGCGCTGACTTTCGACAGATAATCCGGATCGGCGCCGACATATTGGATCATGAGAGTCGGCACGAGCGCGGTCTTGTGCGCGATCATCGTCTTGAAGGTCTCGTCGAGCGACTTCTCGTTCACCTTGGTCCATTGGACGAAGTACCGGTAGTAACCGATATCCGTCATTGCGATCTGGTCTTCGTAGGCGAGCGATTTCTGGATCAGAGAGACTGTGTGCTCAAGCGTGTCGACGCCGATTTTGGCGGCGTCATCGGCGCCCAGCATCGTGAAATGGCCGAACACCTTGGCGCCGTGTTTATGCGCTTCGTCCACGACCGCCGCCCCGATTTCGCGGTCGATGTAGTTGTAGAATTTAATCCAGGTGGCGCCCTTGAAGATGTGGTCGCGGGTAATGGCGCGGGCCTCGAGGGCGTTGTTGACCATCTCGGTTCGCACGAGGCGGGGAAATCCTGGCGCCTGCTCGATGGGCGGGAAGGACCCGATGACGATATTTGGTCCGGGGATGACGCCGGTATCGATCTCGTACTTCAGGGGCACGAGGTTGTTCTCGGCCGACCCCATGGCGCGGATCGTCGTGACCCCGCCCGCCATGAAGATCTTCATATAATGTGGAAGGTCGACCTTCACGCCCTTGTAGACGTCTTCGGCGTGGGCGTGCAGGTCCATCATGCCCGGCATGATGTACTTGCCCTTCACGTCCACCTTCACCGCGTTGGCAGGGATCCGGGCGGCGTTATAGGGAAAATCGAAAAAGAGCTGGGTGATCTTCCCGCCCTCGGCGAGCACGCCGACATCGGGGTAGACCTCGCCCCGGATCACATCCACGAGAGTACCGCCGGAGAGAAAGACCGGCGGATCGCTGGCTTTTTGGGCTTGAGCGTGCGCTGCGTCGTGGAATGTTGCGACGCACATAAAGCTGAAAACGAAGCAAAGGAAACGCGTCATACCGGCCCCCCGTCGTTTGTGCGCGGGCCCCACAGCCCCCGCGCAAGCCACTCTGGTACTTTTCCACATTGCGCCGCAAGGGGTTATCTCATCGAACCCTCTTGGAACTCGCGCCCAGTGCGGGTTAAGCTGCCCGCCTTGAGTAGGGGAGGAGTTTTCGATGAACAAACTCGTTTTACGCGGTGCATTTTTGGCCGCGGCACTCGCTCTTTCTTCGTGCGAAGAAGAAAGCGCAATTGATGTAGCAGCGAAAAATCTGAACGTCGCCACCACCAATTCCATCCTGTTTACCGGGAACGGAATGTACGGCCGCGTTGGCCAGCAGTTCAGCAACGCCAGTTCTTGGGCCCAGATTCCGGTGCCCAACTATACAATGACGATCGACTACGCCAATCAAGCCAGTCATGTCCAAATGACGCGCGCCGAGCCGAGCGATGCGGACAAGCTGCCGAACACCGCGTTCCGCAAGGAATACTTCAACATGCTTGGCGCCACCGGCGAAGAGTTTGTCGCGGGCGATAAGGCGTGGAATGCGTCGCCCACCAACCCGATGCAGCCGGCGATGGCCACCGTCGAGGAACGCCAGGCGGCGATCACCGCGACCCCGGTCGGATTCGTGAAGTTCGCGCAGGAAAACAAGGCGCCGGTGCGCAAGACCCGCCGCGGCGCGGACACCACTTTCACTGTCGGAAAGCATAAGTACTACGGCCGTTTCAACGCCGCGAACGATCTGGAACTGGTACAGGAGTGGATCGACAATCCGGTGCTGGGCGACATGCTCATCCAGACCCAGTACTCCGACTATAAGAACTTCGGCGGCGTGCATTTCCCGTCGAAGATCACTCGTATCGTCGGCGAGCATCCGGCCCTGCGCCTGACCGTGACGGGCGTGAAGGCCAACGTGCCGGCCAACATCACCGTTCCGGACGAAGTGAAGAACTATCAGGAGCCGCCGATCGTTGTGGCGGAAGAACTGCTGGCGCCGGGAGTATGGCACCTGCGTGGCGGTAGCCACCACAGCCTGTTGATCGAACAGGCCGATCATCTGATCGTGGTGGAAGCGCCGCAAACCGAAGCCCGGTCGATGGCCGTCATCGCGAAGGCCAAGGAACTGGCGCCGAACAAGCCGATCAAGTTCATCGTCAACACCCACACGCACTTCGACCACTCCGGCGGTCTGCGCACCTACGTCGCCGAGGGCGCCACGGTGGTGACGCATGCCGTGAACGAGGAGTACTACAAGAAGGCTTGGGCCAATCCGCGCACGATCAATCCGGACGCGATGGCGCAAAAGAAGGCCGCCGCGACCTTCCAGCCGGTGGCGGACAAGTACACCCTGTCGGATGGCAAGCGTTCGGTTGACCTATACGCAATGAAGGGTCTCAACCACACCGACGCCATGCTGATGGTGTATCTGCCGACGGAAAAGGTGATTGCAGTCGCCGACGTGTATGCGCCGGCTCCGGCCGACGCCGCACCGCCTGAAGCTCCGATCCCGGGCGCTGTTGCCCTGATCGAGAACATGGAGCGCGTCGGTGCGACGGAAGTGACGAAGGTCGCCGGCTTGCACGGCACCCGCGTCGGAACCGTTGAAGACCTGCTCATCGACGCCGGCCGCATGCAGCCGAAAGGTGCGAAGGCCAAAGCCAAGCCGAAGGCGAAGTAAACCGCCTTCAGCGCGAGGAGACAGAACGGGGGACGCGCCAGCGTCCCCCGTTTTTATTTGGTAATCCGGGAGAGGATGATATCGGCGACCTTTTCGTAGTCGCCGTCGAAGTGGTGTCCGCCAGGCATTGCGTACACCTCGGCTCCGTAGGATGCGAGAGCAGGGCAGGCGTTGGAGCCCTCGTCCACACCATAAAAACACATAATATGTGCGCCGGAGATGCTGCGGGCCGCGGGAAGGGTAGGCAGCGATTCATCTGGCGTCACGCCGACCCAGCCGCCAACGGTGATTTCCATTGCGGCGGTATCGCCAAGCCCGAGGAAAATCACGTGCGAGACCTTGGACCGGCTGCCCTCGTCCAGATTCTGCCAGAGGAACGGGAGCACATCGGCGCCGAACGAATAGCCGATCAGGATGATGTCATCGCGCTTCCAGGCGGCGGAATACTGGGCGATCACACGCTCCAGGTCCGCGGCGGCGCCGATGGGGTCCTGCTTGCGCCAAAAGTACTTCAGGGTGTCGAACCCGACGACGGCGACCCCCTTTCGCGCCAAATCCTCGCCGATATCGCTGTCGATATCCGCCCAGCCACCGTCGCCGCTCAAGAAGATCGCCAGTTGCTTCCGATCTCCGGTGGCGGGAAGGGGAATAACCGGAAGGCCAATATCGGCCGTGGGCACGTGCCCCCCGACGTGGCCCAGCACCTGATCGACCGTGGTGGACAAGAGATCGATGCGGTTGCCGCCGTCGGCTGCGATTACGCGGGCGTCGGCGAAGTGGCGCAGCGCTGGGGCGACCGTGGTCTGCCCGCACTGCGACTTATCGGTGATCACGACGACCGGGAGAGACGATGGTTCCGCCGGCAAGTCGTGATCGACCGTGCAGAATGGCGTCGGCGGCGGATCGCTGGGACAATGTTCATAGACGACGGCCGCGCTGACGCCGCTCTTCTGCGGCGACCCGGCGAGAGCCAAGCCGGCGGCGCCCGCTTCGCCCATCGCAACCACGATGGGCGGCTCTGGCTCAGGGCGTCCTTTCTTGCGGCGAAGGTCGGCGTAGCGTTTGGCGGCCCCGTTGACGAGGTCATCGCACCTGGGGGGAGCCGTGCCGGAGGGCGGCGGGCTTATGGTAAGCACAGCGCGGTCCGGCCAGGCGAGGGTACGCGCTACGGCCCGGGTATTGGTTTCGTCGCCTGAGCCAAACAAAATGACAGGGCGTTCGGCGCCCGGTAGAACCCAGGTCAGGCGGGCCGACGTTTTATCGTCAATTTCCAATCGCGCTTCCCGGACGCGGGACTCATCGCATCCCGCGAGAAAGGCGGCGGCGGAGATCGTGGCGTATAGGATCGTCTGACGTGCGTTCATCGTACGCGGTTTAACATAAAGGTCCGGCGTGCGAAGGTGAAGGGCTGCCGCTAGAATGGCGGCGAGGAAGTCATGATGCCTGGCCTATTCGCGAACCTTCGCCGTCTCCTGCCGCTTGGCGCGGTCGCCATGTTCGTCGCGGCGGTTTGGCTGCTCGAGCGCGAACTGGCCGATCATCATCTTGCCGAGGCGATCGATTACCTTGAGTCGCTCCCCGGGTCGGTCTTGCTGACTGCGGCGGGGGCGGCAATAATCAGTTATATCGCGCTCGTGGGCTACGATTTCTTCGCCCTGCGCTATGCGGGGGCGTCAGTTCCCGGACCGGTGATGGCGAAGACCTCGTTCATCGCCAACGCCCTTGCTCACAACCTGGGCTTTTCCGCGCTTTCGGGCGGCTCGATCCGGTACAGGGCATACTCCGCAGCGGGCCTTACAGGTTTTCAGATCACCACCGCGATTGCGTTCCACACGGCGATGTTCCCACTGGGCGCTTCGCTGCTGGGTGGGGTCGCCTTCCTCTTTCAGCCCGAGAGCTTGTCGCAGGTGACCGGCGTTCCCGAAGTGGCGGTGCGGGTGCTGGGCATGCTTCTGATCGCGCCCAGCCTCGTGCTCTTTATCCTGAGCCTCGCACGCGTGCCGCACATCACGTTGTTGCGGTGGCGCGTTCAGATCCCGCCCATCGGCACGGCTTTCGGCCAAGCGGTGGCAGCGGGATTCGACCTCATTTTCGCAGCCGCCACCCTTTATCTGTTGCTGCCTAGCGAGAGCACCATCGGATTCCTGCCCTTCGTCGCGGTATACGTGACGGCATTGCTTGCCGCCGTCATTAGCGCCGTTCCCGGCGGCATCGGGGTGTTTGAAGGATTGGTGGTTTCGCTCACGTCGGGGCAAATCGATGCCCATGAGACCCTCGGCGCACTCCTGGCTTACCGCGCGATCTATTACGTCGCGCCGCTCGTCATTGCCATCGCCTGGTTCGGAATCTCCGAACTCGCTGCCCGGCGTCACCATCTGTCGTCCGCCGCCCAGCTCGCGGCGCGGCAATGGTCCGCGATCGCGCCGCCGCTGATGGCCGCGGCTGTCTTCACCGCGGGTGCCATGCTGCTCATTTCCGGCGCCGCGCCGGAAGAGCCGGACGTGCTGGCCGCGATCAACGACTGGCTGCCGCTCGCGTTCATCGAGGGATCGCATCTGGTGGCATCGCTCGTCGGTGTGGGGCTGCTCTTGCTGTCCGGATCGCTGCTTCAGCGGGTCGATTCAGCGTATGTGGCGACAATGGCGCTGCTCATTGTCGGCGCCGCCGCTGCCCTCGGTCGCGGCACCGACTATCACGAAGCCCTCGGCCTCCTCGGAATCGCACTCGTCTTGCTACCGGCCCGCACCGCTTTCTATCGCCCCGGCCGTTTGACCCAGCTGCAACTGTCGCCCCAATGGCTGCTGGCGGTCGGTGCAATTCTCGCCGGCAGCATTTGGCTGGGTTTCTTTGCGCATCGCTATGTCGAATACGACACCGAGATGTGGTGGCAGTTCGAACTGGATGGCAATGCGCCGCGTTTCCTGCGCGCATCACTGTTCGCCGGATTGACCTTCGCGTTGCTTGGAGCGCGTCAGTTCCTCCAGCCGCACAAACAGGTGCCGGCCTTGCCGTCGGGCGTCGAATTGGCGCGCGCGGCCCCGATCGTCGCGGCGGCGTCCGACTCTTCGGCAAATCTTGCGCTGCTCGGCGATAAGTCGTTGTTGTTCAATGACACGGGCGACGGCTTCCTGATGTACAGGGTGCAGGGTAGTTCATGGATCGCGCTCGGGGATCCGGTCGCGCCGGCCGCGCGGCAGGCGGACTTGTTGTGGAAGTTCCGCGAGCTAAGCGATCAATACGGCGGGCGTTGTGTTTTCTATCAGGTGAAACCGGAGAACCTGGGGCTCTACGCCGACCTTGGTCTCGCACTTTACAAGATGGGCGATGAAGCCCGCGTTGATCTGCAGGCATTCTCGCTGGATGCGTCGTCGCGCCGCGACATCCGCCAGGCCCACCGCCGCGCCGCGCGCGAAGGCGCCACGTTCAGGATCCTTTCGCCCGCCGAAGTCGTCGCCGCCATGCCGCGCCTGCGCCGCGTATCCGACGAGTGGTTGGCGTCAAAGTCGGGCAAGGAGAAGGGATTTTCCCTGGGCTTCTTCGATGAAGCCTATCTCGCGCATTTCGCCTGCGGCGTCGTGATGGCCGGGGATGAGATCATCGCATTCGCGAATATCTGGGAAAGCGCCGGAAAGGTGGAACTCTCCATCGATCTCATGCGCTACGGCCACACCTCTGTGCACAGCGTCATGGAATTTCTATTTGTCGAAATCATGCTGTGGGGCAAGGCGCAAGGATACCATTGGTTCAACCTTGGCATGGCGCCGCTCTCGGGACTGGAAGGGCGGCGGCTTGGGCCGCTCTGGCATAAGCTGGGTGGTCTCATTTACCGCGCCGGCGAGCATTTCTACAGCTTCCGCGGACTGCGCCGTTACAAGGACAAGTTCGCTCCGGAATGGCGCCCGAAATATCTTGCGTGCCCTGGTGGGCTCGCGGTGGGCCGCGTGCTGGTCGATGTCACAACGTTGATATCGCGTGGCAATACCGCGCCGCGGTAGTTCCGACATTGGCCCTGGACTTCATGGGATTCGGGGCCGAAGATAGTCCCGACGGCTGCCGCCGTCATTCGGTACTTGATTGCTCTTGAAAGGAGGAATGCAACCCGGACCGCGCATCCAATTGGTGCATCGCTCGTTACCAGAAATTCCATGATGGGAGTACGACATGACACCGGCACGAAAGCGGGCAGAAAAGGCGTTCGACAAAGCCGATAACGCCCGAACCGCGACCGCAAAGCGCGACGAAGCATTTCTCACCGAGCGGCGTCTCAAGGAAGCCGCGAATTTAAAGCGCACTCTGGAACTGCGGGCCCTGCGTCTCGCGCATGAAGCGGCGAACCCGAAGCCCAAGCCGGTTCCGCGCAAGCGTTCACCCGCCGCCGCCAAAGCTTAGCTGCACCAATCAATCCGCTCGCGGGACGCTCACCGAACGGCACGCCGTCCGGTGAGCGGAGAGCGCTGGCGGTAAGGCCGGCAACATAACTGAGTCCAGCCTCAACGACGCGCACCCCCTATCTTGTCCGCGGGTTTGCACCCGGGCCTGTCCGCGCGGAAGGCCCGTTCGCGGTAGAGGGTTGTCAACGCATGTTAGGTGGGTTTGTTGCGGCTCAAGGTGCGGATCGCCTTAAGGACACGCGGCGCGAGGCCGTCGCCGCCCGCGGCTTCGTGAGCGAAAATGTCCGCGCGCATCCGGGGATCCCAGAAGCTTTTGATGTGATTGGCGATCGAGGCGACGGCTTCGTCCTCGCTCTGATAGTTGAACGCCGTCCCGATTTGGTTCGCCATATAGACCAGCTTATCTGATGACATGATCGAGCGTGACCAGGCTGACCCGGTCTCCATGTGTGAAAACTTCGAAGCCGTCTTCGCGTGCCACCGCGATAAGGGTAATGCCGGCCTTTTCGGCGGTGCGCACGGCAAGCGCGGTCGGCGCCGAAACCGCGACAAGAAACGGTGCGCCCATCATGGCGGCCTTCTGCACCATTTCGATCGAGACCCGGCTGGAGATCACCACGATCCCGCCTGAGGCGACATGACCGAGACGCGCCAGCGCGCCCGCGAGCTTGTCGAGCGCATTGTGGCGGCCTACATCTTCCCGCAAAGCGACAAGCCCTTTTGCCGGCGTCCAAAAACCCGCGCCATGCACGGCCCGAGTCAGCTGGCTCATGGCCTGTTTCCGTTGCATGTCGCCGAGCGCCTTGTGAACGAGTTCGGCGTCGATGCGCATGCCGCTGGTCAGTTCGGGCAGGGGGCGCATGGCTTCGTTCAAACTCTCGATTCCGCAGAGACCGCAACCGACAGGGCCGGCCATCAATCGGCGCCGCTCATTGAATTTGTCGGCGACCGCGCCCGTCAATTCCATGCGCAGCTCCACGCCGAGGTCGCTTGGCACGACCTCCAGCGCCGAGACTTGGGACGCGTGGGTGACGATGCCTTCCGCGAGACTGAACCCGATCGCGAAATCCTCGAGATCCGACGGTGTCGCCATCATCACCGCATAAGACGCGCGGTTGTAAGTGAAGGCAACGGCGGTCTCCTCAGCCACCGCGCGCCGGCCTAACGTCTCAGTGCCCTGCTTTAAGGACCGGCGCGGGATCTCAACGATTGGAGCGGGGATCACCGGCATCGCGGCTACTCGGCGGCGCTGGGCGTCGCGATCCGGGAGTTGCTCTTGCTGAGATCGCTGTATCGCTCCTGCCATTCAGAGGGACCGTTGGAGGGCGCGACCTGGACGGCGGTGACCTTGTACTCAGGACAGTTGGTGGCCCAGTCCGAATAGTCGGTCGTGACAACATTGATCTGCGTCGAGGGATGGTGGAAGGTCGTGTACACCACGCCCGGTGCAACACGGTCCGTGATAAGGGCGCGCAGCGTGGTGGCGCCGGCACGGCTCTGCACCTTTACATAGTCGCCATCGCGGATGCCGCGGTTCTCGGCGTCGAACGGATTGATCTCAAGACGGTCCTCATCGTGCCAGACGATGTTTTCGGTCCGCCGTGTTTGCGCACCCACATTGTATTGCGACAGAATGCGGCCGGTGGTGAGCAGGAGCGGGAAGCGCGGTCCCGTGCGCTCATCCGTCGGGACGTATTCGGTGATAATAAACTTGCCCTTGCCGCGCACGAAGCCTTGCATGTGCATGACCGGGGTCCCCTCGGGCGCCTTTTCGTTGCAAGGCCACTGGATCGAGCCGAGTTCATCGAGCCTCTGATAGGAAACGCCGGTGAAGGTCGGGGTCGCGCGAGCGATCTCATCCATGATCTCGGACGGATGGGCGTATGTCATGCGGTAGCCCATGGCATTGGCGATGGCGAGGGTCGCTTCCCAGTCGGCCATGCCCGACATCGGCGGCATCACCTTCCGCACCCGGCTGATACGGCGTTCCGCATTGGTGAAAGTGCCGTCCTTCTCGAGGAAACTCGCGCCCGGCAGGAAGACATGCGCGAATTTGGCGGTCTCATTCAGGAAGAGGTCGTGCACCACGACGCACTCCATGGCGCTGAAGCCGGCGACGACGTGCGCGGTGTTGGGGTCGGACTGGACCATATCCTCGCCCTGGACATAGATGCCCTTGAAGCTGCCCTCGATGGCGGCATCGAGCATGTTTGGGATGCGCAGGCCCGGCTCGGCTTCCAGCGGCACACCCCAGAGAGTCTCGAACATCGAGCGCGTCGCGTCATCGCTGACGTGACGGTAGCCGGAGAACTCGTGCGGGAAGGAGCCCATGTCGCAGGACCCTTGCACATTGTTCTGCCCGCGCAGCGGGTTCACCCCTACGCCGCGGCGGCCAATATTGCCGGTGGCCATGGCCAGGTTGGCCATGCACATCACCATGGTGGTGCCCTGGCTGTGTTCCGTGACGCCCAGGCCGTAGTAGATGGCTGCATTGCCGCCGGTCGCGTAGAGGCGCGCCGCGGTGCGGATATCCTCCGCCTTCACGCCGGCGATGGGGCCGACGGCCTCGGGGCTATTGTGCGGCTGGGCGACGAACTCCGCCCATCCTTCGAACTCACTCCAGTCGCAGCGTTCGCGAACGAATTGCTCGTTGACCAATCCTTCAGTGACAATGGTGTGGGCGATGGCGTTGGCGACGGCGACGTTGGTTCCCGGCTTGAGCGGTAAGTGAACATCTGCCGCCACGTGCGGCGAGCGCACGAGATCGATGCGCCGCGGATCGATCACGACCAGGCGGGCGCCTTCGCGCAGCCGCTTTTTCATGCGCGAGGCGAAGACAGGGTGGCCATCGGTGGGATTGGCCCCAATAACGACAATGACATCGGCGTCTTCGACGGAATCGAAGTCCTGCGTGCCGGCCGACGTGCCGAAGGTGGTCTTCAGGCCGTAGCCGGTAGGCGAGTGGCAGACGCGCGCGCAGGTATCGACGTTATTGTTGCCGAATCCCGCGCGGATCAGCTTCTGGACCAGATAGGTCTCTTCGTTGGTGCAGCGGGACGAGGTGATCCCGCCGATGGCGTTCTTGCCGTAGGTCTTTTGGATGCGCTTGAATTCATTTGCGACGTGTTGGATCGCCTCATCCCATGAGACCTCGCGCCACGGATCGCTGATCTTTGCGCGGATCATCGGCTTGGTGATGCGGTCGCGGTGCGTGGTGTAGCCCCACGCGAACCGGCCCTTCACGCACGAGTGCCCGTGGTTCGCCTTGCCGTCCTTATAGGGGACCATGCGCACGACCTCGTTGCCGCGCATTTCAGCCTTGAACGCGCAGCCGACGCCGCAGTAGGCGCAGGTGGTGACAACCGAGTGCTCCGGCTGACCGATTTCGACCACGGATTTTTCGATCAAGGTCGCCGTGGGGCAGGCTTGCACGCAGGCGCCGCACGAGACGCACTCGGATTCCAGAAAGGTGTCTGGCCCGGGCGCGACGCGGGAGTCGAAGCCGCGGCCTTCAATGGTGAGCGCGTAGGTGCCTTGCACTTCTTCGCAAGCGCGCACGCAGCGTGAGCAGACGATACACTTGGCCGGGTCGTAATCGAAATAGGGGTTGGACGTATCCTTGGTGTCGTGGATGTGGTTCTCGCCGGCATAACCGTAACGAACGTCGCGCAAGCCGACAGCACCGGCCATGTCCTGGAGTTCACAATCGCCGTTGGCGGCGCAGGTGAGGCAGTCGAGCGGGTGGTCCGAGATGTAGAGCTCCATCACATTGCGGCGGAGCTTCTTGAGATTGGCGGATTGGGTATGCACGACCATGCCGTCGGCCACCGGCGTAGTGCATGAGGCCGGCGTTCCGGCGCGTCCCTCGACTTCCACCAGACACAAGCGGCAAGACCCAAAGGCCTTCAGACTGTCTGTCGCGCACAGTTTCGGCACGGACACGCCGGTTTCCGCCGCGGCGCGCATGATGGAAGTGCCTGCGGGAACGCTGACCTCGACGCCGTCGATGGTCAATCGCACCGTGGTTTGGCTTTGCGCGGCGGGTGTTCCGTAGTCGGTTTCCTTGATTAGGTTCATGCGACTGTCTTTCGGAAATCTTCCGGGAAATGCGCGAGGGCGCTTGTCACCGGGTAGGGCACGAAGCCGCCGAGGGCGCACAACGAACCCTGGCGCATTGTACTACATAAATCCTCGAGCAGGGCGAACTGGTCGGGGCTTGAATTTCCGGCGAGAATTCGGTCGATGACCTCGACCCCGCGGACCGATCCGATGCGGCACGGGGTGCATTTGCCGCAGGACTCAATCGCGCAGAATTCCATAGCGAAGCGGGCCTGGCGGGCGAGATCGACGGTGTCGTCAAACACGACGATGCCGGCGTGGCCGACGATTCCGCCCCTGGCGGCGAAGGCTTCATAGTCGAATACGGTATCGAACAGGCTGACGGGAAAATAAGCACCAAGGGGGCCGCCGACCTGCACTGCGCGGACGGGACGGCCGGACTGCGTGCCGCCGCCGATCTTCATCACCAGCTCGCCGAGCGTAAGACCGAAGGGCGCTTCGAAGAGGCCCGCGTATTTCACGTTGCCCGCAAGCTGGATCGGGATCGTCCCACGGGAGCGGTCGACGCCGAAATCTTTGTACGTATCGGGGCCCTGCGCCAGGATCGCCGGGACCGAGGCGAGGGTGATGACATTGTTGACGGATGTCGGACGACCGAACAGGCCCTCGACCGCGGGCAGGGGCGGCTTCGCCCGCACTTGTCCGCGTTTGCCTTCGAGGCTTTCGAGCAACGACGTCTCTTCGCCGCAGACATAAGCTCCCGCCCCGACCCTAAGCTCGATATCGAACGCGAAAGTCGAGCCTAGCACGCTCTTACCCAGTAGGCCGGCCGCGCGCGCGTTTTGAAGCGCCTGTCTCATGACGCGGATTGCGATGGGATATTCAGAGCGCGTGTAGATGTAGCCGCGCGACGCGCCTGTCGCGAGACCGGCGATCACCATGCCCTCTATCAGGCAGAAGGGATCGCCCTCCATCAGCATCCGGTCGGAGAACGTTCCGGAATCCCCTTCGTCCGCGTTGCACACGACATACTTGAGATCGGACTTAGCGTCCGCGACCGTCTTCCATTTGATCCCGGTTGGGAAGCCTGCGCCGCCGCGGCCGCGCAAGCCGGACCGAAGGACAGCGTCGAGGATTTTTGCGGGCCCCATGACAAGGGCCGCGCCAACGCCCTTTAGGCCGCCGGACTCTTGATATGCGCTCAGCGACGTGGGGTCGATGCGTCCGCACCGGGCGAAGGTGAGGCGCGTTTGCGCCGACATGAAGGGATGCGCGTCGATGCGTCCGACGTTGAGCGGGTGGGCGCCGAAGTTCGCAGTGAATAGCGAAGGAACATCGTCCGGAGATACAGGCCCGAACCCAACGCCGCCGACGTCGATCATCGGCTCCAACCAATGCAGCCCGAAGGATCCAGTTCGTACGATGTCGACGGAGATGTTGCGGGCCGCTGCTTCGCGCGCTACGGCTGTGGCGACCTCATCGGCGCCCAGGGCCACGGCTGCGGAATCGAGCGGGATCGCGATGCGCAAGGTCATGACCGCGTCTTCGCCAGCGTGGTGTTCAGGGTGTCCTCGGTGACGCGGCCAAGCAGCTTGCCGTCGAGCATGGCGGCCGGCGCGCAGGAGCAGAGGCCCAGACAGAAAACAGGCTCTAAGGTCATCCGGCCGTCGGGCGTTGTGCCGTGCCAATCGACGCCGAGTTGGCTTTTGGCTCTCGCGGCGAGCGCATCGGCGCCCATCGCCTGACAGGCTTCGGCGCGGCAGAGCTTGAGGACGTGTCGGCCCGGCAATGCGCGGCGAAAATCGTGATAGAAGGACACGACGCCGTGCACCTCCGCGCGCGAAAGATTGAGGGCGTCGGCCACCATTTCCACGGCCCGGTCCGTGATGTACCCGAACGCATTCTGAAGCGCGTGGAGGATCGGAAGCGTCGCGCCCTCGGCGGACTTCAGCCCGTCAATGATCTCGCCGGCGTGGGATTCATCCCAAGGAGAATAAGAAGCCATAACAAGAGTATCCGCAGGAATAGGCGTGCTGGATAGTGCCCGATCTGGCTCATATGTCTAGACAAAACAGCGCCGTCGGCCGGGCAAACCAGAGCCGCGCCTTTCTGTGGTTTTGCGGCTATCGTGCGCAACCAACAAACACGCCGGGGCGCGGCCGCGATGAAAGAGGCTTTGCTGATCGTCGACATCCAGCCGACCTTTGCGGTGCCGGCGGCGATCATCGACGAAATCCGGGCCCTCAGCGGCAGGCTCTATACCGTCGCCACGGTGGAGCGCCACGACGAGACGATTACGCCCTTCGAACGCCAGCTCGGGTGGAAGCCCGGCAAAAATGACGAGCCGCTGATCGCGGCGGGCCGCGTTTTCTTCAAACACGGCTATCTGCCGCCGGTAGAACTCATTTCCCACTTCAAAGAAAAGGGCGTCGGGCGCGTTTACGTGTGCGGCACACAGATCGAAACCTGCTGCCTCGGCGCGGGTTTCATGCTGTTCGACGCCGGCCTGCATCCAACGCTGTTGAAGTGGCTCGGCGTGGGGTCGTCGCTTGACCGCTCCGGAGAACTGGGCGCGCGCCTCTGGCAGCATCATTTCGGTAGCGTGATTCACCGGCGCGAAGATCTGCAGCTCACGAAAAGCAACGGCCCGCCTCTAGGTTAGAGGCGGGCCGCGTCTGTTTAAGCCTGCGCGGAAAGATTAGGGCTTCTTGTAGACGTCGTGGCAGCCTTTGCACGATAGAGCCCCGACCGCCGCTTCGCCGGACTGACCGCCGGCGCCGTCCTTCTTTGCCACCTCGATGGCTTTCAGGATGTTTTTCTCGGCTTCGTCCAGCTTCGCGTTGAAGTCGGCGTGGTTCTTCCACACCACCGGAAGCGCATTGCCGCCTTCGACATGCGGTTCGAACGCCAGCTTCGCCTGCCGCACGGAATTGAGGAGCACCTCGAAGTGAGAGTAGAGGAGTTTATCCGGGACCATGCCGGCCAGGATCTGACCGATGGCGGCGGACTGCGCGCCCATGGTCTTCATGATTTCCTGACGGTAGGCGATCACGTCTTCGTCGCGCATCGCCTGCTGCGCATTGGCCGTCATCGGCAGCGCCACCGAGGCCGCCATCACGATCCCGCACACTCCATTCACTAAACGCATCAAGCTCTCCTCTTCCTCTTTCTACGATCTCGCGCCCACCGTAGCGGAATTGCATATGGGGGGCAAATAAAGGCGGCGTGACTTTTTTCGCCGGGAGTTACAATCACCTTACGTATGACGCAGCATCGCGTTCGGAATGTGGCCAAAAGGAAGCCGTCGTGTGGACGGCCTAATATTCTGCGGTGCGACGCCGGGTGATCTCACAAGCGCTTTAGGACAAGCGGGCTTGCCTCGACGGCAAGCGATGCGACACACTGCGGGGTAGGGGATCGAAGGGGTTCACGCACGATGCGGGTTCGCTTGGGCCGTGCCGGATTGATCGCGGCGCTGTTGATGGGCGCCGGACAGGCGCAGGCGCAGCGCGTGGCGGACAATGCGGTGAAGTCGGCGGATGATGCCTTCGGTACAGCTGTCGGCAATGAGCGCACGGGTCTCTACGATCCCTTCAATGCGCGCGGCTTCAGCCCCGTGGATGCGGGTAACGTCCGCATCGAAGGCTTGTATTTCGACCAGCAAACACAACTGAACGGGCGCGTGTCGCGCGGCAATACCGTGCGTGTGGGCATCAGCGCGCAATCTTATGCGTTTCCCGCACCCACGGGCGTGGCGGACTTCAACCTGCGTCTCCCGGGCGATAAGGCCATCACAAGTTATATGATCGGCGCGGGGACGTTTGATTCCTTTGTCACCGAACTGGACGTTCAAACGCCGGTGAACGAGAAGTTGAGCGTCGGCGCGGGCGTTGCCTTCATCCGTTACGACAATCAGGACGCTAGCAAGAATATCGAATGGAACGCGGGCGCCTTGTTTCGCCTTCGGCCGAGCGATGCCGGCGAAGTATCAGGTTTCGCGAGCATGCTCGAGGGCTGTCATTACGAACAGCAAATGAGCATCTTCCCGGGCGGCGCGTGGGAGCCGCCGCGGATCAAGCGCCACACCTTCTATGGCCAGGGCTGGACAACAAGCGATTGTCGGCAAAGTAACGGCGGCGTACTGGGCCGATGGTCTTTCGGCGACGACTGGAGTTTGCGCGCCGGAGTCTTCCGGTCCGAGAACATCATGAAGAAGGCGTTTGGCGACTTCATGCGCAACGTCCAGCCGGACGGCACCGGGCAGCATTTCATTCAAGCCTCGCCGCGCGCGGCCTTCACGTCCTACTCGGGTGAGGTACGCCTGACGAAGGTGGTCACGCAAGGCGACTTCCGTCATACGCTCGACATGTCCTTGCGCGGGCGGGACGTCAATCGCATCTTCGGCGGGGCGCACACGATCCCTTTGGGGCCGGGCCGGATCGGCGTCCAGACCTGGCTGCCGGAGCCGACCTTCACCTTCAATCCGCAGACCACCAATGAAACCCAGCAGGCGGCGCTTGGTGTGTCGTACCTGGCGCAATGGGCCCAGCACGGCGCCCTGACGCTCGGTTTGCAGAAGGTCGACTATCGCCGCGACACTTTTGCGCCGGCCTTACCGCGCGCGCGCGCCGAAGCGAAGCCGTGGCTGTACAACGCGGCGCTCAATGTGTTCGTGACGCCGCAGCTGGCCGCCTACGCCAGCTATACGCGCGGGCTGGAGGAAACGGGCACGGCGCCCGACAGTGCGCTGAACCGCGGCGAGGCGATGCCGACCGCCATCACACGGCAGGTGGATGCGGGGCTGCGTTATACGCTGAAGCCAGGTTTGAATGTGGTCGCCGGTGTTTTCGAAGTGAAGAAGCCGTACTTCACGCTGGACCGGAATACCATCTTTGGACCGTTCGGCGCGGTCCGCCACCGCGGTGTGGAGACGTCTCTGGCGGGTCAGCTGTTCACAGGCTTCAATATCGTCGCCGGCATGGTTGCGTTGGAGCCGCGTGTCTCCGGCGACGCGGTGGACCGCGGTGTCATCGGCGAGATTCCCGTCGGCGTGTTTCCACGCTCGTCGACGATCAACATCAACTACGCGCCGCCGTCCTGGCGCGGCTTTGCCGTCGAGGCCTATTTCTTCGACGGGGGCGGGCAGCGCACGACGCCCGACAACAGCTTCAAGACCAACGGCTATCGTCAACTCAATGTCGGAATCCGTCGCAACTGGTCTTTCTACGGCGTGCCGGCCTCGTTCCGGTTCCGCGTGATCAACGTGTTCAATTCCTACTACTGGAACGTCAATCCCGCGGGCGCGTGGTCGCCGCGCGGGCCCGTCACATGGCTTAGCAACTTCGCTTTCGACTTCTAAAAGCGGCGCCCGAAAACGATCGCTTGCGGCTCGCGACCATGTAATGCTACGGTCTGTAGCATTACATGTTGTCGCGTTTTGGGAGGATTGGCGTGAGAAGGTGGGCGTGGGCCGCGGTTGCGGCCGGATGTTGCGTGTCCGTGGAAGCGGCCGCGCAGCGCGCAAGCGACGATGCGGTCAAAGCCGCCGAAGATGCCTTCGGCACCAGCGTCGGGAACGAACAGACCGGTCTCTATAATCCTTATGAAGCGCGCGGCTTTAGCCCGGTGGACGCCGGGAACGTTCGTATCGAGGGGCTCTACTTCGATCAGCAGGCGGAACTGAACAGCCACGTGCAGCGCGGCAGCGCCGTGCGCGTCGGCATCAGTGCGCAGTCTTACGCCTTTCCGGCGCCGACCGGCGTCGCCGATTTCACGCTCAATGTCCCGGGCGCCGACCCATTGGTGAGCGCGCGTGTCGGGGGAGGGCAGTACGACACCTGGCTGGTTGAGCTGAATGCACAGACGGCGCTGACCTCGAAGCTGAATGTCGGCGCGGGCGTTGGCATCATCCGTATCGACAATCAGGACGCCAGCAAGAACTTTCAATGGAGCGCGGGGACGATCTTCAATCTGCGCCCCTCCGATGCGGGCGAGGTCACCGGCTTCTGGAGTCAGTTGGAAGATTGCCATAATGAAGCGCAAATGCGGATTCTGCCGGGTGGAGCTTGGGCGCCGCCGAAGGTGAAGCGCCGCACCTTTTACGGACAGGGCTGGAGCTCGGGGGATTGCCGCCAGAGCAACGGCGGATTCCTCGGCCGCTACACCTTCGGCGACGACTGGACGCTTCGCGCCGGTATTTTCCGCTCGGAACGCATCCACCACAAGAACTACGGCGACTTCATGCGCAATGTGCAGCCGGACGGCACCGGCGAGCATTATGTGTTCAAGTCGCCGCGCTCGGCCTTCACCTCCTATTCGGGCGAAGTGCGTCTGCAGAAGGTTCTCACCACCGGCGCGTTCCGGCACACCGTGGACGCGGCCGTGCGCGGCCGCGATGTTGACCGCGTGTTCGGCGGAGCCGATAGCGTGTATCTGGGTCCCGGCCGGATCGGCCTGCAGATCGGCGTACCGGAACCGGCCTGGACGTTTGGCTTGCAGACAAACAATACGACAAAGCAGGCCGCCGCGGGCTTGTCCTACTTCGGGCAATGGGCGGATGTCGGCGGATTGACGCTCGGCCTGCAAAAGGTCGACTACCGCAGCGATACGCTGGAACCCGGTCGTCCGCTGTCGCGCGCGCAAGACAAGCCATGGCTTTATAACGCCGGGCTGAGTGTTTTTCTGGCCAAGGGCCTCGCCGCCTATGCGGGCTACACGCGCGGGCTTGAGGAGACCGGGACCGCTCCGGATATCGCGGTCAATCGCGGTGAGGCGATGCCCGCGGCGATCACAAAGCAGATCGATGCTGGATTACGCTACACCCTGAAGCCCGGCATGAATCTGGTCGCGGGCGTGTTCGAAGTGAAGAAGCCCTACTTCAATGTGGGACCGGCAAACATCTATGGACCTTTCGGCGCGGTCCGCCACCGCGGGTTCGAGACGTCGTTGACGGGCGAGATCGTCCCCGGCCTGAACGTGGTCGCGGGCATGGTCTTGATCCAGGCGCGTGTAAGCGGGGATGAGGTGGACCGCGGTCTGATCGGCAAAGTGCCGGTCGGGGTGTGGCCGCGCACGTCGCTGCTCCAACTCCAATATGCGCCGAAAGAGTGGAACGGCTTCGGCATCGACACGGCTTTTTATGACGGCGGCGGACAGATGACCACGCCCGACAATTCGTTCAAGTCCAAAGGCTATAAGGAACTGATGGCCGGGGTTCGCTATGCCTTCAAGATTGGCGAAGCGCCGGCGTCCTTCCGGTTCCAGGTTCACAACCTGACGAATTCCTACGGGTGGGAGATCGGAAATG
>JAYRKY010000008.1:0-168559 GCA_041905525.1 Rhodospirillaceae bacterium
GAGTTCATCGGCAGACTGAATATTCGTGCGGTGGGTCGCCAGCATTTCCCCTAGGTCCTCGACGAGACAGTTGTCTCTGAGTCGCAGAATCAACGCCTCTAATTTCCGGACCACCCAGGTTTGTCCGCGGTTGAGAAAAACGAGACGGTCCTTGATGTCGGCAATCGCCATTGCCGCGCCATGGAACGTGCCAACCTCAGCGGTCGGTACTCCTCCTAACCGCCCTATATGACGGGACAGCATCGCGCAGCAGGCAGCCTCGTCGTGAGATAACCGCCGAAAGAAAACGTCAATCATTGGCGGTGTTCTTTCCCTCCGGCTTCCCACGGCAACCCGGGCGCCGGCGCGTTCGGCCGCGAGGAGTTCGTTGAGTTTCTCAATGACTTCCGCCTGCGAGGCAAAAGTTCCGGCGCTATCGAGATCCGCCATGCCCGCGTCCCGTAATCTTATGGTTGTTAACGTGGTAATGCCCGTGTAACAGCCACTTCAGCGACGCCTCGTCCGTTTTCCAAGGGATGGCCACGATGAGTCCCACGGACATCCCGGGAAGGGGTTACGCCTTGATATCGCGATCTTTGGTCTCCGGCAGGAATAGGAGGCCGATGATGAAGGTCAGCGCGGCCAGCACCAGCGGATACCAAAGCCCGGAATAAATATCGCCGGTCGCAGCGACGATGGCGAAGGACACCGTTGGCAGGAACCCCCCGAACCACCCGGTTCCCAGGTGATAGGGCAGGCTAAGCGAGGTGTAGCGGACCTTGGCGGGAAAGATCTCGGCCAGAAGCGCCGCCGCCGGGCCGTACACCATGCAGGCGGGGACCATCAGCAGGGTAACGATCAGCACCACCAGCGGCATGTTGATCTTGTCGTTATCCACCGTGCCCAGCGGATAGCCGGCGGACGTGACGAGGGCGGCGGCTTCCTTTTCCCACGCCGCGCGCTTGGCCGCGAGTTCGGCGGCGGGAAGGCTCTCCCCGGCAAAAGCGGTCAACGTCTTATCGCCCACGCGGAGCTCCGCCACCGTACCCGGCGCGGCGTCAACGCCGTCGTAGGTCACGCCGGCGCGCGTCAGGTAGGAGCGCGCGATATCGCAGGAGGTGCTGAACGTGGCTTTGCCGACCGGGTCGAACTGGAAGGAACACTCGCGCGGATCGGCCACGACAGTGACGGGCGAGGAGGCAATGGCGCGGGCGAGGTCCGGATTGGCGGCCGCCGTCAGCGCTTTGAACAGCGGGAAGTAGGTCACCGCGGCCAGCAGGCAGGCGCCCAGGATGATCGGTTTGCGGCCGACCTTGTCCGAGAGCCAGCCGAAGAACACGAACAGCGGCGTGGCGATGAGCAGCGAGAGCGCCACCAGCAGGTTGGTTACGGCACCGTCAACCTTGAGAACGCGTTCCAGGAAGAACAGCACATAGAACTGCGCCGCGTACCACACCACCGCGAGGCCGATGGTCATCCCAAACAAGGAGATCAAAATCAGTTTGAGGTTCTCCCAGTGGCCGAAGGCATCCTTCCACGGATGGGCCGAGCCTTTGCCCGAGGCCTTCATACGCAGATAGACCGGGCTTTCGGCCAGCTTGGTCTGGATCCACAGCGTAACGCCCAGCAGCAGGCACGACATCAGGAACGGGATGCGCCAGCCCCAATCTGCGAACGCCGCCTCACCCATGATGGAGCGCGTGACGAAGATGACGACCAGGCTCAGCGCCATCCCGACTGTGGCCGTGGTTTGGATGTAACTGGTGTAGTAGCCGCGGCGGTGGGCCGGCACATGCTCGGCGACATAGGTTGCCGCCCCGCCGTAAACACCACCCACCGACAAGCCTTGCAGCATGCGCAAGGTCACCAAGATCCACGGCGCTGCTGCGCCGATTTGGGAGTAGTCGGGCAAGAGGCCCACGGCGAAAGTCGCAACGCCCATCAGCGTCAGGGTGAGGATGAAGGTTTTCTTGCGCCCGAAAAGGTCGCCCAGGAACCCGAACACGATCGCGCCCAAGGGACGCACTGCAAATCCGGCGGCAAAAGCCAGAAGTGCCAGAACGAACGCCGTGGTGTCATTCACCCCGGCAAAGAAATGGCGGCTGATGATCACCGCCAAGGATCCGTAGAGGAAGAAGTCAAACCACTCGAAGATAGTACCGACGGTGGATGCAGCGAGTACCTTGAAGTCTTCGCGCCCCATCGTACCTTCGGTTGACGTCGAAATCGCGTGGTCCGTCATAGCAACCTCCCCAGGTCCCCGATCCGCAAAATGCGGCGTCAAGCTTCCGCACCGGAATCACACCAAGTCACGGCATGACGCCAACTCGCGGCATTGATAGGTAATTATTGTATCCGTCGTATCCGACCCAAGCGATGCCAACCAAGGTTACTGAGGTCCGCAAAAACGCACATCGATTTGGCATCCTTGTCGATTGAATCGGCGTGCCCGTACGCAGTTGCCAAATGTTTCCGCCTCGGCAACTTAAGTAGCCGAGGCGGAAGATAACGACAGGGTGGTTTCAATACCTGCGTGGGCCCAGGCGGCGGTTACGGTTTACGCAACTTCTCCGCCGGCAATTTGTTCACTTCTTCGATGATCTTGGCGAATGCGCGCGTGGACGCTTGTAACCCGGTCCAGGGAACCTGTTCGGGCGTCTCCCAGTCTGTATGGAAGTAGTAATGATATTCGCCGGCATCCAGCAGGGCGAAGTGGTTCTGGAGAATGTAACCTTTTCGGACTCGGTTCAGAATGCCCTGCCAGGTAGTCAGGTCGCTCGCAGGAGAGGCGGGGCTCTCGTCCATCACGACCGACTGGCCAAACTCCTTAAAGGCATTCCACGCGATCGTCTTTACTTCCGGGAATGATGTGCCGCCCGCATACCATTGCAGAGGGAGGTAGGTGTTTGCCCATGTAATCTCGTTGCCTGGGTAGTATCGTGGACGCGATTGCGCGGCGACTTGGGCTGGGTGTTCATTATTGAAGATCAGAACGGTTTTGGCGAAGAGCTGGTCCATGTTTCTAACAATTTCGTTCAGACCAGCGGCTCCCGTGGCGCCGTTGTGGTGGCCATCCAGACCGACAAAAATCATCGTCCGTTTACGTTGTGCCTGCGGGATCTTGGCAAAATACTCGATGAGACCAAGTGTCGAGGCCACGCCGGCCGCATTATCCGTCGCGGCTTCGAACCAGCCATCTTTGTGGGTGGTAATGTAGATCGTCTCGTCCGTTGCACCGGGTAAGGTTCCCCACACGGTGCCGGTTGACAGGTTCGGCACCATCTTAGTGGCCAGATGGATTTTGACTTTCACTGGCTTACCCGCCGCTTTCTCGATCATGCCGCGCGCGGTGTTGCCATCGTCATTGCCAAGTGCGAAAGCCGTTTTTACTCCTCGCGCAGGGTAGTTCTGGGTGCGCATATTGCCGGGCAGCATCGAAACGTCGAATACGACTGCGGCCCCTTTCTCCCCAGCGCGCGCCAGCCCGCCGGTATTGCCGGCCTGTTGCATACCTTCGACAAAAACGGCCTTACCCTTCACGTCTCGGCCAATGAACTCGGCTTCGGTGCCCCGCCCGACCCACACAGCCTCGATTTCGCCGTCGAAGGCCCCGGTTTCATAAGCCGGGTGTGCCGAGGTCAACTCGACCGTTTCTCCGCCGAAGCTCACTTCGACTTTGAAATCCTGGCCTGGATCCCATTGAGGGGCCAACGGGTGGTTCCTAATCTCCACGTTGGTGAGACCTAGGGCCTTGAACTTACCGGCAAGCCACTCGTTCGTCTCATGGTCGGCGGTCGAGCCAATGACGCGGCCCCAGTACTTTGGATGCCCGTTGTCTCGATAGCGCTTGGCGATATTTGCAAGATCGACGACGTATTGGTGCATCTTACGGCCGTTGATCGAGCCATACTTTTCCTGCCCTTTGGCGAGTGGGAATTCGATCAACGCGTCGTCGATCCGCGCCTGCGGATAGGCGGGGGGCGTTAGCGACTGAGATATCACCGAACGCGGCGACGGCTTTGGAGTTTGTCCGGCGGCGTTTTGCACAAGGTAAGGCAATGCAATCAGCGTCCCGGCTCCCAAGCAGAACTTTAGAACATCTTTCATCAGTCCCTCCCTGATATCTGTTCCATGGAAAAGCAGCCGGCTTGGCATGACATGTGTATGCCGGGCATTCAGCCATTATCTTGACGTGACAGCACTCAACCAAGAGCGCATCCGCGCGCAAAATCGCACATCAAATTGGCAACCTTGTCGATTGCAAGATCGGGTCCGCGCTCCAATCATCTTCAAGGGGGCGAGGTGTAACTCCGGTGCGGCGCAGTTTCGAGCCGCGGTCGCTGCGCGTCGGCACGGGATCTCCACTGCGTGGACGCGCATTTGCGTGAGCATAGGAAAGACGAGTCTGTGCGCCCGGAAGGAGCGGACTTGGGGCAGCTCCTCGATGAAGGGAGGCAATCGTGAGAATTCAAGAGCAAAACCTTGTCATCCGCGTTCTGGCCGCGGGAGTGCTTGCCTTGGCAGTGACCGGTGCCACGGACGCCGATGCTCTGGAGGCTGCGCCCGCCGCACGCGCCACGATTGCGCAATCATTGGCCGTCCCCCCATTCCCTCTTTCGAGGATTGAGCAGACGCTGATTGAATTTCCGCTGCCAAAGGGTGAAGAGGTCTACGGAGCGATCGACGGCAAGAAAATGCATCGCTATGTCGTCGAACTCGCAGACATCTCCCGCAAGTATAGAGATGCAGGACATCCCCGTTTCTGGGGCCGCATTATCGGAACTTCCGGCGAGCGAGATACTGAGCAGTGGCTCGCATCTAAATTCACCGCAATTGGCCTCACAGACGTGAAGGTCCAGGCTATCGATCTCGTTCCGCAGTGGTTTCCAAAGGAATGGGACGCCCAGATGACAGCTGACGGCAGGACAATCAACCTGACTTCTGCGCAGCCTGCCTACGGTGCGGAGTCCCTTCCTGCCGGCGGCGTCGAACTGGATGCGATTTACGTCGGCCTGGGAAGCGACGCGGACTTCATTGGTCGCGATGTGAAGGGTAAGGCGGTCTTCATTGCCGAAATCCTTGGGCAAGACGACGAAACCGCGCGCTTGGCCATCAGACGAGCCGATGCCAAGGGGGCGGCCGCGATATTCGCCTCGTCAATGTTGCCCGGAAACATGCGCTATCAGGCGTACCCGTCCGGCACCAAGGCTCCGCAGTTTGCGCTCGGCAATGACGACGGCAACGCAATTCGAGACATGATTGCGACGGCGAAGACGCCACCCAAGGTGAAAGTGTCACTCACTACTGAACGCGTCTCTAACCTGCACTCGTCGTTGGTGTGGGGTACGTTGCCGGGGGCTACTGACGAAACCATTTATGTCGTCGCGCACAAGGACGGTTGGTTCGATGCCTCCGGTGATAACGGCGGTGGCGTAGCGTCGATGCTCGGCCTTGCGGAGTTTTTCGCGAAGGTACCGAAGGAGAAGCGTAGGCGGACGATTATATTTATCGGTCTTGATGGCCATCACAACAGCGGACCCGGGTCCAATGCTGGTGGCGCGTGGTTGGCGCAAAATAAGGCCACCCTCTTCGCGAAGACGGCATTGTTCATCAACAACGAGCACCCGGCAACCGTTCAGACCCAAGCTCGCCCGCGCTACTATCCGGGCGACGAGATCGCTTGGTCTAACACCTATATGCCGATGGAATGGTACGCGGGCGGAAAGTCGCGACCCGAGCTCCAAAAGATTGTATGGGACGCCTTCAAGACATTTGGCGCTCCACTACTCCTCGATCCAAATCCGACACCGCCGGCGAGCGACCTAGGCACGTTTTATCGCTTTACGCCCGGTTTGGATGTGAGCGAGTACCACATTTACTTCCACACAGACTGGGAGACGCCGGAGACCGTGCCCTGGACGGGCCTGCAAGCGTCTACGCGGGCGATGGCCAAGGTCATCGATGAGGTGAACAAACATCCCCTTAGCACTTTCCAACGGCCGGAGGAGCCACCGCCGCCGCCGCGATAAAATTGCAAACGGGAGCGGCGGGCGCTGGTTAGTGCAAGTGGGAAACATGGGAGGAGCCAAATGAGGAAAATGTTGACGCTCGGCGCGACGGTCGGGCTTGTAGTCGTTACAAGCGTTGCCGGAGGCGGGGTATTCGCGCAAGACGCAAAGCCTCGGTCGGTGATTTCACAGTCACTTGCGCCGCCGCCGTTTCCTCTCAGCCGGGTAGAGGAAGCACTTATTCCTTATCCTTTGCCGAAGGGTGAGGAGGTCTATGCATCTATCGACGGGAGGAAGATGCATAAGTATGTCGTCGAGCAGGCGGATATTTCTCGTCGGTTCCGTGACAACGGCCATCCCAAGTTTTGGGGGCGCATCACAGGGTTTCAAGGCGATACGGACAGCGCGCAATGGCTGTCGGCGAAATTCAAACAGTTTGGTCTCGCCGATGTGCATTTTCAAAATTTCGATTTGCCGCCGCAGTGGATGCCGACCGCCTGGGACGTGAAGATCACCTCCGGCGGCAAATCAATAACTCTTGATTCGGCCCAGCCAGCTTACCGCGCCAACGGCCTTCCAGCTGGCGGCATCGAAGTTGATGCACTTTACGCCGGGCTTGGGACCGAAGCGGATTTCGCCGGCAAAGATGCAAAAGGAAAGGCTGTTTTCGTCTATAGCATGCTCGGTATGCAAAACCTTGGCGCGGTCAAGCGGGCTGCCGACAAGGGCGCAGCCGTGGTTTTCGAAGTGTCGATGCTGCCCGGCAACATGCGTTACCAGGCCTATCCGTCCGGGGCGAAGCAGCCTGCGTTCACCCTCGGGAATGATGACGGCACTGCGGCTCGCGCGATGATCGAATCAGGTACGAGTGCTAATCCGGCGAAAGTCCGCGTAAGCCTAACAGTGCAGGACGTGCCGAACCTGAAGACGGCGCTTGTATTTGGCACCTTACCGGGAGCGAGCGACGAAACGATCTACATCGTGGCCCATCGCGACGGCTGGTTCGACGGATCGGGCGACAATGCCAGCGGTGTCGCCGGTATGCTCGGACTCGCGGAATTCTATTCCAAAGTGCCGAAGGAGAAGCGTCCGCGCACCATCGTCTTTGTCGGATTGGATGGCCACCACAACAATCCAAATGGGGGACTTGGTCGCGCCTGGATGGCAGCGAATAAGGATAAGCTGTTTTCGAAGACGGCACTTTTCATAAACATCGAGCACCCCGCGACAATAATGACTCAATCGCGCCCGCGATATTACCCGGGTGACGAGCTCGCTTGGGCAAACACCCATATGCCGATCGCATGGTACGCGGGTGGAAAAAGCCGTCCTGAACTGGAGAAACTCGTCTGGAATACGCTGAGAAAGTTCGGGGTCCCGTCGGAGTTCGATGCCAGTCCGACGCCGCCTGCGGGCGACGCCGGCGCGTTCTTCCGGTTCGTGCCGGCGCTTTCCGCCGGTGAGTATCACAGCTTCTTCCACACCGACTGGGAAACGCCGGAAACTGTGCCGTGGACCGGCCTCGAGGCAACAATGCGTGCATACGCGAAGATCATAGACGAAGTGAACAAGATGCCTTTGAGGGCCTTGCAAAGACCGGAGGAGCCAGCTCCCGCCCCGGGCCGCCCAGCCGAATAGAACGGGGTACGAGATCCAGCCCTCTTCAATTCGCGGCCGGGTTGGACCTTTGCTTCAAGCCAGTGACTAACGAGGTGGAGCATCCCCCACGCTCCACCTCCTCTTTTTGTGGTCAGAGTCCTACTCAGTCCAGGCAACGATGGGTATGAGCCGCAGATTGTTCTGGGGTCTTGCTGCGGCAAGCTCTCTTCTTTCGAATACACAAAATGCTTGGGCTCAGCGCGCGGCCGACAACGCCGTTGCGGAGGCGGCTGATGCATTTGGCACCCAGGTGGGCCGTGAGCAGATAGGGCTTTACTCTGCTGGCAATGCGCGCGGATTCAGCCCTTCGCAGGCGGGCAATCTTCGTGTTGAAGGTCTGTACTTCGATATGGTCGGGATGCCCAATGCCGCAGCGCGCGTTTTTCGCGGATCCGCAGTGCATGTCGGAATCAGTGCCCAAGGCTACGCGTTTCCGGCACCTACAGGAGTTGTGGATTTCAATCTACGCCGCCCCGGGGAAGAATACGCCGCTGGAGGCCTCCTGGGTGCCACTGCCTATGGCCAACGATACGGCGAGCTCGATGTCCAAGGCCCAGTTGTAAAAGATGTGCTGAGCGTAGGTGGAGGGTTCGGATACTCGCGTCACAGTTTTTATCGATTCGCGACGACATCGGAAGAATGGAATGCGGGTGCGATTGCGGACTGGCGGATAAGCGATGGACTGCGAATTACGCCTTTCTGGGCAATGTCACGCATTCGCGAAACGGGGTCGAAAACGCAAACCTTCGTTGGATCGGCTGGCTATCCGACATATCGCTCGATTGAACTGCCGGCTCAGCCTTGGGGCCGATTAGAAATTCATAATGACACGGCGGGCGTCACCACTCAGTTCATGGGCGCCAGCGACTGGCGAATGAGTGCCGGGCTCTTCTGGTCGAGGTCCGGTCGTCCCACAACAGACGAAACGTTTCTCTTCAACCTTGATGACCGCGGTGATGGAGACTACGCGGTATCACTATCGCCCGCGCGGTTCAATGAATCGGTGTCCGGTGAATTGAAAGTTTCGCGCCGTTTCAACACCCAGAAGACGACAAATACTGTATATGCGAACTTCAAAGGACGAAATCGTACAAACGAGTTCGGCGGTTCTGTAAGGCAGTCGATCGGGCGGGCGAACCTTCTCCGGATCCCCATCATCTCAAACAATCCAGTCCTGTCCGTGGGTGCGGTAGGAACAATACAGGCGCGGCAAGCCACGCTCGGGCTCGGTTATGAGGGAGCGTGGAAGGATGTGGGGCAAGTCACGGTCGGTCTGCAACAGTCCGCCTACCGACGCACGATAGAAGCCCCAGGCCTCGCCGTGGTTTCCGGACGGGATCATCCACTGGTCTACAACATTGGAGCCGCGGCCTACGCCACCAGGCGGTTGGCCGCTTACGCGAGCTATACAAGCGGCTTTGAAGAGACCGCAAACGCTCCGCCCAATTCCATGAACCGAGACGAGGCGGTGCCCGCGCAAATCACCAAGCAGCTCGATGCAGGCCTTAGGTACGGTATCACTCAACGGCTGAATCTCGTCATGGGCGTGTTTCGCATCGAGAAGCCTTATTACAATCTCGATTCTGGCAATTTGTATCGCCGTCTCGGCTCGATTGCGCATCGTGGCCTTGAACTTTCTTTGGCCGGAAAGTTTACGGATGAAGTGACTCTTGTCGCCGGGGCCACTTACCTTGATCCCAAGGTAAAGAGCGACAGTGGAGGTACTTCAGTTGCAGTTGGACCCGTTCCATTACTCGTTCGAGTAGATGCCCAGTACCGGGCTCCTTGGATCCAGGGCCTCACTTTCGAGGGCCGCATCGAGCGCCTATCAAGTAGGTATACGACCCCAAACCAAGCAGTGGAATTGCCTGCTGTAACGACGCTCGATGTCGGGTTCCGTTACTCGCTCGTCATTTTTCAGAAAAGTGTGACAGTACGTCTTCAGGGCCTGAACCTTACGGACAAGTACGCACTGAGAGTGCAGTCCTCGGGCAGTATTGAGCCGTTCGAAGCGCGTCGAGTAGAGTTGTCAGTCGCACTGGACATGTAACCCCATTGTGTGGGTCGATTTGAATATTTATTTCGCAGTCGTGTTTCGAGGGACGGCTGAATGGCTGACCGAACTGCCGAAGACTAGACGGTGACCTATCTTCGACCACTCATATGCGACGCGCAGCAAACTGTAATACCTCGGCGACTGCCGCGGACGTCCCTTCACAGTAGGAGCCCCATTCCTCCATCAAAGCTAAGCGCTTCTCGAACATGATTCCACGCCGGTATGCCGCTTCAACTTTGTTACTAATTGCATGCGCCAACGCGAGCTCGACGACCTCATTAGCATAGTTTGTGAGATCTGCTGCCCAGTCTCTGAATGATGATCTGAAACCATGAACCGTGATATCTTTGCGATCAAGGCGCCGAAGAACGGAAGACAACGCCATATTGCTTAAAGGCTTATCCTTTAAGCCGGGAAAAACGGGTGAGGAGTCGGTGAGCCGACTTGAAAACTGAACCTCAAGAATAGTGCAGCAACGTCTAGAAAGCGGTACTTTGTGCTCCTTTCCGGCCTTCATTCTACCTGCTGGAATGGTCCAAACGCCCCGTAGCAAGTCGATCTCTGGCCAGGTAGCGCCAATAGTTTCGCTCGTTCGTGCGGCGGTTAGGATTGTGAATTCAAGTGCAACGGAGGCAATGCCGCTTACCCCTCGTAGCAGATGTATGAATTCCGCGATCCGTTCGTAAGGAAGTGCGGGGTGATGAGCTACGGATCGCACTCGAGTTCGCTTTGGCAGCAAGATTTCAAGGTGACCGCGCCACCGGGCAGGGTTTTCTCCATGCCTGTAGTCGTGTGTCCGCGCCCAGTCGAGAACCCTCTCGATTCTGCCCCGTAAGCGGCTGGCAGTTTCTGTCTTTGATTGCCAAATTGGCTGCAGAACCTTCATCACCAGCGCGGTATCGATCCGGGAGACAGGAAGCATGCCAAAAACTGGACTGGCATATGTTTGAAGTGTCGACGTCCACTGGCGGCGGTGTTTCTCATTCCGCCAAACAAGACCTTGGTCCTCGACATACTTTTGGACGCACGTATCGAAGGTCAGTCGCTTAGCATCTTCGCTAGCAGCGGCGCGCTGTGCGGAAAGCCTCATTTCTATAGGGTCTTTACCGGTGCGAAGTACTTTTCGAGCTTCGAAGGCCTTTTCTCGCGCTTCGGCTAAACTGAAATCTGTGGTGCTTCCTAAGCCCATCTCCCGGCTTCGGCCTCGAAGAGTGAAACGAAGGATCCAACTTTTCCCGCCAGTCGGCCCGATCTGCAGCCAAAGGCCGCATCCGTCGCCGTACCTACCGGGGCGACTCAGTGAGACGACTTCTCGGGCTGTAAGACGGTGATACTTTCGAGCCATTTCAAACCCACATTTTGACCCCCACTATCACCTGAGATTCTGGGTCATTGTCTGAAACGAGTCGAGATTGACTGCTTCAAATATCATCCAGTTTCAGCGAACTCAGAACCAGTCGGATGCGGAGTGAGACACTTTGAGAAACAATTTTTACGGCCTCCCTCTCCGCCAACTTTTTCCTAAGGCATTCAAACTAAATACGGAATTATCGGCAAAGCGCCGCGCTTTCCATCGCTGGTACAGAAACTTGGTACAGTATGGAGGCAGCACGTGGCGCTCTTGCGCACTTCCCACCTAACGCGACGGCAAGGCATTTACTATTTTCGGATGGCCGTGCCCGAGGACCTCATGGCTAGGGTAGGACTCTCTGAATTCAAGTGCTCGCTTCGCACTGAGGACAGATCCACAGCCAGGGTTTTGGCGACTCGCTTCTCTTCGGACCTGTTGCAATTAATTTCACTGGTGCGACGTATGCCAACATTGAAGGAAGAGAAAATACGGGAGCTAGTCAGAGGGTATTTCCGGGCCTTTCTGGATCGCTACCTCGATGAAATCGAATGCCTGAAAAAGTCCGATGAAGATTTGGCGGACGAAGCGGCGTCCGCTTTTGGGATAGCCGATACTTATAAGGACTTCCTGGTATCAGGCTCTTACCCAAACTGGGTTCGCGAGGACGCTAAGGGTGTCCTTCAGAAAGGTGGCTTCAGCGAAATCAAGATCGGAAGCGAGTCATTCAATGCCGTCTGCCATGGCGTGATAAGAGCGGCGCGTGATGTTCTTAAGATTACCGGCCACCTGCTAAATGGGGAGCCAGAAGCCGCGACGCCGAAAGACCCCTTGTTCTCTGACATTCCCGTTCCTTTGACGGTTCCGATATTGATAGACGGGGAGGTTAGTGACCGGTTGACCGTCGGCGAAGCGTATAAAAAATACTTCGATCACAAGGCAAAGAACATATGGGCGCAAAAAACCATCCCTGATCAAAAAAGGACAATGCATTGGTTCTTGTCGGTAATAGGCGAGAATCAACCCCTCGCGGCTATTGATAAGCAGGCGATGAAGCACTTTCGTGATCTATTGCAGAATCTGCCGCCGAACTTCGCGAAGCAATCAAGTCTCAAGAGCATGTCCCTCGTGCAACTGGCGAAGGCTAACAAGGGCAAAACACTCACTGCCAAAACAGCCGACAAATACCTAGGCTTTGTCCACGCCTTCCTCAAATGGTGCGTTGATGAAGATCATCTGAGCGCAAACCCCAGTTCAGGCGTGAAGATTGAGGTGAAGGAGAGCGCGAAGGATGCTCGCTACCCTTTCAATGAAAAGCAACTCAAGCAGATTTTCACTTCGCCCCAATACATTGGCCATCTGTCGCCCTCGACACGGCATAAGCCGGGGAAGTACCTGATCAAAGACAGCCTGTATTGGGCACCGCTTTTGGGGCTCTATACAGGAATGCGGCTTGGCGAGATTGGGCAGCTCTTAGTAACGGACATTAAGGAAGAAAAAGGCATCGCGTTTTTCGATGTCAGCATCGGCGAAGGCGAGGACAAGAAGCTCAAGACGAAGTCGGCCAAACGACGAATTCCAATTCATCCGATCCTTGTGAAGTTAGGTTTCCTGGCGCACGTCGATGCGCGAAAAGCGGCAGAGCCTCACGGACGCCTATTTTCGGAAATCGAAAAGGGTTCCGATGGTTCTTATTCCCAAAATCCGAGTAAAAAGCTCAATCGGTATTTGGCTCGCATCGGCGTCAAGACGCCAAAAACCACGTTTCATTCATTCCGACATAACTTCAAAGACGCCTTGCAGGCTGCGGGAGTACCCGAAAGTTATGCAAAAGAACTCATGGGGCATTCGGATAACACCGTTCACGGTTTCTACGGTGGGGCCGGGCTCCCATTGAAGGGTTTGGCGGAACAACTGGAAAGAATTGAATACCCAGTCGATTTCTCGAATCTCCAACCGTCCGACGCGGCAAGCCCGCAATGAGCATCAAGTATTCTTTGGGGCATTCCTCATCTAACAAGCAGAAGGAGGAGAAGGAATATATCGACTATGAGGGAGTGGCGTACTTAGCAGTATGGAATAGTAAGAATACTATTGCGGTCCTTGAGCCCGTCCCAGACACGATCTCACTGGTCGTCGACGTTCCCGAAGAAAAGAAGGCCGATCTGGGCAAGCTGCTCATGATCTTGCCGGAAGATGAATTCGGCAACTTTAAGCACCAGCCGAAGCACAAACAGTTTGCATCAAAGAAGCTCACTGCAGGGTATAAGCACGCGGTCGAGTTCACTCCACCCATCAAAGGAAAGAATCCTTCCGTACTATTTCAGTTTGCCCCGACCAATCTGAAGGCCAAATATCTGCGGCTTGAATTCTCTGTCGCGCAGTTGGGAGCTACCGGGGTCGCCGCTCTCCGCGCCGTTTTAGATGATACCTTCGAAGAATTGCTTTCATATGAGCAGTTGGTCGCGAATGCCACAGTTACAAGAGTTGATGTAGCCGTGGACCTAATCGGCGTGCCGATGGGACTGGCTGTATATGAATGGCCCAAGCAGGCGAAGGCCCACAGCTATCAAGGGTTGGGCGGGGAGCTAGAAACGCTTTATTCCTTGCAGCCTAGCAAGTCGGGGAAAGCAACCAACGCGACTCACAAAGTCTACAGCAAGACGCAGCAATTGAAGGATGCCGGGCAATCGCCAGGATTTGAGACGCTTTGGCGGACGCGCGTAGAAGTTACTACACATCCTAAAGCGAAGTTGTCGCATCTTCTCGATTTGTCAAACCCGCTCCAGGGTATCGCCATCCACCTTCCCCCAATTGACCTGCCAGCAAGCGTGGCCCAGCTAGGAGATCATCAGGATCATTGGAGAATGTTTGTCGATTGTGCAGCCCGGTCCGGACGTGAATACGCGCTCTCTCTGCTAAGTGATGCCAGAAAAGAGGTTTATAGGGCGGCGCTTAAGCACAAGTCGGCCAACATATGGAATGCGAAAAAGCTGTGGGGCAGATGGGCGCATTCGTTGCAACGCCTTAAGTTGGTCCTTTGAGCATGTGGCGTTGAAATCAATTTCACTGCCGAGGAAATGTGAAAACCATTGGACTATGGCGGGAGCGTCTGTTGACCTAATACCAACACAACGACGTGGGTGTGGTATTGACGATCCTGATCCAGAAGCACTGTAGATCGAAGCAGGACAGCGCAGATGGGCGGCGAATTCTGGTGATGCGCCAATGGCCAAGAGGCCTTGCGAGGTCCGCCGTCGACGCGTGGGAGCAGGAGTTGGCGCCTTCCCTGCAATTGCTACAGAAATTTCGCGCTCTATCCGTCGGTAGCACTCGCCATCCCTTAGCCCGGCTGGACTCGTCGATGTGGTGGGCTCTTATCGGTAGTTATCTCCAAGAAATCGCCCCGCTAGAGGCCAAAATCCGGGCGCTGAGAGCCGAACATCTGGCTGGGGCTACACTCACTCTCCTTTGCGCCTGCCATTATCCTGCGATCTGCCACAGGAGCTTTTTGGCCACTGTCATCGAAGGAACTGCAGCAGTTACTCGGCAAGACAAAAATGACGCTCCAAGACTTCTATGATGCGGGACTCCCCCTCATGGTGCACCCGTGGGGTCGAGGCGTTCCCGACATTGCGAGGATCGTCGCGGGTCTAAGAGTTGTCCCGTCCGGCGTGCTGATTCTGGACACGTTTTTTGGCGATACCGGGTCCCATCCAGCACACTTTCTCCCGGGTCAAGTCGTCGGGGGTGGTCCTTGGTACGTCAACCGGGCGATCTTCGAGGAGATCGAGCCCGAAGGGCCGCTGGCTGAAGCGTGGAACATCTGGCAGCGCGTTCTTGCGCTTCATCCGTCGCGGTACAACGAAGATGCCATTCAAGCCGTCTTAAAGAGCCACGGCGAGTACCTCGGGGTCTGGCCTCAGGTGCTAGATTCGTGATCAGAAAGAGTCTTCAAAAGGGCAACGGCTAGCTTGAGGTTTTTAGGTGAGAGGTCCTTCGCCGTCTCGCGTAGTTTGAATTCGAGGTCCAGCTTATCCTTCGTGGCCCGCCGACGTGGCTCAAAGCCTTCGCACAAGTCAGATACTGTTACCTTCAGTTCGCTTGCTACCGCTGACAGAGCATCAAAGCTCAGGCGTTCGCCGCGCTCTAGATTCGATATGCTCTCAGCCGTGCGGCCTATCGCATCGCCTAGCTGCTGCTGAGTAAGCCCCTGGCGCTTGCGGGCTGCCCGAACAGCTTTCCCTATGTATTCTTTTAAGTTTCTGGCCATGGCCCGATCCTGTCGCTAGGTCGGGTTCGCGCGCCATCGAATGGCCGTTAGTATTTATCAGAGACTTGAAATAACCGTTAGTAATGGCAGGCTAATCCCTCGGTGCAATTAATTTCACTAGGTGGGGTGGGTAAAATGTATTTGGGAAGGGTTGCCTTTGGAGCGGTGCTATTTGTAACCGCTACGATGCCGAACTTGGCGTCCGGCGAAGTCCTTACAGCGGTACAAAAAGACGAGATAGCCGGGACGGAAATCAGGTACGTGATCCTCCGTGCTGAGAACTACAAGTCGTTCACAAATGAGAACGAAATCAGGTTCGCTTGTCACCCAGGGGGACGTCTAGAAATCCGATGGACGTACGGAAGCCGCTACAGCGATGATCGCGCATACACGATGATCTACAGGATCGACTCTGGTGACCCTCTTGGCTTTGTGCTTAGTGACCCACCCGACCTCCGCCAGCTAATCGATGATTTACGGCAAGGCGCTCTTCTCATCGCGAAAAACCAATCGAGCGACCAAACCTATCGGTTCTCGCTTAGTGGCACGTCGCGGGCGTTCGCGACTTTCAAACCCCAATGCCTGACCGACTGATGCTCGATATATCCCCTTTAAGGGAGAGTTCTCAGTGCAATTAATTTCATCACAGGGTAATCGCTGATGGGCGACCTTATGACCTGTCCGGCGTGCAGCAAGGATATTTCACGATCTGCTAAGACTTGCCCGGGATGCGGACATCCGGTCGAGCAGCCCTTTGGCCTCGTTAAGTCCGACAATGATTTCCTTGTGAAAGTAGGTTTTGGCCTGTTCGTAGGGATCATCCTCTTGGCAACTTGCCGGGGTAAGCCTGAGGATGCCACGAGGGCTCGCGCGAGGGCCGAGAAGGGTGCCTACGAGCAAAAATGCGGTGAAAAAGCCATGGCGCTCGTGATGGCTCAAGGTTTTGTCCAAAAAAAATTGCGAGCTCCCGCTACCGCCGATTTCCCGGCCAGTCTGGACGGCGTATTGATGTTGGAGTGCGGCCACTGGCGAGTGGACTCCTATGTTGACGCGCAAAATGGGTTCGGCGCGCTGATCCGCACTAGTTACCGCGCCGAGATGCGGAAGAACGATGCTGAGACTTGGGAGCTGATCCTGCTAACGCTGGATGAGTAGGTGGGATTAATTGGTCCGTCTCGGCGCTTCGTTGGCCCCCGGATTAATCAAGATGCCTGATTTCTCGGTGTTGATCTTGCCAGCTCTTCGGCGGATTGGCGCTGGTGTGCGCCGCTGCGCATCAAAGAAACGAGGCAGTTTACACTGGGCTGTGCAATAATTACCTCCTAGGCGTAGGACTGTTGGGCTGAGGACGCAGTAACGTGCAAATTGAGCGCTTGCAGATCGAGGGTGGATTTCTTAACGGCTTCGATCTTCGCTTTAGGCCGGGGCTGAACGTAATTATTGGGGCTCGCGGCACCGGCAAGACATCCGTCATAGAGCTGCTCCGGTTCGTGCTTGGAGCGAGGAATCATACTAGTGAATCGCAGAGCCGCTCCCTCGAGCACGCTCATTCGATTCTAGATGGCGGCGAAGTTACCGTACTAATAGACAACATTTTCGACGAGGTGACCGCCAGTCGAAATGCAAATGATGAAGTGCCCCGTTCCAGTGGTCCCTTCACTCCTCCGATCGTACTGTCTCAAACTGAAATAGAAACGTTAGGGCTGAGCGACAGCGGGCGCTTAAACCTCATCGACGCCTTCGTGCAGGACCGCTCCGGACTTGCGGCCGAAGAGGCAGCAGCCGTTAGCGCCCTGCGATCTATATACAAAGAACTTTCAGGCCTTGAATCTGAAATTGCTGAACTATCTCAGAACATGCCGCAACGTGATGCCCTTGTGACGGAGCGATCCGAACTTGAATCACAGCAACTTAAGTTTCGGTCGCAGGCTGATGATGTAAAGCAAAGGCAGGATCGACTGGCGGAACTAACAGCGGAAATCGCCAAGCTGTCGGTGAGCGAAGGCTCACTCTCTAGATTCCAACAATCAACCAATAAATGGGCTGATAATTTAAAGCGGATGCTCCAGGCAGACCTGGGACCAGAAAGTTCCGGAACTCCCGAATCACTAAAGGAACTCCAGGCGCAGTACCAGCAGGCTGTTCGTAAGGTAGGTGATGCGATTGATGCGTTTGTCGTTGTGTCTCGGAATGCCCAAGAACAGCTAAGCGCAATTCAATCGGCAAAATTCTCCCGCGAGGCACTGGCTCGGCCAATAAGAGTCGAACTCGACCAACTCACGCAAGGCGCAGGGGCAATAGAAAAGCAGCTTACGCATGTACAGACAAAAATTGCCGAGCTGGATGCTAAGGAAAAGATAGTTGCCGAAAGGAGGCAACGTTTGGCTGCATCTCGCAAGCATCGCGATGAGCGTTTTACGCAGCTGCAAAAAATAAGGGCAAGGCGATCGGAATTGAGAACCCAAGCGGCGGCGACTCTTTCTCGCGCGCTGAGCCCAAACATAAAGGTCGAAATCGAACGACTAGCGAAGCACGACGAATATGCCAATGCAATCACCGACGCGCTTCGTGGAAGCGGGATGAAATACAATGACCTTGCGGTCGCGGTCGCTGAGAACGTTAGTCAACGCGAGCTGATCGACTTTGCTGAAGCTAACGACTTCAGCAATCTCGCTGATATTGTCGGTATTCCGAAAGACCGCGCAGCACGTATGCTTAGCCATCTCAACGAGCATGGCATTGGCGAAATAGTAAGCGTCAATATTGATGACAACGTACGGCTCAGCCTTCTCGATGGACTTGAATTTAAACAGATCGATGCTTTATCCGCAGGACAAAGATGCACGGTAATACTGTCTATAGTTCTTCAGCTGCGGGATCGCATCCTCATTATTGATCAGCCAGAGGATCACCTGGACAACGCGTTTATAGCGACGACAGTAATAAAATCCCTACTTGAGCGCAAAAAAGATGGTCAGGTAATTCTGTCTACGCATAATGCGAATATACCAGTCTTGGGTGAGGCCGATCTTGTGGTTGAGCTTACCTCCGACGGAAGAAACGGGTTCGTCCAACTTGCAGAAGAGCTAGATCACCCAGGCGTGGTGCAGGCGATTAGCGCAGTAATGGAAGGCGGCAATGAGGCGTTCCGCGCTCGCGCGGCTTTCTATGCGGCGCACACGAAGTGACTGATTTCACTACAGCGCTTACCGATCTCTTTTCTGATGACCCAGATGTGCGACTGCGCGCAGCCCGGTTTCTAGCGCAGAACCCACGTTCACAAGACGCCGAAGTGCTTAAAAGGGCGTACCAGAGCGAAAGTGTGCACTGGATCAGCCGCGCACTGGAGCGCGCTCTCGCGCGAATTGAATATGCTCCCTCGCCAGCACCGAGCGTCGCCAGAGAGGTGCCGGACGCGCCGAAAGAGCTGGTTCGCGCTCTACATGCAAAAGCCGTCGAAGAAGTGTCCGGCACGATTATCCATGAATTCTCCGCCGTGGTGGGGCCATTACTTTTAAGAGCAGAGCAGGACGTGCCTAACTTTGCAGCCTCTGAAACTGCAAAACTCCTGAATCAACTCAAGAGCCTAATGGCTGCGGTGAGAAACATTAAGCGGGCGGCAGGGGTTCCGAGCTACACGGAGTTTGATCTCGTAGAGCTTGTGAGAGAAGTGATCGAAGCATGCGGCCCGTACGAGAACATCCAGGTTTCATTGCCACAATCTGGCCCATTTCCTATTCGAGCGGACCGAGACCAACTCAAAATCGCCATCTCAAATGGTTTGCGCAATGCGAAGGAAGCCGTTCTAGCAGACAGTCGCGTCCAACCGCCAACTATCATACTCAATTGGGGACGAGCGGGCGCTGAGAACTGGCTGGCAATTATTGATAGCGGCCCGGGTTTTTCCGGCAGCCCTACGGCCGCCCTAAAGTTCGGCGCTACTACAAAGGAGAACCACATCGGTTTCGGCCTCGCAACATCGTTGCAGGCAATGCAATCCATGGAAGGGGACGTACTTTTATCGAATACGACTGACGGGGGGGCGCGGTTCGAGCTGCGCTGGTATAGGAATGCTGATCCTATTCGTCGAGGACAATAAGACTTTCGTTAGTCAAGTGGCGCCCATCCTCCGCGGAATAAAGGGTGTGCGGGGGGTGATGGTCGCTTCTGACAAAGAAACCGCAGTAAAAATTCTAGAAGGTCACTTTGTCGACCTTATCATTTTGGATTTATCGATTCCTCCTGTTGATGGAAGCCTAGAGGCTGCGCCGGAACACGGGCAGTCGGTCTTCTATGTTGCACGTGAAATAGCGCCTGGAACCCCAGTGATGATTCTGACTGGGTCAGAACCGGATCGTTTTAGTCGAGGCTTGGCACGCCTGGGCGAAACGCACGACATCTGGGGTGACGGAACCGGTACCGCTACCGTCGATTACTATCTAAAGGAAGAGCTAAAGGACCTCGTGGACGAGGTTAAGAGGCGTGCGAGCACTCTCGCCGTTACGGACGCAATTACGATCGACACGCGGGGTCGCGACCTCAATTTAACAGTGCAAGAGAAGCGAATTCTAAAAGTCGTCACCCGTCGAGTAAATGGCACCTCATGCGAGCTTCAACGTTTGTCGGGAGGGCTCTCGGACGCAAAAGTGCTAAAAGCCAAACTGAAGGATGCGAACGGGCATGTGTTGACTATTTGTGCCGGGAAGCTAGGGGCGGGCGACCTAATCCATGAAGAAGCGCAAGCGTACGACAATTACGTAAAACTGCTGCCTATCGGGGTATTTCCTCCGCTGCTCCAGACTGTGAATAAGGGCGTTGGAGGTACGTCCGGCATCTTTTATTCGCTTGCGGAAGATACGACACACACGTTTTTTGAATTTGTCGCTCAAGTGCCGGCAAATGGACCCAAGATTATAGCTGACCTCAAAGGCGGTCTCGGGCGGTGGTCAGGAGCGACAAATATTCGCTCAATATCTATTTCTGAACTCCGCCGTCGCGTACTCGATGACAATGACTACAAGGAGGTAGTCGCCAAGTTTGGTCTGTCTCTCGATGATGTGGAGAGAATCGTCGTGCGGGCTAACGAAACCTGCATCCACGGTGATTTACACGGCGGAAACGTGCTTATAACTCCGGCGAATCCGGTATTGATTGATTTTGGAGATGTTGGAGCAGGCTTCGCCGCCATTGACCCTGTAACGCTAGAGCTTAGTCTGCTCTTCCATCCGGATGCCGGTCAGAACGGTTTAGCTGCGCAGTTAAGCCCACTAATCGGAACATGGCCTGATCTGGATACTTACCTCCGTGGAAATCCGCTCGCAGCAGTGATTGAAGCGTGTCGTGAGTGGGCTCATGACATTGCTGGAAGCGACGCAGCCGTCCTTGCTGCTGCATACGCTTTTGTATTGCGACAATTCAAGTACGACACCGTAGATGCAAAAGTTACTGCTCACCTACTCGACAGCATCGTAAATCGTTTGCGACAACTTTGAAGGCTGGCGCGGGTCAGATTGAACTGTCCCAATAGTAGGCCAAGACGCGTTGGATGGCCGCATTGATTTCGGTTGGTGATTTTAGAAGGTGTCGCGCGTGAGGCTGTGGTTCGATGATGCTAGTGACCTCGTTCATTCGCACATTCTGGACTTGAAGTTCGGCTTCATCAGCTAGTCGCTGACGGATGTCTTGGCAGTCTTGGCAAATAGCTATGGGATGTCGTTTACCCGTTGCTTCATCGTAGTCAGTGGAGTGGTGAGTGCTAAAGGACCACTTCGACTGTTTTGACGGCCGAATAATTTCAACTTTACTGCGTCGACACCATGGGCAATTCCAGCCGTCGGCCACGCCCTTCCACTTGAGTACGCTCACTTTTACCCACTCAATTTCCTGGTCTGTAGGAGGAATAGCCTTCTTCCGTGGACCGTTAGTACGCCATCGCGTCTTATCGGGGGACCGTATTGGCTTTGGGGCGGAAATAGCTTCGAAGCGATCGATGTCAATCAGGGGGCCTTGTTTCGAGATTAGAAAAAGCGTGCCCTTTGCCCGCTGCTCGACCCAATTTGGTTGCTGCTGAAAGTCAGCATCTTCGTACCAGTGAGAATTGGTTGAGGCCAGTTTCACGATTGCCTCAACCAACTCGAATCGCCTTTGCAGTTGCTCGGATCGAAAAGCCCACACTTGAGACAGGGTGCCTTCGTCGATAGCGTGAGGTTTGCGTGGGCGCGCTACTACGAATCGTGAGATGTCGCTTGGCGTAAACGAGAAATCGATGTGCGCCCCGACGAGTTTTTTTGCAGCACTATCGGAGTTATTGCAGTCCTCACAGATAATAGCTGGGTCGAACGCAGCAATGGCAGGCGCCGCACGCTCCGCGAACCGCTTCGAATCCCACGTTGCATGAAACTCTTTCATAGCGGCTATGTGGTCGTTTAGCCGCCGTTCAACATATCGATCCATGTGGTCATGGTGCGCAACGAGGTGTCCCATAACCTCGCCGTGAGAATTCAGCCGAGCTATTTCCTGCTTAGAGCGACGGCACGCTGGGCACTTCCAATCAGGCCGTGTTAAACACCACCATCTATTGAGATCAAAACGCGCACTACCCAACGCCGTCGAAATTGTCTTGGAAAGAGTGCTCCATATTCCGTCTAGGTTAATTTCGGTACGCCTAAGGTATTCCTGTAACTCGTCGTCCGTGAACTCACTGTCGATTTCGGAATCGTGCATTCTGAATTGCCTGGGTGGGAAATTAGAAGGTGATGCCGGGACTACGCATCGACGAAATAGCTTCTAAGTCTTGGTCGGCGCTGACGGTGCTCGAACCGCCAAATCTTATCTCTATGCGAAATGCAGAACATTCCAGCATTGGTTCGAGTAATAGTGATGCCGGAATGTTGTGGTTCTCAGCGATCCGTCGAGCGCGACCGTCAAAGCTGGCTCGCAGGAACTCTTCCATCGCAAGGATGCAGGCCCTTAGATTTGCTATCTGTTCGCTTAGCCGTGCTACCTTCCCAAAAGCATGGAGCTCAAAACGGCCAGTTGGCAATTCGACTGTGTTGCCTCCAACCTTCGATGCTTTGATAGCATGTTGGAGATTGTTGTCTTGAGGTGCGGTGCCGCCCGATACTCCAAACAGAAACATTGGTTTTGTCATGTCTCCGGGGTCGGGTACGAAAAGCCAGGATACCTGGCCAAGGACAACCGCTGCTGCTGGGACTAATTCCTTTCGACCTGTTAGCTGCTCGGATAGATGTTGAAACCGATTGCGGACCGTTTCGATAGGCTCTGACCGCTTTATAAACGTCCGAACGAGGGGTAATTCGTCAAATCCCGGCGCTGGATACGTCCTAATTAAGACCCGAAGACGATTGAGCATGTCCACTGTTGACCACGCGTCGGCGAGAATCGCGATACGCAGCTCGTCGGGCTGCTCTATTTGGTCAATGTTCCGTTTCGAATACTCCGAGGCTGCTGCACGCAGGCGCTCGAACGTGAGTGCTGTCATCTGCCCAGAGTAGCGAATTGCATCCAGCGTGAGACGCTCCCTCGCATTCAGGCCTTTAGGTACTCCTAGGAATGGAGAGTGTTTGCTAAACAGCTGCACGCGTACGTCCAGACACAAGTTGACTGACTTCAGGTGCCCCAACTTAATGTTTGGCAAAGCGCCGCGAAAGCAGCGCAATAGGCAGCCCAGGCGCTCAGCTTGCTCTGCCACGAAAGGGCTCTACCCAGTTCTTCTATGTCCTCGCTTTTTCCAGTGCCTACAGGCCCCGAGAGCAGCTGTGCACTTAGTCCACGCGGTATTTTGACGTCTATTCTGAACTGTTTTGGTAGGTCCACGTTGGCCGAGTATATCCATAGTATTCCAGCCAAAAGCGCAAAAAGCGCTGCTGCACCGTCTAAATACTGTTTCACGGACTCCCCCATCGGTAACGCCAGGATGCCTATCTCGCCCAATGTGAGATGGTCTGCCGTCCGTCCTGAGCGGCAGTCTAATTTATTGATTCGTACCAGTAGCCTGGTACAACTACTTAACCGCATGGAGGCGGGCTTAAGGCGATTCCATTCCGTTTCAATGCCTTAGAATTTGGCACTCTTCTCCCTCCCTCTCCGCCAGTGCCTGACGATGAAGTGTCCAATAGTTCCCTTCGCCAGGATTAACTCAGGAACAAAGCTTCCTGCTATCTCGGCGCTGCGGGAACCGAAGTTTACGCCGCCGCAGCCTGCTGTTTTGGCTTTTGCTCGCGGTAGCGCTCTTTCGGCAATGCGTATCCATCGTTGCGGAAAAGGTCGAGACAGGCATCGACAACACGCGGGTCGAGTTGTTTGCCGCGCATGGTGGATATCTCCGCCAGCGCCTGCTCTCCCGTGTACGCCGGACGGAACGGGCGCGCGGACGACATCGCATCGACGATGTCGCTGACCCGCATAATGCGCGCCGCCAGCAGTATTTCGTCGCCGCGCAAGCCCGCCGGGTATCCGGTCCCGTCATAATTCTCGTGATGCTGACGCACGACGTCCGCAACTGGGCTGCTGAAACGGATCCGCTCCAATATCTTCCCGCCGATCTCAGGGTGAAGCCTGATCAGAGCGATCTCGTTGGGTGAAAGTTTGCCGGGCCGGGAAAGTATTTCCCCCGGCACTTCGATCTGGCCAATGTCATGCAGAAGCCCGGCAAGCGTCAGCGCCTCCAACTCTCCGCCCTCAAGTCCCATTTTCCAGCCGATCGCGGTGGCGAGGTCCGCGACGCGCTCTTGGTGATGCGCGGTGACGGGATCGCGGTGCATCATCGCGCTTCCCAGTGAAATCGCGGAATCCATGATCGCTTGTTTCAGCTCGCCGATGAGCTGCTCGCTTTTCACGAGCGCCGCATTACGCGAGCGCGTGAACCATGCCAGCCCGCCGATCAACAGGGCGCCCAGCACCTCGAAGACCACAGAGGCAGCAACATCATTGAAATGCGCCTGGTCCAGAAAGAACAACGGTCCCGCATTTGCAAGCGAGGCCAAAACAGCGGAGATAAGGAACAGTCGTAACGTGGAGGGCTTATGCGCGGCTTTATCCCAATAGAAGGCTACGATTGCAACGACGGTGGCGTAACCCAGAACAGCGCCTGTCACGCTGGATATGTCCATAGTCGCGGAAAAGAGTCCGTCGCCGAGGATGCCTGCGGTAAGCGGAACAAGGCCGCGTTGCCAACCGACGAGCAGCACCGCGATGGCAATCAACGCGCCATGTAGATCGACTTTGACACCATTAGCTAGCGTGACGCCCTGCAGCGAGGCGAGAAGCATCAAGATCGAGAAAACCGCCGTGTCTAACCGCTTGGAGTGACGGATCACCTTCAATTTTTCGCCGGCGGCGAGCGCCAGGATGTAGAATGCATACAGCGTTGCGGCATTGGCAATAATGGCGAATGCGCTGGCGAAACTTACGGTCATCATCGGCCCAACTCCTCGACCCAGTTGGGGTTCTCTGCGAACAGCGCGAGCGCCGTATCAACGCATTCCGGGCACAGCGCCGTGCCGCGCCCGGCCGTGATGATCTGGATGGCCCGGGCTGCGCCTAGTCCTCCGCGATACGGTCGCGGCGCCATGACGGATTCGAGAATGTCCGCCACGGACAGGATGCGCGCTTCCTGCAAAATCTGGTCGCCCTTCAATCCGTGTGGATAGCCGCTGCCGTCCATTTTCTCGTGGTGCTGGCCCGCTATTGTTGCCAGCGGCCATGGCCAGTTGATCTTGCTGAGGATTTCAAAAGATGCGGCTGCGTGCTCCTTGATGATTGCAAACTCTTCAGGACGAAGAGGTGTGGGTTTTGTCAAAAGCTCGATCGGCACCTTGATTTTGCCGATGTCATGGATGAGGGCGGCCAGATAGACCACGTGGGCTCGTTGGTCATCGAAGCCCATCCGCTTTGCAATATGCATTGCGATGTCGGCGACACGCTGCTCATGGCCCACCGTGTAAGGATCGCGAGCGACCATAGCCTCGGATAAAGTCTTTATGGCGTCTTCAAGGGTCGCGTTCAGATCGCGAAGCGTTGCCTCCCGCTCTTCGCGCGCGCGTTGTCTTTCACGATCTACTCGGAATAGCTTGAGGCTTGTCTTCACGCTCGCGACGAGTTGTTCGAAGAACCGAAGATGTAGCGCGCTGAACCCTTCTGTATTGCTCGTGCCTACCAAGAGACTCCCGAAAGGCAAGTCCTCGACCAGAATAGGGACGGCGACGACGGAGACTTCTCCTGTTACCTCCATGTGGGCGCTCAAAGCCGGGGGCGGAGGGCTAGATCCCGTCTGGGACAAGCCCGTCGCGATGGCTTTTTCGGCCAGTTGCCTGCACAGACTGAAGTGCGGGCAAACCACCATTGCTTCACCCAGTGCCTCCGACCAGCGCCCCGACTAGGCGGAGATGGCGAACGACAAAGTCGATGTATTTTCGACTAGCGTCACCCAGGCGAGCGGATAGCTGTCATGGGTGACGATCCCATCGCATAGCGCTTTGAAGACGCCCGCTTCATCTCGCGAAATGAGCGATCCCGACGCAACGGTGCCCATCGCCCCAAGAGCGTAATCGAGCGCGACGTTCTCCGGCGAGAAGTTCATGCCAATTCCCTACCCGACTTGCGCCACTCGCCGGAATTTTAAACATGTCTCGTGGGGCGCTCGCGGTATATGCCGAAAGTCGGGCGTTCAAAAAGCGAATGAAGAGCATCGGATCGAATTTCGCGTACGCTCATGTTCGCGGGCCGCGCTTCCGACGTAGCGCGAATGCATACACGGACTCTGCGGCCCTTCAATCCAAATAAGCGTCTGGATTTAGACTAATGCGAGTGTGCCGGCACAATTGCCTCCCAAGCAAACATCGGCCCGCGCGGTCACCTCTAGGTAGATGGCTTTCACAAATCTGGGATCAGCGCGCACATCCCTAGGAAGCCGATGTAAGCGCAGTTAGCCTAAACGCGTAGCCAAGATGTCCACCAAACATTGGAGGCGGAAGCGTCGACTTCTTGTCGACAGCAAAGCGGACGAGGCGAGAAAAGCGGTGAGAATTTGAATCAATTCGTCTTACGGTCATAAGGGGGCAGATGTGACGGGCATCACGGAACTAGATCAGCGGTTAGAATTTCTTGAACTCCGCGTGCAGGACAGAGAGATTGTCCGCCAGTTCTTTCCCGTGCTTCGTCCCCACCTCGTGGGTATCTTGGAGCAATTCTACGACAAGCTGCGGCGCATTCCCCACCTTGCGGCAATGTTTGGTGAGGGCGCACGGCAAGCCGCGATCATGCGGCACGCCGCGGAAGCACAAGCGCGACATTGGGAAAATCTATTCTCCGGCCGTTATGACGACGCGTATGTCGCGTCGGTCCGAAAGATCGGTCTGACCCACGCGCGGATTGGGTTAGAGCCGCGCTGGTACCTCGGCGGCTATTCATTCGTCATGAATCACCTCTATCGATTGGCTTCTCATCATTACCTCAGCCGATTCCACCCCAAGACTGCGCAAGACAAGACCGAGGCGCTCCTGCAGGCCGTGAGCAAAGCCGTTATGTTGGATATGGATCTCGCCGTGTCGGTTTACCTTGACGAGAACAAACGCACCTACACCGAGCGGCTCCAAAAAGTGTCCGACGACTTCCGGACGTCCGTTATGGAGGTCGTAATGAGAGTGGGTGACGCCGCCAAAACGATGAGGAGTGACGCCGATAACCTGACCTCCGCGGTTGGCGACACCAAGGATGCATCCCTTATCGTGGCAAGCGCGACAGAAGAGGCCGCCACGAACGTGCAGTCGGTTGCCGGCGCGACCGAGCAACTCACCGCGTCGAGCCGCGAAATTGGAATGCAAATGACTCATTCCGCCGCGACCGCGAGAGACGCGGTGACGGAAGCTCACCGCGCAAGCGCAACCGTCGAGCATCTCCTGAAGGCGACCAATAAAATCGGGACCGTCCTTGCGCTGATTGAAGACATTGCGGAACAGACGAACTTGTTGGCTCTCAACGCGACGATTGAAGCCGCCAGGGCAGGCGAGGCCGGTAAAGGGTTCGCGGTGGTCGCGGGCGAAGTGAAATCACTGGCGATGCAGACGGCGTCGGCGACAAAGAATATTGCCGCCGAAATCGCAGAGATGAACAGCGCAACAAGCGAGACCGTGTCGGCTATAAAGACCATCACGGTGACCATCGCCTCAATAGAACAAGCCGCGGCCGCAATCGCGGCGGCGGTCGAGCAACAGATTGCGGCGACGAATGAGATCGCGCGCAATGTCAACGAGGCGGCAAAAGGGACGACGGAAATTTCCAGCAACGTTCAGCGGGTGTCGCAGGCGGCGATGGGCACCGAGCGCGTCTCGACGCGGGTATCGTCGGCGGCAACGCTCCTTGCCACGCAAAGCGAGGCTCTTGAGGAAAAGGTCCAGCAGTTTATCGGGAAGCTCGTTGCATAAGGCGCGAGAAGTTCCTTCGACCCCCGCGCCTACGGTTACGCCTTGGCGCTCAAAAAGGTCCTTTGCCGCCCGAATTCGTCGTTTCAGAAATTTATCGCGTCCTTTTCGTCGAAATGAAGAAGTAGATCGACCTGTTTCTTCCGAGCGGCCCGCCTTTTGGGGTGGGCCGCTTTTTTTTCGTGGTCTTCCCGGGTACGGCGTCAGCCATACCAGTTACGGGCTGATTTCTTCTAAAGCACTTTTCAGATTGGCTATTACCAGCGCCGGGACGGTGTAACGGCCGTCTCCCTGCCGCCTAAAGGGCTGCCTGCTATTGCGCTGCACCCAGGTTGAGCGTCCCGGCATTTTATTGCGCGGCGCCCCGGGCATTCGAACGGTTTATCCGGCGGAAGCGACACTACGGCGATTCCTGCTAGTCTGGCGGGCGCACGCTTCACGAGGCAGAGCGGACGTAACCTCGGTGTTGGGTTCCTGCGAGAGGCGGAGCCAAGCCGTGGTTTCGGGCCGTGACCTCCTGCGATCCCACCGAAGGGAGAACGCGATGTTGCTTCAGGATATCCCGCGGCTTGGACTTGCGTCGGCGTTTGTCTGGTCGGCACTTGCGACATCCGTACAGGCGACGGAGACAAAGGGCTTCGTTGTGAGCTGGTTCCACACCGCCGGCTACGCTGACAAGGACAGCTGTCCGCGAGGGATCAACCCGGACAACATCCAGATTTGGGCACGCAGCCTGGGCGAGATGGGCTTCACACCCTCGGAAGCAGAGAAGGTCATTACCAGCGACGGGCGCGAATGGCGCAAACTGATGCAGATGCGCGGAAAGAGGGATGGCAAGCCCGCTAACGTCTACCTTTACCCCTTGTCTGTTCCCGATCCGCAATTGAAGCCGGTCGAAGGCAAATTTGCCTTCGGCTTCGATCTCGACGGTAAGTCCGGTGCAAAATCATTCCAAGACCCGGAAACCCATACAACCGGCGTCGATAACGAAGTGTTTCGCGCGCTCGGGTGCTCGAAAATGTATCACGTCAATCTGCCGGATCGTCCCTACTATGAAATGACGCGGTGGGACATCGGGTCCGATTCAATGCCGGCGTGGGTCATCACCATCGCGGGTGAGGATCTCAGTAAAGACGGCGCGGTCACGGTGACCTTTACGCGCTCTTTGCGCTACGCCTACCGCGACGCCCAATCGAAGCCGCTCGCAGACGCCACCTATGTCATGGAACCCACCGAACGCTCGCGCAACGTTCTCAAGGGTCATCTCAAGAACGGCATCATCACGGTCGAGCCTCAGGATATCAATATGCAGGCGGAGGCCGGCATTATTCCTGAATACAAATTCAAGAATGCCCACATGCGGTTCTCGATCGATGAAAATGGGGAGCTGGCCGGGTACCTTGGCGGATACATCGCCTGGCAGTCTTACTACTGGCTGATCGCCAGTCACGGCACATCTTCCGAGGAATCCAGCCTGGATGTCCCCGGCGCCTATTACGCCCTGCGGAAGCATGCAGACGCGGCGCCGGACCCCGTCACGGGCCAGAATACGCTGATCTCATCGACATTCCGGATCGAAGCGGTACCAGCGCGTGTTCTACCCCCGCAAGAGGTTCCCGGCGACCAGCGGAAAAAGCTGGCCAAAGGCGACATCTCTTCCCGAAGCGCGGTAGAGAGGAACTAACTGGCATGGCGCGCTTAGAAATCCTATTGAGGTCGCGCCACACCGTTCCTGCTGCTATCGCCATAGTAGGTGTTTTCACCCTCTTTGGCTTTACATCGCTGTCGCAGGCGCGCGGGGAGCCTCCACAGGTTTCAGGCGCGGCCGTTGTGCGGCGGCTCCAGCCCGCTCAGTACCAGAACGTCATCGCTGATGTGTTCGGAAGCGATGTGATCGCGACGGGCAATTTCGAGCCCCCGATTCGTCGCGACGGGCTCCTTGCCTTGGGAGCGGCATCGGCCAGCATTACTGCAACCGGCCTGAAGCAATACGATGCCATGGCGCAAAGCATCGCGAGGCAGGTGGTCGATCCTCAACATCGCGCAGCTCTTGTTCCGTGTTCCCCGGCGTACCCGACGATGCGCGACGATAAATGCGCTGCGGGGTTTCTGGATGCGGTCGGAACGCTCCTCTTCCGTCGCCCACTCACAGCAGCACAGCTGTCTGGATATGTGAAGGTCGCGGGGAACGCAGCCGATACACTGCAGGATTTCTATCGGGGTCTGGAGCGAAGCCTGAACCTGATGCTTGTGTCGCCCGACTTCTTGTTCATTAAGGACGTCGTTGAACCCGACCCGAAAAAACGAGGCGCCTTCCGGCTCGATAGTTATTCTTTAGCCTCTCGTCTGAGCTTTCTGTTTTGGAACACCTCTCCCGATAATCAGCTTCTGGAGGCGGCGGGGAAGGGCTGGCTACAAACCCCTCGTGGGCTTGCTCGGGAGGTCGACCGTCTGATCGCATCCCCAAGATTGGCCGATGGGGTTCGTGCCTTTTTTTCGGACATGTACGGTTTCGAGGAGTTCGACACGCTTGCGAAGGATACGTCGATTTATCCGAAATTCGCGGCAAAGCTCGTCGAGGATGCCAAAGAACAGACGCTTCGTACCATCGTCGATCACGTCGTCACGAGAAACGGCGACTATCGGGATTTATTCACGACACGGAGGACCTTTCTAACGCCACAGTTGGCCGCTCTGTACCAGGTCACGGTAAACCCCAATCCAGCCAACGATTTTGCCAACGGCGTTCCTGCACAGTGGGTCGCTTACGAATACCCGGAAGGCGATCCGCGCGTCGGCCTTTTCACGCAAGCGGGCTTTGCAGCCTTGCACTCGCACCCGGGCCGATCGTCGCCGACCTTGCGTGGCAAAGCCATCCGCGAGTTGTTCCTTTGTCAAAAGGTACCGCCGCCGCCGCCCAACGTTGACTTCGCTGTCGTGCAGGACACGAACAATCCCGTTTTTCGGACGGCGCGCGACCGCGTCCAGGCGCATCTAGGCTCACCGGTCTGCGCGGGCTGTCACAAAATCACCGATCCCATCGGTCTGGCGCTTGAGAATTTCGATTCCGATGGAGCATTCCGCACCACGGAAAATCGCGTGAAGATCGATACGAGCGGGGAGCTGAACGGTGTCCAATTCGCCGATGCGGCCGGGCTCGCACGGGCGATTCATGACAGTCCCGCGCTCACCTCATGCGTCGTATCGCGTCTATATTCATTCGCCATCGGCAAAACAGCCGATGCCGGAGACACGGCACTGATCCGCCGCTTTCAGTCCGATTTTGCGGCACAAGGCCACAGGCTGCCGGATCTGATGCGGCTCATCGCTCTGGATGAGGCGTTCCAGCGCGTACCGCTCGCCACCACCGGCGACGAGAGCATGAAGAAGTAACAGGCGTTTTCGCAGGCGAAAGCAGAGGGCCCTATGCAAGGAAGCGGATCAATCAGTCGGCGCCGTGTTATGCGCGGCATGCTGAGTGGATCAGTGGTCGCGGTCGGTCTGCCGTTGCTCGACATCGTCTTGAACGCGTCCGGAACGGCGCTCGCATCCGGCGATCCGCTGCCGGTGTGCTTCGGGACCTGGTTCTACGGCTTAGGATTTAACCCGGGACAATGGGAACCGAGGACCGTCGGTGCCGGCTACAGCCTCCGAGGGCCGGCGACGGTCCTCGCGGACTATAGTTCCAAGATCAATGTGTATAGCGGGCTTGTTGCCCGGTTCGACGAGAAGGGGAACCAAGCACACTATTCTGGTGTCAAAATCATCCACAACGGCGTTGCGCCTCCTCCTCCCGGCGGCAAGGGCAAAGTGCTGCCAAGCATCGATACGATCGTGTCCGACGCGATTGGGAGCCGCACCCGATTCCGCTCAATTGAAGTCTCTTGTGATGGAAATCCACGGACAAGCTGGAGCAATCGCGGCGCGGACGCCAATCCATCGGAAATCTCCCCGCTCGCACTCTACGGGAAGATATTTGGCAAAGAATTCCGCGATCCCAACGCCGCCGACTTCACACCTGAAGCAGATGTGGTATTGCGCCACAGCGCTCTCTCCTATGTGTCGGAGGATCGGCAGCGCGTGTTGAGCGGTCTCGGCGCCGAAGACCGGCATCGGCTCGATCAGTATTTCACCTCCGTCCGTGAGCTCGAGAACCAGCTTCGTGTGGAATTGCAGAAACCGGCCCCGCTCGCCGCCTGCAGCGTGCCGTCGGCGCCGTCGGATACCGAGGTTGGTACCGACGTTGAGGCTGCGCGCAAAAGCAATAAGTTGTTCGCGCGGCTTTTGGCCCACGCCTTGGCCTGTGGTCAAACGCGTGTCTTCAATGTCGCCATTTCTCAAGCTGGCTCAACTTTGAGGAAAGCGGGTGTCGCAAGTACCCATCACATCCTCAGCCATGAAGAACCCGTAGATGCACAGGTCGGGTACCAGCCCATAACCACGTGGTTCCAGGAGCGCTACATGGAGATGTTGCGTGATGTCGTGGCGGAGATGGACGGGATCCGGGAGGGCGACGGAACGCTGCTGGATCGATCCGTCATTTTGATTTCGACGGACGTGGGATATGCCAAAACGCATGCCTGCAACAATATTCCGGTCCTCTCCATTGGTGGCGCCAATGGTCGGCTCAAGACCGGCTACCACCTGGCCGCGCCCGGAGATACGCCGGCGCGTGTTGGACTGACTCTCCAGCAGGCCATCGGAATTCCGGTGCAGTCTTGGGGTGCGGACGGCAACGAGACGTCCAAGCCGTTTTCCGAAGTGCTCGCATAACGGAGGTTACAGTGAGCGCTGTCGACGGATCCTCGGGCAAGCTATGGCTCCTCGCCGCCGCGCTAGCCGTGTCCTTCGGGATGGGCACGCCGGCCGGGGCGGCCGACGACGAGCCGTCAATGGCGACGCCTGCGGGAATCACGCTGGTTAAGGAGCGCTCGGGTGGCCGGCGCTCGGCGCAAAACGTTTTTCGGCTGGGCGATGAGCATGGAATGAAGGTCTACGCCCGACACGATCGAACCACCATTTGCGATCAGGCGTGCATGAAGGGATGGCGTCCTTTGCCCGTTCTGAAGGGAGCTGCGCCATACGGGGATTGGACGATTGTCACCTTCGACGCTGGGATCAATCAATGGGCCTATAAAGGAGAACCGCTCTTCACCCACGAGGGGGATCCGCCCTACGAAGACTTGAGTGAAGCCGCCGACGATGCGCGGATCGCGGAAGATTTCGCGGACGTGGTGGCCTCGGTAAGGGCAAGCATACGGCCCAAAGAAAGCGATGGTACCGCCGCTGGGCAGAAAGGACCTCAGCCACAGGGGGGGACTTCATCGCCGGTCGATCTCCAAAGCTGGGATCTCGTCGTTTATGAGCCGGAAGCGATCACGGCGCCTCCCGGCATATCGGTCGCGCAAATCTCCAACGCTTTCGGCGAGGGCTTTGTGGATCGCCGGGGGATGACGATTTATCTCTACCGCGGCAAAGCGCCGCAAACCAAAAGGGATGGTGGCTGTGATGGCCCTTGCCCGCAATATTGGGCGGCCGTCGCCGCGCCGGCGCGCGCCGTCCGTGTAGGTGATTTCACGGTTGTGGCCGGAAAGGATGGGACCAGCCAATGGGCCTTCCGAGGAATGCCCCTCTACACCTCAACCAAGGATATCGTGCCGGGCCACGCGAATGCCGCCGACGCCGGGCCGCAGTGGCAAATCGGTCTTACCGCGCGTTACTTTATGCCCCCGGCGGTGTCCGTTCAGATTACCCCGATCGCCGAGGTACTGAGCGTCGATGGCCGCACGCTCTACACGCGCAACCCGTTCATCTATCAGCTCGGCGGGCACAATGTCCGCGACGGGTTGCCCGGTTCATATGCCGTCGGAAAAAAGCAGGGCATCCACGGCTGCGACACCGAGTGTCTCAAGGAATGGCAGCCTTTCGTTGCCCCTCCGGAAGCCCGCGCCGGCGGCTTCTGGCAGATCCTGCAGCGGCCCGATGGGCGAAGGCAGTGGGAGTATAAGGGCTATGCCCTCTACACCTACGTTCACGATAAGGGCCCGGGCGAGGTGAATGGCAACGACATCTACGACCTCGTCGACGGCGAAGCCCCGGCCCGGTACACCGCCGTAGAAGCGGGTGGATCGACCGGCGCGGCCCTCTTCTGGCATGTCGCGACCCCGTAAGGATCGGTCCGCGCCGAGCTGCGCTCTGGTCTCCGCCGCGCGATAGATTCTTTCGCAGAGGGTAGTCAAAGACGAACGCCGCTCCCCTGTTGGAAAGGCTTCCTGCGCTGCACATAACGAGTGTTGTTAACTTCCCTAAACCGTTTTTCAGCGGCTCTCATTTGAGTCCGCAGATCAACGCCAAATCTCGCGAAGGACGGCTCGTCCGATACGATTTTGCGCCGCACACAGAGGCCAAGAGCTCAGCATTTTATTGCGGCGAGGGCCGGTGCTTTCGAACAGTTTCACCGGTGAAAGTGACACTTCGGCTAATTCTGCCAGCAATCCAGGCGCACGCTCCATTGCAGTAGAGCGTAAGTGGCCCCGAAGCTGGGCTCCCGCCGGTGGTGGAAGCTCAGGCAGCGTTGCGGGGCGTAATTACGCAGTACGGGGAATCTACTTATATCGGGGGTATCAACTATGAAGCGGCGTTCACAGGCGGGCTTTCTAGCTACGACTTCAATTGCGGCATTGTTGGTCGCTGGCGCGGTGCCGGCGCTGGCGCAGGAGCAACTGGCGCAGGCGCAACAAGCGGCCTCCGCCGAGTTGGAAACCATCGTCGTCACCGGCGTCCGCGGAGCGGCGCGCACCGTTGAATCTTCGCCGGTTCCGATCGATGTCTTCCGGTCCGAGGATCTCCGTTCGGTTCCTTCCAGCGACACGCTCGACATCCTCAAGGCGGTCGTGCCGTCGTTCGCGGTGAACCGCAACGTCAACAGCAACACCGGCACCTTCATTCGTCCCATCCGCCTGCGCGGATTGTCCGAAGACAAAACCCTTCTCCTGGTAAATTCCAAGCGCCGCCATAAGTCGGCCTCGGTCGGGACGGCCGGTTCAGGTTCGCAGGGCGCCGACGCCGCGGTGATCCCCGCGATCGCCATCAAATCAGTCGAAGTCCTTCGCGACGGCGCGGCCGCGCAGTATGGCTCCGACGCGATCGCCGGCGTCATCAACTTCATCTTGAAAGACGCGTCCGAAGGTATCGAGTTTTCGGCGCAAACGGGCCAGTACTACAAGGGCGACGGCTTCCAGCTGTTGCTGGCCAGCGACGTCGGCTTGCCTGTCGGCGATAGCGGTTTCATCAACGTCTCGGGCCAATTCAACTCCGACAATCGGACGAGCCGCGGGAAACAGTTCACGAGCATTCCCTTTGACGCGATCTCCTATGCCGCGTCGAACCCGCTCTACGCGTCGTTGGTCGACCTGAGCAATCCCATCCAACGCCAGGGTGCGCCGGATTCCGAAGCAAAGCGCTTCTTCGTAAACAGTGGATATACGACCTCGGGCGGTATCCAGTTTTACGGCTTTGCGAACTACTCGGACTCGAAGGCGATCGCGGACGCAAACTACCGCTATCCCGCCGGCGGTCAGCCCGTGCTGGATACGCCGATCCGTCTCGAAACCGGCCGCGTCTTCCGCTTCAACGAGATGTTCCCGGCCGGCTATCGCCCGAGCTTCGGCGGCTTTGTCACCGACTATAGCTTTGCCGGTGGCGCGAAAGGCGACTTCTCATTCGGGGGCGGCGACGCCACTTATGATCTTAGCGCGCGTTACGGCCACGACCGCATCGTCTACAAAGTCTATGATTCGATGAACGCGTCCTATGGACCGGCGCAGGCCCTCACGAAGCGCAATTTCACGTCCCTCGACTTCCGCGCCGATGAATATTCCTTCAACGGCGATTTTTCGTGGTCGAAGGAAGTCGGGCTGCACGGTCCGCTCGCCCTGAGTGCCGGTCTTGAATACCGTAACGAAGGCTACACCATCATTTCGACGGAGAAGGCATCGTACGAAGCCGGCATCTTCGCTAACGCCGACCCGTTCGACTTCTGCACGAACGAAACCGCGGTCGCCAGCCGCACGCTGCGCCCGACGGCGCCGCAAAATCAGGGTATTCAGTGTAACGTCGCGACCGACCCGGTCTATCGCGTGCTGCCGGCGGGTGCGAACGTGTTCAACGGGATTCCGCCGGAGCTGGCGGGCGAGTTCCGCGCCGACAGTAAGTCGGGTTACGTCGAAGCGGCGGTGGACGTCACCGACCGTTGGTTTATCGACTTTGCCGGTCGCTACGAGGATTTCAGCAGCTTCGGCGATACGCTGAACGGTAAATTCGCCTCACGTTTCGAAATCGCCGACGGTTTCGGGATCCGCGGTTCGGTCGGAACCGGCTTCCGGGCCCCCACGCCGGGCATGCTGAATACAACAGCGGTCTCGATCAGCTCGGTCGACGGGGTGTCTTTGCTGGCCGGCATTTTCCCGACCGAGCATCCGGTCTCGAAGTTCCTCGGCGCCTTGCCGCTTAAGCCGGAGAACTCGGTCAACTACTCGTTGGGCTTTACGGCGAATCCTATCCCCGGATTCACCGTGACCATCGACGGCTACATCATCGACATTACCGATCAGATCTGGTCCACCAGCAATATCCCAGTGACGCCGGCCATTCAGGCCCAACTCGTCGCCGCGGGTGTTGTCGCGGGCAACAGCATCTCGAACGTCCGCTTCTTCCAGAACGCCTTCAATTCGCGGACGAGTGGTTTCGACGTCGTGGCGACCTACGGGTTCAATTGGGACAACGGCCAGCGCACGTCGCTCGTCGGTTCTTTCAATATGAACAAGTACAAGATCCAAGAAGTTAAGATTGCCGGCCTCTTCAATGCGCAGTCGATCTTCAACTTCGAGAACAACGAGCCGAAGTGGCGCTCGATCCTGACTGCGACCCATGAGATGGGAGATTTCCAAGTCATGGCGCGCGCCAACATCTTTGGCCCGTACACCCGTCAAAACACGACCACGCCGTTCGCGACGCAACGGCATGGAACGTTGGCGCAGTTCGACCTCGAAGGTAAGTACACCTACAATGAGCACTACACTTTCACGATCGGTGCCAAGAACATTGGAGACAAGTACCCGGCACCCAACTTGATCAGCTCGGGTAACGGCAGCATCTACGCCGACGGTGTCGTGGACTTCCAGGGCGGTTTCTACTTCGCCAGAATCGACGTCAAATACTAAGGGTAAACAGGGGCGGGCCGTTTCACGGTCCGCCCTTTTTTTGTATCATAGCGACCGTGCGTCAGGGCGAAGGCCTCGGCTCCGCCCTTGCAGTGTCGAGAGGGAGGATGAGATGAACGGTGAAGACCGCGACCTCGGCATGGGCCGGGCGATTACCCGGCGTGATTTTGTGCAAGGCGTCGCCGTTGCAACGGCCGGCGCGACGGCCCTTGGCCGAGCGAATGCGGCTCTTGCGCAAGCGGGCGCGGCAGCGGCCGCCCCGACCCCTGACAATTATCCACCGCTGCGTACCGGCATGCGCGGCGCTCATCCGGGGGCGTTCGAAGCAGCGCACGACCTGCGCGACGGCGCAAGCTTCGCGTCTCCTGAAGCCACCGGCGAGACCTATGACCTCGTTGTTGTCGGCGGAGGCCTGTCCGGCTTATCCGCTGCCCACTTCTTCCGCAAACAGAACGGCCCGTCCGCGAAGATTCTCATCCTGGACAATCATGACGACTTCGGCGGGCACGCGAAGCGCAACGAATTCCTTCACAATGGCCGTCAGCTGATGGCGAACGGTGGCTCGTCCTATCTGGTCGCGCCGCCGCAGTGGACGCCGGATGCAATCAGTCTCCTTGAAGACATGAATGTCGACTGGAAGAACCCCCGTTACCCACGTCAGCGCGGGTTGCAGACCGACATCAAGCTTGGTCCCGCCACGTACTTCAACAAGGAGTACTACGGCCGCGATCAATTGGTGACCGGCGGATCGATCACAAATCCGAGCGCTGAGTATCTCAAGCAGACGCTTCTGACCCCAAAGATGCAGGAAGAAGTCCTCCGGCTCTACAAGGGCAAGACGGACTATATGGCGGGGATGTCGGCGGACGCGAAATACACCGCCCTGCGTTCGATGACCTACCACGACTATCTGCTCAAGGTCGCCAAGTTCTCGCCGGAACTGCTGACCTACGCGCGCGGCGCATGGTGTCTGGGCAACGATATGTGCACCGCCTGGTTCGCCTTTTTCCGTTATCGTCCAGGCTTCGAGGGGCTCGGACTGGAGCGGCCGCATTGGTCGCCGGAAGGCCCGGAGCATGAAGCAAGCGATTACAACTGGGTCTGCGGAAACTCCGATCTCGCGCGTCTCATTGTCCGCTCGCTGATCCCGGGCACTCTTCCGGACGGTGACTGGCGCGCGATCCAGCACGAACGTGTCAACTACGCGTTGCTGGATCAGCCGTCTGCGATGGCCCGCATTCGGCTCAGCAGCATCGTGACGGGCGTTAAGCACGTCGGTCAGAAGCTACCCCAGTTCGAGCCGGAAGGCCGCGAGGTTCAGGTCACCTATATCAATGGTGGCCGCCATAAGAGCGTCATCGGGAAGAACGTGGTTCTCGCGTGCATGAACAACATCATTCCGTACTTGTGCCCGGACCTCCCGGAGCAACAGAAGACCGCCCTTCACCAGGCGGTGCGTGCGGTCAATCAACAAACGAACGTGATGTTCCGCAATTGGGAAGCCTTTGCAAAGCTCAAGGTCGCAAACATCGTGTGCCCGAATTCGTTCTTTGGAACGATGAACATGAGCGGCGGAACGCTGGTCAACAACATGATGCAGCCTATTCGCGACCCGTCGGAGCCGGTGCTGGTCAGCTACAACACCGGCAGTAACTCCGGGGTTCTGTCCAACATGCAGATGGTCAAGGAACTCACGAAGGGGAATCCTCCGCCGGTGGGTACGCCCAATGATGACCAGTTCCGCATGGTTCGCGCGGGCATGCTCGACACACCTTTCGAATTCTGGGAACGGAAGGTGCGAAGCATGGCCGCCGGCGCGCTTTCCGGTGGCGGGTTCGATCCCGCCCGCGACATTCTTGCAATCACTGTCAATCGCTGGCCGCATGGCTTTGCCACCGGCCGCAATATGGTGAACGAGGCGGATGCCTACGATCAGCTGTCGCCGACCGTCATCGCGCGCCAGAAGTTCGGGCGGATCGCCATCTGCAATTCCGATGCGGCTGGAACGAGCCTGGTCCAGTCGGCCATCGGAGAAGCCTACCGCGCGATCAACGATCTGCGGCCGAAGGCGTATGGATTTTACGAGTTCGTCTAGCGGATCGAGAGAAAAGCCAAAGATTAGCCCCGGCGCTGGATAGCGCCGGGGCTTTTTCTTTAGGCCCGCTCGAGCGCGTCGCCCAGAATTTTCAGAGCTTCGTCGATCTGCGCTTCGGTCGCCACAAGCGGAGCGAGGAAACGGATCGCATTGCGGTGAACGCCGCACTTGATGATGAGAAGGCCCCCTTTACGCGCTTCCTCAACGATCCGTTGGGCACGATTTGCGTCGGGACCTTTACTGGCCCGATCCGTGACGATCTCGATAGCCAGCATAAAGCCGAGGCCACGCACCTCCCCGATGAAGGCATGTTTCTGCTGCAGCCGGTTCAGGCCGTCGGCAAGACGCGCCGCAAGCTTTTCGCCGCGCGCGATGAGATCCTCTTTTTCAAAGGCCTCCAGCACGGCCAACGCTGCGGCACAGGCAAGGCCGTTACCGCCGTAGGTGCCCCCTAAGCCGCCGGGCAACGGCGCTTCCATGATTGCCGCCTTGCCGACGACGCCGGACAACGGAAGCCCGCCCGCCAGGCTTTTCGCCACGGTGACGAGGTCAGGATCGATCCCGGAATGCTGGAACGCGAACATCTTACCGGTGCGTCCGAACCCGGTCTGGATTTCGTCAACGATCAGGACGATGCCGTGTTTTTTCGTGATCTCGCGCAGCGCGACCATGAAATCCTTGGGTGCCGGGAGGAAACCGCCGTCGCCTTGCACCGGCTCGATGAGAATAGCGGCGACACGATCGGGCATGACGTCGGTCGCGAACACTTCGTCCAGCGCCGCGAGAGCATCCGCCGTCGTGACGCCATGGTAGGCGTTGGGGAAGGGGACATGGAAGATCTCTGGCGCGAAGGGCCCAAAGTTCTGTTTGTACGGCTGGCTCATCCCGGTCAGGGAGACGCCGAGAAGCGTGCGTCCATGGAATCCGCCGCGAAAGGCGATCACGGCGGGGCGGTTGGTATGGCCACGGGCAATCTTAACTGCATTTTCTACCGCCTCCGCCCCGGAGGTGAAGAACACGCTCTTATAGCCGTCCCCGACGAGGGTGTTCAGCTTCTCCGCAAGATCGATATAGGGCTCATACGCCAGAACCTGGAACGCGGCGTGCGAAAGATCTTCCACCTGCTTCTTTACGGCGGCAACCACGCGGGGATGATTGTGGCCTACATTCAGCACGCCGATCCCGCCAACGAAATCCAGGTAGCGATGGCCGTCAACATCCCAGAGCTCCGCGCCCTGCGCGCGGGCGGCCACAACGGGATGGGCTGTCAGGACACCGCGCGCGATGTTCTTCTCACGGCGGGCTAATACGGCAGATGTCTTTGTCACGGCAGTTCTCCGGAATCTTCAAGGTAGCCAAAGGCTGGGTTAGTCCAACTTGTCCCAGCGGCGATAAATGATGGTGGTTTCGCCGTAAGCGTAGGTCAGCGTCTTCCCATCCTCGGAAAGGGTGTAAACCGCTTCGATCGAGACTTTGCCGTTCCGGCTGACCGTCAAATTGAGCGTCGTCTCGTTGATCTTCTTGAGGCTGACGACGTTGTACGGAATAGACCCCGCGGCGCTGTGGTATTCGATGCCCGGCGTGCCATCCACTTGGGCCGCCCAGTGCCCGGTCGAATAGGCGCCGTTTGCGCCGACGGTCATAAAGGTGACCAGTACTCTTCCACCCTCTGTGTAAGCGAAGGTGCGCAGGGCCACGCGCGGTTTGCTGTTTCCGGGATATTTCGAGGCCTCGAGATCCGCCTTCCAAGGGCCGATCAGCGCGGCTGGTACATTTTCGCGTGCGTCACGCCGAGCTTCAGGCGCCGCCGGTGTGGATGGCGCCGAAGCGGCCAGCACCGGGAGCGTCCCCAAGGCGCTCGCCACGAGTCCCGCTGTAAAAGAGAGCCGGAGCAGCATGCGCGACATGGTCGTTTTCCCCCTGCAATGCGGTTGCGAGTGACCGTATTATGTGGACGGCAAGGCGGTACTTTTTGCTGTTGTGGGGGCAAAAGCGGCACTTTTGCTCAATTGGGACAGGCTAAGCGAAAGGCAATAAACGCCTTGGAGCGAAGGGGATCATGACCATTACATTCGACGACTTTCTTAAGCTTGATATCCGGTCCGGAACTGTCGTGAAGGCGGAGCCTTATCCGGAAGCGCGCAAGCCTTCCTTGAAGGTGTGGATCGATTTTGGGCCGGAGATCGGAACGAAAAAGTCGTCCGCCCAGATCACCGCTCACTACACCCCTGAAACGATCATCGGCGTTCAGGTCGCCGCGGTCGTCAATTTTCCCCCCAAGCAAATCGGTAAGTTCACCTCCGAGTGCCTGGTCCTGGGTTTCGCGGATGAAAAAGGTGGGGTCGTTCTCGTGCGCCCAAATATCGCAGTCCCAAACGGCCAGCGCCTGCATTGATCTGGGGCGGGGGCGACCGAAGTTGCCGGCCCTTGCGCCCCCAGTCAAAACTCGCAGCAGATTCTACAAGTCGACCGTAAGAGAACGACAAGAACGGCTATTTCGAGAACTCAAAACAGCATTCGGGTCGCCTAGCCCGCGGATATTCTTGATTCCATGCAGATGGCCGGTGTTACCTGCGGACAGGACTGGCCAACATTCTTGGATCGTTGCCGCATTCTGAAAAGGATCAGCGCATGCGCCTCACAGATTTTAAAGCCCTCAGCTTCGATTGCTACGGGACGCTGATCGATTGGGAGTCGGGCATGGTTGCCGCGCTCGCGCCGCTCACATCAAAGGTTAAGCCGGCGCTCACCCGGAACCAGATTCTCGAGGCCCACGCGCGACATGAGTCCGAGCAGCAACGTGTGACCCCTGGTAAGCTCTATCGCGACTTGCTGCCCGTCGTTTACAAGCGCCTCGCCGAAGAGTGGGGTGTCCCGGCCTCTGTCGACGATTGTGAGGCTTACGGTCAGTCAGTGCGCAACTGGCCCGCGTTCGCGGACTCGCCGGGTTCACTGCAGTATCTCAAGAAGTACTATAAGCTCATCATCCTCTCCAACGTCGACAATCGCACCTTCAGCCACAGCAATGCGCGGCTCCAGGTCGAGTTCGATGCGATCTACAGCGCCGAGGACATTGGAACCTATAAGCCGGCCGATCAGAACTTCACCTACATGTTCGATCACCTTCCCAACATCGGAATAAAGAAGAGCGAACTTCTTCATGTCGCGGAAAGTCTTTTCCACGACCACAAACCAGCCAACCGCCACGGCCTGGCAAACTGCTGGATCTATCGGCGCTACGAGCAGGAGGGCTTTGGCGCCACGATGGATCCCGGCGGGCGCCCCAAGGTCGACTTCCAGTTCCACTCGATGTCTGACCTAGTGAAGGCTCACCAGGAAACGCTCCGCCAGCAATAATCGCGGCTGGACGTGCGCAGGCAGCGGCCGTCGTGGCCGCCGGCGCCGCGTTTTGGCCGACTTTATTCCGCGGCACATCACCAAACTCGGCCGGATCACCGGGGAATTATCTCCCGGAGGACAGCCCGAAACCGGCATCGAATGCTTTTCCGGAGATTTTAGACTCTGGGAAGCTGGCGCTTCGCGCAGCGGCATCGCCCTTTGGAGACCTTCCGCATGGCCCCGCCCATTCTTCAATCTCCGGACTTGTTTGCCACCCGCGCTTTCATTGGCGGTACGTGGTGCGACGCAGCATCGGGAAAGACGCTCGTTGTCCAGAACCCCGCGACCGGGGACACCGTTGGCACCATTCCCGACTGCGATGGTGCCGACACACGCGACGCGATCGCCGCCGCCGCGGAAGCTTTTCGCAGTTGGCGAATGACGACTGCGGCCGAACGGGCCGCCGTCCTCGAGCGCTGGTACGCGCTCATTCTGAAAAATGAATCCGATCTGGCCCGCATTATGACCGCCGAACAGGGTAAACCCCTTGCGGAAGCTGCCGGCGAGATTCGCTACGCGGCAACCTTCGTGAAGTGGTTTGCCGAAGAGGCGAGGCGCATCGAGGGCAAGACGATTGCTTCGCCCGAGGTCAATCGCCGGATTCTTGTGACGATGGAGCCGGTGGGCGTGGCGGCAGCGATTACGCCGTGGAACTTTCCTGCGGCGATGATCACGCGCAAATGCGCCCCGGCCCTGGCCGCCGGGTGTTCTGTCGTCGTGAAACCGTCGGAATTGACTCCGTTTACCGCCCTTGCGCTGGCCAGGCTGGCGGCGGACGCGGGCGTCCCCGCGGGCGTCTTTAATGTCGTCACGGGAATGCCGACTGCCATTGGCGCGGAACTCACTTCAAATACGACCGTCAGAAAAATATCCTTCACCGGGTCGACACGCGTGGGCGCGCTCCTGATGCGCAATTCCGCCGACACGATTAAGCGCCTTAGTCTCGAGTTGGGCGGCAATGCCCCGTTGATCGTGTTTGACGACGCCGACCTTGACGTCGCGGTCGCCAGCACGATGGCAAGCAAGTTCCGTAACGCCGGGCAGACCTGCGTTTGCGCCAACCGCATTTTTGTCCAGGCAGGTGTGTACGATGCCTTCGCCGCGCGGCTCGCGAAAGCCGTGTCCGCTTTTGTCGTCGGCGACGGCACGGCGCCGGGCGTGACGATCGGTCCTCTCATCAACAGGTCAGCAGTCGAGAAAGTGCACGCTCACGTCGAAGATGCTCTGAGTCTGGGAGCAACACGTTATGCAATGGCGGAGCACAAGAGCGACCCGGCCCGCTTCGTTGCGCCTGTCGTTTTGACGAATGCGAACCCGAAAATGCGCCTTGCCCGTGAGGAAACGTTCGGCCCCGTCGCTCCGCTATTTAAGTTTACGCACGAGGACGAAGCGATCGAACTTGCGAACGCGACCGAATACGGCCTTGCCAGCTATTTCTATACCGAGAACGTCCACCGGGCATTCCGCGTGGCCGAAAAGCTCGAGGCCGGCATTGTCGCCCTGAATACAGGCGCCATTTCCATGGAAATGGCGCCGTTCGGCGGCGTAAAACAGTCAGGGATTGGACGGGAAGGCGGCAGCGAGGGGATGGAGGAATATCAGTCGATGAAGACCTTCCATCTCGGCGGCTTGAAATCCTAACGAAACGGGAAGAGCACCATGGCGCGCAGCTATTCGATCGCGGTGATACCCGGGGACGGAATCGGCAAGGAAGTCATGCCGGAAGGTATTCGTGTGCTTGAAAAAGCCGCGAAGCGCTTCGGCTTTAATCTGAAGCAGAAATGGCACGACTTCGCGTGCTGCGATTACTACGTCAAACACGGCGTCATGATGCCGCAGGACTGGAAAGAGCGGATCGGCGCGGTGGACGCTATCTTCTTCGGGGCCGTCGGATGGCCGGACACAGTCCCGGATCATATTTCTCTCGCGGACTCGCTTTTGAAGTTCCGCCGGGAATACGATCAGTATGTGAATCTGCGCCCGGTGCGGCTGATGCCCGGCGTGCCGTGCCCGTTGGCGGGACGCGAGCCCGGCAGCATCGACTTCTGGGTGGTGCGCGAGAACACCGAAGGTGAATATAGCCCGGTCGGCGGGCGCATGTTCCGCGATACAGAGCGCGAGATCGTGATTCAGGAAACGGTCATGACCCGCATCGGTATCGACCGGGTCCTGCGGTATGCCTTCGAACTCGCGGCGAAGCGACCCAAGAAACATCTTACCTCCGCCACAAAATCCAATGGCATCGGGATAACCATGCCGTATTGGGACGAACGGGTGGTTGCGATGGCGGAGAACTATCCGGGCGTAAGGTGGGACAAGTACCACATCGATATTTTGACAGCGCAGTTTGTCCTAAATCCCGACCGTTTCGACGTCGTCGTGGCGTCGAATCTCTTTGGCGACATCCTCTCGGACTTGGGCCCCGCCTGTACCGGGACCATCGGCGTTGCGCCGTCCGGCAATATTAATCCGGAGCGCCGGTTCCCATCTCTTTTCGAGCCGGTCCATGGTTCCGCGCCGGACATCGCCGGGCAGGGCATCGCTAATCCCGTCGGTCAGATTTGGTCGGCTGCCATGATGCTTGACCATCTGGGCGAGCACGAAGCCGCGGCAGCGATCCTCGCGGCGGTCGAAAAGACACTCGGCGTTCCCGCCTTCCGTACCCGCGACCTGAAGGGCCCGGCGTCGACCGAGGCGTGCGGAAAAGCCGTCGCGGACGCCGTTTAGCGGCGCCGTGAAATACGCTAAGCTTGCCCCGCGATGTTAGGTTTATCGGGGCATTCGCTCGGGGCGCTGTTCAGATGATTCCAAGTCCGAAGCTCGACCGGATCGATCTCAAGATCCTTGCGGAATTGCAGCGGTCGGGGCGCATGACGAATGTCGAACTTGCGGCCGCCGTATCGCTCTCGCCAAGTCCGTGTCTCACGCGGGTCAAGCGGCTGGAGAGCGCCGGCTACATCAACGGTTATAGCGCGCTCATCAACCTGAACAAGCTCGGCGAGTTCCTGATCGTCTTTACGGAGGTGACCCTGTCGGAGCATCGCAGCGGCGACTTTTCGAGGTTCGAGCAGCGCGTGCGAAAGATCGACGAAGTCATCGAATGTCATTTGGTGAGCGGCGGCTACGACTATCTTCTAAAGTTCATCACCCGCGGCGTTGTGCACTACCAATCGATCATCGAGGGAATGCTCGAAGGCGGCTTCGGCATCGAGAAATACTTCAGCTACGTCGTAATCAAGTCACCCTTCATCAAACATCACCAGCCGATCCAAGGTCTCTTTGGCGAGCCTGAGCCGCTCTGATTACGCGGCGGATTTCGGCTTCACGAAGACGCCACGGATCACGTAGCCCGCCAACCCGATCACATTCCAGATAAGGAAGAACTTCTGGGTGTTGGTCGGCAGACTCCACATCAGGTAAAGGCAGCCCAGGATCGCCACGGGCGCGACCAGCCAAACCGCGGGCGTGCGGAAAACACGCGCGCGCCCAGGTTCGCGTTGACGCATGACGAGAACGCATACGCCTACCGCAATGAATGCGGCCAAGGTTCCCGCATTGGCAAGCGCCGCAATCTCATCCAACGGAATCAAACCGGCCAGAACAGCCACGATCACCGCTGTCAGGGCTGTGATCCGGATGGGCGTCCCTGTTTTCGCATTCACGACCGCCAGACTTGATGGAAGCAGGCCATCACGCGCCATCACGAAAAAGATGCGGCTCTGTCCGTACAGAAACGCCAGGATGACGGTGGGAAGCGCAATAACGGCGGCCGCACCCCCGGCGGCCGCGGCCGCGCCTTGACCGAGTTCGCGCATGATGAGCGCGAGCGGTTCCGGGCTATTGGCGAAAGCCGTGAACGGTGTCGATCCCACCGCCGCCGCGGCGACGCAGATATAAAGCAGCGTGCACGCGATCATCGAACCCACAATGCCGATGGGCAAATCGCGTTCAGGCCTCTTGGCTTCCTCTGCCGCTGTCGAAATCGCATCGAAGCCGTAATACGCGAAGAAGATGATCGCAGCGGCGGCCATCACCCCACGTTGCACGCCGTCGACTTCATGTTTTGCGAATCCATAAGGCATGAACGGCTCGAAATGCGAAAAATCGAAGTGGGGCAGGGCGACCAAAATGAACACGAGCAGTGCCGCCAATTTGATGACGACAAGGATCGCATTCAAAGTTGCGCTTTCGCGGGTTCCGGCCATCAGGAGGCCGCCAACGCACGCGATAATGAAGACAGCCGGGACATTGACGATCCCGCCGGCATGCGGCCCCGCGGTCATCGCAAGGGGCAGCACAATGTCGAGTGATTTGAGAAACCCGACGGCGTAGCCCGACCATCCGACCGCGACAGCGCTGACCACAAGGGAGTATTCAAGAATCAGACACCAGCCGACCACCCAGGCCAGGATCTCGCCAAGGACGACATAGCTGTAGGTGTACGCGCTTCCGGAGGCGGGAATCATGGTCGAGACCTCTGCGTAGCACAGGGCGGCGCACGCGCAGATGATACCGGCCGCCACGAACGAGAGAAGGACGCCAGGTCCGGCGAGGTTCGCGCCCACGCCGATCAACGTATAAATCCCCGTTCCGACGATCGCGCCCACGCCCAGGGCGACGAGATGCCACCAGGACAGTGTGCGCGCTAGGCGGTGATGACCGGCGACTTCTTCCTGGCCGATTTCCTTGCGGTGCATCCAGTTGGCCATCTACGCATCCCCCAATTTCTCAAGAACCTACGGCGGCTTGGCTCGGTGGTGTCCTCTATCGTCCCGCTCACCCTTCCTCGTCCTTTTGCCGAGTCCGGAAGTCGAAATAGATCGGAAATCTGAGTGTGGCGGGAACGCATGCCCCATCATGCCGACCCCTAGCCCCAGACGATAGGTGGGGCCTAACGGCGTTTTCTTCTTTTTTGACCGCCTCCTGGCGGGCTGGGAGCCCTTTTCCGGGAACCGTAGCGCAGTTACTGCCGCGGGGGGCGGACAAGAGGGCGCTATTCTCCTTGACCCAAGTCAACGAGGTTTTTAGTCCTTACCTTATGGTCGAGGCCTTTAAGGAGATGGCAAATGTTCAATCTTGGCTCGAACTCGCTGGTGCGCAGCGTCGTCGTCGGCGTGCTCGCTTTATTTAGTGCAATCGGAATGTGCGCTCCCAGCGCCTTCGCTCAATCCGGCGACGCGGCTCTCGGGAAGAAGGTCACCGACTTTAGCTGCAAGAACTGTCATGATGTCTCCGGCAGCGAGACACCGAAGAATCCGCCCGGTGGCGCGCCATCCTTCTTCGAAGTGGCACAGAAGCCGGAGACCACGGAGAAGTCGCTCCATAAATTCCTCACCCTGCCGCACGGCCGCATGATCAACGTCCTTCTCACCGGAAAGGAAGTCGACAACGCGGTGGCCTACATTCTGAGCATGAAGCGCAAATAGCCGGTTCTGACCATCCAGCCGGCACGCGCCGGCGTGACAGCCGTCGGGATTGCTGCCAAAATTACGCGCGCCGACCAGAAGGCGATGGTGGGCGCTCGTGCGTCGTTGTGCGATGCTCGAATTCTTTCTGCAAGGTGAGGCCAAATGCAGTTCAATCGTCTAGAGCCGGACTTCGCGGTCAGTGGTCAGATTGCAGTTGCCGACGTCGCCGGGATCGCGGCCGAAGGATTTAAGGCTCTTGTGAATAATCGCCCCGATGGCGAAGCGCCCGACCAGCCGACTTCCCAGGAGATTGGGTCGGAAGCCGCGCGTCATGGACTCTTGTACCGTTACATTCCGATTCAGCCGGGCCAGATGACTGAGGACTCCGCACGCGGTTTGCTTGAAGTTATCCGTAGCGCCGGCGGTCCGACGTTCGCCTACTGCCGCAGCGGTGCACGCTCCACCAATCTCTATAAGGCTGCACAGCAGATTGCCGGCGCGCGCGAGTAGGCCCTATTGCGCAGAGTTCGCGGTTCACGCGGCTGAACCTCGCCATACGTTGCCGATGTGTTGACGTAAATCAACGAACGTTCTGGCTTCCAGTGCTTAGCTTTATGAAGCAGGCAGAAGGAAGTTTGAATGTCTATGCATTCCAAGACGACATGGGTTCTCGTGGGCGACGGCGACTCGGCGCAGTTCTATAACCTCCACGCCATACCGCTCCGCCTCTCGAAAGTTGCCGCCGGGACCATGAAAGCTTCCCGGGGGTTGGCGCACCAGCCCGCTCATATGCCGGAAACGCGCCACATCGCACATACCGGCAACCATCATGGCGATCACCAGAAACACGAGGACGTATTTGTGGAGCGGATCGCCGAGACGCTTGGCGTCGCCGCGCGCGAAGGCGAGTTCGACGAAGTGGTTGTCGTCCTTCCGCCGAAAGCGCTGGCGCATTTCCGGAAGATCGTCGGCCAGGACGTGCAGAAGCGCCTCAAGAAGGAGATTTGCGGCGACTGGACACACTTGACGCTGCCCGATCTCGAAGCTCACATCGCGCGCGAGATTCCAGTCACAGTCTAAGAGGCGTTCTCTTACGGCATCTCCAGAGCGGTTCGCATCGCTTTATCCCGGCCGTAGATGTCGGGCCGGAAGTTGACGGCGCCGTCTTCGTCCACGAAAGCGGTGAAATAAAGCAAGAAAACCGGCAGGGGTTGTTTGAGCGGCACACGCCGCGTGCGGCCCTCTTCCAATGCCTGCGCAAGATCGGTCGTCAACCAGATTGAAGGATCGCCAATCAGGTGTGTGGCGAGGTCGCGGGCGCAATCCACGCGGACGCACCCATGACTTAACGCGCGTTCGTTCTGCGCAAACAGCGAACGGTTCGGCGTGTCGTGAAGATAGACGTCGAATTCATTTGGCATTTCGAATTTGACCAGCCCGAGCGCATTTTCCGGCCCGGGACGCTGCCGAAGCTGGAAGGGGAAACGGCTGCGGGATAGGCCGTTCCAGTCGACGGTTTGCCCGAAGGGATCGTCCTCGCGTCCGACAATTTCAATGCTGTTTCGCTGAAGGTAGAGCGGATCTCGTTTGAGCTTCGGGAGGATTTCCTTGGTGGCGATGGAATAAGGGACCGTCCAGGGAGGATTAAACGTGACCGCTGTGATTGTCGCGGCGGTGACGGGAGTCGGGTGCGCGGGATCACCGGTGATGACCCGCGTGGAAAACGTTTTCTGATTACCTGAGATCACGTCGAGTGCGGCTGCCGCGGCATTCACCACCACATAGTGCTCGGGCCAGGTGCGCGGAAGCAGTCTCCAATAAGCAAGATTGGCGGCGATTTGCTCCATACGCGCGCGCGGCGAGATATTAAGCTGGGCAAGCGTCGCCGGACCGATGCGCCCGTCACTGCCAAGACCATGACGCTCTTGAAAGCGCTTGACGGACTTCGCGAGGTCTTCGGAGGAGGCGCCGGCTTCGGAAAGATCTCCCAGAGTGACAAGACGTGACTTGATCTCGGTCATTCTCGCGTCGTCGATTTCCACGGTGCGGGCGCCGGACATCGGTATCGGCGGCCAGGGTTGAGACGCCAAGGCCGTGTAGCGTCCGTACGCCGCGAGCAAGCTTGTGTACGCGGGCGTGGACGGGCGCAAGGTAGTGAAAAACGTAGCGAGCGTTTTGGCGCGCACAGCGGCAGCGGCTGCAGTGACGATGTCCCCTTCTGGTACTGGGATATGCCAGCCCGGTATCAATTTTGTGATCTTTGGATCGCCTGCCATTCCACGGGCCGCGCGCAGGAATGTCCGTGTCGCCAGAACGTCACCAGCGAGGCCTTTCGGGGTGAAGAGAGTGTCCGCGTCCACCGCGCGATAGCCGTCTGACTCCAGGTTCTTCAGCGCTTGACGGAGCGCCGCTTGAGAGGAGGCGTCATTCCACAGAGCGGCGTTCCCGGCCGACGAATAGAGAGCGTTCAGCTCGTGGAGTTCCTCGTCTGAGCGCGCTGCTGCTTGGACTGCGCTCTCGAGACCCGCCTCCGCCGCAAGCCCGGGCGAAGAAAGAGTACATAACAACGCAACACAAATCGCGAACCGTTGGCGCACCGTGCATCCTCTGAGCGGCCCTCTGGCCAAATGTGCTTTCGTTCTCTTTAGTCCTATATCATGCCCGTAAACCGCGACTGTTGACCACAATCAACGCAGCCCCGAGGCCGCCGTCTCATCATTGAACATCAAAGGAGAACGGCGCGATGAAGGTCGGCGATGTGATGACACAGGAGGTGATCTCGGTAACCCCCGAGACGCATGTCGCTGATGCGGCCAAACTCATGGTGAGCGAACATATCAGCGGCCTTCCGGTGATTACCTCGTCAGGCGCACTTGTCGGCATGGTGACGGAAGGTGACTTTTTGCGCCGCACGGAATTCGGCACAGAGCGCCGCCGCCCGCGCTGGTTGGAATTTCTGCTCGGTGTCGGGACCATCGCGAATGATTACGTCCTCAGCCATTCGCAGCGCGTCGCGGATGTCATGACAAGGGGTGTCGTCGTTGCAACGGAAGAAATGTTGTTGGACACGGCCGTGCATCTCATGGAGAGCAAACGCGTCAAGCGGCTGCCCGTGTTACGTGATGGCAAGGTTGTCGGAATCCTGTCCCGCGCCAATCTTCTCCATGCCCTTGCATCCTGTGTGCCGTCGGAACGTGCGACATCCGATGTGGAAGTTAGCAAGGCGCTCCAATCCGCGATCGAGAAGCTCCGGTGGGTGCCGCGCCAATTCCATTTCGTGGTCAAGGACGGTGTCGTCGATCTGTGGGGGATTATCACCTACGACCAGCAGCGGCAGGCGCTGAGGGTCGCCGCGGAGAACATCCCGGGCGTGAGGCGCGTTCGCGATCACCTGCTTTGGTTTGAACCGCACACCGGCGTGATCGTGGAGTCCGGTCCCGACGACCGAACAACGCTGCACTAAGCGGGCCGAGCGGGGGCAGGTCTACAGGGTGCCCGGAGCTGGATGCAGAATTCGGTCGTCCAAGGGCTGAAAATGCCATGTCAGAGGGTTAAAAAGCCTCCGATTGGCAAAACTTGCTACTTCCTAAGCGATATACTGGAGCATCGGCGGAGGAATGCGCTGCCGGACCTGTCAAAGGAGTCGCCTCATGCGCTATGCGTTCCTCGTATCGTCTGCGGTCTTGGCGGCGGTTATCGCCGGTGGTGGCGGCCCGGCCCATGCGGCGGGCGATGCGGTAGCCGTTATCCAGAACGGTACCATTGGATACGTCCTCACCGAGCGGCACTGGTCGGTCCTGCAAAGCGCCGACGGCAAGAAAGAATGCCCGAACGGTTTCAATCTTGGGCCGCGCGAGCAATTCAAGCTGCTCTTCCCTGAAGACGGCACGAAGCGCACGATCCGTGAAACCCATCTCGCCCGGGAAGGGGAGACCTGGCATCCCTCGACGACGAAAGAGCCCTATCCGTTTTATGAAGCGCAGGGACCGGTCGCGATTGGCATGGACCTCGACGGTAAGGTCAGCCCGGAAGACTTCGTCAGTCCTGGCGGCGAGAAAGGTGTCGACAATCAGCTCTACCGCGCCATCGGCTGCATCTCGAATTACCGCGGTCCGGAAGGAACCGCTTACCACTTCGAGAACAAATTCATGCAGCAGTTCACCTATAACCGCATCCTCGTCGAGATCACGGGCGTCGACAGTCTTCTGAACGACGACGACGTGACGGTGAACACATATCGCGGACTGGACGATTTGCTGACGGATTCGACGGGTGAGCCGGTTTCGGGCGGTTCGCAGCGGATCGACATGCGCTGGGGCAAGGATTTTCGCCAAACCTTTCACGGCAAAATCAAGGATGGCGTGTTGACCACCGACACCGCCGACTTTGTGTTCCCGTGGACGGGGCAGCCGGCGAATACCAACCCATTGCTGCCGGTCAGAGATGTCCGCTTCCGTCTTCGGTTGGCAACGGACCGCGCCGAAGGCCTAATGGGTGGCTACGTCGATCTCATGGGCTTCTACTACAACGTCAATACGAACTGGTCGACGCATCACCAAAGCTATGGCCAAGAGTCCTCGCCCTCCCTTTATCGGTCCTTGCGCAAGGTGGCGGACGCCTATCCTGACCCGCAGACCGGCGAAAATACGGCCGTCTCGGCGTCGATCAGCGTGAAGTTTAAGCAGGTCTTCATCGTCCACCCGCCGGCGGTCATGGCCCAAGGACCCGCCACGCCGGGGGCTAAGGACGCCGCGCCCGCCGCCGCGCAGCGGCAGTAAGCGGCACGGAGCGCAAACTCCGAGGGGTGCGGTGACGGGGAACGGGCGGGCCGCTAGTATGCCCTCTCCCGCGTTTTCCATCGAAGGCGTCCCGAGCGGTGCTCAATCAAGCTGTTGCGTTTCACCAGGCCGGCAGACTTTCTGAAGCCGAGAGCCTCTATCAGCAGGTGCTGAAGTCCGAGCCGCGTAATTTTGCGGCGCGCTATCAATTCGCTCTGCTCCGCTATCAGCTTCAAAAGCCTGATGCGATACAAGCCGTCGAAGCAGCACTGGAGCTGCAACCGCGCAGCCGTGAGGCGCTCCACCTTCATACCGTCTTGCTCTTGGCCCAGGGCCGTCTGGAGCAGGCGCTGAGCAGCGTCGGGAAGATCACCTCGTCCAACCCGCGCGACCTTCAGGCCTGGCATAACCGCGGCGTTATTCTCGCCCGGCTCGGGCGCGCCGAGGAGGCTGTCGCCGCTTTCGAGCGGGCCATCGCAATAACACCTAATGCGGAATCGTGGGACGGTCTTGGATCGGCCTATCAGCTGTTGGGACGCGCACAAGACGCACTGCGCAGTTTCGATACCGCGCTCGCGCTCAGTCCGCGCTTCGTCGCGGCGATGTGCCATCGCGGTAGCGCGCTGGCTGACCTGAGGCGCTTTCCCGAGGCGATTGCCTCCTTCGACGCCGCACTGTCGCTTTCGCCAGATCTCTTCGAGGCCTGGAGTAACCGCGGTGCGGCGTTCTACCAACTTTCACGGATGACGGAGGCGCTCGCCAGTTACGACCGCGCGCTGGCCCTTAGGCCAGAGCACGCCTCCGACTGGATCAACCGCGGCAAGACGCTGGAAGTTCTGGAACGCGTCGATGAGGCGCTGGAGAGTTACGACAAGGCCCTTTCGCTATCACCCCAGAATGCCGAAGCCTGGTACGCGCGCTCGTTGACACTGCGTACGATGTACCGCTTCGATGAGGCCCTGGATAATGTCGATAAAGCCCTGGCGATTGATCCGACAAATCTGCCGGCAGCGGTACAACGCGCCTGGCTGCTGTGTGAAATGAACAAGCTGACGGACGGCCTCAGCGCGATGGCCGAAACCGCGCGTCAGGCGATGGCGTCCGGGGTGATTTCAGCGTTGCCCACTTCCGCTCATAAGCAGCGGCATGATGCCGAACAGCGCGACTATTTGGCCTCAGAGGGAGTTACGCTAAAGGACGGCGCGTTTCACTTCGCGGCCGGAGATCGCGTGCCCGGTTACGCCGTAAACCCGGGGAATCGCGCTGCCGCCACTGCCCAGTGGTCCGCCCGCGAGCCGCGGATCGCCGTGATCGACAATCTTCTCACCGAAGAAGCGCTGAAGAATTTGCGGCGCTTTTGCTGGGAATCCACCACCTGGCACAAGAACTACAAAGATGGATATCTGGGGGCTTTGCCTGAACAAGGCTTTGCCTGTCCCCTCCTTGCGCAAATCGCGGAGGAACTGCGCGAGGTATTCCCCGCGATCATTGAAGACCATCGTCTGCGCATGATGTGGGGGTTTAAGTACGACAGCACGCTGAAGGGGATTGGTATTCACGCCGACCAGGCCGCGGTGAACGTGAATTTCTGGATCACGCCCGACGAGGCCAATTTGGATCCCGAAGGTGGTGGCCTCATTATTTGGGATGTCACCGCCCCGGACGACTGGGACCCCACCAAGTACAATGGCGATGAACCCGCGACGCGCGAGTTCCTGGCCAGAACCGGCGCCAAGCCTGTGAAGGTACCCTACCGCGCCAATCGGGCGGTCATCTTTGACTCCGATCTCTTTCACGAGACCGACGCGATCACCTTCAAGGACGGTTACCTCAACCGCCGCATAAACATTACGATGTTATACGGTCGCCGGACTTATTACGGACGCTGAACCGCTGCCGTCCCCGACGGAATTCGTCTATGGTGAGGGGACGTAGGTATGACCTCTGTCGGAGATCGCCATGCGCCTCATTGCCTTCGCCGTGTTGGTGGCTACCGCTCCGGGAATGGCGTTCGGCGCCGAACCCGTCACTTTCGACATCGTGCAGCCGGAGGTGCTCGCGGGCACCGATGCGCTCTCCAGTGCCTGGGCCGACTATGACAACGACGGCGACCTCGATCTCGCGGTCGCTTTTGAGTACGGCCTCGTGAAACTATTCCAGAACAACGCAGGCGTCTTCGCGGACGCCTCGGCCCAGGCCGGCCTCGGCACGGTGGCGCGCGCGGATGCGGAGTCTCTGAAGCCGATCGAAGTCCGGTCGGCGGCCTGGGGTGATTATGATGGCGACGGCAATGTCGATCTCTACGTGGGCACGCGATTTGCCGGAACCGGGGCACCGCCTACGCTCAATCGCAGCTATCTTTTTCACAACAACGGTAACGGCACCTTCACCGAGGCTGCGGCGAAGATGAGAGTCGATGCGCCCGGCGCCAGCGTACGGCAAGCCAGCTTCATCGACCTCGATGGGGACGGCGATCTCGATCTTTTTATGGCCGATCGCAACGGGCCGAACCGCATGTTTCGCAACGATGGCGCCGCCTTCGTGGACATCGCTGAAAAGGTCGGCCTCGCGGACAAGCGATTTACGGTGGGCGTCTGTTGGTTCGATATGGACCAGGACGGGGACCTGGATGCCTTTGTCGCCAATCAGGACGGCGGCACTGATGCGTTCTACAAGAACGAGAAGGGGAAGTTCACCGATGTCGCGCCGCGTCTGGGAATGGATCGCCCGGGCCGCGCCAAGGACGAAGGCGGCGTTGGCTGTTCCGTCAGCGACTACGACAATGACGGCAAGCTCGACCTGTTCGTCGCCACCTACGGCGAGAACTTGCTCTATCGCGGAGATGGAAAAGGCGGATTCAAGGATGTCGCCCAAACCTTGGGAATCTCCGGTCACGGCCACAACGTCGGCGCCAGCTGGGGCGACTTCGACAATGATGGCTTCGTCGATATTTTCGTTGCCGACTATCACGACGACGAGCCGGTCAATCGGCTCTACAGGAATACGGGCAAGGGCTTCGTGGATGTCATTACGCCGGTGATGAACGCTTCGGACCATGGCGTTCAATGGGCGGATTTTGACGGCGATGGCGACCTCGACCTCTCGCTCACCAACGCCTTTTCAAAAACGGTCGCGCGGCATGTCCTTCTTCGCAACGGCCTCTCCGAATCCGCGCGCAAGCGGTCGCTTCAAGTGATGGTGCGCGACGCCGCCGGCACATATGCGCCCGGCGCCGAAATCCGGCTCTACGACAAGTCAGGCAAGGTCTTGGGCACGCGTCTGGTCAACACCGGGGATGGCTACAATTCACAAAGCGTGGCGCCGATACACTTCGGCCTCGCATCGTCCGAACCCGTGACCGTGGAGGTGACTTTCATCACGTCCACGGGAAGGATCATTCAACGCGAGGCCGGCGTGCAGCCCGGTAAGATAATTACGATCCAGCAGAAGCGCTGAACGCCTTACTTCGGTAACTTGCCCTCGATTTCAGAATACATGCGGGCCAGTGCGCGTGGTGCTTGGCCGGCGGCTGCGGTCGAATTCGCATAGGGCCCCCAATTTGCTTTCGCATTGGCAGGGCAATCCTTTTCGCTGGGGCACAGGGCGCCGGTTGGATGGAGACGCTTGCCTTCCGAGACGACCAATTCCACAGCCTTGGTAAATTCCTGCAGATCGGCCTTCAGTTCGGCGGCCGTTCCGGTCGTGAACCCGTGACCCGGAATGAACCAGGTGACGTCCATCGTCTGCGCCTTCTTCAAGGTCGCGACCCATTCGGTCGGAAAGCCAGTGACCATCGGCGGAAAGAGATTCCGGTCGTAGATCTCGCTCATGAACATGACTTTGCTTGCGGGAAGGTAAACCACGAGATCGCCGCCGGTGTGCGCGCGGCCGAGATTCAGGATCTCGATGTCTGTTCCGCCCAGCTTGATCACGCGCTTGTCGTCCACCAGCTCGGTCGGGAGCACGGTGCGCTTCTGACCCTGCATCGTCTTGAGTGACGCCGACGAAGAAATGAACGTCGCGTCCGGGAACGCGGCCTTTACGACCGGCAGCCCGGCGACGTGATCGCCATGGTCGGAAGCGATGATCATGTATTTCAACGGTTGCGGCGTGATCTTTTTGATGGCCTCGACGAGGGCCTTTCCGCGCGTCTCGTTGTCTTGACCGTCGACCAGCACCACGCCTTCGTTCGTCACGATGATCAGACTGTTGGTGGTGAAGGTGAAGTCAGGAGTGATCAGGGTGTCTTCATAGGCATAGACGTTCGGCACGATCTGGTGCCAACGCGGAAAATCCGTGGGCTTCAAGTTGTGATATTTGATGTCGGCGGACTTGGCCGGGTTGACCTGGTCAGCCGCCAACGCCGTACCGGCAGTGATCATCGCGCAGGCCATCGCGGCCACGGCCAAACGAATCGCTTTCATAAATATTCCCCCTCAAAAATTGTGAGCGTGGGCGGCAGAGTAATATCCTCCGTGCCCTAAGGGGAGCGAAAACACCGGATGTAATAGGGGTGAGCCACGGCGCGCGGTGCGCCGGACAGGGGCTAATCCAGATAGTGTATGGTCGCGGTTCTGAGGATTTCTTCGCCATCCACGAAGCGCGCAATGGGCGGCCTGACGGCTGATGTCGCCAGAGTGACAGGACGATGTGTTTCCTCGGAGATCGCCTTGCCCGCCAATCGGGCCAGCGTCTCGCTGGTGAATCGCGCCAGAAGTTCTCTGGTCTCGGTATCAATCAGGATGAGCATTGGGCCATTCGTGAGGGTGTAAGCCCTATATGAGACGCTGAAGCGTCGGACGGTATTAGGGTTTACCCCTACCGCTCACCGCGCGAGAACGTTGCGGTGTTCTAGCCGGCTGAGCCACCTCACAAGCGGCCATAGAAGTGCCAAGTAAATCAATGCGGCAAGCACAATGGGCGAAGGATTATACACCAGCGCTTGAGCGTCGCGGGCGATTCGCAGCAATTCGGGCAACGCCACCACGCTGGCGATGGTGGTCAGTTTCACAACCTCAATGCTGTTGCTGACCAGGTCTGGCAGTGCGTTGCGGGTGGCTTGCGGAATGACGACGTACGCGAGGGTTTGCCAGCGGGTGAGCCCGGTTGACCGCGCCGCCTCCGTCTGACCTCTGGGAACGCTCAAAAATCCCGCGCGGAAGATCTCGCCGTAATAGGCGGAATTGTTCAGGAGAAAGCCGAGCGCGACGGCCAGCAGTTTCGGCAGATCGATCCCCAGGAATGGCGCGCCGAAGTAGATGAATATCAGCAGGACGATCGGGGGAAGCGCACGAAACACATCGACATAGGCGGCGATCAAGATGCGGACGGCGCGGTTATTGCACTCTGTCGCAATGAGAGCGACCGCAAGGCCGCCAAGCAAGCCGGTCGGGATGACTAAGGCGGACAGACCGAGCGTCGTCAGAAGGCCTTCCAGAAGGAAGGGAAAAACTTCCTTGAACACGGCGATGTTGAAGAAGTTTTCCAGCAATGCATCCATGGTTATGTCCGCCACTGCATGCGGTTTTCGACGCGGCGGGCGTACATCATCGCCGGTATGAAGATCGCGAGGTAAGCGGCGGCCGCCATGGTAAGGGGTGTCGGGTTCCCTGCGGTGCTGGTGGCCGACTGCGCATTGTTGAGGACCTCGCTCAGGGCGACGACCGAGCCAAGCGCAACATTCTTGCTAACCGCGATCGCGCGATTGGTCAGCGGCGGCAGGGCGATCCGGAAGGCTTGCGGTAGAATCACCGCGGTCATGGTCTGCCACCATGTAAGACCCGTGGACCGCGCCGCCTCGGACTGTCCCCGAGGCAGGCTGAGAAGTGCGCCCCACACCGACTCCTCCGCATTCGCGGCAAGCACCAGGGAAAGTGAAAGCCACGTCGCCATGAAGGCGGACATGGAAATGCCGATCAAGGGGAACGCGAAGTAGAAGATGATAATGACGATGAGGGGCGGAAGCGCGCGCATGATATCGGCGAAAATCACGATTGGAATAGAGATGGCGCGGATCTGTTTCGCGCGGAGGATCGCCAGGGAAAGCCCAAGCCCGATCCCGGTGACCGTGACGGCGATGCCGATGACGACCGTGATCCATACGCCGGAGAGGATCTCCGGCCAGTAGCGCGCCGCCACATCGAGATTGAAGAAGGTGTCGAGAAGGCGGGCGACGCCGTCCATCACTTGGCGCTCATGTAGCGCGCCAGAAACGCGCGTGTGCGGTCCTGCTGCGGCGCGCCGAAAACATCGCGAGGATGTCCCTGTTCGACGATCACGCCGCCGTCCATGAAGACGACGCGGTCCGCCGCCTCGCGGGCAAATCCCATTTCATGGGTGACGACCAGCATCGTCATGCCGCTTTCGCGCAGCTCCCGCATCACCTTCAGCACCTCGCCGACGGTTTCGGGGTCGAGCGCGCTGGTCGGTTCGTCGAACAGCATGAGTTTCGGTTTGAGCACGATCGCGCGGGCAATGGCCACGCGTTGCTGCTGACCGCCCGAGAGTTGTGCTGGATAGGCTTCGGACTTCTCCGCAAGGCCAACGCGGGTGAGCGCTTCGAGGCCAAGGGTGTGCGCTTCCGCTGTCGTTTTTCCCTGCACCTTGCGCAAAGCCAAGGTGACATTACCGAGGGCCGACAGGTGCGGATACAGATTGAACTGCTGGAACACCATTCCGATCTTCTGGCGCACCGCGTTCACGTCGACACCGGGGCCGGTGATCTCCGCGCCGTCCACGACGATCTGTCCCGCCGTCGGTTCCTCCAGGCGATTGCAGCAGCGCAGCATGCTGCTCTTCCCTGATCCGGATGGCCCGACCACGCACACGAGTTCCCCGCTGCGGACCGCGAGGTCGACGCCGCGCAAGACCTCAAGCGCGCCGTAGGATTTTCGCAGCCCGATTAGTTCCAGGAGTGCCGGCGACGTCATTCGGGCCGTTCGATCAGCATTTCAGGGTGACCGGCGTGGGATCGTATCCTTCGAGGCCCGGTACGCCGTGACCCGGCGCGATGGCGACGGCGGCGCTGTCGGGCGCCGGGGTGAAGCCGAACCACTTCTCGGCGGACTTCGCGATGAAGCCGTCCTTCTTCATGCATTTAAGCGCCATCGACGCCGCATCGCGGCCCGCCTTATCGCCGCTGCGGAAGGCGAGGGCGGTGACTAGGCCGGTGGAGATCGTGAACGAGGTCTTCACAGCCGGGTTCTGCTTTGCCACCCAGCCCGCGACCGTATTGCCCGCAAGGCTCGCGTCGGCGCGCCCCGCCTGCACGGCCTGTACGGCGTCGGCGTTGGTCCCGTAGACATCGAACTTGAAGCCGTGTTTGGCTGCGTTGTCGCGGCACCATGCCTCGTAGGCCGAGCCCTTGTTGACGGCGATGGTCTTGCCCTTAAGGTCGTCGAGAGTCTTGATCCCGGGCGCGGCTTTCTTTTCGACGAAGGTAAAGTCCTGATTGAGATAACCCTCCGTGAAGAGCATCGACTTCGCGCGCTCCGGCGTGGCGGTCACGACCGCCAGCACGAAGTCGTACTTGCCGGCGTTCAGTCCCGGCACCAAACCGGAGAATTCCGTGCCTTCGATCTCCAGTTTCTTGCCCATGCGGCGTGCGAGCTCGTTGCCAAGATCGATGTTGAAGCCTTGCAGTTGGCCCCCCAGGGTCCGCATGGCGTGCGGGGCGAAGGTCGCATCGACGCCGGTCTTCAAGGTCTGCGCGCCGGCGGCCGCGCTCATCAGGACCGCGGCGGCGAGGTTCAGAAACAATTTGACGGTTCTCATGGCGACCTTCTGAGGTTTGGACGCGAGACGGGCACGTAGGTTAAATCACTCGGGGGCTTTTCCCAACGGCGCACCGGCGCCTGTCCGTTCGACAATCAGGCCGTAATGTTCCGGACGGCGATGTTTAGCAAAATTGAAGACATGTTCACGGAATGTCTCACCGATCGCGAGATCGATATTCGCGAAAATGAGCTCGTCCGCCTCAGTCTGCGCCAGGGAGACGATTTCGCCCGTCGGCGACACGATGGCTGAACCGCCGATCATATGGAACCCGTCTTCCGATCCGCACTTCGCAGCCGCGGCCACCCATAGCGCGTTACCGTAGGCGTTGCCCTGCATGGAGATGAGGTGTGACGACATCCGCAGATGAGGCGCCTCCGGCCAATGGATGTTCACGCTCGGCGTATTGTATCCGAGCACCACGATTTCGGCGCTCTGCAGCGCCATGACGCGATAAGTCTCGGCCCACCGGCGGTCGTTACAAATGCACATCCCCATGCGCACGCCTTGCGTGGTCCACACGTTGAAGCCTTCGTTGCCCACATCGAAGAACTTTTTCTCCAGATGCTGGAACGGCGCGGTTTCGATGTGATGGGAGTGACCGGGAAGATGGATCTTCCGGTAGCGGCCGATAATCTTCGCGTTCTCATCCGTCATAATGGCGGTGTTGAAGCGCCGTCCATCCGGCGTCAGTTCAGCGTAGCCCAGATAGAAACCGATTTTGAACTCGGCCGCGAGATCGAACAGCGGCTTGGTCTCCGGCCCTGGCATGCTGCGCTCGAAGAAGCGCTCGACCGCCTCTTCCTCGCTCATCCAATAGCGGGGAAAGAACGTGGTCAGGGCAAGTTCCGGGAAGACGACGAACTTCGCGCCGCGGCCGTGGGCCTCGCGCAGAAGAGCGATCAGACGTTTGACGACCGCCGCGCGGCTATCTGCAAGTGAGATAGGGCCGAGTTGGGCTACGGCGAGGGGAAAGGGACGTTTCAGACCGCTCATCTTTCATTCCTACTTCAACGATTGTACGCAACACTTCGCGCGCTTCGGCCATCGAAAGGCCTGATGGACTTGTAAGCGCATCCGACGGCGCGCGCTTTAAGAACTGCCCGGAGCCGCGCGCGGCGTGCAGGGTGTTATTCTCCACGACAACGCGGCCGCGGCTGATCACGACTTCCGGCCAGCCCTTCAGCTTGCGTCCTTCGTACGGTGTGTACCCCGTATTGTCATGCAGCATCGAAGCGGTGATCGTCACATCCCGGTTCGGATTCCAGATGGCGAGGTCCGCGTCAGCGCCCACCGCGATGGTACCCTTCCGTCCGGTAAGGCCATACATGGCGGCGTGGTTTGTCGCCGTCAGCGCGACGAATTCCTGCAGCGAAAGCCGCCCCGCCATCACTCCTTCCGAGAAGAGGAGCGGCATTCGCAATTCGATGCCCGGCAATCCATTGGCCATTTCCTTGAAGGTGGTGGCGTCGCCCTTGGGCAGCTTGCCGGTCTTGTCGAAACGGTATGGCGCGTGATCGGACGAGAAGATCGGGAGCGTCCCGTCCTTCAGGCCCGCCCAAACGGCGTCTTGAGAGTCCTTGTCGCGGGGCGGCGGCGAGCAGCAATACATCGCGCCTTCAAGACCGTTGCGATCCAAGTCGTCGGCCGTGAGAAAAAGATACTGCGGGCAGGTCTCGGCGTAGATCGCCGCCCCGCGCTGCTTGGCGCTGCGAATAGTGTCGATCGCCTCGCGCGCGGACACATGCACGATCAGGATTGGCACTCCAATCAGACGCGAAAGCGCGATCGCGCGGTTCGTCGCTTCGCCCTCGGCAATCGGATCATGTGCGACCGCATGGTACTTCGGCGCGGTATGCCCCCGCGCAAGCAGGCGATTGGCAAGCCAGCGGATCATGTCGTGATTTTCGGCATGGATCATGACCAGGGCGTGCTCGCTGGCGGCGAGCGCCAGAACGTCCAGAAGCTGGTGATCATCCAGCTTCAGCTTGTCGTAGGTCATATAGACCTTCAGCGACGTGATCCCGTCTCTGATCGCGGCCGGCAAGTCGACGGTAAGCGCGGCCTCGTCCGGGTTGGCAAGGATCAGGTGAAAGCCGTAATCGATCACCGCCTTTTCCCGGGCGCGCTGCGCGTAGTCGGAAACCACATCGGGAATCTTCATCTCCCGGTGCTGGGCGGCGAACGGGATGATCGTGGTCGTGCCGCCGAACGCGGCGGCAACCGTCGCCGAATAGAAGTCGTCGGCGCACATGACGCCCATCCCGGACAGCTGCTCGACGTGGCAGTGGCTATCGATTCCGCCGGGAAGCACCCACCGGCCTGAAGCGCTGATATCGCGCGTGCCGCGGGGCAGCCCCTTGGCGACGGCGGCGATGACGCCGCCCTTCACCCCGACATCGGCTTCAATAACGTCGCTCGCGGTCGCTACCCAACCGTCGCGGACCACCAGATCGAACTCTTCCATACACGTCACTCATGTGGGACATTTTGGCCTTGCGGCCCGCCCGAGCGGGCGTTCCGAGTGTGCCCCAAAACCCGCCATGTCCTCCAGCATCATCGTCATCAATCCCAATTCCAACACGGCTGTGACCGCCGGCTTGGACACCGCGTTGGAGCCGTTACGCATGAGCGGCGGGCCGGACATTCGCTGTCTTACGCTGGCGGAAGGCCCACCGGGCATTCAAAGTCAGGCGGATGTCGAATCGGTCACGCTGCCGCTGGCGAAGCTGGCAAAGTCTTTGGAGCCCGAGGCCGGCGCCTTCGTTATCGCCTGCTTTAGCGATCCCGGGTTGCATATCGTTCGTGAAGCGGTCTCACGGCCGGTCCTTGGAATCGCGGAGTGCGGGGTTCTCACCGCTCTCACGCTCGGTCAGCAGTTCGGGGTCATCGCGATCTTGAAAACTTCGATCCCCCGGCACATGCGCCAGTGGGGCGCGATGGGCGTAATGGATCGTTTCGCGGGCGAAAGCGCTATCGATATGACGGTGGCGGAACTGTCCGACAAAAAGAAGACACTCGAGCGGATGATCGCGGTCGGCGGCCGGCTGCGGGACGAGAAAGGCGCGCATGTTCTCGTGATGGGCTGCGCCGGCATGGCGCCCTTGCGCGCCGCGCTTCAGGACGCGCTCCGAATCCCGGTCGTAGAGCCGACGCAGGCCGCTACGGCCATGGCGCTGGGCCGCCTCCGTCTCGGCTGGTAGCGGCAATGAACATCGACGTCGCGAGTCTTTCTCCCGACCGGATGTACAAGCTTCTGGTCAATACCGTGATGCCGCGGCCCATCGCCCTGGTCTCGACCGTGGACGAGGAGGGGCGCGCGAACGCCGCGCCCTTCAGCTTCTTCAACGTCTTCAGCAACGCACCGCCGTTGCTGATTCTGGGCGTGGAAGGCAATCGGCGCGATCCTGCCCGTCCGCACAAGGACACCGCGCGCAACATCCTCTCGAAAGGCGAGTTTGTGGTGAACCTGGTGAGCCGCGCCATCACCGAGCAAATGGTGGTCTGCGCCATCGACTTTCCGGAAGGTGTCAGCGAATTCGATGCTGCGGGATTTACCGCGCGGCCCTCGAAGGTGGTGGCGGTGCCCGGCATCGCGGAATCGCCGGTGGCATTCGAATGCCGCCTCTTCGACGTCCGCGCCCTACCGCACAATCGCAGTCTGATAACCGGCGAGATCGTCGGGATGTATGTGCGGGACGATCTGATCGACGAGAAAATGCATGTCGACGTCGCAGGTTTGGATTTGGTTGGCCGTATGCACGGAACCGGCTGGTACACCACCACCCGCGACCGCTTTCAGGTCGACCGCATGACCGTTGCCGACTGGCAGGCTATGAAAACGTAAGAGACTCCTGTTTTCGGCCCCGAACCGCGTCGAATCCCCCTCGAATCCCTCCAAATCCTCAAGACTTTGCCGCCGGCGGGTGTACACTAAGCCCGCGACTTGGCTCGGTTATGTCCGTGGAGGATCTCGGTATGGGATTGGACAGGCGGCGTGTGTTGCGAGGGATGGTCAACGGCGGTGCGGTCACCGTCGCGCTTCCCTTGCTGAATACTTTTCTCAACGGGAACGGAAACGCGCTCGCCGACGGCAAGCCGATGCCGGTGCGGTTCGGCACATGGCATTGGGGCCTTGGCATGACCGCCAATGTCTTCGTGCCGAAGAAAACCGGCGCGGACTACGACCTCCCGGAAGAGATTGTCGCGTTCAAGCCGATCCAGCGGCACATGAACCTCATCACCAACAGCACGGCGTTTCGCGACGGCACGCCGGGCCAGTGCCATTACACCGGCTGGGTGATCTTGCGCACGGGCGGCCCGCCGCGCGGACAGACGGATATGCCCGGCGAGACCATCGACGTTACCATCGCTAATCAGATCGGACGCACCACGCGCTTCAAGTCTCTCACCGCCACCGACACTGGTGAAACGGGAAGCACGCTCAGCTTCGAAAACGCGAACACGCCGAACGTGCCTGAGATTTCGCCGGTCGCGTTTTACACGCGTCTCTTCGGCCCGGATTTTCAGGATCCGAACGCGCCCGACTTCACGCCAAACCCGCGGACGATGGTCCGGCGCAGCGTGCTGTCCGGGGTCCTCGACGAAGTGAAGATGCTCAATCAGAAAGTCGGCGCGGAAGATCGTGCCCGTCTCGATCAGTACTTCACGGGATTGCGTCACCTGGAGCGGCAGTTCGATCAGCAGCTCAAGAAACCCGAGCCCATCGCAGCCTGCGTCCGCCCGAAAGAAGTGGACAAGGAACCGACAGCGGGCAAGGAAGTGGAGCTGCTGCACGCGCGCCACAAGGTGATGACCGATCTGATGGTCATGGCGGTCGCTTGCGATCAGACCCGCGTTTTCAATATGTGCTACACGACGCGCTCCGGCTGCGCCAGCAAGGCCGGTTACGACAAGCCGCACCATACCGCCACCCACGAGGAGCGGATCGACGACAAACTCGGCTATCAGCCGATGGTGTCCTGGTTCACGCGGCGTTCGATGGAAGCCTGGGCTCAGTACGTGGACGCCTTTACTAAAGTGAAGGAAGGCGACGGCACGGTGCTCGACAATGTCTTCATCTATGCGACCAGCGATCACGGCTATGCGCGCACGCATTCGCTGGACGGCATGGCGATCCTCACCGCAGGCGGCGCCGGCGGCAAGGTGAAGAACGGGCTGCACGTGGATCTCAAGGGCGAGGCGGGCACGCGCGTCGCCTACACCGCGCTCCGCGTCATGGGCATCGACGTGCCCTATTGGGGTGAAAAGAGCAACAACACCTCCAAGCCGGTCGGCGAGATCCTGGTATAGAGCGCCATCTCTCTGTAGAAATGAGCGACGGGCTCGGCATTGGCCGGGCCCGCTTCATTTTTGCCTCGAGCTATGTCCCCATCCCGTTCTCCGCTTCTTGTCGCACTGATCGGCCTCGTCGCGGCCATGCTGTCACTTCAGGTCGGCGCCAGCATTGCGAAAACGCTCTTTCCGACGATTGGCGCCCAGGGCGCGACAACGTTACGCCTCGTGCTTTCCGCCGCGCTCCTGACATTGATTCTGCGCCCCTGGACGGCGCGTATCACCGGGGAGAATTGGCGCGCGGTCACCGTCTACGGCGCGTCGCTCGCGGGAATGAATCTCACGTTTTACCTTGCCCTTAAAACCATCCCGCTGGGCATTGCGGTGGCACTCGAGTTCTGCGGGCCGATGGCAGTAGCGATGATCTGGTCGCGGCGTCCGGTCGACTTTCTGTGGGTGGCCCTCGCGGTGCTGGGCCTGCTTCTTCTGCTCCCGCTCACCGACGCGAGCCGCGCGCTCGATCCCGCGGGCGTCCTTTATGCCCTGATCGCCGGCGCCTGCTGGGCCATCTACATCGTCGCCGGTCAGAAAGCGGGCCGGGATCATGGACGCCTCGCCGCTGTCTTGGGGCTGATTGTCGCCGCCATCCTCATTGCGCCCGTGGGTCTTGCGCACGCTGGCGCGGCGCTCTTCTCCTGGAGCGTGCTGCCGGCGGGTGTGGCGGTGGCCATTTTGTCGGGCGCGCTTCCCTACACTCTGGAGATGTACGCGCTTCGGCGGCTGCCGACCCATACATTCGGCACGTTGCTCAGCCTGGAGCCGGCATTGGGGGCCGTGACGGGTTTCATCCTCATGAACGAGACCATTGCCCCTCTCCATGTCGGCGCCATCCTGGTCATCGTGCTTGCCTCCGCCGGGGCCACGGTCACGATCAAGCCTAAAGCCGAGCTGCACCTGCCCGACTAAGGCCTTGAGAAAAGCTGTGCCTCGCCCTTGAGAAAAATCCCTTTGCCGTCCGTAGGCCGGAAAAGGGATCATGGGCTTTGCAGATTCAGAACTTTCCTTATTTTCCAACGCATTGCCGGGAGAGCCCAGGTGTCCAAGACGGGATTCGTTGCCCTTGCCCTTCTATCGTGGCTCGCCGCCCTTCCTGCCCAGGCGGCGGACTCGCTGCCGGCGGCTCCCGATGCAGCCAAGTACAAATTCGACCCGTCCTGGCCTAAGCTGCCCCTTCCCAACAAATGGGCCATGGGCGGGGTCGGCGGGATTTTTGTCGATAGCCGTGATCATGTCTGGATCCACGCCGCCACCCGCGACATCCCCAACTACGCCCGGGGCGCAGAACAGTCTCCACCCGCGGGCGACTGCTGTGTCGCGGCGCCGCCCGTGATCGAGTTCGATGCCGAAGGCAATGTGGTGCAGGGCTGGGGCGGTCCCGGAAAGGGATACCAGTGGCCGTCCTACGCGCACGGCCTCTATGTCGATCACAAGGGCAACGTTTGGGTGGGCGGAAGCCAGACCCGCGAAGGCGCGGACGGGTCCCCCGCCGACGGCCAGGTCCTCAAATTCACGCGCGACGGCAAATTCCTGATGCAGATCGGGTCCGCCGGTCCATCCAAAGGCAGCCTCGACACGACCCAGCTCTCCGGCCCGTCGAATGTCGTCGTCGATCCCGATGCGAACGAGGTCTATATCTCCGACGGCTACGGCAATCACCGTGTCATCGTATTCGATGCCGACACCGGCAAGTTCAAGCGCCAGTGGGGCGCTTATGGCAAGCCGCCCACGGACAATGACATCGGACGCTACGATCCCGCCGCGCCGCCGGCGCAGCAGTTTCGAATCGTCCACTGCGTGCGCATCGCCAAGGACGGTCTGGTCTATGTGTGCGACCGTCTGAACAACCGCGTGCAGGTGTTCAAGAAGGACGGCACCTTCGTGAAGGAATACATCTACCGGAAAGAGACACGCGGCTCCGGTGCCGTCGGCACAATCGAATTTTGGCCGGACGCAAAACAAAGCCTCATGATCATGAACGATCCCGGAAATTTCCGGATCCATTTCGTTCGCCGCGAAGACGGCCAGGTGTTAAGTTCGTTCGGACATTACGGAACCTATGGTGGCGAACTCGATCGAAACCACGAGGCCGTCGTGGACTCCAAGGGCAACATCTACGTCTCCGAAGACAGGCGCGTTCAGCGCTTCAAATACGCTCCAAACTGAGTTTGAAGAAAGGAATCACCATGAAACGCACGATGGCGTTGGCGGCGACGATGGTCATGGCCGCCGGACTCGCATTTGCGCAGCAGGGTCAGAAGCCCGATCCGCGCTCGATGGGCGGCGGCGATTGCGCCAAGAACGCCTACAACTGCAAGGACGCGGCCAATCCTCTTCCAAAGGTCGATACGGTTTGGCTGGAGGAGATGACGTGGATGGATGTTCGCGACGCCATGAACGCGGGCAAGAAAACCATCATCATCTCAACCGGCGGCATTGAGCCGAACGGACCATGGCTCGCGCTCGGCAAGCACAACTATGTAATGCGCGCCAACTGCGACGCCATCGCGCGTAAGCTCGGCAACGCGCTTTGCGCGCCGATCGTGCCTTTCGTCCCCGAAGGTAATCTCGACACCAAGACCGGTCACATGGGCACGCCCGGCACGATCAGCATGCGCCCGGCCAGCTACGAGGCGATGCTGACCGATATCGTCGACAGCTTCCGCGTCGGCGGTTTCGAGAACATCGTCATGATCGGCGACAGCGGCGGCAATCAGAACGGTATGAAGGCCGTGGCGGCGAAGATGAACGCCGACGGCAAGAGCAGCGCGTTCGTCGTGCACATTCCCGAATATTACGACTACGAGAGCGTCGAGGAATTCCTGCGCCAAAAAGGCGTCATGAAGCCCAAAGGCTCGCCCACCGACGAATTGCACGATGATCCGTCTATCACCATGAACATGATGGTGACCGATCCGGAATCCGTGCGCTGGTCGGCGCGAACCAAGGCGGGCAAGGCCACCATCGACGGCGTTTCGATCGCTGACAAGGAAAAGGCTGTTCAGATCGGCAAGGAGATCGTCGCATTCCGCGCGAATGCCACCGCCGAGCTGATCAAGAAGGCCATCGCGGCCAAAGGCAAATAGAGTTCTCGTTCAGGTAAGTCGGGGGGACCGATGTTGGATTATATCGTTATTGGGCTCTACATGGTGGGCATGCTCGGCATCGGCTGGTGGGCGACCAGCCGGTCCAAGAGCTCGGAAGACTTCCTGGTCGCCGGCCGGCGCCTGGGACCGACCCTCTATGCGGGCACAATGGCGGCGGTCGTGTTGGGCGGCGCGTCCACCGTCGGCGGCGTCGGGCTCGGTTACCAGTTCGGCATTTCCGGCATGTGGCTGGTGTTCTCCATCGGCTGCGGGATCCTTCTGCTGAGCCTCGCCTTTGCGGCGAAGATCAATCGTCTCGAGGTGTACACCGTCGCCCAGATGTTCGAGCTGCGTTACGGACCCGGCGCGTCGCTGCTCACCGGCATCGTGATGGCCGCATACACCTTCATGCTGTCGGTGACTTCCACCATCGCCTATGGCGCCATCTTCGCCGTCCTTTTCGACCTGACCAAAGTCCCCGCCATCCTGCTCGGGGGCGGCGTGGTCATTACCTACTCCGTGCTCGGCGGCATGTGGTCAATCACCCTGACGGATTTCGTTCAGTTTCTCGTCAAGACGATCGGCATCTTCTTCATCCTTCTCCCGATCCTGTTCTTCAAGGCGGGGGGCTGGGAGGGCCTTCATACAGGGCTTCCGGAAACGGCGTTCTCCATCACCCACATCGGCCGCGACACCATCGTCGCGTACTTCGTGATCTACTTCCTCGGCCTGGTGATCGGTCAGGACATCTGGCAGCGCGTCTTCACGGCCAGGAGCGAGGGCGTCGCAAAGTGGGCCGGCTTCGCCTCGGGCATCTACTGCATCCTTTATGCGCTCGCCGGCGCGCTGATCGGCATGTGCGCGAAGGTGCTTCTGCCGGACATCCAGGTGCGCGACGACGTATATCCGCGCATCGTCAGCTACGCCCTGATGCCGGGCCTGAGCGGCCTGGTCATGGCGGCGGCCTTGTCGGCGATCATGTCCACGTCCAGCGGTGCTCTGATCGCGACCGCGACGGTGGTGAAGGAGGATATCGTCGACAAGATCCGCGGTGTCGCGAACGCACCCAAGCGCGATCACGACGAAGTCCGCAACAGCCGGTTCTACATCCTGGGCTTCGGAATCCTTGTCGTCGCTACGGCGTGTGTCCTGCAGGACGTTGTGAAGGCTCTGACCATTGCGTACGACATTCTGGTCGGCGGCCTGATGGTTGCGATCATCGGTGGGTTCATCTGGAAGCGCGGCACGATCAAGGGCGCGCTGGCCAGCATCGTTGCCGGAACCGCGCTCACCCTCGGGACGATGTTTGTGATGCAGGATGTGTTCGCCAACGAGCCGATCTTCTACGGCATCGGCGGCAGTCTGCTCGTCTACGTCGTCGTCAGCTTGATCACGGCGCCGACTCCGGCGGCCATCCGCCAGGAATGGGATCGCCGGATTGCGACCAAACGCGAGGATGTCGCGCCGGCCGCCTAGCGAGGATCGAAAAAGAAAACGGGCTCTCCTTGATATGGGAGAGCCCGTTTTTTTATTGCCTGAACGCCTACGGCTCGATCAGATGCCACTTGCCGTCTTCGCCGTCACCGAGGCGCAGTTCAGGGCCATCGTGGAAGCGCATGTAGACAGGCCTGCCCTTGTAAGCCCACTGCAGGGTCGTATCGTCGCGCTTGATGATGGTCCAGTGTCCCATCGGCTTATCTTCTTCATGAGCCCACAGCGGCGGCCACACGCCCTGGCAGCCGCGTCCGCACATCGACTTTCCAGGTTTGTCGTCGTCGTACACGTAGAGGGGCATCAGGCTCGGGAAACGCCGATAGACCCACTTCCCGGGCTCGCCTTCACTGAGGGCCACCGCGCCCGGGTGCTCCTCGCTTCCCGGCGGTGGCTCCGACGCGGCCAAAGCCGTCGTGCTGACGGAGAAAAAGACCAGGCAACTGGTCGACAACCCGAGTGCCAACGTTCTCATTTTGAGCCTCCCACGATCGTATGCCAGCGCCGGAACCGGCGGCATATGTAGCTAAAAATATAGCGCGCGGCCTATCCCGACGCCATATCAACGCTGCGCGAGGCCCGGCCGTATGCGTTACAAATCCGTGGGTTAGCGGCCCAGACCCTCTTCCCCAATCCACGCTTTCACTCCAATAATGCGTCAGAGGTCCGCCGGGCGGGAAAGCCGGCGCGGGGAGGGGTTTCTGAATGGTCGGGCGACGGGCGGCAGCCGTCGCGAAGGCGGTCGCGTGCTGCGCGGCCGGATTTGCGTTTTGCATACATCCATCGGCAGCGGCGTTCGCCGCTTCGAACGCCGACCCCATCACCGTCGCGATCAGCGGGCGGGCGAACCAATTCTTTTTCGTGCGCGGAGATACGGACGATCCCCACGCGCCCGTCGAAGACACCAACGCCACCGGGATGTTCACCTATTCCCGCCTCACCATCGATGGGCGGATTCCGCTTGGCGAAGGTTATGCCATCCGCGGCAGCGCCCGGTTTATCGCCAACACCCGGCAACCGGAAAACACCGACGAAGTCTATATCGAACTTAGCAGCCCCTTCGGGCGCTTCCAGTTCGGCGACCGGCGCGCCGCGAATGCCGGTTTGATCGAGTCCGTCGCGCCCCAGGCTTTTCTGCATATGGACGACGAAATTGTTGCCTCCGCGGTGCGCCCTCGGGCCGAAGTGCAAATGCGCGATGGCCTGACATTCAAGCGCTTTGCCCGAAACGCGACGGGCGTCGTTTATCAGTCGCCGCGGTGGAATACCCTTGAAGTCGCGGTTGGCTATTACCCCAACGGCGACACGCCCATCAGCACGGTGAGGCGCATCCGCACCAAGAACGGCAGCGAGTCCACGCTGCGCAGCGTCGGGACGTTGTCGGACAATGTCCGCTACCGCGTCCTCGCGGGCTACTACCAAGCCGATGCGGTGCAGTCTCCGGAGAAAATCTCGGCGTGGAACACCATGGCCGATCTGTTCGTGGGACCCGTCGAAATCAGCGGCACGTATATGAAGGTCGCGCCGATCTTCGGCCTACGGGAAACCAACTGGGCGGCCGGCGCGATGTATGTAACAGGCCCCTGGCTTTTGTCAGGGGATTTCCGGCAAGCCCATCGGACGCGCGATGGGAGCGGCGCAACATTCGACAAGGTTGAGCGCCTAACGTTTCAGACCGCGTATCGTCTGGCGCCGGGCGTCAATCTCGGCGGCGCGCTTTTCAAGTCTTTTCAACGGGACACCGTCGGCATGATCTGGCGCAGCCGCGGTGCGATTATCGGAATCACCATCGGTTTCTAGCTTCTGCGCGGTGCATCGCGCGGCTATCCTCCCCGTCTTGATTAAGCATACGGGAGGGTAACATGAGACATTCGACTCTGATCGCGGGTGCGCTTGCCAGCGCATTCATCGCCCCGGCCATCGCGCGCGGCGCCGAAGTCGTCAAGACCGCCAATATCGCCGAGCGCGGACTGAAGCCGAGCGATTTCCCGCGCTGGCATCAAATCGTTCCCAACGTTTACGCCTACGAAGACAAGCTGACCTCCGCGGGCCAGACGCTGACGACGAACAGCCTGATCGTCGTCACCACCGACGGCGTCGTCATCGTCGACGGTCAGGACAACGTCGAGCAAGGCAAAGACATGGTAGCGAACATCAAGAAGATCACGCCGCAGCCGGTCAAATACATGATCATTGCGTCCGACCACGTCGATCACGTCGGCGCCAACCCGGCCTTGAAAGAAGCGTGGCCGAACATGGTGTTCATCTCCTCGCCCGCGTCCAAGAAAACCATGCAGGACCAGAAGCGTGAGATATTGGCGACGGAACTGGTCTCCGACAAACGCGACCTGAAGGTCGGCGGTACCGATATCCAGATCCTGAATCTCGGCCGCGGCCATACGGGCGGCGACCTTGTCGTCTACTTGCCGCAGACAAAAGTCATGTTCATGTCGGAACTCTACGACCGGTATGTCTTTCCGCCCATGATCACCGGGTTCCCGAGCGAATGGGCGGCGACCATCAAGAAAGCCCAGGCGATGGATGTCACCTGGTACATCCCCGGACACGGATTCACCGACGGCGATGCGGCGACCCTCAAGAGCGACCTCAACGAATATTTGAAGGCGACTGAGCACGTCATTTCGGAAGCCAAGCGTCTGCGCGCCGCCGGACTGAGCTGTGAAACGGAAAAGAACTGCCCCGCCCACGAAAAGGCGAATTGGGGTACGTACACCACCTGGACGCTTTATCCGCAGCAAGCGCCGCGCGCGCTCGCTCGTGTGTATATGGAGATGGACGGCAAACTGCCGAAGTAGCCCGAGACCGCGGCGGACCTACCGGCTTGCCTTGTGCAGGTCGATGGTCCGCTGCGCCTGCTTCAGGTGCGGCAGATCGAGCATCACGCCGTTGAGGGATGCGACGCCGGCTTGCGGATTTTCGAAAGCCTTCACGACCTGCTCCGCATGCGCGACTTCTTCCGCCGAGGGCTTGAACCCTTCGTGAATGACGGCAACCTGCGCCGGGTGAATGGCGAGTTTGCCGTTCCATCCTTGCCGCCGGATATCCTTGCAAGCCGCCAATAACTTCGCCTCGTCCTTGAAGTCTGTATGCGGCGTGTCGATGGCCTGCACGCCCGCGGCCTTCGCAGCCAGCAACGTGAGCGACTGCGCCATCTTGTAGGTGAAGTCGAAAGCACCGGCTTCGTCGGTGTTTCCCGCGGCGCCGAGATCGGCGGCGAGGTCCCAGGGGCCCCAAGACAGTCCCACGAGACGCGGCGATGCGCCCTTTGCATATTCGGCAGACGAGAGAACCCCGATAGCGGTTTCACCCGAGATCGCCACGATGACGGTCTCGCTCTGCAGGCCTTCGCGGCGCTCGTGCTCTTCGAGTGTCTCCGCCAGTGACGCGATCGCTGCGGGACCCGTCGCTTTCGGGAGGACAATGCCGTCCGGAGCGCCGCCCATGATCGCCGACAGATCGCGCAGCGGCGCGTCCGATTCCAGCGGGTTGATTCGAACGAACAGCTTGCTCTTGCGGGCCGTGCGCGGCCTAGACTTCAGAAAGTCTGCGGTGAGGTCGCGTCCCGCATCTTTGCGCGCGGACGCGACTGAATCCTCGAGATCGAGGATCAGCGCATCCGCGGCGATGTCGTCGGCCTTGGCGAGTTTCTTCTCGCTATCGCCGGGGATGAACAACATCGAACGAAGAAGCATGACGGCCGTCCGCTATTTCGGTTTGCGAAGCATGAGCGCGGACCGCTTGCACGAGCCCACCAACTCCTCCCGCTGATTGTAGGCGCGGTGGGCGAATATCACGATGCCGTTGTCGGGCCGCGATTTGCTCTCGCGAATTTCGAGCACTTCGCTTTCGATCCGGATCGTATCGCCATGGAACAACGGTTTTGGGAAACGAACTTCGTCCCATCCGAGGTTGGCAACGGCGGTCCCGAGCGTGGTGTCGCCCACCGAGATTCCGACCATGAACGACAAGGTCAGGCAGCTGTTGACCAGCCGTTGCCCGTATTCGCTTTTCTTCATCGCTTCTTCGTCAAGGTGAAGTGCGGCGGGATTGTGGGTTAGGGCTGTGAGGAAGACGTTGTCCGCTTCGGTGACGGTGCGGCGGATGGCATGCTGAAATTTCATGCCAACGGTGAATTCCTCGAAGTAAAGTCCGGCCATAGACGCCCTCGGATCAAAGTGATTTGCGTCCTCCACAGCTATACCGCTTTGCAGGCGGGATCAATGTGGAATGGCCGCTAGAACGCGCGCGAAATCTTTACAACAACCCGCGCGTCGCAGTGCGTACCGCACACGGCCTCATAGTCGCTGTCGAAATATCGGGCGTCGACGTTGAACCAGTCGTAGACCTTCAGCGTGGCTCCGGCGTTCCAGTCGTTGTAGTCGGGGCGATCTTCCATGGCCGAATGTCCCACGCCGGCGCTGATGCTGAACCTGTCCGTGATCGGAACGGCCACTTTGCCGCTGAAGTAGAGCGTTTGATCGTTCAGGAGCGGTCCGTAGTCGTCCGTCGTGTAAGCTGTCCCAAATGTCACCGCCGCGGCCCCGAAGTCGTAACCGACGTCCACGTGAACATCCCAAAAGCTTTGTCCGGCTTCGATGGTTTCCGGGTACCAATAGTAGGTCGCGCCGATTTCATAACTGAGCGCGTCGACACGCCCGCGGTAACCGGTGAAGAAGTCGAGTTCCATACTCGCGTCGTTTCCGAATTCGACGCTCGACCCCCAAAGGCCGGCGTAAACGCCCATGCCGCTGTCCCAGTCCAAACCGCCCTGGATCGCCGGGTTCTGATTGCTGAGCGAAATTCCGCGCACGATGTAGTCGCTGACAAAGGCGACGTTTCCGCTGAAGGTTCCGGGAAGAGCGCTCTCCTGCGCGTGAACGGTCGCAGGCAACAGGCATAGTAGACCGGCCGCGAACAGGCCGGCGCGTGGAACGCTAAACAACATAAGAAATGATCCCCCTGATATCGGCGTACCTTACTCAGCGGCGCGTGTATGGCAAGGCCCGGCGCTCGGGTGATTGGCCTCGCACGATGACGTGCGCTGCGATGGAATCCGGCCACGAAAGCGGAGGGCGCGGCGGATTCACGTCCATCGGAAGTGAATTCTCGCCCGATTTGAAAAAATTGACCCTGGCTCCTCCGCTAGACTTCGCCGACACTTTGCATTCGCGAGGGGGGCGGGATGAGTTCGAACGGGGAGAAGCCAGACGCTGCGGGTGCATGCAGCCCGCTGTATTCGTGGATCGTCATCGGCGTTCTTATACTTCTCTACACCTCCAGCTTCATCGACCGGCAGATCGTCGGATTGATGGTGAAGCCGATCCGTGAGGATCTCCAAATCTCCGACACCGCGTTTAGCTTCCTGTCAGGCTTCTCGTTCGCGCTTCTTTACAGCATCGCCGGCGTGCCGGTCGGCTACGCGGTCGACCGGTGGAGCCGAAGCAAATTGATCGCGATCGGTGTGTTCTTCTGGTCGGTCATGACATTCGCGTGCGGCTTGGTGAACACCTACTGGCGTCTCTTCGCGGCGCGCGTCGGTGTCGGCATCGGCGAAGCGGTCTTGTCGCCGGCCAGCTACTCGCTGGTGAGCGACTTGTTTCCACCTCAGCGGCTGGCACGCGCCTTGTCGGTTTACACACTGGGCGTGCCGCTGGGTTCCGGTCTCGCCTTGCTGATCGGGGGGCCGCTTGTCGAAGCCATCAGCGCCATGGGCTCTGTTCATATTCCTCTGATCGGCGAAGTGCGGCCGTGGCAGGCTGTGTTCATTGCCGTCGGTGCGCCTGGGATATTGCTGGCGCTGCTCAGCCTCGCTGTTGTGCGTGAGCCGCCCCGCAAAACGACGCCGGGCGAGGACACGCCGGGATTTCGTCAGGTGATGCAGTACATCCTCGCCAACAGGAAGATCTACACTCCTCTCTTTTTCGGACTCACCCTTGTTGCGCTGATCTGGTACGGCGCCGCCGCGTGGTATCCCGCCTATTTGCAGCGTGTGCATGGGTTCTCGGTGTCCGACGCCGGAATCTTTCTCGGCGTCTCCGCGCTGGTGTTCGGCATGATCGGCACGGCGTCCGGCGGGTTGATTGCCGACTGGTTTCTGGCGCGGGGATATGCCGACGGCCACGGCAGGGTCGGCATTCTCTTTAGCCTCGGCGTATTGGTCTGCAGCGGACTCGGCCCGGTCATCCCGATCAAGTGGTTATCCTTAACGTTGATCTCGCTGAACTCGCTGTTCGCGTTTACGTGGATCGGCGTGAATGCGGCCGTGCTTCAGATCGTCACGCCCAACCGCATGCGCGGACAGGTCTCCGCGATCTACCTCTTCGTGGCGAACGCGATTTCGCTGGGTCTCGGTGCGACGACCGTCGCGCTGGCCACCGATTACATCTTCAAAGACGACGCGATGGTCGGCGCTTCCATCTCGCTCGTGTCCTTTGTCACGGTGATTCTGACCGTTTTGGTCATGTATCCCGGCCTCAAGCACGTCGGCGCGGTTGTGCGCCAACACATGTATGTGACCAGCGCTTCGGGTGCTTTGCCGCAAGGCGCGCGTCCATGATAAGCCTGCTACATTCCTGTTGAACCCTGGGAGGAGCCCGATGCGTATTCTGAAAGTTGCTGCCATTGCGCTGGCGTTGTCGCCTGCGCTTTCGATGAGCCACGCGGCCTATGCGGCCGCGGCGAGCCAGTCGGTCGAATTTGAAAAGATGACATGGCCGGAAGTGAAAGCCGCGATCGCCGCGGGTAAGACGACGGCTCTGTTCTACACCGGCGGCACCGAACAGCGCGGCCCGCAGAACGCGAACGGCGGCCACAATCTGATGGCTCAGGCGACTGTGAAGATGATCGCGGAAAAGCTGGGCAACGCCATCGCGATGCCCGTCCTTCCGTACACGCCGAACAATGCCAGCGCCGATCTTCCCGGCACCATCGGCCTGACCCCCGAGCTTCTCGGTGCGGTTCTTGAGCGTCTCTCCGAACAAGCTATCCAAACCGGCTTCAAGAATGTTGTGATCATGGGCGATCACGGCGGCGGCCAGCCGAAGGTCTATCAAGAGGTTGCCGCGAAACTCGAAGCCAAGTACGCGCCGCAAGGCGTTCACGTCTTCTATTGCGACGACGTCTATATCAAGGCCGGCGCCGACTTCGACCGCATCCTGGCCGAGCGCGGCTATCCGCCCACGTCTCACGGCGGCATCACCGATACGTCGCTCATGATGTATCTCGACAAGAACAACGAATACGTCCGCCGCGAACTCGTGCCTGTTACCAACGGCGATCCGGTCCCGAAGGAAGGCCAGAAGCCGGTCCTGACCCTCAAGAACGGCATCATCGGCGACCCGCGCCGTTCGACCGTCGAGCTGGGTAAGGAAGAACTCGAGCACAAGGTCGGCTTCGCCGTCCGTCAGATCCAAGGCTTCATTCCTCCGAAGAAATAGGAGGTTTGCAGACGAACAAAGGGCGGAGACGCGAGTCTCCGCCCTTTTCTTATGGGCCGGCCCGGCCGCCCCCTATTTAGGCCGGCTGCTCCATGTCGTAGCGAGGCTAAAGCGAGGGCAAAAATGTCACTTTAAACAAAATCATGCATGGAACCTGCTGATTCGGTTAAGTTTGCATGAACTTTTCCTGTTGAAATCGCTAATCATTAAGCCTGATGATCTATCGCTGCATCGCACTCTTCACGGGTCGGTGAAGCGGCCAAGTGACTATTGCTGACTCGCCTTCTGTTTGTCCGATGCTGCGTCTTTGGGGGATGTTGCTATGGGGGGACGTCGATGTTGCGCGTAATCACGACCTTTCCGCCATGCCTTCTCGAACCGTCTTGCGACTCACCGCTCATCAGCGGTCGAGGCGCTATGCGACACGTCGCCCAAGTTTGCATTGCATCAAGTTCGCCCGCCTCATGCGCGCGGCTGCTGTTTGCCTAGCCGTCACCGCTTAAGGGAATCTATGGGGTGCGCTGAACCGAGGATCGTGGAAGTTCGTAGACAGTGAGCCGATGTGAAACGGGGGCGTACCGCCACCGTATTGCGTGACCAAAAAGACGTGGTGCCAGCAGGCACCACAAATTTAGAAGGGGAAAAAGTCCTATGATGAAGTTTTCTTACGGGTCTAAAGCGAAGCGTGGCGTTCTTGCGTCCGTCAGCGCTGTCGCCCTGGCCGCCTCGGTGTCGAGCGCTGCCTTCGCCCAGGCACAAGCCCAGGCCCCGGCCGCCGGCGCCGCGTCCCTCGATGAAATCGTCGTGACAGGTTCGCGCGTCGTTCGTGACGGCTACGAAGCCCCGACGCCGGTGTCGGTGCTCGGTGCGACCGAACTTGAGAACATGGCGACCGCCAACATTGCGGACGCCGTCAACCGTCTGCCCGCCCTCGCGAACAGCTTGTCTACGCGCGGTACGTCATCCACCGCCGACATGACCGGCGGTATCAACAACCTGAACCTGCGCGGCATCAACCCGACCCGCACCCTGGTGCTGATCGACGGCAAGCGTGTTGTCGGTTCGACCCTCGCGGGCTTCAACAACAACAACGGCGCGGTTGACGTGAACACGGTTCCGACCGGCCTCGTCTCGCGCGTCGACATCGTGACCGGCGGCGCCTCGGCCGCTTACGGTTCGGACGCTCTCGCCGGTATCGTGAACTTCGTGTTCGACAAAGAATACACGGGCATCAAGGGCGACATCCAAGGCGGTATCACCACCTACGGCGACAACGAGAACTACAAGGTCTCGCTGACGGCCGGCGTGCCCTTCGCGGGCGGGCGCGGTCACCTTTTGGTGTACGGCGAAAACGGCTTTGAAAACGGCGCACGCCGCGAAGACCGTCCGCATTCCGAGCGCACCCTCGCGATCGTCCAAAACCCCGCGTATGTCGCCGGCAACGGTCTGCCGCAGTACATCACAGCGACCGATGTCTCGATGGCGACGGCCACCTACGGCGGCTTGATCGTCGGCTGTACGTCGACCGCGGGCGTCAACCTCGGCAACAACTGTCCGCTGCGCGGCACGCAGTTCATCGAGAACGGCACTCCGGCGCCCTACCGTTTCGGCACGTTGACCGGCGGCCAGCTGATGATCGGCGGCGATCAGACCAACCGCATCGACCGCATCTCGTCGATCGTGACTCGCCTCATGCGCGCCAATGCTTACGTTCGCGCCAGCTACGATCTCGCCGACAACGTAAATGCCTTCGCCGAATGGGGTTGGGCGTACACGCTGAACCGCTCTGCGGACTCCGTGCCGCAGTTCCAGTTCGGTCTGCCTATCCAACAGGATAACGCCTTCATTCCGGCCTCCGTGCGTTCGCAGATGGTGGCGCAGGGCATCCAAACTCTCAGCGTCGGCACCACCGCGTTCGGGACCCCGGGCAACACCGGCATGCACGGCTTCGGCAACAAGAATGAACGTATCCAGCGCCGCTACGTGGCGGGCCTTGAAGGTAACTTCGATGCCGGCGACACCAACTGGACGTGGGATGCCTACTATCAGAAGTCGACGACGCACGCGTCGGTTCGCACGCCGGACGACGTTCTCAGCGGCCCCGGCCCGAACGCTCAGCACGTGTCGCCGTTCCGCGCCGCGGTTGATGCCGTCGTGAATCCCGCGAACGGCCAGATCGTTTGCCGCGTAAACATCGACGCCAACCCGGCGAACGACATGCCGGGTTGCGTGCCGTTCAACGTGATGGGCATCGGCGTGAATTCGAAGGCTGCCATCGACTACGTGACAGGCACCGGTTACGCCCTCATCTACCTGCAGCAGGACGTGGTTGCCGCGAGCGCTGCGGGCGAGCCGTTCTCCTCCTGGGCGGGTCCGGTCTCCGTCGCTTTCGGCGCCGAACACCGTGAAGAAAAGGTTGGTGGGATTGCGTCCGACCGCGACGTGAATCGTTGGTGGTTCGCCGGTAACTTCACCGCCTCCTCTGGCAAGTACAAGGTGACGGAAGGGTTCGTCGAAACTGTCGTTCCGCTCGCCGCCGATGAGGATTGGGCGAAGAAGCTCGACCTGAACGGTGCCGTGCGCGCGACTTCGTACTCCACGTCCGGCTACGTCACGACCTGGAAGGTCGGTGCGACGTGGACCCCGGTGGACGACATCACCTTTCGTGCCACCCGCTCGCGCGATATCCGCGCTCCGAACCTCGGCGATCTTTATCTCGCCGGCCGCTCGGGCACCGGTGTCGTGATCGACCGCGTCCGCAACGGCGCGCAGACTTCGATCGTCACGCGTCAGGGCGGTAACCCCGACCTGCTGCCGGAAAAGGCGAACACGACCGGTCTTGGCGTGGTGTTGCAGCCGGCCTTCCTGCCGGGCTTCGGCGCGTCGGTCGACTTCTTCAATATCGATATCTCGGGCGCGATCGTGACGGTGGCTCAGCAAACCGTCGTCGACCGCTGCCAACTTGAAGGGGTCACGGCGCTCTGCTCGTTCATCGAACGCGGCACTCCGGCGGCCGGTGAAACGCTCGGCCCGATCTCGGCCGTCCGTACCATCCCGGCGAACGTGGCGTCGCAGACGGCGCGCGGCTTCGACTTCGAAGCCAGCTACCGTATGCCGCTGTCGGATATCAACGAAAGCTGGGGCGGCAACATGACGTTCCGCGCGTTGGCCACGCTGTACACGAAGCTTGAGACCGTGGACGGCACCAACATCCTGCGCGGTGAAGGCGTCAATGCGGCCGGCGCCGGTGGCCTTGCCGCTACGAACGGCATCTTCGCGCCGGACATCAAGTACCTGCTGTCGGCTAGCTACACGAGTGACAGCGGCTTCTCGACCACGGTGTCGGCGCGCGGCTTCACCAGCGGCGTCTACAATAACAACTTCCGTTATTGCACGACGGGCTGTCCGGCCTCGACGGCCAACAACCCGACCGTTGGTTTCGAGAACAAAACCCCGGGCGACTTCGACGTGGACCTCTCGATGAGCCAGAAGTTCATGGATGACGCGATGGAAGTCTTCTTCGCGGTAGACAACGTATTCAACTCGGACCCTGCGTTGGTCGCTGCGACGTTCAACAACGGTTTCTACCAGGGCCTTGCGAACTCAAACTACGACCAAGTAGGCCGGTCGTTCCGCCTAGGAACACGGTTTAAATTCTAAGCTTAACTAAACCGACGGGAGGCAGCGATGCCTCCCTTCGCCGCTTCTGGGGTATCGGTTTTCAACTCAATCGTTGTTTAGAACTTATCGGAGGAAAACGCCGACCATGTCGGCGAGACTGTTCTTGGGGGAGGGTGGTGTAACACCACATCGTGTTACGGGGCTCACGGCAGCGCGAAAAGCAGCCGCCGTTCAATAGGGGAACGATCATGACCTACCTTTCAAAAACACGGCTCGCAAAACGTTATGTATTGAGTACCGTCAGCGCGGGGGCGCTGGCCGTGACGATGACCTCCACCGCTTTCGCACAAGCCGCGCCGGAACAGGTCGCGCAGGCGCAAGCCCAACCGACAATCGACGAAATCGTCGTGACGGGATCGCGCGTGGTTCGCGATGGCTACGAGGCGCCGACGCCCGTCTCCGTCATTGGCGTGGGCGAACTCAATAATATGGCCACGGCGAACATCGCCGATTCCATCAACCGCCTGCCGGCGCTTGCAAGCAGCTTGTCGACGCGCGGTGGTTCATCGACCGCCGATATGACCGGCGGCATCAACAACCTTAACCTGCGCGGGATCAACCCGACGCGCACTCTGGTGCTGGTCGACGGGAAGCGCATTGTCGGCTCGACCCTCGCGGGGTTCAACAACAACGGCGGTGCCGTCGACATCAACACGGTGCCGACCGGACTGGTGTCGCGCGTTGATATCGTCACTGGCGGCGCGTCCGCGGCCTACGGTTCGGACGCTCTCGCGGGTGTCGTGAACTTCGTCTTCGATAAGACCTACACAGGGATTAAGGGCGATATCCAGGGCGGCATCTCCACCTACGGCGACAATGAGAACTACAAGGTGGAGCTGACGGTCGGTGTGCCGTTCGCCGGCGGCAAAGGCCATCTCCTCGTCTACGGCGAAAACGGTTTCGAGAATGGGGCGCGCCGCGAAAACCGCGCTTGGTCCGAACAGAACCTTGCCGTGGTGCAGAACCCAGCCTGGACGGCCACCAATGGCCTGCCGCAGTGGACTCTCATGTCCAACTTTGCGCCGACGACGAGCACCTACGGCGGCCTTATCACCGGCTGCGCCGGTTTCGCGGGCACGACCTGTCCGCTGCGCGGAACCCAGTTCCTTGAGAACGGCACGCCCGCGCCTTATCGCTTTGGCACCATCGCCGGTCAGGTGCACACCGGCGGCGACACCAGCAATCGTATTGACCGGATCTCGGCCATTGTCACGCGCCTCATGCGCGCCAACACCTATTTCCGCGTCAGCTACGATCTGGCCGATAATGTCAACGCGTTTGCCGAATACGGCTGGGCCTACACGTTGAACCGTTCGGCCGATAGCGTGCCGCAGTTCCAGAACGGAAGTTTGACGATCCAGCAGGACAACGCGTTCATTCCCACCTCCGTTCGCAACCAGATGGTGGCGCTCGGCATCGCGAACTTCACCCTCGGCACGACAATGGTGGGGCAGGTGCCTGGGTTCGGGAATAAGAACGAGCGCACCCAACGCCGCTATGTCGCGGGGCTGGAGGGACGATTCGACGCATTTGCGTCCGAATGGACGTGGGATACCTACTACCAGCGCAGTACGACGCACGCCTCCGTCCGCACGCCCGACGATTTGCAAAGCGGTGTCGGATCTACGGTCTTCCGCAGCGCGGTTGACGCAGTCGTCAATCCGGCCAATGGCCAGATTGTCTGCCGCGTAAATATCGATGCAAATCCGGCGAACGACCTGCCGGGGTGCGTGCCGTTCAACGTCATGGGCACGAACGTCAACTCCAGCGCCGCGATCGATTACGTCACCGACACGGGCTATGCGCTCATTTATCTCCAGCAGGACGTGGCGGCGGCCAGCGTGTCCGGCGAGCCGTTCTCTTCGTGGGCCGGCCCGGTCTCTTTGGCGTTCGGCATGGAACACCGCACGGAGAAAGTAGGCGGCATCGCCAGCTTCAAAGATATCAACCGGCATTTCTTCGCGGGTAACTTCACAGCCTCCGCGGGTAAGTACTCCGTCACGGAAGGATTCCTCGAAACTGTCATTCCGCTGGCGAGCGAACAGGAGTGGGCGAAACAACTCGACCTGAACGCGGCGATCCGCGCCACGGACTACTCGACGTCGGGATTCGTCGCGACCTGGAAAGTCGGCGCGACGTGGAAACCGGTGGATGACCTCACCATCCGTGCCACGCGGTCCCGCGATATTCGTGCGCCGAACCTCGGGGATCTGTTCCTCGCGGGCCGGTCGGGCACGGGAACGGTTCTCGATCGCTTTAATGCCGACCGTTCGACGGTCATCGTCACCCGCGCCGCGGGTTGCGATCCGAATGCGGGCTGCTTCCTCACGCCGGAAAAGGCGGATACCACCGGGATCGGCGTCGTCGTTCAGCCGTCGTTCCTCGCCGGCTTCGGCGCCTCGATCGACTTCTTCAACATCGATATCAAGGACGCGATCATCACACTCGGCGCCCAAAACTACGTTGACCGCTGCTTCTCCGGCGAGGCGGCGCTCTGCAAATACATCGAACGCGATGCGGCCGGTCTGATCGTCGGCGTGCAGGTGCTGCCTGCGAACGTGCTGTCGCAAACCGCGCGCGGGATCGATTTCGAAACCAGCTATCGGTTCGACCTTTCGGATATCAGCGACGATCTGAGTGGGGGCGTCACACTGCGTGCCCTCGCGACGAAGTACCTGAAGCTCGAAACGGTAGACGGTGCGTTCGTGGTCGACGGTGCGGGCGTCCTTGCCGACGGCGCGGGTGGCTTTGCCACCACGGGGGGCATGTTCGCCCCAGACATCAAGTTCTTGTTCTCCGCCGGCTATTCGGGCGAAGCCTTCGGCGCCACCGTGACGGCCCGTGGGTGGAATGCCGGCGTGTACAACAACTCCGTGATCGAATGCACCACGGGCTGCCCCGCCTCCACGACGGCGGCGCCCACGATCGGCTTCTCGAACAAGGTCCCGGCGGCGGTCTACATGGATCTCGCCCTGAACTACAAAGTCATGGGCGATGCCGTGGAAACCTTCCTGGTGGTCGATAACGTGCTTAACAAGCAACCGCCTGTTGTCGCCGCGCCTCCGGGCAACTCGTTCTACACGGGCCTGGGCAATAAACAGTACGATCTCGTGGGCCGCAGTTTCCGTCTTGGCACACGGTTTAAATTCTAGGCTATGGTAAAGCGGAGGGAGGCAGAGATGCTTCCCTCCGTTATTCTTTTGGGGAGGTTTCGAATGGCGTATGGAATGAGGGCCGTCGCCGCGGCCGGTGTGCTGCTCGCGCTCAGCGCATGCTCTCGTGAAGAACATTCCGCACCCTACGCCGTCGAAGACGTCCCGCTCTCGCAGATCTCCGCCGACCTTGCCGCAGGCAAAGTGACCTCCGCGGCGATCACGCAATCCTATATCGATCGAATCAAAACCTACGATGCGCCGCTCAAGGCCGTGATCATGGTTGCGCCCGACGCTACAGCGCAGGCTTCTGCATCGGACCAGCGTCGCAAGGCCGGCAAAACGTTAGGGCCCCTGGACGGGATCCCGATCCTGCTCAAGGACAATATCGACGCAAAGGGTATGCCCACCACGGCCGGATCTTTCGCCCTCGAGCATAATGTGCCGGCGCAGGATGCCGATCTCACCCGTCGCTTGCGCGAAGCCGGGGCGATCATTCTCGGCAAGGTCAACACCAACCAGTTCGCGGGCCTGCGCACCACGCAAGGGCTGCTGGGCAGCACCGTCGGCGGTATGCCGCATAATCCCTACGATCTTGCGCGCACGCCGGCGGGTTCCAGCAATGGGTCCGGGATCGCCGCGGCGGTCAGCTTCGCGGCTGCGACGGTCGGCATGTGCACGACCGGCTCGGTGATCGGCCCTGCTTCGCTCATGGGGCTTGTCAGCATGCGTCCGACCATCGCGCTGATCTCGCGCGGTGGTGTCGTGCCCGTCAGTTTGGGGCAGGACACGGCCGGGCCTATGGCGCGCAATGTCACCGACGCCGCCATGATGATGAATGTGATGGCCGGCACGGAAGCGCGTGACTCGGCGAGCATGGAAGCCGATGTCCATAAGACGGACTACGTGAAGGCGCTGTCAAAGGAAGCCCTCAAAGGCCAGAAGATCGGCGTCATTCGCGGGATGTCAGGCTATTCCGAGGTGACAAAGCCTCTCTTCGACGAAGCGGTGGGGGTTTTGGCGGCCCAGGGCGCCGAACTCATCGATATTCCGCCGGATATATTTGAAGACCTGAGCCAGGAACAGCGCGTCATTCTCATTTACGACTTCAAGCAGGACCTGAACGCCTATCTGGCGAACACGGCGCCGGAGCAGAAGGTCAGAACGATCACCGATCTGGTGGCGTTCAATAATGCAGATCCGCGCGAGAGCATGTGGAGCCAAGACCTTGTCGAAGCGGCGGAAGCGACCACCGGGCGCGACAACCCGGAATACGTGAATGCGCTCGCCTACGCGAAGCGCAAAGCGGGTCCCGAGGGCTACGACAAAGCCTTTGCTTATGGGGTCGTCGCCGTCGTCACGCCGACAGGGCAACCGGCCGCCTTGATCCCGCCGCCCGGAACGGCAGGGCATACGATATCCGCGCGCCCGAAAGGGAGCTCGCCGGCATCGCCGAGCATGTATGCCGCCTTGGCCGGATATCCAAACCTCACCGTGCCCATGGGCCAGGTCGGGGGGCTGCCGGTGGGGCTGTCTTTCATTGGCCCGAAGTGGTCCGAGGCGCAGCTCCTGTCGATGGCCTACGCTTACGAGCAGGCATCGCATAAACGCGTACCGCCGGCCGCCTACAAGCAAGCCGTCGCCGCCAAGTAAGAGGTCCTCTGCGGGTTTTGAATGGTTCCAAGCCTGTCTTCCTGCGCTTGGCCGGTACTTGAACGGCGGTGTAGGCTAACCATCAGACGCTGCGGAGCGTCGCGAACAATACATCCGCCTCCACCTTGTCCGCGCCGCCTTGGCGCCTCCTCTGTCTCATAGGGATGCGAACATGCAGTATCGTTCACTGACGGCTCTCGCCTTGATCGCAACGCTCTCGCTTGGCGCATGCGAAAAGAAACAAGAGGCCGCTGCGCCTTATAATGTCGAGGAGGTTCCGCTATCGCAGATCGCGGCGGACCTAGCCGCCGGCAAGACCACCTCGGTAGCGGTTACCCAGGCCTACATCGAGCGGATGAAAACTCTCGACACCGGACTGAACGCGGTGATCCTCATCGCCCCCGATGCCGTCGAGCAAGCCGCGGCGGCGGACAAGCGGCGCAAGGATGGCCAGGCGCTCGGACATCTCGACGGCATTCCGATCCTGTTCAAGGACAATATCGATACCAAAGGCCTGCGGACGACGGCGGGTTCTTATGCATTGGAGTTCAACATCCCCGAAAAGGATTCGACAGTAGTGGCGCGATTGCGCGGCGCCGGCGCGGTCATCCTGGGTAAGGTCAACACGTCCCAATGGGCGGGTTTCCGTACGACCAAAGGCCTGAACGGCTCGACGGTCGGAAAGGGGCCGCATAACCCTTACGACCTCTCACGCTCGCCGGCGGGGTCGAGTTCGGGATCCGGAATCGCCGCGTCGGTCAGTTTCGCCGCCGCGACGGTTGGTACCGACACTGGAGGCTCGATCATCGGGCCGTCCAACAATAACGGCATCGTGGGTCTGAAGCCGACGATCGCCCTGGTCCCGCGCGTGGGGATTGTTCCGATCAGCATGGATCAGGATTCTGCAGGTCCGATGGGCCGCACGGTGCGCGATGTCGCAATGCTGTTGAACGTCATGGCCGGCAGCGATCCCGCGGATCCATGGAGCGCCGACGCCGACGCCAACAAGAAGGATTACGTCGCGGCGTTGAATCCGGATGCGCTGAAAGGTAAACGTCTCGGCGTGCTACGCGGCATGCGTGGATACGGCGAAGAAACAATGGGATTGTTCGAAGAGGCGCTTGGAGTCCTGAAAGGACAGGGCGCCGAACTCGTGGAAATCCCCCCGGGCAGCATCCCGGATGCCTCCGACGAGATGCGCATCATCCTCCTCTACAGCTTCAAGGAGGACATCAACAATTATCTCGCCGGCACCCCCGCCGCGGTGAAGAGCCGTACGCTCACGGATCTGATCGCCTTCAACAACAGCGACCCGCGTGAGAGCATGCATACCTCCGACATCTTCGAGGATGCCGACAAGACGATGGGTGGCCGCCAAGCCCCGGAATACATCACCGCACATAACAGCGCGAAAAAGAAAACCCAGGCGGACGGATTCGACAAGGTGCTGCGCGAGTACAACGTCGTTGCATTGGTGAACCCGACAAGCGGCCCGGCTGAAGTCATCCAGCCGGACGGCACGGCGACCAGTCACGCGATCAAGGTGCCCGCAGGTGCGGCTGTCTCCGCCACATCGTCGACCATGATCGCGGGTTATCCGCATCTGTCGGTGCCGATGGGGCAATACAAAGGACTGCCCGTGGGACTCTCGTTCATCAGCACGGCCTGGCAGGAGGAACTGTTGCTGTCCCTCGGCTATGCATATGAGCAAGCATCCAAGAAGCGCGTCCCGCCGACGGCCTACAAACAGACTGCGGCCAATTAAGGTCGCAAGGAGATTGAAATGAAGATGTCTCGTCCGCTCACCGCCATCGCGCTCGTTCTATCTCTGTCCTTGGCCGCTTGCGAAAAGAAGCAGGAAGCCGCCGCGCCCTACAATGTCGAGGAGGTCGCTCTCTCGCAGATCTCCGCCGACCTTGCCGCCGGCAAGACAACGTCCGCTGCGGTGACTCAGGCCTATATCGACCGGATCAACAAGTATGACGGTCCTCTCAATGCGGTGATCATGATTGCGCCCGACGCGCTTCAGCAGGCGGCGGCCTCCGATCAGCGCCGCAAAGACGGCAAGGCCCTTGGACCGCTCGATGGCATTCCCGTGCTCTTGAAGGACAACATCGATGCGGTCGGCATGCCCACGACCGCCGGTTCCTTTGCCTTGACCGAGAATTTTCCGGCCCAGGATTCCGAAGTCGCCAAACGTCTGCGCGCGGCCGGCGTCGTGCTGCTCGGCAAGGCCAATACCTCGCAGTGGGCCGGCCTGCGCACGACCGCCGCGTTCGCCGGATCAACGGTCGGCGGGCCGACGCGCAATCCGTATGATTTGACCCGCACGGCCGCGGGATCGTCGAACGGATCGGGCATCGCCGCAGCCGCCAGCTTTGCCGCCGCGACGGTCGGAACCGATACGACGGGGTCCATCATGGGGCCGTCCTCTCTCATGGGGCTCGTCGGCATGCGCTCGAGTATCGCCCTCATCTCCCGGCGCGGGATCGTCCCGGTGAGCCTCAGCCAGGATACGTCCGGGCCGATGGCGCGGACCGTCACCGACTTCGCGATGATGTTGAACGTCATGGCTGGATCGGATCCCGGCGATCCGTGGTCGGTTGACGCTGATGCGCACAAGACCGACTACGTGAAAGCCCTGTCTACCGACGCCCTGAAAGGCAAGAAACTCGGCGTGTTCCGCAACACCGGCGGACACACGGAAGCGACCAAACCAATCTTCGACAAGGCCCTCGAAGTCCTGAAGGCGCAAGGCGCTGAATTAGTCGATCTGCCCGATGACTTACTCGAGGATCTTGGCAACGAGCAGCGCCTCATCATGTACTACGACATCAAACAGGATATGGCCGCCTACCTCGCAACCGCGCCTGCGGCGGTGAAGGTCCGTACCCTCGCAGACATCATTGCGTTCAACAAAGCCGATCCGCGCGAAAGCGTTCACGGCCAGGAACACTTTGAGGCTGCGGAGGCCCTGTCCGGCGGCCGCGAAAATCCCGAGTTCCAAAAAATCTGGGAATACGCTCACCGCAAGGCGGGTCCTGAAGGCTACGGACGCGCCTTCACGGAGTTCGGCGTCAGCGCGCTTGTGGCGGTCAGCCGCGGTCCTGCCGACGTGCAGCAGCCTGATGGCACCACCGGAGGTGGGGCTGCGCTCGACCGGCCGAAGGGTTCGCGTCCGCCGTCCATCAGCGGTGTTGCGGCACTGGCGCAGTGGCCCAATCTCACTGTCCCGATGGGCGACGTGAACGGTCTGCCGGTGGGTCTCTCGTTTGTCGGCCCGCAGTGGTCGGAGGCGATGTTGCTGTCCTATGGCTACGCCTACGAACAGGCCTCTCATGCACGCAAACCGCCGGCTGCCTACAAGGACGCGGCGACAACGAACTAAATTGGCCTCCTCATGCACATGCGCACCGCCACCGCGATAGCCGTCGTTCTCTCTTTATCGCTCGCCGCGTGCGAGAAGAAGGAGGAGGCCGCGAAGGCCTACGACGTCGAAGAAGTCTCTCTCGCTCAACTTTCGGCCGATCTTGCGGCGGGCAAGACGACCTCGTTGGCGGCGACGCAAGCCTATATCGATCGCATCAATAAATACGACGGCGCGCTGAATGCGGTTATCGGCGTCATGCCCGATGCGCTCGAACAGGCGGCGGCGTCCGACCAGCGCCGAAAGGACGGCAAGGTTCTCGGGCCGCTGGATGGCATCCCTATCCTCCTCAAGGACAACATCGACGCGGTTGGTCTTGCGACCACCGCGGGCTCCTTTGCCCTGATCGATAATTTTCCGGTCAAGGACTCCGAGGTCACTCGGCGCCTGCGGGAAGCCGGCGCCGTGATCCTAGGCAAGACCAACACCTCGCAATGGGCTGGGCTTCGCACGGAGGACTCTTTCAACGGGAGCACGGTGGGCGGAAGCACGCATAATCCCTACGACCTCACACGGTCGGCGGCGGGATCGAGCAATGGCTCCGGCATCGCCGCGGCGGCTAGTTTCGCCGCAGGCACGATGGGTTCGGACACCACAGGATCGATCATCAGCCCGTCGTCCTACATGGGGCTCGTCGGCATGCGGCCCACGATCGCCCTGATTTCACGTCGGGGAATCGTGCCCATTAGTCACACCCAAGACACGTCGGGCCCGATGACGCGCACGGTCACGGATTTCGCGATGATGCTGACGGTCGTTGCGGGCAGCGACCCCGCCGATCCCGAAAGCGCCGACGCCGACGTCCATAAGACAGACTACGTGAAGGCCCTTTCGACCGAGGCGTTGAAGGGCAAGAAGCTCGGTGTATACCGCGGAACCCGCGGCTACAACGAGACGACCGCCGCGGTTCTCGATGATGCGATCAAGGTATTGAAGGCCGAGGGCGCCGACGTCATCGAGATGCCGGTCGACCTCCTCGAAGACACGAGTCAGGAACAGCGTGTCATCATGATCCATGAGATCAAGGAAGACATGGCCGCCTATCTGGTCAATGCCCCGCCGGCCGTCAAATCCCGCACGCTTGCGGACTTGATCGAGTTCAACAAGACGGATACCCGCGAGAGCACGCACGCGCAGGACATGTTCGACGAGGCACAGGCAACGAACGGCCGGCAGGACGAGGTGTACAAGACGGCCTTGGAATATGCCCAACGCAGAGCCGGTGCGCAGGGCTTTGGGCGGGCCTTCAAGGAGTTCGGGGTCGATGCGGTCATCGGCCTCTCGCGGGGCCCGGCGGAAGTGATCCCACCCGATGGTAAGGGCGGCGAACATGTTGCCGGCGTCCGGGCCAAGGGCGCGGCGCCGCCGCACCTCAGCGGCAACGCCGCCCTCGCGGGATATCCGAACCTCACAGTCCCCATGGGTCTCGTGAGCGGACTTCCGGTTGGGTTATCGTTCGTCGGCCCGGCCTGGTCGGAAGCTACGCTGGTCGGCTTCGGCTACGACTTCGAACAGGCGTCCAAGAAACGCGTCCCGCCCACAGCCTACAAAGCTGCGGCCAAATAACGAGGAGCGCCCAATGCATCTCCGTTCTCTGGCTTGCGCCGCATTGGCGTTTGCTCTGCTCACCTCATGCGACAAGAAAGAGGAGGCGAAGCCCTACGCGGTGGAAGAGGTGCCGCTCAGTCAGATCGCGGATGATCTCGCGGCGGGGAAGACCTCGTCGGTTGCCGTGACGCAGGCGTATATCGAGCGCATCAACCTCTACAACAAAGCCGTGAACGGTGTGATCGGCATCATGCCCGACGCATTGGAACAGGCGGCGGCATCGGATCAACGCCGCAAAGACCGGAAAGCGCGCGGTCCTCTGGACGGCATACCAATCCTGATCAAGGACAATATCGACGCTGTGGGCATGCCGACCACGGCCGGATCGTATGCGCTGATCGACAACGTACCCCTCAAGGACTCGGAAGTGGCGCGGCGGTTGCGCGAGGCGGGCGCCGTCATCCTGGGGAAAGCCAACACCTCGCAGTGGGCCGGACTACGCACGACCACCGGCGGCATGAATGGAAGCACCGTCGGCGGTCCCGCCCATAATCCCTACGACCTCGCGCGCGGCGCAGCCGGATCGAGCAACGGATCGGGCATTTCGGCGGCGGCAAGCTTTGCGGCGGCTACTGTCGGAACCGATACGACAGGGTCAGTGGTCGCGCCGTCGAATGCCAACGGTGTCGTTGGCTTGCGTCCGACCGTGGCATTGATCTCCCGGCGCGGAATCGTTCCTGTCAGTCTGACCCAAGATACGGCGGGCCCGATGGGCCGCAATGTTCGCGACGTCGCGTTGCTGTTGAGCGTGCTCGCCGGCACCGACGCCGCCGATGTGGCCACCACAGACGCGGATAAACATAAGACCGATTATGCCAAGGCGCTGTCGAACGAAGCACTTCAGGGTAAGCGCATCGGGGTTTACCGCGGCACCAACGGGTTCGAGCGCACGCAAGAGGTCTTCGAGGAAGCCTTGGGCGTGTTGAAGGCGCAGGGCGCGACGCTGATCGACATTCCTGATGCCGTGCTTGAAGACTTGAGCCAAGAGCAGCGGCTCATCATGATCTACGACATCAAGGAAGACATGGCGGCCTATCTCTCGCATGCGCCCGCCAACGTGAAGCCGCGCACGCTGGCCGATCTTATCGCCTTCAACAAAACCGACCCGCGCGAAAACATCTATGGCCAGGACCTCTTTGAAGCGGCCGAAGCCACGACCGGGCGGGGCACACCCGAATATCTGAAAACGCGCGAGTATGCCCAGCGCCGCGCTGGAGCCGAGGGCTACGGCAAAGCGATGTCGGATTACGAAATCACCGCGATCGTTGCGCCGACCGGTGGACCCGCCGGACTAATGGGTGGTGGCGCGCCTCCCGCCGGGGCAGCGCCGCCCGCCGGCGGCGGGCATCCCGCCGCGGTGATGGCGAAGGGGACGCGCAAGCCGTCCATCAGCGGTGTGGCAGCGCTGGCCGGCTACCCGAATCTTTCGGTTCCGATGGGATATGTCGAGGGTATGCCCGTGGGGCTTAGCTTCGTCGGACCGCCATGGTCCGAAGACCAATTGCTTGCCATGGGCTATGCTTATGAGCAGGCTTCGAAGAAGCGTGTGCCGCCGACGGCCTACAAAAAAGGCGCGAGCGCCAATTGAAGGGGAGACTCGACCATGAACATCCGGACTCTGACCGCCGCTCTGCTGATCTCCGTCTCGTTGGCTGCGTGCAACAAGGAAGAAGCCAAACCCTATGAGGTCGAGGAAGTGTCGCTCGCGCAGATCTCTGCGGATCTCGCGGCGGGCAAGACAACCTCGGCGGCCATCACGAAGGCTTATATCGATCGTATCAACAAATACGACGGTCCTCTGAATGCGGTGATCAGCATCACGCCGGATGCAATGAAACAGGCGGCGGCCTCCGATGCGCGCCGCAAGGAAGGCAAGGCGCTGGGGCCCCTCGACGGCGTGCCGGTGCTGCTGAAGGACAACATCGACGTGACGGGTGTCGCGACGACGGCAGGTTCCTACGCGCTGGAGAAGAACCTGCCCGCGCAAGACGCCGAGGTGACGCGCCGCCTCAAGGATGGAGGCGCCATCATCCTCGGAAAGGCCAACACGTCGCAGTGGGCGGGATTCCGCACCACGCGCGGGCTCAATGGCAGCGTTCTTGGCGGCGGCACGCATAACCCCTATGACCTCAATCGCCAGGCGTCGGGATCGAGCAACGGGTCGGGCATCGCCGCGGCGGTGAGCTTTGCGGCCGCGACCGTGGGCAGCGATACGACAGGCTCGATCGTCAGCCCTTCGTCTTACAACATGGTCGTTGGTCTGCGTCCGTCCGTGGCGCTCGTGTCACGCCGCGGCGTCGTTCCCGTCAGCAGCGAGATGGATACCATCGGACCGATGGGCCGCAGCGTCACCGACATCGCGATGATGCTCAACGTGATGGCTGGGTCCGATGCCGGCGATCCCTGGTCAGCTGACGCAGACGCCAACAAGACGGACTACACGAAAGGCCTTTCGACGGACGCTCTGAAAGGTGTGCGCCTCGGCGTATTGCGCGGGACAGGTGGGTATGACGAAAAGACGCAGCCGGTCTTTGACAGCGCCCTTGGCGTTTTGGAAGCCCAAGGTGCAACTTTGGTCGAGCTGCCGGCCGATGTGATGGAAGACCTGACGCAAGAACTGCGGCTCATCATGGTCTACAACATCAAGGAAGACATGGCCGCCTATCTCTCCCACGCGCCCGACGCCGTGTCGTCGCGCACCATCGCGGACCTGATTGCCTTCAACAAATCTCACCCTGAGGAAAGCAAGCACGGGCAGGAACTGTTCGAGGCGGCGGAAGCCACGACGATGGGCCGGCAGAATCCGGACTACATCAAGACCTTCGAGTATGCGCGCCGCCGCGCCTCGGTGGAGGGTTTCGACCGGGCCTTCAAGGAATTCAACACGACGGCGGTCGTCGCGCTGACAGCGGGGATCCCCGCGCTCATCATTCCCGATGGCACCGGCACCCACGTTGCCGCGGAACGCCCGAAGGGCTCCGTCCCGCCGACGGTCAGCGGAACAGCCGCGGTGGCCGGTTATCCGAATTTGAGCGTACCGATGGGAATGGCCGAAGGACTGCCCGTCGGACTGTCCTTCGTCGGTCCCAAATGGTCGGAAGCCACGCTTCTGGCCTACGGCTACGCCTACGAACAGGCCTCGAAAAAGCGGGTGCCGCCCGCGGCCTATAAAGTCGCCGTGGACCAGGCCAAATAGGCCCAATCCTCCGAGTCTCCGGGCGGGGCGTTACAGACGCCCCGCCGCCGGCCGAGCCGGGCTGAAAAGCGCTTTAGATTCGGCGCTTTTTGTTTCGATTCCGGGGGCTGTTATGGCGCGTATTGCTATGCAAAACTCTCGCCCGACGCCGCTTCAATCATTCGCATAAGGGGAAGTGAATATGATGATGAACCGCCGCTGCTTCACCAGCCTCGCTTTGCTCGTTTCTCTTGGCCTTGCCGCCTGCGGCAAGGAGGAGAAGGCCGCAACCTATAACGTCGAGGAAGTCTCTCTCAGCCAGATCTCCGACGACCTCGCGGCGGGCAAGACGACGTCCGCGCTCATCACGCAGGCCTATATCGACCGCATCAATATGTACGATGGTCCGCTGAACGGTGTGATCGCGGTAGCGCCCGATGCGCTGAAACAGGCGGCCGCGTCCGATGCGCGCCGCAAGGAAGGCAAGCCGATCGGGCCGCTCGACGGCGTGCCGATCCTTCTCAAGGACAATATCGACGCGGTGGGAATGCCGACGACGGCCGGGTCCTGGGCGCTCGAAAACAATCTTCCGAAAGAAGACTCCGAAGTGACGCGCCGTCTGCGCGCCGCCGGCGCGGTCATCCTCGGGAAGGCCAACACCTCGCAGTTCGCCGGGATCCGCACCTCCACGGGTCTCAACGGCTCCACCTTGGGCGGCAGCACGCATAACCCCTACGACTTGACCAAGTCCGCCGCCGGCTCTTCCAATGGCCCGGGCATCGCGGCGGCGACGAGTTTCTCCGCCGGGACCATCGGCACCGAAACCTCGGGCTCCATCACCAGCCCGTCGAGCCAGAACGGTGTTGTCGGTATCAAGTCGACGATCGCGCTGGTCTCGCGCCGCGGCATCGTTCCTATCAGCTTGACCCAGGACATGGCCGGTCCGATGACCCGGACCGTTCGTGACAATGCGATGCTGCTGACCGTGATCGCGGGCAGCGATCCGGGCGATCCGTGGTCCGCGGACGCCGACGCCAACAAGAAGGACTATGTGTCCCTCCTGTCCACCGACGGCTTGAAGGGCAAGCGCCTCGCGGTGCTGCGCGGCCTGCGCGGGCAGGATGAACGCACGACGCCGGTATTCGACGAAGCGCTAGGAGTCTTGAAGGCTCAGGGCGCCGATCTGGTCGAAGTCGCCGATACCAAGTGGATCGATATCCGCCCGGAAATGCGGATCGTTCTGCTGGCCGACCTGAAGGAAGACCTGAACAACTACTTCGCCACCATGCCGGACACGGTGAAGGTGCGCACGGTGACGGACCTCATCGCCTTCAACAGCTCCGATCCGCGCGAAAGCATGCACAAACAGGAGAACTTCACCGACGCCGATGCCACCGTCGGCGGACGCTCGAACCCCGAGTACCAGAAGACCCTGGCGGAGATGTTCCGCATCACGCGCGACGACGGGATTGACCGCGTCCTGAAGGAAACCGGCGCGATTGCCCTGGTGACCGTGACCACCGCGCCGGCGGACACGATTCCGGTGGACGGGTCGACCACCAGTGGCGCGGTCTCGCCCGATCCGCGCGGCTCGCAGTTGCCATCGCTGACGGCTTACGCCGCTTCGGCAGGATATCCCCACATCTCGGTGCCCATGGGGCAGGTGAACGGCATGCCGCTCGGTCTGTCCTTCGCCGGAACGAAGTGGTCCGAAGGGGACCTCTATCCGCTGGCCTACGCCTATGAGCAGGCGTCCAAGAAGCGGGTGCCACCGACCGCCTACAAACAAGCGGTCGCTCAAAAGTAAGTCTCTGACGAAGCCCGCGCCGCGGTGAGTGGCGCGGGCTTCCAAGTTTTTGGAAGAGGGGATGAGATGAAATCTCAGCGGATTGTTATCGCGTTAGGTGCTGCCTTCGCCCTAAGCCTTGCCTCGTGCAACAAGGAAGAACCGGCCAAGCCGTACGCCGTGGAAGAAGTCACCATGGCGCAAGTCTCCGCGGACCTGGCAGCGGGAAAGACGACCTCCGTCGCCGTCACGCAGGCCTATATCGATCGCATCAAGACCTATGACGGCGGCCTCAAGGGTGTGATCCGTGTCGCCGACGATGCACTGAAACAAGCCGCGGCTGCCGATGCCCGCCGCAAGGACGGCAAGGCGCTCGGCCCGTTGGACGGCGTGCCCATCCTCTTCAAGGACAATATCGACGCGGTTGGCATGCCGACCACGGCAGGGTCCTACGCTCTGATCGACAATCTGCCAAAGCAGGACTCCGAGGTCATACGCCGCATGCGCGCGGCGGGTGTCGTGATCCTGGGCAAGACCAATACGTCGCAGTTCGCCGGCTTCCGCACGCGTCTGGCCTTCAACGGCTCGACCGTGGGCGGCGGACCTCGTAATCCGTATGACCCGGCGAAGTCTGCCTGCGGATCGAGCAACGGTTCGGGGGTCTCCGGCGCGGCGAGCTTCGCGGCGGCCGCCGTTGGCACCGAAACGTCAGGGTCGGTTGTGTGTCCGTCGTCGATGACCGGCCTGGTCGGGATCAAGCCGTCGATCGCGATGGTGTCGCGCCGCGGCATCGTTCCCATCAGCCTGACGCAAGACACCGCCGGTCCGATGACCCATACGGTCCAGGACCTCGCGATGTTGATGAACGTGATGGCAGGGTCCGACGCGGGTGATCCGTGGAGCAAGGACGCAGATACGCACAAGACCGACTTTGTCGCGGCGTTGGACGCGAATGCGCTGCGGGGCAAGAAGCTCGCCATCGTGCGCGGCCTCGCGGGCTACGATGAAAAGACGGAAGTGCCGTTCAACGAAGCCGTGGCAACGCTAACAGCCCAGGGCGCGGAGATCGTCGAGGTTCCGAAGGAGATGTTCGAGGATCTGCTGCCGGAAATGCGCATCATCCTGCTTTACGACTTCAAGGAGGATTTGAACGCCTATCTTGCGACCACGCCCGATACTGTCAAGACAAGGACGCTCGCCGACCTGATCGCCTTCAGCAGAGCCGATCCCCGCGAAAGCATGCACGGGGTCAACATCTTTGAGGACGCCGAGGCTACGCAAGGCGGCCGGCAGAATCCCGAGTATATGAAGCTGCTTGAATACGCGAAACGGCGCGCCGGCCCCGAGGGGATCGACAAGGCGCTCTCGGACGCGGGCGCTGTGGCCATCGTGACGCTCACCGGACCGCCCGCGTTCCCAATCGTTCCCGACGGGACCGACACGGGTTACGTGGTGGACAACGCGCCGAAGGGCTCGCGTCCGGTGAACCTCACCAACCACGCCGCCATCGCGGGCTATCCGCATATCACCGTTCCCATGGGACTCGTCGAGGGCATGCCGGTCGGTTTGTCTTTCGTCGGTCCGATGTGGGCGGACTCGCTGATGATCACACTGGGATACGCGTACGAGCAGGCCTCGCATAAGCGCGTCCCGCCCACCGCCTACAAACAAACCGCCGCCGCCAAATAGGAGACAGAGATGAATCGCCCACTGACAGCCATCGCGCTCGTTCTCTCGCTATCGGTTGCATCCTGCAGCAAGGAAGAGCCGCCAAAACCATACGCCGTCGAAGAAGTGCCGCTGAGCCAGGTGGCGGACGATCTCGCCGCTGGAAAGACGACGGCGGTTGCCGTCACGCAGGCCTACATCGACCGGATCAAGATGTACGACGGCCCGCTGCACGGCGTCATCGCCATCGCGCCCGACGCCCTGCAACAGGCGCAAGCCTCCGACGCCCGCCGCAAAGCCGGCAAGCCGCTCGGCAGCCTGGAAGGGATCCCCATTCTGCTGAAGGACAATATCGACGCGGTCGGCATGCCGACGACGGCCGGTTCCTGGGCGCTCGAGCACAATCTTCCGAAGCAGGACTCGGTTGTCACCCAGCGTCTGCGCGCGGCCGGCGCCATCATCCTCGGCAAGGCCAACACGTCGCAGTTCGCGGGGTTCCGCACGGCGACAGGCCTCAACGGCTCGACCGTGGGCGGCGGAACTCATAATCCGTACGACATCACACGGACCGCGGCGGGTTCCTCGAACGGCCCCGGCATCGTGGCAAGCACCAGCTTCTCGGCCGGCGCCATCGGCACCGAAACGTCGGGCTCCATCGTCGGCCCGTCGAATGTCAACGGCGTGGTCGGCATCAAGTCCACGATCGCGCTGATTCCGCGCACCGGGATCGTGCCGATCAGCCTGACCCAGGACATGGCCGGCCCGATGACCCGCACGGTCAAGGACGCTGCCATGATTCTCACGGTTCTGGCCGGCAGCGACCCGAGCGATCCGTGGTCCAAGGACGCCGACGCCCACAAGACCGATTACGTGAAGGCTCTGTCGACCGACGCCCTCAAGGGCAAGCGCCTTGCCGTCGTTCGCATCGGCCGCGCCTTCAATGAGAAGACCACGCCGGTGTTCGAGGAAGCCCTCGCCACCATGGCGGCCCAGGGCGCCGAACTCGTGGAGGTCGCGGAACCAGGTCTCGTCAACGTCGGCGCTCAGATGGGCCCGATCCTGCTCGCGGACTTCAAGGAAGACCTCAACGCCTATCTTGCCACCACGCCGGACACGGTGAAGGTGCGCACGCTGGCCGACGTGATCGCGTTCAATGAGTCCGATCCGCGCGAAAGCATGCACAAGCAAGAAGCGTTCACCGACGCCGAAGCGACCGTGGGCGGGCGTTCCAACCCCGAGTATCAAAAGATCCTCGCGGAAGGGAAGCGCCTCGCGGGTGCCGACGGTCTCGACCGCGTGCTGCGCGACAACAACGCGGTCGCCATCGTCAGCCTCACCGGCGGCCCGGCGGCTCCGATCACGCCGGACGGCAGCGGTAAGGGTCCGGCGGGATGGGCGAACCCGGAAGGCCCGGCGAACCTGACGGCATTGGCCGCGCTCGCGGGCTACCCGCACCTCTCGGTCCCGGCCGGCCAAGTCGACGGTCTCCCCGTCGGCGTGTCGTTCATCGGGACTGCGTGGACCGAAGAGGCGCTGATGAGCATGGGTTATGCCTATGAGCAGGCGTCGAAGAAGCGCGTGCCGCCGAAGCTGACGGCCGCTCCGGCGCAGAGCAACTAAGGAGAAGGCGATGACCGACACCACCCGACGCGATGTGCTGAAAGCCGCTGCTTGGGCGGCGCCGGTCGCAGCCACCATCTCGAATATCTCATCGGCGCGCGCGCAAGCCGCGCCGATGACCGAGCTCACCTCGGTTGAAGCGGTCGACCGTATCAAGAAAGGCGAGATGAAGGCCGAGGACTATCTCAACGGCCTGCTCAAGCATTACGACGCCCACAAGAACCTCAACGCGATCTGGCACATCGACCCCGCGCGCATTCAGCAAGAGGCGCGCGCGGTCGACCATGCGCGGGCGAAAGGGGCGAAGCTTGGCGTGCTGGCCGGGCTCCCGTTCGTGGTGAAGGACCAGATCGACGTGGCCGGTTACCCGACAACCGTCGGCTCCGTCGTTCTCAAGAACTATGTCGCCAAGAAAAACGCCGTAGTGGTCGACGCCATGGTGAAGGAAGGCGGGATCATGATGGCGAAGACCGCCATGTCGGACCTCCTGACCGGCGGCAACGGCCGGTATTACCCGACCCCGCGCAATCCCTACGATCTCAACCGCATGACAGGTTCGTCGAGCACCGGCAACGGAGCGGCTATCGGCGGGCGCATCGCGCCGGCCGGCATCGGTGAAGATTCGGCCGGCTCCGTGCGTTACCCGGCCGCGTTCTGCGGCATTGCCGGACTGCGGCCCTCCACCTACGCCTTCGACAATTTCTTTAACCATACGGACCGCAAGCGATACTCCGGCCTGGGGATGGTGCCCCCCACGACGTGGATGGACACCATGGGCCCGATGGGCCGCACCGTCGCGGACGTCGCGCTTCTGGATACGGCGATCACCGGCGAGAAGACGCCGAAGATGAGCCTGAATAAAGCGCGGATCGGAATTCCGCGCGCTGATTACTGGGACAAGCGGCCGCATGATCCGGTGGTGCGCAAGACTATCGAGGAAGGATTCGCCAAGCTGAAGGAAGTGGGAGCGACACTGGTCGAGGTCGATCTCAACGCGCTGATCGAGCTGTCGGAAAAAGACCGGCTGGGTCCAACCGTCACCCGTGTCGCGAAGCCCATGTCCGAATGGCTGGCGGAGAACCTCCCGACCGTGAGCATGAAAGACATTGAGGATATGCGCCGCCTTCACGGCTTTATCCCGGAGCCGCGCAATTATTGGCGTCCGAACGGCGCCCGTCCGCCGCAGCCGGAGCCGAAGGGTGACGAAGAGATGGCGATGATGAAAGTCGCCTGGGCCTCGTACTCCGGCGCGTTCAAGGACAATGGGATCGTGGCGCTGGCGATGCCCACCATCAACATCCTGCCTCCACTGATCAAACACGACGTCACCACGCGGGAGACCCGCATCCTGGTGAACGGTAACTGGGTGGAAGAGTGGGATCTGATCCTGACCAATATCTGGTGGGGATCGCGCTTCGGTGCGCCCGCGCTCAGCCTTCCGGTGGCGCTTGCTTCGAACACGACGCCGAATCCGTCCGGCGCCTTTCCGATGGACATGCCGGTGGGCCTGCAGCTGCAAGGGATGCCGGGCACCGACGCGCAGATTCTCGGCCTCGGGATCGAGGTGGAGAAACTGTTCGGCCGTCTTCCGCCGCCGACCTACAAACACGTCGCGGTCTAACGGTCAGAATGGCGCGCGCAGTCTGGAGAGCCGCGCCGTTCGTCTGCGCCTTTGCGGCCGCTTTATTGGCGCCTCTCGAAGCCATGGCCTGGAGCAGCGAAGGGCACCGGCTCATCTGCGCGCAAGCCTGGGACGAACTTCAGCCCGCCGCGGAACGCGGGGTGAGGGAGGCCCTGGGAGTCGACACGCGCGAGGCTTTTGCGGCCCTCTGCCGGCATGAGCGGGTCGAACAGTCCGACCTCCTGAGCCTGCCGGCGGGCGCCCGCGCAGTGGACTACGAACGGGATTGCCCGGAGACGCCGAGTTGCCCGGTGCGCGAGATCGAACGCGCGTTCGCCGATATCGATACGCTGCACGGCGATCCCGGCGCGGCGATCTTGCGTCTCGCGCGCTTCACCGGGGAGGTCCACCAACCGCTGTCCGTCGGTTACGCCGCGGATCGCAACGGCCTTGACCTTCCGGCCACTTTCCTCGGCCGCCCCACGAATATGCATGCGATCTGGAACGACGAGTTGGTGGCCGCGCCGTCCCCGAACAAAGCGGCGGATACCGGATTCGACCTGAGGACGATCACCAACTATCTCGAACGCCCGCGATGGACCGAATCGACACCGCTGGCCTGGGCCACGGAGAGCTATTGGATCATGCGGACCCCCTCCACGGGCTATTTGGGCAATCCCGGCAATCTCGCCTTCGATGAGGTTTTCATCGCGCAGAACAAGGTGACGGTCATGGAACAGATCGAGAAAGCCGGGATTCGGCTGTCCCACCTGCTCAACCGTGCTTTCCGCGACCCAGGCGTGAGCCGGCCCATTCCTTCTCTCCCGTTGGATTAGGCCAAGGGCCCCGAGACGCCTCTGGCGCTTGACCGCCCGCCCACATATAAACGACCCCCGCACATCAACAGCCAGGAGCCTTTCGCTGCATGTCGAGGAACGACCCTTCCTTTCTTGAACGCCAAAAAGCCTCACAGGCCGCGAAACTCGCCCTGATCGCCAAAGCCAAGGAAAAGTCAGTCAACTCAGCCGACTTCGCCGAACGGCAGAAGGACCGCATCGCGGTGGCGGAAGCGCGCGAGCAGCGCCGCGCCGAACGTGAAGCCGAGAAGGCGGCGCAAGCCGCGAAGCTCGCCGAGGAAAAGGCCGCGATCGAAGCTGAGAAGAAGCGTCTCGCCGAGGCCGAGCAACTGGCCCGCGAAGCGGAAGAGCGCAAGAAGATTGAAGAAGCCCTTGCGCTGAAAGCTCAGCAAAAGGCGAACCGCGATGCGAAGTACGCCGCGCGTCAGGCCCGCCGCGATGAGCGCCGCAAAGGATTGCCGGCGAAGAGCGAAGAGCCTGAAGACAAAAAGAAGAAGAAAAAGAAGAAAAAGTAGCCCGTCCGTGCGGCGGCCCTACGCCATGCGGCCGTCCATGCGTTGGCACACATCCGCCGCGGGACTTGCGCCCGCGGCGGTTTTGTTTTTGGAGCGCGCTCACCGGGCGCCCAAGGATGAGTGTCCAATAAAGTGGACACGCTTTTACGCGGCACGCGGCAGCCGGAAAAGCCGACTTTTGGACGTCCCCTCAATGAGTTGAGTGCCGCGTAGATCACGCGGCTGCCGCGCGGCAGGGGCGGCGGCTCCGGCGACGACCGCCAAGCGTGGGCCGGCCTTCGCCAGGTCGATCTCGTGATTCACGATGTCAAAGATCCAGGCGCGCAAATCCGCCACGCATGCGCGCAGGCATGATGCGCCCGGTCCGGATTTTTAGTCGAGCGATCTTGAGCGCGCGTGCGAATTTAATGATTCAAAAAATCGCAAATGTGCTGTCCGCGATTCGCGGGAGAATGCGAGGATGCGAAGGCGTATTCGCGGTTACGATCCCCGGTAGACGCCAGTCCGTTTTTCTTTCGTCGCGGCGAGCGCTTCGTCGTGATCGCGCGTCTCATGCACGCAAGCTTGCATGGACGCGGCCATCTCGAGTGTCGCGGCGAGGCTGATCGATTGGGCGTGGCGGAGAAGGCGCTTTGTCATGCGTACGGCGTGGGGCGGATTGGCCGCGATGAGGCGGGCTTTTTTGAGAGCCGCCTCCATCAGGTCCTTAGCAGGCACCACTTCGCTTACAAGACCGCAGGCCAGGGCCTGCGCCGCGTCGATCATCTCTCCGGTTAGCGCAAGCTCCGACGCCTTTGCAAAGCCCACGACCCTCGGCAGCAGCCAGGCGCCCCCATCGCCAGGGATCAGGCCAACCCGCACAAAGCTCTCTGCGAACCGCGCCACATCAGAGGCGATGCGGATGTCGCACATACAGGCGAGATCGCAGCCCGCGCCGATCGCCGCACCATTCACGGCGGCAATCACCGGCACCTCGAGCGTATCGAACAGCAAGGGAAGACGCTGAATGCCATGCCGGTAGTTGCGGCGCGTCTCCACAGGGCGTTCGTCCCGCAGCCCATGACCAACCACCATCTGATCGAGATCGCCGCCAGACGAGAAGGCGCTGCCTTCGCCGGTAAGAACGACGGCGCGAACACCGATATCCCGGTCGGCGGAGCGGAGGGCCGCTTCCAGGGCATCGATCACAGCGGGATCGGTGATCGGGTTGCGCTTGGCCGGCAAATTGAGGGTAAGGATCTGAATCTGGTCCAGGCGTTCGGATTTAAGAACGGTCATTCAGGCGGCTCCACTCTTCGGGGGTGTTTACATTGCGCAGTTGGGACAGGGTGTCCGGATCGACGTTGAGGGTGCGGGCATTGAGACGCTGGAGAACCTCACGGACGGCGAGGCTGCGCTCCTGGCTCAGATGCGGCCGAATGCACGCGAAGACGGCGAGCGTGCTTTTCGTAAATGTAAGTCCGACTGGAAGCGGATGATCGGCAAAAGCCGCGGCATCGCCCGGCGCCTGTGCCAAGAGGCCGAGGAGCCGGGGTGTGACGAGCGGCATATCCACGGGCACGACGGCCCAGCGAAGAGGACCTGAGGTCTCCGAAACATATTGCGCCAAAGCGCACAGACTGGCGACGGGACCCGCGCCGGCGACAGGATCTGGCAGGTCCGCGGATGCCCCGCCGCCGATCAAGATGGGGGCCGCTCCTGCCTCGGCGCCAAGGGCGCGCATGTGCGAAAGCAGAGTCTGCCCCCTATAGGGTAGGGAGGCTTTGTCCCGCCCCATACGCGAAGACTTCCCCCCGGCCAGAATCAGGAGCCCGAATGTCGGATGTGGGGTGGCTAGATCGTTCATTTAGTATGACGTGGAGATCATCGTTAACGGCACCTGACCCTTTTGCCGGAGTGCGGCGGGGAAGGCACCGCTATCCGCTTATCCTGCAACGATTTTGTAACAATTGGACCAGCGAAGAAACGCGTGAGTGAGGGATCGGGCCTTATACGCTTCTGCCACCCCCCCACATCCTAAATTTATGCTTGCCGCTGTTTTGTCCGAAGGGTACTTGAAGCCCCAAAAAAGCGAACCAAAAGTGAACATTATGACGACTGGGCGTACGGTACATAAGGTGATCGCGACAGGCTTCGCCGGGACTCTGCTGGCGAGCTGCGCGCTGGGACCGGACTTCAAGCGTCCTGACGCGCCTCAAGCCAACTATAGCTCGCGGGCTTTGCCGAGCGAGATTGCCTCCGCGCAAGGACCCGGTGGAACACCGCAGCGCTTCGTGCCCGGACAGAGCGTCGCCGGCGCGTGGTGGGAACTGTACCAGTCGCCCGCGCTGAACGCTTTGGTGACGGAGGCCATCGCCAACAATCCGACCCTCGAAGCCGCCGAGGCGACGCTTCGTCAAGCCGACGAGATTTATAAAGCCGAGCGCGACGCGTTCTGGCCGTATGTGGAAGGCACGGCGGGATTCAATCGTCAGCAAAGCTTCCAAGGATTCCAGAACAACGGCGGCGGATCGCGCTCGCCGTACAGCATCGCAACCGCTCAGGTCTCCGTTTCCTATTCGCCGGACATCTTTGGTCTGACGCGCCGGACCGTCGAGGGGTACGACGCACGGCGTGAAGCGGCGTTGTTCCAAAAGGAAGCCGCGTTCCTCACCCTCACATCGAATGTCGTCCTCACCGCCATCGAGGAAGCCTCGCTCAGCGCCCAGGTTGCCGCGACCGAGGACATTCTCGGTGCGCAGACTCAGCAGCTTGAGGTGCTGCGCAAGCAGCTCGAACTCGGCGGCATTCCCGAAGTGCAGGTGTTGCAGCAGCTGACGCAGGTCGCGCAAACGCGCGCGTCGTTGGCGCCGCTCCAGAAAGCCCAAAGCGCGGCCCGTAACCGTCTTCTCGCGCTGGTCGGCCGCTTCCCGGACCAAGACAAGGGTGAGGTGGTCGATCTCACCAAGCTTGTATTGCCCCGCGATCTGCCCGTCAGCCTTCCGTCCGAACTGGTCACGCAGCGGCCCGACATCCGCGCGGCGGAAGCGAGCCTGCATGCAGCGAGCGCCGACATTGGTGTGGCGACGGCAAACATCTTCCCGCGCCTGACGCTGAACGCGAATTACGGCAGCTCCGCCGGCCGGCTCGAGGATCTTTTCACCGCGGGCACCGGGGTCTGGGGCGTGGGCGCGGGCTTACTGCAGCCGATTTTCCGTGGCGGCGAGTTGTTCCATCGGCGTAAGGCGATCATCGCTGCCTACGACGCCGCCGCGGCGCAATACCGCGGCACGGTGCTGGGTGCGTTCCAGAATGTCTCGGACGTCCTGAAGGCCCTAGAATTGGATGCGACCGCGCTTTCAGCCCAGGTTGAATCGGAAGCTGCCGCGCGCGAGAATTTCGAAATCGCCAAGCTGCAGCTTGAGACCGGTGGAACGAGCTTCCTTTCGTTCCTGGACGCGCAGCGCAGCTATCAGCAGGCCCGCATCGCGCTGGTGCAGGCCCAAGCGAGCCGCTTCTCCGACACCGCCGCGCTGTTCGTGGCCTTGGGCGGCGGCTGGGAACAGCGCGAACAAGAGTCCGCGAACGCGGGCACGACACAGGTTGAATAAGCCAAACGGTTAAGGCGCGTCTGCGCCATGCGAGAGGGAACTAAGTCATGAACGTCACCACTAAACGCGCCGCCATTGTCATTGGCGTGGTCGCGGTTGTCGGCGGCCTGCTGTTTGGCTTCCAGATCTTCAAAGGAATCATGATCGCCAAGTTCATGAACCCCGGAAATCTGCCGCCGCAAACGGTGTCGACCATTACCGCGAAGATGCAGCCGTGGCAGCCGACCATCACCGCGGTGGGTAGTCTGCGCGCCGAACGCGGCGCAGATCTCTCGGTCGAAGTGCCCGGCATCGTCGACGCCATCCATTTCGAGTCCGGCGACGGAGTTAAGGCCGGCGCAGTGCTTGTCGAAATGCGCATCGAAGATGAGCAGGCGCGCCTCGCGGCGTTGCAGACATCGGCGGATCTCGCGCGCACGCAGTTCGAGCGTAATCAGCGTCAGTACGAAGCCAAGGCCATCAGCAAGGCGGCCCTGGACGTGGATGCGGCAAACCTTAAGAACGCGGAAGCCGCCGTCGCGCAGCAGCGCGCCACCCTCAACAAGAAGGTGGTGCGCGCTCCGTTCAGCGGGCGGCTCGGCGTGCGCCGCGTGGACCAGGGGCAGTACATCAATCCGGGCGAAGCGGTTGTGACGCTGCAGTCGCTCGATTCCATCTTCGCCGACTTCTACTTGCCCGCCGAAGACGCTGTGCGTATCGCCGCCGGACAAAAGGTGAGATTGACGACGGACGCGACCGGCGAAGAAACCTTCGATGGCTCCATTGCCGCCATCGATCCGAAGGTCGACGCCAAGAGCCGCAACGTTCTGGTGCGCGCGCGCTTCGCCAACAAGAACCATCATCTGATTCCGGGCGCCTCGGCGAACCTCACCATCGAAGCCGGCAAGCCGCAGGACTACCTGACGCTGCCGCAGACCGCGATCACCTTCAATCCGTACGGCAGCACCGTCTATCTCGCGATGGAAGACGGCAAGGACGACAAGGGACAGCCCAAACTTACGGCGCGCCAGACCTTCGTGACGACCGGTCCGACCCGCGGCGACCAAATCGCGGTCACCTCGGGGCTAAAGGAAGGTGATGTTGTGGTTACGGCTGGACAGATGAAGCTGCAGCCGGGATCGCCGCTTGTGGTCAACAATGCGCTGCAGCCTTCGATGAATCCCGCCCCGAAACCCGTAATGCAGTGACGGCCGGACGATGAAAAAATCATTTACTGATATTTTCGTTCTACGCCCCGTCCTCGCGACGGTGGTGAGCCTTGTGATCCTGGTGCTGGGTCTGCGCGCTTTCTTCAGCTTGCCCATCCAGCAGTACCCGCAGGTCGAAACCAGCATCATCACGGTGACGACCGCCTACTACGGCGCGGACCCTGATGTCGTGGCGGGCTTCATCACAACCCCGCTGGAAAACGCCATCGCGCAAGCCAACGGCATCGACTACATGACGTCGATCAGCTCGAGTGGTTTGTCGACTATCACCGTCAATCTTCGCCTGAACTACGATTCAAACCGGGCCATGACGGAAATCAGCGCGAAGGTGAACGCCGCCCGCAACGCGCTGCCGCCGCAGTCGCAGCAGCCGGTGATCGCGCTGGGCATCGGAATGGGAACCCATTCCATGTACATCGGCTTCTACAGCCAGGTGCTGGCCCAGAACCAGATCACCGACTATCTGACACGCATCGTGCAACCGAAACTGCAGGCCGTCGAAGGCGTGCAGAACGCCGAAATCCTCGGCGCCAAGAACTTCGCCCTGCGCGCGTGGCTGGACCCGGCGCGTCTGGCCTCGGTGGGTCTGACCGCCGCGGATGTGACCAATCGACTGGCGCAGAACTCGTACATCGCCGGGATCGGAAATACGCGCGGCCAGATGGTGCAGACCACGCTGACCGCTTCGACCAGCCTGTCGTCGGTGGAGGAGTTCGAACAACTCGTCGTCAAGCAGGACGGCGATGCGATCGTCCGCCTCAAGGACGTCGCCGACGTGCGTCTCGGATCGGAAGAGTACGAAACGGCCGTGTCGTTCGACGGGAAGGAATCGGTGTTCATCGGCATTATGCCGGCCCCGGGCTCCAACCTGCTGGAAGTCGTGGACCGCGTGCGGGCGCAATGGCCGGGAATCGTGGCCGGGCTGCCCGAAGGCCTGACGGGCGAAATCGTTTACGACGTGACCGACTTCGTGAACGCGGCGATCAAGGAAGTTATCTGGACCCTGGTGGAAGCCCTGATCATCGTGACGATCGTGGTCTTCGCGTTCATGGGAAGCCCACGCGCCGTGGCTATTCCGGCCGTTGCCATGCCGCTGTCGTTGATCGGCACGCTGACCGTGATGCTGGCGCTCGGATTCTCAATTAACCTTCTGACGCTACTCGCCATGGTGCTGGGCATCGGCCTCGTGGTCGACGACGCGATCATCGTGGTCGAGAACGTGACCCGACATCTCGAAGAGGGCATGAAGCCGATGGATGCCGCCCTGCGCGCCGCGCAGGAACTGGGCGGTCCGATCCTTGCAATGACGGTCGTTCTCGTCGCGGTGTACGTGCCGATCGGATTCCAGGGCGGACTGACCGGAACCCTCTTCACGGAATTTGCATTCACGCTGGTCGGCGCCGTGACCGTATCTGCGATCGTCGCCTTGACGCTGTCGCCCATGATGGCCTCGCGGATGCTGCGACCCATCTCGGAAGCCCCGGATTGGGAAAAGCGCCTTCTACACTTCGTGGACAAAACGTTTGAGCGGGTGCATTCGCGCTACATGCGCGCGGTGAAGTCGAGCCTCACGACCGTGCCGGTAACCATCCTGTTCGCGGTGCTGGTGCTTGGCGGAATCTTCTTCCTGTACAGCTGGTCACAAAAGGAACTGGCGCCGGCGGAAGACGAGGGTTTCCTTCTCGCATTCTCGACCCCGGCTTCCAACGCGACGCTCGACCAGCGCCGTATGTATGGCGACCAGCTCTATTCGATCGCGGTGAAGTATCCGGAAGTCGCGCACATCTTCCAGATGGAGCTGCCCGGCCAATCCATCGCCGGTTTCCCTTTAAAGACCTGGGATCAGCGCGACCGCTCGGCTCAGCAGCTACAGCAGGCGATGCAGGGCGACCTCGGACAAATCGCCGGGATCCAGCCGGCCCTGTTCGCCCCGCCGTCCTTGCCCGGCGCGCAGGGTCTTCCTATCCAGATCGCCATCGGCACGACGCAGTCGTTCAACCAGCTCAACGACATCAGTCAGCAGTTTCTTCAGGAGGCCCTGAAGAGCGGGCAGTTCATGTTCCTGATGTCCGATCTGAAGTTCACGCGTCCTCAGATCAGCATCGATATCGACCGCAACAAGGCGGCGCAGATCGGTCTGAACATGAGCGACGTGGGCAACTCGCTGGCCTCGATGCTCGGCGGCGGTTACGTGAATTACTTCAGCATCGAGGGACGCTCTTATAAGGTGATCCCGCAAGTCCAGCAGGAGTACCGCCTCAATCCCGAGCAGATCCTCAGCTATCAAATCCGCACCGGCTCGGGCGACATGGTGCCGCTGTCGACGATTGCGACCATCTCCCACAAGACGGTGCCCGAATCCCTTGCACGCTTCCAGCAACTGAACGCGGCGACGCTCTCGGGCGTTCCGATGCCGGGCGTGAGCACCGGGGACGCGATCGCGAAGCTGCAGGAGTTGGGCAACAAAATCCTGCCCGAGGGTTACTACCTGGATTACGGCGGCCCCAGCCGCCAGTTCATGAACGAGTCCTCCGGGTTCCTGATCACCTTCGGCTTCGCGTTGATCATCATCTATCTGTCGCTGGCGGCGCTGTTCGAAAGCTTCCGCGACCCGGTGATCATCCTGGTCTCGGTGCCGATGTCGATCGCCGGCGCTCTGATTTTCATCAGCATCGGCATCGGTGGAACCAGTATCAACATCTACACCCAGGTCGGCCTCGTGACCCTGATGGGACTGATCAGCAAGCACGGGATTCTGATCGTGGAGTTCGCCAACGAGCTGCAGCTGGCCGGAAAAACCAAGCTGGAAGCCGTGGAAGAAGCCGTCAGCATCCGCCTGCGCCCGATCCTCATGACCACGGCGGCCATGGTGTTCGGGGTTGTGCCGCTGATCATCGCCAGCGGCGCCGGCGCGGGCGCACGCTTCAACATCGGTCTGGTGATTTTCACCGGCATCTCGATCGGCACCCTGTTCACCCTGTTCGTGGTGCCGGCGGTGTACATGGTGCTGGCGACGGACCACCGTGCCAGCGAAGCCAAGAAGCTTGCCGCGCAAAACGCTCCGGCGGAGTAACGAGGCGTGACTGAAACGAGGCCGGCTGCCACCGTTCTGCTGCTGCGGGATGGCGGCGCCGGCCTCGAAGTTTTTATGGTGCGCCGTCATCACATGATGGGCTTTGCCGGCGATGCGGTGGTGTTTCCCGGCGGCAGGATCGATGCGACTGATCACGCCCTCGCACTACGGACCGATCTTGTCCCTCGCGAGGCGGCGGGTGATGAGGGCGGCGATACGGGGGCTATTGCTTTCCGGATCGGCGCGCTGCGGGAGACCTTCGAGGAAAGCGGCATTCTGCTTGCACGCCGGGACGGCCAACTGGTCGACGGGAGTTTCACCACCGCCGTAAGCTCCTCACGCGGACCGATTGCCGGGGGAACCCTTTCGTTCGAAAGCTTTCTGCGCCAGGAACGCCTGGTGCTGGCGACGGATTTACTTGTTCCTTTCGCGCACTGGATAACGCCGCCGGTCTTTCCGAAGCGCTACGACACTCACTTCTACCTCGCCGCGGCGCCGGTGGATCAAATCCCGATCCATGACGGCCGCGAGAGCACAGACTCCTTTTGGATCACGCCGCAGGACGTTCTTGCCGGGAAGACGGCAGGCCGCCTCGAGTTCGTGACGCGCCGCAATCTGGAGAAACTGAGCGCAAGTCGAACGGTGGCAGACGCGATTCGTACCGCACGCGCGGGACGGATCGTCACCGTATCGCCGGACATCGAAGACACCGCGCAGGGCCGCGTTGCCCGCCTGCCCCTCGAGGCCGGCTACGGTGGGCCCTGCTTTGACTTCGCCCAATAAGCCTTGGGCCTCCGGCGCTAACGCCAACTTTTAGTTGTGCGAGTCTCCGCGCGGACCCCGAAAAAGGGCGATGCGCGCATCCCTAAAAAGTTTCGAGTAAAAATAGAATACAGATAAATGTGTTATATTTATCATATAGTTAGGTAACGCTCGCGCCGAGCTCCCCATGCGTTTGACGCTCCTGGACCCTTCATATAGAGACGAATGAGGGGCTTAGAGGGGGTTTCTTGTCGATGCGGTCGTATGTGGTAGCCGTTTGCGCGGCATTTGCCGTGGGCGTTTCAGCGGCTCATGTGTCCGCGCAGTCGCTGGACTCCGAACTTCGCGGCCTCGCCACAGACCATCCTTTGATCAAATCAGCGGAAGCGCAGCGGGCCGCCGGGGAGCAGGGGCTCCGCGCCACGCTGTCCCCGTTCCTGCCGGCGCTCGATGTCGCAGGCGGTAACGGCTATGAGCGCATCAACACACCTGCGTTTCGCGCGACGCCGGATGGACCGTTCGATACCGACGCGGAAAACTACGCGCTGACGCTGCGGGAGAATCTGTTCGACGGCGGGCGCAAGTACGCCAACCGGCGCGCGGCGCGCCTGCAACTCAATGTTCTGGATCTGACGCTCACCAACACACGCCAGAACGTGCTGTATGAGGGGGCGACAGCATACATCAACGTCCTGCGCCAAGCCGAACTCGTGACGCTGACCTCGCAGAACGGCGACAACATCCGCAAGCAACTGAACCTGGAAGACGAGCGCGTACGCCGCGGCTCGGGTATCAGCGTCGACGTGCTCCAAGCCAAGTCGCGCCTGCAATTCTCCATGGAACGGTTCGTGGCCACGCGGGGCGCGCTCGACGAGGCGCGTGCGCGTTACCTGCAAGTGTTCAGCCATCCGCCCGAGCAGAAGTCGATGGCGTTGCCGCCGCCGCCCGATCACCTGCTGCCGAAGACGGTGGATGAGGCCGTGGCGATCGCATTGGGTGAAAACGCCCAAGTGGAGAGCGCCAACAAGCGGATCAGTATCGGCGAAGAACAACACGAGGCCATCAACGCCGAGTATTACCCCAGCCTCGATCTGGTTCTGCAAAGCAAGTACGAACGCGACTTCAACGGATTGCCGGGGATCCGCCGCGATAAATCCGCGAAGGTGCAGGCAACCTGGGTTTTGTTCAGCGGCCTCTCAACCCAATCGCGCTCCGCCCAGGCGGCGGCCGACACCGACGCGCGCCGCTCGGATTATCAGCAGACACGCCGGAAGGTGGAGGAGCAGACGCGCCTTGCGTGGCATTCCCTGCAGACCGCGAACGAGCGCGTGGGGCTCCTTGAGAACGCGGTGAACATCGCCTCGGAAGTTTTCGCCTCGCGGACGAAGCTGCGCGAAGCCGGAAAAGAAACCGTGATCAACGTGCTGGACGCCGAGAACGAAGTCTTCTCGGCGCGAATCAATTATGCCTCGGCGCTCTACGATGCGCGCCTCGCGGCTTATCAGTTGCTGCTTGCGATCGGACGGCTTGAGGTCGACGCCATCACGCCCGGCGCGGCGGCGAAGTAGACGTTAATCCGGAGCGGGCCGGCCACATCGGTCCCGTCTCCCTTACTATTGGTAAGCCAAGTGCGCACCGATTTTAGACCCGGCGAGTCGCCGCAATCGTTACCCGCCGCCTCGGAGGCGGTGCGCCAGTGGCTGGATGTGCGGGAGGTTCACGCCGAGGACGGCGTGGTTGTTATCCCGAACCGCGAACTTCTGCTGACCAGCATGTTCTCGCGCGCCGGGGTCGATTTGGTGATCAGCACCCCGACCGGCATCAAATACATCGTCAAAGGTTTCTTCCTCAACGATCACCTGCCGACGATTTCGGACGGCGATGCGACCCATATCGCGGGGGATCTGGCGAGCCAGTTCGCGGGTTCAATCGCGCCTGACCAATATGCAGCCGCGGCGCCCGGGGCGCCTGGACCCGTCGCGGGTGTGGTTCGGTCGCTGACCGGGGTCGTGCGCGTCATTCGCGCGTCCAACGGCGCGGAGGTGCAGCTAAAGGTCGGCGATCCGCTCTATCAGGACGACATCATCGAGACCGACAAAGGCGCCCAAGTGGGCTTGGTGTTTGTCGATGGCACCACGTTGGCCTTGGGGGAAAACGGCGAACTGGTTCTCGATGAGCTGGTGTACGACCCGTCGAAGGCGACAGGGAAAGGCACGCTGCGCCTTGTTTCCGGCGCGGCCGAATTCGTCTCCGGCGGTATCGCCAAATCCGGCGCCGACAACATGGTGTTCCAGACGCCGGTGGCGACCATCGGGATCCGCGGAACGCGCGTCCTTGCGATCTACAATCCGCAAACCGGCGATGTCACCGTCGTCAACCGGCCCACCGGCCAAGACGCGGCGGGGAATGAAACCGCCGGCCGCATTACGCTGATCCTGCCCAATGGGACCGTGATCGGCGATGCGGTGCAGGGAAATAACGGCTGGCAATGGAACGCCGACCCCGCGACGGGATTGCCGAATACGCAGCCGACGGCGGTGACGTTCACGCCCCAGCAAATCCAGAACATCGCGGGCGCGGTGCTGGACGCGGTGAATAACCTTCAGACACAAGTCCAACAGCAGCCGGGTTTGATTCCGACGCCCCAGGGCGGCGGTACAAATACGCCCGGGGGCGATGGCGGCGGCGGGAACGGCGGCGCTGGAAACGGCGGAAACGGCGGAGCCGGCGGCGCGGGCGCCGACGGTACGGGGACGCAAGACGCGGGAGCGCAACCGACGGACGGGCAGCAGCAGCCCACGGGCGACGGAACCGGTACGCCTGGCGGCGGGACCGGAACCACTGGTCCCACGATTCAAACTACCGGCATCAACACCGGCAACGTTGCCGGGAACACCGGCAGTCAAGGCGCCGGCACGGGAACAGGGACCGGCACCGGCACCGGCACCGGCACCGGCACCGGAACAGGCACCGGCACGGGAACAGGGACTGGTACCGGAACAGGAACCGGCACCGGGACTGGGACGGGAACTGGGACGGGAACTGGAACTGGGCAAACAGGCCAGAGCACGACGCAGACGCCGCCGCCGCCCAACCCGGTGCTGTTCAGTATCGATGGTGGGAGCACGGCCGATCGAGTGCAAAGCGCCATCACCTTCACGATCACGCGCAGCGGCAATATTGGTGTTACTGCGTCGGTAAATTATGTGACGGCCAGCGGGAGCGCGGCTGGAGGCGTCGACTTCACACCCAACGTCGGGACCGTCACGTTTGCACCGGGCGAAACGGCCAAAACAATTTCAGTCACGGTATTGGCCAACGCCAACGGTGAGCCCGACGAAACGTTTAGCGTAAATCTGAACGGTGCGACGGCGAGCGGCGGCGCCTCGGCGCTTATCACCACGGCGAGTGCCACCGGAACGATCCTCGCAGATCCTCCGCTTCCGTCTTTGTCGATTGCCGGCGTGACGGTGACCGATGCGGTGACGGGCACGGCGGTTCTGACCATCACGCGCGCCGGGTTCCTGGATACTCCGACCACGGTCACTTATCAGACCGCGCCGGGGACGGCCTCAGAAGGCGCGGACTTTACGCCGACGAGCGGCACCGTTTCATTTGTCGCAGGCCAAGCGAGCGCGCAGATCGCCATTTCGATTACCCCCGATAGCGCGACCGTCGGCGGTGAGCCCGCAGAGTCCTTCACGGTCTCGCTTTTAAACCCAACCGGGGGGCTCATCGATCCGGCGGCGGGCACGGCGACGGTCGTCATCTCGGCCGATCCGCTTGCGACCTTCTCGCTGAGCGCTGGTCCAGCGGTGGCCGAAGGCGCGGTGGCAACATTGACCGTGACGCGCGGCGGAGATCTCAGCCGAACCGTGGCGGTAAACTATGTATCCGAATCCGGTACTGCGACTGTTGGAACCGATACCGGGGCCGCCGCAGGCGTCGCCGTCTTCGCGCCTGGCATCACAACACAAATCATCAGCATTCCGATTACGCTCGACACGATCCAAGAAACCGCTGAGTCGTTCACGGTTCGCTTGGAAAATCCGGTGGGCGGCACGATTGCCGGGGGCAGCGCGACTGTGTCCATCCTGGCGGATCCGGTCTCGAACTACTCCATCAACAATGTGGAGGTCACCGAGGGCGATACCGCCGTATTGACCGTAACGCGTAGCGGAGATCTTACGGTCCCTGGCTCAGTGTCATTTGCGACCGTTCCAGGACTCGCGACGGCACCGAGCGACTTTGTCAGCACAAGCGGCACGCTGACGTTTGCGGCCAATCAATCCACCGCGACCATCTCCATTCCCATCGTTGCGGACAACTTCCAGGAGACCGCCGAAAGCTTCACCGTGGTTCTGTCGAACCCCGTGCGGGGCACCATCACCAACGGGACAGGTTCCGTGTCCATCGGCGCCGATCCGCCGTTACCGACCGTCTCCATCAGCGGTGGCAGTTCCGTCAGCGATACCGCTGCGGGATCGATGGACTTTACGGTGACCCTCTCTGCCCCGTCCACGCGCGTCATCACCGTGACCTACGCCGACGGCGGCGGCACGGCTGCGGCGGGGTCAGACTACAGCGGGGGCTCCGGGACCTTGACCTTCAGACCGGGAGAGGTGACGCAGACGATTTCGGTCTCCATCGCCGCGAACGCGGACAATGAGCAGGACGAGACCGTCGTTGTGCGCCTGACAGGCGCCACCGGCGCAACAATCGCGGGCGCGCAGGCGGTCGGTGTCATTCTTGCGGATCCAGTGATCGTCGTTCCGAATATCGTGCTTTCCGGCGGCGGAACCGTCAGCGACACTGCGCCGACTTCGGTTGTCTTCACCGTGACCCTGTCGCAGGCGACGACGGTGCCAGTGTCCGTCGTTTACGCGACCGTTCTCACCGGCGCGGATTCGAGCGACATTACGCCGCAGTCGGGAACGCTGACCTTCACGCCTGGGACGACGGTGCTGACCGTCACCGTTCCCATCCTCAGCAATGCCAACAATGAGCCGGCCGAGACCTTTTCGCTCACCTTGACCGGCGCGACCGGCGGCACCATCGCGACAGGAACCGCGCAGGTTACCATTTCAGCGGACCCGCCGGCCCTGTCGGCAAACATCGCCACGCTGCTCTCGACGCAAGGCACCTACAACAACACGAACGTCACAATCACGGACGCCGCGGATATCGCTGACATAAAGACCGTCGATAGCGCTAACGGGACGGGGACGATCACCGCGACGACGATCAGCGACACCGCCATCAACGTGATGCGTTCGAACGGATACGTCCTGGGCACGACGAACGTGGCGTTCACCGACACGGTGAGTGTCGAAACGCTGCAGGATTTCGATATCCGGACAAGCGGAACCGTGTCCGCCGCGAAGGTTTCCGGGACGGCGCCTGTCCTTCTGGGGCCCGGATCGGCCTACACGGTCAACAAGAACGTCGAGGTGATCGCGACGCCGACGTTGACCGGCACGCAGCTTTCGAACATCGAGACCTCGAACGGCACGGGTACCGTCACCGTCGTCGGTCCATCGGCGCTGATCGCGAGTTTGGTGACGTCTTCGGTGATTACCAGCGCCTACGGCGTGCGCATCACAAGCCCGATCACGGTCGCCGAGTTGAATACGATCCAGGCCGCCGTGCCCGGAGCCGTTTACGGCGCCGTGCAGGACACCGCCGCCAATATCGTCACCTTCTTGAACAACAGCGGCGTTATCTCCGGCCATCCCGCTATCGTGCTTGCCGATGGAAGCACGCTTACAACGGATTTGAACACGATCGACAGCGCGAACGGCGCGAGCCCGGTCACCATCCGGGGGACTTTGACCGATCTTCTGGCTTCGGGGAACTTCGGGTCGCGTCAGGTCACCGTGACGTCTGGTATGACCGGCTTCTCCGGGAATACCTCGGCTCTCACAAGCGCCGGCGCTTCGGGTGTTTTCATCGAGGACACGGCTCAAAACATCATCACCGCGAATGTCTCGGGCAGCTATAACGTCCTGATCAACGGCCCAGCGGCGTCGATCGCCCAGATCAACCAGATCGATGGGCTGGTCGGAACGGTGCTTTACGGCCTTGTTGCCGATACCGCCGCCAACATGTTGGCCGCGACGGCGCGCCTGACCGCATTTTCGAGCCTCACGCCCATCTTCACTAGCGTGCCGACGGTCCAGCAGGTCCAGCAGGTCATGGCGCTGGTCAACGGCGCGGTGGGACTGCAGTTGTCGGCTTCCGACATGGTGGCAAACACCGGGACCTTCGCCGGTACGCTGCTTCCGATCATTCCGATGGTGACGGGCTCGGCGACAATCCAACAGCTTATCAATATGGAGCCGATCTCACCGATCGCGACCAGCTATAGCCAAATCACAGACACTTACGCGAACCTCGCCGCGAACCTGAACTACGTGAAGGGCGACGTAAATCTCACGGTCACGGACCCGATCACGACGACGCAGTACAACATCCTCGACGCCCTCACGTCGGGAACGATCTCCTATACCGCCGCGCCCCCGAACGATCCGCCGGTGTTCCTCGGCACCACCGTGGGCAACGCGTTCCTGCAGTTCGACGGCACGGACGACGTGCTGACGACCAATAATTCCCTGAGCGGGCTTCAGTCGCACACGGTCGAAATGTGGATTCGCGATAGCGCCGTCGGCGTCACGCAGTCCCTGATCGGCATGGCCGGCAAGATTTCGTTCTACATTGCCGGTGACGGAAGAATCAGGCTCGACCTGAATCACAACAGCCAGACCAAATTCGTCACGGGCGGTCCCAGCCTGACGGACGGGCAGTGGCACCATGTCGCCTATACCTTCGACCATACCTCGGGTGACGTTCAGTTCTATGTCGACGGCGCACCCATCACGGAATCCGCGGGGCCAGGCAGCGGTTTGGCCCTCAATGGCAATTTCGGCGTTCCCTTCACCGCGACCGGGACCATGCAGTTCGGCGGCCCAACGCCGTTTAAAGGCGACTTGGGAGATGTGCGTGTTTGGAACAGCGTGCGCACCCCTACCCAAGTCCAGAACGTCTACAATGGACCGGTCGATCCGGGCGCATCCGGGCTTCAGATTTGGTACAGCTTCGACGATTACACCAGCGGCGGCGCCGCGACGAACCTCGCGACGGCGGGCGGCAGCGCGCTGTCGGCCACAGGTACCGGCGGTACAGGCGCGTTACCGCTGCCGTACAAGGTCGATTCGGATTTCAGCCAGGCGCTGAACTTCAATGGCTCTTCGAGTTACATCGACACAGCGATCCAGAGCCTGGGCGGCAGTTTTACGATCAGCGCCGCCTTCCGGATGGATGTGAGCCCATCCGGTGTCTACACCATTATCGGAAAAGGCGGTGCGGGCGCGGGCAATTACGATTTCCAAATGTACGTCACCTCCGGCAACAAGCTGGAGTTCGCGATGTACAACGGCAGCACATTCACCATCATCTCAAGCACCGAAACGCTTCAGGCGGGCCTGTGGTACTCCGCTGCGGCCACCTACAATGCGACAACCGGCGCCATTCGTTTGTTTCTCGCCGGACAGCCAACCGGGAACACGGGGCTGACGGTATCGCCGCGTCAACACGATGCATCCGATGCAATTACCATCGGACGCATGAACGGCGGCGAGTACTTCGACGGCGATATTTCGCAAGTCTCGATCTGGGAAAGCGTGCTCAGCAACGGGGACATCTCCGGCCTCGTCGGGGAATCGCTGCCCACGATCTATACCAACGGACTGGTTGCGGCTTACGCCTTCACCAACGGTACGGGCAGTGTCCATGTGACGGACGTTGTGAGCGGAGGACAGACCCTCTACTCGGGTGAAATTTACGGCGGCGGCGCGACGTGGGTTGCACCCGCGGAACCCGTGGCGCGAGATGTCTCTTACGCTTTCGCACTCTATGAAGATACGCCGTTCACCTTCCGGATCGTCGCCAGCGATCCAGACGGCAATACGATTACCTTCAGCGAAAGCGCAATTTCAGGCGGGACCTTGAGCGCAGCTCGCTTTGTCAATGCGACGACCCGCGAATATACCTTCACGCCGAACTCCAACAGCACGACGCAGGGCCACGCCACCATCACGATCACGGATGGTACGAACCCGCCGGTCGATCAGGTCCTGAATTTCAATATCTCGCCGGTCAATGATCGTCCCCGCATTCTCGGGACCAACGACATCCCGGATGTCGGCGACGACGATCTGAATCCGCCTGGACAACTGATTTCCGCCCTCTTTACCGGCCCGACCTTCACCGACCCGGACGACAGCGACGACACCATCAATGGATTGGTCGTCATCGGAAATACCGCCAATGCATCGACGCAGGGTAAGTGGCAGTGGTCCGTCAACGGAACGAATTGGTTCGATGTGGGTACTGTCAGCGATGGTCCCGGCGGCCTCGTTCTGTCGGCGAGCTCGTACCTTCGATTCCTGCCGGCGGCGTCGGTGGTCCCTGGAGCCATGCCGTCCTTGCTCGTTCGGCCGCTCGATCAGGACTACTCTGGCACATTCAGCACCAACGGCAATGCCACCACCATCGGCGCGCAAGCCAGCAATAAAGAAATCCTGATGGGGCCGCCGTCCTCCATCGGGGTCGAGGTCTATGACATAGATGCACCGCCGACGGTACTGCCGCTGACTCCGGGTAGCTACGTGCAATTCGACGGCGTGGACGACCGCTTCAGGTCGCAGGACCCTTCGGGTTTGACGTCCCACACCATGGAAGCTTGGATCCGGGTCGATCCGACCAATACGAACGAGATGCTGATCGTAGGCGTGGGCCAAACCGGAACGTACGCGCGCATGAGTGTCGATACCGGTGTGCTGATCGTCCAAATCGAGGGCGGCGGCAACATCAAGACATCCGTCTCCACAGGCGGAGATGTCATCACCGACAGCGACTGGCACCACGTCGCCTACAGTTACAACGCCGCCACCCAGAGCCTGACGCTTTACATCGACGGCGAGGCAATCGTTGCAAACGCCACGTCAAACCAATCGATCACCAGCTTTTCGGTGAACGCGGACATCTTCATCGGCGGTTATGCCAACGGACCGAACAACTATTTCACCGGTGCGATGAACAACGTTCGGATCTGGGACGACGTCCGAACGGCCGAGGAAATCGCCGGCAACTATCTCTACTCATACCCGCAAGACGATGCCGGCCTCGCCGGAATTTACGCCCTCAGCGCGATGGACGGAAACCAAGTCTATAACATTGGCCCCGGCAATGCCGAAGACCTGACCGCCTTTGGTGATATCAAGGTCATCGAACACACTGCTTATGCCCTTCACTTCGACGCCATCGACGATGTCGCGAATGTGGCGACGCTGACGGACTTGCCCGGCTCCTTCACCATCGAAGCGCGAGTCCGTCTCGAAGATGCGACGGGCGAGCGTGTCATTGTGTCGAAGAATGCGTCCGGCGGGTCGAATATGGAGTTCGTCCTGCGGGTCAACAACTCCAACCAGCTCGAACTGCGGATGGGAACCGGCTCGTCGCAAACGTCCTACATTGCGAATGCCGTCACCCTGTCGGCAAAGACCTGGTATGACGTCGCGGCCGTCTACAATAACGATAGCAGCACGAACAACATCATGCTGTTCATCGATGGCGTCCAGGTCTCGGTGAGCGGGGATCTCGACCCGGATTTCGCAGCGGCCAACCGGCAGGTGACCTCGCAGTCCGTTCGCATCGGCGAAGCGTTCGACGGCGCCATCGCAGGCCTCCGGATTTGGGAAATTCCTCTGCCGTCCGGCACCATCGCCGGGAACATCTCAAGTCCTCCGCCTTACGACGCCCCCGGATTGGTCGCCTACTACGACCTCTATCAGGGCGGCGACGTCACGATCAGCGGGCAGACTGTGCTGTTGGATGCGACGGGGGCGGGCCACCATGCGGTTATCGCCGGGGCCAACAATGCGCCCACATGGATCGACGATCAATTGGCCCTCACGACGGGACCGACGCCCACTTTTGATGTGTACACAGATGAAGATTCGCCCATCAGCTTTACGTTGGCCGCTTTCGATGCTGACGGCAACCCGATCAGCTATCTCGTCCAGGCCAACCCGAGCCATGGGACCGTTTCAGTCGACCAGACGGGGCGCGTCCTCTATCGACCTAACGATAACTACAGCGGTTCGGACGGCTTCACGATCCGAGCAACCGTGGGGTCAGCCTCGACGGACCAAATCGTCACGGTGACGATCGATCCCCTGGACGACTTGCCTTCTTTCTCGCAGAACGCGGTGTTTTCGGTGGATCAGGGCACCAACCCGTCAACCGCGCAATATCTGTATATGAGCATCGGGGCGTACCTGGTCGATGACGAGTCGTTCGGCGGCGTGGCGATCGTCAGCAACCTGGTGAACCCATCAACGCAAGGGAAATACCAGTTCCGCGACGATACCAGGTCCGAATGGGTCGACATTCCCACCACCCTCGATAACGAGGGCAATGGATGGGTGTTCTCGGACGACGCGCAGATCCGCTTCGTTCCTGTGAACGGCACGGTCAGCGGAAATGTCGGCGGCCTGATGGTGCGCCCGATCGACAACGGTTACGGCGGTAATTTCACGAACAGGGTGGACTCGCACGTCGGCGGCTTCGAGGTCACGGTGACGGAAGCCCGCGCCAATGGGCTGCGCCTGGGCGACGCCGCGATGATCTCGGCGACCATAATTGCCCCGTTGGAGTGGGACGGCGGCGCCAGCGGATCTTGGACGGTGGCCAACAATTGGTCGACCAACACGCTGCCGTCAACCAACGACCGGGTCGTAATCGCCAATGCCAGCGTGACCTATTCGCCGGCGACGACCCAGACCGTCAATAGGGTGACGTTGACCTCGTCCACGCTCACCATCGCGACCCAGTTCGGACAAATCCAAACGGCCGCCGGGGTGCTGGTGGATGCCAATAGCACGCTCGTCATCGACGGGGCCATCAACGTGACGACGACTCTCGAGAACAACGGCCTGGTGAAGCTGAATTTCGCCGACCAGGACGCAAGCCTGTATTCCGCTCTGTACATGACCAACAACAATTTGGTCGAGATGTACAACGACGCGACGTCGAACGTCTACGTGACCACGAATACCGGCGAGATCAAATATTTTGCCGGCAATATCAGCGCCCAGGGGATCATGGACAATCTCTCGGGCGGCACGCTCCGGTTCCAAGCGAGCGATTCCGGGGACGTCCACGTCACCTTCTCGCAGTACTTCCAGTGGTTCAACCACGGCACAATGCGCCTGACCGCCGCCGGAACCGGGAATGATGACGACGTTATCGTCACCTTCGCGGATGTCGATGAAGTCCAAAGCGACGGCGACATCTATTTCGAACAGGGCACAGGCGGCGCGCGGCGTTTCGAATACACCGACTTCCGCAATCAAAGCGGCGGCACCATCTATGTCCAGACCAATACAACATTCGCCGGCTCGATGTTCATCGGCGATTCCGGGAGCAACATCCTTATCGATTCCGGAAAGACGCTGACGATCGAATCCGGCACCCTGAAGGTCGATACATCGTCCTTCGGCGGCCCGCCGGTGTTCCCGTTGGGCGGCACCAACGGCGGCACGCTGCTCATCAAGGGCGGAGCGACCCTTACCACGGAGATGACGCCCGTCGACGGCAGCCATCTGTACGACATCGAAGTCGGGCGAAGCGGCGGTTTCCTGACGCTCACGCTCGGCGAGCAGGGCGGCAGCGCCGCCATGTGGACGGGCTACGGCGGCAGCGGCTTCACCTATGCCGCGGAAATCACCGGCGTGGTGAATATGTATAGTGCTGTCGTCGACGTGACGATGATTCCCATGAACTATCTCGGACAGGGAATCATCAATGTCATCGACGCCACAGGCAGCGGCGCGTTCAGTCCGGACGCTGTCACCTGGCGCCGCGGCGTCGATGCGCAGCAGTCCGGCCGGATCAATATTGAGGCCGCGACCTCGAACAGCACGCTGACCATCGAAGTCACCCAGACGCCGAACAACTCGCAGATCAACACCAACCGCGGGATCTTCGTTCTGACACCGACAGCGGGCGATGCCCGTTTGATCGTGAAGAGCACGGACTTCAATAATTACGGGATCTTCTCCCTCGATGTTGGAAGCGGCGTCTCGATCATCGAGATGGATGGTGGACTCTCGTTCCGCAATAGAAGCGGCGGCACGATGGAAATCGACAGTTCCGCGAACTTTATAGGCGCGTTTGTGAACGGGACGAGCAACAACAGCGCCGACGCATATCTGTCGCTGAACGACGTCACGAATGACAATGCGAACATCGTGTTCACGATTACGGGAACCTTCACGAATAACGACGAAGGTAACATCGAGTTTGCCGGAATATCCGGAGCCGAAGAGACGCGCATCGCGATCAGCGGCGCGGCGACCCTGGGCGGCAAGCTGAGCATTACGGGTGACATCTACCACACGGCGGCAAGCGGCTTTGTCTTCGACGATGCCATGTCGTGGGGCTCCTACACCGGGATGTTCGATAAGATCGATGGACTCGTTTCAAACTCGGGGCTTGTCGCGCTGGATCCGGTATTCTCCGCGAGCGGCTTGGATCTCGTCGCGAAGACCATCGATCAGACCGGTTACACCAACGGCAGCGACACGCTGACGATGACATCGACCGCGGGTGCCGCATTGTTCGGCGACGGCGGCGATGACGTGCTGATCGGAAATTCCGGCAGCGACGTGCTTATCGGCGATGACGGCGACGACATCTTGATGGGCAAGGGCGGCAGCGATCGCCTTATCGGCGGCGACGGCTCCGATACGGCCTCCTACTCCTTGGATACGGGATCGGTGACGGTCGACCTCGCGCAACACACGGCCACCGACGGCGGTGGCGCCACGGATGTTTTGATCGGCATCGAGAATATTTACGGCAGCGGCTTTGCCGATACGCTGATTGGCGATAGTGACGACAATCTGATCCAAGGAAATGGCGGCGCCGACACGCTCACGGGCGGCGGCGGTTCGGACACGTTCGTTTACCGGGCGCCCGGCCAGGGCGGCGATACGATCACAGACTTCAACGTCGGGGACGATCTGATCAAGATCCACGACGAGACCGGAACCGCGTTCAACCTCAGCAGCGGGGCAGTCACGTCCGGTGTGAACTTCTCAAGCATCGCCGGCGACTATGACGGTTCCACGGCCGGTACGAACACCCAGTGGACGGCTAACGCCGCAACCTTGATCTACTCGCAGTCGACCTCGAAGCTGTACTACGATTCAAACGGCGCGACGGCGGGCGGTTATACGGTGCTGGCGACCATCACCGGCGCAGGCGCGGCGTTCAATGACACTCACGTCATCGTTCACAACGGCATTTGAGCGCTAGCTGAGTGCGTCGGCGAAGTGGCGCGCCATGCGCGCGGCGTCGTACCGGGACGCGGCGGTGCGTCCGCGGGCGACGGCCGCGTCGAGGAACGCCGGATCCGCGTGGAGCCGATCCAGTGTCTCGATCCATGGGCCAACCTCGCCGGACGTGACATCACCGAGATGGTTCTCGCGAAGGCGCGCGGGGGCGTCGAACAGGAATCCCGCGCCGTCCAGCATCTCGGGGATCCCGCCGGAGCGGGTGGCCAGCACGGGAATTCCATTCATATTCGCTTCGATAGGGATGCGCCCGGCGGGCTCAAACCAGAGCGACGGATAAAGTATGGCGGCCGTCTGCTCATAGATACGGCGTGGATCGAACGTGTTGTTGCCCGTGAAGAAGTTGCTCAGGCCCGCGAGTTCGGGGCAAGCGGAGAGGACGGTCTCGCGCGTGCCGCGGCCTTCAATGAACAGGAACTTGTAGGGGCGTCCCAAGCGATGGCATTCCCGCACGATGGCGGCGGCGATCTTCAGCCCCTTCGCGGGAATCGGGTTCACGAAGGTGACATAGGTAGCCGTGCGTTTCGCGCAGACAACATCCTCGCGGCGGACGAAGGTTTTGGTCACGATCTTGGGCAAGGAGGTGACCGCATCGAGGCGGTCTTTCATCGCCGTGGACACCGTGTGCACGGCGTTCACATGATCGAACGTGAATGGTGTTTGGGAAACGTACGTAGGTGAGGCCGCGTAAAGAACGGATTTGCGGCCCTTCGACATCGCATGCACCCCGGCGAAAGCGTTGCTGACGTAGCCGCCGTAGGTAAGAAGAACATCGGGGTCGAAGCTGGAAAACGCGTCCAGGAACAGGCGCCGGAGCGCCATATCCTCGACGGCCCGGAACGAACCGGGCAGCCATCCGCCGCCGGCGACGACGTGGGCCACGTCCTGGAGGGCGACGCGTCGGACCGGGATCTTCAGATCCCCGCCATCGACGGTAATCGTGCTTGAAGGGGCGACCGAAAGCGCCCGCTCCAGGAGGGGATTGGGGATGTCGACGACGGACCCGGTCACGGCAAGGCAGGCGTGGCCCTGCCGCGCGAGTTCGCCGAGCAGGGTCGCCACACACAAGGCGGCGCCGCTCGAGGAGTCGAACAGCGTGTGCGGCGAATAGAAAAGAAGCTTCACGGACGGCGATTACTTGCTGGTCGCCACGTAGACGCCATCCCACTCCGCCTCCGGCGGGTGCGTCCGGAACTCCGCGATCCGTTCGGCGATGATGTCATAGAACGCGAGCAGCTCGGTCACGAGGCCGGTTTGCTGACGCACCATGGCGCGGGCAGCCTCCATGTGACGCATGGCGTCGTCCCACTTCTGGGCGCGGTAGGCGGCCAGGATCGCGTCGTGTTCGCGCTTGAGATCGATGTACGCTGCCTGCGTCTTGAGCTCGGGTGGGCCGACGAGGGTGAAGATGCGCACCGCCTGCTTCTTGCCTTTGACCTTGATCAGGTCAAGTTCGAGCAACGGGTACATATCGGAGAGGGCGGCGCTGTTTTCACCGACGACAATGGTGACGCCGTAGGACTTCGACTGCCCTTCGAGACGCGAGGCCAGATTCACGCTGTCGCCCAGCACCGAATAGTCGAAGCGCTGCTCGCTGCCCATGTTGCCGACGCAGGCGATGCCGGAGTTGATGCCGATGCCGACATTCAAAACGCGGTGCTCGCGGCCCTCGGCCTTGGCCTCTTCCTCCAGGACCTTGTTCACGTCCTTCACGGCCTGGACCATTCCGAGCGCAGCCTTGCAGGCGCTGGGGCCGTGGTCCTTGACCTCAAGCGGCGCGTTCCAGAACGCCATCACGCAGTCGCCCATGTATTTGTCGATGGTGCCGTTGGTCGACAGAATGACGTTGGTGAGAGGCGTCAGGAGCCGGTTGATCAGGCGGGTGAGGCCTTGCGCGTCGAACAGTTCGGAGATGGAGGTGAAGCCGCGGATGTCCGAGAACATGAAAGTCATTTCGCGGTTCTCGCCGCCCAGAGTCAGCTTGGTTGGGTCTTCCGCCAGCTTCTGCACCAGGGCGGGCGAGAGATATTGGCCGAAGGCGCTGCGCACCTGCTTGCGTTGGGCTTCCGTGCGCATATACCCAGCGAACGCAAGGAAGGCGTAGAACAGGAAGGACGAGATGATCGGGAAGGTGGGGTCGATCAGTTCCAGCCGGGTCGCGAAGGCATCCCACGAATACCAGCCGAAGCCTGCGGCGATGGCGACGAATACGCCGAAACCGATGCCGATGCCCACCATGGGGGTGATGATGATCATGATCAGGCCGATCACCATGGCAGCCATCAACTCTGTCGCCACCGCGTAGCCGGGATACTTGAGCTGGGTGTCGAACAGGATGTTCTCAAGGATGTTCGCGTGTGCTTCGACCCCGGGCATCACCGGGTCCAAGGGCGAGGCGCGCAAGTCGGCGATCAGGCCGGTCGCGGACATTCCGACGAGGGCATATTTGCCCTTGAGAGCATCCGGCGGCAGACGGTTGTGGATGACATCCGTCGCGGAGACATATTGCTTGCGCCATGAGGCGCTGGTGCGGAAATACGGGCGCAGCTCGCCGTTGCCGTCCGTGTGGATGACGTAGGACTCTTTGCTGCGGGGCGGTCGCACGAAGATTTGCTTCACACCGCCGAGGGAGGCGTCGGTTGCGATGCCGATGGTGCGGCCGCGCAGGCTCACGCGCAGCATTTCCAAGGTGAGCGAGGGGTAGAGCGTCTCCTCGTTAGTCACGACAATCGGGACCTGGCGAACGATGAGGTCCAGCGAGCGATCGGACAGGGCGAACACGCCGCGGCCGGCGGCTGCTTCGTCCAGTTCCGGCAGCGGCCGCAGCACGCTGCGCCCGCGGGTGAGGTAAGGAAGCGGGCTGTCGCCGACAACCGCGAAGGAGGTGCGCGGCGGCACACCGTTGTAATTGAGCATATCCGACACTGTGGTCTGGCCGAGGACGACCTTGCCGCTGGCCTTGATGGCTTCGGCGAGGATGGTGTCGTTGGTCGGCACGTTCAGCAGGCGCTGGCGGATGTCTTTATCGAGCAAAGTCTCGGGAACGGATTCCACGATCTTCGCGACGGAGGTTTGGTCGGGCTCGGAGAAGACCACGTCGAATCCGATGACGGTGACGCCAAGCGCGGTCGCATTTGTGATCATGTCGGCGATGGCGGTCCGCGGCCACGGGAACTGGCCCAGTTCGTCGATGCTGCGCTGGTCGATGTCGATCACCGTGACCGGCGTTTCGGGGGGCGTCTCCCGCGGCTTCATCACCTGATAGAAGTCGAACATGCGCGCGCGCAAAATCTGGAGCGCGACGGGATCGTCCGCGCGAACGAAGAGCAGGCCGAAAAGAACGAGCAGGGTCGTCAGGCGACCCGATTGCATCATCGAGACCCGGAACCACCGGCCCCACCACGACAGGCTGAGGGCGTTGCGCCACGGAATGGAGCGCAGTTTCTCCGCGCTGCCGCCGTCGCCGGCGTCGTTGCCCGTATGTGTATCGTCCCGCACTGGAAATCCCCCGATCCCCGAACCTCAGGAGTGTACCCCAACCTGTTGCGGCGGGTCCAACAACCCTAGGCTAAAAGCTTCATTTTTATATCAAAAATGAGGCACAACCGGGCCGGGATGGGGTAAATTCCGCAGCCATGGACATTGCCCGAGACCCGCCCCGCACCGACCCGGCGTTCCTGTGGATCAGGACCCTGGTGGAGCCCTTAAAGCCGCTCTTCAAGGAGGTGCTGGCGGTTTCGTTTTTTCTCAATTTGCTGGCCATCGCCGTGCCGGTCTTCGTGCTGCAGGTTTACGACCGGGTGATCTTTCACGCCGGGATCAGCACCCTGGAAGGCCTGGTGATCGGCATCCTGGTCGTGATCGGCTTCGACTTCGCGCTGCGCAAGGCGCGCTCGCGCATGCTGCAGGCGGTTGCCCTCAAGATCGATGTCGAGATATCGACCCGCGTTGTGAACAAACTGCTCGCGCTGCCGCTGCGCACCCTGGAAATGCGCCCGGGGAATTATTGGCAACTTCTGTTCCGCGACGCGGACGTGATCCGCAACGTGTTCTCCGGCCAGACCGCGGTGCTTGCCACCGATCTTCTGTTCGGCGGCATTTTCCTAGTGATGATCGCCATCATCGCCTGGCCGGTGTTCTGGGTTCTTTTGATTGTCTTCGGTTTGTTCGTGGCGCTGGCGTGGCATGCGGGCCGCTTCGTCGACAACGCCTCCGACAAGGAAAAGCAGAAGGTGGTGACGCGGGACTCCCTGATCTCGGAGATCATTCTGGGACGCACCACCGTGAAGGCGTTGGCCTTGAGCGAGCGCATGAAGGACGAATGGGAGCGCCGCCAGGAGGACTCGATCGTCGAGAGCATCAATCGCGGCGCCCAGAACGATCTTTATATGTACGCGGGCCAGAGCCTCACCCTGATCGCGACGGTGGCGATGACGACCGTGGGGGCGATCGCGATCCTCAGTCAAAACCTGACCATGGGCGGGCTGATCGCCGCGAACATGCTGTCGAACCGGCTCTTGAGCCCGATGAATCAACTCGTCGGGACGTGGCGCACCTACACGGCTTTCAAACAGTCGGCCCAGCGTCTGGTGCAGGTGTTCGGCGAGGCCGAGGACCTGCAGGAAAGTCCGATCCAGATGGAGCGCCCGCAGGGGCGCATCACGTTGGAGAATGTCACCTTCCGCTATGCGCCCGAGGCCGCGCCAGCGCTCGAGGACATCAAGATCGAATTCCCGGCGACCGGGATGACGGCGATCATGGGGCCGAACGGCGGCGGCAAGACGACCCTCGCCAAGGTCATTCTCGGCCTCTATCCGCCCAGCGCCGGGAAGGTCTTCGTGGACGGCGCCGACCTGACCCAGTTCGCGCGGCGCGATCTTGCGCGTTGGATGGGCTATGTGCCGCAGGACTGCGTGCTGTTCGCCGGGACCATCCGCGAGAACATCGCCTATGCCAAGCCCGATGCCACCGACGAGGAGATCATCCGCGCGGCGACGGCGGCGCGGGCGCACAATCTGATCATCACCATGCCCAAAGGGTATGGGACGCCGGTGGGTGAAGGCGGCGGACAGCTTCCGGGCGGCCTGCGCCAGCGGATCGCCATTGCGCGCGCGCTGCTGAACGATCCGCCGATCCTGGTGATGGACGAGCCCACGTCCAGCCTGGACCGGACCGGCGAGGAGGAACTGCGCCAGAGCCTCATGACGCTGGCGCGCGAGAAGACCATCATCCTGGTGACGCATAGCCCGCCGATGGTTCACGCCTGCCAGAATGTCGTGATCATCGAGCGCGGACGCATCAAGATGGCCGGTCCGACGCAGAAAACCTTGGAAGCGCTTGGCGCTGGGCGCACGCGCGCTGCCGCGGACAATGCGCCGGCGGTGCGGATCGTTGCCGGCGGCGGCGGCGATGCCGCAGTCCCGGATCCGAAGGCGGTATGAGATGAAATCATTCAGCCGCCTGGAAAATCTTGTCGCCGTTCATGGCGTGCCGTCGTGGCGCCCCGTGTCATGGACCCTCATGGGCTTCATCGCCGCCTTCCTGCTCTGGTCGATGGTCGCGCGATTGGATGAAGTTTCGGTGGCCGTGGGCGAGGTTGTGCCGCAGGGCCGCATCAAGACCATCCAGCACCTGGAAGGCGGGATCATCGAGGAGATCTATGTGCGAGACGGCGATATCGTGCGCGTCGATACGCCGCTGGTGCAGATCAACCTCGGCCAGCTTGCCAGCAACCGCGACGAGTTGAAGATCAGGTTGGACGGACTTTTGCTGGCCAAGGCGCGGCTCGAAGCCGAAGCGAGCGGCAAACCCTATGTGGCGCCGCCGGAGATCGCCGCACGTCAGCCGAAACTGGCCCAGGCCGAAGAGGCGACCTATCGCGCGCGCCAGCAGGAACTGACCGCGACCCGCGCCGTGCTCGAGGGGCAGGTGGTGCAGCGCCAGCGCGATGTGGGGGAAACCAATGCGCGCCTCACGGCGGCGGAGAATAGCTTGGTCCTCGCGCGGGAGCGCCTGACGATCTCGCAGGACCTGTTGAAGGACGGGCTCACGTCAAAGCTGGAACACAGTCAGATCCAGAGCCAAGTGGAAGCCTTGGTGGGCGAAGCCGCCTCGCTGCGGGAGGCTGCGCCGCGCGCGCGCGCCGCCCTTGGTGAAGCCCAGGAGCGCGTCAGGGAACTGGCGCTCAAGTTCAGCCGCGAGGCCCAGGAGTTTCTCGGCGAGACCGAACTGAATATCGCGCGCACGCAGGAATTGCTGAATACCGCGGACGACCAGGAGACCCGCTCGACCATCAAAAGCCCGATCACCGGCATCGTGAAAAACCTGCGCTATCACACCATCGGCGGCGTGGTGCGTCCGGGCGAAGCGATCATGGATATCGTGCCGTCGGAAGACGCGCTCGTGGTGGAGGCGAAGCTGAACCCGATGGACCGTGGCTTTGTGCGGGCGGGCCAGAAGGCCACGGTCAAGATCGACACCTTCGATTATGCGCGCTATGGCGGGATCGAAGGCGAGGTGATTTCGGTCGCGCCGGACTCCACTGTGCCGGAAAACGCGATGCCGTACTTCAAAGTGGTGGTGCGGACCGACAAACCCTATCTCGGAGAAGAGCGCGAAGGTCTCGCCATCACGCCAGGGATGGGCGCGACCGTGGATATCCATACCGGCACGAAATCCGTCATGTCCTATCTTATCAAGCCCGTCCTTAAGCTGAAGACGGAAGCGTTCCGCGAGCGTTGAGAAATGCTTCGCTCCGACCGCCGTATCCAACTCCTTGCGATCTATCTTTCCGCGATCGCGGGCTATGTGGACGCTGTCGGATTCATATATCTCGGCGGGTTCTTCGTCTCCTTCATGACCGGAAATTCGACGCGCGCCGGGGTCGGGATCGCCGAGGGCACGCATAACGCGCTGATCGCCGCCGGTCTGGTGGCGGTGTTCGTGGTCGGTGTGATCGCGGGATCCACCATCCGCGCGCTGGCAAAAAACGTGCCTCACACCGCCGTAGTCGCGCTGACGAGTGTCCTCTTGGCCGCCGCCGCCGTCCTGGGAATGGCGGGGGCGCCCGTTGCGGCGGTGATTGCGATGGCGCTGGCCATGGGCGCGGAAAACACCATCTTCGAACGCGACGGCGAGGTGCGGATCGGCCTCACGTATATGACGGGAACGCTCGTCAAACTTGGTCAGCGTCTGGCGGCGAAGCTGCGGGGCGAGAAGGACGTCCCCTGGGCGCCGTACTTGTTCCATTGGCTGGGACTGGTCGGCGGTGCGGCGCTGGGCGCCTTCACCTATGGGTGGATCGGTTTCGCCAGCGTGTTCCCGGCCGCGCTCGGCATGGCCGCGCTGATCCCGGTGATGCTGCGCTCGGAACCTTAGAGCGTTGCTTCCTTGCGGGTCGGCTTCTGCAGGGGGACCTTGGACAGAAGTTCGGGCGTGACGTCCGCGATTTTGGTGCAGCCCGTGAGACGCATCGCCCGTTCGACTTCGCGCTGAAGCAAGGTCAGCGCGCGCTCGACCCCCGGTTGCCCGCCAGCCGCAAGCCCGTAAAGATAACCGCGCCCGATGGAGCAAGCGTTGGCGCCGAGGGCCAAGGCCTTGAGGACGTGCGTGCCGCGCCGGACGCCGCCGTCGAGGATCAATTCAAGGTCATTGCCGATGGCCTCCCGCATCGGAGCGATGCAGTGCACCGGCGCGGGCGCGCTATCAAGCTGACGCCCGCCGTGATTGGAGATCATGATGGCGCTGGCGCCGATGTCCCGCGCGCGGCGCGCGTCCGCCGCGGACTGCAGGCCCTTAATGGCGAACGGGCCGCCCCACTCCTTGATCAGCCAGGCCGCATCTTCCCAGGTGACACTGCGCGACAGCTGGCTGTTCACATACTGGATCAGCGACATCGTCCCGGCGCCGAGGGCGTCGATACGGTGAACCACGTTCGCCAGCCGGAAGTCCGGATTGCGCACGATGTTGAAGGTCCACTCGAAGTGATAGAGGAAATTGAGCGCGCCCTTGAGACCGAAGCGGGGCGGCATGATCATGCCGGTGCGAAAATCCCGCTCACGGTTGCCCGCGACCGGCGCGTCCACGGTCAGACAAATGGCGGCGAAGCCGGCGGCCTTGCAGCGCTGGACGAATTCCGCCGTCAGGCCGCGGTCCTTATGGACATAGATCTGGAACATCTTCGGCGTCTTGGACGCCTTCGCGATATCTTCGATGCTGGTGGTGCCCAGGGTCGAGAGGGAATACATGGTGCCGAACTTCTCGGCGGCGCGCACGACGGCCAATTCCTTGTCGTGATGGAAGAGGCGCGACATTCCCGTCGGCGAGCAGAACACCGGCCAGGCAAGTTCCTGACCAAGGACTTTGGTGCGCATATCGACCGCGTCGACATCCACCAGGTAGCGGGGCATGAGCTCGTAGTCGTCGAACGCAGTGGTGGCGCCGCGCAGGGACACCTCGTCGTCGGCGCCCCCGTCGATGTAATGGAACATGGGCGCCGGCAGTTTCTTCCGCGCCAGCGCGCGCAAATCCGCGATGTTGTGGCACTGAGAAAGTTTCATGCCGGGCGCCCCCTTTAGCCGCACCCCCACATGTTATCGTGAAGCGTCAGGCCGGTCGATTGCCCTGCGCCGCCGCGCTCAACCGCATGATGCTCGCGGACGGCAGGAGTGCCACGCCGGCAGGGCTCTTGAGGAAATCATATTCCCGCCCGCGCGCCTCGGCCCATGCGACGCTATCGTCCGCTGCGCCGGGATGGCAGAGGATGAGCGGCGCCGCGCCGAGGTCCTTGAGGAAGGCGGGGAAGGCGGACGCGTAGTCTCCGTCCGCAAAATCATAAAAGCCGCTGAATCCGTCGTTGGTCGTGAAGCCGCGGGCGCGGGCCTCGCGGGTGAATCGCCGGCCCAGGGCGTTGAGGACGGCCGCCTTGAATCCAGCCGGACGCGAGAAGACGGCGCGATCGGTGGTCGTGCGCAGCCAGGGGCGGGGCGTGAGGGATGCGGCGGTATCGAGCACAAGGTCCCGGATGCCGGGCAGGACATGGGTGTGCAAGTGTCCGTCGATATGGGCGGGCGAACGTCCCATCACCGCGGTAAAGGCCCGAAGCTGCGCCTGGAGTTCAGCGGCAATCTCATCGCGTGGCACGAGACCGAGATAACTTTTCGCAATGAGCCGGCCGATGGAAGGCAACCTTCCCACCGGTGCAAGTCGCGGCATCCGGGTGAGGGGCGCTTCATCGACAAGCGTGAGGTGGAGCCCGATATCGACCTTGTCCGCCACTGAGCGCAGTGCGGGACCCAGCTCAGGCCACAGTGGCGATGTGGTCATGCAGCTGATCGCCGAGATGCGTCCATGCTGCGCGAGGTCGAGAATCGCCGCGCTGATAGGCCGCGTGAGCGCGTAGTCGTCCGCGCAGATCGCCACAGGGCCGGCGTGCAATGTCAGGCCAGGTTCTTAAGATGGCGCACGGTGGCCGTGCGCTCGGCTTTAGCACGGGTGTCTTCGCGCAGCACCACTTCGCGGACGAGATAAAGCGGCCGTGCTTTCACCTCGTCGTAGATGCGGCCGAGGTACAGACCGGTCACGCCGATTTGCAGCATGGTGAAGCCCGAGAGCGCCAGCGTCGAAACGATGATGGACGCATAGCCGGGAACGTCGATGCCGTAGATCACCGTGCGGATCAGATAGAAAGAGCCAAGCGTCAGGGCGAGCGACGCGATCACGCCGCCGGCATACATGGCTAGACGCAGCGGCGCGGTCGAGAAGGAGAGGATTCCATCGAACGCAAGGGCGAACAGCCGGAACGGAGAGAAGGAGCTGCGGCCATGGGCGCGCTCCTCGACGTCGAAAGGAATGGTCGTGTTCTTGAAGCCGACCCATCCGTAGATCCCCTTCATGAAGCGCGCGCGTTCGCGCATGCGGCGGATGGCCTCCACAACCTTCCGGTCGAGCAGGCGAAAATCGCCGGCGTCGGGCGTGATGGGCGTGGGCGAAAGCGCATTGAAGGCGCGGTAAAACAGCTTCGAGAATGTCCGGCGCAGGAAACCGTCGGTGGCGCGGTCCTTGCGAACGCCGGTCACAACATCGAAACCCTCTTTCCACTTCGCAAGCATGGCGGCGATGACTTCGGGCGGGTGCTGGAGATCGGAATCCATGATCACCGTGCAGTCGCCCTCGGCGGTATCGAGGCCAGCCGTGATCGCGATCTCTTTTCCGAAGTTGCGCGAGAGGCTGATCAAGGTGATGGCGTCGTTCTTCTCACGCCAAGCGGACAGACGAAGCCACGTCTCGTCGCGGCTGCCGTCGTCGACGCAGATCAACTCATACGGAACGGGCTGGTGGTCCAGCAGATCGAGCAGACGCACCATAAGCGCGTCGACCGACGCCGCCTCGTTGTAAAACGGCAGGACAATCGAGATCAAAGACGGCGCTTGGCGGGTGGAAGCAGGCATTGTTCTTCCTTGGTTCCAGGGGCCAATTTCGCCTGAATGAAAGGCCTGCGCCAGTCACAAATTGGGGCGGAATGCCTCAATTTTTACAAAAAGTTGGGTATCCTTACGGGCTCCCGGAAAAAGGGCGTTGGTGACATGAGCGTGGATCAAGGGATGGTTGTTACGCAGGCTGCGGCCGTCCGGCGGATAGGTCTCGGTCTCGGGCAGGGCCTTCTGCTGTACCTCCTGTTCAAGGCGGCGGAGCAAAAGGTCTGGCCTGCGACCGATCTCGCGCACTTTCAGGGCATTCTCACACCTCTCCTGTTCGCGCCGCTTGCGGCGCTTCTCACTGACGCGCTTCAGCGGCGCGCGCGCGCCGCGTTGCTGACGTCAGTCGTCCTGGGGTGCGCCGCGATCGGCTGGTTCGATGGGCTGCGCTACCCGGGTCCCCTCGACCAAGCGACGTGGGAGCCGGGGCCGGTCTTTGCCGCGGTGGGTGCAATGCTCTTCATCGCCCAGGCGCTGGTGGTTGCGAGCTTTGAAACGGGGTGGCGCGCTCCCGGCTATCGCCCCTACTTCAACGCGCTTTCGAGACGCGCGGTGCAACTCGGCGCGTCCATCGCATTCGTCGGCGCCTTGTGGGCGGTGCTCTTCCTCGGCGCCGCATTGTTCAAGCTGATCAATCTGACGTTCTTGGATCTTCTGATCCGGAAAGCGTGGTTCGCCATTCCCGCAACGACAATGGCGGTCGCTGTTGCCGTGCATGTGACTGACGTGAGGGACGGCCTCGTGCGGGGTCTGCGAACCCTTGTGCAGGCGCTTCTCTCCTGGCTCATGCCGGTCCTGGCGGCGATGGCGACGGGATTTATGGCGAGCCTTCCCTTCACCGGGCTGCAGCCGCTGTGGGACACGCGCTTCGCCGCCGGTCTCCTGCTGGGCGTCGCCGCGGCTTTGATCATCCTGATCAATGCGGTGTATCAGGACGGCTCGTCGGAGACGGCGCCGCGCGGACTCTTCCGCGGCGCAATGCTCGGCGCGATGTTGCTTCCGGCGCCGCTTGTCGCCATTGCGGCACACGCGCTGTATTTGCGCGTTGCGCAATACGGCTGGACAAGTGAACGTGTGGTCGCGCTCGCCTGCGTGACCGTGGGCGCCTGTTTTGGCCTGGGCTACCTGCTGGCCCTCTTTGGCCGAACCTCCCGCCTCGAAAAGACGAACATCGTCGCGTCATGCGTCGCGGTGGCCGTTATATTTGCGCTCCTGACGCCGATCGCGGATCCCGTGCGCATTTCGGTCGCCAGCCAGATGGCGCGCCTCGAGTCCGGGACGGTGTCCGCCGCCGACTTCGACTTCAAATATTTGCGCTTTGAAGGCGGCCGCTACGGGGCCGCCGCCTTGAACCGCCTGGCCGCCGGCGAGATCGGCGTGGCGGACGCCGCGCCCCGCGCGGCCCTGGCGCTGAAGCTGACGACACGCTTCGGCGAAAGCCCCATCGACGCGGCGGGAGTGGCCTTGAACGTGAGGACCGAAGCCGGCGGCCCGTTGCCGGAAGACTTCCTGGCACAGGACTGGGCCACGATCACAAAAGGGAACTTCCTTTACCCCGACTGCCTGCGGGCCCAGGAGCGCGCGTGCGAGGCGTTTTTGCGCGACCTGGACGGTGACGGAAACGCTGAAGTCATCTTGGCGGCCGAGCGGGGCGCGCACCTGCCGGCCGTCTTCGTACGGGAACAGGATCGGTGGACTCTCGCCGGCACCTTGCCGCTGCGGGCGGGATGCGAGGATATCAGGACGTTGCTGCGGACCGGCACCATCAAAACGCTGCCGGCGCGCTGGCCGGATCTGGAGATCAACGGCCTGCGTGTCGCAATCGCGGGGCGGGCCGAAGCAAGCGACGGACCCTGCGATCCGCCGAAGTAGCACAGGCCATCGGCGCCATTGTGAGCCCGGCTTTTATTGGGTAAAAGCCGGGTTCCCCATTCCGTCGCAGGACATCCGCACCCATGGCCGCCTATCAATATATCTACGTAATGAAGGGTCTTTCGAAGACCTATCCGGGCGGCCGCGAAGTCGTGAAGGACGTGTGGCTGTCGTTCCTGCCAGGCGCCAAAATCGGTGTCTTGGGCGCCAACGGGTCGGGCAAGTCGACCTTGATGCGCATCATGGCCGGGATCGATACCGAATTTAACGGTGAGGCCTGGGCCGCCGAAGGCGCGAAAGTCGGATACCTGGCGCAAGAGCCGGCGCTGGATCCGAAGAAAGACGTTCTGGGCAACGTCATGGACGGCGTGGCCGAAGTGAAGAGCCTGCTCGACCGCTTCGAGGAAGTCAGCGCGAAGTTCGCCACCGAACTCTCCGACGACGAGATGAACGCCGCCATCGCGGAGCAGGCGGAGCTTCAGGAAAAAATCGATGCGGTGAACGGATGGGATCTGCAGCGCACCTGCGAGATCGCCATGGACGCGCTGCGCTGCCCTCCGGCCGACGCCGACGTCACGAAACTCTCGGGCGGCGAGCGCCGCCGCGTGGCCCTGTGCCGTCTGCTCCTGTCGAAGCCCGACATGCTGCTTCTGGACGAACCGACCAACCACCTGGATGCGGAATCCGTCGCATGGCTTGAGCGGTTCCTGGAGGAATACCCCGGCACTGTCGTCGCCGTGACCCACGACCGTTACTTCCTCGACAACGTGACGGGCTGGATCCTGGAACTCGACCGCGGGCGCGGCATCCCCTACGAGGGCAACTACTCCTCGTGGCTGCAGCAAAAGAAGAAGCGCCTGGAACAGGAAGAGCGCGAAGAAGCCTCGCGCGCGCGGACCATCGACCGCGAAATGGAATGGATCAGCCAGACGCCGCAGGCGCGCCGCACCAAGAGCAAGGCGCGCGTGGCCGCCTTCGAAGCCCTGGTCGCGCAGGCGGAGGAGAAGTCGCCGGAGGCGATGCAGATCATCATCCCGACCGAGCAACGCCTGGGCGGAACGGTGATCGAAGCCAAGGGCCTTACCAAGGCTTACGGCGATCGTCTGCTGATCGAAAACCTGGACTTCAATCTGCCCCCCGGCGGCATCGTCGGCATCATCGGGCCGAACGGAGCCGGCAAGACCACCTTGTTCCGGATGATCACGGGCCAGGAAAAGCCCGACACGGGCTCGATCCGGATCGGCGAAACCGTGAAGCTCGGCTATGTCGATCAAAGCCGCGACAGCCTCAAGGACGACGCGACCGTTTACGAGGAAATCTCGGGCGGACAGTCCGAAATCAAGCTCGGCAAATTCACGGTGCCGGCCCGCGCGTATGTCGGCCGCTTCAACTTCAAGGGCTCCGATCAACAGAAGAAGGTCGGCCAGTTGTCCGGGGGCGAACGCAACCGCGTGCACCTCGCCAAAATGCTGAAGACCGGCGCGAACGTCATTCTGCTCGACGAGCCGACGAACGATCTGGATGTCGATACCCTGCGCGCGCTGGAAGTGGCGCTGCTGGAGTTTGCCGGTTGTGCGGTGGTCATCAGCCACGACCGCTGGTTCCTTGACCGCATCGCGACCCACATCTTAGCCTTCGAAGGCGACAGCCATGTGGAATGGTTCGAAGGCAACTTCCAGGACTATGAGGAAGACAAGAAGCGCCGGCTGGGCGCGGATGCCGTCGAGCCGCACCGCATTAAGTTCAAGCCGATCACGCGATAACGTGAGACGACCGGTTTATTTCCGGCCCGGCGATACACCACAGGGACAGGGACGATCATCAATGATGAAGGGAAGCTGCCACTGCGGTGACGTCCAATTTGAGGTGGATGCCGAACTGCAAGGTCCGGTGATCGAGTGCAACTGCTCGCACTGCAGCCGGAAGGGCTATCTGTTGTGGTTTCAGCCGCGCCATAAGCTGCGCCACACGACGCCGGAACATCACCTCGCGACCTACACCTTCAACACGCATGTGATTCAGCATCACTTCTGCCTGCGCTGCGGCTGCGCACCGTTCGGCGAGGGGAAGGACCCGAAGGGCAACCCGACGGCCGCGATCAACGTGCGATGCATAGAGGGGATCGATCTGACGAAGATCGAGCGCATGCCTTTCGACGGCGCCAGTAAGTAGCGCTAATACGGCCCCAGCTTCCACAGGGCGTCTTCCAGGGACTTGAGCCTGCCTAGGTCGGCCGCCGGCAATTTGCTCTTTGCGGCGCGGATGAACGCTTTTCGGTGAACCTTCTCGCCGTCGTAGAAGGTAATGTAGGTCGCCGCCGCGTGCGGCACGGCCAACTCCGGATCGTCGATCTGATCGCCCGCGGCGACGGTCGAGAGGAGCTTGTCCACCACGGCCGCGCGGGCGCGCCGCGCCGTCAGGGTTGCGGGGTCTTTGCCCGGTTCACCGCGATCGATGAACGACCAATCTGGCTTATCGCGCTCGTGATAAAGAAGGCGCATGCGCGCGCCGGCTGAGTTCTCGTTGTCGCCGACGGCTTGGACGAGAATCCACTTGTCGCTAGCGGCGGTGGCGTCTTCGATGCCCGGCCACAGGGACTTGTAATCGTCCGCGCAGGTGGTCAGCGCAAGATTCGCGCCGACAAAACCGATCGTGTCGCGATGAAAAAGCTGACATTCCCCTTTCAGAGGTTTGTAGAAGGAGACTTCGTCCTCGAATGTCCAGCGCGGAAGGGCGGGGGTCGTTTGGGCGAAAACCGTCGCAACCGCGAGAGAACTCATCGCGAGCGAAAGCCGGAGCGCGCCCGTTCGCCGTTCAGAAAATAACCTTGTAAATATTGCCATCGGAGTCCGTCGCTGCGCCGAAGCCGCTGTCCGCGTTCGGCACCACATAGTATTCAGCCTGGAACGTGCCTCCATTGGAACAGGCCCCGATCGCCAAGCCGCCGACCATGCCCGCGGGATCGGCGCCAATGCCGAGCGTCTGCCGATGCGTATCGAGCAAAGACCCCGTTGCCGGTTTCGACTGCAGCGTCGTCCACTTCCCGTCGCACTTTACACCATCAGGCCCGGTAAATGCGAACGTGCCGGCTCCTCCCACGCCGCCGACGTTCCCGGTGATGGCTTGTGTCTTGCCGCTCTTTTGGAGCGGCCCGACCGCCGGGTACATGGAGACTTGGATCGTGCGTCCGCCGGCGGGCAGCGCAGCTTGGACGGGCGCCGGGCGTTGAATGTCCGCAACCCCAATGCCGAGCGTACGCAGGGCGTCATCAATGGGGATGAAGAAGTTGATACCTGCGTCCAATTCACCAATGCCCGAAACCACGATCGCAACCACGTTTCCTTTCTCGTCGAACATCGGGCCACCGCTATTGCCGCTATTGATGGCAACATCGCTTTGCAGATACGGGCGTCCGTCCCGTTCGCGGTATGCGCTGAGGATGCCAGCGGTCACCGTCCCCTCCTGCTCCTGGCCGAGAGGAGAACCGACGACATAGACCGGCGCGCCCACTGGCGGCCGCTCGAACTGGAGGGGCAGCCCGAGCATCCCGCCACCCGGTGCGCGCACCAAAGCAACGTCACGGCGTTGATTGCTTGTCACGACGGAGCCATCGATCTCCCGGCCTCCAAAGAAGCGGACTTTGACGTTCGTGTGCCCGGCGATCACATGGTTGTTCGTAACGATGAGGCCGTCGGCCACATAGAAGCCAGACCCGGTACCGTCGCCGGTGAAGATCGTGACCACCTGGTGGCGCAGCTCCGGAATCTGATCGCGAAAAGCCAAGGTCCGGAGAGGGACGCGGGGAATTTCCACACTTGGCGTCGCTTGCGGCTGGGAATTTGGCGCTGCGCCTGGGCTCGGGGCTTTAAGTGCGGCGACGAAAGCCGCATCGGAGAGGAGAGCCTTCGCCGAATCCCGGAACGCTGCCAACGCAGCCTCGGACGCGATCGTATCCGCCGCCAATTGTTTCTTCAGCTTCGCCGCGCCTTCCTTTGTCGCGCGAAAGACGAGTTTCTTCTCGAGCGGGTCAAACACCTGCCAGTCGACGGTGATGGACGAGTCCATCGTCACGTTGATCATGCCGAAAATGTTCTGCCCGCAGCCACTCTGCTTGGCGCCCACAATCGCAGCCCCAACGATGAGTTGAGGGCGTTGTTGATCCCCAGGCGCGAAGAGGTCCGCGCTATTGGTCTTGCCCGCAAGTTGGTAACCGGCAGCCGCGGCTTCTTCCATGAACGCAGAGATATAATCCCGCCCGGTCGCGTCTTTAACCGCGTCGGCCAGTACGATGGGATAGGAGTTCGCGATGCAAAACGGATGGACGGTGAACTCGCCGAGGACGGTGCTGGCCGGGATCGTCAGGCCAATCTTCTCCATCGCCATAGGCTTCGTCGGCCCATCTACCTTGAACTGCGGCGGCGGTGGTGGAGGCTCAGGCTTGGCGCGGCGCTGCGCCGCTTGTGCGGACGTACCCAACATGATGATCGCGAGAATGAGCGCGGATACGCCAGCGAGCCTACGCATAGCAGCCTCCCCCAAGACCGACCCGGTGCAATCATCGCGGGTCGAAAGTGAGAGTCAAGCGAGGCCGCGGTGAAGTTCCCGCCTTAAGAGAACAGCCGACTGAGGAAGCCTTGCGTTGGGCGGCGGCCGCTCTGGGCGATAAGGGCGTCGGCTTCCGGCGGCGGGAGGGCAGCCAGCGCACGGCGAAAAGCATCTCGGTCGAGGGGGTTATTGAATGACATGGTGACGGAGCGCCGGTCCTCATCGTCTGCCATTGGGCTCATCCGGATGATCTCACAGTGTCCGCGGCATTCGCTTTCGACCAGTGCCGCCAGGACCTGATCGGGCTGAGCAGTGCGGAAGGTCAGAACAATCTGCATGCGAAGACTCCACCGGTTGAGCACGGGACCGGGGTATAACCGTAAGCGGGCGATCCTGTTCCCCTCAGGCGGGAGGCCGAGAATTGCTTCGCCTGCTGCGTTTTAAGCCGTTTGCCTAAAGAATGGGCGGTCGCGCGAGTTGATACCTAAGCTGTATCAAGCACTTAGCGTGGCACGCGAAATGCAATCCATATCGTGGAAGCATCGGGGGATGGGCGTGCCGTTCAATGAAATGATCGGGCCGGATGGGGCGATCCGGGCGCCGTATGCGGATGTAAGCAAGTGGCTGGAGGCGACGCCCCCGGACCAATTGGAGCGCCTGCGGATCGAATCGGAACTCCTGTACCGGCGTGGGGGAATCACCTTCGCCGTTTATGGCGACGCGGCCGGAGAGGAGCGCATCATCCCGTTCGACATCGTGCCGCGCATGATCTCAACGGCGGAGTGGGCGCGGCTGGAGCGCGGACTGACGCAGCGCGTGCGCGCGCTGAACATGTATCTCGCCGACATCTACGGCAAACAGCGCATCCTCAAAGAGAAACTCGTGCCCGAGGATCTTGTGTGGCAGAATCCGGCCTTCCGGCCGGAGATGGCAGGGCTGTCGGTGCCGCACGATATCTATGTGCATATCGCCGGTATCGACATCGTGCGCATCGACGCCGACGACTATTACGTCCTCGAGGATAATGCGCGCACGCCGTCCGGCGTCTCGTACATGCTGGGCGGACGCGAGATTTCCATCCGTCTCATGGGGGATCTTTACGGCGCGCATAAGGTGGCGCCGGTCGAAGACTATCCAAATGAACTTGTGGCGACGTTGCGCTCGGTCGCCCCCAAAGCGGCCGGCGACGACCCCACCGTCGTGCTGCTGACGCCGGGCCAGTTCAACTCGGCCTATTATGAGCACTCGTTCCTTGCCGACAAGATGGGTGTGGAATTGGTCGAGGGCCGCGATCTGTCGGTGCGCGATAACTTCGTTTACATGCGCACGACCGAGGGTCCGAAACGCGTGGATGTGATCTATCGCCGCATCGACGACGATTTCCTCGATCCGCTTGTCTTCCGCCCTGACTCCTTCCTCGGCGTGCCGGGATTGTTCAATGCCTACGCCGCCAAGAATGTGGCTCTCGCGAATGCGGTGGGCACCGGGGCCGCCGACGACAAGGCGATTTACACGTATATGCCCGAGATCGTGAAATTTTATCTCGGCGAAGATCCCATCCTAAAAAACGTGCCGACATGGCGGTGCCGAAATCCCAGCGAGCTGTCGCACGTCCTTGCGCACCTACCTGAGCTGGTGGTGAAAGAAGTGCACGGGTCGGGCGGCTACGGCATGCTTGTCGGGCCGGCGGCGAGCCAGGCCGAGATCGAGAAGTTCCGCGGCTTGTTGAAGGCGCATCCGGAGAATTACATCGCGCAGCCGACGCTTTCACTGTCGGCCTGTCCTTCCTTCGTCGGAAGCGGCGTTGCGCCGCGGCATGTCGATCTGCGGCCGTTCTGCCTGACGGGGGCGAATGGAATCAAGATCGTGCCCGGCGGGCTCACCCGCGTTGCCTTGAAAGAAGGTTCACTGGTGGTCAATTCCAGCCAAGGCGGCGGAACCAAAGATACCTGGGTGGTGGACCTGTAGCATGCTGAGCCGCACCGCCGACAATCTGTTCTGGCTGTCACGCTATGTGGAGCGCGCCGACTATCTGGCGCGCGTTCTGGAAGCGACGGCGCGCCTCGCAGCCCTGCCGGCCGCGTACGGCGCCCAGGGAAACGAGTGGACGGGCGCGCTGATCACGGCGGGCTGCTACGATTCCTTCGTGAAAGTTCATGATACGCCCAGCGCGGAAAATGTGATCCAGTACCTGGCGTTCTCCGAGCAAAATCCCTCGTCGATCCGGCAATGCCTGGAAATCGCGCGGTTCAACGCCCGCGCCGTGCGTACGGCGCTGACGGTGGAAATGTGGGAGACGATCAACGGGGCCTGGCTTGAGCTCCAGCGCATGGATCGATCGATCCTCGCGCCCGCGCGCTTCGCGCGCTTCACGGAATGGGTGAAGGACGTCTCGCTGCGCTTCGATGGCTCAGGCTACCGTACGATGCTGCGGAACGACGCCTACTGGTTCTCACGGCTCGGCATCTTCATCGAACGCGCCGACAACACCGCGCGCATCCTGGATGTGAAGTATCACATCCTGCTTCCGGAAACGGCCACGGTGGGCGGTGGGCTCGATTATTCCCAATGGGCCGCGATCCTCCGTTCCGTCAACGCCCTGACAGCCTACCATTGGGTGTATCGCGAGAGCCTGCGCCCTTGGCTGATAGCCGATCTCTTGATCCTCAATCGCGAGCTGCCCCGGTCGCTGGCCTCCTGCTACCGCGAAATCGTCGATGGCCTCGACAATCTCGCGTCGGCTTATGGGCGTCAGGGGCGCGCCCAACGTCTTGCGCGCTCGCTCCACACATCCTTGGAAAGCGGGAGCATCGAGAAGGTTTTCCAAACGGGGCTCCATGAGTTCCTGACCCATTTCATTTCAGACAATCAGCGGATCGGCACAGCGATCTCCGAGCAGTATCTCGCCTGACATGCGCATTCGTATCAAACATCGTACCGCTTACGCGTACGACGAGCCGGTCTCGTCGATCATCGAACTCTTGCGCATGACGCCGCGCAATCACGATGGCCAGCAGGTGCGGCGTTGGCGCATCGATATCGAACAGGATGCGCGCTTGCAGGAGACGGAAGACGCCTTCGGCAACGTGGTCCATATCCTGTCTCTCCACCGCGCCATCGACACTCTGGCGATCACCGTGGAAGGTGAGGTCGAAACCGACGACACGGTGGGCGTTGTGAGCGGCGCGGTCGAACGTTTTCCGCCGGGCATGTTCCTTCGCGAAACACCCCTGACAAGGGCCGACGCGGCCATCAAGGAGTTTGCAAATGACGTGATGGGCGCCGACACCGGACTCGATGGGCTGCACAACTTGTTGGTCGCGGTCCAAAGGGAGATGAAGTTCGAATTCGGGCCCACCAATGCCACCACGACCGCGGCCGAAGCGTTTAAAGGGCGGCATGGCGTCTGCCAGGATCTCAGCCACGTGTTTATCGCGGCGGCGCGGCATAAGGGACTGCCCGCGCGCTATGTGGGCGGATATCTGCTGCGCGACGACGGCGCGGTGTTGCAGGACGCGGGGCACGCGTGGACCGAGGTCCATGTGCACGGACTCGGGTGGGTGGGTTTCGATCCGGCCAATGGAATCAGTCCCACGGCCGCACACGTTCGCGTGGCGGCTGGACTTGACTATCTTGGCGCCGCGCCCGTTCGCGGGTCCCGCAGTGGCGGCAGCGAAGAGCGTCTCGAAGTCAACGTCGCGGTCGACCACGCCCGCAGCCAGCAGCAGAGCTGACGTCGTTCCTTCTGCGAAGCCGGGCGGTTGTTCAACGCCTGTGCGGAACAGAAGGTCCTCTTCGCGGTTTGTGACTTTCTCCCGGGTGGGCTATAAGCCGTGTCAGCGAGGAAATTTGCATGACTTATTGTGTCGGCGTTCTGCTCAAGGAAGGGCTGGTGATGCTGTCCGACACCCGCACGAATGCGGGGGTCGACAATATCGCGACATACCGGAAGCTTCATATCCACGAGCAGCCGGGCGAGCGCGTGATCGCGCTGGCGAGTTCGGGCAACCTTTCGATCACCCAATCGGTGCTCAGCCTGATCAACGAGGGCTTGATGGGCCCGAACTCCGAAGAGCCCGAGACGTTCGCGAATGTGCCCAGCATGTTTCAGGCAGCGCAGCTGGTCGGACGCGCGGTGCGCGAAATCCATCGCATCGACGGCGAAAGTCTCGAAGATCATCACATGCGCTTCGATATCGCGATGCTGCTGGGCGGACAAATCAAAGGCCGCCGTTTGCGCCTTTTCATGATCTACGCCGCCGGGAATTTCATCGAAGCCACGATGGATACGCCGTTTCTGCAAATCGGCGAGCATAAATACGGGAAGCCGGTGCTGGACCGCGCCGTGAACTACGACACTGATATTTACGATGCGCTGAAGATCAGCCTGATCTCGATGGATTCGACCATGCGCTCAAATCTTGCGGTCGGGCTGCCGCTCGATTGCGCGGTTATCCGCCGCGATACGCAGCACGTGGAGCTGAGCAAGCGCATCGAAGCGGGCGATCCTTATTTCGAAGACCTGCGCTCGCGCTGGTCGAACGCGCTGCGCGCCGCCCACCTTGGAATCCCCCGCCCCCCCTATGACCGAAAATAGCGGGAAGACGCCCCGCGGGTACGCCGACAAGGCGCGCCTGGTTGCCAAGGTCGGGCGCAATCCGCCTGCGGTGATCCTGGTGGAGCCGCAATTGGGGGAGAACATCGGCACCGCCGCCCGTGCGATGATGAACACGGGCCTCGAGGAACTCCGGCTCGTCGATCCCAAACAGGACTGGCTGTCCGACAAGGCCGTTGCCGCCTCGTCAGGCGCCGAGCGCATCCTTGAGCGGGCGCGGCGCTATGAAACCGTGAACGACGCGATCGCCGACCTTCAGATCGTCTATGCGTCCACCGCGCGGCGGCGCGAGATGGTCAAGCCGCTGATGACGGCGAAAGCGGCGGCGGCGGACATGCACGCCCGGCCAACGCAGCGGCTCGGCATTCTTTTCGGTCGCGAGCGCGACGGACTGCATAACGACGAGGTGGCGCTGGCAAACACCATCATCGAGGTGCCGCTGAATCCCGAGCACTCCTCGATGAACCTCGCGCAGGCGGTGCTGATCGTCGGCTACGAGTGGTTCCAGGCCGCCTATGAGGGGCCGCAAGAAGTGATGACGTTCAATCGCACCACGCCCGCCTCGAAGGAGATGCTGCTCGGCCTCTTCGAGCACTTGGAGAGCGAACTGGTGATGTGCGGTTTTCTGCGCAACGAAGAAAAAATGCCGGGGATGGTCGTCAATATCCGCAATATGTTGCAGCGGGCGGAACTGACGGAGCAGGAAGTGCGGACGTTCCACGGGATCGTCAAAGAACTGCGCTACGGCAGGCGGCCCGACCGGCCGAAACGCCAGCCAGGCTATCGGGTCGAAGATCCCCAGGACTAGCCCGGCGAGGCTAGGTTCTGCGGCTCCGGCACCACTCCCACCATATCTTCTGAATGGCCTCCTCGAAGTCGTCGGCCAGAATTCGCCCGTTGCACAGAGGAGAGTCGGCGACGGTCGAGCGCAGGCTGACTCGCAATAACGTCTGCCGGCGGCTGTCCTCGGCGAGCGCAACAGCGCGATCTTCGTAGTCGCCTTGATCCTTGGCGATGAGGTCGGTCAATCCCACAGTATTGAGAACCGCGGCGGCCTGCCGCCCCGCCATCAGCGGGCCCGGGAAGGCTATCACCGGAACGCCCATCCACAAGGCTTCGCATGTGGTCATGCAGCCGGAGTAGGGAAAGCTGTCGAGCGCGATGTCGACATCGTTATAGGCAGACAAGAAATCCGCGCGGGTCACGCCGCTGCCGAGATCGACGCGTGCGCGCTCGATCCCATGGGACTCCAGGGCGCGGTAGAGACGTTCACGCGCGCCATCGGTGCTCAGCACCATGTACCAGATCTTCAACCGGCTGCCGGGTATCCGCTTCATGATTCGTGCGAACGACGCTATCGCATCGTCGCCGATCTTCGCCGGGTTGTTGAAACAGCCGAACGTAATGAAGCCATTTCGTTCGGCGGGACGCGGGGCGACCGGCGGCGCTTCGCCGGGGTCGAAGCAGAGATGCACCGTGGGAAGGCGATAGATCTTCTCCTGCGCAAAGGCCTCATAGCCGGGCGGAGCCAAAGTTTCCGTGGTCAGGAGGTAGTCCATGGCGGGAATGCCGGTCGACGCGGGGTATCCCAGCCAGCCCGCTTGAACCGGCGCGGCGCGACGCACGAAGAGCGCGGATCTGTTGGCGCCGGTGTGGCCCTCCATATCGATCAGGACGTCGACCTTCGCCGTCTTGATGAATTGAAGAAGGGACTCGTCCGAGAGACCATATACCGACGTCCAGCGTGTGACCCTCGCGATCCGCCGGCTGATGTCGTCTTCGCGCTCGGGCGCGCGCGTGGAGAAAACGCACGCCCGTACAATATGCGGCTGCAAATTTTCGAAGAGCTTCACACTGAGCCGGCCGACGGGATGGGCGGCAAGGTCGCCCGACACAAAGCCGACCACGATCGGCCGATCGGCCGTGGGCGGGTTGGCGAAATCCTGAGGCGCCGCGTGACCCGCGTATTTCTCGCGCCACCGGGCGAGGCTCTTCGATAAGGTTTCGTCGGTCGCGCCCGATACGTACTGCTGGGCATTCAGCCAGTTGCCGGCGGCCCGTGTGTAGGTCGGGTCGACTTCCAGCGCGGACTCGTATGCGGCGACGGCCTCGGAGGGGCGTCCGCTCTCTTGAAGAATCACGCCGAGGGCTGAGCGGGATTTTGCATGGGCCGGGCGCTCGTCGATCACGCGGCGGATCTCGCGCTCGGCGTCATCCAAACGATGCAGGTCGCGGTAGACGTTGGCGAGCAGATAGCGGGTTTCGGTATCAGCGGCATTCGCCGCTAACGCGCATTCGAAAGCAGTGGCGGCCGCTTCAGGATTGCCCGCTTTAAGGGCGTTAATTCCATCCTGAGGGTGACTTTGTTCTGTGCTCATTTTCGGGCTCAAAGGCGGAGTTCGCGGTGCGGTGGTTATGACGCGGCAGCGTTCGCTGTTGCAAGCCTGGAGCGGCGATCCCACATCTGGAACGGCGGCATCGACAACGCATGATTCATTGTAAGCGCGAGGACTCCGATCGACCCGCGCCTTGATAAATCTCGGTAGATGGCTTATATGAAGGATATCGAGTTACGCCTGTCTCGTTGCGCAGCCCTTTCGGGCCATTCCATTGGACATCGCTGGATTCGTATAACGTCCGCGCGGCTGTCGCGCGGCCGAACACACGCATTCGTGCGTATTCCAAAGGAGGCCATCATGGCCAACGGTACAGTAAAGTGGTTCAACCCGGAAAAGGGTTTCGGTTTCATTCAACACGAAGGCGGCGGCAAAGATGTGTTCGTGCACATCAGCGCCCTCGAACGTGCCGGCATTAGAACGCTGAGCGAAGGTCAGAGCGTGAGCTTCGACGTCGTCAACGAGCGCGGCAAGGATGCCGCCGCAAATCTGAAAGTCGCGTAGTAGCGTCGCCTTTCTAAGAGGCCCGGCGCGCGAGCGCCGGGCTTTTTTCTTTCGCCCGACAGAGTCCCCGCGGCGCCAGCCGCTTTTGAAGGAGATGAAGATGGCTGTGAACACTGGCTCTAAAGCCGCATTCGCCCCCGGCGAGATGGTCGTCTATCCCGGTCATGGCGTCGGTAAAGTGACGGAGATCGAAACGCAGCGTATCGGCGAGCATTCGGTCGAGGTTTTCGTCATTAGTTTTGTCACTGATCGCATGACGCTTCGCGTACCGATTCAGAAGGCCAAGACCTCCGGATTGCGGAGCATCTCGACGAAGCGCGTGATGCATACGGCTCTGGCAAAACTCACGGAGCCGGCGAGCCAGAAGAAGGGGATGTGGAATCGCCGCGCGGTCGAATACACCGCGAAGATCAATTCGGGAGATCCGCTGGCTCTGGCCGAAGTCGTGCGCGACCTGCGCCGCAGCGCCGGTGAGCGCGAGCGTTCGCACAGCGAACGCCTGTTGTATGAACAAGCCCTGGGGCGCCTGACGCACGAGTTCGCGGCCGTGGAATGCACCGAAGTCGAAGCCATGAGCGCGAAGCTCGAAACGCTTCTCAACGCCGCCTGAGAAGGGCGGGGAGGGCCTTCATAAGGCCCTTCACGCGCATCTGCTTGTTGGGAGGCTCGCGGGATGTGGTGTCAGACTCCACATCTTTTGGGGGGTCGACGGCTGTTATGAAATCAGCTGTGTCGATATGAAATCTGACACCAAATCCCGCGGCGCCTATTCCTTCTTGAATTCCAAGAGATCGCCGGGCTGACATTCCAGCGCCTCGCAGATCTTCTCCAACGTCTCAAAGCGCACGCCTTTGACCTTCCCCGACTTGAGAAGGGAAAGGTTGGCCTCGGTAATGCCGATCCGCTCGGCAAGTTCCTTCGAACGCATCTTGCGCCGGGCCAGCATCACATCGAGTTGGACCACGATCATCAAACGATACTCGCGCTGTCGTCCGCGATCCGCGCGGCTTCAGCCATGACGTAGCCCGCGATGTATGTGGCGAGGCCGACGATGAGGACGAAGGGGCTGGGCGGTAGGACCCCCGCGATCACGATCCACAGCGCGACTTGGCGAATCAATCCGATGGTGCCGGGCGTAAAGACGTCGCCGTCAGCGAAGCGCACGAATAGGCGCCGCGCGTAGAAGGTCGCGATGAGGGCGGAGACGGCGTGAAGGACCAGGAACAGCCCATGGCCGCCTGTGAAGCCACGGACCGGATGCTTGATGTGGCTGGCGACGAGGTCCTGGAGATCGGGCGAGAGGACAAAGGCCGTGAACCCCATCAGCATGGCGATGCCAAGCCAGAAGCCGACGGTGAGGAGAACGACGAGGATGCGTGAGAGGCGCCGGGCGCGGTCGAAACCGGGCGAAAGGGCGAGGCTGGCGGCCACGGCAGGGGTATCGGAGGTATCGTCCATCGCATTCCTCGGGGACTGGGTGATGGGCGAGACTATTGCCACATAAAATAATTATTGCAAGACAATAATTATTTTATGTATCGAATGATTTAATTATCAATTTATTCAAATGCTTATCGATGTTGACTTCAGTCTCCCCATCCCTAAACTCCGGCCCGCTTCACTTCCGGGAACGTGTATCGCTCCAACCTTCAAAAAATGAGGGGAGCGGTACCGGCTTCGCAAGAAGCCCTACCGGGACAACAACAAACATATAAATGGACCTGAAATGACCAAACGTACTGAGTCGAAGTACAAGATCGACCGCCGTCTCCAAGTCAATCTGTGGGGACGTGCGAAGAGCCCTCTGAACAAGCGTGAGTACGGCCCCGGCCAGCACGGCCAGCGCCGCAAGAAGCCTTCGGATTACGGCGTTCAGCTCATGGCGAAGCAGAAGCTGAAGGGCTACTACGGCAACATCTCCGAGAAGCAGTTCCGCAAGTACTACGAAGAAGCCATGCGCCGTAAGGGCGACAACGGCGAAAACTTGATCGGCATTCTCGAGAGCCGCCTCGACGCCATCGTTTATCGCATGAAGCTGGCGATCACGCCGTTCGCCGCGCGTCAGATCGTGAACCATGGCCACATTACCGTGAACGGCCGCCGCGTGACGGTGTCGTCCTACATGGTGAAGGTCGGCGACAAGATCGAAGTGCGCGGAAAGTCGAAGGAACTCGCGGTGATCAAGGAAGCCGCGGAATCTCCGGAGCGCGACGTTCCCGATTACATCGAAATCGACCACGGCAAGTATGTCGGCGAACTGAAGCGCGTGCCCGGCCTGAAGGACGTTCCGTATCCCGTCCAGATGGAACCGAACCTCGTGATCGAGTTCTACTCGCGCTAACACCGAGCGCCGAAACCAAAGGAAAAAGGGCCCCTCCGCGGGGCCCTTTTTTGTTACCGAGGGATAATTCATCTCCTGCGCGCGGTTCCCCGCGCATTTTTCTTCGTCCCTTTTGACCTCGCGCGGGTATAGGATGACGCGCCGGTTGCGCCGTTTGCCACTTTTCCCGATGGTCTAGCGTCATGTTCTCCAGTGGGAGTCGTCCCGTGCATCCACCGAAGCTTTTTTTGCCGTCCGCTTTCGCCCTCGCTTATGCAGGTATGCTGGTGTGCGCCGCGCCGGTGCTGGCCGCCGATGGGCACAGGGTTCTTGGCCTGGAGAACAAGACCATCGGCTTCGCGCTGAGCAGCGCGCGCTGGGGCATTTACGAGACGAACGACGGTAAACAGGAATGCCCCAAGGGCTTCAATGCCGGCCCGCGCGACCAGTTCAAGGCGCTTTACCCTGAGGGCGGCACCGTCGAAGGCACGCAGCTCGAACGCGAGATCGCGGTGCGGTTCCCGACCGAGAAGGAAGACCGCTTTCCCTACAACGAGATCGAAGGAAAAATCGGCATCGGCCTGAATCTCGATGGGCGGGTGGATGCGAACGACTTCACCTCGCCTGAGGGCGAGAAGGGAATCGATAACGCGTTCTACCGCGCGATCGGGTGCATCCGCATGTTCCGCGGCGAGGCTTCATATGCCCACTTCACCGAACTGTGGGTGCGCGAGTTCAACAACAACCGCATCCTGGTCGAGCTCACCGATGTCGATAACCTCGTGAACGACGATCATGTCGTCGTGAACCTGTATCGCGGCAAGGACAAGCTGATCATGGATGTGAACGGGCAAAAGGTCATGCCCGGGGGGTCCAACCGGATCGACGACCGTTTCAGCAAGAAGTACACGACCAGCCTTAAGGGCAAGATCGAGAACGGCGTTCTGACAACCGAGCCGGCGGACATCCATTGGGCGTGGTCGTCGTGGTATTCGGATCCGTACGGTTACCTCTTCAAGCAGGCGCGCCTGCGGGTGAAACTCGACCCCTCCGGCGAGACGGCGGAAGGCCTGCTTGGGGGCTATAACGACATCGACACCTTCCGGCAGACGCTGCTGCGCGGCTATTCGACGCACCATTCCGGGTATGGCGACATGTCGCAGCCGTCGATGTCGCGCGCCTTGTTCCGCAACGCCGACGGCATCCCGGGACCTGACGGGAAGAACACCGCGATCTCGTCCTCGCTGGTGCTGAAGTTCACGCAGGTTTTCATCCAGCATCCCGATCCGAAGATCGCGGCCGCCCCGCCTGGTTCCGCGACGACCCGATAATTCAGGCGCAAACAAAAAGGGCTCCCGCGCGGGAGCCCTTTTTATTTCTCGACGTCTGATCGGCTAGGCGGTCGGGACCTGCTTGTCCTTGAACAACGCTTCCAGCTCGCCGCTTTCGGCCATTTCGCGCACGATGTCGCAACCGCCGACGAACTCACCCTTCACATAAAGCTGCGGGATGGTGGGCCACTGGGTAAATTCCTTGATGCCTTCGCGGATGCCTTGATCCGCAAGGACATTGATCCCCTTGTAGGGGACGCCGAAATGATTGAGCACCTGGACCACGGCGGCGGAGAAGCCGCACTGCGGAAACTGCGGGGTTCCCTTCATATAGAGAACGACGTCGTTCTCGCCGATGTCCTTCTTGATCTGGTCAAAAGCGGGATTGGTCATGATGGTCCTTTTGGAGGAAAGGTCTGATCCCGGAATATAGGGGGTGGGCCCGGGAGCACAAGCCCCACGGGGCTAGGTGGGCCTGCGGGCGGGCATGGCCGGGCCTGCGGACGCCGGGCGGCCCCCGCTTTTGAGGCAATCCTCGAGCGAGACGAAGGGGACGAAGTTCCGGATGCTTTCGTAGTTGCGTGCCGCGGTCGTCACGCACTCACCGTTCGGAAGCTTCTTGGTGGGCGGCGGCGGAGCGCCTTGCGCGGGGTTGCTGAATTGACCCGGCGTGCCGGGCGCGGGCAGGGCCGGCATGCCTTGGGCATACGCCGAAGCCGCAGCGAAGGAGGCGAGGACAAAGACGGCGTACTTCATGCCCGGAGTCTACCCCGGCGTCGCCGCAGCGTCACGCGCCCAGCAAGGCGAGCGCCTGATGTTTTGCGGCGGCTCGCAGGGATTTGCGCAACTCCGGGTCGTTGGTGGTGCGCGCAAGCACCATGCCGCCCACGCACAAGGAAACGATCGTCTCGGCCCGGCGCTGGGCATCGCGCGCGCCGCCGAGCGCCTGGCGATAAATCCGGGTCATCCCGCGAACGATATCGGTGTAGGCGTTCTGGGGTTTCAAGCCGGCGCGCGCCACGTCGGACGGAAGCGCGTAAAGGGGGCAATGGCGGTCCTTGTCCTCAAGGATCTCGTCGCTGAGGTACATCGTGATCAGGAGCCGTGCGAGGCGTTTGGGCTCAAGAACGGGCGGATCTTCCTCCGCGATCTTTTCGCGAAGCGGGTTGCACGTCTGGAAGCTGGCGACCGCGGCGGCGTAGAGTTCGTCCTTGCTGGAGAAATGATTGTAGAAACCTCCCCGCGTCAGCCCGGCGTCCCCCATGATCTCATCGATCGTGACCTGTTCGAATCCCTTGTGATTGAACAGCCTGCGCGCGGACATCACGATCCGTTCGCGCGTCGCGCGGCGGTGGGCGGCGCTGTAGGGCATGGCGATTCTCCCGCTCGTCCTTGTTCCTCGATTATAGCAAAGGATCTATTTATGTTCTTGAACATAAATAGATCGGGCCTAGCGTTTTCTCCGCTTTAACTGTCCCGCCGTGGACGAAAAGAGGGAGAACGCAGATGAAGATCTATTGGATTCCGACCCACGCGCCGCGCCGGGTGGCGGCGCTGGTGAAGCACTTGGGACTGCCGGTGGAATTTGTTCAGCTCGACTTGCGGACCGCTGAACAGCGTTCGCCGGAGTATGCCCGGATCAACCCCAACATGAAGGCGCCCACCCTTGTGGACGGTGATTTCGTGCTGTGGGAATCGGCCGCCATCATGACGTATCTCGCCGGGAAGGCGGGCTCCGACATGTGGCCTGCGGGCAATGTCCGCGAGCAGGCTGACATTGTGCGCTGGCTGTCCTGGAATAACAGCCACTGGCAGCCGCATATCGGGCAGTTCTATTTCGAGTTCATGATCAAGCCGATCATCGGCCTGGGGGCCGCCGACGAGGCCTTGCTTAAGAGCAAGACGCCCGAGTTGCTTCAGGCGGCGAAGATCCTCGACGACCACCTTGCCGGACAATCCTTCCTGGCCTGCGGTCGTCTCACCATCGCGGATTTCCAGCTTGCATCCATGGCCAGCCATTGGCGGGAAGCGCATATGCCGTTTGAGGCCTTCGCAAATATCCAGCGCTGGCTGGATCGCCTGATGCGGATCCCCGCCTGGTCGGATCCTTGGCCGGAGCGAAAGGCGGCCTAACCCTGAAACTTGCGCAGGTCGTTCGTCGGTATGCGCTCGTAGTCGCCCGCCGGCTTCAAGGCCGGCGCGGCGCCGAGCGCCCGCTCGACGGTTTTCACGAACACATCGGGCGCAACGGGTTTGACGACATAGCCGTTCACGTCGAGCGCCTTCGCGGCGCGGACCACATCCATCTCGCCATGACCGGTCAGGAGGATGAAGCGCTGGTCGCGCTTCACCTCTTTATGGCGTCCGGTGCGAATGGCCTGGAGCAGCTGGATGCCGTTGACGGGCTTCATATTGAAGTCGCAGACCACAACATCGAACATGCCGCCCCCGCGCAGGCGCGTCAGAGCGCCGTCGACATTCTCGGCGCGCGCGGTTTCTTCGGCGCCGAAGTGCTTCAGAATTTCGTTGATGACATCGATCATGTACCCGTGGTCGTCGACCACAAGAAAGCGACGGCCTTTGAGCACGGTACGATCGCGCACCGTGGAACGCAGTTCGGACATTTTCGCGGGACCCCCCACAGGACCGGCAGACTTTTAAACGCGGGTGGGATCGTAGCTTCACGAGGGTGTGAAAAGCCTTAAAAAAAGCTGTTCGCACGTGGAGATGGCAATAGATCAGCGGCGATTTTCTCGCTACCGTTCGCCATCGTTCTGGGGAGGATCATCATGAATTTCAGAAGTGCCCTGCGGGGCTTATCATTAGTTGTATTGGCGTTGTCCATGCCGGCCGCCGCGCAGGACAAAGGCGGGCTAGACGAGACCGGTCCTTACGACGTTGTCGCCGGCTGGTTTAAACCCGGCATCGAGGGGTTCGATCAACGCGCGGTGGCGGTCAATGCTGAAGATCCGAACCGCGTGTTCGTCGGCTTCGTCGATCGCAACGACACCCGCGCCGGCCACCCGCTGCTGTCGGCGGACGGTAAAGTCGTCGGCAAGACGGTCGTGGTGAAAGATGAAAAGAACCTCGCCAAGGGCGATGTGAACAACATTCTGGTCCTCAATGCCGACGGCAAGGTGATCGAGAACTGGTCGCAGTGGAACGAGGAAATCTCGATCCCGCACCATATCGTCATCGATCCGTACGATCCCGAGCATCATGTGTGGGTGGTTGACCGCTTCAATCACCGCATTCTCAAATTCACCAACGACGGCAAGAAGCTGGTGATGAAGATCGGCGAGAAGGGCGTGCGCGGCACGGACCAGAACCACTTCAGCGATCCGGCGAGCGTCAACTTCCTCCCGGACGGCACGTTCTATGTTGCGGACGGCTACACGAACTCGCGCGTCGTCAAGTTCGATAAGAACGGCAAATATCTGACGGCGTGGGGGACGAAGGGCTCCGGCCCGAGCCAATTCAACTTGGTTCACTCGGTGGGAATCGACGCCAACCGGCGCCTGTACGTGGCCGACCGCGTCAATAACCGCATTCAGATTTTCGACGAGAACGGCAAGTTTCTCGATCAGTGGCCGAACGTGCGCAGCGTGACGCGCGTGGTGGCCACCGAGGACGGCGGCGTGTGGGTCGCGGCGGCAGGCTATAACCGTTTCGCGAAATACGACACGAACGGTAAGCTGCTCACGTACTGGGGCATCTTCGGCGACGAACCCGGCCTTATGGACAATCCGCACCAATACGATGTGGACAACGCCGGCAATCTCTATGTCGCGGACGCCAATAACAATCGCGTCCAAAAGTTCGTACCCAAGAAGAATGCCGACAAGACCCGCCTGATGGGCCAGGAAGTGAAGCTCAAGAAGTAAATCGGTCACGGCGCGTTCCGGGTGAACCGCGTCGCGCAACAGAGGAGAGAAGCAATGAAGGCATTGGCTTTTGCTCTTGTGTTGAGCTTCGCGGCGCCCGCGGCGGCCGAGGTTGTGGATGTCACCGCGAACGGCCTGCAGATCCGCCAGGTCGTCAAGGTGGCTGCCGCGCCGGAGAAGATCTGGCCGACACTGATCCAGCCCGCGAAATGGTGGAGCTCTGACCACACATTCTCGGGTTCGGCGGCGAACATGACGCTGGAGGCGAAACCCGGCGGATGCTGGTGTGAAAGCCTGCCCAACGGCGGCGGCGCTGTGCATATGACCGTCGGCCATCTCCGTCCGCCGTCGCTGCTTGTCCTGCGGGGTTCGCTTGGCCCGTTCTTCAATCTGGCCGCCGACGGGACCATGACCTATTCCCTTGCCGCCAGCGACGGCGGAACTGAAATCACCCTGACCTTCCGTGCGGGCGGTTACGTGCGGGAGGGTTTCGAAAAATGGGCGCCCGCGATTGACGGCGTGCTGGGCCAACAAATGGCAAATCTGAAGACGGTACTGGAAAGCGGCCGGTAGCGCCGCTGGACGAAATATCCGAGTGGATATATCGTCGTGGCATTGGAGGCAATCCGATGCGCACCTTCGCGATTTATGTCCTTCTCATTTTGGGCGTCCCGGCAGCCGCGGTGGCGGCTGATCCGCGTATTGAGGTCGTTGGCGCGGTCCAGAAACCTGGGGCGATCGCCTTTCACGATCTGCCCGCGCAAACCGTAGCCGTCGATCAAGCGACGAGCGGTCCGAAATTCCAGGGAACGTTCTCTGGTCCGGCGCTCAGGGATGTACTCGCGAAAGCCGGCGTCGTCGACCCGGGGCGCGGCGGACTTCTTCAGCGGACCGTGACGATCACCGCGCGCGACGGCTACGCGGTCGTGATGTCTTATGCCGAGATCAATCCCGACTATGGCGGCAACGGCGCCATTCTGGCGGTGGGCGAGGGGGCGAGCATTCGTTTGATTGTCCCGCACGACCGAAGAGCAGGACGGGCGGTCAAAGACGTCGTGAAGATCGAAGTCCGGTAAGCCGCGCTAACGGCTTGTGCGGCGGAGCGTTTCCAACAGCTCGTCGATCTTCTCGCGCTGGGCGGCCTTATTTCCGGAGTCGATTGCGTGTTGTACGCAGTGGCCCACGTGGTCGTGCAGCAACTCCTCTTCCACACGGCGCAAGGCCGCGCGCACGGCGGCAATCTGCGTGACCACATCAATGCAATAGCGGTCCTCTTCGACCATGCGCGAAAGGCCGCGCACTTGGCCTTCGATCCGGTTGAGGCGCTTCAGCACCGCGGGTTTTGATTTATGAGCCATGGTTGACCATATACCCCATGGGGGTATATAACGCAACCCGAATCGGATACCCCTGGAGGGTATCCCGGAGGCACCATGGCCGATCACACGCATTCTCATCACGTTCACGGGCAAACGGCACCGCGGGAAAATGCGCAGGAGCCTGTGCGGGAGCACACTCACGGCGGCCACGGCGACTCGTCGCCGACGCAGTCCGCACAGGCGCATTCCACTCAAGCGCATTCCGCTCACAGGCATTCTGGCACTTCGCATCAGGCCCATGGCGGCTGCGGCCATTGCAACCCGTCGGCCGACGCCCACGCGCACACGGTCAAGGATCCGGTGTGCGGCATGGATGTCGATCCCGGCAACACGGCGCATCGCACCGACTTCGCGGGTGTGTCCTACGCGTTCTGTTCGGCTGGATGCCGCACGAAGTTTGAAGCGGATCCGCAAAAATACCTGGCACCCGCTCAGCCCGCGAAACCGGCGGACGCCGAGGCCATCTATACCTGTCCCATGCATCCAGAGGTGCGGCAGGTCGGTCCGGGATCCTGCCCGAAATGCGGGATGGCGCTCGAGCCGCTGGAGGTGAGCGACGCGCCGGCCAGCAATCCGGAGCTTGCCGACATGTGGCGGCGGTTTTGGGGCGCGCTTGTTTTGGCGCTTCCGGTCGCCGTCCTTGAGATGGGCGGACACCTCTTCGATCTTCATCACTTTATCGCGCCGCGCCCGTCCGCCATTGTCCAACTTCTCCTGGCGACGCCTGTGGTGTTGTGGGCCGGTTATCCCTTCTTCCAGCGCGGCTGGATGTCCGTCATGACGCGCAATCTCAATATGTTCACCCTGATCGCCATGGGAACGGGTGTGGCGTGGGTTTACAGCGTCATTGCCGTGGTATGGCCCGGACTGATCCCGGAGGCCTTCAGCGCGCCCGACGGCAGCGTGCCGGTCTATTTCGAAGCGGCAGCCGTGATCACGGTGCTGGTTCTCCTCGGGCAAGTCCTTGAACTGCGCGCGCGAGATCAAACGTCCGGTGCGATCCGCGCGCTGCTCAGCCTTGCACCCAAGACCGCGCGCCGCATTCGCGGCGATAGCGGTGAGGAAGAAGTGGATCTGGCGCATGTGCATCCCGGCGATTCACTGCGCGTACGGCCCGGCGAAAAGGTCCCGGTCGATGGGGTGGTGATCGAGGGCCGTTCCGCCGTGGATGAAAGCATGGTGACGGGAGAGTCGATGCCGGTCACCAAGGAAAGCGGCATGGCCCTGATCGGGGGAACGATCAACCAAACCGGCGCGCTGGTGATGCGAGCGGAGAAAGTCGGCCGCGACACCATGCTTGCGCGCATCGTGCAGATGGTCGGCGAGGCGCAGCGCAGCCGCGCCCCGATTCAACGTCTGGCCGACCAAGTCTCAGGCTGGTTCGTGCCGCTCGTGATTCTGGCGGCGGTGATCGCGTTCGCCGCCTGGGCCGCTTTTGGACCGGAGCCCCGCTTTTCCTTCGCGATGGTGGCCGCGGTGGCGGTTCTGATCATCGCCTGTCCCTGCGCGCTGGGTCTGGCGACGCCGATGTCAATCATGGTCGGCGTGGGGCGCGGGGCGCAACTCGGCGTGCTTATCAAGAACGCGGAGGCCCTGGAGCGCATGGAACAGGTTACCGTGGTTGTGGTCGATAAGACCGGTACATTGACCGAGGGAAATCCGGCCGTGACCGCGATCGTTCCGACCGGGGACCTCGCGAAGGATCAAATCCTGCGACTGGCGGCGGCCGTCGAGCTGGCGAGCGAACACCCTTTGGCGCTTGCGATCGTGAAGTCCGCCAAGGCGGCGGGGCTGCGACTTCCTTCGGTCGAGGAATTCGATTCACCGACAGGCAAGGGCGCGGTGGGCACCGTCGGAGGGCGGCGCGTCGCTCTTGGCGGCGACGGCTTCCTGGCCTCTCTTGGGGTCGACGTGAGCGGGTCAAGCGCGTTGGCCGACGACCTGCGCGGTCAAGGGGCGACGGCGGTCTTTGTCGCTGTTGACGGAAAGTGTGCAGGTGTGATCGCGATCGCGGACCCGATCAAAGCCACCACGCCGGAGGCCGTGAAGGCCCTGCGTGCCGAAGGCATTCGCGTCGTCATGCTCACTGGAGACCATGCCACGACGGCCAATGCGGTCGCCGAGAAGCTCGGCATTTCCGATGTCGAGGCGGGCGTGCTGCCGGATCGAAAAGCCGCCGTGGTCGCGCGGCTGCGCGGTGAGGGTCACGTTGTCGCGATGGCGGGCGACGGTGTCAACGATGCGCCCGCGTTGGCCGCGGCCGACGTTGGAATCGCGATGGGGACCGGCACCGATGTCGCCATGGAAAGCGCGGGGGTGACCCTGGTGAAGGGTGACCTCATGGGTATCGTGCGGGCGCGGGCCCTGTCGCACGCCACGATGCGCAATATCAGGCAGAATCTCTTCTTCGCCTTTATCTACAATGCGGCCGGCGTGCCGATCGCGGCCGGCGCGCTCTATCCGTTATTTGGAATTCTCCTCTCCCCGATCATCGCGGCGGCGGCCATGGCGGCCTCTTCGGTGAGCGTGATTGGGAACGCCCTCCGTCTGCGCTATACGCGAGTGTAAAGATGACCAATCGCCGTTCCCTACTGAAATTGGGCGCCATCGCGGGGGCCGCGTCGCTGATTCCGCGATGGGCGCGTAGCGCCGCTCCGGGCCTGGTGCGTTCCCTGCCGGTGCTATCCGGACCAGAGATCAAGCTGACAGTGGGCCATGTGCGCTGGCCGGTCGACGGGCGCGAGGGGCACGCGATCACCGTGAATGGGACAATTCCGGGCCCCCTGATCCGCTTGAAGGAGGGCGATCACGTGCGCCTTTCCGTCACCAATACCTTGGACGAGGATACCTCGATCCACTGGCACGGCCTGCTCCTGCCGTTCCAGTTCGACGGCGTTCCGGGCATCAGTTTTCCCGGAATCAAGCCGGGTGAAACCTTCACCTACGAGTTCCCTCTGATTCAGTCGGGGACTTACTGGTACCACAGCCATTCGGGTCTGCAGGAGCAACTGGGTCACTACGGCCCGCTTGTCATCGATCCGAGGGGAACCGATCCGGTTTCCTTCGATCGCGAGCATGTGGTCGTGCTGTCCGACTACAGCTTCACGCCGCCGCATACCATTCTGAAGAAGCTCAAGCAGCAGCCAGGTGTCTTCAACTTCCAGAAGCAGACGCTGGCCGATCTGCTGGCGGGCGAGGGGCTTTCGCTGAAGGAGCGGTTGCACTGGGCCGAGATGCGGATGGATCCGACGGATATCTCCGACGTGACCGGCGCGACCTACACCTACCTCGTGAACGGACATGGTCCGGGCGATAATTGGACGGCCTTGTTCAAGCCGGGCGAACGAGTGCGCCTACGGGTCATCAATGCTTCGGCGATGACCAATTTCAACGTGCGTGTGCCGGGACTGCCGGTGACGGTGGTGCAAGCCGACGGCCAAAATGTGCGGCCTGTCGCGGTGGATGAGTTCCAGATCGCCGTTGCCGAGACCTACGACATCGTCGTGGGGCCGATGCCCGACCAAGCCTTCACCCTGGTCGCGGAGGCGGTGGACCGCTCCGGCCTCGCGCGCGCGACCCTTACACCGCGCGAAGGGCTGACCGCGGCGGTGCCGCCACTGCGGAAGCGGCCGACGGCGACGATGAAAGACATGGGCATGGGCGATATGGACCATGGCGCGGGGACCAGCGTCGATCATGCGGCCATGGGCCATGGCGCGCCTTCGGCGCCCGCTGCCGACCACGCGAAGATGGACCACTCCAAGATGGATCACGCGGCGATGGGCCACACCATGGCGCCCTCAACGCCGGTGGATCATGCGCAGATGGACCACGCGCAGATGGATCATTCCAACATGGATCATGCCGCCATGGGGCATATGGCACCCGCACCGCCCGCACCGGCCGCGCCGGAGAAGGGTCACAGCATGTCGATGCGGGACCCGGCCAACGCGCCGCAGGTGAAGATGGGCCCCGGTGTGCAAAGCATCTCGCCGATGCCGGTGGACCGGACGGGCGAGCCGGGACAGGGACTGGAGGATGTCGGCCACAAGGTACTCGTCTACACCGATCTGGTGGCGCTGGATCCCAATCCGGATTCACGGCCCCCGACACGAACGAAAGAAATCCATCTGACCGGAAACATGGAGCGATTCATGTGGTCCTTCGATGGTGAGAAATTCAGCGAGGTCAAAGCGCCGATCCCGTTCCGGCGTAACGAGCGTGTGCGGATCGTGCTGGTGAACGACACGATGATGGCGCACCCGATTCATTTGCACGGGCATTTTTTCGAGGTGGTCAACGGCCGTCCCGGACGCCACCCGCGCAAACATACCGTCAACGTCCTTCCGGGCGGGAAGGTGACCCTCGACCTGACCGCGGATGCGCCGGGAGATTGGGCGTTCCACTGCCACATGATGTTCCATATGCATGCGGGAATGATGCAAGTCGTGAGCGTACGTCCCCTCGAGGATGACGCGTCGTGAGAAACCTTGTCCTCGTCCTGGCGCTGAGCGCCGCGCCCGCGCTAGCCGCGGAAGACCCGCACGCCGGTCATCAAATGCCCGCGCCCGCCGCACCCGTGGATCCGCATGCAGGCCACACCATGCCGGCGCCCGAGCTGACCGGCACGGAGCCTTCACCTCCGTCCGACTTTGCGGCCGACAAGATTTTCGGCGCCGCGGCGATGGCCGATGCCCGGCACATGCTCCGGCACGAACACGGCGGGCACAGTTTCTCGAAGGTGATGATCGAAGAGCTGGAATACTTCGGCGCGAAAGGCGCCGACGGTTATCGCTGGGACGCGGAGGCCTGGGTCGGCGGCGATATCAACCGCGCCGTGCTCAAGACCGAGGGTGAGGGGAATCGCCGCCTGGAGAGCGCGGAGGTGCAAGCATTGTACTCGCGCGCCATCGGGCCATACTTCGACCTTCAGGCCGGCGTGCGGCATGACATAAAGCCGAACCCGTCGCGCACTTACGCGGTCGTAGGGCTCGAAGGCCTAGCGCCCTATTGGTTCGAAGTGGATGCGCAGGCCTTTCTTTCGGATAAGGGCGACTTGTTCGCGCGCGTCGTTGGATCTTACGATCAGCTCATTACCCAGCGTCTTGTCGCTCAACCGCGCGCGGAAGTGAACCTCTCCGCCCAGGACGGGCGGGATGTCGGGGCAGGCCTGTCCGATCTCGATATCGGGCTTCGCCTGCGTTACGAAATTCGGCGCGAATTTGCGCCCTATATCGGCGTGTCCTACGAGCGTAAGCTCGGGCAGACCGCAGATCTGGCGCGCGCGGCGGGAGAAAGCATCGGCGGCGCACGCGTTCTGCTCGGGCTTAGAGCGTGGTTTTAGGGGAGGGATGGATCATGTCACGGATGGTTTGGACACTCGGCGCGCTGGCGGCGCTTATGCTGCCGACACATGCCGAGGCGCATGCGCGCCTGACGACGTCGACGCCGGCGGACAACGGCGCGGTGGCCGCCGACGCCAAAGAACTCACGTTGGTGTTTGATGAGCTGATTCGCCAAGCCTCATGCACGGCCGTCGACGGGCAGGGGCGTCAGGCGGCGATCCTGGGCTTGGTGCTGCCGGAGCGGGAAAAAGTTCACGTTGCGCTGAAAGCGCCCGTCGCCGCCGGCAGCTATGTGCTGAACTGCAGCGTGGCAGGTCCGGACGGCCACCAAGTTCCGGCGACCCTGAAGTTCTCGGTGGCGAAGTAAACTAGGCCGGGGCCTGCGTGGTGAGGGCGAGTGCGTGCAACTGGCCGCCCATTTTGCCCTTCAGCGCGCCATAGACCATCTGGTGCTGCTGCACCCTGGATTTGCCCTTGAAGGCCGCGGACGTGACGATGGCGGCGTAATGGTCGCCATCGCCCCGCAGATCCTGAATCTCCACGGTCGCGTCCGGAAACGCGTCCTTGATCATCTTCTCGATTTCACTCGCGGCCATCGCCATGGGGTACGCTCCTAGTTCGGGCGCGACATGTATTTCGGGAACCACCCTTCATTGAGCGTGCGCAGCTCAGCGAGAGTGACGGAACTGCCGCCGAGGACGATCGCCTCACCGCCGGTGATCCCGATCTCCTCGACCGCGACGTTGGCGGCCAGCGCGGCGGTTTTCACGCCCTCCGCGTCCGAGGCCTTCACAGTGACCACATAGCGGCCCTGGTCTTCCCCGAACAGGCGGGCATGTCCGATCACGCCTTTCAACTGCGCGCCGATGCCGCCGCTGATGGCCATCTCGGCCACGGCGACGAGAAGTCCGCCGTCGGAAAGATCGTGGCAGGCCGTGATCTTGCGGCTATGGATCATGGCGCGCACGAAGTCGCCGACCGCGCGCTCGTGCTTGAGGTCGACAGGCGGCGGAGCGCCCTTCTCCTGGCCGCAAACTTCGCGCAGGTAGAGCGACTGGCCGAGCCATCCATTGCCCTGCTGTCCGATCAGAAGGATGTGTTCCTTCTCGTCTTTGAAGGGCACGGTCATCATGGCGTCGAGGTCGTCGATCAGGCCGACGCCGCCGATGGCGGGGGTCGGCAGGATCGGGTTACCGTCGGTTTCGTTGTAGAGCGACACGTTGCCGGAAATGACCGGGTAGTCGAGTTCCTTGCAGGCCTCGCCGATGCCTTTGATGGCTTCGACGATCTGCCCCATAATCTCCGGCTTCTGAGGATTGCCGAAGTTGAGGTTGTCGGTGATGGCGAGCGGGCGCCCGCCGGCGGCGGTGATGTTGCGCCAGGTTTCGGCGACAGCCTGCTTGCCGCCCTCGAGAGGGTCTGCCAGCACATAGCGTGGTGTGACGTCAGTCGAAATCGCAAGCCCGCGGTTGGTGCCGTGGATGCGCACGACAGCGGCATCGCCGCCGGGGCGCTGGCACGTGTCCGCCATGACCATGTGATCGTACTGCTCGTAAACCCAGCGGCGGCTGGCGAGATCGGGGCAGCCCATGAGAGTCCTGAGCGCGTCGGTCCAAGGCACTTCCTTGACGTCCTTCGCTTCCAAGATGGACTGACGCCGCGTCGGCGTCCAAGGCCGGTCGTATTCGGGCGATGCTTGCGCAAGCGGATCGATGGGGAGATCGCACACCACCTCGCCGTGGAACTTCAGGATCATCCGTCCGGTGTTGGTCAGATGACCGATCACGGCGAAATCCAGCTCCCACTTCTCGAAGATCGCGCGGGCGATATCTTCCTTGCCCGGCTTCAAGATGATGAGCATGCGCTCCTGGCTCTCGGAAAGCATCATCTCGTACGGGGTCATGCCCTCTTCGCGCTGGGGCACTTTCTCCATCTCGAGTTCGACACCCATGCCGCCCTTGGAGGCCATCTCGAAGGACGAGCTGGTCAGGCCGGCGGCGCCCATGTCCTGGATCGACTGGATGGCGTCGGTCGCCATCAGTTCCATACAGGCTTCGATCAGAAGTTTTTCAGTAAACGGATCGCCGACCTGCACGGTGGGACGCTTTTCCTCGGAGTTCGCGTCGAATTCCGCCGACGCCATGGTGGCGCCGTGAATGCCGTCGCGGCCGGTCTTGGAGCCGACGTACACGACGGGGTTCCCCGCGCCCGCGGCGGCGGAGTAGAAAATCTTGTCCTGCTTCGCCAATCCCACCGTCATGGCGTTGACGAGGATGTTGCCGTTGTAGCTCGGATGGAAGTTCACTTCCCCGCCGACCGTCGGCACCCCTACGCAGTTGCCGTAGCCGGCAATGCCCGCGACCACCCCGCTGACCAGGTGCCGGGTCTTCGGATGGTCGGGCGAGCCGAACCGCAGCGCGTTCATGTTGGCGATGGGGCGCGCGCCCATGGTGAAGACATCGCGCAGGATACCGCCGACGCCGGTCGCGGCGCCCTGGTACGGCTCGATGAAGGACGGATGGTTGTGGCTTTCCATCTTGAAGATGGCGGCCAAGCCGTCGCCGATGTCGATCACGCCGGCATTTTCGCCCGGGCCGCAGATGACCCACGGCGCGGTGGTCGGCAAGGTCTTGAGCCACTTCTTCGAGGACTTATAGGAGCAATGCTCGGACCACATGACCGAGAAGATGCCGAGCTCGACCAGGTTCGGCTCACGGCCGCCCAAAACCTCGAGGATCTTCTTGTATTCGTCGTCCGACAAGCCGTGCGTCTTGATGTCTTCGGCGGTGATCTTGGAAGTCTTGGTGGTCACGCGAGGGTCTCCACGAGCGCATCGAACATGGCGCGGCCATCGGTACCGCCCAGCTTCGGGTCGGACAGGCGCTCCGGGTGCGGCATCATGCCGAGGACGGTGCGGGATTTGTTGAACACGCCGGCGATGTTGCGCTGGCTGCCGTTCGGATTGGCGTCCGGCGTGATTTCGCCGGCCGGTGTCGCATAGCGGAAGGCAATCAGGCCGTCGCCCTCAAGGCGCGAAAGCGTGTCCTCGTCGGCGAAATAGTTGCCTTCGCCGTGCCCGATCGGGATGCGGATCACCTGGCCCTTTTCGTAGCGGGACGTGAACGCGCTTTGGGAGTCCTCGACGCGAAGATACACGTCCTTACAAACGTATCGCAGGCCCGCGTTGCGCATCAGGACGCCGGGCACCAAACCCGCTTCGGCGATGACCTGGAAGCCGTTGCAGATGCCGAGCACGCGCGTGCCTTTTTCGGCGCGGCGCTTGATCTCGGCCATCACCGGGGAGTGCGCCGCCATGGCGCCGCAGCGCAAATAATCGCCGTAGGAAAAGCCGCCCGGAACGACGATGAGATCTAGGTCGGGCAGCTCGGTGTCGCGATGCCAAATCATCGCGGTTTTTTTGCCCGTGCTTTGCTCCAGCGCGACGGCGACGTCGCGATCGCAATTCGAGCCGGGGAATACGACGACGCCAGCTTTCATTAGTCGGTCACCTCGACGGTGAAGTTCTCGATCACCGTGTTGGCGAGAAGCTTGCGGCACATTTCCTCGACTTCGGCTTTCGCTTTGGCCTTATCGGTGCCGGCGATTTTCAGTTCAATGAACTTGCCTTGACGCACATCGCTGACACCCTTGAAACCTTGGCCGTGCAGCGCATGTTCGACGGCCTTTCCCTGCGGATCGAGGACGCCGTTTTTCAGGGTGATGTGGACTTTCGCTTTCAATCGCGTTCTCCAGAAAGTTCAGTCCCGGGACTTGCCCGGGACCGTTGTCGTTATTGCAGTGTGGACGGGCCCTTGACGTCGGTGGGCCCACTCTCGGGCAGGATCCCGAGGCGCCGGGCGACTTCCTGATAGGCTTCCTCGATCTGCCCGAGGTCGCGGCGGAAGCGGTCCTTATCCATCTTTTCGTTGGTCTTGGCGTCCCAGAGACGCATGTTGTCCGGCGACAGTTCGTCGGCCAGGACGACCTGCACGTCGCCGTTCTCGTGGAACAGGCGGCCGAACTCGACCTTGAAGTCGACCAGGCGGATGCCGATGCCCAGGAAGAGGCCCGCAAGATAGTCGTTGATGCGCAGGCTCATGTTGAGCATTTCATCGATCTCATGGATCGCCGCCCAGCCGAAGCCGGTGATGTGCTCTTCGGACACCATCGGATCGTCAAGCTGATCGCTTTTGTAATAGTACTCGATGATCGAGCGGGGCAGGCGGGTGCCTTCCGGGATCGCGAAGCGCTTGGAGATGGAGCCGGCGGCGATGTTGCGCACGACGACTTCCACCGGAATGATTTCGACTTCCTTCACCAGCTGCTCGCGCATGTTGAGGCGGCGCACGAAGTGAGTCGGGATCCCGATCTCCTCCAACTTGGTCATCAAATATTCGGAGATGCGGTTATTGAGCACGCCCTTGCCGGTGATCGTGCCCTTCTTCTTGTTATTGAACGCCGTCGCGTCGTCTTTGAAGTATTGGACCAGGGTGCCGGGCTCGGGGCCCTCGAAGAGCACTTTGGCTTTGCCTTCGTAAACCTGCTTGCGACGTGCCATGAATATTTCCTGATGAGTGCGGGCCTACTAGCCCCTGTATTTTCTTGGGGCGGCGTGCCCTGCTTATGGGGTCCTATAGCAGGATGGGTTACGGGCGACAACGCAGCCGTTGGCCCTCAGGAAACCCCCTAAAACCGGCCTAAACCACCACCGGGGGGACACCGCCGGACATATCCACAGGCCGGAACGGCGCAGACTCGGGCGGGCCGGCGGCGAACAGCCAGACCGGGCGTACGCGATCCTTGCGGTAAACCTGTTCCGGAGAGGGCAAGGCCAGCAGCGAAGACGAGGATGTGCCGAACCCGCTGGGCATCTGGAAGCTCATCGACCGCGCTTCGGCGCCGCCGTCGGTGGCCCCGAGCAGACCTCGCCAGCCGTCCCAGTCGCCCTGGTCCGGCCGCGGAACGGCAGCCGATTCGAACTGCGGCAGGTAATGCGCGATCCGCGCATCCGCTCCGTCGTTGCGATCGAACGCCGTGAACATCGACAGGCCTTCAGTAATTTTTTGCGTATCGACCCGCGCGCCGGCAACCGAAGCGCGCAGAGCGAGCCAGTAGGCGTCGCGGTTGTCCGCGATGACCAAGTTGAAGGGCCGGTAGGCAATGGGGTCGAGGTAAGCCAGGGCCTGCGCGGCGTCGGCGGCGTTGGGATGATCCAGGGCCTCAAGCACCAGTTCACCGCGGCTGCGCTTTCCGGGC
>JAYRKY010000044.1:0-17760 GCA_041905525.1 Rhodospirillaceae bacterium
CAGGCGCAACGCGCGGCCGAGCGCGAGCAGCGTTTGGCGGACGCGGGCCTTTTCGACGCGTGGTCCGGTGAGGGGGAGCTGGGTGTGGCCTACACCACGGGCAACACCAAGGATTTCGGCGTCTCGGCCTCAATCGGGCTGAGGAAGGACGGGCTTCGGTTCCGCCACAAGCTGAGAGGCCTTGTCGACCGGCAGAAGACCAACGGCGTGCTGACGCGGGATCGCTCGCTGGCCGACTATGAACTGAACTACAAGTTCAATGAGCGCCTCTATGCCTATGGGCTCGGGGGGTGGGAACGCAACCGCTTCGCTGGATATTCGCGGCGCTTCAGCGAATCCTTCGGCGCGGGCTATTCGGTATTCGATAGCGACGATCTGCGCCTCGACGTGACGGCGGGTCCGGCCTTTCAGCAAACCCGCTACATCGACGGACGGCGCGAAAACGAGGCCACGGCGCGGGCCGGCGCCGAACTCGCCTGGGCTATTCGCGATGACCTGAAGCTGTCGGAAACCGCGGCAGTCTTCTTCGGAAGCCAGTGGACATCCACAACGGCGCTGACCTTTGCCATCAACGATGCCCTTTCATCGCGGGCGTCGTTCGACATCATCCATGAGAACGATCCGCCCTTCGGCCGCCGCGCGACCGACACGGCGACGCGTCTCTCGCTGGTCTACGGCTTCTAATCCTAAAAGTCGGCTGCGAGGCTGACGAAGAAACGCCGCTGATCGATCGGCGAGAAGCTTGCGGTAGGGCTGACGGACCAGGCGAAGGTGTCGGTGACGTTCTGCACCTGCATGCGCAACGTGGCTGGAGTCTCGCCGATGCGAAAGGCGTAGCGCCCGCCGACGTTGATGGTCGTATAGGCCGGCGCGCGCACGCGGTCGAGCAGATCGGCAAAGCGCGAGGATACGTTTTCGATTTGGGTCTCCACGGAAAGTCCGTTCCAGGTCTTGGGCCCGTATTGCACGTTGAGGCGGATGATGTGCGGGAACCGTCCCAGCGGAACCGCGCCGATCAGGCCGGCATTGACGGTCTGGCCCTCGACCCGCGCTTTCAGCAGCACCGTTCCGGCGACGACGGTGAGACCCGGAATCACCTGGCCGGTGAGCGAGAATTCGGCGCCGCGATGACGCACATCACCGACCTGAAGGAAGAAATTGTTGGTGTTGACGTTGAAGAAGGGCTTCTTCACTTCGAACACGCCGCCGACGACCCGCAGACCGGGCTTGATGGTGTAGCGGAAACCGGCATCGACCTGTTCGGTGCGGGTGGCAGGGACGGACTCGCCGCGGTTCACCGCCGTCTGCGGAGCTTCACCGGACTCTTCAAGACCGCGCGTCCAGCTTCCGTACACCGCGAGGTCGTCGCTGAGATAAGCGGCGAGGGTGCCGTTGAAGAGCCAGGGGCTGTCCTTCGATATGACGATTGGACCGCCCGCCGGCTCGCTGATGCGGCGATAAAAGGTCTTCTGGACGCCAAGGCCGATTTCGCCGACGCGCGGCCACAGACCTTCGTAGGCGAGACCGCCTGTGCCTTGACGAACGCGGGCGGCGCTTTGGGGGCCAAGAGTCCAGGACGGTTCTGCCTCAAAGTCCGGCACGCCGATGACGCCGGGGCCGAGTGGGATCGTGGTCGAGCCGCCAAAGGTCCGCGTTTTGAAGCGCCCGCGGAACGAACCATGGAACGTGTGCCGACGCGGGCCTTCGATAGCGACCTTGGTGAGACGAGCTTCGCCCGACCAGGATCCGAGTATGTTCCCGGGGATGATGACCGCGAAGCGATCGGTGGCGCCGTTCTCCCGTGTGTTGCGGAACAAGGCTTCGCCCTGTTTGACACGCCAGTTCAGAGAGCGGAACCATCCCGTGCGTAAAGTCCAATCGTCGCCAAGCTCGGCGCGCGCGATGAAGCCCCACGCGCTTTGCTGCGACTGAAAGGGAATCCAATACTGACCATAGTAGAGATCGCGGTCGATCTCCGGCGGCAGGAACGGGCCGGCGGTCGTGATGGTATGGCCCGGCTCGCGGTCCCAGCGAAAATTGATTGCGCCAAAGGGAATGATTTCCACGGAGTCCGTCGGCCGCCAGCGGAAGATGGCGCCCATGTTGGCCACCCACGAGCGCGTGTCATTGGGACTTTTCTCCTTAATCCCCGCGACGCCGGCGCCCATGGAGAGCTTGTCGTTGAGGGGCATCTGGGTATCGAGCTCAACGCTCATTGCGTCGAACGGACCGAACGTGGTGAGCAGGCTGGTAACGTTGCGCTCGCCCGGCGTGCGCAGGCGGTAATCGACCACGCCGGTCGGCGCCATGAAAGGATACGACTGGGCCGAAAGGCCGACGCGCACCGTTGAACCGGACACAATGCGATTTGTGGTGTCGCCTTGCCGATCGAAGTAAAGGCCTTCGAGCCGCAGGTTTCCCGCTTCGGTGGGGCTGAACCCGCGCACATCTCCTGCATTATATAAGCCGATGCTCTCGTTCCCGACCTGGGTGCCGAAAGCATCCTGTGCGGCGTTGATTGCATTCTCGTTGGCGCGCTGGGCGAGGGCGGGACTTGCCAACACGGCAAGAGTAGCGCCCGCCAATAACGTGCGTTTGAACACTTAATCCCCCTCGACTCTCCCTGGTGGAAATCTAGAGGAGTTGGAGGCACGGAGCCAGCCTCGCCGTCGGGGCGGTGATCCATGGGACGGGGCGCCGCGTATATCCCCCAAAGGAGTTCTCATGGTCCGATCTCTACTTTTTGTCTCTCTTGTAACGGGTCTTGCCCTGCCGGCGGTGGCGCAGCCTCGCGGCGCTGAGTCCGGATGGAACGTCACCGTCGGGGGCGGAATGCTCCTCGCGCCCAACTACGCCGGGGACAATTCCTATCGTCTCTCTGCCATCCCGAATCTCCAACTGAGTTATGGTGATCGCTTCTTCGCCTCGGTCCAGGAAGGGATCGGCTACCGCTTCGTGAACGACGGCGCCGTTAAGGCCGGGCCCATCATGCGCTTCACCTTTCCGCGCGATGAAAATGGGAAACAGATATTCGCCGTCACAGGGCACCGCACCAACGATCTGCGCGGACTTGGCGATGTGGACTTGAGTGTGGAGCTTGGCGGTTTCGTCGAATATGAGATCGCCCCCGTAACGCTACGCGCCGAGGTGCGGCAGGCGGCGAGCGGTCACAAGGGATTCACGGCCGACCTGAGCGCGCAGTGGTCGCATCGCACCCCCGCGCTCGGATCGTTCGCGATCGTATCGTTTGGTCCGCGCGTACGCCTCGTGGATGCAACGTATAACAGCGCCTATTTCAGCGTGACGGGCGCGCAATCGCGTGCGTCGGGACTGCCGACCTATTCCGCAGGCGGTGGCTTATACTCTTTCGGCGCGGGCGCCACGGTCGTTTATCCGCTGCCCTCTGACCGTCGATGGGCCGTTGTCGCTGTTGGCGGCTATGATCGCTTGACCGGGGATGCGGGCGCGAGCCCGCTGGTTCAACAGCGCGGAACGCAGAACCAGGCGCTTTTTGGCCTGTTTGTCAGCCGCGCGTTCTAGAAAAGCAAAGGCCGGTGGCTGAAACAGCGCACCGGCCTTTACTTTAGTGTCCGATCGTCAGGTGAGAAGGGCGATCAGGATGATGATCGGAATAGGAACCCCGATAGCCCAGAGCAAAATCGATCTCATGAGTCTTTCTCCTTAAGCCCAACGCCAGAACGCACTGGTGTCTGTATTTTGATCGCGGTGACGCCCGCCGAGCGTGGCGGCCCAAGCCCCGGCCGCGGCGCCGACCAGCAGCGCCGCTGCGGTGAGGAATCCAAGGATCAGTCCAATTTTGCGCGCTTTATCGGCGGTTTCCTTGGCCTTGGCGAGGACCGTGTCGATGCGGGATTGCGCGTCTGTTTCCGACATACCGGTGCGGCGGGCGATCATGCGCGCCACATACGCTCTATCGTCCGCGCCGAGTTTGCCGTCCGTCAGACCGTAAGTGAGCAGGCGTGTCACCTCGGCGCGATCCGCGGTGTCGTCGCCTTGACGCATAATGGTGGCCATACCGGAGCCGCCCATGGTTGAGGGACCCATGGTGGGCGCGGTCGTCATTGTCCCGGTCGCGGGATCCATGCTCGGTTCAGCCGCAGGCTGAGCGGTCGAAGTGGCATTAGGAGACGCCCGGAACAATGCATCGACTGTATAGGCGGTCATGCCGCCGCCTTTTGTGTCGTCAGAAGCCGCCGCCGCCGCGGGTCCCGTGACTTCTGCGGCAGTGCCGACCATTCCGGTGACGCCGAGCATGAGCAGAAGCGAAGCGAGCACGACGCCGGTCGCCCACACCAGGACGCCATGCGCGCCGTCGCGCACATCGCTTTCATGCTCGGTGGCGTCGCCGACGCGGCGGCGCAAGCGGCCCGCGATATAACCGCCGCTCATGAAGCTGGAGACAATGACCCACAAGGTCCAAAGACCGAGGGTGGCGAAGTAGGCGCCGCGCGAGACACCTTCGCCTTCGTACGGCGAGACCATCGAGAGTCCGATCGCGGTTCCGAATGTGAAGAGCACGATGGAGACGGCAGTGGCAACCATCGCGCCGGCGGCAATCGCGCACCAGTCGACATAGGTCGAGCGTTCCGTCGTAACGACATCCATAGACTGTATAGGCATGGGGGTTCCTCCCGTTGGGGCTTAGCGCAAGCCGAGGAAGGACAAGATGAACAATACGACGACGACGAGGCCGACGAGGTAGATGATGCCGTTCATGAAAAAGCCACTCCTATGTCACGTGTTAAGTGGCAGTAAAACTGAGACTTTCCTTAATTGTTCCGCTTTGCGAATGCCTCTAAGGCGCGAGCAGTCACGTGCGAGTGGCGCGTGCGCTGCACGTCTTCGCCTGCTGCTGCGTTAGAAACGAAACGAGGCGCCCGCGGCGACCATGCGAGGACTGCCCAGGGTAATTACGCCGGTCGCGCTCAACCCGGCGTCGATCCGTTCGTTCAGAACATTCTCGCCTGAGACGAAGACAGTGGTCGCCGGCGTCACTTCGTATTCAATATGAAGGTCGACGGCGGTGTAGCCGCGCAAGCGGCGGCTATTCTGGTCGTCATCGAATTGCCCGCTGGCAAGGCGCACGTCGGTCCGCGTGAGAAGACGTTCGACCGGGCGCCAAGAGAGGGACGCCGAACTTTGATGACGCGCGACTTGCGCAAGCCGCAAGCCTTGCAGCGTCGGCTGATCCGAGGACCTGCGCACCTTCGGCGACGTGAAGAGATATCCCGCGCGGAGATCGAGCGAGTCGGAGAGGCGAAGGGTGGCATCCGCTTCGAGACCGCTGGCGGCGATGCGATCCAGATTGCGCCGTTGCCGCAGGACTCCGCCGGCCGGCACAAACACGTTCAAGGCCGCGTTTTGACCCGGTGTCGTCTGTACGGTGATATTGGACACGGCATCATCGAGGCGCGCATGGAAGAGGGTGACGCTCCAAGATGCGCTCTGCCCTTGCCACGCCAGTCCACCCTCGGCGCCCAGCAGACGTTCAGGTGTCAGCGCGGCGTTGGCCTCGGTGATGTCGTTGCCGACGCGGAATGGGCGATAGAGTTCGTTCAAGGTGGGAACGCGAAAGCCGGAGTAAGCAACCCCGCGCGCCGTGAGGCCGCCGGATACGTCCAACGTTGCGCCGGCGCGGAAATTCGCAACCGATCCACTGCGATTGGCGAAGGCGTCGTTTCGCAAGGTCGATCCATCCAAGAGGTTCACTTCACGCCGGGTGCCAGGCGCTTGCCGCCAGTAATCGACGCGGCCGCTGGCGCTGATCATGAGACGAGGCGCAGCTGTCCAGCTTACCTCCGTGAAGGCGCCCGCGATGGTTTGGTCACCGCCCGCCGCGCGCTCGCGTGTGAATCCGCCGTTCGCGAACGTGAAAAGCTCATGCGTGGTGCCGGTGGCGTACCGGATGTCAGCTCCGGTTTCGATACTGATGTCGGATGCCGGCGAGAACCGCATAAGCACGTTGCCGCCGGCCCCGGTCGTGGGCACGCGGAATTGGTCGAGGGAGGGTGTCGCGGTGTTGCGGTCCGCACTGACGGTGGCGAAGACAGCGTCGAATCCCTGGCGTCGCACATAGGCGTGCGCCTCCCACGATGCACCCGACGCGGCTTTGTGCGTTGCGCCGACGGAGGCTTCGCCGATCTTGCTGTGCGAGCGGGCGATGCCGACGCCGTTCACAAGCCGGTCTTCGGAGTAATTGGCTGCCGCGGTGACATCTGTATCTCCGAGCGCGAAGGTCGCGCCCAATTCCGCCCAACCGCCCCGCGTGTTGGTGCGGACATCCGCGGCCCCGCGCTGTCCTTTCGCGATGAGAAAGGGACCGTCCCCGCCATGTCCTTGCGCCGCGCCGAAGACGCGCACCTCCGTTCCTGTGCGGAAAGTGCCGGCCGCGTCATATCCACCGAAGCTGTCGGTCCGCAGGCGTGCACTCCCGCCCGTGCCGGGCTCCTCATTCCGATAGAGGCGCACGACACCGGCCATCGCGCTGTTGCCCCATGCGCCGGCCCCGCCGCCCCGCGTCACAGTGAGCGAGTCCAAGGCGTCCGGGGAGAGGCGGCTCCAATCGATCCATCCGCCGAAGGGATCGTTCTGCGGCACGCCGTCGAGAAGAATGAGCGTGCGCCCGGCGCCGCTGGGTCCGAGGCCGCGCAATGTCACACCTTGCGTGGTTGGGTGCGAGGCGCGGCTCGACTGGCGGCGGAATAGGCCGAAGCCCGGCACTTGCTGCAGGATTTCGTCCAGACGTGCGCCGCCGCTTTGCGCGAGGGCGCCGCGATCGATCACGGTTGTATTGTGAAGCTGCTCACTCACGGCCGGGGGGAGCCGGTTCGCGGTGATGGTGAGCTCCTCCACCCGCGGCAAGGTTTGGGCCTGGGCGGGTGTGACTGCGACGGCGAGCAGAGAGGCTTTGAGAAGGCGTGCGAGGCCGTGGCGGTGAAGAAACATTCCGGAATCCCAAAAGATCCGGAGCATCTTACGGGTTCGACGCGGCGCGCGCATAAAAAAAGCGCGAAGAGGCCAGGCTCTCTCCGCGCCGGAGTTGGACAGTCTTATCTCAGTTGGTTTTCTTAGTTGGGCAACGAGACGAGGAACCCGATCAGGCCGATAACGGCGAAGGCCGCTGCGACCAGCGCTGCGGTGCCTGCCGTATCGTGCCTGGATTTGCCCATTGGAGCCTCGCCAATCAGCCGCCCGTTTCGGCGGACGGAAGCCGCTCCGGCCAACCGCCCGCGACGGCCTTGTAGACTGCGACCAAGCTGGTGGCCGCGCGCGTGCGGGTTTCCGCCAGGCGGTCTTCCGCCTCCAGAAGAGAACGCTCGGCATCCAGAACCGGAAGGAAGTCTGCGATCCCATTCTCGAAGCGGACGCGCGCGAGGCGTGCCCCCTCGCGGCCCGCGGCGGCCGCTTCCTCAAGATGGGCAGCTTCAATTCGGGTGCGGTCGTAGGCAATCAACGCGTTTTCGCTTTCCTCCAAGGCTTTCAAGACCGTGCCTTCATAGGTCGCGAGGCTCGCGGCCGCGTTCGCATCGCTGGCATCGATGCGCGCTTTGACACGGCCCAAGTCCAGGAAGGCCCAACTGATCAGCGGCCCCGCGGCGTAAGATTCGCTCGAGGCCGAGAAGAGGCCGCCCAAGGTCGGCGAGATGCTGGACAGCGTGCCGCCGAGGGAGAGTCGCGGAAACAGGTCCGCCGTCGCCACCCCTACGCGCGCTGTTGCCGCGGCCAGGCGGCGCTCGGCCGCCTGAATGTCGGGCCGGCGGCGCAGGAGATCCGCCGGTGTTCCGATAGCGACCTCCTGGGGCAGTGCGGCCAACGGGGCAGGCGTTTCAAGTTCTTCCGTAAGCGCGCCGGGCTCACGGCCTGTGAGCACGGCGAGGCGATGAGTCGCGGCGGCGACGGCGATCTCCAACTGGGGAATGCGCGCTTCGGTCAACTTCAAGAGCGCCCGGGCGCGTGCCGTATCGAAGTCCGTGCCGCGTCCGGCCTCGAGACGGGTTTCCGTCAGCTTGAGTGTATCGCGCTGATTGTCGGTGTTGCGGCGGGCGACGGAGAGCTGTTGCTGCCGCCCACGAAGTTCGAAATAGGCGCGAACGACCTCCGAGGCGACACTGATCTGGACGCCGCGCAAGTCGGCGGCGATGGCTTGTGCTTCGGCGCGGTCAGCCTCGACGCCACGGCGGACCCTGCCGAACAGGTCGATCTCCCACGTGGCGGAGATGCCGGCGTCGTAGCTGTCGCTGTCCCGCTTGGCGCCCGGCAGGGTGCGGCTGGCGGGTGTCCGCGTCGTTGTAAAGCCACCGTCCGCCGTCACCGTGGGCAGAAGATCGAGTGTCGACTGGAAGGTCAACGCCCGCGCCTGGTCAAGGCGCGCCACGGCGACGCGCAGATCCGTGTTTCGGTGAAGCGCTTCATCGACGAGGCGGGCGAGGAGCGGGTCGTTGAACCCGGTCCAGAACGCGCCCACCGGTTCAGCCGCCGATATCGTGGCGACCTTCTGATGGAAAGCGGCGCCGACGGGAGTCTCCGGGCGTGCATAGTCGGGACCCGCCGCGCACGCCGTCAGTATGGACGTAGCGAGTAGAAGGGCGACAAGATTACGCATGGTGGTTCTCCAGCGGCAGTTCGGGTTGGGCCACTTCGGCCGGGCCCTTCAGGCGTTCGGCGAGCTTGCGTAAGGCGACATAGAACACCGGCGTCAGGAAGAGGCCGAAGGCCGTGACACCGATCATGCCGGCAAACACGGTGACGCCGGTGGCTTGGCGCACTTCGGCACCCGCGCCGGACGAGAACACCAGCGGGGTGACGCCGGCGATGAAGGCGACGGAGGTCATTACGATCGGGCGCAAACGCAGGCGCGAGGCTTCGATAGCGGCTTCGACAATGCTTCGACCCTGATGCTCGAGCTCGCGGGCGAACTCGACGATTAGAATGGCATTCTTGGACGCCAATCCCATCAGCACCACAAGACCGACCTGCACGAAGACGTTGTTGTCGCCACCGGCCAAACGGACACCCGTGAGCGCCGCGAGCATGGCCATCGGCACGATCAGGATCACCGCCAGTGGCAGCGTCCAGCTCTCATACAGGGCGGCGAGCACGAGGAACACGAGAAGGACGCTCAACGGGAATACGATCAGCGCGGCATTACCTTGGTTGGCTTGCTGGTAGCTTAGATCGGTCCACTCGAGCGTCATGCCCGGCGGCAGGACTTTCTCGCCGACGGCGGTCACCGCGGCCATCGCCTGATTCGACGACAAGAGGCGGGGATCGGCTTCGCCGATGATGTCGGCCGAGGGGTAGCCGTTGTATCGCACGACCGGATCGGGACCGTAGGTGTTGCTCATCTTTAGCACGCTGCCGATGGGCACCATGTCGCCCGCCTGGTTGCGTGTGCGCAGCTGCGCGATGTCCTCGACCTCGTCACGCGCGCTGGCTTCTCCTTGCGCGATGACGCGGAAGGTGCGGCCGAACAGGTTGAAGTCGTTCACGTAGACGGAGCCGAGATAGACCTGAAGCGTTTCGAAGACGTCCTTGATGTTCAGGTTCTGCGCCTTGGCCTTCTCGCGGTCGACTTCCGCCGAGAGCTGCGGCACGTTCGCCTGGTAGGACGAGATCGGGAAGTTCATACCCTTCACCTGGGTCACGGCGCCCGAAAGCGTCGTGGCCGCGGTTTGCAGCTGGCCGTAGCCGAGGCCGGCGCGGTCCTGGATATAGACGGAGTAACCCGAGCCTGTGCCGAGGCCGAGGATCGGCGGGGGCATGATGGCGAAGGCGAATCCTTCCTGGAGGCCTTGGAACTTGCCCATCAACTCACCGGCGATTTCGCTGGCGGGACGGCCGCGCTTGTCGAAGCCTTTGAGACCAAGGAAGACCGTGCCCATGTTCGGCGTATTCGTGAACTGAAGAACGTTCAGGCCTGGGAATGCAACCGCATGTTCAACGCCGTCGGTCGCGAGCGCGATTTCGCTCATCTTGTTGATGACCGCTTCGGTCCGGTCGAGCGACGAGCCCTCGGGCATCTTCACGCCGCCGATCAGGTAGAGCTTGTCCTGCGTCGGGATGAATCCGCCGGGCACCGCTTGGAACGCGAGCCAGGTCGCGGCGACTAGTACGCCGTAGACAGCAAACACCGCTTTGCTCTTGCCTATGCTGCGCGTCACGCCGACCGAGTATTTCTCGGAGCTGGCATGAAAGAACCGGTTGAACGGGCGGAAGAGCCAGCCGAACGAGGCTTCGAGCCACCGGCTCGGCGCGTCGGACTTGGCGCCGTGCGGCTTGAGGAGCACGGCGGCGAGGGCCGGAGACAAGGTGAGCGAGTTGATGGCCGAGATCACGGTTGAGACCGCGATCGTGACCGCGAACTGGCGATAGAATTGACCCGTGACGCCTTCAAGGAAGGCCATCGGAACAAACACCGCCACCAGTACCGCCGCGATGGCGACGATGGGCCCGCTGACTTCCTTCATGGCCTGAAGCGCGGCCTTCTTCGGCGAAAGTCCGCCGGCGATGGCGCGCTCGACGTTTTCCACGACGACGATCGCATCATCCACCACGATCCCGGTGGCCAGCACCATACCGAACAGGGTCAGGGTGTTGATGGAGAATCCGAGCAGGAGGAGGACGGCGAAGCTGCCGACAATCGAAACCGGTACGGCGAGCAATGGAATAAGCGAGGCACGCCACGTCTGCAGGAACAGGATGACGACGAGCACCACAAGTGCGACGGCTTCAATCAGGGTCGCGACAACCGAGTTGATCGATTCCTTCACGAAGACAGTCGGATCGTAGACGACATCCCACGACATGCCTTCCGGGAAGCGTTTGGCCAGCTCGGCCATTTTGGCGCGCACGTCGCGCGAAAGATCGAGCGAGTTGGCGCCCGGCGACTGGAAAATCGGAAGCGCGACCGCCTGCTTGACGTCGAGCGAGGCGCGCAAGGCATATTCCGAGGCGCCGAGATCCAAACGCGCGACATCGCTGAGTTTCGTGATTTCGCCGTTGTCGCCCGTCTTCAAGACGATGTTGCCGAACTCCTCGGCCGTCACAAGGCGGCCCTGGGCGTTGATCGACAATGTGAAGTCGGAGACGCCCGGCTGCGGCGGCGCGCCGATCTGGCCGGCGGACACTTGGATGTTCTGGTCGCGGATGGCCCGGGTAATGTCGCCAGCGGTAAGGCCGCGGGCGGCGACTTTGGCCGGATCGAGCCAGATGCGCATGGCGTAATCACCCGCCCCGAAGAGCGGCGCATTGCCGACACCCTTGATGCGCGAGATTTCGTCCTTCACATGCAGCACGGCGTAGTTGCGCAGGTACGTGGTGTCGTAGCGGCCGTCCGGCGAAGTCAGGTGGACGACCAGTGTAAGATCTGGCGCGCTTTTCTGGGTGATCACGCCGACCTGACGAACTTCTTCCGGCAGACGGGGAAGAGCCTGCCCGACGCGATTCTGCACCTGCACCTGGGCGGTGTCGGGATCGGTGCCCGGCTTGAACGTGACGATGATCTGCAGAACGCCGTCGGACGAGGCAACGGACTTCATATAGATCATGTTTTCGACGCCGTTGATCGCCTCCTCAAGCGGGGCGGCTACGGTTTCGGAAATCACGGTCGGGTTGGCGCCGCGGTACTGTGTGGTGACTTGGACCGTCGGCGGAACGACCTCGGGATATTCGCTCACCGGCAGTAGCGGTAGCGCGATCAGGCCGGAGACGAAGATGATGATCGACAACACCGCCGCGAAGATCGGGCGGTTGATAAAGAAACCGGCGAAACTCATGACTGCGATTCCGATTTAGGAGCCTGTTGCGCCTGGGCGGTCGCCGGAGGCGCGCCCATTTCGATGTCGGCGGGATTCACCGGCATGCCGGGCATGAAGATTTTTTGAATCCCGTGCACAATGACGCGGTCGCCCGGATTGAGGCCGGAAGTAACGACGCGGAATCCATCCGATTCACGCCCAAGGGTGATGTCGCGGCGAACCGCGCGATTCTGCTCGCCGACGACATAAACGTACTTGCGATCCTGATCGGTAAGGATCGCCTTTTCGTCGATCAAGAGGGCGTTCACCTGGCCGCTGCCGAGCAGTTTCACGCGTGCGAACAGTCCCGGCGTGAGCGTGCGGTCTTTATTGTCGAGGATGGCGCGGGCGCGGATCGTCCCAGTCGCCGGGTCGAGGTGGTTGTCGACGAAGTCGAGATAGCCTTTGTGCGGGAAATCCGTCTCGTCGGCCAAGGCGACCTGGACCGGATGCCGGGCATCTTGCGACGACGAACGCTCGCCGCTTTGGCCCATCGCTGTGTAGCGCAGGAAGGTCTGCTCATCGGACTCGAAATACACATACACGCGATCGAGCGAGACCACAGTGGTGAGCAGCGACTGATTGGGGCTCACAAGATTGCCGACCGTGATCAGCGCCTCGCCGGCGCGGCCGTCGATGGGCGAGCGGACTTGGGTGAACTCAAGATCCAATCGGGCCGATTGCGCGGCGGCTTCGGCGGCGCGAACGGCGGCCGAGGCTTCCGCCTGCGCGGCGATGCGCTGGTCGAATTCTTCTTGGCTGATGACGCGCCCTTCGAGAAGCTTCTGGGCCCGGTCGGCTTGCGTCTTCGCGAGTTCCGCCTGGGTGCGGGCGCGTACAAGCTCCGCTTCGGCGCGCGCCGCTTGGGCCTGAAACGGCCTGCGATCGATGACGAAGAGGATGTCGCCCTTCTTCACGTCGTCGCCTTCGCGGAACTTGATGCTTTCGATGTAGCCGCCGACGCGCGGGCGAATCTCGACGTTGTCGATGGCGGCGACGCGGCCGGGAAACTCATCCCAGTAGGTCACGCTCTTGGCGAGAACCGCCGCCGCGCTTACGGCTGGCGGCGGCGGGGCGGCCGGCGCCGTATTGCTCTTGGCGCCGGGGGCCGACAGCGCAAAACCGATCAGACCTGCGACGACGACCGCGATCGCCGCGGTCACGCCTTTACGATTGGAGTTACGGAACGGAACGCGCGCGGCCCAGGGCGTGGCAAGCCCTTGGGGCGGTGAGTGCGGGGCGAGGCCCTCATCTTCAATGTGGGGGGCGGGCATAAAACGGTCTCCGGAATGGGGATGAAAGAAGCGGCGGGTTCCCGATGGGGTTGGGGGGAGAGGACTCGGGAACCCGCCGTTATGCCTAGCCAGCGGCAGGCATAGAGCGGCGGGAGTGGAGGGGGGATCCACAACCGCCGAATTCGTTGATCGAAGGCAGAAATTCTTTTAGAATGAGGGGGTTATGAGGGTGGTGCGACATGCCGTCGGCTTTCTTGTTGCAGCGTTCAGGGAGTTGCTGTAGCGATCTTGGAAAATGTGTGTTACTAGTAAGTAACGCGGCTTGAAATACTGACTGGTAAGTAACATGTCAAGGGCATGGAAACTCTAACACCCGCAAAAATTTCGGATGGCTCCTCGAAAGAGAGTGCATCGTCGAAAGAATCACCGCGCGAGCGCATCCTCTCGGCCGCGCACGATCTCTTTTATAAAAACGGTCTCCACGTGGTGAGCGTGGACCAGATCGCGGAAGCCGCGTCGTCCAACAAGATGACGCTCTACCGCCATTTCAAGTCCAAGGACGAATTGATTGCCGAGTGCGCGCGCGAGTGCGCCCGCGAGTGGGAAGACGAGTGGAAGCAGAATGTCGACGCACATCCCGGCGATCCCTTGGGCGCCTTGCGGGCCTGGTGCCGCGGCATCGCCGACTGTATGACCGCAGAGCAGCGCGGCTGCTTCATGGCCAATGCGGCCGTGGAATTGGCGCAAACTGACCATCCGGCGCGCCGCGTGATCGAGGCCAGCAAACGCCAACATCGCGATGCGCTGATCTCCCTGGCCGCCGAGGCGGGCTACGTGGACCCGGAAGCGCTAGGCGATGCACTTTTCCTCACGATGGAAGGGGCTCGCATCTGTAATCAGAGCGTTTGCCAGGCCCACGCCTCCGACCGCATTTATGCGATGTTGGATGCCCTGATCGTTACTCACAAGCGCAAATAGACTTGGCTGATAACGCACGGCCCTCGCGTAGGCGCCGGAGTCGCACTGGACGGCTGCGTATAGCTGTCGATCCGGGCGTGATCGCGACTAACCGCATTTTGATTGTCAGATAGAAGCGAGTCGAAATATAAAGGCGCGCCCTTGGAGATGGAGGGCGCGGTCCCTTCGCTGTGCGCGTTGGGTAGGTTCAGTTGGTTTAGTGTTGTTATGACGTCGCCTCCGGACCCCGCTTTGCCCGCGGGCCTACCTCAAAACGAAGCCAATCCGCAGCTGAGCGACGGCGAATGCACGACGTTCGCTTTCACCCATATTCTCTTTAAAACGCCGGGCGCCCGCTTCGTCGGCGCCGGAACTGATCGTACGCCGATGTTCGCGGTCGATCTCGGTGACACGAAAGGGCTTCTGGGCATCCAGGCGTTGAGGCGCCAATTTCACATACCGCCCGGCTGCCCCGACGACAAACTGATCGATTTGGCGGTGCGGAGTTTGAGATACGTGGCCGAAATCCGCCCCGGCGATAACGTGCCGAATGAGATTTTAACCGGGCGCGCCTCCTGGATGATCGATCCCAGGCATACCGATATTGCACGCAGGCGGCTGGAACTGCAGCTGCTGGCCTCGGTCGAACCGGGCGAAGTCAAGCTGACGAGTACGAAGGAGATCGCGGCCTATCTCGAACAGCCGCAGAATAAGGCGAAGCTTCGCGAAGCTTTTCGCGCGGCGGCGCGAGCCCTCGGGCGCGCGGAGGATGATTCGGCCTATGTCCTCGACAAGTTGGTGATCTTCGCTCGCGAGCTCGCTTACATCGAGGCCTTGCGGGAGTGGTTCCTGCAAGCGGGCGCGATCTTGAAGAAGCTCCAATGGGTCGGAAAAGCGAACGACGGTGACAAGCGGCTGGCCGCGGAGATTTCGCAGATGCGATCGCTTTTCATGCCAGCCGCCCGCGAGTACCGCGACTTGTTTGCAAAGGCCGATGCACTGACAACAGATGTCGTTTCGGCCCTGTCGGCGATCGACGAAAAGGTAAAGTCGGTCCGTGAGATCCGCGATGCGTTACATGGGTTGACCCTCGTATGGCGGGAGATCGTCGTGCAATGGCGCAACTGCGCGCCCGATAATGCTTTCCGTTACCTGGACACGGCCCGTGCGACGTATCGTTTTCTGGCAACGAGGCACAGCTCGGGCCGGAGCATGCTGAAGCCCAAGAAGATTTAAAGAATCTTCCCTTGCGCTGGAGGCTGGCGCGGGGGAGTCTTGGGCATGGACGCCAGTGCAGACCTCAAGACGACAGTCTCCTTCCGGTTGGACGGCAAAGTCGCGGCCGTGACCGGCGGGGGCAGCGGGATCGGCCGCGCCATCGCGCTGGCCTTTGCCCATGCGGGAGCCTGGGTCGCGGTGCTGGACCGGGACGAGATGAAGGCGGTGGAGGTTGCGCGGGAGATCGTCAAGATCGGCCAGCAAAGTTTCGCCGCCGCGGTTGACGTCAGCAAGGAAGATGAAGTCGAGCGCGCCATTGCCGCGGTGATGAACGAGTTCGGCGGCTTGGATATCCTTGTGAACAGCGCGGGCACCGCCATCCGCAGACCCAGCGTCGAGCTTGAGCTCACCGACTGGGACAAGGTGATTGCCGTGAATGTCACGGGCACGTTCCTGATGAGCCGTCACGCCGCGCGCGTGATGATGGCCGCCGGGAAGGGCGGTAGCATCATCAATATTGCCTCCATCATGGGGTTCTCGGGCGGTGGCATTTATCCGAACATCTCCTACCAGACCAGCAAGGGGGCGGTTGTTAACATGACACGCGCGCTGGCGGTGGAATGGGCGAAGGACAACATTCGCGTCAATGCGATCGCGCCGCAGTGGGTGAACACACCGTTTATCGAAGGTTTACGCGACAAACCCGACGTGATCGAACGCATCAAAGCCATGGTGCCGATGGGCCGTCTTGCCGAGCCTGAGGAAATCGCCGGCGCGGCGCTGTTTCTCGCCGGCGGCGCGGCGAGCATGGTGACAGGACATATCTTGGCGGTGGACGGAGGATTCCTCGCCCAATAAGCAGAGGAGAACCATATGCGTGCTCTCGTCATGGCGTTTATGCTTGCGTTTGTCTTCCCGGCTGCTGCGGCCGAGAGCATCGATATCGGGCCTCCTATAGGATCCGCGATCCCAACTCCGTTTGTGGTTCATGACGCCCAAGGCGCCGTGCAAACCTTTGCGGATCTCACAGGCCCGTCGGGCGCCGTTCTTGTGTTTGTGCGCTCTGCGTCATGGTGTCCGTATTGCATCCAGCAGCTCCGGGACATCGAAAGCGTGAATGCGGAGCTCACGCGCCGCGGCTACCGGCTGGTGTCCGTCAGCTACGACGCGCCGGATATCTTGACCGCTTTCGCCAAGAAATTCGGCGTGACCTATCTCATGACCTCGGATGAAGGCTCGAAAATGATCGACGCCTTCAAGATCCGCGATCCTCAGTATCCGCCGACATCGCGCGCGTATGGAGTGCCGAAGCCCGGCATCTTCATTGTCGACAAAGGCGGAGTGGTGCGCGCCAAGCTGGCGGAAGAGGGGTACAAGACCCGGCCCCCGTCCGCGGCGATCCTTTCCACAATCGACAAGCTCGCGAAGTAAGCCCTCATCACTCGCCCTGCTTTCCTATCGGATTGCCAAACGTTACGCATGCCGCGCGCGAGCGTGACTCAAAACACATTGCAGCATCGTGGCGAAATCTGGGCGGCTGTGCAGATATTGTGCGACGCGTAGCTCTGTCGCGAAGAAATCGCATATCAAACTTGCGCAATTGAATGCGAGCGTGTCGTTCCTGCAACGGCACGCGAAATCGTTCGCCGATCTGCACGCCGCCCTGGACATGCCTCAAACGAACACTAGGTTGCGCCTCCCTCGACGCGGGATCTCTTCTCGCGCGAGGGACTCTAAAAACAAAAAGGAAAGTGCAAACTTATGAAGCTCGCAAAAATCGGTGCCGTCGCCGCGTTCGCCATGGTCGCCGCGACCCAAGCTCAGGCTCAGAACTTCTACGGCTCCGTCGGCGCCGGCGTTCTCGTCCCGGAAAAGCTGGACATCACGATTGGCACGGCGGCCGGACAAGCGAAATTCGACACGGGCTATGCCATTCACACGGCGCTCGGTTACGACTTCGGTAATGGCCTGCGCAGCGAACTCGAACTCGGCCTCAACGACACCGGTTTCAAGAGCGCCCGCGCCGGCGCGACGAACTACGGCATCAGCGGCGGCGATATCGATCAGCTGACGCTGCAAGCAGCGGCTTATTATGACTTCGCTATGGGCTCGGTGAGCCCGTACGTCGGCGGCGGTCTGGGCCTCACTCGTACCGATATCGACACCTTCACGATGGGAACGGTCACGACCGCGGGCGACCGCGCCACCGACTTCTCCATGTTCGGCGAAGCCGGCGTCTCGATCCCGGTCACGGATCGTTTGGCCATCGTTCCGGGCGTGCGTTATTCGTGGGTCGACACCAGCGGCTCGAACATGACTGCTTGGACGTTCAAGACCGCCCTGCGTTTCGCCTTCTAAATCGCTTGGTCTCTTGAGGGCCGCTCCGCGCGCACCAGCACGTACGCGCACGGGAATGCTCCGAGGGCCATTCGGGACGGCCGCCGCATCGATCATGCGGCGGCCGTTTTTTTTTTGGAACTCCTACGAAGCGCACGATGACCGCTTCCCGGCGGAGAATCTATAACGCATGATCC
>JAYRKY010000045.1:0-17448 GCA_041905525.1 Rhodospirillaceae bacterium
CGTTTGCGCAGAACCTTTAGCCATTCGCGAATTCGCGCGGCGAACAGCGGGTTGTCCAAATAGATCCACGCTTCATCCAGAACGAGTAGTGTCGGCGTTCCATCGAATCGTGCGTCAAGCCGATGAAACAGGTAGGTCAGCACCGGGAGGACGGCGCTGGCCTCCTGCAGCAACGTCTCCGTCTCAAAGCATTGGAGGTCACCAGCGGCGAAGTCATCTTCGGCCGCGTCGAGCATACGTCCGAACGGACCTTCGAGTGTGTATGGACCCAAAGCCGTACGCAGCGCATTGGATTGAAGCAAGACGGCGAGGCCCGTCAGAGTTCGTTCTACCACGGGCGCCGCCGCAAGATTGTTGAGAGCGGACCACACCGTTTCTTTGACCTCGGGTGTTACGTCCACCCGTTCATGGGCCAGAAGCGACCATATCCACTCGGCCGCCCAACTCCGCTCGCCGGGCCTATCGATATGGCGCAAAGGCTGAAAGGCGAGTGAGCCGTCCGCACCCAAAACGTGGTGGCTGCCACCCATCGCAAGAACCGAGGCACGGGCGGAGTAGCCCTTATCAAAGATATAGATCTGTGCACCCGGGTAGCGGCGGAACTGGAGGGCCAAAAGCGCTAGGAGAACGGATTTGCCGGCGCCTGTAGGCCCCACCACAAGCATATGCCCAACGTCCCCGACATGGAGTGTGAGCCGGAACGGTGTGGAGCCCATGGCATCGGCGTACAAAAGCGCGGGCGCCTCCAGGTGATCGTCCCTTTCCGGTCCTGCCCAAACCGCGGACAGCGGAATGAGATGAGCAAGGTTCAAGGTGTGGATCAGCGGTTGGCGAACATTGGCGTAGATGTGCCCCGGTAAGGACGACAGCCAAGCCTCGACGGCGTTGACGGTTTCGCGGATGGTCGTAAACCCGAGACCATTGATTGTTCGCTCAACGGCGCGCAGCTTTTCCTCGACGCGTGCCTCGTCGACGTCTCCCACCGTGACGGTGACGGTCAGATACCCGAAAGCGACGTGATCGCCCCCGACAGTCTGGAGCGCCATATCCGCGTCCGTCACCTTGTTCTCGGCGTCGGTGTCCACAAGCGGTGTTGGCTCGTTGTACATCACCTCTCTGAGATAGGCGGTGATGGACTTTCGTTTGGCGAACCACTGCCGGCGCAACTTTGTCAGTTCCCGCGTAGCCGACGTCTTATCGAGACAGACGAACCGGCTCACCCAACGGTATTCGAAATCCAAATGATTGAGGGCGTCCAGAAGTCCTGGCCGCGTCGTGTTCGGGAACCCGAGCAAGGTGAGTGTGCGTAGATGGTGGCGGCCCAGGACTGGGGCGATTCCGCCCGTCAACGGCGTATCGGCGAGTATGGCATCAAGGTACATCGGCGTTTCCGGAACGGCGACCGGATGCCGGCGTTCGGAAATTGTCGCGTGGAGATATGTGAGTGTTTCCTGACTGTCGAGTGCGCGGACCTCAGCCAAGGCGCCGGTCAAGAGATCAAGAACGCGGTCCGTCTCCGCAACAAAGCGCGTAAGGTCTTCCCTCCAATCTCGACCGCCGTCCGAACCGCCACCCTCGATAAAGGATCGCTGCAACCGGTCCACGCTATCGGGCGCCGACATATATAAAAGTGTCAGGTAATAGACGTTCTCGTAGCGTTCCTTTCCGCCCTGGAAGGATGCTTTGCGCTCGGCCTCAACAAGCCACGACGCCGCATCGGGAAATTCGGACTCGGGATACTTCAACGCCGGAATGCGGGACGCTTCGCAGAAGAGTGCCCAGCCTGAACCCAGCCGCTTCAGGACATTATTGAGACGCGCGGTAGCTCCCATCAATTCCGCATCCGTCGCGCTTTCCAAGTCAGGCCCGCGGAACCGGAAGGTGCGCTGGAAACTGCCGTCCTTATTCAGGACGACGCCTGGCGCAATCAGCGCGGCCCAGGGCAAATGATCGGCGAGTTTCTGACCGCCGCGGCGGTATTCCTTGAGGTTCAGCATTCCAAATGTCCCCGCTGCCGCAGGTGGCGGGCGAGCACATCAACGAAATGCGGGTCACGCTTGGCAGCGAAGACCGCAAGCGTATGCCCAACCACCAGCAACAGCACGCCGGGCACCCACATCTGCAGCCCGAGGCCGATGGCGGCTGCGAGGGTGCCGTTCACAATGGCGATGGATCGCGGGGCTCCTGCGAGGAGGATTGGCTCCGTCAAGGAGCGATGCAGCGTGATCTCGAAGCCTTCAGGATGGATGCTCATTGAACCAGCGCTCCCCCGCCGAAAGAAAAGAACGTGAGAAAGAAGCTGGAGGCCGCGAAGGCAATGGAGAGTCCAAACACGATCTGGATGAGGCGACGGAATCCGCCGGAGGTATCCCCGAACGCGAGCGTAAGGCCCGTGATGATGATAATGATCACGGCGATAATTTTCGCGACGGGGCCTTGGATGGAATCGAGGATCTGTTGCAGCGGCCCCTCCCACGGCATGTTTGAGCCGGCCGCATAGGCTGCATTGCTGATTGTCGCGACGATCATGCCGCCGAGCGCTGCGAGGATGTGGGTGATCCGGTGACTCCTGGGCATATTTGTCTCCTTCAGAGAGCGCGCAAACGCGGTGTTTGATCTTCGACAACGACATAGTCCCCATCCGTCCCTAGGCTCTTTACCTCGGCGATGGTTTCAATCCGGCGGTTCACACCACGTCCGGCGATGAACACAACAAGATCGACGGTCTCGGCGATCAGTTGCCGGGGCACATTGGCGATCGTCTCGAGAACGAGTTGTTCCAGTCGGTACAGCGCGGCCCGCGCGGAATTGGCGTGAATGGTCGCAAGCCCGCCGGGGTGTCCGGTATTCCACGCTTTGAGCATGTCCAGAGCCTCGCCGCCGCGCACCTCGCCAACAATGATGCGGTCGGGGCGTAAACGCAGCGTGGAGCGCACGAGCTGTCCCATGGTGACGACGCCGGGCTTGGTGCGAAGCGCAACACAATCCGGCGCGGCGCATTGGAGCTCGCGCGTGTCCTCGATAATGATGATGCGTTCCTCGAGCTTGGCGATTTCAGCAAGAAGCGCGTTGACCAACGTGGTCTTGCCGGAGCTCGTACCGCCGGCAATGAGGATGTTGCGGCGTTCCGCGACGGCGCGGCGCAAAATGATCGCCTGGCCTGGGCTCATTGTCGCATCGGACACATACCGTTCAAGGTCTTTGATTTCGGACGCTGGTTTGCGAATGGCAAAACACGGCGCCCGTGCGACCGGCGGCAAAAGCCCTTCAAAGCGTTCGCAGGTGTCAGGCAGTTCAGCGCTGACAACCGGATTATTGGCATGCACCTCGACGCGCAGGTGTGCCGCGACCAGGCGGATGATTCTCTCGACTTCGCTGGCGAGAAGGTGTTCGCCGGTATCGACGCGGCCTTCACCGAGGCGGTCAAGCCTCAGGGCGCCGTCGGGGTTCACCATGATCTCCACGACTTGGGGATCGGCGAGCGCTGCCGCGATGGACGGCCCCATAGCGGTGCGCAGCATCGCGCGGCGTCGTTCAACGGATTCCGCATGGACCGTCATGAATCCTCCTCCGTTTCCCGCGCGGCGATTTGGTCGAAATTGAACGTGCGTCCACTCGCGATCTTTCGCCCGACCTGATCGATAAAGGCCTGGAAGCGTTCCTTTCCAACGGCCAGCGCAGCTTTATCAGCCTCGGCGACAGGCGCCATCATGGTCAGGTAGTAGCGGACAAACAGCGCGAAGCTCTCGGTGAGGATGTTGATGTCGCGCTCGACGCGTCCCATACGCATACCGAGGAGGTCATCCAGTTCGCGAGCACCCTGGCTATCGAGATAGGCGCGGACGGCATCGGCCACGACGGACGACTTGGAAGCGCCGGTCCGGGCCGAGTGCGTGGTAAGCCGCGCCGTCAGGTCTTTGTCGAAATAGATATGTTGCCGGGACTTCATGGTCAGAACTCCGGCAAGAGGTCACGGGTGCCGGTCTCCGGCGTACCGTTGTTCATGGCATGCGCTCGCGCAATGATGCGCGGACGCCGCGGCGCCTGCGGCCGGTTGACCGGCAGAATGTCTCCGAACAGATCCGGTTCGTTTGGAGCGCGGCTCCGTGTCGGCGCCAAGATCGGTTCGCGGCCACCCGTCGACTCTCCCGCAGGATCGAGAGGCGCTGCGAGGCGTTCATCCATTCCGCGGACCTGACCGCTCCAGTCGTCGGGCCGCGCCGCCGGCTTATCGATATAGTTGCCGTCGTTCAGAATTGGCGTCGGCAGCACACGCTCTGTGAAATTCGCGTCCTCGTAGTAGCGGAGCTTCTTGCAGCGGATCGGCGGTTGGCCCGAAAGCAGGAGCAACTGGTCGCTCGCGGAGAGCTGCATGATCTCACCCGGCGTCAACAGTGGCCGAGCCGTTTCCTGACGGCTAACCATGACGTGGGAAAGCCAGGGCGCCAGCCGATGACCAGCGTAGTTCCGCTGCGCCCGAATCTCCGTTGCCGTTCCCAAGGCGTCTGAAATGCGTTTCGCCGTGCGTTCGTCGTTGGAAGAGAACGCGATACGGACGTGGCAGTTATCGAGGATCGCGTTGTTGTCGCCGTAGGCCTTCGAGATTTGATTGAGTGACTGGGCGATGAGGTAGGCGCGGATGCCGTACCCTGCCATGAACGCGAGTGCCGTTTCGAAGAAGTCGAGGCGGCCAAGGGCGGGAAACTCGTCCAGCATCATCAAGAGCTGGTGTTTGCGTTTCTTTCCGGGGTCGCCCTCAAGCCTTTCCGTAAGCCGACGTCCGATCTGGTTGAGGACAAGCCGGACAAGCGGCTTCGTCCGAGAAATATCAGACGGCGGAATCACCATGTAGAGCGACACCGGACGCCCGGCATCGACGAGGTCGGCGATACGCCAATCGCAGGCGGATGTCGTGCGGGCGACCGTGGGGTCACGGTAAAGACCCAGGAAGGACATGGCCGTCGACAATACGCCCGAGCGTTCATTCTCGGATTTGTTGAGGACTTCGCGCGCTGCCGAGGCAACTACCGGATGGACCTGCGGGGCCTCTTCGGTTCCGAGGTGGTTTGTTTCCATCATACGCTTGAGCGTATGAGCGAAGGATTGCTCGGGGTCTGAGAGAAATTTTGCGACACGCGCCAAGGTCTTTTCTTCCTCGGCGTAGAGCACATGCAGAATGACGCCCACGAGCAGCGCGTGACTTGTTTTTTCCCAATGATTGCGCCGCTCCAGCGCACCTTCGGGGTCCACCAGGATATCGGCGATGTTCTGCACGTCGCGCACCTCGTGCGGACCTTTGCGGACCTCAAGGAGCGGGTTGTAGCGCGCGGACCGCAAATCGGTGGGATTAAACAAGAGGCAATGGGAAAACCGGGTGCGCCAGCCCGCCGTGAGTTGCCAATTTTCGCCCTTGATATCGTGAACGACCGTTGATCCCGTCCAGGAAAGGAGTGTCGGCACCACCAGTCCCACGCCCGTTCCGGATCGTGTCGGTGCAAAGGCCATGACGTGTTCGGGACCAGCGTGGCGCAGGTAGCGCCCGTTCATCGTTCCGAGGAAAACCCCGCGCGCTTCAAAAAGCCCCGCTCGCTGGACGTCGCCACTCGTCGCCCACCGTGAGGAGCCGTAGGTCGTCGACATTGCGCCTTGGCGTGCGCGCCACAGAGAACCGGCGACAGCGATCGCGCATCCAACAAGTCCGCCCGACGCGGCAACCGCGCCCGCGCGATTGAACACAGCCGGCGCATAGGCGTCGTAGACGTACCACCACTGGAACAGGCGCCAGGGGTGATAGACCGGCAAATTCGCGACGATGAGCCACGGTGCGCCAAGGCGGTCCTGATATCCGAGATCCGCCGCCGCAACTTGCGTCCCGGCCCACACGCCGAGCACGGCAATGGCGAGCACCGTGAGGATCGTTCCGATGAGGACTCTGGTAGGACTCATGCGCCCCTTTGCCCCTTCGTCCGCGCCCGTCGCGCGGGTGGGCATAGGAATCGCTCCAGACCCTCGAATCAAAAACCGCGTTTATCTACGCTCTAGCTACGCTCATGCCCGAAACCCGTGCGCGTGATATACTGGACGCTCGAGATTTCTTACTGAACGCGAGCTCTATGGACCTGAAAATCCCGCCCGACGCGTTGGCGGTATTCATCGACGATACCGGCGATGAAACCTTTCGCGATCCCGGCAATCCTGTATTCGGATTAGGCGGTTGCGCCGTTCTCGGCCGCGATCTGGAAAGGCTTGTGCATCGACCCTGGGAACGAGTCAGGGCGCGGCTGGGCCAAAAGCCAACCCCGCGACTCCACGCGGCGCGTGCAGAACACCGGATGCGCCCATGGAAGGAAGACGCGCTGGTGGACTATTTCACCCAACAGCCCATAGGGCGTGTGGGTTTCCTGGCGAGCATCAAGACGCGCTACGAAATCAAAACCATGCCCGACTATGTCCTGCGGACCACGGCTACGGCACTTCTTGCCCGCATCACGGCCAGAGCGCGACTGACCGGCTGCACCTCCGTTGTCGGCATTTTCGAGGACAACCACCGTCATCGCGGTCGCATGGAAGCGGCTCTCGATGGGTTGACCCTGACGGAAGAACTCCCCTCCGGTGAGAAGCGCACGATTCCGCTGGATTGGTACGTCATGCCCAAGAGCGTCGGGGAACCGGCGCTTGAGGTTGCCGATTTCATGATGCACGCGGCTGCAGGATTCCATCGACTGAAAGATGCCGATCCCAACAAATTCAAGCGCCGCTCTGAGGCGATCTGGATGCCTGCCGATAAGAACCTCAGCCACTTCCTCACGGCAGAGTCCATCGTGGAAAACGAGCCGCCGGCCGCCAAGGTCGCGTAAGCCTATCGTTCCGGTCCGCTTCGCTGCCGTCCAATCGACCAAGAAATCCCAGCGTCCCGGACCACACCGGACACCTCGCGTTTCAAATTGCGGTCCAGCACGGGCCGCCAAGGCACGAGGACCAGGTCTTTTGCCCGTGTCTCGATGGCAGCATAGCGGCCGCTAACAAGATCTACCGGCCTGCGATAAATCCCCTCGATGCGCTCACCGCGCTGAGGGTCGCGGTATGAAAGGCCCAATTCCTTTGCGATCACCGCGCCTATGCGAACCACCTCCCGGCGCCGCAGGACACCGAGGAGATTGGCCCGGTAGATCACGCGATTTTCCTCCTCGTGCGCCAGGCCTTGTTCCATGAGCCACTGGCGCCGCCGTTGGAGCGCCTGGCGGGCTTCGCGACCAAAGCCGCCGTCACGCATCGGTTCCGGGTCGCTCCGCACCAGCTCACCATCGAGCCACGTCGCCCCATCAGCGCACACCTGCTGTTCGAGGCCGATGTGCGACAAGGCCGAGACCACCACGGGCGTCCGGCGAGCTCGTCCTCGTTCATAGGCTTCCGCGCGTGTGACGTGATCCGGCGCGATGATCCACGATCCATCCACCTCTCGCGTGACGCCGCTCGTGAGCTTTCGGATCGCTTCGAGGCGCCGGACGTGGGTTTCGACAAAGTCAGAACCCGCTGAACGGTCTTCGCTCCTATGGATTTCAGCGGAATAGCGTCCGCCGTGACGCGCCGCGATATCTGCCACGGTATGATCCATCTCTTTCGCGGCGGTCGGCAGCGGTGCAATGCTGACGATTTGCCCAACGCTCACGCGTTGATCCTCACGTTGTTCGCCCGTATCGACGTAGTGGGCAAAACCGTCCATGCCCTCAACGATGAGATAACGGCGATCACTGATTTCGTCGTGCAGTCCGGAGGCTGCCACCCGCCCCACAAGGGGCCGCTCCCGATCCTGCTTTGGGTCATAGATCGCAAGGTCTGTGGCGGGCCGCTCGGACCCAGCGTCTCGCAGGTCTCGGTGCATCGTCTTGATGATGTCGCCGCGTGTGCCGAGTTCGCGCAGTCGCTCCTCAAGATTTTCGTCAAGGTGCCAGACACCCGACACAACCTCTTCGGCGAGGCCCATGCGCTCCAATTTTTTAAGCCGTCCGGCTCGCAATGTCTGCTGGAGCGGCGACAGTGCCTTCAACGGTCGAACGACGCGCGCAGCGTCTTGGTCCTTGAGCAAGCTTCGGTCGATACCGGTTAGGCGCTCTTGGTCCATCTCGCGGGTAAGCCTTTGTTCGATTTCCTGGTCAGTGCGGGGACCCAGGTCGAGCGTCACGATCTCGGAGGCTCGTTCCCGCATGCCCCGGCTTATGTAGTCCCGGGCGATGATCAGGTCTTTGCCTCTGTCGTCCTTTCCCCGGAGGACCACATGGCTGTGCGGATGGCCGGTGTTGAAGTGGTCAACTGCAACCCAGTCGAGTTTCGTTCCGAGGTCCGCTTCCATGCGCGCCATGAGCTTGCGCACGAACGGCTGTAACTCCGCGTATTGATCTCCATCCTCGGGCGCGACAATAAACCGGAACTGATGGCGGTCGCCTTCGCACCGCTCAAGAAACGCCTTGCCGTCCGCGGGCCCGGTTTCCTTTCCGTAGAGACCGCCGGGCTCCCCATCGCGGCTTACACCGTCGCGCTGAATGTAGCGCAGGTGTGCCGCCGCCGCCGTGCCGCCAGCTTTCAGTTTGGCGATCCGGGATTTCACGATCACGCGCCGCTGACGCAGGCCTCCAAAACCATCGCGGCCCGCGAGCAGACTGCCGACGCCGGCGCCGCGTCCATAGCGCCGGCCCGTGAAGCCCTTCTTGTGCGCACGCCCTCCGGCGAAGGACACAGCGCGCACGATACGGTTCACGTAGCTCTTGGCGCGCTTGCTCCCGAGCGATCGGATCTTGCCGAGTTTGGGACGGAAGGTGTCGTCGTCAGTCATACGATCCTCCCGCTAAGCGCGGTGGGCGCGTCTGCCCCACGGCCCGCCGCCAGGTGTGCCGTGCTAACCCGATGTGCAGACACACTTTCTGCGCCCTTGTGGGGCGCAGTTTTATCTTGCCCTCCTGCAGTTTTTTCCCGGCTTTCCTCATGGTCGTCATCCCCATCAGAAGTGGCGCGGCTAGTAGGTCCAGAGCGGACGGACCTTTGCTATGATCTGCGTTACGGAAATCGGACCGAAGTAGCGCCCGTCGAATGAGTCCGAGGACGTCTCCGCGAGGAGAAAAACCTGACCGTCTGCGAGCGTTTGGCATCCCGACCAGGTGGGTAAAACACGACCAATCCCGTCGCTCGCGCGGCGTGTGGCGACCATTTTTCCAGCGATGGACACACCTGCATCTGAGGCACAAACGGTGGTCCCGGCGACGGCGCGGACGGATTTCATCACCGGTACGTCGGTCGGTAGATAGCGGCGCTCGGCGGCAAGCGCGCGTGCCGCCTCCGGAAGCCAGGCGGTGACAATGTCGCCGACTTCAGCACCGCCAGCGGGCCGCGCGAGGTAAAGCCCGCGCGGCATACTGGCGCTGGCGTTCCACACCAGCACCGATCTATGCGGCGTGGTGGCTAGCGCCAGGCACAGCAGCCCTAGGCCCATCGCGCCGACGATTACAACGCGATGAGGACGGCCCTGAATGCGGGAGCGCCGCATGATCAGGCCGGTTGCGGTGCGCCGTTGCTCGGGAGGCCCCCGCTATGAACAACGGACCAACCATCGAGGTCTTCAATGTGGTAGCGGACATAGCGTCCGTGTTTGCGGAACGTGGGTCCGTACCCGAGGCCGCGCATCTTCTCGAGCGTGCGTGGCGAAAGTCCAAGGTAGTGGGCAGCTTGTGACGTATTGAGATACGGGCTGCCGCGCCGCGCTTTTGCTGCGCGATCGATTAAGTCCTCTTCCATACGTGCGTCTCCTCCTGGATTGTCTTTTTTTCTCTGAAGGGCCTCCTTTGCCTACCCAAATTCCCCATAGCCCGATCTCGCGCGCCCGAAGATGGTCGATCTTTGGGTGCGGTTGATCGAATCGCGATTCTTCGCGTGAAATAAACTCCCGCGTCGCGCGTGACGCGGGAGTTTACCGCGACCTCTAGTCGGCGGGATTCCAGATGACGGCGAAAGTATCGTCGTCGTCCTGACCCGCAGCTCGGCCGAGGTTGGCGTAGAGCTTGCGCGGACCGAATTCCGGTGCCGCGAGGCTCAAGGAGACGTATTCCTTGCCTGAGGTTTCGCCGGTGCGCGTCCAGCCTGCGCCGATCTCGAGACCCTTGGTGAGGACGCGGAAGTCGGGCTGAGTCTCATGGGCCTTCGCAGTGTTTGGTACGATGTCGATGTCGGCGCGGATGCTGAGAGTCTTAAGCTGGCCCTTGAACCCGCCGTTCTGCTGTTTGGTCACATAACCGATGGCTGACATGATCTTTCTCCACTGAGGTCGCCGGGACAATTCCCTGCGATGGCGGACCGTTATGGGCGGCAGCGGACCTGCGAACCTGCTGAGGCCGTAGCGCAGCGGAGGACCGGAGCGGATGGCTTTTTTGGAGCGAAGCGGTCGCGAGGAATGGGCCGAAGGACCAGGGGAAAAAAGCCAGAAGCGATGGTTTCGCAAAGGGACGTGACGCCCATAGGTCAGCGCCACGAGCAGGAAATTGTCGCCGGAGACGCCGGAGAATGCTTCAGGACAGCGCCTGTTGTGACCTCGCAGACAAGCGCAAACGCCGGCGTTTCAACTCGCAACACCCCGCGATCATTCGAATGGCAAAACACATGCCGAAGCCCGCGGGGCTCAGTCCGACTTCCGCTCACCCGCTAGGGTGAGATCGGCGCAGGCTGGATGCGGGCCGGTTACCGCTCGTCGAGAAAGTAGCGTCCGGCCTTCAAATCGTCGCTCGAAACCGATTGCTCAAAGAGCGCGTGGGTCTCTGCTTGCGATCGGTCCAGCAAAGCGTTGAGCTTCCCCAACGTGCGGCGTTGCTGGGCGGACAACGCCTTCCGGGCCGCGCTCACGGCGGCGATATCCTGGCGCGCGACAAAGGAAAACAGTTTCCCGATCAACCCAATCAACGCGTCGGAAACCTGGATTCCTGCCTCGTCTTTTGAGTTCACAAAAGCATAATTTCGCAGTTCGCGACCGTTATCGACAAACGTGAAACCCTGTAAGCGCTCTTGGATATAGGGCTCTATATCCAGCCGGTGAGTCGCGTTTTTGAAAAGGCAGAAACGGTTCATATAGAAAATGACGAAGCTGCCGACGAGTGTGCGCGGCGCTTCGCCTTGCAGAAACGGCAATGTCTCTTCGCTGCTGCCAGCGCGCAGGAACCCCCGCAACAGGTCGTAGTCCATCGCCGCAATGAGCTCGCTCCGGTGCTCAAGGCGTTGCAAAAGGTCTTCGACAAAGGCAACGCAAACGCCCTCCGCGATGTCGGGATAACCATAGTCGTGAAACAACGCGGCAGTGTCGTCGGTGTTGGCAAGGAGGATGCGATAGAGGGCGTTCTTGAGGAGCGGCCCAAACATTGTCATGGGCGCGACGGAGTCATGAGAGAGGATCGAATCCACGATATCGACAATGGACCAATACAACGGATCGACGGCGGAATAGTGGGCGAGCAGACCTTGGTCTGCGAGCCAATCGAGAAAGGCCTCCACCTTTCGCGAGGCCAGCAGACTCAAAAGATCGCCCTTGCCGAGGTGGGTGAGCTTGAGTTCTTGGGCGCTCGGCTGCATCCGCACCGCGCTTCTGAGCGCGGTGACATCGAGCGCACGCGGCGGCCCACGGTGGGCGACGCCGCCGAGAACAAAGCATTCGGGGCTTTTGACATTAAACCCGTCTGCGGACACCGTCAGACGGCGGATGTTGTTGGTTTCGTCGTAGTAGAAGGTGAATACATCGTCGGCGCACCGCAGTTGATTGAATGCGATATTGAAATCCCGCATCTTGTTGACGTCGATGCCGTCCATCACGCCGCTCCCAGGTTTGAGAGTCGAGCGTAAGTGAGGAGAGCCTGGGATCGCAAATGCCTTTACCAAACCGAAAGGAAGGGCGGCGGCGGAGCCGCCGCCCGACGCGATTCCCTTAGCCGCCAAACAGCCGTTTGACGGATTTCCAACGGGCGAGTGTCGCCAAACCACCGTCCTTGCGGTAGCTCCGCACCGGGAAAGCGAACCAGCCGGGAAGCCAATCCTTGACCTTGGCGCGGCCATTGGACCCGGCGAGACAATCGCGGATGATCTGCTTTTGCACCTTGCCGGTTGCGGCAAGATTGGCGTCGGCCACAGCCTTGCCCGCCGTTTCCTTGACCATCGCCGCAATCGTGGTCTTGTCCCGCAACAGGTCAAAGAACGAGTCATCCGCTGTCCAAACACCTTGTAAGTCTACGCCCAGATGGACGCCTACGCCCTCGACCAAAGCGCTGCCGGACTCCAAGGTATCAGCCATCACCACGGCCAATATGCGGCGCACCTCCTTGTCTCCGAGGCCTAGAAGGCGCGCGAAGATCGCGGGCGTCTCAGTGTCGTGCCCCGCGACCAGGGCCGCGCCTTTGGGGAGCCCGAGCAAGTCTAGCGCTTCGGCGCGACGTTGATCGAACGCCGCTTGAGCGGGGCTGGCTTTCACGGAAGCATCGGTCGCCTCGCGCCCTGACCGCTGCGGTTCCGGCTTCACGTTCCACAGCCGCGAACCGCCGATGGCGTGCGCGACCATGAGGCGCAACGCCGCGCCCGCATTGTCCAGAAGCTTCGCGCGGACGCCTGCGTGGCGGTGGAGGTCGATGTAGGCTTGGAGGGCGCTGGTGACTTCCGGTGCTGCGCCTTTGGGCACATCTGCTTCGCCTTCGGGGGTCTTTGAGTCCTTGCGGCGTGCTTCCTTGCGCGTCACATAACCCTCAAAGAACGTGACCTCGCCGCGTTGGGAGACGCTGACGAACACCTTGCCGCCTTTGCGCTTCGCGGCTTTCTCGTGCTGCCAGGACTGGAACACGTCGCCGGTTTCGAGGATCACCACGTCCTCCCACCCGGCGGCAAGGTAGGCATCGCGGCGGGCGGCGATGGCCTTGTTCTGCAACTCCCAAAAAGCGGCAGGATCGGCAAACGAGCCGTTCTCGCCAAAGAGATCGGCGATCACTTGTCCGGTGTAGTCCGTCAAGGGAAAGAGCGCGACGGTGGTGGACACGGCTTGTCCGCCGCAGAGCCAATGTTTCACGTCCGCGCCGGTCGGGGTGTTCTCGTCCTCGGCCTCGAACATCTTGAGCCATGTGCCTTGTTGGCGTTTGGTGGCAGCCGTCAGGTGGCGCAGCGTATCCGGGTCGATCTGGCCGTGTCGGAACGCCTCGCGGATGCGCGGGAGAAGATTGCCGATGGCAAGGCGCTGTTCCACCACGCGTTCTCTCAACCCGAAGTGGGCGGCAATATCGGCCACACCGCGCCCAGCCTTGATGAGCTTGGTGAAGGTCTCGTACTGAGTCATTTCGTCGGGGTCGTCGCGGTACATATTCTCGATCATCGAGTCCTCGATGGCGGCGGCATCGTCGCCTTCCTCCAAGATGCCGCACGGCACTTGAATGGCCGTGCCCGCCTCCTTCTGCACCGCCTTGGCGGCGAAGAAGCGCCGCCGACCGGCGACCACGCCGAAATGAAGCGGCCCACCTTCGGGCCGCACCAGCAAGGGCACGCGCACGCCGCGTGCCCGCACGCTTGCGAGCATGTCGGAGACATCTGGCGGCGTCTTGCCGTGGCGCATGTTGAGGGGCGAAATCGAAAGCTGGTCGAGATAGAGGTTTTGAAGTTGCATGACTTGGTCCTTTCGGTGTGGATTGCGCCTACTGGCGCGGGGATTTGCCCGGAACGGGCAAATGGGAGGCGGCACGCGTCAAGGCATCCTCGTCCTCGACAATGCGTTGCGCGCGATGCGCAGCAGCCGCGTAAACAGAAATGGGAAATGTCGGCGCGAACCACAGATCGCGTTCTAAGCCGATACCGAGACGGCCTTTGACGGCAGCAAGTTCAGAGAACCGCACCGGTCCAAGTTCGGGAAAGCCCAGGCCGAGGTCGCAAAGGCCGTGAAGGATGTCCGGTTCCTCGGGAGCGAGGCGCGTGATGAGCCACGTCGCCGCGCCGCACGGATCGAAGAATTTAACCACGGGCACGAGGTCGCAGGACTCACGCGCGTAGGCTTCACCGTTGCGTTTCAAGGCTTCGTAAAGATGCTTGGGGAGGAAGATCATGCCGCGTCCTCCTGTGCCGGGGCCGCGTTGCGGTACGCGAGCAGGTAGTCGGCGGCTTTGCTGGCCTGCGAGGCGGCGCGGAAAATGGCGCGGTTGTCTTCGCGCAGCACGTCCAGCCACGACGCGAGGTAGTCGGTATGGCGAACGGTCGGTGTGATCCCGAGGGATGCGCACACAAAGGCGCTGCTCATTTCCGCGACGAGTTCTTCGCGCGCGTAAGGATGCGATCCGAAGCGCCCGGAGTGATCGCGGGCAAGACGCGCCTTTGCGCCGGTCCAATGCCCGAGTTCATGAAAACAGGTGCGGTAGTAGTTTATCTGATCGGGACTGAAAGCCGGTTGCGGCGGCACCTGCACGTAATCTTCGGCAGTGCTGTAGTAGGCGCGATCTCCGCCGATGCGAAAATCAGCGCCGCTTGCAGAAATCACCGCTTCCGCGTGCGGGATGATTTCGCGGGCGGGGAGCGGAGGCGCACCGGCAAAAGCTGATTCCGGTAGGCCTTCGCATTGCGCGACATTGAACACAGTGAAGCGCTTCAGGAACGGGACCGCCTGCGGGTCGTCTCCGGCTTTGGCGGCGCGGTCAGCTTCACTTTTGGGAATGAATCGGTCGGCATAACAAACGGTCGTACCGCGTTCGCCTTTGCGGACGTTCCCGCCCAAGTCCAAAGCTTGTTTGAAGGTGAGCCAATGCTGGAGGGCGTAGCCGCGCGTGATAACGGCTCCCCACAAAATCAGAATATTGACGCCCGAGTATGTGCGCGCCGTGCTGGCGTTCTTCGGGAGTCCGAGAGCTGCACTGCTACACCCCCAAGGCTGAACCCATGGCACGCGTCCCGCTTCCAGTTCCGCAATGATGCGGCTGGTCACTTCGTCATAAAGATTTCCCCGCTCCGCCCTTTGCCCCTGACTCCGCTCCGACTGTTGGCCACGCATCCGCTCGCCTCCGCTCCAAAAAACCGCACCTGCCCCCGGAAGGGGGGTGGCGGCGCTTGGCGACCGGAGAGGCCCGGCCTAGAGAGGGCTGCACCCGAAGGGGCGAAACGCAGTGGAGCGCCCGGAGCGAAGCGGAGGGTTGCGGCCCGAGTGGGCGGGCCTAGAAGGGAGCGCCGCCACCTCCCTTCCGCGGGGCAGGCAACAACAAGTCAGCGCGCGTCTGCGCGCTGTCCGCCGATCTTGCTTGCGTCAGGGGGCGAAGCCGAATGGCCGAGCCCGCACCTTCGCGGGCTCGGTTCACGAGCACCCGGCGCGCAGGGGCTTTTGCCCCTGCGCGGACGCCTGCCTTACGCCTTTTCTGCTATCAGTTGAGCGAATTCCTCATAAAGCTCTGAGGGATACGGATAATTTCGACTCGCATAGGTGTAAACGGCCTCCTATACTATTTATGGCTGTGGTCGGTAAAAGCCGCGCCCGTTCCAGCGCGTGGCGCGAGAACGACAAACCGACCCGAGGCCGGCTCCTTAATTAGCCTGTCGCTGCGGCAAGCGTGGTTGAGCTCATCAACCTGGAACTTGTCACCGGTCTCAAAAGAATGTGGAGGCAGCGGTGGGAAGAAGACCTGTTGAACGAGACAGGCCGCCGACCGATGCGGACCTGTTACGCATGTGTCCCTCAGGCTGGGCCTGGGAATGGCTGCGGCACAGCCGTAAGTACCGTGAAAGTCCCGATATCGGCCTTGGCGTCCGACGCAGAGTGGAGCGTAAGCGCCCACTGCTGACGATCATTGAGACCAGCCACCCGCCATCCGACAAATGGGGGATCTGTTTAGCGGAGGACCCGGACCGCCCTTTTCATCGGGCGGCCGTGTTCTGGGACGCCGCGGTCGATGCTTCCGTCTGTCCGGTCGCAGCCGTTCCGGCCCGCGGAAACGGTGACGCCTCACTGTTTGATCCAAGCCATCTCAAGGTCTCGGCGACAGTCTTGGTCCGCGGCGAAGGCGATCAGCATCTTCAACTCTGCGACGGCGTGAATGCGCTGCAGCTTCATGTGGTCGAGGGCACGTTGCTGGAGGGCCCGGTCCGTCTGGCCTACGTGCTGGACGATTTTGCGAAGCTTGCCCACCACACAACGACTCTAGAGCGCCTTGGCGCTGTCCTTGAGCGTGGTCGGTTTCCACCTCATCTGTTTTCGGGCGATCCCCGCGCCGAACGATGGTTGCTCAGCTTGAAGGCCATCGACCTGGAAGCCGCAGGATTAAGCCACGCCGACATTGCTACGGAACTGTACCAAAGCGGAGGGCGCGGCGCATTTGCTACAGACTGGCGCCGAAGCCGCGTGCGCCGCCTTCTCGAGGCGGGGCACGCGTTGATCGACGGCGACTATCTCAAGATCCTAGCGCGCACGACGAGAGCAAAATCGAAGGCCGCCTAAACCGGGGCTTCATACGTCGATGGTGAAACGACTGCCTGACGTTCCATCGCGCGGCCTTTCACCAGCAGGAAAACGACGGGAATAACGACGAGGGTAAGGATTGCGGAAGAAATCATCCCGCCGATCATGGGGACGGCAATCCGGCTCATCACTTCCGACCCGGTTCCGGTCGACCAAAGAATGGGCAAGAGCCCGGCGATGATTGCTGTAACCGTCATCATCTTGGGACGTACGCGGTCCACGGCGCCCGACATGATAGCGGCGTGGAGATCGTCAAGCGTCATCCCGCGCCGCTCCACTTCACAACGAGCTTTCGCCTCATCCAAGGCGCGATCGAGGTAGAGCAGCATGACAACGCCGGTTTGCGCGGCAACGCCGGCAAGAGCAATGAACCCGACGGCAGCGGCGACGCTCATGTTGTAGCCAAGAATGAACATGAGCCAGAATCCCCCGGCGAGCGCGAACGGAACCGAAAGCATCACGATTACTGTTTCGGCGATGCGTCCGAAGTTGAGATAGAGCAGTAGGAAAATCGCCGCGATGGTCAAGGGCACGATGATCTGAAGCCGAGCTTGAGCGCGCTCCAGATACTCGAACTGCCCGCTCCACTGGATATAAACGCCAAGAGGGAAAGTGACCTCTGCACTGACGGCCCGGGCAGCTCTACGGACATATCCGCCCAAGTCGCCCTCGCGCGTATCGACGAAGATATAAGCGGCAAGTTGTGCATTCTCGGTGCGTATGACAGGCGGTCCTTGTTCAACGGCAATCCGCGCTACTTCGCCCAAGGGCACGACGCCGCCCGAAGGCCGCGGCAGTCGCACTTCATCGGCGATAGCTTGCGGATCGCTGCGGAAGTCACGCGGATAGCGGACATTCACGGTATAGCGCTCTCGGCCTTGCACTACGGTGGTAACGGGCTCGCCGCCAATGGCAGTCGCTACGGTGTCCTGCAAGTCCTTCACGCGTAGACCGTGCCG
>JAYRKY010000046.1:0-16317 GCA_041905525.1 Rhodospirillaceae bacterium
GCCAGCGCAAGGAACATCTCCACCTTCGCCGCGTGGCGCGCCTACGCCACACACGACCTGACGCCGGAAATTGCAGGATTAAAGGGCTTCGCCAACTTCGCCGACTCCATGCCGGTCACTGCCGATGATGCGATTGTCGTGTGCGCCCGCAAACTGAACCTGAGCGCCGCCGCACTCGAAAGCTACTTCCACCAATTACTTCTGGGTCTCGGGGGCTGGTCGCAATACGCCCGGTACAAACGCTGGCAGGCGGAGTTGCAAGGCTCCACCGACACAACCTTGCGCGACCTTCTGGCCATCCGCCTCGTTTGGGAGGCCGCGCTCTTCGAGCGTCACCGCGCGCGTCTCGCCAAATCATGGGCGAGCGTTGTCGACGCTCACGCCGCTCCACAGGACATTGCGCCTGATAGCGTCATCGACGCGATTCTCCAAAGCGCTTACGAGCGGGCGGCCCACCGCAAGCTCGCGCTCACGCTCGCGGCGCCGGCCGCATCCTCGCCAACCTCGCGCCCAACGCTCCAAGCTGCGTTCTGCATCGACGTGCGCTCCGAAATTATCCGGCGCGCGCTGGAGGCTGTCAGCCCAAATTCACAGACACTCGGTTTCGCGGGCTTCTTCGGCCTGCCACTTTCACATCGGCGCTTCGCCTCCGACACTGAGGAACTCCGCCTTCCGGTTCTCCTCAATCCAGGGCAGTTCACTTGCGCGGCGGTCGAAGGATCGCCGAGTTCCGATCAGTCCTTACGCTTCAAGGGCCGGGCCAAACGTGCCTGGGGTCGCTTCAAGCTCGCGGCCGTGTCGTCGTTCGCCTTCGTTGAAGCGGCGGGCCTCCTTTATGTGAGAAAGTTGATCAAGGACACCCTTGCCTTTACTGCGGCCGCACCATCGGTAGATCCCGCACCACGTTTCCGGACGTCGGTCGAGCGTGAGGCGCGGGCGAAGATGGCCGGCACGATCCTCCGCGCGATGTCGCTTACACAAGGGTTCAGCCGACTGGTGGTGCTGGTGGGCCATGGCTCGCACGTGGTCAACAACCCGCATGCAAGCGCGCTGCAGTGCGGCGCCTGCGGCGGATATTCCGGCGACGTCAACGCGCGCATGCTGGCGTCACTCCTCAACGCCTCGGACACGCGCGAAGACTTGGCGGCGGCGGGCATCGAAATACCCAAGGACACGCTCTTTCTCGGTGCACTGCACGACACGACGACGGACGCGATCACGCTTTATTCAAGCGATACGCAGAGCCTCGACCACACGGCCGACATCGAACAGGCCGTACGCTGGTTCGAAAAGGCCAGCTCTCTGACCCGCCTGGAGCGCGCGGAACGCATGCCCACGCGAAAGTACGAAACGGACCTCATGCGCCGCGCCCGGGATTGGGCGGAGGTGCGCCCGGAGTGGGCGCTCGCGGGCTGCCAAGCCTTTATCGCCGCGCCGCGCAGCTATACGTCCGGAAAGGCGCTCGACGGGCGCGCTTTCCTGCACGACTACGACTGGCGCGCGGACGAGCACTTCTCCGTGCTTGAGCTGATCCTGACGGCCCCTGTGGTGGTCGCAAGCTGGATCAGCCTCCAGTACTACGGCTCGACCGTGGCGCCTCAAATGTTCGGCGCCGGGAACAAGCTTCTTCACAATGTGGTAGGCGGGATCGGCGTCGTGGAAGGAAATGGCGGCCTCCTGCGCGCGGGCTTGCCGTGGCAATCGGTTCACGACGGAGGTCGCTATGCTCACGATCCCCTCCGTCTCGCCGTCTGCGTCGCGGCGCCACCCGAAGCCATCCTTGCTATTCTTGCCAAGCATCCCGCGGTAAAGGCCTTGTTCGATAACGGCTGGCTTTACCTCTTCACGCTGGATGAAAAGGGCGGCATGGCCCTTCGCTACCAAAGTGGCACGTGGAAGGTTGCGGACCACCGCGCGTAGCCCGACGCGATGCCTCTCCCTTACCGAAACGATCTCGCCGTCCTCGCGACGTTGCACCGGAAGGAAGAGGTGTTACGGCCGATTCTTGCGGAGGGACTCGGCCTGCGGGTCGAGGTCGTGCCCAACGTCGACACCGACGCCTTTGGGACATTCACGGGAGAAATTGCGCGCCGCGGTTCCCAGCTCGACGCGGCGCAGGCCAAGATCGCGGCCGCGTTCCACGCCCGGCCCGAGGCGCGCATCGCGGTGGCAAGTGAAGGCAGCTTCGGTCCGCATCCCTACTTGCCCTTTGTCTCCCTCGGCCGTGAGATCGTCGTGTTGGTCGATCGCGACCGGGATTTAACGCTCATCGGCCACCATGCCGATCTCGAAACGAACTACGCGAACAAGATACTCTCGAGCCTTGAAGAGGCGGAGACTTTCGCCGCCGCCGCCGGCTTTCCGCGCCACGGACTCAGCGTGATCGGCGTGACGGAGGGCAGACCCGATCCGACTCGATTTCTGGACAAGGACGTGACAGATCCGTCGCGGTTACGCGCGGCGGTGGCCTCCGGGATCAGCGCGTGCGGCGTGGTTCTGCTTCAAACCGATATGCGCGCGCACCGCAACCCCACCCGGATGGCGGCCATTCGGCGGGCGGCGGAAAACCTTGTCCAGGTGTACCGCAGCTCATGCCCACGCTGCAGCCGCCCCGGCTTCGGGATTCGGGAGCGTGTTCCAGGCTTGCCGTGCAGCACATGCGGCGAGCCCACGCCTCTTGTCCTAAAGGAGATTTGGTCGTGCAGCGGCTGCGGCGAGGCCGAAGAGCGGCGCGCAAAACGTGCCGCCGCCGATCCGGCGGAGTGCCCGGCTTGCAACCCGTAGCACGCCGCCGCTCGGGGCAGGGTTACTTCGCCTTGGGAAATTGACCCCGCGTGCGCGGTTCCTGCGGCTCGGCGTTTTTGGACGAGGGTTCGGCTTTCACTTTCTCCTGCGCACGGTCCACCGCCTTGCTCGATCCAACGGCAGTTTCGGCGGACAAGCCGGCCCGGGCCTCGTAAGTGCTTCGGACGGAGAGCCTCTGCGCCTCGCTCTTCGCTTCGGCGGCCTGACGTTTGCAGTCGGCTTGGTCCTGCGGGGACAAGGCCTTATGCGCGCAGAGCTGCGCCAAACTGCAATTGTCCGGGTCCTTCGCTGCGGTCGGAGGACTGCCAGGCTGTCCGGTACGGTTGGGTTCAGCGGCCGCGGACAACTGGCCAAGAACGAGCAACGCCATCGCGGCGCTCATCGGTAGCGAGAGTTTCATGATCTGGGCTCCTAACGGCAGCCCCCGAGAACCAGAACCACGAACTTGCTGTTTTGTTCACACCGTTCGCGCTTGTAAGTCGTCTCCGCGGGCGGCGATGGTGGATCGTAGGGCGTCGTGTTCCTCCTTCGTCAGCGGAAATCTCCAAACGATGCCGATCGCAACTATCTTCATGAACACGGGAACGATCGCATAGATCACGGCCAGCGCGAGCAAGGCTCGTGCGGAATTGCCCCCGCGGGCGTCAAAACCAAAAAGCGCCAACGCCGGGAAGGCAAGCCCGATGCCAAGCGCCAATGCAAGCTTTGTCGCCATGCCCCACAGGGAGAAATAGAGGCCTGCCCTGTTCTGCCCGGTGCGAACGACGTCGACATCCACGACGTCGGCTTGGAGCGCGGGTGGGATCGCAAGATCGGCGCCGAGACCAAAGCCCGTCACCGCGCAAACGCAGGCGAAAAGAACAAGGTCTCCCGGCAACAATAAGGGTACACACACGAAGGCGGCGCAGGTCAGCGCCATGGCCGCGCACCAGACCCTATGTTTGTCGTACCGTCGGCAGAGAGCGACCCAAAGCGGAATTCCGATCACCGCGGCCGCAAAATAAAGCAGGATCAATCCGCTGCGCTGGGCGGCGTCGGCTTGCAGCCGGTGCTCCAGGAAGAGCAGAAAAAGCGCGGATGGAATTCCATTGGCGAGGCCGTTCACGAACCACGCCGACACCAGTCTGGTAAAGGCGCGATTTTCGCGCAGGCCATCGATCGCGCGCCGCAACTGACCTCCGGAGACGGGGTCAGATGAAGGCCGCGCGCGCGGCAGCGGGTCAGGCACGCCGATCAGCAGCCAGCCGACAAACACAGTGCCGAGGGCGACGGCGAGCCAGCTTAACAAGCGGATGGCCTCGCCTTCGCTCTGACCGAAACTGACCGCGAAGGCCGGCCACGCACTCGCGAGCAGCATGCCGAGGAGGGTTGCGGCCTCGCGGGCGCTGGTGATGCGCGTGCGCTGGTGATAGTCGCCGGACATTTCCGCGCCCCACGCGCTATAGGGAACGCTGATCAGCGTCCATCCGAGGTAGAGAAATAGCGACCAAACTGTCAGGTAAATGAAATCGACGTCCACCGGCGGCTGGAACAGTTGCACGAGAGAAATGCCACCGATCAGGGCGCCCGCTGCGATCCACGGCTTGCGCCGGCCCCAGCGAGTGGGAAAGCGGTCACTCAAGATGCCGACGAGCGGATCGGTGAATACATCGGCGGCGCGGGCAATGAGCAGCGCTACGCCCACCGCAGCAACGCCGATCTCCGCGCCATAGAGCGACGGGAGATAGAGAGCGACCGGAAGCGCCGGAATGGCCAGCACAAGACCCGGGAGCGCATAAGCAAGCAACACCCTCCCGGATACCGAAGCATTTTGCGCGTTCATGGAGAGGTGCCGGAGGCCTTAATAAAAATTGATCTTACAGATACGACCGGCGGGTCGCCTCGGATCAGCGCACGCGGCATTTTCCGCTGTCCGCGCCGAGAAACGGCAATTTATGTGCAAACCGGGGCATTGGAATTAAATGCCCCTCGCCAACGTCTTACCTAACCGTGGCGACTGCTCCTTGGCGAACACAAGCAGGTGATGTGTCAGGGTGGAGCCGCGTTCGACCGTCGTAAGGGCGCGGCGCAAGGACCGGTCGCTCTCGGCCGACAGTAGGCGGACGTTAGACCACGTCGCCTCGTTTCCTCCGGCCTAAAGCGTGCGCTGATACGTTTCCTGAATGATCCAGGCGTCGAAGCTGGCGCGATGACGCCGCATCTTCGCCTCGCCCAGGACAATGTCTTTCGTCGCGTGCCAGCGCGCCATCTGCTGCTCTGACAGGATCATTTCCAGCGGGCTGACACTGAAGGTCATCGCCGTGCGCGCCTCGTGAAAAAGCGCGTTCAGCCACGGTTTGTCGACGACCCACCCGTCGGTATAGAGCGTCTTTCCCGCGAGCAGTTGATTGAGTTCCGCCGCCACCGCGGCGATGGGCTTACCGTATGTTTCGAGGATATCGCGCGCGATCCTGTGCACGGTCTCCGCCTGCTCGTCCCAATGCTCCCAGGTTGGGGCCGGGGAAATGAGCGAGCAATATTTTGTATCGTCGTCGAGTGCGATGCCAACTTCGATCGGGTAACTGTATCCACCGAAGCCTGAGGCTTCGATATCGACAATGATCGGCTTCTTTGAGAGTCGCATGAGTGGATCCGGGCGGAGCGGCATCGCCCGCCGCTGGAGTATGCACCAGCGCCCCCGGGCGGGCGCAAGTCTTTGAGCTTCTAGAAACTTTCGGGGCGAACGCATCGGCGTCAAGGCTTTTCGCCGCCACTGGGCAGCACTTCACGCCTGCACTAAAGTCAGACAGGTGGGGTAGGCCGCATGTTTCTCTCGGCGACAAAGGACTTGAACGTCATCTATTGCAGCCCGCGGCTGCGCCGCTTCCTCACGGGCGGAAGCGGGGATGTGCCTTGCGATGTGCTGGGCTGTGTCCACCCGGACGACCGTTCGGACCTTCTCTCCGCCTTCAACGCGCATTCGGAAGCCCTGGCGGCTCCGCGGCTTAAGGTCCGCTTGCGTGATCATCACGGCTCTTTCCGGATGGTTGAATGGCGCATCCGGGGCTCGGGCGACGAACTTCTCTGCGAAATCCACGATCTGCCTCCGTCAGGCCTCCGCTCCACGCTCGACGAGGCGGAACGCGAGATCATCAATCTTGTCGTGAACGATGCGAAGCTGGAGGAAATCCTGAGCCGTGCCTGCCTTCTGTTCGAGGAATTCGTTCCCGAAGCGCTCTGCTCGGTCCTCCTGGTGAACCGCAATGGAACGGCCCTGGTTCCCGGTGCGGCGCCCAGCTTAGCGAAGGCGTACGTCGACTCCTTGAATGGACTCCAGATTGGACCCAATGTGGGATGCTGCGGAACGGCCGTGGCTGAGCGGCGTGTCGTCATCACGCAGGATATTGAGACCGATCCAAAATGGGCTTCCTATCGCCATCTGGTGCAGCCGTTCGGCTTGAGGTCGTGTTGGTCAACGCCGTTGATCAATCTGCGGCGGGAGCCCATCGGCACCTTTGCAGTTTACCATAAGGAGCCGCACCTTCCACCGCCGACCGAGTTGCATGTCGCGCGCGAGCTTTCGAGCGCGGTCCAAATCGCGATCGCGTGGCAAATCGACCGGAAGGAACTCCAGGCGGCACAAGGCCGGGCGGACGACGCGAACGCGGCGAAATCCGCCTTCCTCGCAAAGATGAGCCATGAACTGCGCACGCCGCTCAATGCGATCATTGGTTTCAGCGATGTCCTGCGATCGGAAACGTCGTCACCGCTGACCGAGGAAAAGCGCAAGGATTACGCCGATCTCATTCACCAGAGTGGCAAGAATCTCCTGGCGATGGTGGACGGACTGCTTGACCTCTCGCGCATCGAAGCCGGTCAGTCATCCATGCAGGAAGGCCCCTTCGAACTCGCGCCGCTTTTGAAGGAATGCCTGAGTTATCTGGAGGCGGGCGGAAGAACCGCGATCCCGCCGATCACCATCGACGGCGTGCCCGCCGACGTGATGGTGGCGGGTGACCGTCCTGCCCTGGGCCGCGTGTTTCTGAACATCCTCAGCAACGCGGTGAAACATACGCCGATGAACGGCTCCATATCTGTCGTGGCAACCGCCGCGAAGGACGTGACAAGACTCGCATTCCGCGACACCGGCAAGGGCATCGCGAAGGAGCATCTCACGCGCCTGGGCCAACCCTATGTGCGGGTGAGCGGCGAAAAGACGATCGCCGACACGGGGACCGGTCTCGGGCTCTATATCAGCCGCTCAATCGTGGAACAGCATGGCGGAACGCTCGATATCGAAAGCGAAGTCGCTGTCGGCACAACCGTTACCGTGACGCTGCCTCAGGCCCGCGCCTAGTACCCGCACTATTTCTTTTCCTCCGGGGCCCGGAATTTCGTATGGCAGGCCACGCATGAATCCGTCAGGGCCTTGAAGCCGGTCTTCACCGTCTCGACATTGCCGACGGCCGCCGTGACGGCGAACTTCACGGCTTCCGCCTCCGACGCCTCTCCGGCGGTCTTGAACGCCGCGTTTTGCAGCCAGATCTCCGGCATGGCGCGGGTCTTGAGACCTGCGTCGGGACCTGTGCCTGCCGGATAGAGCGCGTTGAGGCCTTTGATCGTTTCGGCGATATGCTTTGCAGCGGCCCCAATCGCCGAAATATTTGGCGAGTCCGTCTTCAGCGCATCGTTGATGATCTTGAAGTCGCCGCCGAGCGCTTTCATTTGATCCTGGCGCGCCTTGATGACCTCCGCCGGGCCCTTCTGTTGCGCCGATGCCGTCCCCGCCAGCATGATGCTCGCCACGACGATGACCAGTCCGCTGAAACGGCCCATAACCTTCCCCCTTGGTGTGCTGTTCAGTCCACCATGAATGTTGCACTCTCCAGAGGCCGGCGAGCATTGATCCAGATCAAAGACAAGCTCACCGCGACGCCCTGACATGGACGCATGGACGAGGGAAATCACGTATCTAGCGACACAAGCGCCCCCGAGAGGGAAACGACTTTTTATCAGTTGGTCGGCGGGGAAGACGGCTTGCGCCATCTGGTCGACCGTTTCTACGAGATCATGGAGGCCGACCCGGCTGCCGCCGGAATCCGCGCGATGCATGGCGAAGACCTAATCCCGATCCGCGAAAAACTCTTCGCGTTCATGAGCGGATGGCTAGGAGGTCCTCGTCTCTTCAAAGGGTGCGTGGTCGGCGCGCACCGCGGTTTTGCGATCGGCCCCGATGAGCGCGACCAATGGCTGCGATGTATGTCGCAGGCGCTTGCGCAGAGCCCCATCGATCCAGTGGTACGAAAACTGCTGGAAACTCCGTTGTTTCAGATCGCGGACTTTATGCGCACGCGCGATTGACGGCAGGCGGCCCGTATTCGAGCGGCCTGTCACCGGAGTGATTAGAAATCCGCCGCGAGCCTTACGGATACACGCCGCGGCGGAGTCGGCGCGAAGCGGCCCGACGCGCCGTCCACGGTCCAATCGTAGGAGTTAAATACGTTGCGGAGTTGGACGCGGATATTGGCGTTCGTATCGTGAACCTTGAAGGCATAGCGCACGCCCGCGTCGAGCGTCGCCATCGCCGGTACGCGGAATGAATTCGCCCGGTTGGCGTATTGCGACGAGGTGTATTCCGTCAGCGTATCGACGGAAATCCCGCGCCATGAACTTGGGCCATACTGCAGGCTGAGGCGGAAGATGCGCGGCGGCGTGCCGGGCGGCGTGTCGCCGATCAGCCCGCGATCCACCGAGAGGCCGGAGATCCGCGGCTGAAGGAATACCGAGCCTGCGACCACCGTGAGTCCCTGCACCGGCTGGCCGCTGAGGGAGAGTTCAATTCCCCGGTGCCGGATGCTTCCCACGTCGGTGTAGATATTCGCCTGATCGCGGTCGAAATAGGGTTTCCTTACGTCGAACACCCCGGCGACCAGACTCATCCCCGGAATGACCTTCCAGCGAATGCCGGCGTCCACCTGGCGCGTCAGCGCCGCGGGCACGGGAGCGCCGGCATTGACCGCGTTATCGGGCGCCGTGCCGAACTCTTCGAGCCCGCGTGTATAGCCGGCGTAGACCGCGAAGTCACGCGACGGCGTTCCGGTCACGGTAGCGCTATAAAGCCACGGCCGGCTGCGGGTCGGTGTGGGGGTCGCGTTCTCCTTGCCGAATTCCCGGTCGTAAAAACTCTTCTGCAAGGCGACGCTGAATTCACCCACGCCGGCGCATTGCCCGCCATATGAAATGCCCGGCGTGATTTGCTTGACCACGTCACGGTCACGGACCCCGAACGGAGCAAACGTCGGCCGCGCAAAGGGCGTGACGACGCCGATGGCGGCGCGGCCTAGAGTGGCCGTTTGCCCGCCGCCGAACAGCCGGACGGTGTCGCGTCCGCGCACGTCGAGGTGCACCGTATGGCGGTAGGAGCCCTCGGTGTAGGTGCCGGTCGCACGCACCTCGCCCGAGGTCGACGTCATCCGGTGATGCGGATCGCTGCGCACGGCGAGGTCGGCGAACCCATCGGGCTGGGTGTTGCGGTAGAAGACGACAAAATTGTCCTTACGGTCGGATTCCGAGCGGAAGATCGCGCTTTGCAGACGCCAGTGATTGGCAAGTGCGCCGCGCACGAAGAGCCCGCTGTTAAGGTCGTTGTAGCGGTGTGTCGTCCAGTCCTGACCGAAATAAACATTGCGGTCGTGCCGCGGCGGCCGGTATGCGCCGGCGGTGAACACTTGCGGCTGATTCTCGGGATCCATCTGCTGGTTGAAGTAGATGAACGGAATGGCCTCGAACTTATCGCTGGGCGTGAAGCGCCAGAGCGTGGCGGTCGTCACATAGAGCTGCTTGCCGTTCCAATCGTTCACGGTCGGCTGATAGTTTGCGCCGACAAACATGCCGAGCTTGTCCTTGATCACGGGCGTCGAGACATCGACGATGACCTGGCGCTGGCCGATGGGAATGGAATATTGGGCCACGGCGCTGACGATCAGATGATCCGCCGGCATGATCAGCGAGGTGTCCACAATGCCGGTGGGCGCTGGAAACGGGTAGGACTGAGCGGTCAGCCCGACGCGAATGGATTGTGTGCGCTGCAGGCGGCTGCCGAACACGGCCTGCTGGTCGAAGTAGAGGCCCTCGAGACGCATATTGCCGGCCTGCTGCGGGTCGAACCCGCGGGCGTTACGCGAGTCATAAAGACCGACGCCCTCATTGCCCACGCGGGTCCCAAAGGCGTCCTCGGCCGAGGTGACTGCGTTTTCGTCGGCGCGTTGTGCCGCCGCCGTTTGACAATAAAACACCAGCCCGACCGCGGTCAGGCACCCAACATACCGAGACTTTCGAAACAATATTCCCCCCTCGATCCGGCGCCCGTGAGCGGCGGCCTCCCCCTCGTCGCTCCCGGTTATAACCGAAGTGCGGCGTCTCCTGCCAATCTGCCGAACGGGCGGTGCAGTCGGCCGGGCCCTCGTTCGCAGACAGGCCACAAAATAGCGATTTCAAAGCCCTAGCTTCGTTCTGGCGGCACCTTTTGCCGGTCATCACCCGGCGCGTTTTCCGCGCCGACGCGCGCGCTTGCTCGGGCGGCGTGTTTCCATGAATCTGTCCCCATGCGGCGACTGCTCAAATTCCTGCACACGATCGGGGCCATCGGGCTGATGGGCGCAATGGCCTGCCTGCTGGTCATGCTCGGATTTGCGGCTTCACCGCAACCGTTACCGGCCTATGCTCTGCTCACCGAAGCCATGAGCCGGATCGCGACCTGGATCTACCTGCCATCGATGGCGCTCACGCTCACCTCCGGCCTCGCGGCGATCGGCATCAACCGTGCTTTCCACAACGCTGGTTGGGCCTGGGCCAAGCTGGCGACCGGTGTCCTGATGTTTGAATGGAGCCTCGCCGGTATCGTGCAGCCATTGAAATCCGAGGCCGAGCGGGCGGCCGCCGCCCTGCTCGCGCCCGCCGAGCCAGCACTGCTCGCCGCTACGGTCGGCCCGACACGGAATTCTATCTGGGTCTTGCTGGTCGTCGCCGCGGCGAACGTCGTTCTCGGCGTTTGGCGCCCGCGTCTGACGCGAATACCGGATTAGGCGTGACCTGCTCCCCTAAAGCGCCCCCGATTTTGGATTAGGGTTCTGTTCTCCATGAAGGAGACAGACGATACGCCAGAGCAGGTTGACGGAGGAGTAGATCATTCGGAACCTGAAAGAGCACTATGTAGGATTGTCGGCAGCGGACGAGTGCCGCACAAGCTAACGGCTAGAAAACAAACTGCTCGGCGTGACCATTTGCTGCCAACTACACCGGCGTGGCGTCGTTCCGATCTGGAATCGCACCCTCATTGAAATTGTGTGGCATTTCGCAGTCGGACATTCCTGCCGTGCGAAATGGAATGGCACTTTTGAGCGGGTTCAAGGCTTTGAGAGAAAATGGTGCCCAGGGCCGGGCCGCCACAAATCTGTTATTTCAATAAGTTAGCGGCGCGTGCGACAAATCTTCTTCCCGCGGTTTATTGGTACCTTCCGCCGATTTGTCGCACCTCTCGCTACCCATTTTTCTATGCCCCTCACCCCAGGGGCCAGATTGCCAACTCCAGACTTCTGCCATTCTCTAGAGTTCCAACCCGAGATGGCGAGTTTTAATGAATCAGGAACTTTCAACTGAGCAACTAGACACCGCCGTTTTGCGTACACGCGCGGAGCACCGTCTGGCCGTGGCCGCGCTTAGAAAGACCAAACATGCTTATGGTCACTTCGTCCCCCGGACCTTCCTAAACTTTCTTGGCAAGAGCGACATTGCCGCGGTGGAACTGGGCGATTTCGTCGAAATGAAAACCAGCATCATGTTTGCGGATATTCGCAATTTTACCTCGATGTCTGAAGAACTTAAGCCTGAGGAGATTTTTCGGACACTCAATGGCTACCTTGCTCAGTATGAAGCTCCGATTCACGGGCATGGCGGAGTGATCGATAAGTTTTTGGGTGACGGCGCGCTCGCGATTTTCAAGTCCGCAGACGAGGCCGTCGCTGCTGGAAATGAAATGCTGGATCGCGTGCGCAGATTTAATCGGGAGAGAAAACTTCAATCCTTGCCGACAGCGGAAATTGGCATTGGCATCAACACTGGCTATTCGGCGCTAGGCGTGGTTGGAAATGCAGAGAGACTAGAAACCACCGTGATCGGTGATTGCGTCAACGTGGCATCGCGAATTCAAGACCTAACAAAGCTATACGGTTCCCGCTTACTCATAAGTGAAACGACCTACCTTAATCTTGAAGACCCTACAGCACTGGCTGTCCGCTTCGTAGATCGAATACAGGTCAAGGGACGCTCGCGCCCCGTGTCAGTCTACGAGATCTTTGACGAGGACAACGACGAGCTTGCTTCGATCAAGACCACAGGACTCGACCTCTTTGAAGACGGCGTCTCCTGTTTTCACCTCGGCTACTACAAGGAAGCCTGTGAAATCTTCCGACGATACGATCAGGTCGCAAAGGACGACCCTCTCGCGAAACTATACATCAATAGGTGTGTCACCAAGCAGGCCGACAGACGCAGTTCCCCAGATGATGCCAATCAAGAGTTCTTGTGGAGGGCCGCGTATGACACCGGCCATCCCAACATTGACGAGCAGCACCATCACCTTGTCGAAATCTACGAGAAGCTACGCGACGCGGTCAGAAGTGGCAGCGAAAGCACGACGGAGGAGGTCCTGGTCGGATTGAAAGAATACTCCCTTGAACACTTTGCCGACGAAAAAAACTCATGGAAAATTCTGGTTATCCATTGATGACCGAGCATCTACATGAACATCGGCAGTTCGTGAGAAGACTCGAGCAACTGTCATCAGCCATTCGCGTTGGAGACCGATCCACCAGAACCATTCTCTTTTGGATCAACATCTTTCTGTTCGATTGGTTAGCCACGCACTCCTCGAAGATCGATCGCCACCTAGCCCGCTACATCGCTCGATCGGCGTAATGGGCCCTGAACGGGACGTCATGGCTACCCGCCAAAAGCGACCAAGCCGCAATGCGTAAGTACCGCCTCGCTCCCCGCGCCCGCACGTAATCCGCACGGGAAAAAATGATCGATACCGCACTAGGCCCCAGAAGTGCGGGCCCTTGCTTTGGAGGTTGGCAGCCCAGTTGTTGTCTGAAAGAAGACCAGCCCCTCAACGTGACCATCTGCAGTAAGTTGTCTTTAATTGGCGTCGTCACCTTCGGAATCACACCCGCATTGAAATTGCTCTGCATTTCCGTGGTGAGACATTTCTCACTCCACGAAGTGGAAGCGTATTATCGAGCCGTTTCAATGCTTTAAGCGGAGATGGTGCCCAGGGCCGGAATTGAACCAGCGACACGCGGATTTTCAATCCGCTGCTCTACCAACTGAGCTACCTGGGCATTGAGGTCAGACCTCTTGGAGAGGCGCGTCTTATATTAGAGAAGACGGCGGGTGTCCAGATGCCCGATTGCACCCTAAGAACTTGAGCGGAAAGCCCTTTTTATGGACCTCGCGCCCGGACCGGGTCTCAAAATACGCCCTGGGCCCGGCCGCGCCCCCGCCGCCCGGCTTGCTTCCTGCCCTTCGCCTAAGCCTCGCTCTCGCCGGCGCGGGGAGCGTCCACGGGAGCATCTTCGGTCTGCACGCGGTAGCGCTCCGTGAACCACGAGCCCAGATCGATCTCGGCACAGCGGGCCGAGCAAAAGGGCCGGTAGCGGGCTTGCACCGGCTCGCCGCAGCGGGCGCATTTCGCAGCCGTGACGCGCACCGCCGCAGTCTTTTCTTGAGGATTGGCATCATCCGACGACATGAGCGGAATGTCGGGCGAACCGGCGCCCGGCGTCAAGCCGTAGGCCCAGGCTTCTTATACTTTCGGTTTCGGCCCCCTAGACCACCGCTCCTCGCGCTCATACCCCTCCTCACGTGCGGGCAGACACTCGCGCCCCTAGGGTGTGCGTAAAGAAACGCAACCCGTTTACGCGGCCCTTTCGTGTTTCCCCTGTGCCTTCCAACCCTCGCCGTCGGAGCAGCTTTGCTGAGCACGACCGCCGCCCCTGCGCGGTCCCCTCCCGCGAAGCGCTTTGGCTTTTTAGGCGGGACGGATGTCGATCTGATCAGGTTTGAAGTCGGTGCGCGGGATGATGTGGATCTCGGTTTTAGCGAGATCGCGCGCCTCACTCATGGCTTTGGACAGCGGTCCCTGCAAGAGGGCCGCCGAGTCCGGAGCGAGCGAAATGGACCACCTGGGCGTTCCACTCCGTGACGAGGCCCGGACCACTGCGCGCAAGGCACTGTACGCGACCGTCGCGGCGCTGAGTTCACCCTTGTCGAGAAGCACTTCGGAGAGGGAGAGACCGGTGCGCTGGCGCGTCATTTCAAGAAGTCCCAGCGCGGTCAGTCCCACAACTTGCGCAGGGTTCGGATCGGCGCTCAGGGCTTTGGTCAAGATACGCGGCAAGGACGCGCGGGCCTTCGTCGGAATGACATCGATCAGAATATGCCCGGCGATGTTCCGCCGGCGCAGCTCAAGGGCCACCGCCGCCATGGCTTCGTAATTCGCGCGCGAAGGCTCCGATGGACCGGAGTTCACATCGATCACCGTCAATGCACGGGTCGGCTCGATGATGATCGATCCACCCGAGGGCAGTTTGACCTCGGGTCGCAGCGCCGCCTCGATCGTCTCATCCACGCCGTAGGCGGTGAAGAGATCGGCATCTGCGGAATGGGACTCTACCAGTGTGTCCGCCTCGATCAGTCCCCGCACGCGCGCCACTTCGCGCAGCGGCTGGCAAACGACCGACCGAATCGCGGCGCCATAACGCGCCATCCATTCGACCACGGGTTCGGGCGCGGGCGCGACCAAGGAGGGGATCTTGGCGTCGGAGGCGATAGGCGCCTTGGCGACTTTCAATTCCGCGCCCTTGCCCGGACGGGGCGGGACCGCAACGGCGACGGAGACGGCGCTTCCGTCAGCCGGCGGCGCTTTCACGGCAAGAACGCCCGGAAGGGGCTCGCCGAAATCAACGAAGACGGCGGCCACACCCGGGACCGGCCCCTTCACCCGCCCGTGATAGATCGCGCCGGGCTGCACTTCAGCGTCGCGGCGGTGAACCACGGACAGCACCGTATCTTCGGCAAGCAGGGCGTAGCGTGTTTCGCCCGGCCCGCGCGCGACCAGAATGGTGTCAGGGTGTAGGGAGCGCGCGTCGATTTCCGCCATGATCAGCGTTCTTCGAACGGGAAGTACCGGTTCTGCTCGTAGTCGAAGGCGATGGTCTTGATGCCGGTGCGCTTGTTCGCGTCGATGAGGTTCGAGATTCCCACGGTCGCGAGTTTCTTGGCGACCACGCGTTCGCCCAGCTTTTGCACGTCCGTGGGGATGACCGGCGAATAGCGTTGCAGGACCTTCACGCACTCATCGCGGTAAGCGTCGCGGCCCACCATCGCCTTGTTGTTCCCCTGAATGCGGTAGATCCCGAGCGGAACGGGGACGATGTAGAGATCGGTTTTCATCATAAATCGCGCCCAAAGCTCGAAATCGCCCGCCAGGCTTAGGGAATGATCGAAGCTCGCGCCGACAGAGTCCCAGAGCGACCGGCGCCAAAAGGTGCAGTCCTGCACGATCCAACCCGTGGACGGCAGTCCCAGCGTACGGATGTGCTCACCGTTGAAGAAACCCCAATTGTCCACGCCGGCGAGAATGGTGGTCTTGACCACCGTGCCATCCTTGCGCGCCTGCATCGGGAAGCGTGAGGTGATGAACTGCACCTCGGGCAACTGGTCGAAAATATCGAGCACGGTCTGGATCGCCCAGGGCGCCAGCTGATCGTCGGAGTTCAGCCAACCCATGTAGGCGGCGTCGGACTTCGCGAAGCCCTGCTCGATGGCATGGTACATCCCCTCGTCCTTCTGGGACTGCCAGTGGGTGAGCTTACCTTCGTAACGCTTGATGATTTCCAGCGAATTATCCGTCGAGCCGCCGTCCATCACAACGTAGTCGACCCGTTCGAAGCCCTTGGTGTGCACGATCGAGCGCATGCAGTCGTCGAGATAGGCGCCGTAGTTGAAATTGGTGGTGACCATGCAGAGGCGATTTGTCATGCGGCTCACCGGAACAGGTCGTCGAGACGGAGATATTTGAAACGCAGGCGCAACGTCAGCATGTGCACCCAGCCCGGCGTATCGGACGACAAGTCGACTTCGAAGGTCGTGCCGTCCCGCGTCGTCGCCTTGGCGGCGCCGGCCGCAGTCTCGGCATTGACCCACACTAAGCGGCGCGCGCCCTCTTGCAGCAGGTTCACCGTTTTCTGTTCGCGCTCGCCCGTGAAGGCGGCACTGAAGGACTCAAGCTCAAAGATCGCCCGCGCCGGCGGCAGCTTCAGGCGCAGACGCTGGAACGCCTCTGGCCCGGCGCCTTTTACAGTGACGGATACTTCGCCGCGCCCAAAGGCGTTGACGGTCAGCGGAACCGCGCCTTCTCGCCGGGCATCGAAGCCAATGCCGAGGTCGGGGGTGATCGTAAGCGCTCCGAGG
>JAYRKY010000053.1:0-2761 GCA_041905525.1 Rhodospirillaceae bacterium
TGGATTGGGCTTCTTCTATTTGGCCGCGCACCTCTGCCCGCGCGGCCGTGTCGTGGGCGAGACCGATGGCGGTCTTTACATAGTGCGCCGCTGACTCCACAACGGGTGCCGTGACGCCCATGCGCCGGTAGAAGGCCAGCGTGTGCCGTCCGCGCATGAATGCGCCCGGCTGATGGATCACCGGCGTGCCGAGCGCCAGCGTCTCCAGCGATGTTTTGCCGCCGGACCAGTGCGGCACATCGAGGACGACATCGGCGGATTTCACGAGGCGGAGAAATCCGGCTTTTGTCGTGCGCGGCAGCAGGTGAAGACGATCCATATGCGCGCCGATCGAGCGGGCAAGGCGCGCGCGGAACAGCTTGTCCGCATGCACACCCAAGCTCACGAAGTAAACATGGCCCTCGCGGTCCGCATCCAGCAGAGCGGCGACCGTGGCATCGAACTCCGGGTGAACTTTGAAGAGACTCTGGCCGCAGACATAGGCGGGCCCTGGAAGCAGTCCGGACGACTGCTTATCCGCCGCGGGTGCGTCTGGCGGCTCGCCGGCGAAGGACAGACCCTTTAGTCGCACTAAGGATTCCGTGTAATGCGCATCGGCATTTTCCGGCTCCATGTCCGCCACCGACAGGAAATGATCGATGTTTGGAAGTCCTGTGGTGATCGGATGGCCCCAGGCCACGGTTTGTAAGGTGGCCAGGCGGGCGAAGGCGAGGAAGTAGGCCATATGGTCCATGCCGATCTCAGGATAATGGACCACATCGAGCTGAGCGTCGGCGATGACATCGCGCGCGGCGCTCACGTCATTTGGGAGATCGACACAAGGTGCGGCCGCCATAAAACGCGGCGTCGCTGTATCCTGCAGCGCGTGTGGTGTCCGGAAGAGGATCAGCTCGAAGCGCGCCCGGTCCAGTCCCTCGATCAAACCGTGGGTCAGATAGCCGACGGTGTGGTGGGAGAAAAAGTTCGAGACGATCCCGACGCGAATTTTCGATCCCGGTCGCCGGCCGACATGACGCGCGGTCGATACAAGGGCGGGGCAAGCTTTACGATAGTAGTGCGCAAGCGCCTCTTGGAGCGGCCGGTCGTTTTGTCCCTGGTAGCCAAGAAAGAAGTTCGGGCCCAGACCCGCGGCGAGTGGATCGCCGATCGGTGCTGCCGGCCCCGCCGCCAACAGCCTTGCATATTCGGCCCTGCTCTCCGCGATTTCGTCCAGGCCCGAGGCGATCACCGGCTGAGTGAACGCCGCCTTGAAACGGGCGATCGCGGCGCGCTCGGGCGAGGCTTCGCCTTTGGCGGTCTCCAAAAGGAGAGTGCGGGCTTCGGCGGTCTTGCCGCTCAGACGCCAGAGGTGGGTAAGGCCCTCCACCGCGGGAGTGGCGCTTGCGTCCAGGCGCAGGGCGGCGGCGAACTCTTTCTCCGCCCCGGCATAATCGACCCGGCTCATTCTGATCTGGCCGGCCTTGAGATGAGGGGCGGGATCTTGCGGCGCGAGCTTGGAGAGCCGCCGGCACATCTCGAGGGCTTTGGCGGCGTCACCCGTTTTCTCGTGGAGGTCGGCAAGAAGACCTAGAGTCGGAAGATCGTCCGGCACCAGGGACAGAGCGGCAGAGGCGCACTGTAACGCCCCCGGCAAGTCGCCGGCGGCCAGGAGCGTTAACGCTCTAGTTCTCTGATCTTCAAAGGATTGCATAAGCCGCGCACGTGTACGCCAGACACCGGCCCATCATCTTTACGGGCTGGACCGCGGCCTCGCAATCGCTTCCCGACTTTTCTTGACCGGGGGAGGGGCCGCCCCTATGGTGCGGCCCTCTCGCGGTCGGGCCCGTAGCTCAGCGGTAGAGCATCGCACTTTTAATGCGGTGGTCGATGGTTCGAATCCATCCGGGCTCACCAACTCCCTTCGATCCTATACAACCAGTCGGCGATAGAGGTGCCAGGTTGCGTGACCGAGCACGGGCACGCAGAGCGCCAGGCCGACCAGGAACGGGACCGCTCCCAGCGCCAAGGCGGCCACGACCAGCGCGCCCCAAACGCCAAGAACGACAGGATTGGCGGCGACGGCCTTGAACGAGGTCCTGATCGCGGTGCCGACGCGGACGTTCCGGTCCAACAGAAGCGGAAACGACACGACGCTCAAGCACAGCGCGGTGACGGCGAAGACCAAGCCGATCGCATTGCCGATCCCGATCAGAGTCCATCCTTCCGGTGTCGCGAATAGGCGATTGATGAAGTCGCGCGCCGATGTGGGTTCGACGGCGCGCCACGGGTCGCCAAGCGTCATGTCGTAAAGCGTCGCCGCCGTCGCGATCCAAAAGAGGAAAAGCGCCAGCAGAACACCGCCGAGCACCAGGATTTGCGGCGCCGCGGGGTTGCGGAGGAAGTTTCCGGTATTGGAGGGCGAGATATCCTCGCCGCGCTCCCGTTTGCGGCTGATCTCGCACATGGCGATGGTGACGACCGGGCCAATCAGCAGCGACCCTGAGAGCACCGGGAAGGCGAGGGGAAGAAGGTCGTAGTTGAAGACCACGAGAAACGCGCCGAGCGTTACCAGGGGATAAATCAGCGCCAGAAAATAAAGGTGGGTGGGTTTCGCCGCGAAGTCCGAAAGGCCCTGGCGGAGGGCAAAACTAAGATCGTGCAGCCCAATCTTGCGGACAGCGGGGTCGGCGGTGGAGATGTGAGTGGTATGCAAAGACAGTGTCATGGGTCCTCCGGATAAGTGAGCAGAAGGAAAGACAGCGTTCTGAGCAGGCGAATTATA
>JAYRKY010000054.1:0-2598 GCA_041905525.1 Rhodospirillaceae bacterium
CCTCTCCAGGGGGTGGCATCGGACACGCGCTTCGGCCTGTTCTCCAGCTACTTCAACTCGGCCCGGCAATACACGCAGGGCGTCGATCTCGACCTGCGCTACCGCTTCACGATCGGTTCCTACGGCAAGATCAATCTGAATTCGTCGACCAGCTATATCGACTACTTCAAGATTCAGACCGCGCCGAGCCAGCCGCTGGTCAACGCCGCAGGCACGTATCAGTTCCCGAAGGTGAATTCGACCAATTCCGCGTTTTGGTCCAAGGGCGACTGGGAAACGGGGCTTACCATCCGCTACCGCAACCACTTCTTGCAAAACAACCAGGTTACCGATAAGTACGTCCGCGGGTTCACCACGGCCGACCTCCAGGTGGCCTGGACCGGTATCAAGAACCTGAAGATATCGGTCGGCTCCAACAACATCATGGACAAGAAGCCGCCTTTCTCGGATAACGAGAACGACGGCTACGCCAACTCCACCGATTCGCCGATGCAGCGTTACTACTACGTTCGCGCGGTCTATAGCTGGAAATAGTCGTTGATTCACGTGTAGCGGACAGGGGGGGCGCAAGCCCCCCTGTTCTTTTTTGAACCCCGCGCCACCCATTCCCGGAGGTAACGATGTTTGGACATCTGCGTTCAGCCCTGTTGTGCGTCGCGCTGGCCGTCACCGCAAGCACGACGATGGCCCAGGAAATCCCCGTTGAAACCCTGTTCAAGAAGCCGGAGTTCGGCAATATCGCGCTGTCGCCGAACACCAAACTGCTTGCGGCGATCGCGCCGTTCAAGGGCCGCTACAACCTCGTCGTTCTGGATCTCGAAAAACGCGCACTCAGCCGCGTCACGGCGGCGACCGACACCGACATCGAGCGCTTTTTCTGGCTTGGCGACGGACGCCTGGTGTTCTCCACCGGCGATCAGCAGGGATTTGAGTTTCGCGGCAACGGCGGGGTGTACGCGATCGACGTCGACGGCAGCAATCCCCGCGAGCTGAACAAGCCGTCGCGGGCCAAGGCCGACGAAGGGCAGCGCATTCTGCGCATCTTCACCCCGCTGGGTCCGGTGCGCGGCTCCAAGGATGAAATCCTCGTCCGCAGCAACGAGCGCGACAGCGAAAGCACCGACGTGTATCGGGTCAATACGCGTACCGGCCGCAAGACGCTCGTCACTTTCGACAGCCCCGGCAAGGTCGACCGCTGGGTGTTCGACAAGGACCAGATTCCCCGCGCAGCCGTTTCGCAGGACCGCAAGGCCATGACCGCCGCCTTTTACTACCGCGCCGATGAAAAGGCGCCGTGGGAAAAGATGTACGAATGGGACTTGCTGGGCGAGGAAATCACGCCGGAGGCGTTCGACCGGAACGGCAAGCTCTACGTTTCCGCCAACGTGGGACGGGACACCAAGGCGCTGTACGAATTCGACATTGCCGGCAAGAAACTTGGCAAGCTGGTCTATGCCGATGAGCGTTACGATCTGGTGGTCCCGACCGTGTGGGGCGCCGGGCGTGCCGGTCTGCGCTTCGCCAGCGACGACGCCGACGACCAGGTGATCGGCGTCACCTACACGGCCGACAAGCAGAAGACCGTGTGGTTCGACGAGAAGTACGCCCGGGTGCAGGCCGAACTGGATAGCACCTTTCCGGGCGCCATCAATACGTTTGGCGCGATTCGCGACCAGATGCTGGTCACCACCCGCTCCGACCGCAATCCCGGTACGGTTTATATGTACGACCGCACCAAACCCTCGCTGACGGAACTGATCCGGTTCCGCGAGTGGATCAAGCCGGATCAGATGTGCGAAATGCGGCCGATCGCTTTCACCGCGCGCGACGGCCCGCGCATCGAGGGCTACCTCACCCTGCCAAAGTCGTACAAGCCGGGCAATCCGGTGCCGATGATCGTCCACCCGCACGGCGGGCCGTGGGCGCGCGACGAGTGGCGCTTCAATCCGGAAGTCCAGTTCATGGCCAACCGCGGTTATGCCGTGCTGCAGGTGAATTTCCGCAATTCGACCGGCTACGGCTTGAAGCTCCTGCGCGGCGGCTACAAGCAGTGGGGTGACAAGACACAGGACGACATCGAGGACGGTGTGCTGTGGGCCATCAAGGAGGGATTTGCCGATAAGAACCGGATCGGCGTCTACGGCGCCAGCTTTGGCGGTTATTCAACGCTGATGCAGCTGGTGCGCTCTCCGGACCTTTACAAATTCGGCATCAATTATGTCGGCGTCACCGACATGTTTGTCCATCAGACGACGCAGCCGGCGCAGCGGTACGGCGATTTTGGCGTCCTGACCAAGCGCACCAACGGCGATGCAGGCGCGGACCGCGAAATGTTCGAGCGCACCTCGCCCACCCTGCAAGTCAAGAAGATCCGCGCGCCGGTCATGCATGCCTACGGCGGCGAGGATCTCAACGTGGACATTGCCAACGGCGAAGCCATCAAGAAGGCTTTTGAGCGCGCCGGCCTGCCGGTTGACTATACGTTTGTGGCCGAGGAAGGCCATGGCTACCGCGAAGACGCCAACGTTTTCATGTTTTACAAGAAATTCGATGCTTTCATGAAGCTCCATTTGCCGGCCAACTGACCGGCGGGTGCCG
>JAYRKY010000047.1:0-14601 GCA_041905525.1 Rhodospirillaceae bacterium
TGGCGAAGTTTAGATCGAGTGATTTTCCGACCGCACCGTCGCTTATGACCGGCGCGACGGTCTCAACGAAGCCTTCGGTCACCGCGTAGCTCCCGGTATTGGGCAGGAAGTTGCCTACAAATAAGTCCTGCGCCTGATCCGCCGCCGATGAAATTCCACGGACGGCTTCCCGCCGCCGCTCCACGCCCAGCGCGACCGATACAGCCCCCGCCGGAACGGAGAAGGGCTCTCCTTGCACCGTCACCGCGCCGACATCCTCGTTAAACCTCTGGTATCTGTAGGCGTTCTGGCTGACGAACGCGACGGCGGCGCGCGAGTTAACGGCAATTCCCATGGTGTTATAGGGAACGCACCCACTGTTCGGGTCAGTCAGACTCGTCCGGCAGACAATCGCACCAGAGCGCGGGTCTCTGACAGCATCGATAGCGGCGGCATAGGCGGAGCGAAGGGTCGTACTCACGCGCTCGGAAGACCGCCCGATGCCGCTTTGGTAATAGGCTTCCCACGACCAATTTGTGTCGGACAAGCCAAAGCGCCCGGACGCGCCCACGACATATCGGTTTACCGACCGCCCGTTCATTTGAGAGATGCGATCAAGATCGGCGTTGGTCGTCCCGAGCGTAAAGGACGACACAGCCAACGCCGTCATTCGGGCCTGCACATCGGGTGGTATGAAAGGATTGCCCGAACGGATTGTGAGATTTGCGATGTTGTATTGCTTCGCGTTGAAATTCTGCGCGTATGAAAATCCCCAGGAGGCCTGCACGTAAGCGCTCACATCTTCGGATACTTCATAGTCCGCCCTCGCGAAAACAGACTGATGATTGACCCGGCCCTCAAGTGAGCTATTCGAATCCGTATTGGAGGACTTCCAGTCTCCACCCACATGATAGGGATCGCTCACCAAAGAGCCGTAGTTATATTGTCGCGGCGCCCCTCCAACTCCGAAATCGATTCCTCGAAGTGCCGTGTCCGTAATGATGCCCCCCGGTGTCGCGGTACTGAGCCCTGTCTCACTACGGACGATCAAACGAGGCGCGCCGTTCGTCGGCGTATAGAGCGGGTTGTCGAATACCTTCCATCCTTCGCGATTCCACGCGCGCGGAGAGGTTAAAACGCCGTCTACATAGAAGGCCTCCGCGCTTGCCAAAACATGCCCTCTGCCGGCGGCGAACCCCGCGCCCGCCGTGAGCGACGCCTTTCCTGAAGCGTTATCTCCGTATGTCGTGAGCCCCCCGGAGACCTCGCCCTTAACGCCCTCGTACCTCTTGTCTAAGACAAAGTTGACGACCCCCGACAGCGCGTCGGAGCCATAGGCCGCCGACGCGCCGCCCGTGACGATGTCGATGCGCGAAACAAGTCCTTGCGGAAAATTGTTCACATCGACGAGTCCGGTCACCGTCGTGGGCACGGAGCGCTGACCATCGAGAAGAACGAGCGTTCGCGTCGTCCCTAGACCTCGCAAGTTCAGCGCGTTGATCCCAGCGGTTCCCGAACTCGTGGATTTTTGCGAATTACCCGGCGTCGCGCTTCCCGCTAACGCGGGCAAGGTATTCACGAAATCGGCGATGTTGATCGTGCTCGCCGCCTGAATTTCTTGGGATCCGGCGACGGTTACGGGCGTGGGCGCTTCGTAGCCACTTCGAATGATACGCGAACCCGTGATGACGATTTCGTCAATGTCGATCTCGGATTTGTCATGGAGCTGCGATGGTCGATCTGCAGGCGGACGGGCCGCGGCCATCACTTGCGACCGCGCCAGAGGTGGCTTTTCCGCTGCCCTCATCGGAGGTTTCGCATCACGAAGGATCAAAGTGCCGCCGGAGTAGAGCGCGATCTCGAGCTTGGTGTGTTCGAGAAGTTTGGCCAGTGCTTCGCGAACGTCCCAACGCCCTTTGATCGCGGGAGATTTCACCCCCTTGAGATTCGAAGCTGGCGCCAGGATTTGAACGCCGGCCTGACGGGCGAACTCGGGAATGACATCGACCACATAGCCGGCGGCGAGGTCAAAAGTACGTTCCTGGGCATGGACGACGCTCGGACAAAGCGCCATGGCAAGGGCCAATCCCTTGCTATGCAGAGCACGGCGGATCCACGAATGGGCGTTTGAACGCATCACTCCAGATCCACCCTTCCCCCGAGGACGTCCACACGATGCTCATCTGCAGCCAAAGGCGCGACGCGCGATAATCGTGCGAACCGACAGCGCTCATCGTCGACCAGTATGGATTTAATCTCCGAGGCAGGCGATTCATAATCGTGCCGGAAACAATTCAGCCGCCGTGGGATTTCCACGGCGGCTGAGTCGGCTGATCGCGCCCGTAAGCTTATGGCGCAGCAATGCTCCAGTACAGCGCGGAGGACCCGTCCATCTGCGTCCCCACGTCGACGAGAACCCGCGGGTCGTCGCTCACCGCGATGTCGTAGGCGTCATGGCCATTGATGTCGCCAGGCTTCTTGTCGCCCGCGAACGTCCATAGGGCGTATCCCTGATAGACCCACTGCTTTTTCCCGTCGCGGCGCGTCGCGATATCCCAGAAGCCGGACGGCTGGGCGTTGTCAGGGGCGAGGAAGGGTTGCCACACGACTTCACAATCCCCGAAGGCCGCCATGCTGTCGAACTGCTGGCCGCAATGGCGTTCCGTGCCGAGATCGCGGCCAACGGCTGGGCGTGCGGATTGCCCGCGCGGGAAACTGTGTCCTCCGCCGGACTGATAGAGCCAGCCATCGCGACGATAGAGGGTCATGCCGGCTTTAGTGGCGAGAGTCTTGCCCTGGCTCGCGGTCTTATGGATGACAACTTCGGGCGGCATGTAATAGCGCGCCACGTAAGCGACTTCCCACGACGCATCCATTCCATCGCCCTCGGCGACATTAGGCTTGTAATCTCCAGCGTAGCGGTAGAGCGGCAGGCCTTTGTAATGCCATTGGCTTGTTCCGTCGGCCCGCGCCTTCACGGTGAAGTCGCCGACCGGTAAGCCCAGGCGAGGCGCCGCGTGCGGGATCCAAACCTCGGCGCAGCGCCCCTGTTTGCACGCTTGCTTTTCCTGCGACAGGTTGCCCTTCATCGTATAGAGCGTATGGCCGCGGCTATCGACGAGCGCAATTCCAGCCGCATCCTGCACTTCCTTGGCGCCGAATCCTGTCGGCAGCGCAAGATCCGCGACCGGGTAAAGGAGCGCAACCTGCCATCCCTCAGGCGGCTGCGTCGGCTGCATGCGCTTGCCGTAGTAAGCCCCTCGGTGCCCGGCGAGAGGTCCCCGGTTCATGTTATAAAAGACATTGGTTCCGCCCACTGAGCCGGGCGTCACGTCCTCAACGAAGCGATACAGCGGCTTGCCTTTGAGCGCCCACTGACGTTCCCCGCTATCGCGCTTGATGATCGACCACTCGCCGAACGGCACCGCGTTTGCCTGCGCCGGCATCGGCAGCCATTTCTTCGCGCACTCGGCGACACACGTCGATTTTCCCGGCGGATCCTTGTCATAGGTATAAAGGGTCATGCCGGCGAGATCTGTGTATGCGATTTCATCGCGCGGAATTGTCGCGGCGACGTCCTTGCCTAAGCCCCACCCCTGGGCGATGCCCAATGGCTGCAGCGTGATGCCGAGTGGAGTTGAGTAGACCGGCGCGCCGCGATCCGCAGCGTATACGGCGCCAGAGAGCATAAGCGGAGCGCTCACAGCCGCCGCCACGGCGGTAGCAATCCCCAATATCGAACGAACCGAACTCATATCTTTCGTCTCCTCCCCAAGGCCCGCCGCTTAGGCAAGGATTTCGGTAATGGTCTTGGAGGTCTTATTGGATTGCTGCCCCCACTCGCTCACTTGCACCCCAAAGACCTGCTGCATGGTCAAGCCAACCCGGGTGGCCGGGTCGCCGGTCAAGGCGAGATGCTGGCCGGTCTTCAAGCGGCCTCCCGCGCTTCCGAAGAGTATCACGGGCACATTGTCCATCGTGTGCGTGCGCGCGTAGCCGTGGTCGGTCATCCACATCACCGCCATACGATCCAGCACGGTGCCCGGCCCCTCTTGATAAGTGTCCAGCGCATGCAGGAAGTCGGCCAGCATCTTTGTGCTTTCGGTGATGAAGTAGGTCACTTCCGGCTGGTAGCCCAACTTGTCGTCGATTGCTTCCTCGTGAGTCCAGCCGTGCCACGTTTGCGAGGAGCCTTCCTTGCGCAGGCCTTGCGAGCCGACGCCGACGTTGAGGACGCGTGTCTGACCGCAAGCAACCGCATGCGCCAGCAGCGGCGCAAAGATTTTGTTATTGGCCGAAGCCGCGGTCACCAGACTACTCGGCTTCGTTTCCTCCACGGCTCCAGGCACGCGGCACTGCGGAAGCGATTCCGGCTTCTGAAGTTCAAGGTTCAGCTGCTGCTCGATTTCGCGGATGGATGTGAAGTACTGGTCCAGACGATGACGGTCGGATGCACCAATGTCCGTCATGAGCTTTTTGCGTTCCTCGGTCACGTAGGACAGCACGCTCTTGCGCGCCATCACCACCGGGTCGGGCGTGAAATCGGCGGCGTTCGGATCCTTGAAATCGGGTCCGAAAATTCGTGCGTACAAGTTTACCGGGGAACCTTCCGCCGGGTTATTGGCGCTCGCCGCGCGCTTGGAGCGGCTGCGGCTGCCGCCGCTCAGCGACACTTCGAGCGAACGGAACCGCGAACGTGTCCCGATCACATCCGCAATGAGGCTGTCGTGGCTGGCAAGGGCATCCGCCTGCTGGGCGATGCCGCCGGTGGTGACAATCTCGACGCCCGTCGTATGTGTCTCCAGCGGCTTCCCGTCGAGGAAGTATTGGAAACCGCTCATGAGGATGGTTTTCTTCTTGTAGGGATCCAGCGGCTTGAGCTCGATATTGTTCTCGTAATCGAAGCCGGTCGTCTTCGGCACCCAGCGGCCAGGATTGAAGCCCAGGTCTTGGAACCATGTTCCAAATACGACGGGCAGCTGCGCTCCGGATGCGGCGAATGCTGTGCCGCTATTGTTCAGATAACAATCGAGAAACGGAATTCCAACAGAGACAAAACCCGCACCCATGGCGCCGCGCAGAAGGGCGCGCCTGTTTAGTTGAGCCTTCATTCTCTTATCCTCCGTAGCGCTAGGCTTGTTCCTACCGTTCAGTTCGCAGGTGGTGACGCTAAATCCGCGGCCGTCGTGACACTTTGCTTCGGCGCGCTCGCTTTATAGAAGGCCGGATCATTGGCAATCCGTTCCATCAGATTGAACACGCTATAGCCGTCTTCCACGAAGCGCTTCTCAAGGTCTTTCACCCACGGCATTTCCGCGCGGTCCGGCATCCGCCCCAAACCGTACGACACAAGACGGTTCAACACGCACGAGGTCGAGGCCGGACTTGCGGCCAAGGCCTTTCCGAGACCGGCGGCGTTCGTGAACTGGGCGCGGTCGAGGCCCCCGCTCGCGTCGATTTCGACGCCATTCTCAGTTGTACGGTAAGACCCGACGCCGTCGAAATTCTCGAGCGCCAGCCCCATGGGGTCCGTAAGCTTGTGACAGCCCGCGCAGACCGGATTGGACACGTGGGCGGTCAACCGCTCGCGCGCCGTTTTATTCGGCGCGTTCGGATCATTGAACAGCGTGAAATCCACGTTCCCCGGAGGTGCGGGGACCTTTTGACACAGCAATGTCTCACGGATGGCTTTGCCGCGCAGTGTCGGCGAGCTGCGGCCCGGATGCGAATGCAACGCAACGAAGCTCATTTGCGAAACAATCCCCGAGCGCGGATCATCCGCCTCGAAAGTATGTTCCTGCCAAATCTCGGGGCCGCCGTTGGCCGCATTATTGACGACCGGAACGTTGTAGATCGCGCCCAATCGGCGCGTCAGATAAGTTTTCGGCGTGGTGAAAATCTGGCGATAGTCGCCGTTCTCTTTATAAACGACGTTCATGATTGTGCGCAGGGTCTGTTCCTTGGCGTCCTGCGCAATAAGAGTGTCGAATTTCGGGTAGATCACCGTGTCCTTCGCCATGCTGTCGATCTCATCGAGACCGAGCATGTCCGTGAAGAACGCGCGAAGGCCTTCTTCAATACGCGGAGATGCCATCATGCGCTCGACCTGACGACGGATACCGCGCGGCGAGTCGAGACCCCCGCTCGCGGCAGCCTCGAGCAGTTCTTCATCGGGGCGCGAGTTCCAAAGGAAAAAGCTCAAACGCGACGCCTTGGAGTAAGCGTCGAGGTCGAAGACCCCGTTCTTCTCGGAACTTCTGTCGAGCTTCTCATAGCGAAACAGGAAGTCGGGCGACGACAGCATGCTCGCCAGGCTCAGCCACAGGCCCTGATAGAAGTCCTTCAGATCCTTGGCGCCCATATGCGCCGCCGTCACCTGCACGCGCAGTTCTTCGGCGGTCAGCGGACGGCCATAGAGCGCGCGTCCAGTGCGTGCCAGAAACTGTCCGGCACACACGTCGTCCGGCGCGTCCTTGGCTTTGGGTTTGCAGGAAATCAGAAGATCGCGGTGGGCTTCGTCGACGACCTGAGACGCAATCGCGCGCGCCATCGATTCGAACTGTTGCATGCCGGTCGAGGTGACGCTTGCATAGCCCGCGCCCACCGCCAGCAATCCGTCGCGACGGAGCTCCGGCTCGAAGCGCCCGCCAAGGGCGACGGTTTCACCAAAAACGTCGCGGATGACGGATTCATACTGTTTCGGGCTCAGGCGCCGATTTACCGGAGGACCGGGCACGTGCGCCGCCGCGTTGCGCACCGCCGCGCCCGCCGCATCGGCGGCGGACGTTTGCGTCGCCGTCGCGACAAGGCCGGCCGCGACGGCCAGGCTGGCCGCAGTGACGGCGCTAATTGCGAACTTCCGCTTCATGGTGTCAAAACCTCTGCGTTAACGGCTTGCGTTCGACACACCACCGGCGCTCGCAACCGGCTTCGGCGGCGATGTCTTCGGTGGTTCCGCCGGTAACGCAAATACGGGGACCGCTTTCATATGATAGCTGGTGGAAATCGCCCGGTTTTGTCCGGTCACGGGATCCGGGTCTGCATCCGCGTGATTCTTCAGGAGATGATAAATACCGGCCAAACTTCCCGTCGACGTCTCGCGGCTGAGGCCGCCATGCGCGAAAGCGAAGTAAAGGTGATGCCAGGGCTGGTAGCCGCCCAGGATCGCCTCCATGGAGCGATCCTTGTTGAACTTAACCCGCATATGGAAATTTCGGATGTTGAGTTCCGGCACGCCCCAGGAGTTCTGGAGCATCTTGAAATTGCCGTGCTCGGTGATGTAGGCGACCCCATCCCTTATCTCGCCCTTGAACACATTGTGCGAACGGGGGTCTGGATCAATTCTGTACGTCACGTCCGGGCGCGCCTCGCCGCCGGAGTTAGACACCATGTATTCGAGCGCGCGATCGAAGGTGAAGGTCACTGGACCGTCTTTCGTCAGATCCTCACCGGAAATCGTCACAAGCCACGCCGGCTGAGAGTCCCGGATGGTTTGCCAGATCCAATTCCAAAACGTCGGGTGGTTCACGAGCGAACCGCGGAAGCCTTCGAGACATCCAACGGCGCGGAACAACTCATTGTCGACGCCCTTCTCCAATGTCTCGGGGTCCTGGAACGCCTTCGGGTCGTCGCTGCCTTTTCCGTCCAAGTTAAACCCGTAGCCCAACTTTCCCACGACCGCCTTCATCTGAGGGTCGGGGATGGTTTGCGGATTGTTGAAGACGTTGACCGGGCGGCCGTTGTAGCGGCCGCGATACCGGATCGCCGTGTCGACCGCGTAGCTGTTCTCGTTGTTGAGGTAATCCTGGATGATCTTATTGACCTGCGTCTCGGGCATCCCGGTCAGGATCAATTCCTTCCGAAATTGAACTTCCAGAGGCGGGTTAATGCCGCCGACGCAATTGTCAGGCTGGGTGTTCGCTGCACCTGCGAACCAATTCACGACATAACTCTGCGATTGGAGGGCGTTCGCCGGCGTGGCCGCAACAAACAAAGATGCGCCGATCGCCGCGCTTGCGAGTGCTGGTGTAAGACGTTGAAAGTTCATCGACATTTCTCCCAATCCCGCGCGGCGAACTTTGATCATAAAATAGCTGAACTGAACCGTTCCGTCTGCCCCAGCAAGCTGCCGCCATCTCTCTCCATATTAGACGGCCCAGCCGCGGCAATCCCCACCCGGAAGATCCGGAAAATCGTCTTAGACCAACATGTTACAAACCACCGCGCACAGTCATCCGGCCAGTCGCGGGATCGCGTTCGACCCGCAAGTTCAAGCTCAAAGCCACGGTTTCAATGAACTCACGCGGCCTATAGGCCGAAAACAGCCCGGAAATCGGAAGAAGGCCGGTCGCCGCGTCTTCGATCGTGATCTTGCTGTCGCCGTAGCGGTCGAACTCGTGAACCGCTTCGGCGAGCGTCGTGCCGCGAAAGGCGATCATGCCGTCCCGCCACGCCATCTCGTTTTCGACAGCGGCGGGCTCCAACGTCCCGGTGACCAGCGCGCCGCCCACGTCGGGCGCATAAGAAACCGAGCGCATGTTTGCGCCAAGCTGCGTCGAAGAAACGCGCGCACCCGCGGTGTGCATCACATCCACAACCCCCTCTTCAACGACAACCGTCGTTGGTTCGGACCGCAGATTCCGCACATAGAATTTGGTTCCCACCGCCACCACGACGGTATCGCGCGATACCACCCGGAAGCGGCGTTTTGAATCTTTCGCGACCTCAAAGACAGCTTCTCCTTCGGCAAGACGAATCTCCCGTCGCCCGGAATCGTAGGCGACTGTGGCGCGCGACGACGTATTCAAAGTCATCACCGAACCGTCGGAGAGGTTCACCGCCCGGATTTCACCGCGTTTCGTTGCATATTCCACCGGCGCTTCCGTGAAAGGCCCGCGGGCGACCAGCCAAGCACCGGCAGCGGCAGCCGCGGCTGCTGTAAGCCACGCCACCCTACGGCGGCTTACGATCGGAAGCTTTTGCAGGGAGTCGGCAGTCTGGAGATCTCCATCATCTTCCGTTGAGCGGAGGTCTGCAGCACCAGCATAAAGATAGATGGCTTGGGCGCGAAAGAATGCACCTCTATGACGGCTGTCGGCCGACAGCCACGTCAGGAATGCTTGATGTTCATCAGCAGCCAACGCGCCGCCGTCGACGCGAGCAACCCACGCTGCAGCGATATCGTATAGTTCTTCGCTGCTGGTTCTTCGCATCGCCGCCAAAAACGCCTCCTGTGATCGCCGCTGTCACCCAGGTTCCTTGGGCGAGTCCGGGCGAAGAGTTGTATCCTCTGAGAGTTGAGCGCCGTCCGGCGCCGCGGAAAAATGCTCTCTCTCTATAGACGCACGGCCATGGCTGGAGCCCCCACGTCCAAAGCTGTCGATCATGATCCGGACGGCCTTCGTAATGTGTTTCTCGACGGTTTTCGTCGTGATTCCAAGGCGCTCAGCGATTTCGCGCTGACTCAGTCCTTCGACTCTTCTCAACACAAAAACTTTGCGGCAAACCGGCGGAAGCTCTGAAATCGCATCCCCGACCCGGCGGAGTTCGTCGCGATCCGAGACGGTCCGCTCGACCGTCGGCATTTCATCGGCCGCGCCCAGCACATCGACATCGGCGACCGCCATCATGGGGACAATCTTCGCCCGGCGGAGATGGGTCAGAATAACCGAGTAGGCCACTTGCTGGGCATATGACTTTGGATTTCTTATGCTTTCCACAGAGTCGAGAGACGAGAGAATCGCGTAGGTTTCCTGAAGGACATCATCGGCGTCGAGGTCCTGTGGGAGCTTCTTCTGGATCCATGACCTCAAGGCCCTATCGTGCGGAAGAACGTGCCGCTCGAGCCATTGCGCTCGAAGGAGATACTGCTCCAGGACGGGCGGCAATGGGGTCATTCTTATGCCGTTTTAGCCGGGGGCGTTTTTTGGCGTACGGGAAATCGGTTGTAGAGGCGTCTAGTTACTGCCTGGCCGTCGTCTTCATAAGCCGCGCCCGGCGTGGTAAGTCCGTTGCGATAGTTAAGTAAATCGAGTTTTGAACTCCGCATGTTCAGCTGCAGACCGACGCGTTGATAAGGAACTGAAAAATGGCCATCCCTGACGTCTCACGCCGCATTACGGCAATCCTTATGTCCGGGGTGTTTTGGGTCGCGTTCAACCCGGCCCAGTCCGCCGATCTTCCCTGCGGTCACCCCGATACGGCGCCGACCGTGTCCGAGAAGATCAAAATCGAGAACTGGAAAGAGCCGCGGCTGGTCCAGGAATTCAAGAAGTTCGGTCAGGACGGCCAATTCGTCTACTTCGACGGCCCCCTCTATGTTCCGGTGGCCGGAAAGCCCGAGCAACCGCGCATCTTCAAATCTTGGCAGTTGCAGAAGTCCTTCGAGTCCCCGTCTCACTTCGTGATCCTCGACGTCAGCAATTTTCCGGGTGATGGGGTCTATACGATTCGCCTCTACCGCTGTTCCACAGCACAAGCCTGGGAGCCAATCTGGAAAGGCCTCGTCGACGTGATCGACAAACGGGTTGGAGTTGAGGTCGTCCCTTAATCGCGGCCGGACAGACTGGACGAGCGGACGGGGGGTCCCGACGTAGTCCTGCGTGTACGCATTTGATCCGCGGCGCTTGGAGACCACGCTCACTTCTGGCGGTACATCACCAGCTGCTCGCTTCGCGTTGCAGGATAAAGGGTGCCGTCGGCGCCTACGCCGACTTCGTGGGCGCGAACCTCGATCTTTCCGAGGATCTTTCCGGACTTGAAGTCGAACTTCAATAAATTGAATTCCTCGTCCAGGGATACGCCTTTGGAATGAGTGGCGGCATACATGTATCCCTTCGAATCGAAGGTTATGTTGTAGAACTGACCGCCAAACGAGCGTTCGCCGAGGAACTTTCCATTCAGATCGAACCATTGGAGACGGCCGTTTTCACGGTCGGCCACGTATAAATTGCCGTCCGGGCCAAGAGCGATGCCGTGCACGTTCATGAACTCTCCCGGCCCGGTCCCGCGCTTGCCCCACTCTTTCACCTTGGTGCCGTCGAGCTTGTATTCGAGCACGCGGCCATTGCAGTAACCGTCGCCGATATACACCGACCCGTTCGGAGCAAATGCGATGTCGGTCGCGCCGCAAAACTCCCGTGTGGGGTCCGGAACGCCGCCGACCTTTATCTCGAGCAGTTTCTTGCCGTCGGCCGTGAACTTATAGACGTCGGACGTGTTTGCATCGACCGTCCAAACGTTGCCGTCGCCGTCGATTCGTATCCCGTGCGGGGTTTTGTACATCCCGCGCCCCCAGGATCGCAGCATCTTCCCGCTTTGATCCAGCACCACAACGGGATCGCCATCGGGTACGGTTGGGCGGTGCAGGACATAGATATTTCCCGCTTTGTCGGCGGCAATGGAGGAGATCCCCTCGAGCTTCACACGGGGGGCGACCTTCATGTCGATCCGCTCGGCTGGCAAAGGCGGGATGGTCTTGATGAGGGCCCGAAGCTTTTCGGTTCCCGGGTCGGGAGCGTTGGCTGCGAACGCGGCTGCAGTGCCGCACATAAAGACCGCGACCAAAGAAATGAATGCGCGACGCATGATTCGCCCCCCCAGGAAAGGCCGCGGGTCTTCGCCGACCGGACAGCCACTTTAAAGAATTGTACGAAGTCTCCCCGAAACGGCTGCGCCCGGTGGGTGCGCCGTGTTTACGCTGCCGCCGTCCTCAATACACCCGAGGCAAGGCGGTCTGCCAGACTAAGATGTTCCGCGCTTCCAAATCCCCCCCTCCATGGGGCCTAAAATTCTTGTTGAACCAGCCAACGCATTGACACTTCAATGATGGCGGCAATTTCGGAGGCGCGGCCAATAATTGGGTAGCTAGCTTTTTGATCAAAATAATCCTGAGGGGGGATCATGATGGCGTTTTCTCGTATGTGCCGAGCGTCGGCCAAGAGCGTTCTTATCGGGAGCACTTTCCTATCAGCGGCATCGCTGCCGGCGGCAGCTCAGTCCACGCAGAAGCCTCCGGCCCCCGGCACTCCGATTGTCGAAGAAGTCGTCGTCACGGGATCGCGCATCGTACGCGACGGTTACGAAGCCCCCACCCCCGTCGCAGTCGTCGGCGTTGAACAACTTCAGTCGGGCGCCACAGCGAACGTCGCGGACTATGTGAATACGATGCCGGTCTTTTCCGGCAGCGCGACTCCTCAAACGTCTCAGCCTTCGGTCTCCGGCGGCACCGCAGGCGTGAACGCCCTCAACCTTCGCAACCTCGGCGCCAATCGGACACTCGTTCTCTTCGACGGTCAGCGTTCGGTGCCATCGCTGGCCACGGGTGTCGTCGACGTCAACGGCTTTCCGCAAGCGCTGATCAGTCGCGTCGACGTCGTCACGGGGGGCGCCTCGTCGGCGTACGGCTCCGACGCCGTTGCCGGCATCGTCAACTTCATCCTCGACAAAGAGTTTACAGGCGTAAAGGGCGAGCTTTCCGGCGGCATTACGACGCACGGCGATAACGAGACATGGCAGGTGCAACTGACCGTCGGACAGCCGTTCGCCAGCGGCCGGGGCCACTTCCTGCTCTCCGGCGAAATGATGGACAAAGCCGGGATCATGGACGGGAACCGTTCATGGAACCTCGATGTCGGCTGGGGAACGATGACAAACCCGGCCTATGGAACCGGCGCCGGACAGAGCCGCACCGTGCCGGAGCGTCTCGTACTCACCCAAATTGGTGGCGCGGGTTGGGCTGACGGTTCGCTCATCACCAACGGCCCTCTAAAGGGAATCGCCTTTGGCCCCGGCGGCTCGCCTTATCAATTCGTCTACGGCGACCTCGTCAGCGGCCTCGAAATGCGCGGCGGGCAGTGGAAGGCCAATCAGGTTCGCGGCACCAAGGGCAATTCGATCGACAGTAAACAGGATACGCAAAGCATCTTCGGCCGCGTCGCATATGACGTTACGGAAAATGTGAATGTGTTCCTGCAAGGATCTTACACTTACTCCGGCGTTCTGACCCGCGCCCTGCCGCAGATTAATCCGGCGAACCTCGCGGTGCGTACAGACAATCCGTTTTTGCCGGAATCCGTACGGCAAAACGCCGTCACACTTGGCGTAACGGGATTCACGCTTGGCACCTTGCATCCAGATTTGCCAGGCAACTACACCGACAACCGCCGCAACGTGGTGCGTTGGGTGACCGGCGCAAACGGAACATTCTCGGCCGTTGGTACGGAATGGACCTGGGATACCTACTATCAACTCGGTATTGCGCGCAGTGCCGAGGACATTCCCTACACGTTGAGCAAATCAAAGTTTGCGCTCGCGATGGACTCGGTCCGCAACCCCAGCGGCGTGATCGTCTGTCGCTCCACATTGACGAATCCGACCAACGGCTGCGTGCCCTACAACCCGTTCGGCATCGGCGTGAACGGCCAAGCGGTGATCGACTATGTCGGCATCTACATGTGGCGGCACCAGAAGTTTCGCCAGGATGTCGCGGCGGTCAACTTCAGCGGGGAGCCGTTCGAAATGCCTGCCGGGCCGGTTTCGCTGGCGTTTGGTGGCGAATGGCGCCGTGAACGCATTAGCGGCGTCGCAGCCGATGTGGCGCTCGCAAACGATGGCCTGTTCGGCAATTCTTTGCCGAGCTTTGGCACGTACAACGTCAAGGAAGGTTACCTTGAGACCGTCGTGCCGTTGGCGAAGGGCGAGGCTTGGGCTGATTCTCTCGAACTCAACGGCGCGGTCCGTGCGACCGACTATTCGCAGTCCGGCTTTGTCGCAACGTGGAAAATCGGCACGGTCTACGCCCCAATTCCGGACGTACGCTTCCGTGTCACGCGCTCTCGAGATATCCGCGCGCCGAACCTGAATGAGTACTTCGCGGGCGGCACCTCGAATACCAATACCGTGCTCGACCGCTTCAATAACAGTCTTCCAGTCAGCTATCAGGGCTTCAACCAAGGTAACCCGGCGCTGAACCCTGAAAAGGCTGATGCCATCGGGATTGGGATGGTCCTGCAGCCGACCTTTATTCCCGGTTTCAACGCTTCGATCGACTACTTCGACGTCAAGATCAAGGATGCGATCGGCACAGTCAGTGCGCAAACGATCGTCGACTACTGCTTCGAGGGCAATAACGCGTTTTGTTCGGCCATTACCCGCGGCTTGAATGCGGGCGGTACGAGTGTCATCACGCGTATCCTGATTCAGCCATTCAACCTCGCGCTCCAGCAGACTCGCGGATACGACCTCGAGGCATCTTATCGGTTCCGCTTGAGCGACGTCGTCGATGGTTGGGAAGGAAACGTCTCGCTTCGCGGCTTGGCCTCACGCGTGCTGAAAGATTATACGGACAACACCGTGAACCCGCCTGAAGATCAAGCCGGGGCACTAAATCCGAAATGGCGTTTCAGTGCACAACTGAGCTACAACCTCGATCCGTTCAGCGCGAGCCTCGCCGTGCGCGGCCGCAGCAAAGGCAAACAGGACAACGACTGGATCGTCTGCACGACTGGTTGTCCCATTTCCAATACAACCAACATCACGATTACCGACAACACGCGCGACGGCACGTTCTACATGGATCTGTCGCTCAACTACGAATTCACCCCGACCGACTCCGAATGGAAA
>JAYRKY010000048.1:0-14559 GCA_041905525.1 Rhodospirillaceae bacterium
GAACGGCTACTCCAAGGTCCTCGACGACATGGAAGGGCTGCTCACTGAGAACCGCATCTTCAAGCAGCGCGTGGTCGACATTGGCGTCGTCTCGAAAGAGCAGGCGCTGGCGTGGGGCTTTACCGGCTCGAACCTGCGCGCGTCGGGTGTGGCGTGGGATTTGCGCAAGGCGCAGCCGTACGACGGCTACGAGGAGATGGATTTCGATATCCCGATCGGCAAGAGCGGCGACTGCTATGACCGTTACTTGGTCCGCGTCGAGGAGATGCGCCAGTCATTGAAGATCATCAAGCAGTGCCTTGAAAAAATGCCGTCTGGGCCCGTGCGCGTGAACGACCGCAAGGTCCTGGCGCCGCCGCGTTCCGAAATGAAGTCGTCGATGGAGGCTTTGATCCATCACTTCAAGCTGTACACGGAAGGCTACAAGGTCCCCGCCGGCGAAACGTACGTTGGAACGGAAGCGCCGAAAGGTGAGTTTGGCGTTTTCCTCGTGTCCGACGGCACCAACAAGCCCTATCGCTGCCGCATCCGTGCTCCGGGGTTCATGCACCTCGAAGCCATGGACGCCATGTTGCGCGGTCACATGCTGGCGGACGTGCCCGCTGTGCTGGGTTCTATAGATATCGTGTTCGGTGAGGTTGACCGATGAGCGCGCGCGTTATGGCGGAAAATCAGCCCGCCAGCTTCGCATTCACCTCCGAGATGCAGGAACGGGCGAAGAAGATCATCGCGAAGTATCCCGCCGGCCGTCAGGCCAGTGCCGTGATTCCATTGCTCGATCTCGCGCAACGCCAGGAAGGGTGGGTCTCGCGCCCCGCGATGGAGTACGTCGCCGCGATGCTGGAAATGGCGCCAATCCGCGTCATGGAAGTCGCGACCTTCTATACGATGTTCAAGCTGGCGCCTGTCGGCAAGAATCACATTCAGGTTTGTACCAGCCTGTCGTGCTGGCTGCGCGGCTCGAACGATGTCGTGAAGTCGTGCCGCGATAAACTCGGGATCGGCTTGGGAGAAATTACGTCGGACGGTTCCTTCAGCCTCGAGGAAGTCGAGTGCGCGGGCGCGTGTGTCAACGCGCCGGTGATCGCGGTGGGGGATGACTATTATGAAGACGTCGACTACGCCGCGACCGGGAAAATCATCGACGCCCTGAAGCGCGGCGAAAAGCTGCCGCCGCATGGATCGATGATCGGACGCGACGGTTCGGCTCCGGCTGGCGAGAAGACCTCGCTGAGCGAGGATCCCACTAAGCCTCTCCCAAAGCAGGATTTCGCGGCGGCGAAGGCGGCGTTCGAGAAAGCGAAAGCGGAAGCTGCGGCGAAGGCCGCGGCGCCGAAGGCATAGGTCGCAACATGCTCGCTGATAAAGATCGTATCTTCACCAACCTCTATGGCCGTCATGATTGGCGCCTCAAGGGCGCCCGCGCCCGCGGTGACTGGGACGGCACTAAAGAGATCCTGGACATGGGGCCGGAGTGGATCATCGACGAGATGAAGCGCTCCGGTTTGCGCGGCCGTGGCGGTGCAGGCTTTCCGACCGGACTTAAGTGGTCGTTCATGCCGAAGACCGAAAGCGATCGCCCGCATTATCTCGTGGTCAACGCCGACGAAGGCGAGCCGGGCACGTGCAAGGATCGCGACATGCTGCGCTACGATCCGCACAAGTTGATCGAAGGTTGCCTTATCGCCAGCTTCGCGATGCGGGCGCACGCGTGCTACATCTACATCCGCGGCGAATTCTACAACGAAGCCTCCAATCTACAGGTCGCGATCGACGAGGCCTATGATGCCGGACTTATCGGCAACAATGCGTGCGGTTCTGGTTGGAAGTTCGACCTCTATCTGCATCGTGGCGCCGGCGCCTATATCTGCGGCGAAGAAACCGCACTCATTGAATCGATTGAAGGCCGTAAAGGTCAGCCGCGTCTGAAGCCGCCGTTCCCGGCCGGCGTCGGTCTCTATGGCTGCCCGACGACCGTCAACAACGTCGAAAGCATCGCGGTGGCGCCGACCATCCTGCGCCGTGGCGCGTCGTGGTTCTCAAGTTTCGGCCGTCCGAACAATGCCGGCACCAAGGTGTTCTGCATCTCCGGCAACGTGAACAAGCCTTGCAACGTCGAAGAGTCCATGAGCATCCCGCTTAAGGAACTCATCGAGAAGCACTGCGGCGGCGTGCGCGGCGGATGGGACAATCTTCAAGGCATCATTCCCGGTGGCGCGTCCGTTCCGGTTCTGCCGAAATCGATCTGTGACACGGTCCTCATGGATTTCGACGCGCTGCGCGACGTTAAATCGGGTCTGGGCACGGCGGCGGTGATGGTGATGGACAAGTCGGTGGACATCGTCGCCGCCATCTCGCGTCTATCCGACTTCTACAAGCATGAGAGTTGCGGCCAATGCACACCGTGCCGAGAAGGCACCGGTTGGCTCGCGCGCGTGATGCGCCGCATGGTGAAGGGTCAGGCGACCCTTGCCGAAATCGATACACTGGAACAGGTCACCTATCAGATCGAAGGGCACACCATCTGCGCCCTCGGCGATGCGGCGGCTTGGCCGGTGCAAGGATTGATCCGCCATTTCCGCCCTGAACTCGAGCGCCGCATCCGCGACTACCGCGATGCCAAGACGCGCGACAAAGCGGCGTAGGGCGAGGGGATAGAAATGCCTAAGCTTACGATTGACGGTATCCAGGTCGAAGTTCCGCCGAACACGACCATTCTTCAGGCGGCTGAGCAGATCGGCGTCGAAATTCCGCGCTTCTGCTACCACGACCGCCTTTCGATCGCGGGCAACTGCCGTATGTGCCTCGTCGACGTCGAGAAGTCGCCGAAGCCGGTGGCGTCGTGCGCCATGCCGGTCAACGAGGGCATGGTCGTCCACACGAAATCCGAGCGCGCAAACAAAGCGCGCGGCGGCGTGATGGAATTCCTGCTGATCAATCACCCGCTCGATTGCCCGATCTGTGATCAGGGCGGCGAGTGCGACCTTCAAGACCAGGCTATGGCCTACGGTTTCGACCGTGGCCGTTTCCACGAGAACAAGCGCGCAGTCAAAGACAAGTACATGGGGCCGCTTGTTGCGACTTACATGACGCGCTGCATTCACTGCACCCGTTGCGTGCGCTTCGCCACCGAAGTTGCCGGCGTGCCTGAACTCGGCGCGCTTGGCCGCGGCGAGGATATGGAAATCACCAGCTATCTCGAAGGCGCGTTGTCCTCGGAATTGTCCGGCAACGTCGTTGACCTGTGCCCGGTTGGCGCGCTGACGAGCAAGCCTTATGCCTTCCACGCCCGCCCGTGGGAACTTCGCAAAACTGAATCTGTCGATGTGATGGATGCCGTCGGTACGAATATCCGCGTCGACGCGCGCGGCCGCGAAGTGATGCGCGTTCTGCCGCGCATCAATGAAGAAGTGAACGAGGAGTGGCTGGCGGATAAGAGCCGCCACGCGTGCGACGGCCTCGCTTATCAACGCCTCGATCGCCCCTATGTGCGCCGCAATGGGAAGCTGACGGCCGTGTCGTGGGAAGATGCCTTCGATGCCATCGCCGTCCGCTTGCGCGGTTCGGCCGGCAATCGCATGGCCGCGATCGCGGGCGATCTTGTCGACTGCGAGGCGATGACAGCGCTGAAGGATCTCATGACGGCGCTTGGTTCGCATAACATCGACTGCCGCCAGGATGGCGCTGCGCTCGATCCGAAAGCGCGTGCCTCGTACATTTTCAATTCAACCATCGCCGGCATCGAACATACTGATGCAATTTTGCTGGTCGGGACCGACCCGCGGCGTGAAGCTCCGGTGTTGAACGCCCGCATCCGCAAGCGCTTTAAGAAGGGCGGCCTCACCGTTGGTGTCATCGGCGCCGACACCAAGCTGACCTACAAGACGGAAAATCTCGGCGCGAACGCTGACGTGCTCGCGAGGATCGCCGATGGCTCTCATCCGTTCGCCCAGGTCCTCAAGAACGCCAAGAACCCGATGATCGTTGTCGGCATGGCTGCTCTGACGCGAGCCGACGGTAACGCCATTCTCGCCGCCGCGCGTCAGGTGGCGGATACGTGCGGTTTGGTGAAGGACGGTTGGAACGGTTTTAACGTTCTTCACACCGCGGCGGGCCGTGTCGGCGGTCTGGATGTAGGCTTCGTGCCGGGCGAGGGCGGCAAAGACACTCGCGCCATTCTTGAGGCGGCCGGTAAAGGCGAAATTGATGTCGTGTTCCTGCTTGGCGCCGACGAAATCGACACCGCGAAGCTCGGCAAGGCCTTCGTGATCTATCAGGGCCACCATGGCGACCGCGGCGCGCACCGCGCCGACGTCATCCTTCCAGGCGCGGCTTACACCGAGAAGGACGGCACGTACGTCAACACCGAGGGCCGCGTCCAGGAAGCGTATCGCGCCGTGTTCCCGCCCGGTGACGCCCGCGAGGATTGGACCGTCTTCCGCGCCCTGTCCGCAGTGCTGTCGAAGACCTTGCCTTACGACAATCTCAAGCAGCTTCGCGCTCGCATGGCCAAGGCGAACTCTGTGTTCGCCGCCTACGACAAAGTTGTGCCGGCGGAATGGAAGACTTTCGGTGCGGCGGGTGCGATTGCGGCGACGCCGTTCGATTACCCTGTGAAGAACTACTACATGACCGATCCGATCAGCCGGGCCTCGCGCACGATGGCGCAGTGCACGGAAGAATTTGTGCTCGGTACCAAGCAGAAGACGGGCACCCATGGCTGAGTTCGTAGACGGATATCTGCTGCCCGGGCTCTGGATCGTCGGCAAGATCCTGCTCTTCGTCGTGCCGCTGCTGATCGCGATGGCGTACCTCACGTATGCCGAACGCCGCATCATCGGCGCCATGCAAATGCGCAAAGGCCCGAACGTTGTCGGCCCCTTTGGCCTCTTCCAGCCGTTCGCCGATGCGGTGAAGCTGGTATTCAAGGAGACCGTGGTTCCCACGGGCTCTTCGCCGGTGGTGTTCTTCCTTGCCCCGATGATCACCTTCACCCTCGCGCTACTCGCGTGGGCCGTCATCCCGGTCGATAGCGGCTGGGTCATCTCCAATCTGAACGTCGGCGTACTTTACCTCTTCGCCATTTCCTCGCTCGGCGTGTACGGGATTGTGATGGCGGGCTGGGCGTCCAACAGCCGCTATGCCTTCCTTGGCGCTATGCGTTCCGCAGCGCAGATGGTTTCGTACGAAGTCTCCATCGGTCTTGTGATGATCTCCGTGCTCCTGACGGCAGGCTCGCTGAACCTTAGCGAACTGGTCGGCGCGCAGCAGGGCCTGTGGTACTTCATCCCGCACTTCCCGATGTTCATCCTCTTCTTCATCTCGGTGCTGGCGGAAACCAATCGTCACCCGTTCGATCTTCCGGAAGCGGAGTCCGAACTCGTCGCCGGCTTCATGACTGAATATTCGTCCATGTCGTTCGCCCTGTTTTTCCTCGGCGAATACATGAACATGATCATGATGTCGGGCATCGTCTCGATCCTGTTCCTGGGCGGCTGGCTTGGCCCGCAGGACATGATGCCGGGCCTCTCGGTGCTAACGCCAATCCTTGGATGGGTGCCCGGCATTGTCTGGTTCGCGCTCAAGATCGCGTTCTGTCTGTTCGTCTTCATCTGGGTTCGCGCGACATTCCCGCGCTATCGTTACGACCAGCTCATGCGTCTCGGCTGGAAGGTGTTCCTTCCGTTCTCGCTGATCTGGCTCGTCCTTACGGCCGGCTTCCTTGTCTACTTCGACAAGCTGCCGAAGTAGGGGAGGGTTCATCCATGGCAATCAACGCATCCGTCCGCACCGCCCTTCTGTGGGAGCTCGTCACAGGCATGTGGCTGACGCTCAAGTACATGTTTGGGCCGAAGGTTACGCTGAACTACCCATATGAGAAGGGACCGCTGTCTCCGCGATTCCGTGGCGAGCACGCGCTTCGCCGCTATCCGAACGGCGAGGAACGTTGCATCGCCTGCAAGCTGTGCGAGGCCATCTGCCCGGCCCAGGCGATCACTATCGAAGCGGAGCCGCGCGCCGACGGCTCGCGCCGCACCACGCGCTACGACATCGACATGACCAAATGCATCTACTGCGGCTTCTGCGAGGAAGCCTGCCCGGTGGACGCCATCGTCGAAGGTCCGAACTTCGAGTTCGCGACCGAGACGCACGACGAACTGCTCTACAACAAGGACAAATTGCTCGCGAACGGCGACCGCTGGGAGCCCGAGCTCGCGAAACGTCTGGAACTGAACGCACCGTACCGGTAGGGGCCCGCCCGGCGTCTTTCCTTCGGGATCGGCGGCGGGGATGGGGTGAAGCCACGGACGAGGGGATTAAGAGAGTGAGAAAGCAACTGAACCAGGAAAAGAAGGGCACGCGCGCATGATTATCGCCACGCTTGCCTTCTATCTTTTCGCCATTATCGCGGTGGTCTCTGCGCTGAACGTCATTTTTCAGCGGAACCCGGTCCATTCCGTGCTCTGGCTGATCCTCACCTTCTTCAACGCCGCTGGGCTCTTTGTCCTCCTGGGCGCTGAATTCGTCGCCATGATCCTGGTGGTCGTCTACGTTGGCGCGGTCGCAGTGCTGTTCCTGTTCGTCGTGATGATGCTGGACATCAACGTCACGATGATCCGCGAGGGCTTCCTTAAGTACCTGTGGGTGGGAGCCTCGATTGGGCTCATCCTTCTCATCGAACTCGCCCTCGTGTTCGGCGGCTGGGTGATGTCTCCGGAAGCCGAATCCTTGCGCGTCGCGCCGGCTCCCGCGCCGGAAGCGCTCACGAATACCGAAGCGCTCGGCAGCCTGCTTTACACGCACTACGCCTATCTTTTCCAAGCCGCTGGTTTGGTCCTTCTGGTCGCCATGGTCGGCGCGATCGTGCTTACGCTGCGCCGCCGGCCGAATGTCCGTAAGCAGAAGATCGCCGATCAGGTGAACCGGCGCGTCGCGGACACCTTGGAAGTCGTAAAGGTCGAAACCGGAAAGGGCGTGTCATGAGCGGCGCGGAAACCGGAATGGCCGTCGGCCTTACTCACTATCTGACGCTGAGTGCGATCCTCTTCACGATCGGCATCTTCGGCATCTTCCTGAACCGGAAGAATCTTATCGTCATCATGATGTCCATCGAGCTGATGCTCCTGGCCGTCAACATCAACATGGTGGCGTTCTCAGCGTTCCTCAACGATCTCGTGGGCCAGGTCTTTACGATGCTGGTGCTGACGGTCGCTGCGGCGGAAGCGGCCATCGGGCTCGCGATCGTCGTGGTGTTCTACCGTAATCGGCGGTCCATCGAAGTCGAAGACATCAACACCATGAAAGGGTAGGGGTACTCTCGTGCTGTTGTACGCCTCCGTCTTCCTGCCGCTTCTCGGCGCCGCCATTGCCGGCTTTTTCGGCCGTATCATTGGCGACCGTGCGTCCCAGATCGTCACCTGCGTCTGCGTCGGCGTTGCCGCGCTGTGTTCCATCCCCACGTTCATCGACGTGGCGATCCATGGGCACGCGATCACGGCGCCTGTCCTGACCTGGCTCCAGTCCGGCACTTTCGAAGCCAACTGGGCCCTACGCTACGACACGCTGTCGGCCACAATGGTGATGACCGTCACCGTCATTTCGACGTTCATTCACGTCTACTCCGTCGGCTATATGTCGCATGACGACAGCCAGCCCCGTTTCATGGCCTACCTGTCGCTGTTCACCTTTGCGATGTTGATGCTGGTGACGGCCGATAACCTCGTCCAACTTTTCTTCGGCTGGGAAGGGGTCGGTCTCGTTTCATACCTTCTGATCGGCTTCTGGTTTAAAAGGCCGTCCGCCTCCGCCGCCGCCATCAAGGCGTTTGTCGTCAACCGCGTTGGCGACTTCGGCTTCCTGCTTGGCATCTTCGCGATCTACTTCCTCTTCGACGCCGTCAACTTTGACGTGGTCTTCGATGCGGTTGGAAGCAAAGCCGACGCCCGCGTGCACTTCTTCGGTATGGACCTGCATGCTCTAACCATCACCTGCCTGCTTCTTTTCGTCGGCGCGATGGGCAAGTCCGGCCAGCTTCTGCTGCACACGTGGCTCCCGGACGCCATGGAAGGCCCGACGCCGGTCTCCGCGCTCATTCACGCCGCGACCATGGTGACCGCTGGGGTGTTCCTCGTCGCGCGTATGTCCCCGGTGTTCGAATACGCTCCGGACGCCTTGGCCGTTGTGACCTTCGTCGGTGCATCGACCGCTTTCTTCGCCGCCACCATCGGCTGCGTGCAGAACGACATTAAGCGTGTCATCGCCTTCTCGACGGTTTCCCAGTTGGGCTACATGTTTGCCGCGTGCGGTGTGTCGGCCTACCAAGCCGGCATTTTCCACCTCGTGACACACGCCTGGTTCAAGGCGCTGCTGTTCCTGGGCGCCGGTTCCGTGATCCACGCCATGAGCGAGGAGCAGGACATCCGCAAGATGGGCGGCATCTACCGTCTGATTCCGTTCACCTTCGCGGTAATGGTCATCGGGAATCTCGCGCTGACGGGTGTTCCGCCGTTCGCCGGCTTTTTCTCGAAGGACATGGTGATTGAAGCCACTCACGCCGCTGGTACGGGCGTCGGAAACTACGCGTTCGGTCTGCTCATCATTGCCGCCTTCCTGACGTCGTTCTACTCGTGGCGCCTCACGTTCCTGACTTTCTTCGGCAAACCGCGGGCCGACCACCACACCATGGAGCATGTCCACGAGAGCCCGCTCATCATGACGATCCCGCTCGCGTGCCTCGCCTTCGGCGCGGTCTTCGCCGGCTACATCGGCTTCGAGCATTTCGTCGGCGAGGCGCGTCCCGAGTTCTGGCGCGAAGCCATTGCCCCGCTGGCGGCGCATGACTCCATCGCCAAGGTGCACGAACATCATCCGTCCTTCTTCATGAAGTGGCTGCCGTTGTTCGTTACCATCGCCGGGTTCGGTCTTGCGTACCTGATGTATGTCCGCAAACCCGAACTGCCGTCGCGTCTCGTGGCCGCATTCCCAGGCGTCTACAAGTTCCTGCTCAACAAGTGGTACTTTGACGAGCTCTACGACATCCTGTTTGTGCGCAACGCCTTCCGCCTCGGCCGCCTGTTCTGGAAGCGCGGCGATGCGGGCATCATCGACCGCTTTGGACCGGACGGCATTTCCGCCTTGTCTGCGCGTGTCGCCAAGCGTCTTGGCGTCGTCCAGACGGGATATCTCTACCACTACGCCTTCGCCATGATCGTCGGGATCGCCGTGATCGTGTCGTGGTTCGTGATCGGACGGTAAGTAGCCATGACCGCCTTGTCGAACTTCATCACCGGCCTGCCGATCCTTTCGCTGGTCACCTTCCTGCCCTTGGTTGGCGCGCTGTTCCTGCTCTTTGTGCGCGGCGAAGCGGAAGTCGTCGCGCGTCAGTCCCGCATGGTTGCGTTGTGGACGACCCTGATCGTCTTCTTCCTGTCGCTGTTCATCTGGATCGGGTTCGAGCCGGGCACGGCCGCGTTCCAGTTCGAGGAACGCGTCGATTGGCTGCCGCAGTACCGCATCGGCTATCACATGGGTGTCGACGGCATCTCGATGCTGTTCGTGATCCTGTCGACGTTCCTAATGCCCATCTGCATCCTCGCGTCGTGGGAAGCGATCGAGAAGATGGTGCGCGAGTACATGATCGCGTTCCTGATCCTCGAGACCATGATGGTCGGTATGTTCTGCGCCCTGGACATGGTGCTGTTCTACGTCTTCTTCGAAGGCGTGCTGATCCCGATGTTTCTAATCATCGGAGTTTGGGGTGGCGGGCGCCGCGTCTACTCGGCCTTCAAGTTCTTCCTCTACACTCTGACGGGCTCGGTGCTCCTGCTGGTCGCCCTGCTGGCGATGTACTTCCAGGTCGGAACCACGGACATTCCGGCACTGATGGAAGCTCAGTTCGCGCGTGACATGCAGTACTGGCTGTGGCTGGGCATGTTCGCATCGTTCGCCGTCAAGGTACCGATGTGGCCGGTCCACACCTGGTTGCCCGACGCGCACGTGGATGCACCGACCGCAGGCTCGGTGATCCTGGCCGGCGTGCTCCTGAAGATGGGTGGATACGGGTTCTTGCGCTTCTCGCTGCCGATGCTCCCGGAAGCCAGTGCCTACTTCACGCCGTTCGTGTTCACGCTTTCGATCATCGCGATCGTCTACACCTCGTTGGTGGCCCTGGTGCAGGCGGATATGAAGAAGCTGATCGCTTATTCATCGGTCGCGCACATGGGCTACGTGACGCTGGGGGTGTTCGGCGGCAATCAGCAAGCGATCGAGGGCGCGATCTTCCAGATGCTCTCGCACGGCGTGGTCTCTGGCGCGCTCTTCCTGTGCGTCGGCGTGGTCTATGACCGTCTCCACACCCGCGAAATCGATCGTTACGGCGGCTTGGCCAACAACATGCCGAAGTACGCCTTTGCTTTCATGGTGTTTATGCTGGCTTCGGTCGGTTTGCCGGGGACGGCCGGGTTCGTCGGTGAATTCCTCGTGCTGACGGGAGTCTTCCAGATGAACACCTGGGCGGCCCTGTTCGCAGCCTCGGGCGTGATCTTGGGCGCAACCTATATGCTCTACCTGTACCGCCGCGTGATTTGGGGCGAGCTGACGAAGGCTGACGTCAAGGAAATGCTCGACCTCGACCGCCGCGAAATCGCGATCCTCGCGCCGATCGTCGTCATTACGATGTGGATGGGGGTCTATCCGTTGCCCTTCCTCGACGTGATGAGTGAGTCGGTTGCGGCTCTCGTGAACAATTATCAGGCTGCGCTCAAGGCGGCCGGCGAAGCTCAGGTGGGATCGGCCCTGGGCGAGCAACTCGTCGCCTTCTTGCGATAAGAGGCCAACAAGATGACCTTCGAACTTGCATCCCTGACGCCCGCTCTGCCGGAGATCTTCCTCGCGCTTTCCGGCATGCTGTTCCTGATGATCGGGGTGTTCCGCAAGGAAGACTCGACCCAGCTGTTGTCTTGGCTCGGCGTCGCCGCCATGGCGGTGACCGGTTATCTGATCGTGCGCGGCCCGGCCACAGCGCTGACCTTCCAGGACCTCTTCATCGTTAACGGGTTCACCTCGTTTGCGAAGATTCTGGTTCTGATCGGCGCTGCTCTGACGCTGTTGATGATCAATAGCTGGGCGCACGCCTCGAAGACGGCCCGTTTCGAGCTGCCGGTGCTCGTGCTCTTCGCCACGCTGGGCATGATGATGATGGTCTCGGCCAATGACCTCATCTCGGTCTATCTGGGCCTCGAACTCCAGAGCCTGTCCCTTTATGTGCTCGCCGCCTACCACCGCGACAACACGCGTTCGACTGAAGCGGGCGTGAAGTATTTCGTGCTGGGTGCGCTGGCCTCCGGTCTGCTCCTTTACGGATCCTCGCTCGTCTACGGCTTTGGCGGGACGACCTCCTTCGCCGGCCTTGCGGCTGCGATGCACGGTGGTGACGCGCATCTCGGTGTTGTCGTCGGGATCGTATTCGTCATCGCCGGCCTCGCCTTCAAAGTCTCGGCCGTGCCGTTCCACATGTGGACGCCGGACGTGTACGAAGGTGCCCCGACGCCGATCACCGCCTTCTTCTCGGTTGGTCCGAAGATCGCCGCCCTCTGCCTTTTCCTGCGCGTTCTCGTTGGCCCCTTCGCGCCGATGATCGAACAATGGCAGCAGGTCATCGTCCTGATTTCCATCCTGTCGATGCTGTGGGGTTCCTTCGCGGCTATCGCCCAACGCAATGTAAAGCGCCTGATGGCCTACAGCTCTATCGGTCACGTTGGCTATGCGCTTATCGGTCTTGTCGTCGGCAATGAGGAAGGGGCTCGCGGCCTCCTGTTTTACCTCCTCATCTATCTGTTCATGAACATCGGCACCTTCGCGATCATCCTGTCGATGCGTGTGAACGGAAAGTATGTCGAGGACATCAGCGATCTGTCCGGCCTGCAGAAGAACCACCCGGGTATGGCCATGGCGCTCGCCGCCCTGATGTTCTCGATGGCTGGCATTCCGCCGCTGGCGGGTTTCCTCGGCAAGTACTTCGTGTTCGTGGCGGCCGTGAATGCGGGCTTCGTTCCGCTGGCCATCATCGGCCTGCTGTCGAGCGTCGTGGGCGCCTTCTACTACATCCGCATCATCAAGGTGATTTACTTCGATGAACCGGCGGCCGCGTTCGACAAACCTGATGCCGTTAACAGCGCGATCATGGGACTTTGCGCCGTTCTGATGCTGGTTTACTTCGTCGTGCCTTCGCGCTTGGTCGAAGGTGCTGAATCCGCCGCGCGCGCCTTGTTCCTCGGCTAAGACCTCGTTTCCTTCCCCGTACGCGGGGAGGGAGAGGGGCGCGCTTCTGTGAACATGCGGTGATAAATTGACCTGGTTCACGGCTACAAATCCGCCCCCCGAGCCCCACCTGCCGCTGGGCTGGCGGGAGATGGCGTTCGATGAGCTCGATAGCACGAACGCAGCCCTTAAGCGCGTGGTCGAGCAGGGCGGAGAAGTTGGCGAAGGCCTGCTGCTATGGGCCAAGACCCAGACCGGCGGGCGCGGCCGCTCCGGCCGTGCCTGGCAGAGCCCTCCCGGCAATGTTTACGCCTCTTTCCTTGTGAAGGCCCCCGAGGCGCTGCGGAATGCCCCCGAACTCGGGTTCGTGGCTGCCCTGGCCGTGCGGGATGCAATCCTCGACTTTCCCCGCCACAACGCGCCGCCGCCTATGGTCGCCTTTAAATGGCCCAACGACATCCTGATCGACGACAAAAAAGTTTGCGGCATGCTCACGGAGATCGCCACAGACCCGGACGGGCGTCCATGGATCGTGCTTGGCATTGGAATCAACTTGGTGCCCGTCGAGGTGCCCGAGGCCGCCTATCCCGTGGGCTCATTGGCTGACTCCAGGGTGGATATCCGCCCCGCCCATGCCCTTACGATCCTCAGCCGTCCCCTGGCGCAGTGGCTAGAGACTTGGCGCACGGACGGCTTTGGTGCGGTCCGGATCGCGTGGGAGGCCTATGGTCCGCAGCCGGGTACACCCCTCCGTGTGCGGCTACCGGAAGGCCCGGTCAGTGGCGCTTTCGTGGGGCTGGCTGAAGATGGGGCGCTTTTTCTCGACACTCCCGGTGGCCGCCGTAAACTCATGGTAGGCGATGTTATGTTTGGAGAGGCCTGATGCTGCTTGCCATCGACTGCGGCAACACTAACGTCGTCTTTGCCGTCTACGACGGGGATACCCTCCTCGGACAATGGCGGGCGGCTACGAAGACCGATCGCACCTCTGACGAATATGGGATCTGGTTGACGCAGCTGGTGGAACGCGACGGCATCAGACTGACGTCTATCACCCATGCCATCGTGGCGTCGGTGGTGCCGGGTAAGAACTTTGATCTCAAGCGCCTTTGCCAGAAATATTTCAATGTCGAGCCCAAGTTCATCGGCGACGCCGACGTGGATCTCGGACCGACGCCGAAGGTCGATAACCCGAAGGAAGTTGGTGCCGACCGAGTCATCAATGCCGTCGCGGCCCACGCCACTTACGGCGGTCCATTGATCGTTATCGACTTCGGCACCGCAACCACATTCGACGTGGTCGACGATACCGGCGCTTATTGCGGCGGCTGTATCTCCCCAGGGATTAATCTCTCCATGGAAGCGCTCCATATGGCGACCGCGCTTTTGCCGCGGCTCCAGGTGAGAAATCCGGGGCAGGCGCCGGTCGTGGGGACCAACACGGTCGCGCAGATGAACTCCGGCGTATTCTGGGGCTACATCGGTCTGATCGAGGGCCTCATTGCGCGCATCAAGGTCGAGCGCGGAGAAAAGCTGAAGGTTGTAGCAACCGGCGGTCTTGCACCCTTGTTCGCCGAGGCGACGAAGGTGATTGAACACATTGATCCGGATCTCACCCTGCGCGGTCTCGTGGCTGTGCATCGTCGTAACTCCTAAATCCGGACGGCGTTATCCACGTATGAACAAAGCCGACGTCCGCGCGACCGCGAATTTCCCTGATGGCCTCGATAAGGGCTTTTGGTTCATCCCGCTCGGCGGCGCCGGCGAGATCGGCATGAACCTGAACCTCTTCGGTTGTGACGGGCGGTGGCTGATGGTCGACTTGGGTGTCACCTTCGGCGATGAGTCCATCCCAGGCCTCGACGTCGTCATGCCCGATCCCAGCTTCATTGCCGAGCGGCGCGATAAGCTTGAAGGTCTTATCGTCACCCACGCGCACGAAGACCATGTCGGCGCGGTGGCCTATTTGTGGCCAGAGCTCCGCTGCCCTGTGTATACGACCCCGTTTTGTGCCGCGTTCCTGGAGTACAAGCTGAAGGAGGCCGGGCTTGAGGGACAGGTTCCGGTGCATGTCGTGCCGCTCAGCGGCCAAGCGAAACTTGGCCCGTTTACTGTGGATTTTATTACGCTCACGCACTCGATCCCTGAGCCGAACGCCCTCGCCATTCGCACGGAATACGGAACCATCTTCCATACGGGAGATTGGAAGTTTGATCCGGATCCCATCGTCGGCGACGTGACGGATTTCGACGCCCTGCGCAAGCTGGGCGAAGAAAACGTGCTTGCTCTCATCGGCGATTC
>JAYRKY010000049.1:0-14491 GCA_041905525.1 Rhodospirillaceae bacterium
TGTTTTGAAAGCCGGACAAGCTGGGCAAATACGCTATCCGACGTCTCGGGATCCAGATTCCCGGTCGGTTCGTCGGCAAGAAGTAGGGCTGGCCGGTTTGCCAGCGCCCTGGCAATCGCCACGCGCTGTTGCTCCCCGCCGGAGAGCTGGCCGGGCCTATGGTCCGCCCGGGGACCCAAGCCAAGGGACTCCAGAAGTTCCATCGCCCGTTCGGCGGCGTCCTTTCGGGCGACCCCCGCGATCATCTGGGGGACCACGATGTTCTCGAGCGCGGAAAACTCGGGCAGGAGATGGTGGAACTGGTAGACAAAGCCCAGCCGGGCGCGGCGCATCTCCGTCCGCCGGTCATCGGCCATTTCGTTGCACGGCTGACCGTCGATGAAGACCTGGCCCCGGTCGGGCAGTTCGAGAAGGCCTGCGACGTGCAGCAGGGTCGATTTCCCCGCGCCCGACGGGCCTACAAGGGCGACGACCTCGCCCTTCTTGACTGCCAGTTCGGCGCCCCTCAAGACGTGGAGCTCGCTTTCGCCCTGACGATAGGTGCGTTCGAGCCCTTTCAGTTCGACTGCGAACTCACTCATATCGCAACGCCTCGACGGGGTCCGTTTTCGCGGCGCGCCAGGACGGATAAAGCGTTGCGAGGAACGAGAGGCCGATGGACATGGCCAGCACCGCCAACGTCTCGTCCCATTCCATTTGGGCAGGCATCTGGGTGAGGTAATAGATTTCCGGGGAGAACAGCTCCGTGCCCAGAAGCTTCTCGATTCCACGCCGGATGCTATCGATATTCTCGCACACGAGAAGACCCAGCCCAAACCCCAGGAACGTTCCGATGACGCCAACCGACGCGCCAGTCATGAAGAAAATGCGCATGATCATACCCCTGGACGCCCCCATGGTTCGCAGGATGGCGATGTCCGCGCCCTTGTCCTTCACGAGCATGATCAAGCCGGAGATGATATTGAACGCGGCAACGATGATAATGATCGTGAGGATCATGAACATCACATTGCGCTCGACTTGCAGCGCGGTGAAAAAGACTTCGTTGGTTTGCTCCCACGACAAAACCCGGTGCCCCTGCCCCATCACTTCCTTGACGCGCTCTGCGATGAGGCGCGCGTTATCGGGGTTATCGACATGGATCTCGAGATTCGTCACGCCGTCGGCCTGTTTGAAATAAACCTGCGCCATCGGCAACGGCATGAATATGACGGAGCTGTCGAATTCGCTCATGCCGACATTGAAAATGGCTCCGACGGTGTAAGTCGCGGTGCGCGGGACCGTGCCGAAGGCCGTGACATTGCCGTTGGGAGAAATCAGGGTCAGTTCGTCTCCTACCTCGACACCGAAATGCGCCGCCATGCGTGTACCGATAGCGATCGCCTTGTTGTCGATGACGGGAGACAGAGAACCGCCGACAATATGGTCCGAAATCCAAGGTTTATTGAAGATATCGAGCCCAGGGACCCCGCGCACGAGCGCCCCGGAGTTATAGCCCCGCGCCGTTGCCATCACTTGTCCGATAATCAGGGGCGAGACCGAGGTGACGCCGGGGATCTTCTTAACTTCGGCGACCTTGGCGTCGTAATCGGTAATCGAGCGCGACAGCGCGGTGACATCGATATGCCCGTTCACGCCGAGGATGCGCGAAAAGAGGTCCTGGCGAAACCCATTCATCACCGCCATCACAATGATGAGGGTAGCAACACCGAGCGCAATGCCTATGAACGAGAAGCCCGCAATAACGGAAACAAAGCCTTCCTTCCGGCGCGACCGCAAGTAGCGCGCTGCAACCATCCGTTCGAAGGCTCCGAACGCCATTAGAGCGTGACCGAGAGTTTGGAGACGGCACTTTCCAGGCTCAGCTCTTCTTTGGCGCCGGTCGCGCGGCGCTTCAGCTCCACCATGCCCTTGGCGATGCCCTTGGGGCCCACCACGATCTGCCAGGGAATGCCCATCAGATCCATGTCGGCGAACTTCACGCCGGCGCGTTCATCGCGATCGTCATACAGCGCGTCGCATCCCAAGCCTTCGACGGCGGCATGGATCTTCTCGCAGGCTTCGTCACATGCCTTGTCGCCGACCTTGAGATTGATGATGCCGACATGGAAGGGCGCCACGCTATCCGGCCACACGATACCGTTTTCATCGTGGCTGGCTTCAATGATGGCCGCGACGCACCGCGAAACGCCGATGCCGTAGCATCCCATTTCGACGTCGACCTGGTTGCCGTCCGGACCGACGACCTTCGCGCCCATAGCGGTGGAATACTTCTTGCCGAGATAGAAGGTTTGCCCGACTTCGATCCCGCGGGCGGAAACGAGGTCGGCGCCAAGTTCGGCGCCCTTCGCCGCGTCATATTTGTCTTCGGTCGCGGCGTAGAGACTAGTCCAATCCTCGACGATGTGGGTGAGATCGGCGTTGTAGTTCACGTTCTCCGGGATCGGCTTGTCCAGATACGCTTTATGGCAATACACGGCGCTTTCGCCGGTGTCGGCTAGGACGATGAATTCATGGCTGAGATCGCCGCCGATCGGGCCGGAGGCCGCGAGCATCGGGATGGCGCGAAGGCCCATGCGCGCAAAGGTGCGCAGGTAGGCCACGAACATCTGGTTGTAACTATGGCGCGCGCTGGCGTAGTCCAGATCGAACGAATAAGCGTCCTTCATCAGAAATTCGCGGCCGCGCATGAGGCCGAAGCGCGGGCGCACTTCATCGCGAAACTTCCAATTGATCTGGTAGAGGTTTTTGGGGATGTCGCGATAGCTCTTGAGGTTGGTGCGGAAGATATCCGTCACCACTTCCTCGTGGGTCGGCCCGTAAAGCATGTCGCGCTCGTGCCGATCCTTGATCCGCAGCATCTCCGGGCCGTAATCGTCGTACCGACCGCTTTCCCGCCAGAGTTCGCCCGACTGGATCGTCGGCATGATGATTTCCAGCGCTCCGGCGGCGTTTTGCTCCTCCCGCACGATGCGCGCGACGTTCTGGAGCACCCGGGCGCCCAGCGGCAGCCAGTTGTAGATGCCGGCGGCGTGCTGGCGGATCATGCCCGCGCGCAGCATCAGTCGGTGTGAAACGACCTGAGCCTCGGTGGGATTTTCCTTGAGGGTCGGAGCAAAAAAGCGGGAGAGACGCATGAGTTATCCTTGGAGCCGGAAATGTGCCCGGACCATAGGCGATAGGTACGGAATAGGCAATGAATCCAGCCCCTAAGAACGCCGCTAGGGGGCGCCAGGTTTCGGCTCCGGGAGCACAATTCCGCGGGCGCGCAGACTGGATTTGCAGGCTTCCGCCATCAAAACCTCGTCTTGGCTCTGCAACTGGGTCCCGTTCCAGAAGACCGCATCGCCCTTAATTGTAAGGGTTCCGAGGGCGGCTTTGCCTTCGATGCCGCGACGCGATGCCAGGATATCGCCGGAGGCCGTTTGACTGTCGCGTCCCCGGATCCGCTTTAGGGCGTCGACCGTCAGTGGAATTTCGATGACACTCGGAAGGTCGATCGACGACGATCCACCAATGTCGGCCGGGACGACAGCCTTCCCGTGAACGTCCACGCCGGCCCGGTATGTAACGTCGGGTCGAGGTGCATGGGCGACAAGTTTGCGGCAATCGACCGTCGAAATCGTTACGGACTCTGCGAGCGCAGATCCGCTCAACGCGGTCAGGCCTCCAACGACGATTAAAGCGGCACGCATAGCGCCTCCGAAAACGGTCCCGCCGACGCAGGGGTGGTCTATTATAGCAGAACCCGCGGAAAAACGCGCCACGAGCGTGTTGAGGTCCGTCAAGGCGGCCGGGCTTCGCATGGGGTGGGATGACGATATGAATGTTTCGTCCGAGTCAAAGGCCAGCACCATCGAGCTGCGGCTGGAGTGCGTGGAGCAGCTGTTCAGCTCGCTCGACCCCTTCCCGTTCCGCAACCGCGACCTCGACAAGGAGGCCGAGGAGTTCATTGTCGATTGGGCTATGGAACTCAAAACCAAGACACCGCCCGACATCGTGATTCATCTTCCGGAAGCAGCCTTTGCGCGGACGGACGCCGCCGAAATCGAAGACGCCATGCGCCGGTACTTCCTTTACCGCGGGGACGCCATCGGCGCGGACCTGAAGCAACTTTTCAGAATTGGCCGGCGATCACTTCTCATTGGACTCCTGATGCTCGGCCTCTGCCTCATGCTCGGAAATCTTCTGCGAACCCTTGCCGCGCCGAGCGACGCTATCCGCTTTCTTCAGGAGGGCCTGATCATCCTCGGCTGGGTGGCGAACTGGAAACCGCTGGAAATTTTCCTGTTCGATTGGTGGCCGCTGGCCGAGCGCCGCCGGCTGTACCGCCGGCTGGGAACCGCCGCGATCAGATTGAAATCTGCTCCTTCCCGCGGCCTCGCTTAACGAGCGGCGATCACCAATCGCACCAACTCCGACAAACTACCCGCACCCATCTTCTGCATGACGTGCGCGCGGTGAGTTTCGACCGTGCGGATACTAAGTCCAAGTTCGAAGGCGGTGACCTTATTGGGCTTACCCTCGACCATGCAATCAAGCACTTGAAGCTCCCGCGGAGTCAGGCCGGCAAGCTTTTGTCGCGTGTCGGAATTCTCTTCAGGTTTCACCACGCGTGCGGACTGGCTGAACTCGCGTTCCAACGCGCCGATGAGTAAAGATTCGTCGAAGGGCTTTTCAATGAAGTCCGAAGCTCCGCCGCGAATCGCCTGCACCGCCATTTGAATGTCGCCGTGTCCCGTGATGAAGATTAGCGGTAAAGCGATATTGAGGGCGCGAAGCCGTTCCTGAAGTTCAAGTCCATCGATCCCGGGCATACGAATATCACTGACGATGCACCCCTGGGCCTTCGGGTCGAAGGTGGCGAGAAACTCAAGGCCGGACTTATAGGAACGCACAGCGTAGCCAGCCTCGGTCAACAGCACCGTCAGCGCTTCGCGCACGCCCTCGTCGTCGTCGATGAGGTGAACCGTCTTATCAGCCATCTTCCACGCCCTCTTCCTCTGTCACCCGCGGCAGCGTGAGACGAAAGATCGCCCCTCCGCCCGGGTTGTCGTCGGCGATCAACCGGCCGCCGTGGGATTCCACGATCGTCCGGCAAATCGCAAGGCCAACGCCCATACCGAAATCTTTGGTCGTGATGAAGGGCTCGAACAAGCGAGCCTTCATTTCCGGCGCGATCCCATGGCCAATGTCCTCGACGGCTATTTCCACGAACTCGCCCTTGAGCACCGCGCGAATCGTCAACACCTGCCGCGCCAATCCTTCCATGGCTTCCAGCGCATTACGGATCAAATTCAAAAGAACCTGCTGGATCTGGATCTTGTCGGCGAGCACCACACCCACGCCGCTTACGTCCACGATAACCTGCGCCGGACCGAAGCGGTTACTCGCCCGCGCGAGCGCGACGGCCTCATCGATCATCTGATCGACGGCGACCACGGACTTCTCGATTTCACCGCGCGCGGTGAACTCCCGCAGGCGCCTGATGATCTCACCGGCCCGCAGGACCTGTTGGCTGGCTTTCTCGACCGTCTCGCGCGCCCGGACGGCGGCGGAGGGATCCGCATTGCCGAGCATACGTCGCGCCGCCTGCAAAAGGCTTGTGATGGCCGTCAGCGGCTGGTTCAGCTCATGGGCCAGGGACGAAGCCATTTGCCCCATGCCACTCATGCGCGAGACTTGCAGCAATTCTTCCTGCAACTCCCGCAGGCGCCGTTCGGTGGCTTGCTGACCGGTGAGATCATGAATGATGCCGACGTAAAGACGCTCGCCATCAAGCTGGCCCTCGCCGACGGAGAGATACATCGGGAAGATGGATCCGTCTTTGCGGCGCCCGAGCACCTCACGGCCAATACCGATGATCCGGCGTTCGCCGGTATCATGGTACCGGTGCATATAGGCGTCGTGTTTTTCGCGGTAAGGCTCGGGCATCAGAATGGAAACGTTACGGCCCAGGACTTCGTCCTGCGTATAGCCGAACTGGCGCTCTGCCGCGGCGCTAAACGATTGAATGGCTGCTTTGCCGTCGATCACGATGATCGCATCGGCCACAGTTTCAAGAATACACCGAAGCCAAGCTTCGCGTTCGCGCAACGTGTCCCGTGCGGGACCACTCTTGTCGACCATTGAGCCCTACGTATCCGGCCATGCCCTTAAGGCATGATCCTCCCACAAGGCTCAGAAATTCTAAAGTGGTTTGGCGCAAAAAGGCACCGGCGCCGCGAGGGGGGTCTGCGGCGCCGGTGTAAGACGGCGACCCTATGCTGCCTTGAGCAGCGCTGGTGTGGTGAGGTGAGGCGCCGTTGAACGCTCGGCGGCACGTCCTGCAACACGGGCTTTGCGCGCGGACGCGCTCGACACGATCCCGTAAGCAAGGACGACCACGAAGCTGAAGAACCCAAAAAGAACCAGCGAGAGATAAAGCATTTCACCGTTGGACATCGTCTGTCTCCTGTTGTGCGACGTTTAATGCAAGTGCTGTGCGACGGCGGAACGGGCCGCAGCCGCGACATCGGCGGGGGGCGAAAGATCACGCACCGCCGCGACACGGAAGGTGCGTGTCACCGCGTCATGCTCGGTGACGGAAAGGTATTCCCCGGGCGTGAAGCGGTGGTCCGCGAAGCGAAATACCGGCTCATCGTCTTCTTCGCCCGGACGATACGAGAAGTAGAAACGCCCTCCCGACGTCCGGCATAGCAGGCCGGTTTCCAGGAGTTCGTCGCTCTTGAAGCGCTTGACGGTGCAGAAGTGCTTCACGCGCGTCCACTCTTTCGCATCGAAATAGCCTTCGGGATCAAGCGGCGCCCTGAATTCGTAGCGCCAACCGTGATCGCCTTCGGGGACGCCCGGGTTGCGTGCGAGTTCCAATGTGATGGATTTGAGGGTCATTGGGCTCTCCTAGTGACTCATCAAGGTGGGAAGCGCGGCATGGCGAAGCATCGCATTGGTCAGGCCGCCAAGCAGAAGCTGCCGCGTACGGCCATGGGTGTAAGCGCCCATGACCATCGCCGAGGCCTTAAGGTCCACAGCCTGTTCTTGGAAGATGGCCGGCGCGTTGCTGTCTTTTCCCTCGATCAGGCGCACGTCGCTTTCAAAGCAATGCCAACCGAGATAATCAACGGCATGCGAAGCGGGTACGCGGCCCACGCCGAGTTTGCCGACTTGGAGAAGCACCGGCCGCGCGCCTTGCGGCAGAAACGCAACCAGACACTGGAGCGCACGAACCGCTTCGCGGCTGCCATTCCACGCAATCAAGGGACGACGGAACTCAACGTTTGAAGCGCCCCGCGGCAGCATCAAGACCGGCGCGCCCGCAGCGAACAAGAGGTTATCGATCGCGGCCCACGGACCGGGCGAGAGGTTCTCGCCGGGCGCGGGAACGACGGCCAGGTCGATCACCAACCCCCGCTGCGATAACGTGCCGCTGTCGGCCGGCTCCATCCACATCGCGGAGCCGCGGCTGCACGCGACTTCGCTCACGATGGGAATTTTCGTCGCCGCAACCGCAGCATCAAACTGCCCGCGCGCCGTGGCCATCCGCTCGGTGCGAAGCTTCTGCATTTGGTCATAAAACTCGCCGAAAACGGGACCCGACGGCATGTAGCCGAGCGTCGGTGCATAGAGCGGACCGAGCTCATCTTCGTATCCCGCTGAGACGTGAGCGCCGTAATGCTGCGCGATCCGCAATCCAGCGAGCGCCACGGATTCGCCGTCCGACTCACCATTCAACGGAAGGAGAATGTGCTTTGGTGTCATCCTGCCCCTCCTCACCACGCGCTACGGACTTTACGGGCGCCGCCCTTACGGTCGGAGGGCAACCAGCCATGCTCACGGCAATAGGCTTCGCCCGCCGCGATCGCCTTGGTCTCATCGTCCGCGTGTTCGGGCAACACAACGATCCGGCCGCGAAACGCCACAACGACACGACGGCTTCCCGGGTCGTAACTCACCTTCATTCCAGATTCGTAAGAATGTTGCATGATGGCGTCACACTTGGTTCCGCGCACTAGGCGGCAAGGAGTCCTTCTTCAAGGGCGTCGCGGTTGACGATCTTCACGTGGTTGAGCGTGGGCTCGACAATGACGCCCGCTTTCTTCAGCTGCGTGAACATGCGGCTGACGGTTTCGTGCGCGAGGCCAAGGTAATCGGCGACGTCAACGCGTGACATCGGAAGCGTGACCCATTCGCCGCCGGAGCGTTCCGCCATGTCGAGCAGGAACCACGACAGGCGGTCTCGCGCCGAACGATGACAGAGGCGGACCATATGGGCATAGGCGCCGTTGAGGCCCCGCGCGGTCAGCGCCTGCAATTCACACGCAAACGCGGGATCCGCCTTCATCAGCTGATCGGCATCGCGGCGGCGATAGCGAATCAGGACACATTCTTCGATCGCCTCCGCGGAGAACTCATGTTCTTCGCTGTTCGAGAAACCAAGAAGGTCGCCCGGCAGGTGGAAGTCGCAGATTTGACGGTGGCCGCTCGCGACCAGCTTCACCAAACGGACGCAGCCACTGGCCAGCTTATAGAAATATTCAGCCGGCTCGCCTTCCTCGAAGATCGCCTCGCCGGCGTTAACTTTGATGCGTTCCGGGATGGCAACCCGCTGCGGCGCGCTACGCGATTGGAAGTGGTGCTCGGTTTCGATAACGGTCTGAAGCATCTTTCCCCCGTTGGGCTGCGTCTATGTCGAGACGGTAGCCCCGCGGGGTGCGGCGTCGAAACCTGTGGGATACGCCTAAGTAGTTCTACGGAGAGCCATTAAGCCCTGATTTTGATGGTGTTTTTAGGGCGCCGGCGACTTCAGGGAGCGAAGATAGCTGACGAGGTCCTCGATCTCTTGGTTGGAGAGCGAAAGGGGCGGCATAGGCCGGTGCGGCTGCAGTAAGAACCCCCGAATCGCATCCTCGGACCGGGCGGAGGTCGCCAGACTCGCGAAGGTAGGCACCTGATCGTTCAAGGGCGCTCCATTGACCTTATGGCAGCTGACGCACCAACGCGCCGCGAGTTCCCGCCCGCGGGCGGCGTCGCCGAAAAACTTCGGCTGTGTTTTAGGTTCCGCCGCTGAGAGCGGCGCAGCCAATACAAGACCAGCAACAATGAGAGATCGCGTTAGAGCGCCCATCGACCCATCTCCTCCATCTTTTCTAACCAACGTTTGCGCGCCGTGGAATCCTTCGCTTCGACAAGCCCAACCAAGGTCTCGCGCGCTGGAGAGATTCCGCAGAAGGCAAGGATATTGCGTTTCAGGTTCTTGAGGCTGTGAGCGCGATAGTAGAGCCGATAGAAGGCCGCGGGCATTCCCATTGTGATGATGATGCGCGCCGACTTTCCCTTCAGCAGCTTTTTCGGCAATCCCTTCTCCGTCGAACCGGCGTATGCAAATCCCGGGCGCAACAGCTGCTCCAGGAATGCTTTCAAGAGCGCGGGCATGTCGCCGAGCCAGAGCGGAAAGATGAAAACGATGTGCTCGGCGGCCAGAACCTGCTTTTGTGCCGTGGCGATCTCCTTTGGCACAGAACCCTTTTCGTACTCGGCCTTGGAGGTCAACGGCGGGATCGACATGCGCGCGAGGTCCAAAGCGGTGACATCGTGACCCGCCTTGCGCGCAGCGCCGATATAGGCTTTCTCGAGCTGGCGCCCGAAACGTTCCGCGGAGGGGTCGGGATTGGCCTGAATGACGAGCACCTTCTTCGGCATGTTAGCATCTTCCTCCTGTTATCTCCGCCGCCGCTTCTTTCGCCCGTGCGAGGGTCGAAGAGCCTCGCGGAGGTTGCCGAGAACTCTGTCGCGCTCTTGATCGCTCTTGCAGTTCTCCAATTGTCGCCGGAGGTCGATCACCGCTTGCGCATAGGCATTGTGCCAGTCGGATGCAGCGGCGCTCGCGGGGATGCGGGGGCGAATCTTTAGGGTTCGCGCGCCGTCGTTGGAGAGGCGCATCACCTGTCCCATGGCGGGACTAAGAATGCGCCGTTCGTCGAAACCGACTTCGACCAGTTTCTCGGAAAGCCCGGCGCGCGCCTCCTCCTCACCATGGATGAGGAAGATCTCCCGGCGTATGGGCACACGGTCTCGCACCCAGTTCATGAGCCCTGTCTGATCGGCGTGGCCGGAGTATTCATCGAGAACGCGAATGCGCGCGGAGACCGCAATTTCCTCACCCTGGATGCGCACCATCGGCGCACCATCGCGCAAGAGGCGCCCCAGCGAGCCTTGCGCTTGATAACCGACGAGCAACACCGTGGTGTCGCTGTGGCTAAGGTAGTTTTTCAGGTGATGGCGGATGCGACCGGCATCGCACATGCCACTTCCTGCCATGATGATCGCCCCTCCGTGCAGACGCGCCAGCCCTTTACTTTGCTCGACGCTTTCGACGTAGTGCAGATCCGCCCGCTGAAACGGATCACGGCCGTTGCCGTTTCGCGCAAGGTATTTTCCGAAGACCGACGTTGCACGTATCGCCAGTGGCGAGTCGACAAAAACCGGTGTCGCCGGAAGCTCCCCGGAACGGAACAGTTCATCAAGGTCGACGAGCAGCTCTTGCGTGCGCTCGATCGCGAAGGATGGAATGAGGATCATGCCACCCGTGCGCAATGCAGCCTTGATCTCCTTTCCGAGGCGCGTACGCCGCTCGGCGGCGGTCAGGCGGCGTCGCACACGATCGCCGTAGGTTGACTCCACAAAGAGATAATCGACACCGCTTGGGGCCGCGGGCTCCGCCTGAAACGCTTTCTCTCCCGGGCCGATATCACCCGAGAACAGAAGCGTGAGCGGGGCCTCGGACTTATCGCGCACCTCCAATTCGACCGAACAAGACCCGAGAATGTGCCCGGCATTCCAGAAGCGGGCGCGGATCCCCGCGGCGATCTCGATCCAAACCCCGTATTTGCGGGGCGTAAGGTGCACGAGTGAGGCCTCTGCGTCTTCCCGGGTGTAAATCGGTTCAACTGCGTCGCGGCCGCGGCGGCGGTTGCGGCGATTGAGTTGCTCCACTTCGAGTTCTTGGATGTAGCCGGAGTCAGGAAGGACGTAGGTGAGGAGATCCGCCGTTTCGGGCGTGCATACAATGGGGCCGTCGAAGCCCATGCGAACAAGCTTCGGAAGCAAGCCGCAGTGATCGATATGCGCATGCGTCAGCAGAACGGTCTTTATGGAAGCTGGATCAAAAGGAAACGCTCCGTAGTTCAATTCCTTGACGGTCTTGGTCCCCTGGAACATGCCGCAGTCGACCAACAAAGATGTTTGCGACGTGCGCAACTCCATACAGGAGCCGGTTACAATTCCGCAGGCGCCGTGAAACGTAAGAGTAATTGCCATTTACCATCCTAAGATGACGCGCCGCATCATCCCGGCAGCGCGCCTGGAGAGCGTTGATAAGGGTCAATGTAGCGCGCCTGCCGCAGGCGCATAAAATGACAAGATATGGTATGAGGGTTGAATGCGATCGTTGATCTTCGTGATGGCCCTGTGGGCGGGTGGCCAAGCGCAGGCTGCGGACCGCGCTGCTGAGGGCCGTGCGCTCGTCGAGCGCAATTGTGCCCGCTGTCATGCGATCGGCCGAATGGACGAAAGCCCCAACGATGAGGCGCCTCCGTTCCGGCGTCTCCACGAGCGTTATCCCATCGAATCCCTCGCCGAGGCGTTTGCGGAAGGGATCGTGGTTGGCCATAAGGATATGCCGGCGTTCGAGTTCTCACCTCAAGAGATCGACGCCCTGGTGGCGTATATCAGTTCCCTTGGCGAGGGCCGCAAGGCGCGTTAGGGCACCGCGCCCAGTTTCTGACGTGTCCAATCGACGATGCCGCGGCTATCGCGCGCACCGGCTTCCTGGGCCACAAGCCTGCCGCCTTTGAACAGCATGAGCGTCGGAACAGCTTGGATACCGTACCGCGCGGCGATCTGCTGGGCATTGTCCATATTGAGCTTGATGAGGCGAATACCCGGCTCCAATTCGGCGGCGGCGCGCTCGTACATCGGCCCCATCATGCGACACGGGCCACACCAAGGAGCCCATACATCGACGAGCACCGGGATCGTGTTGGCCGAGACATGCCGTTCGAACCCGGCAGGATCGACCTCGGCAGGATGGTCTCTAAACAGCGGTTCGCCGCAGGCCCCGCACTTCGGACTGTCGACCAGCCTCTCCGCCGCGACGCGGTTGGTCTTATTGCAGCTAGGGCAAACGACGTGTTCTTTGGTGCCGGACATGAGGCTCTCCAATCACCACCACTCGCCCGCTCTATTTCTTCACTTCCTCGATCTCGACCAGGGTACCGGCGAAATCCTTGGGATGGAGGAACAATACCGGAGTGCCGTGAGCGCCTGTCTTGGGCTCGCCGTCGCCCAGAACTCGCTTCCCTGACGCTTTCAGCTGATCGCGCGCCGCGTAGATGTCGGCGACTTCGTAGGACAAGTGATGAATGCCGCCCGCGGGGTTCGCCTCGAGAAACTTCTTGATGGGCGAGTTGTCGCCGAGCGGGTGCAGTAGTTCGATCTTTGTGTTCGGTAATTCGACGAATACGACGGTCACTCCATGATCGGGAAGGTCCTGCGGCGCGGATACTTTGGCACCTAAGGTATCGCGATAATTGGCGGAGGCTGCGGCGAGATCCGGGACGGCGATGGCGACGTGGTTCAAGCGACCGATCATGAGTTCCTCGATAAAATCTAGACCTTACTTACTTGGTCGATGCAAACCAAAATCGCAACGCTCCTTATTTTATTATTAAATATCAATATGTTATAGAAGCCGCTTAGGACCGCTCGTCCGCCGCAGCGAAGTGTGCCAACTGATCGGCATGCGCCTTGATGAACGCAGGGCGCGCCGTGGCGCGTGCAATGTAATCGCGACAGGATGGATTCTGGCCCAGACGCTCAAATCGATTCACAAGCCGCAAAGCGTCCGCCATCAAGATGTCGGCGATCGAGAACGAGCCCGCCAGCCACTCCCGCTTCGCCAGCACCGGCTCGAGATGATCGAGACGCATTCCGACCCATTTATCGATGAACTTCCACGCGCCATTATCATCGGTGTTAAACCCCGAAAAGAGAAACACGGACCAGGGAACGGTTGCCATTTCGATGGAATTGAGCGCTGCGAAGAGCCACTTCACCGCCTCATTGCGGGGCGTTGGATCGGTCGGCAACAACTTCTCGCTCAGCTCTCCGAGGTGAAGCAGGATCGCGCCGCTTTCGAAAATCGACATCTCGCCGTCCGTCAACCAAGGGACTTGGCCGAATGGCTGGTGCGCAAAATGGTCGGGGCCACGCTCGCGGAAGGGTACGCTCCGCACTTGATAAGGAAGCCCGGCTTCTTCCAGCGCCCAACGGACCCGCACATCGCGGACGTAGCCGCGGGGCGGCGGTGGAACCCAGTCGTAAGTGTAGAGAACGAAGGGTCCCATTCGGGTCTTCCTAAATGCGGCTAATGTGAACTTTGACTACAGGTTTGCGGACTGGAGCGAAAACCTTGCGCACGGCTTGCCGTACATTCTCCTCGATCACGTCATCGTCGCGGCGCGCTTTTTTTGGCAATCGATCGACTGCGTTCTGGATCACCCAGGCCCAATCACGGTCCGTTTCCTCGAGCGGATCGGACATTCCGAGCACAGAGACGAGAGGGTCGGCCAAGACGGCGCCCTCTTCGTCCAAGACGACGGAGGCGACAACGCTGCCGTCGTAGAACATGCGCTTCTTATCGCGAAGCATGGGACTCGAGAACGGGATAAGCTCGTTGTCCTCCCAGGCCATACGGCCGGACCATACCGTGCCCTTGATCTCGGCCTTCCCGTCGGTGAATTTCACCGCCGTGCCGTTTTCGACTTGCACCGTCTGCGGAACCTGACATTCAGCGGCCAGAGCCGCGTGCTCGCGGATGTGCATCGCTTCGCCGTGGACCGGGATGGCGATCCGCGGCCGCACCATCTGGTACATACGACGCAGTTCGTCGCGCGCCGGATGGCCAGAGACGTGGATGAAATGATCGCGCGTGGTCACAACGCCTACACCGATCTTCGCTAGCTGGTTCTGGACCTTGGCGATGGCCTTCTCGTTGCCGGGGATCGCGCGCGAAGAGAAGATCGCCACGTCCCCTTCCTGAAGCGAAAGCTCGGGATGATAGCCGTACGCGATACGCATCAACGCTGCCCGCCCCTCACCTTGGCTGCCGGTGCAAATATAGACCACCTTGTCGCGTGGAAGATGCGCAGCGTCTTCGGCCTTGTGGAATCGCAAGTCAGGCGCGAGATAGCCGGTGCGGCGCGCGGTTTCGAGAATACGCCAGAGCGACGCTCCGATGAGCGCCACGTGACGGCCGTTGGCGGCGGCGGCGCGGGCGATCGAGTCCAGGCGCGCGACATTCGAGGCAAAACATCCCACGACGATGCGCCCGGTAAAGCGTGCGAAGAGGCTGGTGAGGCTATCCTTGACCTCGCGTTCCGAGCCGCCTTCCCCCTCGGTGAACACATTCGTTGAATCGCCGATGAGAGCAAGC
>JAYRKY010000055.1:0-2454 GCA_041905525.1 Rhodospirillaceae bacterium
CCGCGCGGCCGGCGGTTGGCGGGGGGGCGCGGGGTTTGCGCGAGTCGTTACGCGGCGCCGCAGTGAGTCAATATTTGCAGTGTCACAACTGATCGTGGTCAGTGCAGGGCACTTCCCTCTTTTCTAAAGAGGGACTGAGGGAGATTTTCGGCTGTTAGCTCAGTTCGACCGCTGCAAATCCCTCTCAATCTCCCTTTTCTAAAGGGAGAAGTGCCCGGTTGAGGGCACGGAGACTGTGAGTACCGGGAATCTCAACAAGCCGATTGTGTTGAGGCGCGGTTGAATGACTGCCTTCGGGCGCGTTGTCGGCGGTAGACGGCGTCAGCTGAGGCTTGGCTTAGATGCGTGCAGCGGTACCGGCACGCTTCCTACATCGCCCGGAACAGGTGCCCGAACGCGCGGCTGACCTTCACGGGGCGGGGCAGTCCGCGCAGCGTCAGGCTGTAGTAGCCCGCCTCGTCGCGGGTGGCGCTGAGGATCGCGCTTGAATTGACCATCACGCTGCGGTGGACCTGCATGAAATCCGCGCCCTCGATCCGTTCCGCCAGCTCGCGCAGGCTCATGCGCACCAGCGCCTCGCCGGCGGCTGTGACGACATTCACATACTTTTCCGTCGCTTCCAGACACAGGACCTCTTCCACCGGGATCATCCGGATCGTCTTGCCGACGCCGGCACGGATGACCTTGATGCGCTCGGGGGAATCGCCGGCCGGCGTCGAGATGGATTGAACGCGCTTCATCAGCGCCGCCAGTTCGCCGGCGTCCGGCGTATCGGCACGGTCGGCCAGCCGCCGCTGCAGCCGTTCGACGCTGACCTTCAGGCGGTCGGCGGTCGCGGGCTTCAGAACGTAATCGACGGCGGCGCGCTCGAATGCCGATACGGCGAAGGCGTCAAACGCGGTGACGAAAACAAAGAGGGGCTCGGCGCGCGTGTCGGGCCACTCGTCCGCGACGGCTTCCGCGACGTCGAGACCGGTCTTACCCGGCATCTTGATGTCCAGGAACATCACGTCGGGCGTGCGCGCCAAGGCGAGGTCAATGGCGCTGAGGCCGTCTTCGGCCGTCGCGACGACATCGAGTTCCGGCCAGACCTCGGCCAGGAGGCGGGTGAGGGTCTTTGCCAGCGTCGGCTCATCCTCGGCAATGATCGCGGTGGGGCGGCGTGTGGAATTCAAGTGTGGCTCCTTGCGATGACCGTTTTGCGCTCAACGATAGCGAAATATTACCTGCCGCGGCTGCAGTGCCACTCAGCGTGCCGGCAAGGGCGGCATCTGCGCTGGAATGGTGATTGCCGCCGAGACGCCGTTGGGAAGTCGGGGCTTGATCTCGAAGTACGCCCGTCCGCCATAGACCGCTGTCAGGCGTTCCCGCACGTGAACCAGTCCGTAGCTGCTCCCCGCGTGGGCAGGCGGGTTGGCGGGGTCGTAGTCCGGCGGCAAGCCGAGACCCGAATCATTCACCGTCACCTGAATGCCCGCATCCGTCCGGTGGGCGACGATCTCAATGCTACCGGGGCCAACCTTGGGCTCGATGCCGTGCTTGATGGCGTTTTCGACGACCGGCTGCAGCAGCATCGGCGGAATTACCGTCGCCTCCAGTTCTGTCGGCAGGTCCAGGCGGAAGGTGAGGCGCGAACCCATGCGGATCGACATGATCTCCAGGTAAGCCCGCAGTTGCGCGAACTCGCTGGCGAGGGTGGACGTTTCCGCCCGCGAGGCCGCCAGCGCGCTGCGCAGATAGACGATGAGACGGTCGAGCATGACTTCCGCCTGACGTGGGTCTTCGGTCAGCAACGACCGCAGGTTGGCCAGGGTATTGAACAGCATGTGCGGCTCCAGTTGCGCGCGCAGCATGCGCAACTGCGATTCCGCCGCAAGCAGTTGCGCGGCCGAGCGCACCGCCGCTTCCTTGGCGAGACGTTCCTGCATCGCAAAGTAATACAGCGCGCACGCCGCAACCAGGATCGTGAACACCACCGGCACCAGACTGTAGTGGCCCGGCTGCAACATGCGCATCGGTTCGTCGAGGATCATGAAGGCGATGACATGCCCCAACACGAATCCGGTCGGAATCGCAATTACGCCCGTCAGGACCCAATCGATCAATGTCGTGCTGGAGCGGAACCAGCGCAAGCGCCTGAGCAGGATGAAGATCACGACGATCGAGTTGCCGCTGCACTCCGAGAAGAGCAACAGCCTGCCGAAGGTTTCAATGCCGGGCGACAGGAAATAGAGAATCGTCGAGGCCAGTCCCCAGAATAATGCGCCGATGGAAATCTGCTTTATCGCGGTCTGCCATGAATCAGGCGATTGGCGCGGCGTCGCGGAAATTGGGGTGTTCATTCGAGAAAGAGATTTTCGGGGGAGTTCTGGTTGGGCGGAAAATGCAAGGGTACGCGGTCACTTTAGGCGGTCGCGCGGCACCTGCCAAGCGTCGTGGGGTCTGTCCCGCAAC
>JAYRKY010000009.1:0-122052 GCA_041905525.1 Rhodospirillaceae bacterium
GAATTTCCGCCGCTGCAGCATCTCTATTGGCGCAACACCGATCTGCGGTTCACATCGCTGGACGCTTTGCTCTCGTCCCTCAAGTATCCGCCGCCGTCGCCCTCCCTGATGCGCCCGCCGCCGGCCGACGATCAGCTGGTCCTGGAGGCGATGACAAAAGATCCCGTCGTACGCGAACGCGCCGTCAGCCCCGCGCGTCTTCGTTTGTTGTGGGATGTGGCGCAGGTTCCCGATTTTCGTAAGGTGCGCCCGGAATTTCATAGCCGCCTGATGGCCCAGGTCTACGCGCACCTCACCACGGGCGATGAGGTCATGCCAAACGACTGGGTCGCGGGGCAGGTGGAGCGCATCAACCGCACCGATGGCGATATTCACGTCCTGATGGACCGCATCGCCGCCATTCGCACGTGGACATACCTCTCCCATCGCGGCGATTGGATGACCGATGCGCGCGCGTGGCAGGAAAAAACCCGCGAGGTGGAGGATCGCCTTTCAGACGCTCTTCACGACAAGCTGACCAAACAGTTCGTCGATAGCCGGACCGCGCATCTCGTGAAGCGGCTGCGCGGCGACGACCTCATGGCCGCGGACGTGGCGGACGACGGCGTCGTCAGCGTCGACGGCCACCGCCTCGGCCATCTGGAAGGCTTGCGATTCCGCGCCGACCGCACCGGATTGAAAGCCGCCGACAGGGCTGTGCTGAACGCGGCGAACGCCGCGCTGCGCCCGCTGATCGCGGCCCGCATCGAGGCGATCGTGGCCGCGGAAGATACGGATCTTTCGCTGGACGACGACGCGCGCATCGTCTGGCAGGGCGAAACCATTGCCACGCTCATCGCCGGAACCGAGCCGCTACGGCCGCTGATCGAGTTGCCGCCGGACGAACGGATTGAGGCCGCCGACAGGCTGAAACTCGAAGCCCGGCTGCGCGCCTGGTTGGGCGGCCACATCGATCATCTGCTCGAGCCGCTTGCCAAGGCGCGTCAGGACGCCGCCCCGCCCGCGGTCCGCGGAATCCTGTTTCACCTCACCGAGACCTTGGGCGTTGTCCAGCGTTCCACCGTCGAGCAACAGCTGAAGGACCTCAGCGCCGAACACCGCAAGGCGCTCGCCCGCGCCGGTGTCCGTTTCGGCCTGGAGTATGTGTTCATGCCCGCGTTGATGAAAGCGGCGCCGACACGGCTGCGGGCGCAATTGTGGATCGCGAGTCACCGCGACAACTCGCCGCCGCGCATCCCCCAAACGGGGCGCGTTTCGATCCCGATCGCGCCCGGGGTGCCGACGGCGTTTTACCGCGCCTGCGGGTACCAGCCTCTGGGGGGCACGGGCTATCGGATCGACATGCTCGAGCGGTTCTCGGCGGCGGCGCGCAAGCTCGCGCGCGAAAAGGTCGGCATCCTTCCGCCGGAGACTCTCTCGCTTCTCGGCATCAATGCCGCGACCGGCGCGGAGGTGCTGCGGGCCCTGGGGTTCAAGGCCCGGGTTGAAGAGACCGGCCTCGTGTTCCGCCTCAAGCGCCGCCGCCCGCATCATGCCCCGGCCAAGCACAAGGCCGCGCCGAAGCCGGTTGTGGTGAACGAAGATTCGCCCTTCGCCAAACTCAAGCAGCTGATGTCCTCGTGAGCGTGCCCGCCCTCAGGCTCGATAAATGGCTGTGGTATGCACGGTTCGCGAAAACGCGCGCGCTTGCGCAGAAGCTGATTGAAGTCGGCCAGGTCACGGTCAACGGCTCACCGGCGCTGAAACCCAGCGCGCCGGTTCATCCCGGCGATCGCATTGCCGTCGTGCTCGGGCCGGTCCGGCGCACGGTGACCGTGCGCGAGATTGGCGCGCGGCGGGGTCCACCGGCGGAAGCGCGCGGGCTCTATGATGAACCCGCGCCGCCCGAGCGATTGTCCTGGGAAGACGCGGGTGTGCCGCTGCATTCGCGCGGCTCAGGCCTTTGACGGCGAGTTCCCGGCGTACTTGTCGATGCCGGAGAAGAACTTGAGCGCTCCACTGTCGCCGGTCTTGTCGTTCATCGCGGAATCGTCCAGGAACAAGGTCGACGGCTGGCGTCCGTCGGCGGCCATGAACGCATAGCTGGAGAAGAGCGCCGCCTGATCGACGCCCCAGCCCCACGTCCCCCGCTCTTTCCAATGGGCGATATAGGCGGCAACCCGTCGCGCGAAGGCGAGACCCTGTTCCGTCGGCGCTAACCCGACGCAGGTCGCGGTGATCTTGAGCCCCGGCGAAAACTCATGAGGCCGGGTACTGACGGCGACATCGTGACCGTTCAGCGATGCCAGGAACGCGCGCGGGTCTCTCAGCAGCGTCACATCGGCGTCCATGACCCACATGGGGCGGCGCGTGCGCGCCAGTTCCTCGAACATCCGGATGTAGCGCACGGCGTGATAGTAAAGCCGCGCATGCGCCGGGCCCTGCGCGGCGGCGTTGGACGCTTCCGCGGTCAGCGTCACGCGGAGGCTGTTCAGATGCTCCAGCGCCTGGCGCGCCTCGGTCCAAGACTCCGGTGTGCCGTCCAGGAGGTGGACGTGCAGATCGAGCGGCAGCTTCGCCGTCTCCAGCTGTCGTATGAAGGGCAGCGCGAAGCGCATGAAGTAAACCGGATCGCAGCCGATAAAGACCGTGACCTCGGATTGGAACGCCGGCGCGGATAGGCGTTGTATCGGCGGGAGGCCGCCGACGATGTCGGCGTCGGTCATGGTGTCGAGCGCGCGGTGAAAGTCACGGCCGAACGCGTAGAAATCGGCCGACGACCGCTTCGGTCCGGTCCGGAGCCGTGCGAAACAGTCCTCGGCGCGCTCCCAGTCGCTTTCCGCAATCGCGACGCAGCCCAGATCGGCCCACGCACTGGCGCGGCGGCTACCCGCGGCGATCTCATCCGCAAGCGCCTGCTTTAATTTTGGAAGCGCCTCCTCATCGGGCCAGCGATACGTGTCGGGCCATGACGTTCCGTACGGGGGTTGCCCTTGCGCCGCGCGGCGGCCGGCCGCGCGAGATTGGGTGATACGTACGAGAAGATAGGACACGCGCGCAGGATCGGATCCGATCCGTTCAAGATGCTCTTCCAGCACGCGTGCGGCCTCATCGGGAGTGAGGAGGTCTGCATATCCGGCGACAAAGTCGGTGGCCATGGGATTGAGCGCTGCCCCTTTGGCCATCACGGCGCGCGCGAGGTCTTGCCGCCCCGCCGCGCTTTTCAGCTTCGCGAGGCGCTGGTAGGCGGCGAGGGACGCCCACCTCCCGGCCTCGGAGATCAAGTGATCCAGGGTCTGTTCGCAGGCCGCAAAGTCACGGCGCTGATATTGGACCACCGACAGCAGTTCGGCCGCGGCCGGCGAGCGGTCGCTGACCGGCAGCAATGCCGCCTCCGCATCCTCCAGGCGTCCACGCTCCATCAGGAGTGTGGCGCGAGCGACAATCGCGGCCGGGGCGTCGGACTTCGCGGCTTTGTCGCGAAGAAGCGCTTCCGCGTGGTCCGCATCGTCTGCGGCCGCGGCGGTCTCAAGGGTCTCATGGGTCTCAAGGGCGGGGGGCTTTGACGATGTCCCATGGCCCAAAAACTTGTCCAGGCCCGAGCGGAAGAGAAGTGTGCCCGCGTTGCCCTCTTTGTCGTTGATCGCAGTTTCATCAAGGAAGAGCGTGGAGGGCGGACGCTTCTGATCCTGCATATAGGCGTAGCTCGAAAACAAAGCTGTTTGGTCGATCCCCCATTCCCAGGCGTCGCGCTGTTTCCATGTCGCGATGTACGCGGCGACCCGCCGCGCGAGCTCCAGCCCCCGGGCCGTCGGGGAAAACCCGACACACGTCGCCGAGATTTTGAGATTGGGCGAGAATTCGAAAGGACGGGTGCTGAGAGCGACGTCGAAATTCTTGATCGAGGTAAGCAGCGCGCGCGGATCGCGCAGGAGTTCGACGTCGGCATCAATGACCCATAGCGGACGCAACGTGCGTTTCAACTCTTCGTAGGCGCGCACATATCGAATGGCGTGATAATAGCACCGCGCGTAAGCGGTGCCCCGCAGTGCGGCTCCCGAGGCTTCGGCGGTCAGAGTTACGCGCACCACGTCGAGGTTTGCCAGCGTGGAGGCTATCACCGCCCACTCCGCGTGCGTCCCGTCGAGAATATGGACGTGAACATCGAGCGGGATCCCGGCGCCTTCGACCTGACGTAGGAACGGCAATATGAAGCAGCGGAAATATCCCGGGTCGCTCCCCATATAGAGGCTCACCTCGGTTTGGAATGCCGGTGACGTCAGGCGCTCAACGGGTGGGAGACCGCGCACGATATCGGAATCGCTCATCGCCTCCAGGTCGGCGTGGAACGCTCTTCCAAAGGCGTAAAATCCCACCATATGAGATGTGGACTCGCGGCGCAGATGCGCGAAACATTGCTCGGCGCGTTCCCAATCAGCCTCGGCGATCGCCACACAAGCAAGATCCACCCATGCGCCGCCGCGCGTGCTGCCCGCGGCCAGTTCATTGAGAAGGGCGTCCTTGATCTCCGGCAGCGCTTCCTCGTCCGGCCAGCGATAAGTATCGTCCCACGAAGTGCCATACACCGGGAGTCCGCGTTCCGCTCGGCGCGCCGCCGCGCGGTAGGTCGACAGCCGCAGGAGAATCTGTGCTGCGCGCAGGGGATCCCACCGGACAAGTTCGAGATGTTTTTGCAGCTCGCCGGCGGCCTCGCGCGGAGGCAGCAGATCCGTGTATGCGGTGACATACTCGGTCGCGCCGGGATGCAGGGCGGTGGCGCGCGCCAACGTGGCGCGCGCGTCGTCGTGGCGCCCCGCCGCGGCTTTCGCTTTTGCCAGGAGACGGTAGGACGTGAGTGACATCCGCTTGGGCGCAAGCACGACAAGGCGCTCGAGCGTCTCTTCGCAGGCGTCAAGGTCGCCCCGGCGGTATTGCGCCAAGGCCAGCCACTCAAAGAGCGCGGAAGGCGCGCTTGCGGTCACGGCGGGCGCAAGGACCTGCTCCGCATCTTCAAATCGGTTGCGGTCCATTAGGAAACGCGCCAGCGCGATGATGGGTTTGACGCCGCCGTGCGCCGCCTCGCGGCGCAAGATCGCCTCGGCCGCCTCCGAGGTGCCGGCAGCGACCGCCGACTCAAATTCCGACGCGCCCGCCATCAGACTCTTTCGAACACCAGCGTGTGATTATTCGCCGGCATCGAGATCCGCTCTTGGAGGCCGAAGCCGTGGCGCGCCGCCAGCGGCGTGATGTCCTTGAGATCGCGAATGCCCCACGCGGGATTGCGTGCGCGCAGCGACTGGTCGAAGGCGACGTTGCTCTCGGCCTGGTAGTCCCCGTCGATCGCGTAAGGGCCGTAAGTAAGAAGCAGTCCGCCCGTGTCCAACACGAGCTGCGCGCCCGCGAAGAGCGCCGCCGTCGCCTCCCACGGCGAGATATGGATCATATTGATACACACCACCGCGTCCGCGCGCGCGACGGGCCAGGGACTGCGCATCACGTCCAGTTCCAAGGGCGGCGATAGATTCGCGAGACCCGCGTCGGCCACATAGGCCGCTATGCTTGCGCGGGCGCCCGCATCGGGATCGCTCGGCTGCCAGGTCAGATGCGGAAAGGCCTTCGCGAAGGCGGCCGCGTGGTACCCGGACCCCGAGGCGATCTCGAGGACAAGGCCTTGGGCGAGCCGGTGCGGGCCCAGGCGCGGCGTCAGGACTTCGAGGAGGGGCGGCGTATTGCGCACGCCGGCGGGCGGAACCTGTTTTGTCTCGTTCATGAATGACCTTCTGCGGTCGGCATGGCTTGACGCCTCCGCGGGAAACGAAGTACCTGAAGCCTGTGACATCGCCCCAGTAACATACCAGGGCGGCGAGGGGGTTTAATGGCGTACGTCGTCACGGAAAACTGCATTAAGTGCAAATACATGGATTGCGTCGAAGTGTGTCCGGTGGACTGCTTCTACGAGGGCGAGAACATGCTCGTCATCCATCCTGACGAATGTATCGACTGCGGCGTCTGCGAACCGGAATGCCCCGCCGAAGCCATCGTGCCCGACTCGGACGAGGCGGCGACCGAATGGTCTGATATCAATAAGGAATACGCCGACAAGTGGCCGAACATCACGGCCAAGGGCGAGACCCCTCCCGACGCGGACGAATGGAAGGGAAAACCCGATAAGAAACAGCTGCTTAGCTCGAACCCCGGCTCCAACGCCTAGGGCTGTTTCGCAAGCTATGCATCCGTGCCCTGCAGGGGCTGCGGAGCTTTAGCGCTGTTTTTGGACCCCTTTTTGTGCTATATAATTTCCAATCCGTCGGGGAACCGGCGGATTATTTTTTCGCTCGTGCGAGATATCAAGATTTAGCGGTAAGCCTTTGATTAACCGCGATTTCTAGGGTCGACCACGGGTGAACGCGCTCCGTCCCCTACATCCCAACGGTGAGGGGCCGGCCCGGTCCGACAAGAGAAGCCGCCCGGCAGGCAAAGGGCGGACGATGGGGGACCCGGGGTCAGCGCCAATAAAGAACAGGCCCCTGGTGTGGAGAGACCAAAAAATGCCCAAGACAGCAACCAAGAGTGCGAAAGAGCCGAAGATCGTTGCGCCGTTCTCGGCGGGCGATTTTGTCGTGTACCCGGCCCATGGGGTCGGCAAAGTCACCAGCATTGAATCCCAATTGATCGCCGGCCAGAAGGTCGAGCTGTTCGTCATCAGCTTCGAACGCGACCGCATGACCCTGCGCGTCCCTGTGCGCAAGGTCGAGAACTCGGGCCTGCGCAAACTGTCGACGCGCAAGGTGATGGAAACGGCGCTGACGACCCTCAAGGGCCGCGCCCGCGTGAAGCGCGCCATGTGGAGCCGCCGCGCGCAAGAATACGAGGCCAAGATCAACTCGGGAGATCCGGTATCGATCGCCGAAGTGGTGCGCGATCTGCACCGCGGCGCCTCGCAGCCGGAACAGTCCTACAGCGAACGTCAGATCTATGAGCAGGCGCTTGAGCGTCTTGCGCACGAAGTCGCCGCCGTCGAGAAGATCAAGCCGGAAGCCGCCACGGCTAAGCTGGAAAAGCTTCTGAACGCCGCCTAGGTTTTCCGATATCGAGACACGAACGGCCTCGCACCAGCGGGGCCGTTTTTGTTTTAAAGTGCCGATATGGTCGAACGCCTCTCCCGACGCCGCTTATTGATCGCTGCAGCCGCCGTGTGCTCGGCGCCGCCGTGCGCCGTCGCGGCCGCCGCGGCGAGCCGGCCGGACGCTTTGCCGGACGGCGGGCGCGGTGCAATCGGCATGGTGCATGACGGCGACACAATTCGCTTCAAGGACGGAACGGTGGACATCCGCCTCGTCGGCATCCAGGCGCCAAAGCTTCCGCAGGGACGGCGCAATCCAACCGCCTGGCCGATGGCCGACGAAAGCAGGGCGGCCCTGCGGGCCATGCTCGAAGATCACGAGATCACCCTTCGGCTCCCCAGCACGCCCAAGGACCGGAACGGCCGCATCCTCGCGCATCTCGTGCGCGGCGACGGCCTGTGGATCCAGGAGAACATGCTGAAGGAGGGATGGGCCCGCGTTTATACCTTTCCCGACAACCGTCTGTTCGCCCGCGAGCTCTATGCGGCGGAAGCCGTGGCGCGCGGCGCGCGGCGCGGCTTGTGGTCGCATCCGGACTACGCTGTCCGTAAGCCCGACCCGGCCGTTCTTCGCGCGGACCTTGGCACCTATCAGATCGTCGAAGGCACGGTCGTCGAGGCGGCGAAAGTGCGCGGGCGTGTCTATCTGAATTTCGGCGCCGATTACCGCACCGATTTCACCGCCACGATCCCGCCCGAGGTGATGCGGCTGTTCACCGCCGCGAAAGTCGATCCGTTGGCGTGGAAAGGACGCACGCTGCGCGTGCGCGGTTATCTCCGCGACTTCAATGGGCCCTCCATCGATCTGACGCATCCCGAACAGGTCGAGCAGCTTTAACGCCATGATCCTGACGCCGGTGGATCCCGCGGCACTGCCGCACATTGTCGAGGTGTTTGACGCCGGACTGGAAGGCGACGTCTTCGCGCGCGCCGTGTTTCGCCGCATTGCCGCCACGGCGGCCTATGCGCCCGGCCTCAAGGCCGATCTTTATGCAGGCCAGCAAAAGGCGGTCGCGCTCGCGCGGCGGTTCAACATCCCCACCCTCGACGAAGATCCGGCCGTCGCCTTCTCCTGGGACGGACATGCGATCCGCACGCGCTCGGAAACCAGTGTTGTGTTCCACGAGATCGCGCATTGGCAGATCGCCCCGCCAGAGCGCCGGAGGCTTCCAGATTTCGGCGTCGGCGCAGGCCCGGAGAGCGGACGCATCGAGGAAGCCAACGCCGCCATATGCGTCGACGCCGCCGCCCGCGAAGAGGAAGAAAATCTCTCGTCCCTGCTCGGGATTCTATGGGAGGTGGAGTACGACGAGCCGGCGATTCTCGCCTTTGCCGAGCAAAACTGGCTTGAGCTTTATGATCGCCCGTCGACGCCTGCCCACTTTGCGCGGTGCCTGCACGCGCTGAAAGAACGGGGGCTGCTCAGCGAAGAAGGCCGGCCGCTCGCGCCGGCCTAGGCGCCGACAAACGGAATCTTCGGCCTGCGGACGCGGTCGAAGAGCCCCCAGTGCGCTCCGACGCCCGCTTCGAGGCTCTTTTCCTTCCACGGCTGATCGTAGGCTTCGCAGAAGTTGTAGTCGTACTTCTTCGCCGCCGCGCGCGCCAAGAATGCGCGCGTGAACTGCTCCTGCCCTTCAAGCGACGGGATCGCGCCCATTTTCTGTGGGCCCGCCGATGGCCAGCCGGTTTCGGAGATCAGCATCGGCTTGCCCGGAAACGACGCCTTCAGTTCGTCGTAGCGGCGATCGACGTAATCGACCGCTTCAGCGACCGGGACGCCGTCCCAATAAGGGAACAGATGCGCCCCGACGAAGTCGCAGACGGTGGCCAGTTCGCGGTTCTTCTGCCAGTCATACCAGGCCTCCGCGGTTCCGACCTGCAGGCCTGGATTGGCGATAAAGGTGCGAACTCGCCGCACATAGTTGATCAGCTCGGCGACGCTCATGTCTTTGCGCTGCAGGCACTCGTTGCCGACGTACATGCGGTCGATGATGGCGCTGTAGGTGGCGTAGAGCTTCGTCGCGCGCGCGATCTCGAGGTCGTTGTGATTTTTGTCGCGGCCGAGATAGAGGCCGAGGGAGACTTTCAATCCCGCTTGCTGCGCCATCGGCAGCACGCGGTCGAGGCCGCGGTCCACCGTATAGGTGCGGATCCGATCGGTGAACCTCTTGACGAGATCGATGTCGAGGCGGATGCGGGTCTCGGCCACGCCGCGCGCCAGTTCCGCCTCCAGATCCACGCCCGATGGCGTGTAAGAAAGGCTCATGAACGGCTTGGGTGCTGCAGCGGCATGCGCGCCGAAGGCCAGCGCCGTGCAGGACGCACCCGTCAGAATGAACTCGCGTCTTCGCATCATCACCTCTTTCTTCTAGTGTAGCGGGGCATGAAGAAAGACACCAAGGTCATTCGCGCCGGCCATTCCCGCAAGCGTAACGGCGGCGTGGTCAATACACCCGTCTATCATGCCTCCACCGTCGTCTTCGACACCGTCGCGCAGATGCGCGACACGGTGCCGCGCGGTCTGAACGGCGACAAGGTCTTGGCGTACGGGCGCTTCGGCACGCCCACGCATTGGACGCTGGAAGAAGCGATCACCGAACTCGCCGGCGGCGCGGACACCATTCTCACGCCGTCGGGTGTCGCCGCGTGCGCGCTTGCCATCGTCGGCTCGGTCAAAGCCGGGGATCATGTTCTCGTATCGGACTCCGCTTACGAGCCGACACGCAAGTTGTGCGACGGTCTTCTGAAGGACTTCGGTGTCGACACCAGTTACTTCGATCCGTGTCTGGGCGCCGGGATCGCATCGCAGATGCGACCGAATACGACCTTGGTCTTCTGCGAGTCGCCAGGCTCTCACACCTTCGAGGTGCAGGACGTGCCGGCGATCGCAAAAGTCGCCCATGCACACGGCGCGAAAGTCGCCATCGACAACACCTGGGCAAGCCCGGTGTTCTGCCGCCCGCTGGCGCTCGGCGCCGACATCAGTATCGAAGCGGGGACGAAGTATCTGTGCGGCCACTCCGACGCGGTCATCGGCGCCGTGACCGCGACGACGGAGGCGCTTCCCGGCTTGCGCCGCGCCGTGCTCGCCCTCGGCTATGCGGTCGGTCCCGACGATGTTTTCCTGACCACGCGCGGTCTTCGCACCGTCGCGGTGCGCCTCGCGCGCCACCAGGAAAACGCGATGAAAGTCGCGCTCTGGCTCCAGGCCCGCCCGGAGGTCAAACGCGTGCTGTACCCGGCGCTGCCCGGCGATCCGGGGCATGCGATCTGGAAGCGCGACTTCGACGGCGCCTCGGGTTTGATGGGTGTCCTCCTGCACCGCACCTCCCCGGCCGCCGCCGCGGCGATGATCGACGGCATGAGCCTATTCGCCCTGGGCTTCTCCTGGGGCGGATTCGAGAGCCTCATTGCGCCTTCCGCGCCGAAAACCATTCGAACGGCGGTGCCTTGGACCGAAAACGAGCCGAGCCTGCGACTCCACATCGGCCTCGAGGACCCGGACGACCTGATCGCCGACCTGGACCGGGGCTTTGCGCGTTTCACGGCGGCCTTGGACGCCGAAGGCCATTAACCCTATTTTATGCCTGGGCAATTGACCGGGCGGCGCGAGTGCTCTAGGTCAAGCGCCCATGGTAACCGCGCGCGGAAACGCCTTTGGTTACTGCGTTTCTTGTTAAGCCGGCCGCGTATGTCCGTTAGACTGCCTGAAGTGCATAGGTCTTTTTGCGGGCGCCGATCCCGGGCGGGAGAATGACCTAATGAACTTGCAAGCAGACGACATCCGTAGCGGCGACGCCGGCGGCAGTCCCGTTCCAAAATCCGACCTCGACGCGATCGTTGTTCGCTTCGCCGGCGACTCCGGAGACGGCGTGCAGCTACTGGGCAGCCAGTTCTCGCAGGAGACGGCGCTGGTCGGAAATTCGCTCGCGACGTTCCCCGACTTCCCCGCCGAGATTCGCGCGCCGACGGGCACGACCTATGGCGTGTCGGCCTTCCAGATCAATTTCGGGTCTCAGCCGGTGAAGACCGCGGGCGATCAGCCCGATGTACTGGTCGCGCTCAATCCCGCCGCGCTGATGGTGAATTACAAAGGGCTGCGCAAAGGCGGCCTCGTGATTCTGGATTCCGGCGCCTTCAAGGACAAAGACATCAAGCGCGCCGGGTTCGCGGTGGATCCGCGCACCGACGGCACGCTCAAAGAATTCCGCGTGATGGAGATCGACATCTCCGCGCAGGCCTTGGAGGTCGCGAAGCCCTTCGGCGTTTCGCAGAAGGAAGCGCTGCGCACTAAAAATCTCTGGGTGCTTGGCTTGGTGTCGTGGATGTACGACCGCGAGCTCAAGTCGACGATGGAGTATATCGCCCGCAAGTTCGGCGCCGACGATCCGATCGGCAAGGCCAATCTCGCGGCGCTGAACGCCGGTCACGCCTACGGCGAAACGCACGAACTGTCGGGCGACGTGGCGCCGGTGTCGGTGCCGAGCGTGAAGGTCGAGCCCGGTACCTATCGGCTGGTCTCGGGCGCCGAAGCGCTCGCGTGGGGCCTCGCGGCGGGCGCTCAGCTCGCCGGTCTCGAGATGGTGCTGGCGTCTTACCCCATCACCCCGTCATCGCCGATCCTGCATATCCTCGCGCGCATGAAGCAGTTTGGCGTGACCACGTTCCAGGCGGAAGACGAGATCGCCGCCTGCTGCGCCGCGATCGGCGCGTCCTACGGCGGGAAGCTCGGCGTTACGGCCTCCTCGGGCCCGGGCATCGCGCTGAAGACCGAAGCGATCGGCCTTGCGATTGGGACCGAACTGCCGCTGGTGGTGGTCGACACCCAGCGCGGCGGCCCCTCGACGGGCCTGCCCACCAAAACCGAACAGTCGGATCTTTTCATCGCCGTATTCGGCCGCAACGCCGACGCGCCGATGCCGGTGATCGCCTCGCGTTCGCCCGGCGACTGTTTCGAAGTCGCCATCGAAGCGGTGCGTCTCGCCACCAAATATATGACCCCCGTGATGTTGTTGTCGGACGGTTATATCGCCAACGCCGCCGAGCCGTGGCGCATCCCGTCGATGGCCGACTACACGCCGTTCAAGGTCGAGTTCCGCAAGAATCCCGAGGGATTCCATCCCTTCGTGCGCGACGAAAAAACCTTGGCGCGCGCCTGGGCGATCCCGGGCACGCCGGGTCTGATGCACCGCATTGGCGGCATCGAGCGCGACTACAACTCGGGCAATATTTCGTACGACGCGGCGAACCATCAGAAGATGACCGATACCCGCGCGGCGAAGATCAACAACATCGCCAACGATATTCCCGAGCAGGGCGTTGAAATCGGCGAAACCAAGGGCAAGCTCGCCGTCGTCGGTTGGGGTTCGACCTTCGGCCCCATCAACCGCGCCGTCGCCAACATGCGCGCCAAGGGCCACGATGTGTCGCACATCCACATCCGCTATATCTGGCCGCTGCCGCGCAATCTCGGCACGCTTCTCAAGAGCTACGAGAAGGTGCTGGTGGCGGAAATGAACAACGGCCAGATGCTGCAGCTGCTGCGCGGTCAGTACCTTGTCGACGCCAAGGGCCTGCTGAAGGTCTCCGGCCAACCCCTCAAGATTTCCGAAGTCGAAGCCGCCATCCAGGCGCAGCTCGGCGGGAGCGTTTAACCATGAATCTCACGGTCCAACCTGAAAAGCTGACGGCGAAGGATTTCGCTTCCGACCAGGAAGTGCGCTGGTGCCCGGGCTGCGGCGACTACGCCATCCTGAAGGCCATGCATAAGTCCCTCGCGGACATGGGTGTGCGCCCCGAGAATACGGTGTTCGTGTCGGGTATCGGCTGCTCGTCGCGCTTTCCCTATTACATGGCGACCTACGGCTTCCATACGATCCATGGCCGCGCGCCTGCGATCGCGACGGGCCTCAAGCTCTCGCGCCCCGAGCTCGATGTGTGGATGGTGACCGGCGACGGCGACGCTCTGTCGATCGGCGGCAATCATCTGTTCCATGCGTTGCGCCGGAACATCGATCTGAACATCCTGCTGTTCAACAACGAGATCTATGGCCTCACCAAGGGTCAGTATTCGCCCACATCGCGCGTCGGCCAGCGCACGCCGTCCACGCCGATGGGCAGTGTCGACAGTCCCGCCGAGCCGTGCATGTTTGCCCTGGGATGCAACGCGCGTTTCGTCGCGCGCGGAATCGATGTGCAGGCGAAGGAGCTTGGCGAGCTGTTCGCGCGGGCCCGCGCCCACAAGGGCGCGTCCTTCATCGAGATCATCCAGAACTGCATCGTCTATAACGATGCGACCTTTGCCGGATTCACCGAGAAGGCCGTCGCGGCGGACATGCAGCTGCATGTGAAGCAGGGCGAGAAGATGATCTTCGGCAAGGAGCGCAACAAGGGTCTGCGCCTCAACATGCAAACGCTCGCGCTCGAAATCGTCACCATCGGCGAGAACGGCGTGACCGAGGCCGATATTCTGGTGCACGACGAGAAGAACAAGGTGATCGCGAATTTGCTGGTCGGCCTGCGTCCGCCCCAATTCCCTGAAGTGCTGGGCGTCATCTACTGCGACCCCGCCCTGTCCTACGAAGCGGCGGTCGGCGCGCAGGATGCCGGCGCCCGCGCCAAGGGACCGGGCGACCTCGATAAACTGATGCGCGCCGGAAATACCTGGCAGGTGACTTGAGTCCACTCCGTTCCGAAGACTCCCGCCTCCGGTCTTAAACCCCCGTTGAACGGGCCTGGCGGACGCACAACCGCCGCGCGGCGTACGCCCCGTAAACTTTGACTTTCACCGAAAAACCGTTGAGAAATAACGGGGTGGAGCGCGGGCTGACGTCAGTCCGCAAGGGGTGGGTCCGTGGACGTCGTATCCTTTCCGAAAGGCAAAGTGCTTTTTAAGCAGGGCGAGAGCGGCGATGCCGCTTACATCGTCAGCAGCGGAGCCGTCGGCCTCTACCGCGAAGCCCAGGGCCGCAAAATTCCTCTCGCCACCGTCCGCAAGGGCGAACTGTTCGGCGAGATGGCGGTCATCGACGGCAGTCCGCGCATGGCGACGGCCTTCGCGCTCGAGGATTCCAAAGTCACCGTGATCCCCATCGAGACCATGGTCGATAAGGTGCGGCGGGCCGATCCTTTCATTCGCACCATGATCCACATGCTGATGAGCAACCTGCGCAGCGTGCACGACTCGCATACGCCGAAGTCGCGCAGTCTTATCGATGCCATCAACGCCCTGGCGCGGCAGTGCGAAATTGTCGGCCGTCTGCTGCAAGGGGAATTGCCGCCGGCATTCCGCACCGAGCTTGAGAAGAAGCTGAAAGCGCTCGACCCTGTTCTGAAGGAACTGCGCCGCATCGCCATGGCGCACCGCGAGGAAGACCGGCGCGACGACGCCATTCCCAATGAGGCCGAATTGCCGCACTGAATTGCGGGTAGGATTTAGTCTCCGGTCGGCCGGTCGGCCGGTCGGCGCGTATAATTCGAAAGACCCGGGCGCGGAAGGCGGGCCGAGAGGCGCGCATGTCATTCGTTTAAAGGCAAAACGAGACCAAAGGGTCCAAGCCGGCGACCCATTTCAAAAGGTTGTATCCTCTTTCCAAAGGCGCAACTAAGGACCGGCGGCTCGCCGACTTACGGTTTCCAATTTCTCGGCCCCACCCCCTTGCGGACCGCGTTTTCCACCTTAAATCCCCCCTCGTAGGCGCCTTCGGGGCCTATACGGCCAACGGGCGCGGCCTTTCAGGCGCGTCGCGGCTATGGTTCTCGCGGGAGGGTTCTCGCCGTGGACCAGCCCGGCAGCTTGATGAACGCGCTCCCGAATATTGCTCAATGGAGAATATTCCTATGCGTACTTTCGACCTTTCCCCGCTCTATCGCGCCACCGTCGGTTTCGACAATCTGACCCGTTTGCTGGACGCGACCATCAACGACGCTCCCTCTTATCCGCCCTACAACATCGCGAAGGCTGGCGAAGACGCCTACCGGATTACATTCGCGGTTGCGGGGTTTGCCGATAAGGACCTCGACGTCCAAATCGAGAATCACACCCTCACCGTGCGCGGTAAGACTGCGCAAGACGAACCGCAAACCACCTATCTCCACCGCGGCATCGCCGGCCGTTCGTTCGAACGCAAGTTCGAGCTGGCCGACCATATCCAAGTCACCGGCGCGACGATGGAGAACGGTCTTCTGCACATTGACCTGAAGCGCGAGATCCCCGAAGCCCTCAAGCCGCGCAAGGTCGCCATCGCCGCCGGCAACGCGAGCGCCGTGAAGAGCATCGCACAGGCCGCGTAATACGCGGGTCTTCCGTTTTAGATCTGGTTATGGGCGCGCGCCGCATGTCGGCGCGCGCTTTTTCTTTCTGCGCCGAGTCCGATAGCATGGCCGCATGACCAGCCAGCTTCTTGCCTTCTATGACGGCACAGGCGTCGACGCCGCCGGGCGGACGATCGACGAGATCTGGGCGTGGGACGACCGCCGTCTGGAGATGGTCCACGATTTCATCCAGTGGCTGTTCCCGCTCCGCGCGCCAAGCCGCTTCAATCCGAGCGCCCCGCTGCTCTCCGATGCGGACTGCGCGGCGTTTCGTGGCTCTCCGGACTTACAGGCGCGCGCCCTGCGATCGCTCGATCTGATGCTCGCCTTCTATGGTCTTGTGCGCCGCGACGGTGAGATCTTCCGCGGCGACGGTTTTGCGGCCCGGCCTCACTGGCTGGAGCCTCTCAACCACAATCATCTTCGCCTGACGCGGATCCTGACCTTTCTCCGCCTTGTGGGCTTAACGCGCGAGGCCGATGCCCTGCTGGCCTGCCTTCTCGACATCGCCGCGCACGAAGGCAAAGGCGCGTTCTCCGCGCGCACACTCCAATTCTGGCGCGAGACTACAAGTGTGTGACCGAGAGGTCCGTCCAATATCTGCCGAGATAGTCGGCCACGAGCCGCCGATGACACTTGTGCGGCGCCGGTTCTGAGCAGAGCAGGCATGCGTTCTCGAAGCCCGCGCGCGGCAGGGTCTCGATGCGGCGTTCGCGCATGAGATCCAGAAACCGCCGCTCGTAGGCGTCCCACCCGTCCTGCCCGCGCTTTACCGCGGCGAGCATGTCCGCTGTGGGCGCAAGGTCCATGGCGTGGGTGTAAGGTATGCGGCAAATGGCCCGCGCAAAGTAGGCCAGGTCATCGCGTTTGGAAAAGCCGGCGAGTTGGGAGACATTGTTGAGCCGCACATCGATCAAATGCTTCACACCCGCCGTCGTCAGGGTCGTGAAAAAAGCCTCGGCGCTTTTGCGCGTGAAGCCGATGGTGAAGAGCTTCATGCCGGCGTGATGGCGCCGGGCGCGAAGGGCGGCTCGGACGGGCGCGCGTTGCGAACCACCGCCGTGGCGAAGGGTAGCAGCATTTCGAACCGCGAGCCGCGGCCGAGCGCACTCTCGACGCGGATCTCGCCGTTCTGCGCTTCCACAAGTTTCTTCACGATGGCGAGGCCGAGGCCGACGCCGCGCTCGCCTCCGGTCGGCTGCGGCGACGCGCGTTCGAAAGGCTCGAAGATATCTTCGAGTTCATCGGCGGGAATCCCCTGGCCCTGGTCGATGACGGCCAGCCGCGCGCGGCCGTCGATGGCCCGCACTTCGATGGTCACGCGAGCCTCGTGAGGGGAATACTTGATCGCGTTGCTGACGAGATTGTCGAGCACCTGGGCGGTGCGTTTGGCATCGGCCCACACCGGCGGAATGCGTGCGAGGTCGAGGCGCAGTTCGATATCCTTCGATTGAGCGCTCATGCGGAAAAGTTCGGCGCGGCCCTCCACCAGGCGCGAGAGATCGAAGGAGTCCGGGGTCAATTCGACCTTTCCTTCCCGAATGGCGGCCACGTCGAGCAGGTCTTCGGTCATGCTTAAGGTCACGTCCGCGCCGTCGCGGATGGTGCGCAGAAGCGTCTCGCGCTTGCTCTGCTCCAGCGGCACATCGATCAGCAGCTGCGCCGCCGCCCGAATGCCGGACAACGGGTTTCGCAGATCGTGCGCGACGACCCCCAGCATGCGGTTTTTAGCCTCGTGAGCGTCGCGCAAGGCGGCGTTGGCAATCGAGAGCTCGGCGGTTCGTTCGCGCACCTTTGTTTCCAGGCGTTCGCGGAAGCCGTCGGCAAGGCCAACCGTGATTCCCACCACCAGCACCGTCAACCCAAAGACCGAAAGCGAGATCGAAATCGGATGCTCGGTGATGACGTGGTAGCTCGCGATGTTGGTGAGCGCGAGGCAGACCAGGAATGGGACCGCGACGACAAGATACATGATCACGGCGCGGCGGCGGGTGCGCAGCGCTTCGATCATCATGCTCACGATCAGCGCCGTCGCCGTTCCCATGCTGGCGAGAAGCGTGATGGAGAACTGGTAAGGCAGAGCGAGCACGGTGCCGGTCATCCCGACAAAGATGCCGATGGCGGCGACGCAGGCGATGGCGTGCAGCCGCGGGCGCCGTTCGTTGGTGCCGAGGAAATAAGAGGTGAACACGATTCCCAAACTATGGACCAGCGCGGATCCCCCCAGGTAAATCAGCCGCGTGGTATCGCCGTCCTGCAGCCAGACGGGCCAGAACATGCGGTCGAAGTTGACGTGGGCGAGGCTCGTCACGAGCAGGCTGAGGACGACGGCGAAGCCGTAGCCATAAACCGGCTCGCGCAAATAGGCCCACAGCAGCAAACAGAAAAACGCCGCAAGGAGGATGGCGCCGAAGAGAGGGCCGAGGATCCGCTCGACCGCCATCTCGGCCTGTGTTTCTTCCTGCGCTGTGATCAGGAACTGACCCAAGGTTGAGATGTAGTGGGTGGTCATCCGGGCATAGAGCGTGAATCGCTCCACGCCGAGATCGCCGACAGCGACTGAAAACTTTCGGTAGGTGTTGCTGCCCGGGACGTCCAGCCCGCCGGTATAGGTGCGAAGGACGTTGCCGGCCTCATCGACAATGAAGAACGACACGGTGTCGGGATGCATGGCGCTGAACTGCGCACGCCGCTGACCCCGTTCAGGGTCGCGGGAAAGGTCGACCGTCACGCGCGTCCACGCCGCGCCCGAGGACACGCCGAACACCGGGCGATCTGTGCCGGCGGGTTTGAAGCCGGAACTGAGCGCCCCCATCACGTCGGTCAGCGTCGCGGCCCCGGTGGGATCCACAAGCACGTCGAGTTCTGAGGCGATGGAAACTGTTTCGGCCGTCAGGGGGGCGACGACACGCGGCTCCGCGGACGCCGGCGGTACGAAAAAGCACGCGCTCAGGACGGTTACGGCGAGGGCCAACAGGCCCCACGTTTTCAAAAACCCTGCGCGCAACATGCCCCCGCGCCGTTTCGACGTACCCTCCAGGGCGCTCAGCGTCCTGGTCCTGGGCCCTCTATAACATGCCCTAGGGTAGAATTATTATGGCATTTCGTAACGGGGGAAGTATGGCGCGTACGCCTCATCTGCTTGTATTTTGACGGCTCCATCCCTCTTCTGCGCCGTGAATATCAAAACCTTGGCCGATTCCGTTTCCACACGACCGTGGTTGCCCGCCCTTGCTCTGGGCTTGGCGTGCCTTGGGTACTACGCCGTGTATTTCGACGCGGGATTCAATTTTTCCGACGAGGGTAACTACGTTCAATTCGTCTATGAGCTGTGGCGTGGCACGAGCCTCAACGATCTCCCCGTCAGCTACGGCTTTCTTTGGTTCAAGCTCGGCGAGGGACTGTTCCATCTTTTCGGGCCCGACCTCTTGGCGGCCCGCGCGCTCTTCTTCGCCTTCGCGTTCGCGACCGCGCTTCTGGTCTACGCCGCCCTCGTGATCGTCACCCGGCACCCGTGGTTTGCAGCCTTGATTGCCGCCGTGCCCGCTATCGCGCCGTCCTTTCTTCCCACGGCGTTCTACGGCTTCTGCATCCTCGTGAATGTCGTGCCGCAGCTGATGCTGGCGCGATCCCTGGATCGGCCGCGTCTCGCCGATGCGGCGATCGCCGGCGCCGCTCTAGCGCTGTCGTTCCAGATCCGGCCGGACTTCGGGTACATCTTCTGCGTGCCGCTGGCGATGTTGTTGATCGCGGCAGGCCTCCGCGCCGGACGCTTGGCCGGTCTTTTTGCCGCGGCGGCCGCCGGTTTCGCGGTCGCCCATCTGCCCGTTTTATACCTCGCCCTGAGCGATGGTTATCTCGGCGCATTGATCAGCCAATATCTCTCTTACCCCATCATGCTCGCGGACTATGCGGTCCGCGGCATCGCCGCCCTCGGCGGTGGCGCGACAGATACAACGGCGGCAGGCACGCTGCTCGCGCGCCCCCGTCTCTTCGGCGCGGCGTCCACGAACGAGTTCCAGCTGGCGCTTCTGATTTACCTGCCCATTCTCGTCATCGGCGCGTTCGCCATTTTCAACGCCGCTCGCCTGGGCCGCGCACCCCAACGCCTGACTCATGCGGCGACGGCGCTCGTGATCCTTGTCGCCGGCGCCGCCGCGCTGCCGCACTACTTCTTCTACCGGCCGGATCTCTCCCATATCGCCAATTTCATGCCCGGCTTCACGGTGCTCGCCGGCGCGTTCATCTGGCAAATCGGCCAAAGCGTCCCGCGGAAAGTGATGATGCTTCTCCCCGCGCTCTCAGCGGTCACGCTTGCGCTTTACCTCGCCGAAGCGCTGACCCAGGAAGGCACGGGGTCCATTGCCGGAAGTTTCGCGCGCACGGAACGGTTCGACGCGGACAACGGCGTCCATGTCCGCGTGAACGCGGGTGAGAAATCACTGCTTGAGGACTTGCGAACCGTTATCGACGCAAACAGCCGGCCGGGTGACACCATTGTGTGCGTCCCCTACTGCCCCGGCATTGCTTTCATGACCGGCCGCCGGCTGCTCTTCCGCGAGCAATATGTCGATGACGCCTTGCCGCTGCGCGATCCGCAATGGCTCGGCCGGGCCATCGCCGCAACCGAGGAGAAGCGGCCTCCGGTGGTGATCGTGATGGACTGGGCGATCAACGGGACCGATATTTCGCGCTTCTCACGCTGGGCCGCGCCTTATATGGAAGCCCTGGAAAACCTGAAGCGCGAGAAACTTGAGCGCCCGGGCCTTTCAATCTACCTGCTTTAGCGCCTGGAGAGAGTCCGCATGTCCGTCACGGTCGAAAGTCTCGCGATCCCGGAAGTCAAAATCATCCGGCCCAAAAAGCATGGCGATGCGCGCGGCTTCTTCTCCGAGACCTATTCGCAAAAAGCGCTGGCGGACGCCGGCGTGGACCTCGCGTTCGTCCAGGACAACCATGCCTTTTCGGCCGCGCCCGGCACGGTGCGCGGGCTGCACTTCCAGACCGCCCCGTTCGCGCAGGATAAGCTGGTGCGGGTGGTGCGGGGATCCATTTTCGACGTCGCCATCGATCTGCGGCGCGGTTCGCCCACCTATGGAAAACATGTCTCCGCGGTGATTTCCGCCAAGGACTGGAACCAGATCCTGGTCCCGGTGGGTTTTGCCCACGGGCTGGTGACTCTCGAGCCGGACACCGAGGTCTTGTACAAGGTCACCAACTATTATGCGCCCCAGCACGACCTGGGCCTGTTGTGGAATGACCCGGCCCTTGGTATCGCATGGCCCGTCAGCGAGGCCGACGCGATCCTCTCCGCCAAGGATAAGGTCCAGCCGCGTCTCGCCGACCTGCCGGCCTATTTCTAGAACGACGACAGGACAGATCCCATGAAGGTACTCGTTACGGGTGGCGCCGGATTCATCGGCTCGGCGGTCGTCCGTCTTCTGGTTGGTGAGGAGAAGGTCGACGTCGTCAACGTGGATGCGTTGACCTATGCGGGCAATCTCGACTCCGTGGCGCCGGTGGCCGACCGCCCCGGCTATAAGTTTGTGCACGCCAACGTCTGCGATGCCGCGGCGATCGCACAGGTGTTTGCGGCCGAGCAGCCCGACGCAGTGATGCATCTCGCTGCCGAAAGCCACGTCGACCGCTCCATCGACGGGCCGGCGGCGTTCATCACCACCAATGTGGTCGGCACCTACACCATGCTGGAAGCCGCGCGCGCCTACTGGCAGGCGCTACCCGGCGCGCGCAAAGACAGCTTCCGGTTCCATCATATTTCCACGGATGAAGTTTATGGGTCGCTAGGCGAGGAGGGCCTCTTCACCGAGACGACCCCCTATGCGCCGAACTCGCCCTACTCCGCCTCGAAGGCCGGATCCGATCATCTCGTGCGGGCGTGGCATCACACCTATGGTATGCCCGTCGTCACCACTAACTGTTCGAACAACTACGGCCCGTACCACTTTCCGGAAAAGCTGATCCCGCTCACCATCCTCAATTGCCTGGAAGGCAAGCCGCTCCCTGTTTACGGAACCGGCGCGAATGTGCGGGATTGGCTTTACGTGGAGGATCATGCACGGGCGTTGTGGACCGTGGTGAAAACCGGGCGCGTCGGCGAAGTTTATAATGTCGGCGGTGAAGCCGAGCGCAAGAATATCGATGTCGTGCGCGCCATCTGCGACCTGGTCGATGAGCTCGCGCCCGGCGCCAAGGCCTGCCGCGAACTCGTCACCTTCGTCGCCGACCGCCCCGGCCACGACGCGCGCTACGCCATGGACATCACCAAGATCGGCCGCGAGTTGGGGTGGCGTCCACGCGAAAGCTTCGAAACCGGACTTCGCAAGACGGTGATCTGGTATCTGGCCAACCGCCCGTGGTGGACCAAGATTCGCAGCGGGACCTATGCGGGCCAGCGTCTGGGTCTCGCCGCGAGAAAATCCACGTGAGCTGCGGAATACTCGTCACCGGAATCGGCGGACAAGTCGGGTGGGAAATCGCCCGCCGTGCCGCGCGCGCAGGTCTGGCGCTGAAGGGACTTACCAGCGCCGAGCTCGATATTTCGGATAGCAAAGCGGTTCACGCCGCGGTCGCGCAGACGACACCCAAGGTAATTATCAATTGCGCCGCCTATACGGCGGTCGATAAGGCCGAAACCGAGAAGCAGCGCGCGTTCGCGGTCAATCGCGATGGCCCCGGCCATCTCGCGGCGGCGTGCGCGGCGCGCGGCATTCCACTGGTCCATGTCTCAACCGACTATGTGTTCGACGGCGCCAACCGCGACCCATACAAAGAAGACGATCCAACAGCGCCGCTCGGCGTTTATGGGCAAAGCAAGCTCGCCGGCGAAGCGGCCGTGCGTGCCTTTCTCGACCGGCATATTATTGTCCGCACCGCCTGGGTGTACGGCGTCCATGGGCATAATTTTGTGAAGACGATGCTGCGGCTGGGCGCCGAACGCGATGTGTTGCGCGTCGTCGCCGATCAGCGCGGCTCACCGACATTCGCCGGCGACCTCGCCGATGCGCTCATCAAGCTTGCACGGCGCGTGAAGAGCGAGGCCCTTCCCGAGCACGCCTACGGCACTTATCACTATAGCGGCGGTGGCGCGGTCAGCTGGCACGGCTTTGCGCAGCGGATCTTCGAGCTTGCCGCCCCCAAGCTGGGCCGCCGGCCCAAGGTCGAGGCGATTTCCACAGCCGAGTACCCCACGCCCGCGCGGCGCCCGGCCAATTCCGTGCTCGACTGTAGCAAAATCGGCCGCATTCACGGCATTATGCAGCGCCCCTGGGAGGCGGCCCTGCAGGAGATGCTCGCAGAAACGCTGGCGGCCTCCTGAACACCGACACTAGGAAAAAACGATGAAGGGAATCATCCTCGCCGGAGGCTCCGGAACGCGCCTGCATCCGATCACCTACGCGGTGTCCAAGCAGCTGCTTCCGGTCTACGACAAGCCGATGATCTACTATCCGCTCAGCACCTTGATGCTGGCGGGCATTCGCGACGTTCTGATCATAACGACGCCGCATGACGCCGCCGGGTTCCAGCATCTCCTGGGTGACGGCGCGCGCTGGGGGATGAACCTCAGCTATGCGCAGCAGCCAAGCCCCGACGGCCTCGCGCAAGCCTTCATCATCGGCAAGTCGTTCGTCGGAAGCTCAAGCTGCGCCCTGGTCCTCGGGGACAATATTTTTTACGGCCATGGCCTGACCGAAAAACTGAAGTCCGCCGCGGGGCGTAGCGGCGGCGCAACGGTGTTCGGGTATCAAGTCCGGGACCCCGAGCGCTACGGCATCGTCGCCTTCGACGCGGCGGGCCGCGCGAACTCGATCGAAGAGAAGCCGAAGGTCCCGAAATCGACCTGGGCGGTCACGGGTCTCTATTTCTACGACAACGAAGTCGTCGACATCGCCGCGCATCTCAAGCCGAGCCCCCGTGGCGAGCTTGAGATCACCGATGTGAATCGCGTCTACCTCGAGCGCGGCGGCCTCAATGTCGAGCGCCTGGGCCGGGGCTTCGCCTGGTTCGATACGGGGACCTATGACAGCCTGGTGGAGGCTTCCAGCTTCGTGCAGACCATCGAGAAGCGGCAGGGCCAGCGCATCTGCGTTCCGGAAGAAATCGCCTTCGCAAATGGCTGGATCGACAAGGCTCAAATACTCGCGCTCGCGGACAAGCTTAAGAAGAGCGGCTACGGAGAATATTTGATTCAGCTCGCCGAGACGCCCAATCCCTGAGATGCAGGCGCGCGTAACCATCGCGATCGTGAGCTACAACTCCGGCGCGACGCTGGCGCAATGCTTTGCGGCGCTTTCGGCGCAGACCGAGAAAAACTTCCACGTCATCCTGATCGATAATGCCTCGCGCGAGCGGCCCGCCGAGCTCATCCGAAACCTGCCGCTCTCCCTCGACTATCGCGAGATGAAGAACAATCTCGGTTTTGCCGGGGGCATGAACGTGGCGTTGGCGGCGTGCACAACGCCGCTTCTCGTGGCGCTCAATCCCGACGCTTTCCCGGATCCCGATTGGCTTGAGACTCTTCTGCGGGCTGAAAGCAGATACCGCGAGGTCGCAGCCTTTGGATCGCTGCAACTCAGCGCTCCGGATCCCAACATCATCGACGGGTTTGGCGACCACTACCTCATAACGGGACAAGCGTGGCGCGGCGTCACGCGGCCCGAGGTCAACGGCGACCTCGCCTTCAGCTTCGGCGTCTGCGCGGCCGCCGCCCTCTACCGGGTGGATCTGCTGCGGCGTGTCGGCGGCTTCGACGAGCGGTTCTTCTGCTTCTATGAAGATGTCGACGTCGCTTTCCGGCTGCGTCTGGCGGGCGCCGAATGCGCCGTCGTTCCCAAGGCCGTCGTACGCCATGTCGGCGGGGCCAGCTTCGAGGGACTCTCGGATTTCGCCGAATACCTGATCGCGCGAAACCAATGGTGGGTGATGGTGAAGAATATGCCCTTCATTCTTCTATGCTTCGCGCTGCCGGGATTCATCCTCCTCCAGCTGCTGGGGCTCGCGAAACATCCGGGCTCGGCGCGGATGAAGGGCCTCTGGGAGGGGTTGTCGAGAACGGGAGAATTCCTTGGGGCCCGGCGCGATATACGTAGCGCACGCGCGCCCGACGCCAACGCTGGGCAATGGATCAGCTGGAATCCCGTCGCCTTCTTGAGACGCCGGTCGCTGGTCCGGGGCTGACTATTCCGGCGGATTTCGGTCGACCAGCACCCGTCGGAGCTGAACGCCGACCATGGCCAGGCGGGCCGAACTGGACAGCACTTCAAAGATGACCGCGTCGTGAATCCAATGGCGCTGGATATGATGTTCCATCGAGCCGTCCGCGAAGCCCACGGTGAGAGTGTAGGTTCCGCGCGCCAATGCGGGCCACCGGAACCGGAAGCGGAACGCGAGGCGCTCGCCGGCGGGAATCGCCGGCTGCGGCACCGTATCCCAATAGCTGTTGTCGCCGAGCAGGAACTGGCCCAAGCGGTCCTTCACGTAGAAGCCCATGATGGGACGCTCGACGGTGACCTCGGCTTTGACGAGGACTTTGAGGTCGACTTCATGGCCTTCGACGACTTGCGTGAGGCGGCGCCCGTCCGCGGGGCTGAAGAGGCCCGCGTCGATGATCGCCGCGCCGCCGCTGCCGAACGCGCTTCCCTCGGCATTGAATGCCGAAACGCTTGTCGCGCCGGGCCGTGAGGCGCGCGGCGGCGCCTCTTCGTCCATCAACACGATTTCTCCGCTGACGGGTTGGGCGGGCAAATTCTGCGCCGGCGCCGCAGAGGTTTCCGCGACCGCGCCTTCGAACAGGGAACCGACATATTGTTCACAGATCTTGATCGCCGGGCCCTCCGCGCGCACGCGGCCATGATCCAGCCAGATCGCTTTGTCGCACAGGCCGGTGACCGATCCGAGATCGTGGCTGACGAAAAGGATGGAGCCGCGCTGCTTGAAGTCCTTAAGGAAGCGCAGGCATTTTTGCGTGAAGCGCACGTCGCCGACGGAAAGCGCCTCGTCGATGATCAGAAGATCGGCGTCGACATGCGCCGCCACGGAGAAGGCGAGGCGCATGAACATCCCGCTGGAGTAGGTCCTCACCGGACGGTCGATGAAGGGGCCGAGCTCGGAGAAGGCGATGATCTCCTCGGTGCGCTCCTTCAGTTCGCGGCTCGACAGGCCCAGGATCGTCCCGTTGAGCATGATGTTCTCACGGCCTGTGAAATCCGGCTCGAACCCGGCGCCAAGTTCGAGCAAGGCCGCGACCCGTCCGCTGACTTTTACCTCGCCGCCGCTAGGCGTAATCGTGCCCGTGACGACCTGGAGAAGGGTCGATTTGCCGGCGCCGTTTTGGCCGATGATGCCGACGGTTTCGCCGCGGCCCACGGTAAAGCTGACACCCTTCAAGGCGTCGAACGCGGGATACTTGCGCCACGGCATGAAAAGGTGCGCCAAACGATCGGACGGCCTTGGATAGAGCGTGTAGCTCTTCGCCAGATCCTTCGCGACGACGACGGGCGTTGTGTCAGAGGACATCGGCGAAATTCTTGCGAGCGCGGCGGAAGAAGGCGAGGCCAAGGCAGGCGATCAGCCAAGCGACGGCGAAATAACCGGCGAGGCCCGGCCAGTCCGGTGCGCGGCCCTCAAGCAATACGCCGCGCGCCTCGACCACGATAAAGCTGATCGGATTGAACATCAGCACGGTCTGCAGGCCCGGGGACAGCCGCTCAATGGGATAAAACACCGGCGACAGGAAGAGGGCGCCCGTCATCAGCAATCCCACGATATGCATGAGGTCGCGGAAATAGACGCCGATTCCCGCGAGCAGCCAGGCAAGCCCTGTCAGGAGCAGCGCCAGCGGTAGGACCACCACGGGAAAGAAGGCGATGGTTGCATGCACCGGCGCTCCCACAGCGAGTAGCGCCGCGACGAGAACGAAGGTGCTGATGAGACAATGGAAGAGCGACGTGCCGACCACCACCGCCGGAATTACTTCCAGCGGGAAGACGGACTTCTTCACAAGGTTCGTCTGTTCCACCACCGAGTTGGGCGATTGGGTGATCACCTCGGCCATCAGCCAGAACACGATCAGGCCCGCGAAAAGGCGCAAGGTGAAAGCCGTCGTATCGCCGTCGCCGTTGGACGACGGCATCACCACCCCGAACACGAAGGTGTAGATCGCCAGGGTCGCGAGCGGGATTACCATGGTCCACAAGAAGCCGAGGCTGCTCATGCGATAGCGCCGAGAGATCGCGCGCACGAGAAACTGACGCAAGGCCACCCGCTGCCGGACCAGCACGGCAATCGGGATGATCAGGTCGCTCGGGCGGTCGAGGTGCGTCGTATGTGAGCTCATGGGCGCGGCTACATCCGGCCCGGCAAGCGATCGAGCACCTGACGGATGGTGCGCGGCTGTTGCGGATCGCGCAGGCCCAGGGATTTCTGAACGACCGGCGTTACAATGGTGCCGCGCCGGCGCGTCTCGATGGCGGTCTTCACCTCGCGCATGAAGCGGGCGCGGGCCTCGCCGGTAAGGCCGCCGCTGACCGGCACCGTATTGCTGCCGTCGGTCTTGTAATAGTAGTCGCCGATATCGGTTTCGATCAGTGCGAAGTCCGAGAGGAAGGTTGCGCAGATGCGCAGCAGCACGTCGTAGTCTTCCTCCATGGTCAGGGAGGTGACGAAGTCGAGCATGCCCGGCGGGCACTGCGACCGATCGATCACATAGCTATGCAATGGGCAGAAGTTGTTGTGGAACAGATCCAAGAGATCCGATCCGCTAAAGGGCGGAATGACGCGCTCCTTCGTGTAGAAGAACTCATTGTACACATCGACCCGCATGACGCGGACCTTGGCGAAGGCGATGGCCGCGCCGGTGTCCTTGAGCCGCCCGATCATCATCTCGTAGGCTTCGGGATATAGGACATCGTCGTAATCAAGGAAGGCGAGATACTTTCCCGTCGCCGCCTGGACGCCGAGATTGAGCAGCACCGAGCGGGCGTCCGCCGGCTCGGGGTCGGTCAAATTGACGATGGCAAGCTGCGGCGCGTCGCGGCCCTCGAGAAGGGGTCCCAAAGCCTGTTCCACGGCTTCGATCTGGTGCCCGTTGAAACGCTGCAGCACCAGCACGATGCGCAGCGGACGGTAGGTTTGACCCACGAGCGAAAAGACGCAGCGCTTCAGCTCCGAAATGCGGCTCGGGTCGTGGAAGCGGACAACGGTATCGATTTGTTCGGACATGGCTACCAGCGCATCTCGGCGAACGTGAAGTGGTGCTTGAAGTCGGCCAGACGCCGCCAATCGGCAAGGACGGGCCCCGGCTGCTCGGCGGGCGGTTTGCCGCCCATATCCTCCAGCTCGCCGATCAGCATCGCCTCGAAGTCGGCGTTGCCCCATTTGCGCGCGAGGATGATGCCGGAGCTGTAGATCATTTTGAGGACCCGCGGGTCGGGTTCGCGATTGGTGACTTCATGCAGGAACAAGGCGCGCGGGCAAATCCGCACAGCGAAGCCAAGCGCCTTGGCCCGCCAGGACAGGTCGACATCCTCGCAATACATGAAGAACGTCTCGTCGAACCCTTTGCCGGCGTCGTAGAGCGCGCGTGGAATGACCAGGCAGGCCCCGGACGCCCACGGTGTCTCGAAGGTGTAGGGATCGTAGGCCTTGGGGTGCTCGGCGGGAAACTGCATGGCTTCGATCAGAGCGCGGTTGCCGTGCGCGCGCATCATCTGCATGAGATTGATGATCGCGTCCGGATGGAACGCTCCGTCCGGATTGGTGGCGATATAGAAGTCGCCGCCCGCCGCGAACCAGTCCGCCATAAGCTTATTGTGCGCGGCGCCGAAACCGATATTCCCGGCCGACGGCAAGTAATGCACGAGATCGCCGCCGACCCCAGCTTCGCGCAGCAGAATCTCTGACGCGGTCCCATTGTCGATGAGGTTGATCCGTCCGGCCTGAATGAGACCGGCGCGCTGCAGGGCATGCCGCGCACTATCCACAACGCGCCGCAGCTGCGCCGCGGTGTTGTTATAGGTGACGATGCCGATGCAGATCTTGGCGGTGGGATCGACCTCCATATCGCACCCCAGCGCCTTGTGCTGGAGACAGTCAACGACGGCGCGCGGCGCCAGCACGGGCGTGGGGAACGTCGCGCGTTGCGGCGGCAGGTTCGGGCCCGTCAGCTTCAGCCCATGTTCGTTGACGAAGGCGCTCAGCGCCGCCGGCGTATCGATGGTCACGATGCACGGCGTCTGCGGATACAGTGCGCGCGGGGCGATCTTCATCCATCCAAAGCCGGCGCGTTCGCAGACGTAATAGTAAAGCCGCTCGATCGCGTGGGCGATCGTGCCGTCAATCTGGCCCTTTTCCTCGTCGAAATCCTCAAAGGTCAGGTTCAAGTCGAGCAGCGGCTTCAAGGCCGCGGACCGCGCCCAGAACATGGACCCGGACGGGAAGTCGGCGGGTTTGTCCATGGACAGCGAATGCTCGCTCATACGCTGGGCCAGGGCCTCGGCCGCCTTGAAATTCCCGCCCCAATTGATCCAATGGCGCACCGCTTCGAAGTGCTGCGGGGCGATCATGCCGATGTCCGACCGGCGCGTGAACGCGTCGAACACGCTGGTCACGATCTCCGGCGAGCCGATCAAGGTTTCCAGCAGCAGGCCGCGCCAATTCGCGAGCGCGCCGGAATGATCGGAGATCTTGGAGTGAAGATGCAGGACGAACGGGTATCGGTCGTAGACCTCGCGGAATCCCAGCAGCTTCGGTGCAATGTCGCGGCCGCGATTTGGCGTGACGCGCACGTCCACGCCGCCCTGCGTCCAGCCCGTGAAGTGGCGCGTGATGATCCCAGCCTTCGCGGCGCTATCGGTCGTGATGAAGAGGTCGAAGGCGAAGGGGATATTCCGTAAATAGCGTTGAAACTCGGGCGCAAGGTTTTCGTGATAGAGGTGCAGGAATACCGCGAGCTTGGGTGCTTCCACCTCCGCCGTGGGATACACGAACGGAACGGCGGCGCTGTAGTCGATCTCGATGGCGCGGGCGACTTCCTTCGGCAGGTTTCGCGCGCCTTCGCCCGGAAGCAGCATCTGCGCCTGACGCCGCCGCGATTCGAACCATAAGGTGTAGAAACCGGTGTTGCGCACGAAAGGCGCAAACAGGTGCAGCAAGGCGCTCACCATGCGCGCCTTCACGGACACCGGCAGCGGCGTCGCGCGATAGATGAACCCGCCGACGATGCGGACCGGCCTGCGAACCGTGCGCAGCGACTTGGCGATCATCCGGCTCGCGAATCTCACCGGTTTGGTGATCCGCCAGCTGAACGAGGTTTGCAGGCGGGAGATCGCGAGGTCTTTGGCTTCAACCTGCGCCTGGAGCGCTTCGGCCCGATGTTCGTGCGCGCGGATCTGCACGATCATGTTTTCCGTGACGGCCGCGATTTGCGCGTTCAGGGCCTTCGCCTGCGCCTTCATCTGGCGGCCTATATCCTTGGCTTCGCTTTCCAGCGCGTTCGCACGGCTTTCCTGCGCCCTCAGAGCCGTCGTCAGTTCATCGACATGTTGTTTCAGTCTGCCGGAGAGGTCCTGATTTTCGCGCTCCAGGGCCTCGGCGCGCGCCTTTTGGTCGCGCCACTTCCCGGTCAGATCTTCGCGGACTTGCTGGGATTCGAACTGCGCCTTGAAGGCGGCGCCGAGCCGCCCATAGGCCTGGCGCACGTCGATCACAGTCTGCGGGTCCTTGGCCGCCTCGAAGAGCGGAAGGATCCCTGGGGGCAGGGTCTTGCCATAGCCGAGCACACCGAGCCCGTGGCCGTGGAGGAAATCGAAGCTTGGGAATTTTGCCTTCAGTTCTTCCCAAAGCTTAAAAACCCCGAACCCGCGTTCGCGCACATTGATGTCGTGGAAGATGATGACGGCGCGGTCGGACAGCTTCGGCAGCCAGCTCTCGTAGTCTTCTTTGACGTCCTCGTAAAAGTGGCGCCCGTCTATGTGCAGCAGATCCACCGATCCGTCGGAGAAATGCTGTAGGGCCTCCGCAAAGGTGCAGCGCACCAAACGCGAGAACGAGGCGTAGTGACGTTCGTTGTGATCGTGGACGCGGCGATAGATGTCTTCGCCGTAAAAGCCAGCGTGTTCGTCGCCCTGCCATGTATCGACGGCATAGCAGCGCGTCGGAAGCCCAAGCGCCTTCACCGTCTGGCACATGGCGAAATAGGAGTAGCCGCCGTGGGTGCCCAGTTCGACAAGGCTGCGCGGGCGCACGGCTTCGATCAGCCAGAACGCGAAAGCGCCATGGTCGAGCCACGCCGACTCCTCGAGGTAGAGGGGCGACCAAAAGGACGACAGCGAGAGAAGAGCGCGCAAATGATTGGCGCGCTCGGTCTCGCTGTCCGAAGGTGTCTGGCGCGCCAGAGTGCCGGCGAGATCCATATCCGGGCTTTGACCTTGAAAATGAACGAAATCGTTAGAGGGATGTGTACTTAAAATAGGCCGCCGCTGTCACCTGGAATAGGGGACTCGAGGCCCGCTTTCGCGTTGATTGGCCTAGGTTTTTGGCTTTACTGGGGCAAAGCTGAAATGCTTATGACCCAGATAGCTTGTGAACACGGGGATTATCACCCCGATCACGTGGGCGACCTCCTCGGGATGCCAGCCAAACCCCACCCGGGGGAAGACGTATTCCGCAAGGCCCACCGACACCACCCATACCTGGGCCGCGGCGACGATATTCACAAGCCCGAAGCGGACGTATTCGGCGCCCCGGCTCCGTCCTGTTTCTTCAAAGACAAACAGGCGGGACAAGATCCACGCCGTCGTCATGCCGCACAGGTAGGCTGCGATCACCGCCCAGCGGTAGTCGAGGGCCATGGAAAAGAAATAGCGGCTGACCACGTTCACGCCCGCGGCAATCCCACCCGTGATCAGAAAACGGGCGAAGCGATGTCCGGCGAGTGTGCGCGCGAGCGTCATCGGACCCGGGCCGCCATTTCGCGCGCCACGCGCACGCCCTCCGAAATTCCGCGGTCTTCGGGATAGTAAGACGAGGTATCGGCGATCTGCAGGCCGCGGATCTCGCTTTCAATCGGCGGCACCATCTCCAGGTATCCCGGCGGGCAAATGGGCTGGGCATACTTGAGGCGGCCGAGGGCCGAGGCGACGCGGTCGCTGTCCTTGAGGTCCGGATTGATGCGCTGGAGGTAGCCGAAAGACTCCGCGATCAACGCTTCGTCGCTGCGCGCGAATTTCGGGTGCGTGATGGGCATGTAGTACGGCACGTAGACGACAGTCTCGCCCACGGGCCGCAGGTTCGAGAATTCGACAATGCCGGGAACTTCGATCGCCGGATCGTTGATGTTCAGCCAAAAGTTCTTCGTCACGGATCGTTTCAGCTTATGCACGACGCATACCACGCCAATGTTCTCAAGGCGCGCGTAGGCCTCGCGAACGGCCGTGGGCAGCCCCGGAATCAGACGCGGCACCAGCGGCAGGGGCATGGTGGAGATGACATGCGTGAATTCATGCCGCAGACCCCCGGCCGTAAGCCCGCTGACGGCGCCGCTCTCAATGTGCACCTCCGTGACCGGCGTGCCGAGGTGGATGCGGCCGCCCATCGCCGTGATACGCGCGACCAGCCGCGTCACCAATGTCTCGGATCCGCCCTCGATATATCCCAACTCTTCCTGGAAAAGATTGCGCCGCGAGGTTCCGACGCGTTTTAGGCGTGTCCACATCCACGCCGCCGACACCTTCCCGCTGTACTCAAAAAACTTGAGCGCGAAGAGCTTGTCCCACAGCACGTCCCATCCGCGCTGGCCGCACCATTTTTTCAGCCAGTCCTCGGCCGTGACTTTGTCCAACGCGGACCAGTCGCTGCGTTTGGTGGAGAGAAAGGCCATCAGGCCATAGCGGATTTTCGAAACAAAGCTGAGATGGGGGAATGTCAGCAAGGAGATGGGATCGCCCCAGGGATAGAGCCGGCCATCGTAGAAATAGCCCATCGAGGTTGGACGCCAGCGCATCGCATCGCCGAGACCCAGCTCTTCCAGCAACTCGAACGTCGGCCGGTCGGCTTTGCAAACGAAGTGATAGAAGCGCTCGATGCTCAGTCCATCGAGATCGAAATGAGCCGCCATCCCGCCGGCGACTTTGTCGGCCTCGAAAACCTCGACGTTGTGGCCCGCCTTCGCGAGGTGATAGGCGGCCGCAAGACCCATGGCGCCGGCGCCGATGACTGCGACCTTCGCCATCAGAACTCCAGGACCACGTCGGCATAGCGGCCGGTGAATGTCTCGCGCACCGCGTCCGGGAACGGTGTGGCCGGAACGCCGAAGATGTCCCACCACGGGATGAGTTCGAACTCTTCCGGGATCACCAGAGCTTCGAGCTGCTTCGTGGTGAAGGGCGGATCCTTATCGACCAGCGCGTAGATCTTCAGCAGAATCCAAAATAGGGAATAGGGGATGTGGACGATAGCCGCGCGGGCGCCGGACTCGCGCTTCACCGTTCGAATGATGTCGATATAGTCGACCCGGTCGCGGCCGGTGATGTTGTAGGTGCCGGTCGCCTGCTGTTGAAGGCAGGCGCGAATGATGCGGCAAAAATCCAGCACGAACAGCGGCTGACGGAGATAGCGCCCCGATCCGGGGATCGGGAATACCGGAACGCGCTTCATGAAGCGCGACAGCCAGCCAAGGTGCTTTCGGTCGAACCAGCCGAACATCAAGGTCGGCCGCAGGACCACATGGCGAATGCCGCTTTCGGCGATCACCTTCTCCTGCGCCTTCTTGCTCTCGGTGTACCAGTCGACGGCTTGCGAGTTCACCACAGACGAGCTGATGTGCACGATATAGGGCACGTGGTGGGTCTTACACGCGTTGACCGCCTGGAGCGTGGACTCGACGTTATTGCGAAGGAAAGCCTCCTCCACCTCGCCGCCGATCTGCGCCTGCAGCATTACCACCGCGCTGGCGCCCTGAAACGCGTTTTGCCATGGACCGGCGGCCGCCATATCGGCCTCGATGACATCCAATTCCGGATGAAGCTTGCGCACGACGGCGACATTCGCGGCATGCTTGTCGACGATGACAAGATTGGTGAATCCCTCGTCCTTCAAAAGCACGACGAGATTCTGTCCGACGAGGCCAGCGCCGCCGAGGAGGACGACTTTATCGGTCTTGTTCAAGCTCATATCGATGATCTAGAGACGGGTGCGCCGGAAGATGGCGTCGGGCACGGACCGGATGATCAGCATGATCCACCGCCAGAACCACGGCGTATATAGCATCGCCGCGCCGCGTTCCATGGCCGCTTCGATGTCGGCCGCAACCTGCGCAGGCTCCGCCCAAAGCGGGCCGCCTTTCGCCAGTCCTGCCGTCATCGGCGTATCGACGAAGCCGGGTTTAACCAGAGTCACGTTCACACCGTGCCGCGCGAGGCGGTGGCGCAAGCCTTGCACAAAAGCGCCGAGCCCGGCCTTCGCGCTTCCGTAGACATAATTGCTCTGCCGCCCACGATCCCCCGCGACCGAGCCGATCACGGCGATGGCCCCTTTCCCTTGACCCTCCATTACGGTGGCGATGGATGTCAGCAGCGAAGCGGCACTTATGAAATTGATCCCGATCTCGCGGGCCATGACCGCCGCGTCGGCTTCGGCGGCTTTCTGATCCGTGAGGGTCCCGTGCGCGACCAGCACGCGGTCGAATGTGCCGAGCGCGGTCCGGGCCTGTGAAACGAGACTGGCGTGCCGGCTGAGGTCCGCGAGGTCAGCGGCCGCTGTCTCGACCTCCGCCGCGCCGCGTGCCTTCAAGTCTGCGGCTACGGTTGCAAGACGTTCTGCGTTACGCGCGACCAGGAAGAAGCGGGCGCCCCGCTTCGCGTACCGGCGCGCCACCGCCTGGGCGATGGCCGATGTCGCCCCGAAAATGAGGATGTTCATGCGCCGGCTCCCGAGGAGCTCGCCGCCGCGCTGACCCGTCGCCAGAAGGTGGAGGAGAACCCGGGATCGACATGCGCTGCGAACTCACGCCATTGCGGATAGCCCGCTTGGAAGTCCGCGGCGTTCACCCGCCCATCCTTGGCCGCATAGATACGCCCCCCGGCGGCGCGCGTGATGGCGTCCAGCCGCTCAAGCAGCTTCAAGGTCGAAGCACCGTCGTTGGCGAAATCGAGGGCGAGGGTCGTACCGGCCATGGGGAAGGACATCAATCCGGGCGAGGGTTTGTCACCGAAGGTCTTTAGCACCGCCAGGAAGGATCCGACACCCGCCTTCGAAATTTCGGAAAGCAGCGCAAGGGTTGCATCGCGCTCACCGGCGCTCGGAACGACACATTGGTATTGATAGAAGCCGCGGCGGCCATAGAGCCGGTTGAACTGTCCGATTGCGTCCAAAGGATAGAACGCTCCGTCGAAGGGGATGACTTTCGTGGCCGGCCGGCGTTCCGCGCGGCGGATATAGAGGGCGTTGAAGGCCGCCAAGGTCGCGCCGTTCAAGGCCGCGTTGGGCAGATCGATCGGCAGCGCAACGCGAGGACCGCGAATCTCCGGTGGCGGCCGATGCGCGGCGGTATGGCGTGAGCGCGAGAAGATGCCACGCCCGCTTGCGGGGCCGCGCGCCAAACAGTCGATCCACGCCACCGTATATTCCCACCCTGCGAGGGATTCGTTCGTCAGGGCATAGAAGTCGTCCAAAGTGTCGTAGCGTATGTCTTCGCTCTCGACCCAGAAGCTGGGAACGGGTTTCAGGGCAATGCGCGCGGAAAGAATCAGGCCGGTCAGTCCCATGCCGCCCAATGTTGCGCGAAAGAGAGCGGCGTTTTCCTCCGGCGAGCACTCCAGCACGGTCCCATCCGAGCGCATCAGGCGCAGCGACAGAACATGGTTGCCGAAGCAGCCGGCGCCGTGATGGTTCTTTCCGTGGACATCGTTGGCGATCGCGCCGCCCAAAGTCACAAACTTGGTTCCCGGCGTGACCGGCAAAAACCAGCGCCCACCCCAATGTGCGCCCAGGTCGAGGATATCCTTCAAGCTCACGCCGCACTCGGCTTCCAAGATGCCGGTCGCGGGGTCGAAGGCGCGGATATGATCCAAGCCGCGTACATCGATCAGGATATTTCCATCATTGAGACCGCTGTCGCCGTACGAGCGGCCGAGGCCGCGTGCGAGCACTGGGCTGCCGTCGCGCGCCTTCAGAATGGCGGGGAGTTCGTCGGCGAACGCGGGCTGTGCGACAGCGTGGGAGAAGCGGTGCGCGCGGCCCCAACTCAGCACGTCGTCACGGTGGTGGAGTTGGGCCATCAGAGATTCGCGAGCAGGCCCAGGATGGCGCACAGCACGCCCAGCGCGAGCGACACGCGATCCTTGAGCGCGAACACCACGACGTCGTCGTGCATCTCGCCCCGGCCGGCGAACAGCCACGCGCGGCCCAGCCAATAGGCGAGGACGGCGCACACCATCCATAGCAATTGCGGCCGGTCGTATGCGCTGACGGGCGACAGGGGATCGACCAGGAAAAGGAAGAAGACCAGGATCGAGCAAAAGCCGCTGGCGATTCCAAGCGTCATGAGCGTTGCCGCGTCGGCGGCATGATAGCCGCGGCCTGTCAGATGACTGCGCCCCTCGGCCGCCATCACGCGGCACTCGCTATAGCGCTTAACGGTCGCCAGGCTGAAGAAGAAGAACATCGAGAACACCAGCAGCCACGGCGAAATCGAGGTCTCGGAGGCGGCGATCCCCGCCAGAATGCGCACGGTGAACAGGAAGCCGAGCGCCAGAAGATCCAGGATCGGCATGCGCTTCAGCGCGTAGGAGTAGGCCAGCGTTACCACGAGATAGACCATGGCGACGGCCGCGAATTCCCACGGCAGCAGGACAAGAAGTCCCGCGACGACGACAGCCATGACGGGCAGCGCCGCCAAGGCGGCGCGCAGGGGCAATGCGCCCGACGCCAGCGGACGCTTCGACTTCGACCGATGCATGCGGTCCGCCCGCAGGTCGACCATATCGTTGAAGAGGTAAGACGCCGACGCGAGCAAGCTGAACGTGAGGAACCCGAGCGCGACGTGGCTAAAAAGAGTCAAGTCCGTAAATTTGCCCGACAGCAGAAGCGGGACGAACAGGAGGGCGTTCTTCGCCCACTGCTGTACGCGCAACTCGCGCGCCCATGTGGCCATGCTCGCCGCGGGCGTCGGAAACGTCTGTGCCACGGTGATTGTCGGCGAAAGCCGCGTGCGCAGTTCGCTGTCCCGTCCGGCGAGAACGGCCGAACGGCAGTATTCCCAAATCACGATGTCCCGATGCTCGTCGCCCACATATGTGAAATGCGCGCCAAAGCGCGCTTTCAGGGCATCGAGCTTTCGTGCGCCCGCGAGGTTCGTGCTTCCGTCGCTGCCTTGCACGATATCGAACAGGTCGCCGAACCTGTTTGCCACGCGTCGCACGACGTCCTCGTCGGAGGCTGAAACCAAAGCCAGCGTGCGGCCGCGCGCCTTTTCCGCACGCAGCCACTCCAGGAGTTCTGCGTTGACCGGCAGCGTCTCGACATCAAGATCGGTGCGCCGCGCGAACTCGCGCTTGAGGTGTGCCTTCCCGCGCAGCAGCCAGAAAGGAATCAGGAGGAGGATCCACGGCGTGGAAAAAAGGAGGAGGGCGAACTTTTCGTACAGAAGATCTGTCCGCAGAAGTGTCCCATCGAGGTCCACGACCAGCGGCGTCAGGCTCTCGTCGATCGCCGGCCGAGCGTTCTCGTTCATCGCTTCTGTCTCGCGGAGGCGTTTAGGATCTTGATCCGCAATGTTAAGGCAGGGCCTGGGCCCCGTCAGCGGAATTCTGGCGGCGGTCTCTATAGCGGCGCGTCACCGCCAACGCAAAGGCGGCGAGGATCAGAGCTTTGGCAATGAGCGCACCCACCAAGGCGACGGCGAATCCCGGGGGCGCATAGCGGAAATGGACCCGCGCCTCACCCGCCGGCACCGGGATCGCCTGGAAGGTGTTGTCCACGAGACCGATGGGCGCGGCGGCTCCATTCACCGTGGCGGTCCAGCCGAGCATATGGACATTCAGCCGCACAAGCGTGGACGCGGCCGGGCAGGATGTCTCCATCTCGTCGTGTGAGCGAAGTCGAACCGTGCAGCCGGGGGCCTCAGCAAAAGGTCGAACATCCTCCAATTCAAAGATCGACATGGAACGGCTGACGTGGACAGGCTTCGGGCTCCGGGCCGGAACAAAAGAGAGTTCGAGGCCATAACCATCCGTGAGCGGTGACGGACTCTCCAGGGCGCGCTGGCGCGGGGCCCCGTCCTTTAGCGGGTAGGTCCAGATCACGGCGTCGGAGACTCCGACTTTGCGGAACTCCACCGTGTAAGGGGCGCCCGCCTCCAATGTCAGCGGCGCATTCAAGACGATTGACGCGAGCTGACCGTCTTCGACTTTCGCAAAATCGGCGGCGCCGTCGACGCAGATGTCGCTCGCGCACAGCCGGGCGGTGAGTTGGCCGGTGCTGGTATTGCCGAAATTGCTGGTCCGAACCGTGAGGGCATCGACCGCGGTCGTGCTTGTCACGTGGCGGCTTGTGACTTTCAGGGCCGCGCCTTGCGACAGGATGATCGGCTTTTCGTCCCGCCATTCCACATCGCTTGCAGACTCTGCGTAGAAATTGGGCGCCGCCATCACATACTTCACGCCGGCCCTTGCATAGGCAGGCAACCGCTCCTTGAGTTTCGCGCGCCGCTTGAGCAACGCCTCGCCGGCAAGGCCCGGGAACTCCGGCAGGAAGATATGATCCGCATATTCGTCGATATGCGTTTTCACATAGTCGATCGTGCGTTGCGGCGACGGAAGGTCGTCAAAATTGATCAGGGCCACGCCAAAGGTCGAACCGAAGTTGGCCCCCAGACCGACACTGTCGGTCTTCGCCACGCGTTGGTAACCGGTATTGGCTTGCAGGAAGGCGAGCGCCTCCCGATCGATCTCGCCCCGGCGCGGATAGGCGAAGAAGGGCAGGATGAAGAGCGTCCCAGCCTCGATGAAAATCGCGGTCAGCGCGGCGGCGCGTAGGCGCGCGGAGCGTGTAAGAACGGCCGTGACGATAGAGAGCCCCACGAGAAGAGCGCCGGCCACGCTCAAGACGACGGAGCGCGGAACGCTCGCCCAGGCGCGCGGCAGCATCTCAGCGCAGGCGATGGCGCTCACGACGACAGCGACGGCCAGGACGGCGAGCGCGCCCAGAGCGGATCTTTTTCTCTGAGCCGGGGTGAGGTCGGGCAGACGATCGATCATCAGCGCCGCGAGAAAGATCACGCAGAAGAGCCAGCTGGCATTGAGGTATCGCCCCGGTACCGCCAGATCCATGAGCGGCAGCGACATGAAGAGCGGAGAGATGACCGGCCATCCATGGCTGGCGCCGAGCGCGATCAACACCCAGGCCAGCAGGACGAGTTTCGCGGGACGATGGCCTGGGACGAAGAGTGACGCGGCGCCGAGCAGCAGGGGCGCGACGGCAATGTATCCGCCGGAACTGATAGAGAGACCGGCAATGCGCGGATCGGGCGACGCGAGAAAATTTCCATAAAGGTAGGGCATTAAATAGAGAAGGGCGGTCTCCTTCTCCTGAAACATCCCCACGAACTCTTCACCGTGACCGCCCACGCTCGCCTCGGTGAGGTAAGTGTAGAAAGCCACAATCAGCGGCGCACTGAGGATCAGGGCCATCGCGGCCGCGACGGCAAGATCCAGAAACAGCCTTACGGCTTGGCGGCGCGGCAGACCGGCGATCCGGTAGAGCGCCCAGAGCACGACAAAGAGAGCATATAGGTAAGCGGTTTCAGGAAAGCCTGCGTAAAGCGCGAGCGCGCCGGCCGCGGCGGTGATGCAGATCACCGTGAAGCGTTCGGCGTATCCGCTCTCGCGTCCCACCAGGCCGCGCAACGCCTCAACGCCGAAGAGCAACCATGGCAGGAAGGCGACGGGATTGAAGGCGGCATTGCGCAAGGTCGCGAACACGCCGTTGAACTCATAGAGCACGGCCCCGGCCACCGCCGCGGCGGCGCCGAGGCCAAAGCGGCGCAGGAAAAGATAGGCTCCGGCACCCGCAACCCACTGCAGCAGGATATGCTCCAGGGCCTGACCGCTGGGGAGAAGCAGCAGAAGCGTGGGCGGAAACAGTGCCGCGGACTGCATTTCGCCCAGCAGCGGCGCGCCGAGGCCCTGAAAATGGTTCCAGAGCGGTAGGTGGCCGGAAAGCAAATCCTGCGCCGCCCGCACGCCCAGCGCGAATGAGGTGAACGCGATATTGGGATCGATCGTCGCCACACCCGGCAGCAACTTCAACCCGACGCCGATGCCTAATCCGCTATACGTGTAAAGCGGACTCGTCAGAAAAGGGCCGAAGAGAACGAACAACGCAAGCCATAACGGACCGGCGGTAATCGCGATCAACGGGCCGTGCGGCCTCAGACGGTTTTGGAGATTTCCGGACAACATGGCATCGGTTCAGAGTGGGCGGTGACAGCTTAGGAGGGCGCATCGGGGTTCACAACCTTGGCCGCCGCCATGCTATTGATGCCGCGCAGGAGGCCTCACCCCATCAATGGACCCGACCGTTTCCCCGCAACGCGTGCATTCCGGCGTGAACGCTGCCGCCCGCGCGATCGAACATCTTCCGGTCGCGGCGCTCGCGGTCCTACCCGCGGCGTTCTTCGGGTTGATGCTGATCGGCCTGGTCCGATGGTACAGCCCGGTTCCGTTCTGGGACATGTGGGACGCCTATCTCGCCGGATATATCGCCTATCTCGACGGCGACTGGCGTTGGCTGTTCGCCCAGACAAACGAGCATCGCATCTGGTTTTCGAACGTCCTGTTCTTTCTGGATCTCACGTTCTTCGGGGGGCGATCTCTCTTTCTGATCCCGGCGAATGTGGTGCTGGTCCTTGCGCTATGGTTGACCCTCACGCTGATCGCCCGGGCTCTTCTCAAGGACGCGCCGCGGCTCTGGCCGGTAGTGGCCCTCGCCCTTGGGCCGCTGTGTTTCTCCTGGCTCCAAGAACAGAATCTCACGTGGGGATTTCAGAGCCAGTTCTTCGTCGCCTATCTCTTTCCCTTGGCGGCGTTCGCCTGCCTCGCGCGATCGGATGACGCGCAATACGGATCGCGGTGGTTCGCGGCCGCGCTGGTGTTCGGCCTTGCGTCCCTGGGGACGATGGCGAATGGAATCGCTGTCCTGCCGTTGATGGTGGCGATGAGCCTTGCCATGCGCCGAATCTCCTGGCGCCGGACACTCATCATTCTCGTCATCGGCGCCGTGTCGATCACAGCCTGGTTTCAGGGCTATTTCACGGTCGCGCGGGATCACGCTCCACTCGCGCAAACCGTGACATTCATTCTCACGTTCTTTGGCCTGCCCGTCGGCGAAATGTTCGCCAGCGAACCGGCCAGTTATGTGGCGGGGGCGCTCTTCATCGCGGCAACCACCGCTTTCGCCCTGCAGTGGTTGCGCACACGGAAAGTCCAGGCCCCGCTTGTCCTCGGCCTCGTCACTTTTCTCGCCTATATCGGCGCAAGCTGCGCGGTGATCGCCTTGGGGCGTGCCGCGATCCAGCCAAACGCCGCGCTGGTGTCGCGCTACGCGACGCCGTCGCTGATTGCATGGTGCGCGCTTGCGATCCTTGTCGCCTTTGCATTTCGCCATGCCCGCTACGCGCGCGCCGTGACAATGGCGGTCGGAATTCTGGCGGCGGCCGGACTGTGGTCGTCCCAGTCCAAAGTCTTTGGCGACGTCGGGCCCGAACTCGTTCACCAGCATCTCGCCGCGGCGCTGGCCCTGAAACTGAAAGTCGCGGACCGCCGGATCATCGGCGCGATTTATCCCACCGACAGCGACGAGGCGTTCAATCATGTGCGCACGGTCGCAGACATGGCCGAGGGGAAAAAACTGTCCATCATGGCGGACCCCGACCTCGCGTTCGCGGCCTCTGCTGTTGGTAAGCCCGTGCCTGTGGACTTGCACGCTTGCGCAGGGGCTGCCGACCAAGTGGAGGCCATCGAGGGCGAGTCCACCTACGCCAGGGTCTCGGGGTGGGCCTACGACGAGTCCCTGCGCGCGCCGCCGCGCCTCGCGTTCCTTGTCAGAGATGAGGTGGTTGAAGGCGTAGTGGCGGCCGGTCATGGCCGTCCCGACGTTGCAGCGAGCATCGGCGTCGCCGCCGCGCGGTCCGGCTTCGTGGGCTTTTTACGCCCCGGCGCCGATGAGCCGACATCCACGGCACAAATCTTCTGCCGCAAGGCGTCTTAGCGGCAGCTCTTAGCGATAGAGTGCCAGCAGCTTGTTCGCGCGCGTGAGCGCGTGCGAGACCTTGTGGATGACCATGTGGTCGAACGCAGCCGCCACATCAGGATGCGCGGCGCGCAGGCGCGCCAGGTCGTCGCGCCGCAGGACGTAAACCACCGAATCATGGTCGGCCGCAATCGTGGCCGTGCGCGCCTCGCCTGTATAAAACGCCAGTTCTCCCACCACGGATCCCTCATCAAGCTTGGCCAGCCGCAGCACCCGTCTGTCCGCTGTGATCTTCAAGACCTCCAGAGCTCCGGCTTCCAGGAAGTAGACCTCATTCGATAAGTCGCCCTCGGCGCAGAGGGTCTCGCCGCGCGCGACCGAGCGTCTCTCGCAGTAGCCTAGAAACAGCGCCCGCGCGCCTGGATCGGCCAAGAAACCGAACGCGGTGGTGCGTGCCGGCAAACCGCCGTGACGAGAGATCATGTGATCCTCGGCGGTTTCCAACGCGCGGTCCAGTGCGTCGAAGTAATAGACGCGCGTCACGGACCCGGAGAGCGTGATCGCGCGCACGGCGGCTTCGGTATCTTCTCCATAGACGAGATAGAAGACGGTCTTACGCTCCTGATGCCGCCGCAACATGCGCTGGAACACGCCGACCGCGGAGCTGTCGATCCCGCTGACGCTGGAGAAGTCGATCACGACCCCTTCGACATCCTCCGCCATGGCGCGGAAGACCTTGTCGATCTTGCTGGCGGACCCGAAAAACACGTAGCCCCGCAGACGGTAGAGAAGGGTTTTCTCGCCGTGGGCGTCGAGGATGTCCGCAGCCACCTCGCCGCGCGAAACGGAGCTTGAGAAAAGGGCGAGGTTGGTGGACACGCTGGCGATGGGGATGCGGCTGTACGTGACGATGAAGACGGCGCAGGACAGCAGCACGCCCACGACAAAGCCCACCAAGAATCCGAAATTGGCGACCAGCACCAGAATCAAAACGATCTGTGCGACTTCGAGGCGCGAGGCTTTGCGCCATGGATCCCACAACCATTGCTTCAACATGCCCAAACCCAGGAAGAGCACGAGTCCTCCCAGGGCGGGCTTCGGCACATAGGAGATCGCGGCTCCGGCGCCGAGCAAGGTCGCGAGGCAGCAGCCGGCGGCGATAAATCCCCCGATGCGTCCGCCGCCGGCGCGTTCATTCAAAAGCGAACGGCCGATGGAGAGAAGCGGGACAAAACCGCCAAGCAGCGCCGAGACACCCGACGCCGCGGCGTGCTCCTGAAGGAGGCGATTGAGATTGAATTCCTTCTGATAGCTCAATTCCAGGCTTGCGATGGACAGCAGCACCGAGATCAGGGCGACGAACGTGATCACCAGCATCTCGGGCAGGTGGTTGAGCAGGAATTCGGCGTCGGTCAGAGCCAGGTTCAACTGCCAGCTCGGCATCCACGGCAGCGCCTCCATCTTCCCGAACAGCCACGCGCTTGCCGCGCAATGGTCTGAGGCGCACAGACCGCTGAAGAGGGCCACGTTCACAAGAAGTGTCGCGCCGCCGATCACAATGGGTATGAGAACGGCGCCCGAGATACGCGGGGCGAGAGCCTGGAGAACGGCCGCGACCGCGAGTCCGAAGGCCAACTCCGGCCGCCACGGATTCTGCAGAAACTTTTCGAGGCCCGCGAAACTCAGGGAAACGCCCGCGATGATATTGAGCGCTCCGCTGGCCACCAGCCAGCCGGTGGCGGCCAAAAACCCCGCCATGACGGAGAAGGGGATGTAGCGCACCAGCTGCGCGAGGTTGGCCCTGGCCACGAAGTAAAAGGTGAGCGTGCAAAAAACGCCCGTCAGCACGACGGTCGCAACCGCGAGTTCGAGGCCCAGCGGCCCGGCCGGCCCGCCCGGCAAATCGGTCGTGGCGAGGGCGGCGAGAATGGTGGCGAGAATCGTGATGGTGTTGGAGTCAGGCCCCGAGATGAACGACTTTCCCTCGGACAACGCGCCGGCGATCGCGCCGATCACCGCCGTGATCAGGCTGACCGTAATTGCATAGCCGACAACGCTGGACAGGGGGCCCGAGAAAAGCAGGGCGCCGTAAGACACGGCATAGATCACCGCCGAAAGGCCGGTGATCGCGCCGGCCGATACTTGGCGGACAACGGAAAGGCTGGTCATGTTATGCCGCAGCCGGTTCCTGCGCCGTGCTTGCGAAAGCGCCGAGCACGGCATCGACGAGAGCATCGTTGGAATCGACGAACTTCGTCGGGTTGGCCCGGTATTGACGCTCCATGCCGAAGGGGATCTCGGTACACCCCAGCACGATGATCTCCGCGCCGCGCTCCCATAAACGCTCCGCCGCCGCATCGTAGAGATGCTCGGCTTCCGTCCATTGATTGGCCTTGTTCATCGCGATGGCGGGCGAAATCAAGGTATCGAACTCGTCGTCCGTGGGCGTCACCACCTCATATCCCAAATCCGTGAGCATATGACGGTAGATCCCCATCCGGTGTGTGCCGAGGGTCGAGAGGACACCGACGCGGGAGGCTTTGGGATTTTTCCGGCCAACCTGGGCGGCGCTCGCCTTCACGATATGAAGGATCGGCACGCACGAGGCGGCCTGCATATCGTCGTACCAGCAATGTGCACTGTTGCAGGGAATGCAAATCGCGCGCGCGCCCTGTTCGTTCAGGAACCGGATGCCCGCCAGCAGGTGGGGAAGCGGCGAGGGACCAGTCCCCACAACGCTCGCGGTTCGATCCGGCGTCGTGCAGTCGCCGTACAAAAGCACCGGAATGTGTTTCTGATCGACATCCGCCGGCGTCTTCTTCACCAATTTCCGCAGGAAATCCGCCGTCGCAAGCGGCCCCATCCCGCCAAGCACACCTAGAAACGTCTTCTCCATCGCACCCCTCGCAAACCCCAAAGGGACCATACGCGAAGGCGAGTGTCCCCGCATCTCCTCCGTGACGGGCACGGGCGCGCCGTCGTCGTCGTGAGACCGGGACCGGACCTTCGTTGTCCGCTATACTCGCCCACCTGGATCGAGGGGACATGCCGGCGGAGAGATCGACACGTACCGACAGACGGCCGTGGGCCGCGCGCGTCGCCGCCGCGGCCGAAGATCCGCGGGTCCTCTGCGCGATCCCTCTCGCCTATCTGGTGATGGACATCGTCGGTACGGTGCGCGCCTATACGCCCGTGCCTACCCACGACATGTGGGAGGCGGCGCTGCTGTCCTATCTGCGTGCGCTTGAAAACGGGTTTCTCGGCGAGACGTTCTCGTTCTGGAACGAGCATCGCATCGTCCTTTCGAAACTGCTTTTCTGGCTCGACTTCGGCGTTTTCGACGCGCGGTTGGCTTTTCTAACGATCGCCAACCTTCTGCTGCTCCTTCTCCTGTGGCTTGCGCTCTGCGCTCTGGGACGGAAGCTCATCTCAAGCCGCGAGACATGGCTTATCGCGAGTGCGGGTCTGTCCGCGCTGTCATTGTCCTGGCTGCAGCGTGAAAACCTCGACTCTCCCTTCCAGAGCCAGTTCATCCTCGCCTATTTGGTCCCCCTCCTCGCGTTTCTTGCCATGGCGAAAGCTTTGTCTGCGCCGGAACGTGTGCGCTGGCTCGTTGCGGCGATGGCGCTGGGTACGGCGTCCCTGGGCACCATGGCCAACGGCCTTCTGGTCTTTCCGCTGCTGCTCTTGATGCAAGGGCTGAACGACATCCACGTGCGCCGGGTGCGATGGCTTCGCCTCGGCATCCTTTTTCTCACGGGCGCGATCCTCACGGCGCTTTGGCTCAAAGGTTATGCGAGCACCGCAACAGCGGTCCCCACGGCGGGCGCTTTTCTCAGCTTTGCCGCCACATTCATAGGTTTTCCGTTCGCCGACCTAGCCGGCTCCGCGGCGGTGGGCGTGCTCGGCGCGCTGATCTATGTCGCCGCGCTTCTCTTTATCGTGCTCAAGCGGTGGCGGCGCCTTCTTGAGCCCCACGGCGCCGCGCTCCTGGCGTTAATCGGCTTTGTCCTCGCGACCGCGGCCCTCACCGCGTACGGGCGCGCGGCGGATCTGGCGAACGCCGCGCTGGTCTCGCGTTACGCGACACCGTCTCTTCTGGCGTGGGCGGCACTCGCGCTGCTTTTTGCCGACGCGTTCCAGGGCCGGGCGGACGCAAACCGGATCTTCGCGCGGGGCGGTGTCGCGCTCGCGTTGATTTTCCTCCCGGCGCAGGTCTTACGTCCGCTGGGCGATGCGGGCCCCGCGCTGGTGCACGGAAGCCGCTGGGCGGCGCTGGCGTTCGAACTCGATATTCCCGATCCCAAGGCGACGGCGCGGATTTTCCATGTCCAATCCAGCGAGCAATACGAAGTGCTTCGTGATATCGCCGGCCAACTCGCGGCGTCGCACAAGTCGATCTTCGCCGACCCGATGTGGGCCGACGCGATCGGTCGGTTGGGCGGTCCCGCCTCGCCGGGGTACCGCGCCTGCGAAAACACCGTGGAGAGCATCGCGTCCATCCCGGGCCACGACCGCTACCGCCTGGTTCACGGATGGGCGGTCGACCTCGCGACGTGGCGTCAGCCGCGGTTTGTGTATTTCGCGGCCGAGGGCGAAATCGTCGGCCTCGCGGTTCGCGGAATGCCGCGCTACGACATCTTCGATCCGCTTTATCCCCGGAACGGCTATCGCGGGTTTGACGGTTACGTCCTCTCCGCGCACGCAGGCCGGTTCGCCGTCGTGTGCCCCACGCCGGAATGAAAAAAGCCCCGGCGATCGTCTGCCGGGGCTTTCGAAGTCTTGCGCGGATTAGTAGGCGAAGCGCGCTCCGATCCGGAACATCCGTCCGAGGCGATCGAAGTTGTCGTTATCCAGCCCGCCGTAGAAACCAGCTTGCAGACCGGCCGCGATCATCGGCGGATCGCGATTGAGCGCGTTCTGGATGACCGCATACACCGTCACGTGATCGTCCATGACTTTGTAATTGGCCGCGAGATCGATGTACTGCACCGCGCCGATGCTGTTCTGATTGATGGTCGGTGCCGTCGCGGTCGACGCCGGGCAGCCCGAAGAACACACAACGAAGGAGTTGTTGTAGACACCCGAGCCGATACCGCGCCACGTGAACGTGCCGGAGAACGCGTCGAGCGAGTAGGTGAAGGACGTTGTCCAACGGAAGTGCGGCGTCGCCAACCCTGGTGACAAGCCAATGCCCCCGCTATCGGGCATCACACCGGCGCCTTTGATGATCGTTGTGACTTTTGTCACCGGATCGGTGTCGCTCGTATCAAGATTAAAGACATAGTTCGCGAGGCCACGGATGGCGATATCGCCGTTCATGCCGCCCATAAGCCGGTCCAGGGGGGATGTGTAGGCGAACTCGAAGTCGAGGCCGTCGGTTTCCTGCGTCAGCACGTTCTGCGGCTGCACGGCCATGAACGTGATTGGACCGACCGTCTGCCCCGCGGGCGCAGGGCCGCGTTGGATCCCGGCGCAAAGCGCCGTGACCCCGGCAAAGCAGCGGTTGAGAACACGCTGCCCGTCGAGCGTCGTGATCGCGTCCTTGATGTGGATACGGTAGTAGTCCGCCGACGCGGTGAAGCCCTGTAACCAGCTCGGTGAGTAGACGAGACCGAGCCCTGTGGTGTCGGCTTTCTCCGGCTGCAGGTTCGGATTGCCGACGTCCGCCGAAACGATGGTCACGCTTTCATTATTACGGAAGGGGTCGTTGACGTTCCCGGTTCCCGCGCGGCCCTGGTTGAAGAGATCACCCAGGTTCGGTGCGCGAATATCTCGCGATTGTGTGACGCGCAAAGTGAGATCGCTGGTGGGAATGTAGATCAGACCCGCCTTCCACGTCAGATTGAAGCCGGACTCGCTGTACTGCGCGCCGCGGACCGCGGCATTCAGTTCCAAAGAGTCCGCCCATGATTCCTCCTTCGCGAGCGGAACGACCGTTTCAACGAAGCCTTCTGTCACATGCCACTGGGCATTCGTGGCGATGTAGTTCCCGGCGAAGAACCGGCGCGCGACGTCGTCGGCGCTGGCAAGGCCGCGTACTTTTTCCTTCCGATGTTCGCCGCCGAACGCGACCGAGACCGGCCCGGCCCAGGTGGAGAAGGGTTCGCCGGTGAGGCTGGCCGACATCACGTCTTGCGACAGGATCGTAATGGCGTAGCCCGGCTGCGGCGCGATGTACTTCCACTCGGTCGGCCCGTTCACGTTGGTGCCGAAGATGTTGTACGGCACGCATCCGTCGGTCGGATTGGTCAATGTGGACCGGCAGATGATCGCCCCTGTGGTCGGGCTGCGCACCGCATCGATGGCTTGATTGAGACGCGCGGGCTGGATGTTGTCCGGCGCGCGCGTTGAATTGTGCGTCGAGCTGCGGGCGTAATAGGCTTCCCACTTCCAATTGGCGTCGGCGACGTCGAAGTTGCCTTCGATCCCCGCGACATAACGGCGCTGCGTGCGGCCGTTGTCCGCCTTGATGTCGATGGGCGTATTGCCGGTGGAGGGATCCACCAGCGACGAACGCGGTCCCGCCGCCATGAACGATCCCATCGTCAGGCTGGAGACGCCGAGGGTCGTCATCTGCGTGCGGATATTGTCGGGCAGGAAGGCGTTGTCGACCCGCACATTGATATTGCCGAGGCGGAAGTCGGGAACCAGCGAGCGATTCAGCGCGTGGGTGTAGGCCCACGAGATCTCGGTATAGACATTGACGTTGTCCGCGAGGTCGTAGCTGAGGCGGTTGAAGACGTTCGTACGCTGGACCTCCAGATCGAGCGAAGGCCATTTCCAAATATTCGACTGGTCATAATCCCCGCCGACCATCTGCAGGCCCGAGATGGTGCCGAAGCGGAACGGCGCTTGTTTCCCGTTGGCGAGGAACTGGATGCCGCGGAAGGGCGAGTTGGCGCCGTTCACGTTGTCGCTGAGGATGAGGCCGCCGGCCGTCGCGGTCGAGAGGCCGACGGGCCCCGCGATGATGTACTGCGGTTGACCATTGGTCGCGGTGTAGGCCGGATTGGCGATCAGCGCCGTGGAGTACTTCGGATCGTTCCACGGGCGAGGGTTGCCCACGATCCCGGCGGAGTAGGTGTGCTCACCGAACAGAAGGACATGGCCGCGGCCGCCGGCGAAGGGTGTGCCGCCGGTCAGGCTGACTTTGTAATTCTCGTCGTCGCCGTAGGTGGTGACACCGCCTTGCACTTCGCCTTTGATGCCGGTGTATTCGCGGTCCAGCACGAAGTTCACAACCCCGGCCAATGCGTCCGAGCCGTACACGGCGGAGGCGCCGCCCGTCACAACGTCGACACGCGAGACCAGGCCGCCGGGGAAGCCGTTGATGTCCGGCGTCGAGCCGTTGTTCTCGAAGCCGGCCAGCGTCGCGCCGACGATACGCTTGCCGTCCAGAAGGACGAGCGTGCGCACGGCGCTGAGCGCGCGCAGGTTCAACTGGTTCACGCCCCCTGTGCCCGAGCTCACGTTGGTGCTGGCGTTGGTGGTGCCGAGACTTCCTTGCAGCGCGGGCAATCGATTGACGGCGTCGGCGATGTTGGGCGTGGCGATGACATTAAGGTCTTCGGAACTCAACACCGACACGGGGGTCGGCGCTTCGAAGCCGTCGCGTACGATGCGTGAGCCGGTGACGACGATCTCATCCAGCGACGGATCGCCTTGCGCGGTTTGCGCTTGGGCGAAACTCTGGTGAGGCACCGCCATCGCGAGCAGAGCCGCGGCGGCGGTCGTTGAGCGGAGATGTTTGGTGACGACAGACTTTAAGGACGCGTGCATCAGAGTTCCCTCCCAGGAGCTGTGAATTCCGAACTCAGTTCGTCTAAAGGGTGCCGCCAAACGGGCGGTTGTCCCCCGCACTTTGTAACATGCCCACCGGAAAAGTGGCGCTAACGCCTTAAAATGAATGCGATTCCGCACTGCGGTGCGACAAGGGCGCAACAGCGTAGACTCAACTTATAGATGAAAACAGTACGCCTAGGTGGAAGTGAGACCGGCGCACACTTTAAGTAGACGCGGGGTACGGGGCGTCCCCGAAGGTGGTGGGGTGATAGCCTTTGCGTCCGATCCCCACGGCGAGAGGACTCCGAAAATCCTCGCCCCGGCCGAGTGCGGAAATCGCCTGGCCGAAGCCGTAACGCGGCGTCCAGCCGAGGGCGATGCGTGCGGCGTCATTCACGTAAACCCGGTCGATGGTCGGAAACATGGCCCAGCCGCGCGCACGATAAATCGCGGCGGCCGCAGGGAAGTAATGGGCGACGACGGCCGGCGCATCCGTGCGCAGGGCCGCCAGATCCGACGGCGTGAACGGCGAAGTTGCCGACACGATGTAGCAGCCGAACCGCAGTTCAGGCGCCTTTGCCGCGGCGAGGAGATGCGCGTCTACGATGTCGGCGATGTCGGCCCGCCGGTGCAGAAGTTCATTCACCTGCATGTTCGCGGTGCCGTACGCAGTGCGCATCGCCGGGTTGTCGTCTTCTTCGGGAAAGAAGCGCGAGGTGCGAAGGATGACAAGGGGCAGGCGGTCCCGGCGCGCGAAAAGTTCGCACAATTGTTCCGCCGCGACCTTGGTGGCGCCGTAGATGTTTTTCGGCACCGGCGCGACTGCTTCCGTGATCCAGGCCGCAGGGGCGCCGGGCGGCGGCGTCAAGGCCGCGCCGAACGCGCTCGTCGTACTTGTGAAGACGAAGGCCTCCACCTTCGCCCGCACGGCCTCTTCCAAAAGGGCGAGCGTTCCCGTCACATTCGTATCGACAAAGTCCTGTTGGGAATGTGTGCCCACGTGCGGTTTGTGCAGCGTGGCGCAGTGAAACACCGCGCGCACGCCCTCCATGCAGCCGCGCACGAAGGCGCGATCGGCGATGGATCCCACCTGGTCGGTGAACGGCGAGGCCAGCAGGTCCACCCCGCGCGCCGGCTGCCCCGCTCCGCGCAACGTGCGCATCAGCGCTTCTCCAAGATGCCCGGCGCTGCCGGTGACAAGAAAGGTCATTTTAGAATGCCTGCATATTTCTCGGCGCGAACCGTCTTGTCCGCGTCGCAGCCGGACGCCAGCATAGCGCAGTCGCGCGGCGTTCTCGCCCCGTCAGACCTTGATTTTCGGCCTTCCCGCGCCATTATAAGTTCTTCTCCGGGGTCCCCTCGAGACTCCGCAACAGAGGTTAGTCCCGTGGCGGAGTTCAATCAGGTCTACGCGCGTGCGTCGTACTACGACATCGCGTTTCGCCGCGATATCGAACCTGAAGTCACTTTCATCTTGGATCAATATCGGCGCCTGAACGGCCGCGCGCTCGCCTCGATGCTCGAGATCGCGTGCGGGCCCGGCTATCACGTCTGCGCCTTTGCCAAGAGAGGCGTGCAGGCGGCCGGGCTCGACCTGCGGCCTGAAATGATCGCCTTCGCGAAAGCTTACGCCGCCGAGCAGGGCGTCAGCGCGGCGTGGATGGCCGCGGATATGCGCGGCTTCTCGCTTCCGGCGCCGGTCGACGCCATCATCACCATGTACGACAGTATCGACTGCCTGGGCAGCGGCGCCGATCTGGTGGATCACTTTCGCACCGTCGCCCGCAACCTGACGCCGGGCGGCATTTATCTTTTCGAGGTCAGCCATCCGCGCGACTGCTGGCTCCTCGACTACGGCTCGCACAAATATGTCGGTGAGCGAAGCGGCACCAAGGTGGAAATCCTTTGGGCCGTCACCCCGCCGGTCGTGGATCCGCTGACGCAAATCGCCGACGTGGAAATTCTGATGCGTGTGACCGAGAAGGATCGCGTGCTCGAGTTTCACGACAAGGCGCGCGAGCGGTTCGCGATGCCGCAGGAATTCATGGCTTGGATCAAAGTGGCCGGCGGCCTCGACGTTGTCGAGGTTTATGGCGATTTCATCGAGGGTTTGCGGATGGATAACTCCCCGGCGTCCCGGCGCATGATTTTCCTCCTGCGGAAGTCCGCGTGAACCATGACCGCGCCGTCGAGTGGACTTTCCTCCCACGCCAATTACCTGTCGCCAAAGCTGACGGTGCGCGACTGCGCCGATAAGCCGGGGCGTGGCGTCTTCGCGCTCGAACCCGTGCGCCAGGGCGAACTGGTTGCGGTATGGGGCGGCCGTATCGTCACCCAGGCGGTGGCCGAAGCGCTTCCGCCCGAAATCCGGCGCTATGTGGTGCAAGTCGAGGACGCCCAGTTCCTGGCGCCGGTCGAGCCGATCGACGCCGCCGAACTGATCAACCACTGCTGTCAGCCGAATTGCGGGCTCAGCGGACAAATCGCTCTGGTGGCGCTGCGGCCTATTTCGCCCGGCGAGGAAATTACCTTCGACTACGGGACCACGGACTCAAGCGAGTTCCTGTCCTTCCCGGTGGCCTGCGGCAAGTCGCCGTGCCGGAAACGGCTGCGCCCGGACGACTGGCAGCGGGCCGACGTCCAAAGCGTCAACCGCGGTCATTTCTCGCCCTATCTGCAGCGGCGCATCGACGAGGATGCCGCCTCCGTCCAGGTGGCGGAATAGGCTACTGCGCCGTTTCGACCAAGTGAGCCCGCGGCGGCGGCACGCGCGCGTGCGACGCCTGTTCATAATCGTAGGCGAGGGCGAGCAGCGTCGCTTCGCTCCACGCCGTGCCGGCAAAAGACAAGCCCACCGGCAGTCCGTTCACCAATCCCATCGGCACCGACATGACGGGATAACCGGCTACGGCGGTGGTGGTTGTCACGGAGGCGGGGCCCGTTCCGCGTTCCGCGGGGATCGGGCCGGTGCCTGGCGTCCCGTCCGGCGGAAGGACGCCCGCCGGTCCGCCCGTCGGGGTCACGATGGCGACAACGTTATATTCCTTGATGATGCGATCGATGCCGTCGTCGCGCGTCATCTTCAGGGCCTTTTCCATGTTGGCGATATAGGCCGGGTTCTGGCGGCCGCCTTGTGTCGCCTCGGCGTCTTCCCACAGATCCATCTTGTGCATGTTCTCGCGCGGATCGGCTTTGCTGAACGCGATGAGATCGGCCAGCGACTTCACGGGCACGGTGTCCGGCGTCGCCGCAAGATAAGCGGTCAAATCTTCCTTGAAGTCGTGCAGGAGCGTGACACGCATTTCCGGCCGCGGATCGATCAGGATATCGGCCGGCACCTCCACCAGCTCCGCGCCCTCGGCCTTGAGGGTGGCAAGCGCCTTCTCAAAGATCTCGCCGACCACCGCCGCGTTTTCGCCCGAAGGACGGATCACGGCGACCCGCTTGCCGCGCAGCGCCTCGTCGCTCAGCGCCGCGACGTAATCGGTCTTGTGGGCGTCGGCTTCGGCGCTCCAGCGGTCGGCGGGGTCGCTTCCGGCCATCACGGTCAGCAGCATGGCCGCGTCGCGCACATTGCGGGCCATTGGTCCGGCGGTGTCCTGCGTCAGGCTGATGGGCACGATGCCGCGGCGCGAGACAAGGGCGATGGTGGGCTTCACGCCGACGACGCCGTTCACATTCGCCGGGCTGACGATCGAGCCGCCGGTTTGTGTTCCGATGGCGGCGGCGGAAAAACTCATGGCGACCGAAATGCCCGATCCATTGCTCGAGCCCGCGGCGGTGCGTGTGATGTCGTAGGGATTCTTCGTGCTGCCGCCGACCGTGCTGCCGTTCAGCATCGACGCGGTGCGGAACCCGGCGAACTGTTGCGTATTGGCTTTTCCAAGGATGACCGCGCCCGCGGCCCGCAGGCGTTTCACCACTTCGGAGTCAGCGGCGGGGAAGTTCTTCTCCAAAGCGAACGACCCGGCCGTGGTCGGCATGCCGACGGCGTCGAAGTTGTCCTTGAACAGGATGGGAATGCCGTCCAGCGGGCCCAGGGCCTGACCGGACGCGCGGCGCTTGTCGGACGCGGCCGCCTGCTCCAGGGCGTCGGGCGCGATCATGATGATCGCATTCAACGGTTCTTCCAGCCGTTCGATCCGGTGAAGGTAGCTCTTGGTGATATCCACCGAGGTGGTCTTGCCCGCCGCGAGGTCCGCGGAAATCTGCGACAGGGGAGTCTCTTCCACCACATAGGCCTGCGGCGCCTTCTTCTCCGAACAGGCCACAAGCGGCAGCACCAACGTCAGAAGAACCAAATGACGGCGCATCTTCATTCCCCCATTTCAACGGCTGGCAAGACAGGCAGCTTGGCCGCAAAGCAGATGAATGTAAATGCGGGGCGGCGCGGATCTTCGCCGCGAAAGATATTGATGACCTCAAGAACCGCCCCGTTCCGAACATCAAGCTTTTCGGGCCGGTGGATGACCACGATTCACCCTACGTCCCGGGCACATCGGGGTGGAACCACGATCTGATGGCGACATTGTTGCAGTTGGCGCAAGCCGGTCGAATCAACCTCAACTATCTCGAACGTCATGTAGCGGGCGAGGAGATCTACAATCCCACGACGCAGGTGCTTTGGACGAAGGTCTGAGAAGCTGGAGCGGCAGGAATGTCTCCGCCGATGGTGCCCGCTCCCGGACTTGAACCGGGACGGACCGATGAAGGTCCTACGGATTTTAAGTCCAATAAGAAATAAATGATATCAATGCGGTTTCACAAAAGCTCACGATATTCAGGCGAAGCGATTTTCTAACACCGGCAAATCCAGTGTGAAACTTTCCTGGATCTATTTTTCCTTATTGTCTCGAGCCGCCGAAGCCGATGAGCGATAGGCGCGATTGATCGCCTTCTCCATCACTTCTTGAGACATGCCAGCGTCTCGTAGACGCGCTGCGACTTGTGTAAAGACCCAAGTCGCCCGTGCCTTTTCCTCGGGCATAGGATCCCTGTGGAGGGTAGCGCGCAGTGTCTCCGCGTCCGCCCCTCTACTGTCAGCTAAGGAAAGAAATGCCTGCGCGAGACTGTTCAGCTGCTCTAACGGCACGGTCCAGTCAATGTCCGATGGCTTGCGGAACTTACCCTCATAAATTTCCACATAGAGGCTATGGTTCCTCGGGATCAAGCCGAGCGCGAATATCGGCTCTAAGACCTCTAGATCAACTGTTCTTGGCGGTAGATCCTCGAAAAGGGCTCGCACCTGTAGCTGACCGAGCTTGGATTCATGATTTCTGAGCCGGTTCCAGAATCGCTTCCAATCCAGATCGTGGCCTTGAGCAAGCCATTTCCCGGCCATCTCCAAGATGAAAAATTTTGCCAGCTCCTCACATGAGGAATGCATCAACGTGTACGCGCGGGCATGTTTTGCTGCTCGAAAAAGCAAGTCAGCATCCTCAAGCAACTCACGCGCGTTGGCGCGGCAGCAAATCAGTCCAGCGACGATTTCGTCTGTGGAGAGGCGTTGGTCGGACATGCCAAATTCCCCAAGGTTTTTGTGCCAATAGCCAACCGGCCTAAGAGCAGTTAGCGATCCTCCCAGAGGTACCTAAATAGGCCCAGTAGCTCCCGCTTTCCTATCGATACAGGGAGGCTCGTTGTCGCTCGATTTTTCCGAGTCGCCATGTTACCCTAACTCACCAATTTCTATGCTGGCGCAACAACATGACTACAATTCTCGATGGTAAGAATTTGGAGGCGGTCGCTGATCGCGGCCGTTTTGCGACGCTCCTTTCTCCGAGCGGCTGCCCCCGGCCAGCCTATGACCAAGTTGTCTTAGATGGTGATGATTGGGTGGTAGCGCCTACGCTAGGCTCGATCCTCCCGAATTGGTTACTGCTCGTGCCACGGAAAGGGGCAGTAACCTTCGCCCAGTGGCGTCAGGATACGGGTAAAGAGCCCGACAAAATTGTCGACGGGATATTGGCGAGGCTTGGGGCGAGGCCGAGCCGCTCCATCTGGTTCGAGCATGGGCCCGCTATTCGCGGCTCAGCAGTGGGATGCGGTGTCGATTACGCGCATATTCACCTGCTCATCGACGCCCCATTCTCCTTTGATAAGTTCACGGCCGCCGTGAAAACTGCGTGTACCCTTAATTGGCGCGAAACGACGCCCTCGATGGCGTATCGGTCTATTAGCGCCAATCGATCCTATTTAATTGGCTCATCTACTAGGCGTTCAATCCTGGCTGAAGGTGTCGAAGACGTAGGGTCGCAATTCTTTCGGCGAGTGATTGCCGGCTTAGTGGGCCGTCCTGATAGCTGGAATTATCGCACGCATCCGTATACCGAGAACGTGGAAAAGACGCTCGAGGCGTTCGGCGATCAGATGGTGTAGTCCATTGGTCGGGGGCACTGAATCCAATGGTTCTTCCGAAGAAGCCGCAGGTTCCCAGCCGCTAAGCAGCGGAAATTTCGCGCAACCGCTGACCAACCAACACACGGATGATCGAAAAAAGTGGGACTGGAAAAGCAGGTTTCCGCAAGACGCCCGTCAAGCGATCAGGGTTGAGGGCTCCATCCTAATCGCCGCCTTTTTGATCCTGCTATTAGCGACCGGATTTTCGTTGGGAGTGGCACCCTTTCAAGTCGTCGTTTCATTGGGTTGGCTAACAGATTTGCCGCAGGAGAAGAGCGCGGCAACCCCAATGATAGTGCCTACGCTCGGGATAAATTTTCACGTCTTATCGATTTTCTTCGCCGGGTCGATCGGTGGCGTGAGCTTTTCGATTAAGTGGCTTGTGCATGCGACAGCAAAGGGCTGGTGGCATGTCGATCGACGTTGCTGGCGACTGCTAACGCCATTCCTGGGCGGCGTCTATGCCTGCGTAGTGCTGACGTTCTTGGATGCCGGCATGTTAAGTGGAGCGCCCACAGATGGCGCTTCGCGCTCCCCCGCTTTGGCCGCCGCATTGGCGTTTCTCGTCGGATATTTCTCAGATGGTGTCAGTGGCCTCCTTTCAAATGTCGCGAACGCGGTATTTGGCACGCTCGATAAGAAATGAGCGACGACATCCTGTTTTCCGAGGAAACGCCGTCCTTCGACTGGTTGGACGCTGCGTCAAAAAAGACTGTCTACGGGCCTAAAGGCGCGTTTCTCGCCGCGCTACCCCGTTTCTGGACCCCACCTTTCGTTCTCCTGCCCGCATCGCTCTTTGCGGGACGCCGAACGGCCGGGGGTGAAAAGCTCGTCAAGCTCCCTAAGCCGGTCTTGGCGAAAATCAGGAGCCTCGCGATCTCCGGCCAAATCATCGTCCGTTCAAGTGTGATTGGAGAGACGATTTGGGATCGAGGCACCTATAAGAGCGAAATAGTTGACGCGGCCGGTGAGGGTTTCGATGAACGCCTGCTGTTGGCGGCAGAAAACGTGCTGGCATCTGCTCAAGGTAAGCAATCCGGTATAGTAGTTCAAAAATACGTAAAGCCTAAGTCGCGTGGTGAGTTCGGCAACTTACAGCGGCTATCAAAGACGCGAGATCATTGGGAGTTGTCGTCGATTGCGAGCAATGATGTCACGACGCGAGATCGGTTCAATACTCAGCGCGACGAGGCTGCATCCGATAGAGCCATTCTGGCAGTGCGTTCAGGTCAATCACGAGAACGGCAGTTCGGCTCAATTGCAGCGTGGCTCAATAATGTTCTCTTGCAGGGCAAATCCCAGCGTCTGAGCTGCGAGTGGGTTGTTGACGACCGGCAAATTTACCTGGTGCAGTTAGACGAAGAGGATGAAGATTTCGGCGGGTGCAACCCGTTCCAGATCCGCGTTGCCCCGATTCATCAGCCTGTCGCGGCAAAGGGGACTCTTCTGACGCCGGCCGAAGGGGCGGCGTTGCAGGCGTGGGACAAATTGCGAGTTCTTGAGGAATTGGGTGAGCCGACGGCCACTCATAGGCCAATGCTCTTCTACGTCGAGCTAGCAGACTTGATCCGCGTTCAGAAATCTCAACTAAAGGGAAACCTCGAAAAGGACTTTCGTGATCTAATCGGGCCCGACAGCATTGTTGTGCGTACGAGCGGTCGGGTTGGTGACAAGGTTCCAAATCTTCCGAGAACCGAATGCCTCACGCCGGCCGAAGCCGCGGATTGGTGCATCAACGAGTTGGCATCGCTCAAGGCCGCGGGGACCGCGAAAAACCTAGCCTTCGTGGCGCACCGCTTTATTTCGGCGCGAGCAAGCGCCTGGGTGCGAGCTGAGCCCGATAGCGCAAATGTGGAAATTCATAGTCTGTGGGGTCTGCCTGACGGTCTACAGACGTGTCCCTACGACATTTGGGAAGTCCATATCCATTCTAAAGTCGCGACGGATTACCCGGAATATAAATCCAACATGCTAATCGCCCGGGAAAACGGGGATTGGGAATACGTCAGGATAAAAAATGAATTAGCTCGTGGCCTGAGCGTCGGCAGGCCGGAGGCGCTGGACCTTGCACTACGTACGCACGCAATTGCTCAGCGGCTAGGAAAGCCGTGCCACGTTATGTGGTTCGTTGGCTGCGCTAACAATGACGGAACCAAGTTCAATATACCATGGTACTGGACCGAAGCTCATGATGCCGAGAAAAATCCCGACAGGGCGAACTATCAGATTTTCACGATAGCCGACCAGGAGGCGCTGGAGAGATTTAAGGTCCAGCTTGATGCTCGCTGGCGCCAAGCGATCGAGTTGAAGCCTTCAAATCCCAATCTAATGCGTGACTCCGCATTTATAGATGCAGTTGGCAAGGCAGCACATGACGCCGGCGTCCCCGTCATTCTAGAAGGATCAACATTGGCGCACGCCTATTATCAGCTGCGCCGACAGGGGTGCACGGTAGTAACTCGAGGTGAAAAGGAACACTCCCGAGTTCGCCGCACAGCCACCTTTGGGAAGTTAGTTCGCGATGAAATTCCTTCCCGGATCGCCAAACGCCAAGAGGCTGAGGTGACGCGGACGATCCCAGCGGAAGTACTGAAGGGCTTCTTGGTGGGCAAGCTCCTGGAAGAGGCCCTAGAAGTGCGTAGTGCCGTAGGAGTTGAGCAAAAGGCGGCGGAACTGGCGGATCTGTATGAGGTGTTTCGCGCGTTGCTTCAGGCTGAGGGTATTCCGCTCCAGGAAATTGAAACGAAGGCAAAGGAGAAGCGAAACAAGGCCGGAGGGTTCGACAAGGGGTTTGTTCTATTACAGACGGGCATCCTCGGTCGGAACCGCACAGCGATGGCGAGTGCTTCTCAGCCACTCACTCAGGTTTTGGCCCGCAAAAACCCAAGTGGGTCATACGACATCCCGTTTTCGTTTTTCGGCTTTATGGAGTTTGACCAGCCGCGGGTTCTCGACTTTGAAGAGGCCGGCGTAAGGGTGTCCGTACAACTTCATTCCGACAGAGTAGAGCTGTCTCTTTCAAAGGAAGAGAGACAACTTGAGCTTCCGCTCGACTTGGCGGTCGAGGCCGATGCTTCCCAGGCTACTCGGGGCGAGGCGACAACAAGTGCCGGGCGACCCAAACCCAAGCGGCCGCGCGCACGTTCGAGAAAAGGAACGCTACGTGCATCGTCGAGTGGCTCCCGCCGCCTCTCGAAGAAAGTGAAGCGAACGAAGCGCAGGTAGAGCTCGCCCGCGGACGGTTCGCCGCTCAGTCAATGGCCAATTCACGCAACGGTCTTCCGCCGCGTTCAAAGCTTCCTTGCGACCGCGGCCAGCTTCGCCTCCAATGGTGCGCGCCTGAATAGCCACGCTATCCGACGCTGCGAACAAGCGACGTTCAGGGTGTGAAACTTTTTCTAGCGAAGGCCGAAAAGTGTGAAACCATTTTCGGCCAATCCGTACTAAGTCATTGATTTTGGTGCCCGCTCCCGGACTTGAACCGGGACGGACCGATGAAGGTCCTACGGATTTTAAGTCCGTTGCGTCTACCAATTCCGCCAAGCGGGCACAGGGCAAATCGAGAAGCGGCCCGTAACCTAGCGGCCCCTCCTGCTTCGCGCAATCGCGCTAGAGGCCGCGCATCGCGGCGGCGAGAATTTCATAGGAGCGCACGCGCGCCGCATGATCGTAGATCATCCCCGTGGCCATGATCTCGTCCGCGCCGGTCTCGCTGATGGTTTTCGCGAGGCCCGCCCGCACAGTCTCCATCGAACCCACGAATGTGTACCGCAGCATGCGCATCACATGCGCCTTTTCCGCCGGGCTCCACATCTCATCCATATCGTCCACCGGCGGCGGCAATTGCGTGCGCGCGTTGCGGATGATGCCGATGAACGCTTGCTGAACGGAAGTGGCGATCCGCTGCGCGGCCGGATCGGTGTCCGCGGCGACGACACCCACGCCGACGATCGCATAGGGACGATCCAGCTGCGCCGACGGCTTGAACCGCGCGCGGTAAATCGCGAGCGCGTCCATCAGCGCATCGGGCGCGAAATGCGAGGCAAAGGCGAAAGGCAGGCCCATATGCGCGGCGAGCTGCGCGCCGAAAAGGCTCGATCCCAGGATCCAGAGCGGCACTTGCGTGCCGACGCCCGGAACCGCGTGGATCCGCTGGCCCGGTTGAGCGGGACCCAGCAACGCTTGCAATTCCGCGACATCCTGCGGAAAACGCTCGGCGCTGTCCGGGTCGCGCCGCAGGGCGCGCCACGTCAGCTGATCGGTGCCCGGCGCGCGGCCGAGTCCTAAATCGATGCGGCCCGGAAAGAGCGATTCAAGCGTGCCGAACTGCTCGGCGATGACGAGGGGCGAATGGTTGGGCAGCATGATGCCGCCGGATCCCACGCGGATTGTCTTTGTGCCGCCGGCGATATGGGCAATGACCACCGATGTCGCCGCACTCGCGATACCCGGGAAATTGTGATGTTCGGCCAGCCAGTAGCGCGTGTATCCCAAGCGCTCGGCGTGCTGCGCAAGATCGAGCGAATGGCGCAGGGATTGGCCCGCCGTGGTGCCCTGGGGGATCGGCGCAAGATCGAGAACGGAATAACGAGTCATGACATCCTTCAGCGGCCGCTAACCTAGGTCGGCCCAGCCGCCCACGCAACGGAACCCTTCGCAACGGAGCCTTGACCCGAGAGCGCTCTTTGCGGCAAAGCCTCGCCATGCCCAATCCCGCCGCAGCGCCTGTGTCACAAGCCGAGATCGAATCGCGCGTGCTTTACCGCGACGGGATGATCCTCGTCATCAACAAGCCGACAGGCATCCCCGTGCACGCGGGCTTCGGAGGCGGACCCAATCTCGAGCAATCCTTTGTCCATCTCACCTTCGGGTTGCCGCGCGCGCCGTCGCTGGCGCATCGGCTCGATCGCGACACCTCGGGCTGTCTTGTCCTCGGACGTCATTCAAAGGCGCTACGGCAGGTCGGCGACCTGTTCGCGAGCGGGAAAGTCCGCAAAACCTATTGGGCGATCGTCGACGGCCGCCCGCGCGAGGACGAGGGGCGCATCAAACTCGCCCTCGCGAAGATTCCCGGGGCCGGAGCCGGCTGGAAAATGCAAGCCGATCCGAACGGCCAACCGGCCATCACCGATTATAAAGTGCGTGGCTCGGTCGAAACGCCCGACGGCGTGTGCAGTTGGGTGGAGTTTCATCCGCATACCGGCCGCACGCATCAGATCCGCGTGCATGCCGCGCTTCTCGATTGCCCGGTGATGTGCGATCGCGTCTACGGGCGCCCCGGAACGAAGGCGGCGGAAGGCCAGCTCATGCTTCATGCGCGGGCCGTGACACTGCCGCTCTACCCGAAGAAGGATCCCATTCGCGTCCGCGCCCCTGCGCCCGCGCACATGCTTGAGCTTCTGAAAGCGTGCGGATTCAAAGGCGATACGCCGGAGCGCGAAAGCGCCCAGGGTTAGGCGTCGCGGCTCGGGGTCGCGCCCTGCGCGCGCATCAGTGCGGCGACTTCTTCCAAGACGGTCTCGATCGCGGCGCGGTCCGTCGCGCGCGCCACAATGCTGGTGTGGAAGCCGGAGCCCCTCATGGTCGGGTAGCTGCCGATGCTCACGTGAGGGTATTTGCCCTGGATCGCGGTGAGGCCCTCGGCGATGTCGCCTTCACGCACGCTGGCGCCGACGTTTCCCGACAGCATCGGCGCGCCGCGTTCCAATTGCGGAGCCAACGCCTCAAACATGGCGTAGGCGATGCTGGGGACGCCCGCGAGCACGAACACATTTTCGATGCGGAATCCCGGCGCGATCGTCACCTCGCTCTCCACCAGGCCGACATCCGGCCCGTCGGGGATCTCGGCCATCTTCAGGCGCGCCTCGTTCAACCGGTCGCCGAAATAATCCGTCATGCGTTTCACGACGCCGGGGTGGCGGATCAAATTTCGCCCAAACGCGCGCGCGACGCATTCCGCCGTGATGTCGTCGTGGGTCGGGCCGATGCCGCCCGTGGTGATCACATAGGTGTAGCGCCGCCGCAGGGCGTTCAACGTATCGACAATCACCGCCGCATCGTCGGGCACCACGCGCGCTTCCTTCAGCCGTACGCCCAGTTCGGCGAAGCGCGCCGCGAAATATTTGAGATTGGCCTCTTGCGTGCGGCCGGACAGAATTTCGTCGCCGATAATGATGACCGCGGCGGTCGGGGCGTCGCTCATAGCCAATCCTGCAGGATGGGGATCAGCGGAATATCCGCGGCTGGCATTGGGTAGTCGCGCAGTTTATCGGCGCGCACCCAGGCCATGTTCTGATTTTCCCGCGCGGTCAGTTTGCCGCGCCATTGCCGGCAGACATACAGCGGCATCAACAGGTGAAAGGCCTCGTAGGAGTGCGACGCGAAGGTCAGCGGCGCGAGGCAACTGGCGCGGATATCGACCCCCAACTCCTCGTGCAGTTCACGGATCAGCGCGGCTTCCGGCGTTTCGCCCGCGTGGACCTTGCCGCCGGGAAACTCCCAAAGGCCGGCCAACGGCTTTCCGGGCGGACGCTGGGTCAAAAGCACGCGATTGTCGGCGTCGAGCAAGGCGACAGCGACAACGGTGAGGATCGGCAGTCCCGCGCGCGGTTCGCCGCCCGCGCTCCAGCAGCCGTCTTCGTCCTCGGCGCTGTGGCCGTTATGTGCGGTAGGAGCCATTGATATCGATATATCCATGGGTCAAATCGCAGGTCCACACCACCGCGGCGCCGTTCCCGATCCCGACATCCACGTCGATGCCGATCTCCTGCCCCTTCATATGCACGACGACGGGTGTCTCGTCGTACCCGGGAACGGGGGCGCCATCTTGCGTGATGGTGACGCCGCCCACGGCGATCTTCAGCTTGTCGCGGTCGGCGCGTTCACCCGCTTTGCCCACCGCCATGACGATACGCCCCCAATTCGCGTCCTCGCCGGCGATGGCGGTCTTCACCAGCGGGGAGTTGGCGATGGACAGCGCGATGCGGCGCGCGGCTTTCTCGTGCGCGGCGCCGGTCACGCGGATTTCGATGAATTTCGTCGCGCCTTCACCGTCGCGCGCGACCAGCTTGGCGAGTTCGATCAGCAGCGAGTCGAGGGCGCTCTTGAAGGCGCCGGCGCGCGCATCGGCCAGCGTTTCGATGGGGCGATGACCGGCCTTGCCGGTCGCGAACAGGAGAAGGGTGTCCGACGTCGACGTGTCGCTGTCCACCGTCATGCAGTTGAAGCTGAGATCGGCGCCCGCCGAGATAAGCTGCTGCGCGGCCAGCGGCGACAGGGCCGCGTCGGTGAACACGTAGGCCAGCATCGTGCCCATATCGGGCGCGATCATGCCGGAGCCTTTGCAGAAGCCGTTGATGGTCACGCTTTTGCCGTCGATCGACAGGCTTCGCGTGGCCAGTTTTGGGAAGGTGTCTGTGGTCATGGTCGCCTGGGCCGCACCCAGCCAATCCGTCGCGCTGAGTTTCGGCGGGATCAGCGGGAGGGCCTCGGTGATTTTCTCGACCGGGAGCGGCACGCCGATCGTCCCGGTCGAGGAGACAAAAACCTCCTCCGGCTTGCACCCGAAGGTCTTCGCGGCGGCGGCGCAGGTTGCCTCGACATCGGCGATGCCCCGCTTGCCCGTGAAGGTGTTGGCATTCCCGGCATTCACCACGACCACCCGGCCCGAGCCGCCCTTGAGGTGCGCCCGGCAGCTTTCCACGGGCGCGGACGCCGTCAGCGAGCGCGTCAGCACGCCCCCTACCGTTGTACCGGGGTCCAGAACCGCAACCATGAGGTCGGAGCGGACCTTGTAACGAATGCCGGCGGCATGGTGCGCAAGACGCACCCCGGGGATGGGCGGCAGCGTCGGAACGGTGGCGGGCGCGAGCGGCGAGACTTTCGTGGCCATTCGGGTCCTCTAAAAGCGCGGCGGTCAGCGAAAAAGGGTGCGCGCTTCAATGGCATAAGCGTTCCCGGGGAACAAGTTTGTCGGCGCGGAAAGCCGCGCCGCGCCAGGCGAGGCTGCCGTCACGCGACCGTTATCGCCCGAAAGCCCCGAAAAGCGCCAAATAATCAATGAATTCAGCGAAAACCTCGGCCGCTTCCGTTGACTTCACACCCCTCTGCTTCTATCTCTCCTGCGCGGTGCCCATCCCAAAGTCCGCGCGAACTCTGGAATCGGTTTTGGCACTGCGAACGACTAAACCACCGGCGTCGGCCTTGAGCCTCCCGCCTTTTCGTCTCCCGCCTTGAGGTTCCAATGCTCGGCGCTCTCGCCAAACGCATTTTTGGGTCGCGTAACGACCGTCTTATCAAATCCCTCCGTCCCATCGTGGATGCCGTCAACGCCAAGGAAGCGGAAGTCGCCGCTCTCGATGACGCTGGCGTCCGGGCGCGGACCGAATGGCTCAAGGGCCGCCTCGCGGCGGGCGAGACGCTGGACGACATCCTTGTCGACGCTTTTGCGACCGTGCGCGAAGCCGCCAAGCGCACCCTGAAGCAGCGCCACTTCGACGTTCAGATCATGGGCGGCATCGTCCTGCACCGGGCGATGATCGCGGAAATGGGCACCGGCGAAGGTAAGACGCTGGTCTCGACCCTTCCGGTGTACCTCAATGCCCTGTCCGGCAAGGGCGTGCACGTCGTCACCGTCAACGACTACCTCGCCAAGCGCGACGCCGAGTGGATGGGCCAGGTCCACCGCTTCCTCGGCCTCACGGTCGGCTGTATCCAGCACGGCCTGTCCGATGCCGAGCGCCGCGCGGCGTACGCCTGCGACATCACCTACTCGACCAACAACGAGCTCGGGTTCGACTATCTGCGCGACAATATGAAGTACAGCATGGAGGACATGGTCCACCGCGACTTCAACTACGCGATTGTCGACGAAGTGGACTCGATCCTCATCGACGAAGCCCGCACGCCGCTGATCATTTCGGGCCCGTCACAGGACCGCACCGACCTGTACGAGCGCGTGAACAAGGTCATTCCGGATCTGAAGGCCGAGCACTTCGAGAAGGACGAGAAGCAGCGCTCCATCACCTTCACCGACGCCGGCAGCGAATTCGCCGAGCAACTGCTGCGCGACCGCGGCATCCTGACCGAAGGCGATCTCTACGATCTGCACAACGTCCCCCTGGTTCACCACTTGAATCAGGCTTTGCGCGCCCATCACATGTTCAAGCGCGATGTGGATTACCTTGTGCGCGACGACAAGGTGCATCTGATCGACGAATTCACCGGCCGCATCATGGAAGGCCGCCGCCTGTCGGAAGGCTTGCATCAAGCCATCGAAGCGAAAGAAGGCGTGTCGGTCCAAAGCGAGAACCAGACCCTCGCGAGCATCACCTTCCAGAATTACTTCCGTATGTATCCGAAGCTCGCCGGCATGACCGGCACGGCCATGACCGAAGAAGAGGAGTTCGGCCAGATTTACGGACTCGAAGTGGTAGAGATCCCGCCCAATGTGACGCGCGCCCGTAAGGACGAGCACGACGAGGTCTATCGAACCGCCGAAGAGAAATACAACGCGATCGTGACCCTGGTGGAAGAGTGCATCGCCCGGCAGCAGCCGGTGCTGGTCGGTACCGTATCCATCGAGAAGTCGGAAACGTTGGCGACCCTCCTGCGCAAAAAGACCAAGATCAATCCGCAGGTGCTGAACGCGAAGTATCACGAGCAGGAAGCGCTGATCATCGCCCAGGCCGGCGTGCCGGGCGCCGTGACCATCGCCACCAACATGGCGGGCCGCGGAACGGACATTCAGCTCGGCGGCAACGCCGAATCCCGCTTCCAGCTCGAGGAGACGCGGCTGGGCCGCGCGCTCACCGAGGCCGAAAAGGACGCCATCCGCGCCGATATCGCCGAGAAGAAGAAGATCGCGCTGGCCGCGGGCGGTTTGTACGTCGTCGGGACGGAACGCCACGAAAGCCGCCGCATCGACAACCAGCTGCGCGGCCGCTCCGGCCGTCAGGGCGACCCGGGCGCTTCGAAGTTCTATCTCTCGCTGCAGGACGACCTGATGCGCATTTTCGGGTCCGAGCGCATGGACACGATGTTGCAGCGCCTTGGCTTGCAGCCGGGCGAAGCCATCATCCATCCGTGGATCAACAAAGCCATCGAGAAAGCGCAGCAGAAGGTCGAAGCGCGCAACTTCGACATCCGCAAGAACCTGCTGCAGTACGACGACGTCATGAACGACCAGCGCCGGGTCGTCTTCGAGCAGCGCAAGGACATGATGCGCACCGAAGACCTTTCGGACTTGGTCTCGGACATGCGTCACGAGGTGATCGACGATCTCGTCGCGAAATTCATTCCGGCCGGCCAGATGCAGGAAGCCTGGGACTGGGCGGGTCTGCACGAGGAAAGCCTGCGGCTTCTCAATCTCGACCTGCCGATCAAGGAATGGTCGACGGAAGAGGGTGTCGCCGAGGAAGAGATCCGCGAGCGCATCACGGCGATGTCCGACGCGAAGTTCAATGAGAAGGTCACCGCGATCGGCCCCGACATCATGCGTCGCGTGGAGAAGAGCCTCGTGCTGCAGATGATCGACCAGGCTTGGCGCGACCATCTCGCGCAGCTCGACATGCTGCGCCACGCCGTCAATCTGCGGGCCTACGGTCAGAAGCAACCGTTGCTGGAGTACCAGCGCGAAGCGTTCGAGATGTTCAATCAGCTTCTCTCGGGCCTGCGCGAGCGCGTCACCGGCATCCTCTCCCGCGTCGAGTTGCGCGTTGCGCCGCCGCCGGAAGACCTCGAGCCCCGCGCGCCGCAGCAGGTGCAGGAGATCAAGGAACAGGTGCAGCCTGTTGTCGGCGCCATCGCGCCCCTGCCGTCGGCGATCGACGCGCAGCGCATGCTGCCGCGTGTCGAGCCCTCGCAGCGCGATCCGAACGATCCTTCGACCTGGGGCAAGGTAGCGCGTAACGAGGCCTGCCCCTGCGGTTCGGGCAAGAAGTACAAGCACTGCCACGGCGCCGTCGAAGAAGTCGCCTAACGCTGAGACCGGAGTTCGAGGATGCCGCGCGCGCGTAAACAAGACGGCGTGAACGTCGCCGTCGTTCGCCATGTCGCGTTCGAAGATCTCGGCATTTTGCGCGAGCTTTTCGACGCACGCGGATGGACGGTGACCTACATCGAGGCACCGGTGGCCGAATGGGAGAAGGTCGACCTTCTCGCGCCGGATCTGCTCGTGGTTCTTGGTGGACCGATCGGCGTGTACGAGGACGACCTTTATCCGTTCCTCAAGCACGAAGTCGCCGCGCTTGAAAAGCGCCTCAAGGCCGGAAAGCCAACCCTTGGAATTTGCCTGGGCGCACAGCTCATCGCCGCGGCTCTGGGCGCCCGCGTGTATCCCAATCGCGAAAAAGAGATCGGCTGGTCTCCGCTCATTCTTTCGAAGGCCGGCTACGCATCACCGGTGCGCCACCTCGGCCCCCAACATACGTTCATGTTCCACTGGCACGGCGACACCTTCGACTTGCCGGAGGGCGCGACGCTCTTGGCCGGCACTGGCACGTGTTTCCATCAGGTGTTCTCTTGGGGCGAGAAGACGCTGGCCTTCCAGTGTCATCCCGAAGTCATCGGCCGGGATCTCGAAAAATGGTACGTGGGACATGCGGTTGAAATCGCGACGACCCAGGGCGCCCATGTGAAGGCTCTGCGGTCCGATACCCACCGCTATGCACAAGCGCTCGAGAATCAGGCGCGGCTGTGCTTCACCGAATGGCTCGAAAGCCTCGGCCTCTAAGTCAGATCGGGATTGAGGCCCATCAGGCTGCGCGCGAAGTTATGCGACGTGAACGGCCGCAGGTCGTTCGCGCCCTCGCCGACGCCGACGTAGTGCACAGGCAGGCCGAACTTGTCGGCCAGCGCCACCACCACCCCGCCTTTCGCCGTGCCATCCAGCTTGGTCATCACCAGTCCGGTGACGCCCGTCATGCTCTTGAACACTTCGACCTGGGCATGGGCGTTTTGGCCCACGGTCGCGTCCAATACGAGCAAGGTGGCATGGGGCGCGCTCGGTTCGACCTTTTTGATGGCCCGCACGATTTTCTGCAGTTCCGCCATCAGCGCATCTTTGTTCTGAAGACGGCCCGCCGTGTCGACCAGCAGAACATCGTCACCGCGCTTGCGCGCTTCCAACAGCGCCTCAAACGCGAGACCGGCGGCGTCGGCGCCCGTGTCCTTGGCGAACACCGGGACGTTCGCGCGCTGCCCCCACACCTTGAGTTGTTCGACCGCGGCGGCGCGGAATGTGTCGCCCGCGGCAAGACTGACCTTGCTCCCGGCCGCCTTCATCTGGTGCGCGATTTTTCCGATGGTCGTGGTTTTGCCGGCGCCGTTGACGCCGACAACCAGGACCACAAACGGTTTGTGATCCGGATCGATCACCAGCGGACGCGCCACCGGCTCCAAGATCCTGCGAATTTCCGCGGCGAAGGTTTCGCGCACGTCCTCCGGCGTAATGTCCCTGCCGAATCGTTCTTTCGCCAGCGCCTGGGTCAGCTTGCCGGCGGTCGCGGTGCCGAGGTCGGCGGTGATCAACAGATCCTCAAGCTCCGTCAGCGTCGCGTCATCAAGTTTGCGCTTGGTGAGAATGTCGCCGATTCCGGCGACGATCTTGCTCGACGACTTGGCCAATCCCTCGTTCAGCTTGAGGGACCATTCACCCTGGTACTGCTGGTGGACGTCATCGGAGGTCCTGCCTCCGGGCAACATATCGCGAAGAGACATTAGATCACGCCAACAAGTGCGGTTTGCGTCGCGCGGACGATGCGCGCGGTGACCAAAGCCCCGGGCGCGGCCGTCGCGATTTCGACGGGAAGATAATGCTCGCTATGCCCGCGGCCGTCCTTCTCCATGAGCACGCTGACCGTGCGGCCCACATGCGCCTCGAGGTGACGGGCGAAGGCCTCCGCGCCCTTGGCGCGAAGCTGCGCGGCGCGGGTCTTGATCGCCGCGCCGTCGACTTGCGGCATGCGCGCGGCGGGCGTGCCGGGGCGGATGGAGTAGGGGAACACGTGCAACAGCGCGAGACCGGCGTCGTCGACCAGCGCAAGGCTGTTAGCGAACATCCGCTCATCCTCGGTGGGAAAGCCGGCGATGAGATCGGCGCCGAACACCGCGTCGGGGCGCAAGGCGCGCACGCGGTCACAGAATGCGATGATGTCGGCGCGGCTATGACGGCGCTTCATGCGCTTCAGGATCATGTCGTCCCCGGCCTGGGCCGAGATGTGGAAGTGCGGCATCAGGCGCGGCTCTTCCGCGATCAGCCGGAACAAGTCTTCGTCCGCTTCGGCGGGATCGAGCGACGACAGGCGCAGGCGCTTGAGGTCCGGCACCGCGAGCAGGAGACGTCGCACCATTTGGCCAAGGCTGGGGGCTCCGGGCAGATCGCCGCCGTACCCGGTGATGTCGACCCCGGTGATGACGATCTCCTGATAGCCGCTTCGCACCAGACCGCGCACTTCTTCGACGATGCGGCCCATGGGAACGCTGCGGTTATTGCCGCGTGCGAACGGGATAATACAGAAGGTACAGCGGTGATCGCAGCCCTGCTGCACCTGTACGAACGCGCGTGTGCGCCCGTCGAAGCCTTCGACCAGATGCTCCGCCGTTTCGCGCACGGTCATGATGTCGCTGACGAGAACCTTCTCGTCGGCATCCAGCCGGAAACTTTCGGCCTTCATCTTGTGCTCGTTGCCGAGGACGCGGTCGACCTCCGGCATGGAGGCGTAGCGCCCCGGATCGAGCTGCACGGCGCAGCCGGTGGCGACGATATGCGCGCCCGGATTCTCGCGGCGCAATTTGCGTAAGGTCTGCAGGCCCTGACGTTCGGCTTCTTTCGTCACCGCGCAGGTGTTGACGATAATGGCGTTGGCGAGCCCGGCGTCGCGGGCATGCGCGCGCATCACTTCGCCTTCATAAGTATTGAGGCGGCATCCCATGCTGATCACGCGCGGCGCCTGATCGCGAGGTCCTTGCGCCGTCATGCGCGAAGCCCCCGGGCAAGATGCGCGTCCAGCGTCCCGCGGAAACTATCTTCCGCCGGTCCTGTCATCACCACATGGCCGTCATCGCGCCAGGTGATGTGCAAGTCGCCGCCGTCCAAGGTGACAATGGCGGTACGGTCGGTCAGGTTGCGGCGCGCGGCGGCGACGAGGGTCGCGCAGGCGCCCGTACCGCAGGCTTGGGTAATGCCCGCGCCTCGTTCCCAGACGCGCATGCGCAAGTGCCCGCGGTCGATGACCTGCACGGCTTCGACATTGGTGCGCTCGGGAAACAACGGATGGTGCTCAAGCTGGGGACCGACCGACGCAAGGTCCACGGCGCTCGCATCCGGCACGAAGAATACCGCGTGAGGATTTCCCATACTGACGCCGACGGGATCTTGCAGCGGACCCGCGCCGATGCCGAGGTGAAGCGTATCGCTCTCCTTGGATAGCGGGATGCGCTGCCACTCGGTGCGCGCCGGGCCCATGTCGACCGCGATCATGCCGCTCGCGTCCCGCCAGGCGATCACGGGACCGGCCAGCGTTTCGATCGTGACCTTGTCCTTGCCGATTTCCTCAAACAGAACCTTGGCGATGGCGCGGCTGCCGTTGCCGCAGCTTTGCACTTCGCCGCCGTCGGAATTGCGGATGGCCATGAAAGCGTCGCCGCCCGACCGCGGACGCTCGAGAATGAGAATTTGATCGCAGCCGACGCCGGTGCGGCGATTGGCGAGCGCGCTCGCCGTGTCCGGGGTCAGCCGCAAGGGCGCCGGGCGCGCGTCCAGAACGACAAAGTCGTTCCCGAGTCCGTGCATTTTGCGAAATGCCAGGCCAGCCGATTGCGATTGGTCGGAAATCATGGGCGGGTTATAGGTGCGGGGGGTGGGCCTGTCTAGTGCGCGCACCGCCCAATTGGCTTTAAGCGTCTGTAATATAACGATATTTGGATTGTAAATGGTGCGTGGGCCTTCCCCGCTGCTGCAGCGGTTTCTAAAGAGTGAAGCGAGCGGCGGGATCCTTCTGATGGCGGCCGCCGTCGCGGCGATGCTGGTCGCCAATAGCCCCTTGGGCCCGGGCTACTTCGAAGCGCTCCATCTGAAAGTCGGGCCGCTGTCGCTGCTCCACTGGATCAACGACGCGCTCATGGCCGTGTTCTTCCTGCTGGTGGGTCTGGAAATCAAACGCGAGTTTGTGGTCGGGCACCTGTCCCGCTGGTCGGACCGGGCTTTGCCGATGCTGGCGGCCGCCGGGGGTATGGCGGTGCCGGCCCTCGTCTATTTATTCGTAACCCGCGAGACCGAGGGCTTGTCGCGCGGTTGGGCGATTCCGTCCGCGACCGATATCGCTTTCGCCATTGGGGTTGTCGCGCTGCTGGGCTCCCGCGTCCCGGTCTCTCTGAAACTCTTTCTCACCACGGTCGCGATCGTCGACGACATGGGCGCCGTCGCGATCATTGCACTGGCGTACACCGATGAAATTCGCGGCCTCGCCCTGCTCGCCGCGCTGGCGATCATGGGCGCGATGTACGGTCTCAATCGAGTTGGAGTTAAGCGGTTACCGCCTTATCTCGTCTTCGCCGCGCTGTTGTGGCTGGTGGTTTTGTTGTCTGGCGTCCATGCGACCGTGGCGGGCGTTCTCGCCGCCGCGATGATTCCCGTGCAGGGATCGGCCTCAAGTGAAGGGGCTGAGAACAGCCCCCTCCACCGGCTCGAACACGCGCTTCAGCCGTGGGTCGCTTACGCCATTGTTCCAATTTTTGGATTTGCCAACGCCGGAGTCTCCTTCGCCGGGATCGGTATGGAACAGGTTCTGGCGCCGCTCCCTCTCGGGATCGCCCTTGGGCTCTTCCTCGGCAAGCAGGTGGGGATTTTCGGCACCGTTCTCCTCTGCGCCGTGCTCAAGATCGCCGAGAAGCCGCGCGGCGCCAGCTGGGTCCAGGTCTATGGAATCGCGCTTCTCTGCGGCATCGGATTCACCATGAGCCTGTTTATTGGGGGCCTGGCCTTTAGAGACCCCCTCCTGCTGGACGAGGTGAAAATAGGCGTCCTCGGCGGATCCGTCCTCTCCGCCGTCGTGGGCTATATCTTGTTGCGCCAGACGGCCAAGCCACAATAACCCACTGAAAACGAAAGAATTTCCTAGCCTTCGTTGACTCCGGCGGCAGGGACGCGTACACCACGGCCCGCTAAAGCCTGACAATTCGGGTTTTCGCTTCCCCTCCGGGGCCGCTCGTCCGCGTGATCGCGCACGGGCGCGATACTGTTTTTGAGATGTGGAACCGTAACGGCAGATGTTCGATTCGCTAACCGACAAGCTTAGCGCAGTCTTTTCCAAGCTCACCGGGCGCGGTGCGCTGACGGAAGCCGACGTCGCGGCGGCCATGCGCGAAGTACGCGTGGCGCTGCTCGAAGCCGACGTCGCGCTGCCTGTGGTGAAGGACTTCATCGCGAAGGTCAGCGAACAGGCCGTCGGCGAAGCCGTCGTGAAGTCGGTCACGCCGGGACAGATGGTCGTGAAGATCGTTCACGACGCGCTTGTCGACATGCTCGGCGGCAAGGACGCGCAAGGCGACATCTCGCTCGCGGCGCCGGCGCCGGTCCCTGTGCTGATGGTCGGCCTGCAAGGGTCGGGCAAAACCACCACCACCGCCAAGATCGCCAACCGCCTGCAGACGCTGTTCAAGAAGCGCGTGCTGATGGTGAGCTTGGACGTCTATCGTCCCGCCGCCCAGGATCAGCTCGCGATCCTCGGTAAGCAGGTGAATGTCATCACGCTGCCGATCGTCGCCGGTCAGCAGCCGGTCGAGATCGCCCGCCGCGGACTCACCGAAGCGCGCAATGGCGGCTTCGATGTGGTCATCTTCGATACCGCCGGCCGCCTCACCATCGACGAAGTGATGATGGCGGAAGTCGCGGCCGTGCGCGACATCGTGAAGCCGCACGAAACGCTGCTCGTCACCGATGCGATGATCGGGCAGGACGCGGTGATCACCGCGCAGTCGTTCAACGAGAAAGTCGGCATCACCGGCATCGTGCTCACGCGCGTCGACGGCGATGCGCGCGGCGGCGCCGCGCTGTCCATGCGCGCCATCACCGGCCGTCCGATTAAATTGATCGGCGTCGGGGAAAAGGTTGACGCGCTCGACACCTTCAATCCCGAACGTATCGCCGGCCGCATCCTCGGTATGGGCGACGTGGTCAGCCTTGTCGAAAAGGCGATCACAACCATCGACCAGGAGAAGGCCGAGAAGCTCGCCGCGCGCATGCAGGAGGGCAAGTTCGACCTCAACGACATGCTCACCCAGCTGCAGCAAATTCAGCGCATGGGCGACATGAAGGGGTTGCTCGGGCTCATTCCCGGGATCGGCCAGGCCGTGAAACAACTGAAGAGCGCGGATCTAGACCCGAAGCAGTTCAAGCGCCTGGAAGCCATCATTCAATCGATGACGCCGAAAGAGCGCCGCAATCCCGATCTCATCAAGGCTTCGCGCAAACAACGCATTGCCGCCGGCTCGGGCACTTCGGTGCCTGAAGTGAACAAGCTCCTGAAGCAGCACCAGCAGATGGAGACCGTCATGAAGCGCATGAAGAAGATGGGCGGCCTCGGCGCGCTCGGCGCCATGATGGGCGGCGGCATGCCCGGCGGCGGATTGGGTGGAGGTCTCGGCAAATTGCCCGGCGGCGGCCCGCGCCCCGGCGGGTTCCCGTTCGGTAAACGCTAACAAACGCACTTATACAACGCACATACACGACGCATTTTCACAAGGAGACTACGAATGTCGCTTAAGATCAGACTGACGCGCGGCGGCGCGAAGAAACAAGCCAGCTACCGTATCGTGGTGGCGGATTCGCGCAGCCCGCGCGACGGCCGCTTCATCGAGAAGGTCGGCACCTATAATCCGCGCGTTCCGCACGATCACAAGGAGCGTCTGGTCGTTAAAGAAGACCGGATCAAACATTGGGTCAGCGTCGGCGCGCTGCCGACCGACCGCGTCGCGCGCCTGTTCTCGAAAATCGGCCTCGCTGAAGCGCCGAAGGTGAACGCGCAAACGAAGCAGGACAAGCCGAAGGCGAAGGCGCAAGAGCGTCTGAAGGCGGCGGAAGAAGCGGCGAAGGCTGCCGCGGAAGCGGCGGCCGGCGAAGCGCAAGCCTAACGCGGACGATCTTCCGTGGGCGGATCCTCGCGCGTGTGCCTGGGCGTCGTTATCGGCGTCAAAGGTCTCAAGGGCGAGGTCCGGATCAAGAGTTTCACGGAGGATCCCGCGGATGTCGGCGCCTATGGGCCGGTGACCACGGCGGACGGACGCACGTTTTCCGTCACCGTCGTCGGCGGCAAAGAAGGTGTGGTGATCGCGAAGCTCTCGGGCGTCGCGGATCGCACCCAGGCTGAGGCGCTCAAGGGCGCGGAGCTCTTTGTTGAGCGAAGCGCCCTTCCAGCGCCCGAAGACGGCACGTTCTATCACGCCGACCTCATCGGCGCGGTGGTGAAGCTGACGAGCGGAGAAATTCTGGGCACCGTCAGTGCCCTGCATAACTTCGGCGGCGGCGACATGATGGAAGTGGGCGAGGGACATTCATCGCTTCTGATCCCGCTGACATCCGAGGCCATTGCCACGTTCGACGTCAAAGGCGCCCAGGTGGTGGTTCACCCCCTTCCCGGGCTCCTCGGCGGCGATGCGGACCCCGAGGCCCAAACGGGCCGGGAAACAGACGAAACGGACGGTTGAGCCTTGGACAAAAGCCCCGCCTTTCGGGCCGTCGTGCTGACGCTGTTTCCCGAGATGTTTCCGGGTTCGCTCGGATTATCGTTGGCGGGCAAGGCCTTAGCGGAGGGTGTGTGGTCGTTGGAATCGGTGGACATTCGCGGGTTCGCGCGCGATAAACACCGCACCGTCGACGACAGTCCCTTCGGGGGCGGAGCCGGGATGGTGTTGCGGCCCGACGTGTTGGATGCGGCCATCGGCGCGTCTCATATCGAGGGCACGCCGCTGATTTATCTCACGCCGCGCGGGCGGCTGATGGATCAGCCGTTCGTGCGCAGGTTGGCGGCGGGTCCCGGCGTGACGTTGATTTGCGGGCGTTATGAAGGTGTCGATCAACGCCTTCTTGAAGCCCGCGGGGTGGAAGAGGTCAGCCTTGGCGACTTCATCCTCTCGGGCGGCGAGCCGGCGGCGCTGGCGCTGCTCGACGCTGTGATACGGCTTTTGCCCGGCGTCGTGGGCAAGACCGCGAGTTTGGAAGACGAGAGTTTCGAGACCGGGCTTCTGGAGTACCCGCACTACACGCGGCCGGATCCCTGGAATGGGCGCGAAGTGCCCGAGGTTTTGAAGTCCGGTCATCATGCCAAAGTGCAGGCATGGCGGCGGGCGCAGGCGGAAGAGATAACCCGCGCGAGAAGGCCAGATATGTGGGCCCGCTACGCGGACAAAGCGAAGACCAAGACGTAAACCGGTCCGGCAAGGACCTCACGAAGACCAAAAAGATAGACGAAAAAGGACGACAACCATGAATACGCTGCAACAGCTCGAACAAGACTACATGGCCGAAATGAAGGCCAAGCGCGCCGTTCCCGAATTCTCGCCGGGCGACACGCTGCGCGTTCACGTGAAGGTCACGGAAGGCCAGCGCGAACGTATCCAGGCTTATGAAGGCGTGTGCATCGCGCGCAAGAACGCCGGCCTGAATTCCTCGTTCACCGTGCGCAAGATTTCCTTCGGCGAAGGCGTGGAACGCGTATTCCCGCTGTTTGCGCCGATCGTCGACAAGATCGAAGTCGTCCGTAAGGGCCGCGTTCGCCGCGCGAAGCTCTATTATCTGCGCGACCGCCGCGGCCGTTCCGCGCGAATCGCCGAGGACGCCGGCAGCAATGAAGGCGCGGGCGAGGGCGATAAGGCCTAATCCCCGACTCGGGACGCCGGGCGGTTTCCGCCGCCAACCCATTGAATTTAAAGCAAGAAATGCCCCGCGTAAGCGGGGCATTTTTTTGCAACCAGTCGTTAACGCGAAGCGTATTACCTTCCGGCGAAATGGGGTACTTTATCCACACTTAATAGTGTGGCCCCTGGCGAAGTTCCGGGGGGTTCTTATCTCCCGAATGGGGATGTCATGGCGTTACTCGCGACCGAGATTCAGCTGATGTCGACGACCGACGTCGCGAGTCTGACCACAACGGTCATCCGCGGTCTGACATCCACCGAAATCAATTACTTCTCGACCACGCAGATTGCCGCCCTCACGGAAGCGCAGCTCGACATGCTTTCGGCGCGTGTTGTCGGGGGGATGAACGCCACTACCTTTGGCGCCTTCACGACCACCCAGTTCGGTAGCCTTGATGCGACGCAGCTTAAGGCGGTCACGACGACCAACCTGCAGCTCCTTGGCACCGCGCATATCACCTCGTTGACCTCGGTGCAGATCGGCGCGCTGTCGACCTCGCAGATCAACGCGCTGTCGACGACAAACATTGCCGCGCTGACCACGACCCAGCTCGATGGATTGACCACCGCGCAACTGCGCGGGTTCAGCATCACGGCGTTCAATGCCCTCAACGCCACTCAGATCCTGAGTCTGTCGGCGGCCCAGCTCGGGGCGTTGAGCGCCACGAACTTCGGCGAACTCGAGGCGACTGAAATAGCCGGCCTTACGACGGAACAGATTGACGGCCTTCAGTCGAGCCAGATCAAGGCGATCGACACGGTCAGCATTACGGGACTCACCTCGACCCAGCTCGCAAGCTTCACGACCTCGCAAGTCAAAGGGATCGACGCGACAAGCCTCACGGCCCTGACAACGTCGCAACTCTCCGGTCTGGCTTCGACGCACATCGCGGCGATGAGCAGCACGCAGCTCAACGCGTTCTCCACCACGGTTTTCGCGCACCTGTCCACGGTCCAGATTTCGGGTCTCGGCAAAACGCAGGTGGGCGGTCTCGATTCCACCCATATCGCCGCGTTCTCGACGACGGCGGTGGCGCATCTCGGTACGGCGGTCCTGAAGGGGCTGAAGAGCACGCAGATCGCGGCCTTCTCGACGACGCAGGTCAGTGCCCTCACCACAACCCAGATTGCGTCGCTGGCGAAGAGTCAGCTTGAGGGCATGTCGGATGAAGACGTTGCAGGCCTGACGCCGGGTCAATACGAAGCCTATCTTCTAGTGCGGGGTGTGCCGCTCAACTCAACGCAAATCGGCGCGCTGAGCACCACGCAATTCAGTTCGTTCTCGGCGACCATCATAAAGTCGCTGACCTCGTCTCAGGTTGCCGCCCTCAATACGGCGCTGATCGCCGGCATGACGGCCACGCAGATCGGCGGGCTCTCCGGCAACAATATCAAAGGGCTGGTCTCAGCCCAGATTCAGGCGCTCTCGACGACGAACCTTGCTGCCCTGACGGTGACCCAACTCGACGGCCTCACCTCGACGCAGATGGGCGCATTCTCGCCGCTTGCTTTCGCGTCCTTCAGCACGACCCAGATTACGAGTCTCTCTGCCTCGCAGTTCGCGGGCTTGAGCTCGACGGTCATCGCGTCGCTGACGACAACGCAATTGAGCGCGGTGACGACAAGCCAGATTGCCGCCCTTCCTGCGAGCAGCGTCGGCGCGTTCAACGGCTTGCAGTTCGCCGCCCTGTCAGGGGCTGTGCTGGGCGCCATGAAAACGTCCCAGATCGCCGCAATCACGACCGCGAATATCTCGTCCTTAACAACGGTGCAGCTCGCAGGTCTAAAGTCCAGCCAGGTCGCGGTGCTGACCTCGGCGCAAATCGGCGCGCTTTCGCTTCAAAGTATCGCGAACCTATCGACGAGCCAGATCAAGTCGCTTAAATCGACCCAGATTTCCGCGCTCAGCACGGCGCAGTTCGCCGCGCTCAACGAAACCCAGGTCGCGGAACTCACCGCCTCGCAAATCGGCGTCATCACGCCGCAGCAGATGGCGCAGCTGACAGCCACCGAAATCGGCGCGCTATCGGCAGCTGCCTTGAAGGCGCTCAGCTCCGCTGCGATGTCGGGCCTGACGACCACCCAATTCTCCGGCTTGTCGCAGACCGACCTTGAGGCGCTGACCTCCAAGCAGGTGGCCGGTCTATCGACCGCGATATTCGCCCAGCTCACCACCACCCAGATCACCGGCTTCACGGCGTCGCAGATCAAGGCCCTGTCCACGGCCCAGTTGACCGCCATCACGACGACGAACATTGCGCATATGGATCTGGATCAGGTCCGCGCGCTGAGCTCGGGCCAGATCAGTGTGATGAGCACGGCACAGTTCAACGCCTTCACCTCAACTCAGTTCGCAGAGTTAACCGCGAACCAAATCGTGGGGATGACCACCGCGCAAGCGGCCGGCCTCACATCAAGCCAGTGGGGCGACCTTGCGACCGGCGCGCTCAAGGCGCTTGGCGCAAATATCTATGCCTCCCTGACGGCGGCGCAGTTCACCGGGTTCTCGAGCACCGATGTCGGCGTATTGTCCAGCTCGCAAATCTCGCAACTTTCGACGGCGATCTTCGCCAGCATTACCACCGTCCAGCTGGCCGGACTCACGGCGGCGCAGTTCAAGGGAATCACGACCAATCAGTTGTTGTCGTTGACGACGACCAGCATCGCGGCCTTGGACACAACCCAAGTCAAGGCTCTTGCCGTGGCCCAGGTCGCCGCGTTCAGCACCACCCAGTTCCGCGCGCTGACCGCGACGCAGATCGGCGACATGTCGGTGCAGCAACTGGCGGGGATCACGGCGACTCAGCTTGCGCATATGACCTCGACGCAAATTTCCGAGTTCCCCGAAGCCGCGATCAAGGCGCTGACCCCGACGTCCATTGCCGGGTTGACCACTACGCAGTTCTCCGGGCTCAGCAGCAGCGCGATCAGCGGTTTGACCACATCTCAGATCGCGCGCCTTTCAAGCGCCGTGTTCGCCGGTATGACCACGGGGCAGCTTTCCGGGCTGACGTCATCCCAGATCAAGGCCTTGGTGCCCTCGCAAATTTCTGCGCTCAGCAACAACGCCATTCAGGCTTTGACCGCGACGCAGTTGGACGGGCTCGAAGTGACCGAGATCCGTGCGCTGACGACGACGCAAGTCTCGGCGCTAACGACCACCCAGCTCAGCACCTTCACTGCGACCCAAGCCTCGGGCTTCTACGTCGGGACACTTTCGACATCGCAGTTCCAAGCGCTGTTCGGCGGTTAAGCGGTCAGCCGGGCAGTACGCCCGCGCGCTCAAGATGCGGCCGTAAACGGCCTGAGATCCACAAACCGAACATGCGGAAGTCGCTGATCAGCGACCACGCCGGATAGGTGAAGGTCGCCGGGCGGTTATGTTCGACCGCCATATGCGCGATCCAGGCGAAGCCGTATCCCGCGAGCGGGACAAGAAGCCAAGTCCAGCCGCCGTTTATCACGGCATATGCCGTACAGGCGATAGCAAGGCTCGTTCCCATGTAATGAAGCGCGCGCGTTGCGGGACGCGCGTGCTCGCGCAGATAGAACGGCCAGAACTCGGCATAGGTCGTGATGCGGGATGTGCTCGTCATCGGCGCTCAGCCTCTCCTGCGGCGGCCGGACCCGAGGGGAGGTGCGGGCGCCGCTGCTTGCTCTCGCGGGCGGGTGAGCGTAGTTTGCCGCACCTTTTTTGGCCCTGGAAGACGAAGAACGGACCCTCAAGATGCCCGATAACGCCCGCGTCCCCGCTCGCAAGCAAGGCTATGTCGTCGCCGTCATCGGCGCCACCGGCAACGTCGGCCGCGAGATGCTGAACATCCTCTACGACCGCCAGTTCCCGGTCTCGAAAGTCATCGCCCTGGCTTCCGAACGTTCGGTTGGAAAAGAGGTCTCTTTCGGCGACGACGAGGTGCTCAAGGTCCAGGACCTCGCGACCTTCGACTTCAAGGGCGTGCACATCGCGCTGTCTTCTCCCGGCGCGAAGGTCTCGGCGGTTCACAGCCCGCGCGCGGCCGCGGCGGGCTGCGTGGTGATCGACAACACCTCGCACTTCCGTATGGATCCCGATGTGCCGCTGGTCGTGCCGGAAGTGAACCCGGAGGCCATCGCCCGCTACAAGAAGAAGGGCATCATCGCCAATCCGAACTGCTCGACCATCCAGATGGTCACGGCCCTGAAGCCGCTGCATGACGCCTTCAAGATCAAGCGCGTGGTCGTGTCCACCTATCAGTCGACATCCGGCAAGGGCAAAGACGCGATGGACGAGCTGTTCAACCAGACCAAAGGCATCTACGCCAACCAGTCGCCGTCCGAGACCAAGTCTTTGTTCACCAAGCAGATCGCCTTCAACGTCATTCCGCACATCGACGTCTTCCTCGATAGCGGCGAGACCAAGGAAGAGTGGAAGATGGTGGTCGAGACCCGTAAGATTCTCGATCCCGAGATCAAGGTGCACGCCAATTGCGCCCGGGTGGCCACGTTCATCGGCCACGCCGAATACATCAACATCGAATGCGAGCGCCCCATCAGCGACCGGGAAGCGCGCGAAATTCTTTCCAAAGCGCCCGGGATCGCCGTCGTCGACCGCCGCGCCGACGAGGGCTATGTCACGCCGGCCGAAGTGGGCGGGGAAGACCCCGTCTACATCTCGCGCATCCGCAAAGACGCCAGCGTTGAAAATGGCCTGTCGTTCTGGTGCGTGGCCGACAACCTTCGCAAGGGCGCGGCGCTCAACGCCGTCCAGATCGCCGAAGTGCTGGCCAAGGACTATCTCAAGGTCTAAGGCGTCATCGTCGGCAAAAAGAAAGGCGGCTCTCGCGGGAGCCGCCTTTTGTTTGCGCCGGTACTGCGCGCTAGTTCATGAAGGCCCGGTAGATCACCGTGCCGAGCACGGCCACGCCCGACAAAATGATCAGGGCGCCCGAGAAGCGGTTCATACGTTCCAAGCTGCGCTCCACCATGCCGCCGCGCCATGAGCCGGCCGTACCGGCAAGAATCAGCCACCACGCCGCCGATCCGCCGAACACGCCGGTAACCAACGCAAGCGCGTCGTCGGGTCCGGTTTGCGCATGCGACGGTCCGAAGGCCGCGAACACGCCCAGCGCCGCGAACATGGTCGCGGGGTTGGTGATCGCCATGCTGAACGCGGTGATGAAGTCCCGCTGCAGGCTTTGGACATTCAGCTGACCGTCCGCGAGCAGCACGGGCGCACGGTAGGTGAGCAGGCCGACGGCCAGGACGATGATGCCGCCGACCAGCCCAATCGCGACCTCATGGGCGATGATGAATGTGCTGATCACCGTGAGGCCCAGACCGGCGATGGCGCCGAAGACCATATCGGCCACCGCGGCGCCAAGACCCGCGGCGAAGCCTTCCAAGCGGCCGCGGGCGAGGGCGCGTCTCACGCAAATCAACGCGACCGGACCGATCGGCGCCGCCAAAGCGAAACCGGCGGCGAGGCCGCGTACGAATGCAAACTCAAACAGCGCGAAAGTCATGCGTTCGGGTAACTTCTCACTGTGAATGGGATGGCGCCTAAATAACGTTTCTCGTCCCGTTCTTCAAGTTTAGGGGCCATTTGCACGCATATCGCGAGTGTGGGCGAGGCTTGTAACCGCCTGTCCGATACGTCAAAAAATAATGATGTGAAGGCCTTACAATCCATCAGGAGCGATATGACGGCCCCGAATGCCCAGCGCCTGCGCCGCAGTCTGTTGTACGTCCCGGCCTCGAATGCGAGGGCGCTCGAAAAGGCGAGGTCGCTGCCGGCCGACGGATTTATCGTCGATCTTGAAGATGCGGTGCTGCCGGACGCCAAAGCGGGCGCGCGCGAGGCCGCGGTTCAGTTGATTCGCTCCGGCGGTCTGGCGGGCCGCGAAGTGATCGTGCGCGTGAACGGGCTGGATACACCTTGGATCAGGGACGATCTCGCCGCCCTCTCGGAAGTGCGCGCGCCTGCGATTCTTGTGCCGAAGGTCAACGGGCCGGATGACCTGCAGCGTGTTGCGGGCAGCTTGTCGCACGCCGAAGACGTGGAACTCTGGGCGATGATGGAAACGCCGCTCTCAATCCTGAATGCGCGTGACATTGCCGCCGCAGCGCCGTCGCTGACCGGGCTGGTGGTCGGCACGAACGACTTGGCGAAGGAGCTGCGCTGTGCGCACCCGTCAGACCGCGCTCCCATGATGACCGCCTTGCAAACCTGCGTCCTCGCCGGACGCGCTTTCGGCCTCGCGGTGATCGACGGCGTTCACATCGACCTGGATGACGAAAGGGGTTTCCTCGATTCTTGCCGCGCGAGCCGCGCATTGGGCTTTGACGGCCGTAGTTTGATTCATCCCAAACAGATTCACGGCGCGAACGAAGCCTATGCACCGTCCGAGGCCGACGTCGCGCGCGCGCGCAAGATCGTAGCCGCGCACGCCGCCGCCACGGCGGACGGAAAAGCCATCGTGATCGTAGACGGGCGCCTGGTCGAGTTCCTGCATGTCAAGGATGCGGAACGCATCCTTGCCCAAGCGGATCAGATCGCCGCCCTGCGCTAGCAAAAACGCCGTCCGGGAAGGACGGCGTTTCCGCGCAAGGGAGGAGAGAGAGCCTGCATCACGCAAAAACGCAGGCGTTAGCAAGTCAAACGAACGCAAGACCACGCGTTCAGTCGCGGCAGGTCAAAACATCCGACGTGGTCGGCCAGTAAGCACAGCACACAAACGCACTCAGGAAACACGCAAACGTAATCAGGGCATCAATATAAAGATCAAGCATCGCCGCGACTGCCTCAAACAAACTCACGAACTCAAACACACGCAACGCACGTCTATCCTCTTAGGGTCTGACACGGGTCCCTGCCGCGCCGGTGATGGAACCGCCGGCATTGCCGCCGCCCTCCAAACGCCCAGCCTCTAAATTGCCGGACGTTGCGGCGCTCCCCGAAAACGACGATTCGCCGCTGACGGTAAGATCGCCCGCGGTGTCGGCCGCCCGGCCGCGCGCCGCGTCAGCGGCGCCCCGCGCGTTGCCGGCCGCAACACCGGCGGCGCCTTCAGCGTGGCCTTCGGCGACATTGGCCGCCCCGCGCGCGTGACCGGCGGCGACGCTCGCCGCGCCTTCTGCATTGCCGCGCGCGACGCCGGCGGTATTGGTCGCCGCGCGACCGCCAACCTCCGCGGCCGCATCGGCGTTCGCCTTTCCGCTCCGCGCCGCGCCGGAGACTGAGCTTTTCGCGCGCGCTCCCGCCCGCGAGGTCGCCCGCGCCGCGCCGGAAAGGTCCGGGCGATCCAGCCGTCCATTGAGGGTGCCGGAACCCGTCGCGCCAAGGCTGCCGCCGAGGCCGCCTGAACCAAGTCCGCTTGAACCAAGTCCGCCCGCGGCGCCGAGAGATCCTCCGGCCGCGCCGCCAAGGACCTGCGCCCCGGCGGGGGCCGCGACAAAGGCCGCGATGGCGGCGGCGAAGAGTGTCGTCTTGAGCATCTGAACCTCCTTGAGGTGATTTTCCGTCCACCCGGCGCCGACGCGCGGCGCTCGAGGTGCAATGGAGAAACGCACCCATCGCGTCAAAAGCGGGTGCAACCCAAGGCAATGTTGGGGCGGAGTTGCACTCCACATGCGTGTCGACAACCGTTGCGCACGCGAAGGGCGGGATATGCGCGCGCCCGCAAATTGCGCAGACCTGCCGCGCGCGGAATGCGTGAACAGAAGTGTCCAATTTGACCGTTCGTTGACTTAATAAGGTCAGGTGGGTACACAACACGTCGGGGATCGAAAACATTGGGCCCAGACCCAAAATTTTCATTATTAATCAACGCGTTATATTGTAACGGACGCTTCCCATGACCCAAGCCGCGAAGTCTTCCGCCCGGCCCTTGTCGCCGCACCTTCAAGTCTACCGGCTGCCGTTGGCGGCGTGGTTGTCCATCAGCCATCGCGCCACGGGGATCGGACTGACCCTCGGCACGCTTCTGCTCACCTGGTGGGTCGCCGCCGCCGCGTTCGGCGAGGACGCTTATGTTGTGTTCTCCGATTTTGTGGGTTCGGCGCTGGGGCTGCTCATCCTGTTTGGGTTCTCGGTGGCGCTGTTCTTCCACACCTGCAACGGGATCCGTCACCTGCTGTGGGACGCCGGCAAGAACTTCACCATCGCCGACACCAAGCGCACCAACACCTACGTCATTGCCGGCACGGTCATCCTGACCGCGATCGCCTGGCTTGCTGCTTTTCTTTAAGCGAGGCGTTCATGTCCGCTCCGTCCCGTTCCCTACGTTCCCCGCTCGGCCGCGCCCGCGGTCTCGGCTCGGCCAAGGAAGGCCTGCATCACTGGTGGCTGCAGCGCCTGACGTCCCTCGCGCTCCTTCCGCTCGTTCTGTGGTTCGTCGTGTCGATCATCCGCCTGCGCGATTCCAATCTCGAAGATTTCACGCTGTGGATCGGCAATCCGATCAACACCACCATCATGGTCCTCTTCCTCGGCGTCACCTTCCATCACGCCCAGGCCGGTATGCAGGTTGTGCTTGAAGATTATGTGTCTTCGCACGGCCCCCGCATCGCCGCGATCATCGCCGTGAAGTTCCTCTGCTACGCCCTTGCGGCGCTGAGCATCGTTTCCGTTTTGATTGTCGCGTTTGGAGTCTGATCGCATGGCTGCCTACAACATCGTTGATCACGAGTACGACGTGGTCGTCGTCGGCGCCGGCGGCGCAGGTCTGCGCGCGACGTTCGGCATGGTGCAGCAGGGCTTCAAGACGGCGTGCATCACCAAGGTTTTCCCCACGCGCAGCCACACGGTCGCGGCGCAGGGCGGTGTCGCAGCCTCCCTCGGCAATATCGGCGAGGATAATTGGGCGTGGCACATGTACGACACCGTGAAGGGGTCGGACTGGCTCGGCGATCAAGACGCCATCGAATATATGTGCCGCGAGGCGGTGCCGGCGATCCGCGAACTCGAACACTATGGCGTGCCGTTCTCGCGCACGCCCGAAGGTAAGATCTATCAGCGGCCTTTCGGCGGCCATATGCGCAACTTCGGGGAAGCGCCTGTGCAGCGCGCCTGCGCCGCCGCGGACCGCACCGGTCACGCCATCCTGCACACGCTCTATCAGCAGAGCCTGAAGTACAAAGCCGAGTTCTTCATCGAATATTTCTCCATCGACCTGATGATGGACGAAAGCGGCTGCCGCGGCGTGGTCGCTATCGACATGGCCACCGGCACCATCCACCGCTTCAAGGCTCACATGGTCGTGATCGCGACCGGCGGTTACGGCCGTGCTTACTTCTCCTGCACCTCGGCCCATACCTGCACGGGTGACGGCAACGCCATGGCCGCGCGCGTCGGGCTGCCGCTTCAGGACATGGAATTTGTGCAATTCCATCCCACCGGTATTTACGGCGCCGGCGTGCTCATCACGGAAGGCTCGCGTGGTGAAGGCGGCTATCTCACCAACTCCGCGGGCGAGCGCTTCATGGAACGCTATGCGCCGACCGCGAAGGACCTTGCCTCGCGCGACGTCGTCTCGCGCTCGATGACCATGGAAATCCGCGAAGGCCGCGGCGTCGGCGCGGAAAAAGACCACATCTTCCTGCACCTCGAGCACCTCGGCGCCGAAGTGCTTCACTCGCGTCTTCCCGGTATCACCGAGTCCGCGAAGGTGTTCGCGGGCGTCGATGCGACCAAGCAGCCGATTCCCGTTCTGCCCACCGTGCACTACAACATGGGCGGCATCCCGACCAACTACATGGCCGAAGTCGTTCGGCCGCAGGCGGGCAATCCGGATGCGACCATTCCCGGCCTCATGGCCATCGGCGAAGCGGCCTGCGTCTCGGTGCACGGCGCCAACCGGCTCGGGGCGAACTCGCTGCTGGACTTGGTCGTGTTCGGCCGCGCCGCCGCGCTGCGCTGCAAGGACATCGTCAAGAAGGGCGAGAAGCACCGCGCGCTCCCGAAGAGCGCGGCCGACCTCGCGCTGTCGCGTCTCGATCGCCTGCGCAATGCCAGCGGCTCTCTTACCACGGCGCAGATCCGCAAGAGCATGCAACGCACGATGCAGACCGATGCGGCCGTGTTCCGCACCACCAAGAGCCTGCAGGAAGGCATCGGCAAGCTCAGCCAGATCGCCGCGTCGATCAAGGACATCAAAGTCACGGACCGCTCGCTGGTGTTCAACACCGACCTGATCGAAGCGCTGGAACTCGAGAACCTGATGACCTGCGCGGTCGCCACGATCACCGGCGCGGAAGCCCGTCACGAAAGCCGCGGCGCCCACGCGCACGAGGATTTCCCGAACCGCGACGACGAAAATTGGAGCAAGCACACGATCGCCTATGTCGACGATCAATATAAGGTGAAGCTCGATTATCGTCCGGTGCACAAGTACACCCTGACCAACGAAGTTCAGTACATTCCGCCCAAGGCGCGCGTTTACTAGGCGCCGTGCGCGGCCCGGAAAAGTGGAACCCGGTTTTCCGATAAGGCCCGCGCACCGGATTTAGAGTCGAGAAGGAACAGTCATATGGTTGAATTTTCGCTTCCGAAGAACTCCAAGCCCGTGAAGGGCAAGCATCACGCCGCTCCGGCCGGTGCGAAGAACGTCAAGCGCTTCGACATCTACCGCTACGATCCTGATAAGGACGCGACGCCCCGCATCGACTCGTACGACGTCGATATGGATACCTGCGGACCGATGGTCCTCGACGGCCTTCTCAAGATCAAAGACGAGATGGACCAGACCCTTGCCTTGCGCCGGTCGTGCCGCGAAGGCATCTGCGGGTCGTGCTCCATGAACATCGACGGCGGCAACACGCTCGCGTGTTTGAAGCCGATCGAGGACTGCAACGGCACCGTAAAGGTCTACCCGCTGCCGCACATGCCGGTGGTGAAGGATCTCGTTCCCGATCTTACGCACGTCTACGCGCAGTACGCCTCCATCGAACCCTGGATGAAGACGGAAACCCTTCCGCCGTCCTCCAGCGAGCGCCTTCAGACACCGGAAGAACGCGAGAAGCTCGACGGTCTGTGGGAATGCATCCTGTGCTTCTGCTGCTCGACCAGCTGCCCAAGCTACTGGTGGAACGGCGACCGCTATCTCGGCCCCGCCATCCTCTTGCAGGCGGCGCGCTGGATCAACGATAGCCGCGACGAAGCCACCGGCGAACGTCTCGACAACCTCGAGGATCCGTTCCGTCTCTATCGTTGCCATACCATCATGAATTGTACGCAGACCTGCCCGAAGGGTTTGAATCCCGCCAAGGCGATCGCGGACATCAAGATGAAGTTGGTCGAGCGCGCGGGCTAATCGCGGTTAGACCGGGATTCCGCGCTTCTTTTGCGTTTTGACGAGCCAGCGGGCGTAGGTGGGGTTTTTGGGCTCCATCCGCACCGCGTGGGTGAAGTCCTCTTCGGCCGCGGCAAGATCGCCCTCGACGAAATAGCTCATGCCGCGCGCAAAGCGCCACGGCGCGTTTTCAAGGCGCGTCAGCAAGACTGTGAAATCGGCGATCGCCGCCTTGGTGTCTCCCGTCTCCATATGAAGTAAGCCGCGCCGCTGCCACAACGTCGTGGGCCGCGGATCGAGGGCAATCGCCGCGTCGAGATCGGCAATGGCATCACGCGGCCGCTTGAGCTGGCGCAGGATGTCGGCCCGGGCGCTGCGAACCAGGATCACGGTGTGAAGCGCGTGCGTGTCCGGCAGAAGCGAGTTCCACGCCCGCAGGCCGAGATCGTTCGAGGTTTTCACGGCCGGACTGAGACGGACCGCGGCATCCAGGTCCGTGAGCGCGGGCTCGAGCTGGCCCTGATCGGCGAGGGTCACGCCGCGCCGGTAGTAAGACATATAGTTGTCCGGCGCGCGGCGGATCGCTTCGGAGTAAAGATCGATTGCGGTCTGGGCGGGTTTGCCTTCGCGCAGCGCAAAATAAGCCTCCGACGCTAAATTGCTGTCGCTGGGGAAGGCCTGCCGCAGGGGCTCGGCCGCGGCGATACTAACCACCATCGCCAGCGCAACCACGCTGGAACGCACCATAACCATCTCGACCTCGCGTCCCCGCCCGTCCGTACAACGGCGGGCGCGCGGTCAAGGTTTCGGCGCGATCGCCGTACAGCGGTAAAAAATGCGCGTCGGTGCGAGCAGCGTACACGACCAGTCGGTCTGCTCGGCCAGAACCGGCGTACGGCCTGTCTTGGCGCACTCCGACTCGGCGAGCTTGAAAATCTCCTCCGGCGTTGCGCTCTGGCTGGAATAGCAGATGGCGACGACATCGGACGTCGAGCTCCCCACCGGCACGCGCTGTCCGGCCTCCCGGCGGCTATCCACATAAGGCGCGGTTCCGCACGCACTCAGCAAGAGAAGGAGGGGTAGCAGGCCGGCTGCGCCGGCGTGGCAACGTCGCTTAGTCGTCAAAAATCCCTCCGTACCTGGGCTTTCCCTGCTTACCATGGGTTGTTTTAACTGCCCGGCCTGTTTATCTTTTCGCCCGGGAAATACTTTTGTCGAGGGGAGTTTTAGATGTCCGCTGGGAAATATCGGCTTGTCACCCGCAGCGACTTCGACGGGCTGGTCTGCGCCGCCATCATGCGCGAACTCGGGATGATCGACGAGATCAAGTTCGTCCACCCGAAGGACATGCAGGACGGCGTGATCGAAATCACGAACCGGGACATCACCACCAATCTCCCGTACGTGGAAGGTGTGCATCTGGCTTTCGACCATCACGAGAGCGAGACCATCCGCGTCGGCAAGAAAGCCAATCACGTCATCGATCCGAAGGCGCCCTCGGCGGCCCGGGTCGTCTACGACTACTACGGCGGCAAGGCGAAGCTTCCCCGCATTTCCGATTCGCTGATGGCGGCCGTCGATAAGGGTGACGCCGCCCAGTTCAACAAGGATGAAGTGCTGAACCCGCAAGGCTGGGACCTGATGAACTTCATCATGGACGCCCGCACCGGCCTCGGCCGTTTCCGCGAATTCACGATCTCGAACTACCAGCTCATGATGGAGCTGATCGAGAAGTGCGTGCTGATGCCCGTCGAAGACATTCTGATGCTGCCCGACGTTGTCGAGCGCGTGGATCTCTATGTCGAGCACGAAGCGAAGGCCAAAGAGCAGATCAAGCGCTGCACCACGGTGCATAAGAACCTGGTCGTCCTCGACCTGCGCGACGAAGACACCATCTGGGCGTGCAATCGCTTCCTGATCTACGCCCTGTTCCCCCAATCCAATATTTCGATCCACGTGATGTGGGGTCTTAAGAAGCAGAACACCGTGTACGCCATCGGCAAGTCGATCTTCGACCGTTCCTCGAAGACGAACGTCGGCGAACTCTGCCTCAAGTACGGCGGCGGTGGTCACCAGGCGGCCGGCACCTGTCAGGTGCCCAACGACCAGGCCGAAAAGACCCTCAAAGACCTGATTGAAAAGATCAACAAGGACGGCTAATTCCGCCGCGCCTCAAGATGTCCCATGTGCCGCCTCCGGCATCGGAGGCGGCACATTGCTTTTGTGATCCCGGCCTCTCCCTGTGACCGATACTCCTGTTCAACGCTATCGCGACGCCGTCGCCTCCGGTCAGCTCAAAGCTGATCCGATCCAAGAGCTCGCGGCGGAAAAGCTCACGAGCCTTGCGCACGCGCTTGCGGGCTATCAGCCGCGCAGCGGGAAAAAGGGTTGGATGGCGCGCTTCGGCCTCGGTGCGAAGAACGAGAGCCCGCCGCCGCAGGGACTCTATCTCTACGGCGGCGTTGGACGCGGCAAGTCGATGCTCATGAATTTGTTCTTCGACGCAGCCCCGGTCGCGAAGAAGGAGCGCGTGCATTTCCATGCCTTCATGCGAGATATCCACGCCGAAATTCATCGCCGCCGACAACTGCCGATGTACGAGGATGAGGGTGATCCCATCCCCGGCATGGCCGACGGCATCGCCGACAATGCGACGCTGTTATGCCTCGATGAAATGGAGATCCGCGATATCGCCGATGCCATGATCGTGGGGCGATTGTTCGAGAAGTTGTTTGAAAGGGGCGTTGTGGTGGTGACGACATCCAATCGTCACCCCGACGATTTGTATAAGCACGGCCTCCAGCGTGACCGCTTTCTCCCCTTCATCGCGATCATCAAGCAAAAGCTGGATCTTCTCGAGCTTGAGTCGGCGCAGGACTATCGATTGGGGCGCCTCGCCGGGCAGACGGTCTATCATGCGCCGCTGGGGGCCGCGGCGGACGCCGCGCTGGACGCGGCCTGGTCAAGGCTGACCGACGACGCCGCGCCGGAGCCGGACTTCATTCTGGTCCACGGACGCCGGGTCGAGATTCCCGCCGCCGCCCATCAAGTCGCGCGCTTCACCTTCGATGATCTCTGCCGCACCGCTTTGGGGCCCACCGATTATCTCGCCATCGCGGCCCAGTTCTCGACCGTCATCATCAAGGACATCCCGGCGATGACGGAAGAGCTGAAGGACGCGGCCCGGCGTTTCGTGACGCTGGTCGACGCGCTTTACGAACATCGCACCGCCCTGGTGTGCTCGGCCGCCGCTGCGCCGCACGAGCTATATACCGGCGCCGAAGGCGGCTTCGAATTCGCGCGCACCGCCTCGCGGCTGATCGAGATGCAGGCCGCCGACTACATTCGCCAGCGGCATCTCGCCTAACGCGGCGAACGCAACCTCACAGCTCACATTTATTGTCTTTGCGATCCGCCAATTGTTGTTTCATGGCGGCGCGCATCTCCTCTTCCGTCGCGTAAGGCGACGGAAGAGGACGTATGACCAGCAGGAACGTCCCGCTTTTCAGGTCTTCCCCTTTGATTTTGGGCTTGGCTTCTTCGCCGATCTCCAGAGGCGAAACCACCGCGACCCGCAGGTTCGGCATGCGCAGCTTGAGACGTTCGACGGTCCCGAGGAAAGCGTCGCTGTGGAAGTAACCTGTCGTATGCACGACCTTGCGGCCGGGGTTCTGTTGGATATGCAGGGCGATGGACTCGGCCATCGTGTCGTCGCGGGTCACCTGGGCCGCAAAAGCCCTCACAGCCTGATCGCTGGGTGTGCGCTTCTCGCCCGGCTTGGCGGCCGGGTCGCCGCCGTGTCCGGCATCGCCCGTGGCGAAGCCCATGAACTTGTCCTTGTAGGGACCGTCCTGAAGGTTGAGCTCGCGAGCCGCCCAGCTGCGCTGTTCGGGCTTCATGCGGTCGAGGAAGGCGGGACCTTCCAGACCCACGCACCGGACCACCATGCCGGGCGCGTTGGCTGCGATGACCGGCAGTTTGTGATCCTTGGCGAACTCCACCATCGGCCGGTAGCTGGTCCCGTAGTTGGACCAAAGGTCGATCCGGGTGGCGAAGGTGTTCTCGCCCATTTTCCCGGCCAGGTACTCGTCCAGAACCTTCTGTTGGTCGCGTTCGAATTGCTCCATCGACAGCGCGATGTTCGGCGCGCGCGCGAAAAGCTCCCGGAACAGGGCCATTTGGGCGTGGTGCATACCGGCGTGGCGGTGGACCTCGCCCAGGAAAATCACGTCAAACTCCGTTAAAGCGTCGGCCGCCTCGGCGAGGCTCACGGCGCGCGGGGTCCCGGCGCCCGCATCGCTTCGGATGATTTGGTAGGAGGTCAGGTCCGGGATCGGGCCCGGAAGGATGTAGTCGGCGCCGGCGCGCGCCAGTCCGGGTTGGGGGGCCGGGGCGTCCGTGCGCGGCGCGGGCGCCGCGGCGCATCCGGCGAGAAGCAGGCTGCACAAGGTCAGGAGCGGGGCGCGGGAGTGGCGCGGCATGGGCCTCCGGGGGTGCATCGGTGAGATCGGCGGAAACTTGCCGATTTTAATCCGCATCCCCTTGATCTGTAATCAGACTTTCGTGATCCCCCCGCCATGCGCCAAAGCTTGCCCCGGAGGGGGTTTCGCGCTACCACACGCCCCGACGGGGAATGGGGCCGGTCAAGCATGGCCGACGGCGGATTCATCACGTTTCCAAGGCCCTTCCGCACATAACACAGAGGTAAAAATGGCACGCAAGAAGATTGCGCTCGTAGGTTCCGGCAACATTGGCGGCACGCTCGCGCACCTGATCGGTCTCAAGGAACTCGGCGACGTGGTGTTGTTCGACATCGCCGAAGGCACCCCGCAGGGTAAGGGCCTGGATATCGCCGAATCGACCCCGGTCGAGCGCGTCGACGCGGCCTATTCCGGCGCCAACGACTACAGCGCCATCAAGGGCGCGGATGTCGTCATCGTCACCGCCGGCGTGCCCCGCAAGCCCGGCATGAGCCGCGATGATCTTCTCGGCATCAATCTGAAAGTGATGAAGGCCGTCGGCGAAGGCATCAAGGCGAACTGCCCGAAAGCGTTTGTGATCTGCATCACCAACCCGCTCGACGCAATGGTGTGGGCGCTGCGTGAGTTCTCGGGTCTGCCGCACAACATGGTCGTCGGCATGGCCGGCGTCCTCGACAGCGCGCGCTTCCGCTATTTCCTCTCCGAAGAGTTCAAGGTCTCGGTGAAGGACATCACCGCGTTCGTGCTCGGCGGCCACGGCGACACCATGGTGCCGCTCGTCCGTTACTCGACGGTGGCCGGCATTCCGTTGCCCGACCTCGTCAAGATGGGTTGGACCAGCCAGGAAAAGCTCGACAAGATCGTGCAGCGTACCCGTGACGGCGGCGCCGAAATCGTCGGCCTGCTCAAGACCGGCTCGGCCTTCTACGCTCCGGCCGCCTCGGCCGTCGAAATGGCCGAAGCTTATCTGAAAGACCAGAAGCGCGTTCTGCCGGTTGCGGCCTACATCGACGGTCAGTACGGCGAGAAGGACCTCTACGTCGGCGTGCCGGTCATCATCGGTGAGGGCGGCGTCGAGCGTGTTGTCGAAATCAGCCTGAATGCCGACGAACAGAAGATGTTCGCCCACTCCGTGGCCTCGGTCCGCGGCCTGGTCGACGGCTGCAAGAACATCGATCCGTCGCTCAAGAAGTAATCCCACGCACCTCTCGCAAAGCGGAACAACATGAATATTCACGAGTACCAAGCGAAACAGGTGCTGAAGAAGTACGGCGTGCCTGTTCTTCCCGGCGGCGTTGCTTACACCGCCGACGAAGCGGCGAAAGTCGCCGAAGGTCTGCCGCAAGGCGTCTACGTGGTGAAGTCGCAGATCCACGCCGGCGGCCGCGGTAAGGGTAAGTTCAAGGAAGCCGAAGCGGGCGGCAAAGGCGGCGTGCGCGTCGTCAAGTCGATCGCCGAAGTGAAGGAAAACGCCGCGCAGATGATCGGCCGTACGCTGGTCACGGTGCAGACGGGCGACGCCGGAAAGCAGGTGAAGCGCGTCTATATCGAAGCCGGTTGCAACATCACCCGCGAACTCTATCTCTCGATGCTGGTTGACCGCGGTACCTCCCGCGTCACGATCATGGCTTCCACCGAGGGCGGCGTGAACATCGAAGACGTCGCTCACGAAACCCCGGAAAAGATCTTCCTGCAGAGCATTGACCCCGCCACGGGCATCCAAGGCTTTCACTGCCGCAAGATCGCCTTCGCGCTGGGCCTTTCGGACAAGCAGGTGAAGTCGGCGACCAAGCTGCTCACCGCGCTTTACAAGGCGTTCATCGAAACCGACGCGTCCATGCTGGAAATCAACCCGCTGGTCGTGACCGGCGACGGCGACGTGCTTCCGCTCGATGCGAAGATGAACTTCGATTCCAACTCGCTCTATCGCCATCCGGAAATCGTCGAGCTGCGTGACGAGGATGAAGAAGATCCGATGGAACTCGAGGCGTCCAAGCACGACCTCAACTACATCAAGCTCGACGGCTCCATCGGCTGCATGGTGAACGGCGCGGGTCTCGCGATGGCCACCATGGACATCATCAAGCTCTACGGCGGCGAGCCTGCGAACTTCCTCGATGTCGGCGGCGGCGCCACGCGCGAGCGCGTGACGACGGCGTTCAAGATCATCCTGTCGGATCCGAACGTCGAAGGCATTCTTGTGAACATCTTCGGCGGCATCATGCGTTGCGACGTCATCGCCGAAGGCGTTGTGGCCGCGGCCCGCGAGATCAGCCTCAATGTGCCGTTGGTCGTGCGCCTCGAAGGCACCAACGTCGAATTGGGCAAGAAAATCATGGCCGATTCCGGCCTTCCTATCATCACCGCCGACAATCTCGCGGATGCCGCGCAGAAGGTGGTTAAGGCCGTGAAGGAGGCCGCATAAATGGCCGTCCTTATCAATAAGAACACGAAGGTGATCTGCCAGGGCTTCACCGGTAGCCAGGGCACCTTCCACTCCGAACAGGCGATTGCTTACGGCACGAAGATGGTCGGCGGCGTCACGCCCGGTAAAGGCGGAAGCACGCACCTCGATCTTCCGGTGTTCGATACGGTTGCCGACGCGAAAGCCAAGACCGGTTGCGATGCGACCGTGATCTATGTGCCGCCGCCGTTCGCGGCCGATGCGATCCTGGAAGCCATCGACGCCGAGATCTCGCTTGCGGTGTGTATCACCGAAGGCATCCCGGTGCTCGACATGGTGCGCGTAAAGCGCGCCCTGCAGGGCTCGAAGACCCGCCTCGTCGGTCCGAACTGCCCGGGCGTGATCACGCCGGGCGAATGCAAGATCGGCATCATGCCGGGACACATTCACCAGCGCGGCAAGATCGGCATCGTCTCGCGGTCCGGAACGTTGACGTACGAAGCCGTCGCGCAGACCACTGCGGCCGGCCTCGGCCAGACGACCTGCATCGGTATCGGCGGCGACCCGGTCAACGGCACAAACTTCATCGATTGCCTCGACATGTTCCTGGGCGACGACGAGACCCAGGGCATCATCATGATCGGTGAAATCGGCGGAACCGCCGAGGAAGACGCCGCTGCGTTTTACAAGGCGGCGAAGAAGAAGAAGCCGATCGTTGGCTTCGTTGCCGGTTCCACGGCGCCTCCGGGCCGCCGCATGGGGCACGCCGGTGCGATCATCTCGGGCGGCAAAGGCACGGCCGATGCCAAGTTCGAGGCGATGCGCTCCGCCGGCTTCATGGTTGCCGACTCGCCGTCGGCGCTCGGCTCCACCATGGTGAAAGCTCTGAAGGGATAAACATGATGTCGCGGTTTTTCCGCGCGGCGTCTCTCGCCGCGGCCCTCGCTAGTGTCACTGCGCCGGCAATAGCCGCGGACGATCCTTCTCTGTTCACCGTTGGCGCCGGACTGTGGGACGTCAACTTCAACTACGATCACCAGGTGCTCGAAGGCCGCTTTGAATTCCAAAGCGGCCTCGGCCTGTTCGAAACCGATTCCTTCCACGGCTTGAAGCCGATGGTCGGCGTAATGGCCACCACACTCGGCAGCAAGTTCGTCTACGGCGGTTTCGCGACCCCGTTCGATCTCGGCGGCAACCAGCGTTGGTACTTCACGCCGTCTGCGGGCGTGGGCGCTTATTCGCGCGGCGCAGGTCTCGATCTCGGCGGAACGTTCGAGTTCCACCTCGGCATCAATCTCAGCTACGCCGTATCGGACTCGGGCCGCTTGGGTCTTTATCTCACCCATATCTCCAACGCGGGCATCAACGGCCACAATCCTGGTGAGAACTCGCTGCTTCTCACCTGGGCATTTGCCCTCTAGGACGCCGGGTCTGTGTGACATCACGGGCGCGAGGCGCCCGTGATATTGTCCCCGCGACACAACTTCATCTTCATTCACGTGCCCAAGGCGGCCGGGACTTCGGTCCATGGCGCTTTGTCGCATCTCGATATCTTTCACGGCCTGCCGGCGTCCGACCGGGCCGCGCGAGAAGATCGCGCGCGGGCGCAAGGACTGCCCGCCGCCGCGGCCGCGTTCAGCCAGCATTCGAGTGCCAAAAGTGTGATCGCGGCCCTCGGACGCGAGCTTTTCGATTCGTATTTTTCCTTCTGCTTTGTCCGCAATCCCTGGGATGTCGCGGTCTCCTGGTTTCACTACCGCCTCTATAACGTGGGGATCGAGGGGCACGCCGAAGCCGAAGCCGCCGGATCTTTCGCGGCGTATGTGCATCGCGTCCTCGCCGGCCCGCAGGGCGAACGCTGGGTCGGACTGCAGCATCCATATGTCACCGACGCGGCGGGCCGCGTGGCCACGAAGCACGTGGGGCATTACGAGTCCCTGAGCGCGGACTTTGCCGCACTGGTGACCCGGCTCAAACTCAGCGCCTTGCCGCTGGACCACTTCAACCAAAGCCACCACGCACCCTGGGCCAGCCTCTACACGCCCGAGACTTTCGCGGTCGTGGAACGGCTTGTCGCGCGCGACGCCGCCCTGTTTGGTTACACAAGCGATCCGGCGGCCTACGGGATCGTATGAACGTGACGCATCGCAGGCATGCACAGAGGCCAAAAGCGGCGCTTCTTCATGGGTAACTCGTTGTCACATACAGTCTTTTCGTCTAAGACTGGCCCGAAGGGTTGGCGCCGGGTGGCACAGCCCGGATTGACGCCGCCTCGGAGCGATTTTGCCCTTCGTTTTCAATGACATAAGGGCTCGGCTCGGCGGTGCGATGTCCGGGGTGAAGGTGTCTCCCCTGGATCTAGAATTTACCGGCCCCCAGACTGGACCTTAAAGGGACCTCTAACGTGGACGCTTCCTTTCTAACCGGCGCAAATGCCGTCTTCATCGGCGAGCTGTATGCCGCCTATCTCAAGAACCCGGCCTCCGTCGACGCCAGCTGGGCCACCTTTTTCCAGGAGATGGGCGACGACGCTCAAGACCTCCTGAAGGAACTCGAAGGCGCGAGCTGGTCGCCCTCCGATGCGACGATCATCGGCGCCGCTTCGGACGCCGCGCCGGCGAAATCCGACGGCAAGGCGAAGGCCGCCGCTCCGGCCGGCGATAGCGCCGCGATCGTCAAGCAAGCCGAAGATTCCATCCACGCGTTGCAGCTGATCCGCGCCTACCGCGCGCGTGGCCATCAGGTGGCGATGCTCGATCCCTTGCACCTCGCCAAAAAAGACGAGAGCCACCCTGAGCTCGATCACCGCACGCATGGCTTCACGGACGCCGACCTCGATCGCGAGATCGTGCTGGGCGGCGTTCTCAACATGCAAAAGGCCACGCTGCGCCAGATCATCGAAGCGTGCCGGCAAACCTATTGCGGGACGATCGGTGTCGAGTTCCACCATATCCAGCATCCGAAGCAGCGCGACTGGTTGGTGAAGCGCTTCGAGAAGGACCGTCTCGAGCCGACGTTCTCGAAGGAAGGCAAGAAGGCGATCCTTGAGCGCCTGACCGAAGCCGAAGGCTTCGAGAAGTTCCTCGGCATCAAATACACCGGCACCAAGCGCTTCGGCCTCGACGGCGGCGAAGCGGCGATCCCCGCGCTCGAGCAAGTCATCAAGCGCGGCGGTCAGCTTGGCCTCAAGCAAATCGTCATCGGCATGGCCCACCGCGGGCGTCTGAACGTGCTCGTGAACGTCATGCACAAGCCGTTCTCGGCGCTGTTCTCGGAATTCCAGGGCAACTCGCCCAATCCAGAGTCTGTCGAGGGTTCGGGTGACGTGAAATATCACCTCGGAACGTCCGCCGACCGTGAATTCGACGGCAACGTCGTTCACCTGTCGCTGACGGCCAATCCGTCGCACCTCGAAGTTGTCGACCCTGTCGTGCTCGGCAAGGTGCGCGCCAAGCAAGAGCAGATGGACGACGTCAATCGCAAGCAGGTGATGGGCCTCTTGATCCACGGCGACGCCGCGTTCGCAGGTCAGGGCATCATCGCCGAGTGCTTCGGCTTCTCGCAGATCGAAGGTTACACCACCGGCGGCACGCTCCACTTCGTCATCAACAACCAGATCGGTTTCACGACCACGCCGCGGTACTCGCGCTCGGGTCTGTATTGCACCGATATCGCGAAGATGGTCGAAGCCCCGATCTTCCACGTGAACGGTGACGATCCGGAAGCGGTTGTTTACTGCGCGCGGTTGGCGATGGAGTTCCGCCAGGAATTCGGCATCGACGTTGTCGTGGACATGGTTTGCTACCGCCGCTTCGGTCACAACGAAGGCGACGAGCCGAAGTTCACGCAGCCTTTGATGTACAAGAAAATCGAAGGTCACACCTCGACCCGCACGATCTATGCCAATCAGCTCGTGCAGGAAGGCGTGTTCACCCAGCAGGAAGCCGACGCGATGATGGCGCGCTTCATGCACATGATGGAAGCGGACTTCGAATCCGCGTCCAGCTTCAAACCGAACAAGGCCGACTGGCTCGAAGGCGCCTGGAAGGGCCTGGGCCAGATGGTCGACGAAGAGGAATATCTCGACGACAAGACCGGCGTGGCGCCGAATGTGCTCAAGGAAGTCGGCCTCGCGCTCTGCACGGTTCCCGACGGTGTCGCCGTCAATCCCAAGATCGTCCGCCAGCTCAAGACCAAGAAAGAAGCGATCGAGAGCGGCAAGGATATCGACTGGGCGACCGCCGAAGCGCTCGCCTTCGGAACGCTGTGCGTGGAAGGCACGCCCGTGCGCCTGTCCGGTCAGGATTGCGGCCGCGGCACCTTCTCGCAGCGTCAATCGGTGATCATCGACCAGAACACCGAAAACCGGTTCCAGCCGCTGAATAACATCCGCCCGGGCAAACAAGCCCATTACGAAGTCATCGACAGCCCGCTGTCGGAACTCTCGGTGCTCGGCTTCGAATATGGCTACAGCCTGGCCGATCCGAATACGCTGGTGCTTTGGGAGGCGCAGTTCGGCGACTTCTCCAACGGCGCCCAGATGATCATCGATCAGTTCATCAATTCGGGCGAGAGCAAGTGGCTGCGTCTGTCGGGTCTCGTCATGCTTCTGCCGCACGGTTACGAAGGGCAGGGGCCTGAGCACTCGTCGGCGCGCATGGAGCGTTACTTGCAATTGTCGGCACAGGACAATTGGCAGGTCTGCAACATCACGACGCCGGCAAATTATTTCCACGCCTTGCGCCGCCAGATGCGCCGCAATTTCCGCAAGCCGCTGGTCATTATGACCCCGAAGTCGTTGCTGCGTCACAAGCGCTGTGTCTCGACGCTGGCGGAGATGGGCGAGCAGACCAGCTTCCAGCGCGTCTACGGCGAGGCCGAGAAGATTGCGGCGCCCGCGAAAGTGCGACGCGTCGTGGTCTGCAGCGGCAAGGTCTACTACGACCTGCTGCAGGCGCGTGAAGAGAAAGGCATCGACGATGTCGCGATCCTGCGCGTCGAGCAGCTCTATCCGTGGCCGAAGGAAACGCTGGGCCGTGAGTTCGCCAAGTACAAGAACGCCGAAGTCATTTGGTGTCAGGAAGAGCCGGCGAACATGGGCTCGTGGACCTTCGTCGATCGCCGCCTCGAGTACGCGCTCGACGGCCTCGACGTGAAGGCGAAGCGCCCGGTGTACGCCGGCCGTCCGCCGGCGGCGTCGCCCGCCACCGGTCTCATGAAGAATCACGTGCGCGAGCAAAACCAATTGTGCGAATGGGCGCTCGTGACGCCGATCGACCAAATCCCGCAGCCCTTCCGGCGCATTTCGCGCGTCGGCAAGTTGGCCGCCGAGTAAACCGAAAGACAGGACGCGCGCCACCCAAGGCGCGCGCTCCATTTAGCTGGGGACGAATATGGCTGAGATCAAAGTGCCGACACTGGGCGAATCCGTTAGCGAAGCCACGGTGGCGAAATGGTTCAAGAATGTGGGCGATGCGGTGGCGATGGATGAGCCGCTGGTCGAACTCGAGACCGATAAGGTGACCGTTGAAGTGCGCGCGGACAGCGCCGGTACACTCGCGGAAATCGTTGCCGGTCCCGGCAGTGAAGTTGCCGTCGGCGCCGTCCTTGGCGTGATCGGCGGTGCTGGTGCTGCATCGGCGAAGAAGGCCGAACCCGCAAAGGCCGCTCCGGCCGCCGCGCCCGCCGCAAAGGCTCCGGCTGCGGCGCCCGCCGCCGCGGCGAAGCCTGCCGCTCCGGCGCCTGCCGCGAAGCCGCCCGCGCCGCCGAAAGCCGCGCCTGCGGCCAAGGTCAGCATCGAAGGCGACTATCCTCTCGCGCCAGCCGTTCGCCATCTCGTGGACGAACACGGTCTCGACCCGAAGAAAATTCCGGCGTCCGGCAAGAACGGCCGCCTCGTGAAGGCGGACGTGCTCAAGTACCTCGCGGGCGGTCCCGACCGCGCCACCAAGGCGGTGGTGCCGGATCGTGCGCCGGCTGAAGAGCGCGTGAAGATGACGCGCCTGCGCAAGCGCATCGCGGAGCGTCTGAAGGAAGCCCAGAACACCGCGGCGATGCTCACCACCTTCAACGAAGCCGATATGTCGGCCGTGATGGCGCTGCGCAACAAGTTCAAAGACAGCTTCGAGAAGAAGCACGGCGTGAAAATGGGATTCATGTCCTTCTTCGTGAAGGCCTGTGTCGCGGCGCTGAAGGAACTGCCGGCGGTCAACGCCGAGATCCAGGGCGACGACATCGTCTATAAGAATTTCTACGACGTCGGGGTCGCCGTCGGTACGCCGCAGGGCCTCGTGGTCCCGGTGATCCGCGACGCCGATTCGAAGGGATTCGCCGAGATCGAAGCCGAGATCGCGGGCCTCGGAAAGCGCGCTCGCGAAGGCAAGCTGACTATCGAGGATATGACCGGCGGCTCCTTCACCATCACCAATGGCGGCATCTATGGCTCGATGCTCTCGACGCCGATCCTGAACACGCCGCAATCGGGCATCCTCGGTATGCACAACATCAAGAACCGCGCCGTGGTTCTTGATGACGGCAGCATCGTGTCTCGCCCGATCATGTATCTCGCGCTTTCGTACGATCACCGCATCGTCGACGGCCGCGAGGCGGTGACGTTCCTTGTCCGCGTCAAGGAATGCATCGAGGATCCGAGCCGCCTTCTGATCGAAACCTAATGCGCTCGTCCCGCCGGAACCCGATCGGGGGTTCGGCGGGATGCAGCCGTTGTTTGTTTTTCTGCGAATAGGACACTGCTCATGGCAGATACTTTTGACGTCATCGTTATCGGCGGTGGCCCCGGCGGATACGTCTGCGCGCTGCGCGCCGCCCAGCTCGGTCTCAAAGCGGCCTGCGTCGAAAGCCGCGGCGCCCTCGGCGGCACCTGCACCAACGTCGGCTGTATCCCCTCGAAGGCGCTTCTTCAGTCGTCGCATTTCTTTGAAGAAGCCAACCACGGCTTCGCCGCCCACGGCATCAAAGTCGGCAAGATCGAGCTCGACCTCGCGACCATGATGGCGCGCAAGGACGACGTGGTGAAGCAGAACACCTCGGGCATCGAGTTCCTCCTCAAGAAGAACAAGGTCGCCTACCTCAAGGGCTTCGGAAAAATCACCAAGACGGCGCGGGGCGCTCACCAGGTCCTGGTGAAAGGGCTCGACGGCAAGGAAGAGACCTACACGACGAAATATGTCGTGATCGCCACCGGCTCCGAGGTCACGCCGCTTCCCGGCATCACCATCGACGAGAAACAAGTCGTGTCCTCCACCGGCGCGCTCGTTCTGCCGAAGGTGCCGAAGTCGATGATCGTCATCGGCGCGGGCGTGATCGGTCTCGAGATGGGCTCGGTGTGGCGCCGTCTCGGCGCCGAAGTCACCGTCGTCGAGTATCTCGATTTCATCCTGCCGCCGATGGACGGCGAAGTGCGCAAGCAAGCCCAGCGGATCCTCGAAAAGCAGGGCATGAAGTTCAAACTCGGAACCAAAGTGACAGCCGCGAAGCCGGGCAAAGACGGCGTCGCCGTGACCATGGAGCCCGCGAAGGGCGGCGCCGCCGAGACAGTGAACGCCGAGGTCGTGCTGGTGTGCGTCGGCCGCCGCGCCTTCACCAACGGCCTGGGCCTTGCCGAGGTGGGGGTGAAGGTCTCGAACCGCGGCTTCGTCGAAGCGGACGAGAATTATCAGACCAATATCGAAGGTATCTTCGCCATCGGTGACGTCATCGGCGGTCAGATGCTGGCCCATAAGGCCGAAGACGAAGGCGTGGCCGTCGCGGAAATTCTCGCCGGTCAGCCGGGTCACATCAATTACGAGGCCATCGCCGGTGTTGTTTACACCTGGCCGGAAATCGCCGGGATCGGCGCGACCGAAGAGCAGCTGAAGGAAAAGGGCGTCGCCTACAAGGTCGGCAAGTTCCCCTTCACCGCCAACGGCCGCGCGCGCGCGAACGGCGACACCGACGGTTTCGCGAAGATTTTAGCCGACGAGAAGACCGACCGGGTTCTGGGCTGCCATATCGTTGGCCCCGCGGCGGGCGACCTCATCATGGAAGTCGCGGTGGCGATGGAGTTCGGCGCGTCGAGCGAAGACATCGCGCGCACCTGCCATGCTCACCCGCAACTCGGCGAAGTGATCAAGGAAGCCGCGCTCGGCGCCGATAAGCGCGCGCTGCATATCTAAAGCGCACCCGCGCGGTCAGATCAGGGGAAGGCTGAAGTAAAAGCGGGTTCCGACACCCGTTTCGGTCTGGAATCCGATCTGGCCGCCGTGTTGCTCGATGATGGCCTTGGCGATGCTGAGGCCCAGGCCCGTGCCGGGCCGTTTGGCCCCGCCGCCGTCTCCTTGCACGAACTTCTGGAAGATCCGCCCCCGGATCGAAACCGGAATGCCGCCTCCACGGTCGGAGACGGACACTTCGGCGCGCCCGTCGACACGGCGCAGCGCGACGCGCACCTCGCCGCCTTGGGGTGAAAACTTCACGGCATTCGACAGCAGATTATTCATCACCTGTGCGAGGCGCACTTTGTCGGCGCGCACCGAGGCGCCGCTCTCGCCGTCGTAGGTCACCGTCACATGGTGATCGCGGAAGTAGCTCGCCATGTTCTCGACCGACTCGCGAACGGCGGTATCGAGATCGAACGTCGTCAGATCCAGTTTCAGATTGCCGTCGGCGATCTTTGCGCTGTCGAGAAGATCGTTGATCAGGCGGAGCAGCACGGCCGAGTTGCGGTCCGCGATTGTCAGCAAGTCCGCGACCTCGGGCGATACCTCACCCATCGCGCCGCTGTTGATCAGGTCGATCGCCCCGATGATCGAGGTGAGGGGCGTGCGCAATTCGTGATTCACGGTTGAGACAAACGCCGTCATGAACGCGTCCACGCGGCGCCGCTCATCGACCTCCGCCAGAGCCTTCCGCCCCGCCGCGCGCAATTCCATCTGATCGATCACGATCGCGCCGAGATCGCGCAGCAGCACCTTCTCCTCCTCGGTCAAGGTCCGGGGCTTCCGATCGATGGCGCAGACCGTCCCCAGATTCAGGCCGTCGTGCGTGGTGAGCGGTGCGCCCGCATAAAAGCGTATCTTTGGGTCGCCGACGACCAGCGGGTTGGTCTTGAAGCGCGGATCCAGGGCCGCGTCGGCGACCACAAAGACATCATTGCCAAGAATGGCATGCGCGCAGAACGCGAAATCCCGCGGCGTTTCCGGCGCATCCAATCCGACCTTGGCCTTGAACCATTGGCGGCCGTCGTCGATCAACGAGATCAACGCGATCGGCACATCGAGAATCGCCGCCGCGAGCCTTACGACGCGGTCGAAGGCTTCCTCCGCCGGCGTATCCAGGACCCCGTAGTTGCGCAGACGCTCGAGCCGCTGGCTCTCGTTGGCGGGAAGCGGAGCGGCCGTCATCCCGCTTAAACCGTGCCGGTGGCAGTATGTGCCGCCAGAAGCGCCTGGATCTGCGCCGCGATGGTCCGCGGACTGAATGGCTTGACGATGATATCGAGGGCGCCGAGGGCCCGGCAGCGCTGCATGTCGATATTGTCCGTCAGGGCGGTCAGCAGGATGACGGGAATGTGCTGCGTGTCCGGATTGGCGCGCAGCCCTTCCAGGATCTGATCACCGTTAAGGTCGGGCAGCGTGTAATCGAGAAGGATCACGTCCGGCTTCAGCTCGCGCGCAAGGGCCAATCCGGCCTCGCCGGTCGCGGCGCCGTCCACCTTGAATTGCTTCGACGCCTGCAACGTCAGCCGCAGGATGGTCTGAATATCGGGTTGGTCTTCGATATGAAGAACGTGAAGCATGCTGATCGGAAATGCTGCCGCCGAAATCGGGCCGGAAGGATAATCCATCCCGCCCAGGGCTACCAGGGGCGCATGCCCGTGATGCTGTAGCGGCACGCCAAGGACCTGAGCTTCTTTCGGTCGCACGGATCGATGCTCTCGTCATCGCGCCACCGGGCATAGGCGACCACGGACCAGCTTCCGTGGTTCTCCTCCATGAAGACGCTGGCTTTCTCCGTCACGCCGTCCTTGCCCACCATATAAATCATGATCTCTTGCATGCCGATGATGGGTTCGGGGGCGCGCCTGAGGCCACGGATTCGATTGTGCGCGACTTCGCGGATCCCGCGCAGTTCCCAAACATCATAGTCTTTTGAATTCTCATTCAGCAGGGCGCTCCACGGAAGCGTCCACGGCTTGCGCCAGACGTCGGATGCATACGTTCCGTCTTCGCGTTTTTGCGCGCCGTCCGGCTGCAAATCGATGCCGATCATTTTGCAGATGTCGACGTTCTGCTCGTTGCACATCCAGAACGTTTTCAAGGCGCACTCCGGACTCTCGGTCGGATTGCCGCACTTTTTTTCGTCCGAGTCCGGATACGGAGGGAGACCGGCGCCGTAGGCCGCGCCGCTCAAAAGGCCCACCAGCGCGGTGCACAGAATTGAGAATGTTCCTTTTTGTGACACGGCCTTGCTCATCGGTAAGTCGTATTGCGTATATCCCTATAACTTCCTACCTTCATACTCCATATGTTCCTTCCAATCCGCGACGACAATCCTCATACGATCACGCCCTTCGTCAATTACACGATGCTGGCGGCATGCATCGCGGTCTTCTTGTGGCAGTTCTCGCTCGGTGAGAATGCCGGCCAAGCCGCCGTCATGATCTACGGATTCACGCCGGCCTATTTCTTTGGCCAAGCCGCGCCGCCGGATGGGCTTCCGGCGATCTCTCCGACGGTGACCATTTTCACCTCCATGTTCATGCATGGCGGCTGGATGCATCTCGCCGGGAACATGCTCTACCTTTGGATCTTCGGCGACAATATCGAAGCCTCGCTGGGGCATAAGCGATATGTGCTCTTCTACCTTCTGTGCGGCGTCGCCGCCGCGCTCGCGCAAGGCTTCGCGGCGCCCGGGTCCGACGTGCCGATGGTCGGCGCCTCGGGCGCAATCTCCGGCGTGCTCGGTGCCTACTTGGTCTTGCATCCCCGCTCGAACATCAAGGTGTTCGTCTTCCTGATCATCATCACGGTGATCAATGTGCCCGCCTTCATCGTGCTGGGATTTTGGATTGTCGGCCAATTGATCAGCTCGGCCGCGGTCGATGCCGGTCAGCCCGGCGTCGCGTTCATCGCCCATATCGGCGGCTTCATCGCCGGCGCGGTCCTCGTGCTGTTCATGAAGAAGAAAAGCGTGCCGGTTTTCGACACCGCGCACAGCCGCCCCTTCGCGGTCGAGCGCCGCCCGATCCGCATCCGGCGCGGCGGTTCGGTTCCGCCGAGCGGAGGGCCGCGCGGACCCTGGGATCCCTAACGCGTCTTGGCGCGCGGATGGGTATCGCGGTAGGTGCGCAGAAGGTGGCCTTCGTCCACCGCCGTATAGCGCTGCGTGGTCGACAGCGAGGCGTGGCCCAGCAACTCCTGGATCGTCCGCAGATCTCCGCCCTTCGCGAGAAGATGTGTCGCGAAACTGTGGCGCAGCGCGTGCGGGGTTGCATGCTCGTGCAGTCCGAGTTGGATGCGCAGCCGCTCCATCTGGCGTTGGATGATCCTTGGGCTCAGCGGTTTACCGCGCGCGCCCAGAAACAGCGGCGACTCACCCGATCCCTTGAACGGGCATAAATTGCGATAGGCCTCGATCGCCTCTTTGACGATCGGCAACACCGGAACGATACGCTCTTTGCGGCCTTTGCCGACGACGCGCAGCGTTTCGCCCGCGGTGCGCGTGCCCCATGTCAGCGACAACGCTTCGCCGAGGCGCAGCCCGCATCCGTACAGCAGCAGCATGAGGGCCTGATCGCGCGCGGCGAGCCAGGGTTCGTCCTGCAGCGCGCCCGCGCTGCGGATCGTGTCGAGCGCGTCGGTTTCGTCCAGCGCTTTGGGCACGCTCTTTGGCAGGCGCGGGGTCTTCACGCTCTTCACGGCCGGATTATGGATCCGCCCCGTCCGGTCCAGAAACCGGAAGAAATTGCGCAGGGTGGACATCGCCCGGGCGATGGAGCTGCGCGCGATCCCCTCATTGGCGCGGTGCGCGAGATAGCTGCGAAAGTCGGCGGGCTTCAGCGCGCCGAGCGCCGCTAGATCGGGATCGCCGCCGATGTGATCGACCAGGAATGTCAGGAACGCCGCGAGATCGCGCGCATAGGCGTCGGAGGTATGAAGCGAGACCCGGCGCTCCGCCGCCAGCCAGGCTTGCCACGCGGTGATAGCGCCGGCGAGATCGACTCCCGCCGCGAAGTGAACGGGTGGCGGGACTACAGTTTCAGCGACCACCAGCGGCCCACCGCATAGCGGCTGACATGGGCGAGGAACGCGATCAGTTCGGTGCCCTGGCCGCTCTCGAAATGGTTGGCGGCGCGGCAGCCGACCGCGAACACGCCGACCGGCAGGCCTTCGCCTTCGGGCAACGCGACGAGTGCGTCCGACCGCACAAGACCGGCGGCGCTGCCGTAAATCAACGCCTCGCCTTGCGTGTCGGGACGAATGCGGGAGGATTCCGGGCCGACCAGCTGGTCGACGGTCCCCGGCGGCAGCGCCTTGACGATATGCGACGCCTCGACCGGCAAACTGTCGGTTTCGAAGGCGATGGATATCGCGTCGACGCCGAGGTGAACCGGCAGGTCGTCGTGCAGGATCTGTGCAAGCTCGCTGTAGTCGCGCGCGTAAAGCAGCGCGAGGGCGCACTCCATGGTGCGCTCCACCAGCGACATGTTGGAACGGGTGGTGGTGACAAGGCGCTCGCTGGCGGCTTTCATCTCATCCACCTGACGGCGCAGGCGCTCGACAACGAAGCGTTGCATATCCACGACCACTTCTTCGGTCTCGAAGCGCGTGTCCGGTGCCAAAGCGCTCAGTAGGTCGGGATTGTTCAAAAGCACCCGCGGATTGCGGCGCAGATAAGCGATCACATCCGCCTCACGCAGATCCGTTTTCGCTGCGTCGGTTTTACCCGCCGTCATATGATCAGCCATGTTCCCCGGCCCCCGCCCTCGTTTTCCACTCATGGCGATTGGCGCTCCGGGCCTGATTCCATTTACAGGATGGACTGCCCGGTCTTTGCCCAATCATCCATGAAGGCTTTTAAGCCTTTATCGGTTAAGGGATGGTTGAACAGCTGGCGCAGGGTCGACGGCGGCATGGTGGAGACGTGAGCGCCGATCTTGGCGGCTTCCACTACATGCATGGGGTGACGGATGGACGCCACCAATACCTCGGTGGCGAAGCCATAGTTCCCGTAAATCGTGCAAATATCGTCGATAAGCTGCATGCCGTCGGTGCCGATGTCGTCCAAACGGCCCACGAACGGGGAAATGAACGAGGCGCCCGCTTTCGCCGCCAGCAGCGCTTGAGCCGGCGAGAAGCACAAGGTGACATTCACCATGGTCCCTTCGTCCGACAGCGCCTTGCAGGTCTTCAGGCCGTCCTGCGTCAACGGAACCTTAATCGTGACGTTCTTGGCGATCTTCCGCAGGACGTTGGCCTCTTTCATCATCGTCGCATGATCGAGGGCGGTGACTTCCGCGCTCACCGGGCCGGGCACCACGGCGCAAATCTCCGCGATCAGATCCACGAATTTCTTGCCCGACTTCGCGGCGAGGGACGGATTGGTGGTCACGCCGTCGACCATGCCGGTCGAAGCAAGGTCCTTGATCTCGTTGATGTCGGCGGTGTCGACGAAGAACTTCATGGGCGTCGGTACTCTTTCTTTTCAGCGGGTGATCGTCTGATTAGATTGTAGAACATGCTCCCCGCGCAATCCACGCCCGCAGACGACAGCCAGCAATTTTGCGCAGGCGCACAGGTTGCGGTGCTTCTACCTCTGCCCGTCGAATCTGCCTACGATTATAAAGTGCCCGAAGGCGCGGTCTTCGCGGCGGGCGATATCGTGGAAGTGCCCCTCGGCCGGCGATTTGAGGTGGGCGTGGTCTGGGGCGCGGGACGCCACGAGGTGAAGCCCGAGAAGCTGCGCGAAGTTGTCCACAAGCTGGATGTCCCAGCGGTGCCCGGCGTCCTGCGGCGCTTCATCGACTGGGCGGCCGATTACACGCTGCAATCTCCCGGCGCCCTGCTGAGGATCGCCATCAATCCCGCGCGGCGCTGGGTTCCGCCGCAGCCTGCCACGGCGATTGGGTCGGCCGGACTTTCCTTGGCGGCCGCCGGCATCAAGACAACGCCGGCGCGCGAAAAGGTCATGGCCGCCGTCGGCAGCGCGACCTTTGCAACCGCCACCGCGCTGGCCGACAAGGCGGGCGTCAGCTCCGGCGTCATTCGCCAGCTCATCGATGCCGGCGCGCTGAAGCACATCCCGTTGCCGTATGCGTCGCCGTTCGCCCCGCTCGATCCAAAACATGCGCAGGCGCGTCTCGAGCCCGCGCAGGCTGAAGCCGCCAAGGAACTCAGCGCGAAGGTCGGCGCCGGTTTCTCCGTCACGGTCCTCGACGGCGTCACCGGCTCCGGTAAAACCGAGGTCTATTACGAAGCGATTGCCGCCGCGTTGGCCGCCGGCCAGCAGGTCCTGATCCTGTTGCCTGAAATCGCTCTCACCGCGCAAAGCCTTGCGCGCTTCGCGGGCCGCTTCGGCGGTGTGCCGGCGCTGTGGCATTCAGATCTGAACTATAAGGCGCGGCGCGAAACCTGGGCCGGGGTCGCGCGCGGCGATGCGCGCGTCGTCATCGGCGCACGCTCGGCGCTATTCCTTCCGTTTCGCGACCTTGGGCTGATCATCGTCGACGAAGAGCATGAAGCGGCCTTCAAACAGGAAGACGGTGCGATTTACCACGCGCGCGATATGGCCGTGGTGAGGGCGCGGGAAGGCGGCATTCCGATCGTGCTGTCCAGCGCAACGCCGTCGCTCGAGACCGTCATTAATGTCCGCAAGGGCCGTTATGGGCGGGTTCATCTGCCGACGCGTTACAACGCCGCGGCCATGCCGCGCATCTCGATCATAGATATGAAGGCAAACCCGCCGGAGAAAGGCGCCTGGGGGCGCGCTTGGCTGGCGCCGCCGCTGGTCAACGCCGTGAACCGCACACTCGCTGGCGGCGAACAGGCGCTGCTCTTTTTGAATCGCCGCGGATATGCCCCGCTCACGCTTTGCCGCACGTGCGGACACAGATTGCATTGTCCGCGCTGCACCGCGTGGCTGGTCGAACATAAACTCACGCGCCGCCTGCAGTGCCACCACTGCGGATTCGCCGCGCAGCAACCGGAAAGCTGTTCGTCCTGTGGCGCGAAGGACTCTTTCGTGCCATGCGGGCCGGGGATCGAGCGAGTCGCGGAGGAGGCGGTTGCGCGGTGGCCGGATGCGAATGTTCGCGCCGTCGCCAGCGATGCCCTGGAGCGCCCGAGCGCGGTGCAGGAGTTGATCGAGGACATCCTCGCACACCGCATCGACATTCTCGTCGGCACCCAGGTCCTCGCCAAAGGGCACCACTTCCCCGGCCTGACGCTGGTCGGCGTGGTCGACGCCGATCTTGGCCTTTCCGGGTGGGACTTGCGCGCGGCGGAACGCACCCATCAGCTTCTGCATCAGGTGGCGGGGCGCGCGGGCCGCGCTGAGAAGCCGGGCCAGGTGATGCTGCAGACGCACGATCCCGCGCACCCCGTGATGCAGGCGCTGGCGACGGGGGAATCCGAAGCCTTCATCGAGAACGAGATAATGGGCCGCGAAGCGCTGTCGATGCCGCCGTTCGGCCGGTTGACGGCCCTGATCCTGTCCGGCCCGGATGAGGTGGCCGTCATCGCCGCCGGCCGGACACTCGCCGCCGCCGCCCCGCGCGGAGAGGGGATGGAGGTGCTGGGGCCCGCACCGGCCTTCATGGCCCTCCTGCGGGGAATCCATCGCCACCGCCTCCTGCTCAAAACCGACCGGGGGCACCCGCCCCAGCCGCTGGTGCGCGCTTGGCTCGACGCCGTGAAGATTCCCTCCTCCGTCAGGGTCCAGATCGACGTCGACCCCTACAGTTTCTATTGAGGAATGGGGCTCTTCTGAACCATGCCCCGGTCCGGGGGCTCACCGCGCCGCGACGTCCATGGCGCCTCGGCCGTAAATGGACGGAGACGCCCGGGCGAAGACCCCCGCCGCGGCCGTTACAAATCCCCGCGCTCCGCCCGATTTACCCGTTAGAGCAAATAAGCAGGGCCCCCTTTGCGCCTTGGTATGTTGCAACCGCGAGGCCCGTATGGTACCAACCCGCCGTCAATCGCGGCAGCGGTCGGGAACGGCCGTAAATAGTTAGCGAAATCAAGCAGTTAGCTTGAGATTAGGACCCGGCTGAAAAGCGCAGTTTTTCGGTCCGGGTCTTTGTGTAGTTAAGTCTTGCTCAAGGGGCGTTTCACCGGTGGCAACGGATGTGGCAGGGGCCAGTGGCGTAAGCGGGCGCTATGCAAGCGCGCTCTACGACTTGGCCGATGAAAAAGGCGCGCTCGACGCCGTCGCGGCCGACCTCGCGAACCTTCAAAAGATGATCGATGAGAGCGACGATTTCCGGCGCTTCATCAAGTCTCCGATCCTCTCGCGCGCCGACCAGAGCAAGGGCGTCAACGCCATTGTCGAGAAGGCGCAGCTGTCGCCGATCACGAAGCAATTCCTGGGCCTCGTCGCCCAAAACCGCCGTCTTTTCGCGCTTCCGGGGATGATCCGCGGGTTCCGCGAAATCCTCGCGGATCGCCGCGGCCAGGCCGCCGCCGAAGTCATCAGCGCCGCGCCGCTGTCGGACTCGCAGCGCATGTCCCTGGTCGATCAGCTCAAGAAAGCCATCGGCCGCAACGTCGACATCGTCGCCAAGGTGGACCCGTCCATCCTCGGCGGCCTCATTGTTCGCGTCGGCTCGCGCATGGTCGACAGCTCTCTCCGTTCCAAACTTCAACGCCTCAAGCTCGCTATGAAAGGGGTCGGATAAATTATGGAAATCCGCGCCGCAGAAATCTCCGCAATCCTCAAGCAGCAGATCGCCAACTTCGGCTCCGAAGCTGAATCCGCCGAAGTGGGCCAGGTGCTCGCCGTCGGTGACGGTATCGCCCGCGTCTACGGCCTCGACAACGTCCAGGCCGGCGAGATGGTCGAGTTCCCCGGTGGCATCAAAGGCATGGCGCTGAACCTCGAAACCGACAACGTCGGTATCGTGATCTTCGGCGACGACTCCACCATTAAGGAAGGCGACACCGTCAAGCGTACCGGCACCATCGTCGACGTTCCCGTCGGCAAGGCGCTGCTCGGCCGCGTCATGGACGGTCTCGGCAATGCGATCGACGGCAAGGGCGACATCGCTACCACCGAACGCCGCCTCGCCGAACTCAAGGCCCCCGGCATCATTCCGCGCCGCTCGGTGCACGAGCCGGTGCAGACCGGCCTCAAGGCCATCGACTCCCTCATCCCGGTCGGCCGCGGCCAGCGCGAGCTGATCATCGGTGACCGTCAGACCGGCAAGACCGCCGTCATCCTCGACACCATCATCAATCAGAAGAAGGTCAACGACGCGGCGAAGAGCGACAAGGAAAAGCTCTTCTGCATTTACGTCGCCGTCGGCCAGAAGCGCTCCACCGTCGCGCAGGTCGTGAAGACCCTCGCCGACTACGGCGCGCTCGACTACACCATCATCGTTGCCGCCACCGCCTCCGATCCGGCGCCGATGCAGTTCCTGGCGCCGTACACCGGCTGCGCCATGGGCGAATGGTTCCGCGACAACGGCATGCACGCCGTCATCTTCTACGACGATTTGTCGAAGCAAGCCGTCGCTTACCGCCAGATGTCGCTGCTCCTGCGCCGTCCGCCGGGCCGCGAAGCTTATCCCGGCGACGTGTTCTACATTCACTCGCGCCTTCTCGAGCGCGCGGCGAAGCTGAACGAAGCCAACGGCTCGGGCTCGCTCACGGCGCTGCCGGTGGTCGAAACCCAGGCCAACGACGTCTCGGCCTACATTCCGACCAACGTCATCTCGATCACCGACGGTCAGATCTTCCTTGAAACCACGCTGTTCTATCAGGGTATCCGTCCGGCGCTGAACGTCGGGATCTCGGTCAGCCGCGTCGGTTCGTCGGCGCAGATCAAGGCGATGAAGCAGGTCGCCGGTTCGATCAAACTCGAACTCGCCCAGTACCGCGAAATGAAGGCCTTCGCGCAGTTCGCCTCCGACCTCGATCCGGCCACGCAGAAACTGCTGGCGCGCGGCGAGCGTCTCACCGAACTCTTGAAGCAGCCGCAGTACAAGCCGGTTCCGGTCGAAGAGCAGGTGGTTGTGATCTTCGCGGGCACCAAGGGCTATCTCGACAAGATCGCCGTGCGCGACGTCGGCCGTTTCGAATCCTCGATGCTCGGTGCGATGCGTGAACGCGCCCCGGACATCCTCGCGGGCATTCGTCAGGAAAAGGCGCTCACCGACGCCATTCAGGCGAAGCTCAAGACCTTCCTCGACGATTTCTCGGCGTCGTTCGCTTAAGGCCGGGAAAGATCATCTAGGAATCGTCCAAGTAGGATCGAGATATGCCTAGCTTAAAAGAGTTCCGCGTTCGCATCGAATCGGTGCAATCGACGAGGAAGATCACGTCGGCCATGAAGATGGTCGCGGCGTCGAAGCTCCGCCGTGCGCAGGAAGGCGCCGAAGCCGCGCGTCCGTATGCTGAACGCATGGAACGCATGCTCGGCAACCTCGCGGGCGCCGCGGCGGGCCGTGCCGGCGCGCCGGCCATGCTTGCCGGCACCGGTAAGGACGATACGCACCTCGTCGTGGTGATGACCGCCAACCGCGGCCTCGCGGGCGGCTTCAACTCCAACATCATCCGCTCCGCGCGCGGTCTGGTGCGCGAACTGCTCGATCGCGGCAAGACGGTGAAGATTCTCGCCGTCGGCCGTAAGGGCCGCGATGCGATGCGCCGCGATTTCCGCGAATTGATCGTGGGCGAATACACCGAGTTCGGCCGCAAGCGCGTGGCGTTCTCCGAAGCGAACGATGTCGCCTCGAAGATCACCGCCATGTTCGAAGCTGGCGAGTTCGATGTCGCGACGCTGATCTACGCGCGCTTCAAGTCCGCCGTGTCGCAGGTCGTCACGCGCCAGCAGATCATCCCGTTCCCGGTGCCGCAGGCGGCCGCGGGAACAGACGCGAAAGTGGTCTACGATTACGAGCCGTCGGACAACGAAATCCTCGGCAGCTTGCTGCCGCGCAACCTCGCGATCCAGGTGTTCCGCGCGATGCTGGAGAACGCCGCGTCGTTCTTCGGTTCGCAGATGGCCGCGATGGACAACGCGACGCGTAACGCCGGCGAAATGATCAATAAGCTGAAGCTGACATACAACCGTCAGCGCCAAGCAATGATTACCAAAGAACTCATCGAAATTATCTCCGGCGCTGAAGCTATCTAAGCGGCCGCGGACGAAGAAGGCATAGGAGAAGACAATGGCGAAGAACAACGTCGGTACCATCACCCAGGTCCTGGGCGCGATCGTGGACGTGAAGTTCGAAGGCGACCTCCCGGCGATCTTGAACGCGCTGGAAGTCATGAACAACGGCAAGCGCCTGATCCTCGAAGTCGCCCAGCACACCGGCGAATCGACCGTGCGCTGCATCGCCATGGACACCACCGACGGCCTGGTGCGTGGCATGGAAGCCAGCGACACCGGCAACCCGATCCGCATGCCCGTGGGTCCCGGCACGCTCGGCCGCATCATGAACGTGATCGGCGAGCCCGTGGACGAACGCGGTCCGATCGACGCCAAGGACCACATGCCGATCCACCGTCCGGCGCCGTCCTTCGTCGAACAGTCGACCGAAGCGCAGATCCTTACCACCGGCATTAAGGTCATCGACCTGCTCGAGCCGTACCTCAAGGGCGGTAAGATCGGCCTGTTCGGCGGCGCCGGCGTGGGCAAGACCGTGCTCATTCAGGAGCTGATCAACAACATCGCCAAGGGCTACGGCGGTTACTCGGTGTTCGCCGGCGTCGGCGAAAGAACCCGCGAAGGTAACGACCTCTATCACGAGTTCCTGGAAGCCGGGATCATCGACACCAAGGGCGCCAACAGCCGCGTCGCGCTTGTGTTCGGTCAAATGAACGAGCCGCCGGGCGCGCGCGCCCGCGTCGCCCTCTCGGGTCTCACCCAGGCCGAATACTTCCGCGATGTTGAAGGCAAGGACGTGCTGTTCTTCGTCGACAACATCTTCCGCTTCACCCAGGCCGGCTCCGAAGTGTCCGCGCTTCTCGGCCGCATTCCTTCGGCGGTCGGTTATCAGCCGACGCTCGCCACCGACATGGGCGCGCTGCAGGAACGCATCACCTCCACCAAGAAGGGCTCGATCACCTCGGTGCAGGCCATCTACGTGCCCGCCGACGACTTGACCGACCCGGCGCCCGCGACCTCGTTCGCGCACCTTGACGCCACGACCGTGCTTTCGCGCTCGATCGCCGAGCTCGGCATCTATCCGGCGGTCGATCCTTTGGACTCCACCAGCCGCGCGCTCGATCCGCTCGTCGTCGGCGAAGAGCACTACAAGGTGGCCCGCGACGTGCAGCGCGTGCTGCAGACCTACAAGTCGCTGCAGGACATCATCGCCATCCTCGGGATGGACGAACTGTCCGAAGAAGACAAACTCACGGTGGCGCGCGCCCGCAAGATCCAGCGCTTCCTGTCGCAGCCGTTCCACGTCGCCGAAGTGTTCACCGGAAACCCGGGTGTGTTCGTGCAGCTCGCCGACACCATCAAGGGCTTCAAGGGCATCGTCGCCGGCGATTACGATCATCTGCCGGAGCAGGCCTTCTACATGGTCGGCACCATTGAGCAGGCGGTCGAGAAGGGCAAGAAGATGGCCGCGGCGGCTTAGTCCGCGAACATTAGCGAAGCGCCAAGGACTCAAAGATGGCCGATACGTTGAAGCTCGAACTGGTCTCGCCGGAACGTCTCCTGCTCTCCGAACAGGTGGAGATGGTGATCGTTCCGGGCGCCGAGGGTGTATTCGGCGTTCTGCCGCTGCACGCGCCGACTCTCTCCACGCTCAAGCCCGGCTTCGTCCAGGTCTACAAGGGCGGCGCGGTCGCCGACAGCTTCTTCGTGACCGGCGGTTTCGCCGAAGTCACGCCGGCAAGCTGCACCGTCCTCGTCGACGAAGCCATCCCGCAAGCGACCTTGACCCGCGACTATGCCGCGCAGCGGTTGGCCGCTGCGAAGGCGCGTCTCGATCAGGCCGCGAACGACGACGACCGCCGCCTGGCCGCCGCCGCGCTGGCCAACGCCGAAGCCATGGTTCAGGCGGCCACCTAGACTTATCGCCGCCGTTAAACCACCGGCTGTGACGGTTTTCTTGCGGGCGTAGTATAAAGAACACTCGCAAGGCGGACGCGTTCATCTCTCATGGCCGTAAAACACTGGAGCTTGGACGATATCGACTGGACGCGGTTTGACGCGTCCAAGGTCTCGCCTGACCTCGTCGCCGTGATCAAGACAGCCGCCATGGTGGAGCGCAACGGCGCCGACTACGGCCGTTACCTGAACGGCGTGTTCCACGACGACCCTGAATTCCGCGACGCTGCGGCCGCGTGGGCCAAGGAAGAGGAGCAGCACGGCATCGCGCTCGGACGCTGGGCGGCGCTGGCCGATCCTTCGTTCGATATGGACGCAAGCTTCGCGCGGTTCACCGACATGTACAAAATCCCGGTGGATGCCGCGGCGTCGATCCGCGGGTCGCGGACCGGCGAGTTGTGCGCGCGGTGCGTTGTCGAGACCGGCACCAGCTCCTTCTATTCGGCGATCCGCGACGCGGTCGACGAACCGGTGTTGAAACAGATCTGCAAGAACATCGCCGCCGACGAGTTTCGCCACTACCAGCTTTTCTATCGCCACATGGAACGCTACCTCGCGGCGCGAAAAGACGGCGCGTCGACGTGGGAGCGGTTCAAGGTCGCCTTCACCCGCTTTCGCGAAGCCGACGACGACGAAATCGCCTCGGCCTATTTTGCCGGGAACGCCGTCGCGGGCCCTTACGACCGTGCCACGTCCAACGCGGCTTACGCATCGCGGGCATTCGGATTTTACCAGAAGCGGCACGTGCGCCGCGCCGGCCACATGTTCGCCCAAGCCGCCGGGTTCAATCCGGACGGCTGGGCCGCGAAACTCCTGGCCCGGGTCCTGTGGGCGGTGATTTGGTTCCGTGGCCGCAAGTTCCGCCCGGTATTGGCGCGCGCCTGATCCCTTCGCGGCTTGCTCCAGGCCGCCCGTTTCCGCAAGATCGCCCCCGGACGTCCAGCCGGGACATCACGGCGGGGACATCAAGGGGGTACGGGCCATGATACGTGCATTTGCGCTGGCGATCGGTTGCGTTTGTCTGCTGTCGGGTGCGCTCTCCGCCGGCGAAGCGCCGTTACCCACCGTGAAGATCTTCACGACCGGCGGCACCATCGCCGGCTCCGGCTCCTCCGGAACGGACATGACCAACTACAAGGCGGGGGCCATTTCGGGCGATCAGCTGGTGGCCAGTGTCCCGCAGCTGAAGCAGCTCGCCGTCACGCCGGTCGAACAAATCGCCAATGTCGCGAGCTACGACATCACCATCGCCAACTGGCTGACGCTTGCGCGCAAGATCAATGAGGCGCTCGCCGATCCAAAGATCACCGGGGTCGTGGTCACACATGGCACCAATACCATCGAAGAAACGGCGTACTTTCTGAATCTGACGGTCAAATCGCCCAAGCCTGTCGTCCTTGTCGGAGCGATGCGCCCGTCCACCGCCATCAGCGCCGATGGGCCTCTCAATCTCATCAGCGCCGTGCGCGTGGCCACCGCCGCGGATGCGCGCGGGAAGGGTGTCATGGTCGTGCTGAATGACGAGATCAGCGCGGCGCGCGATGTGACCAAGGAGAACACGATGCGGGTCGAGGCGTTCCGTCCCACCGACTTCGGCTACCTGGGGCAGATCGACGAGGACAAAGTCGTGTTCTATCGCGCGCCGACGCGGCGGCACACATCCGCCTCGGAGTTCGATGTCGCGAAACTTGAGAAGCTGCCGGTGGTCGACATTCTTTACGCTTATATCGAGCCCAGCCTCGGGCTGGTCGACGCGCTGGTGAAGGGCGGCACGCAGGGCATCGTCTTTGCCGGAACGGGCGGCGGTGACATCTCGACCCCGGAGCGCGGCGCCCTCCGAAGCGTCCTCGACATGAAAAGCGGTGCGCGCCCGGTTCTCGTGCGCTCCAGCCGGGTCGGCGGCGGACGCGTGATCCCGACCAAAGACTATGAGTCCCTTGGCATGGTGGCCGCGGATTCGCTCAATCCGCAGAAGGCGCGGATCCTATTGATGCTCGCGCTGACGAAGACGCGCGATCCCAAGGAAATCCAACGCATGTTCTCGGAGTATTAGCGCTTCCGGCGCGCGGGCTTTTTCTTCGCAGCGGTGGGTCGCGGGCGCACGGGGCGCAGCGCGGCGACTTTTTCCCGAAAGGCTTCGACCACCTGCCGATAGATGTCGCGCTTGAAACCGACGATCATCCTCGGCACCTGCGTGAACGCGGCCCACTTCCAGGCTCCAAACTCGGGGTGCTCCGTCGCGATATCGATATCGCGGTCGTCGCCGGTGAACCGCATCAAGAACCACTTTTGCTCCTGACCCCGGTACTTTCCCTTCCACACCTTCTTTTGAAGGTCGGCCGGCAGGTCATAACGAAGCCACGTGCGCGTCACCGCAATGATGCGCGCCTTGTCGGTGCCTGTTTCTTCCTGCAGTTCGCGCAAGGCCGCGGCGCGCGGCGTTTCGTCTTCGTCGATCCCGCCTTGAGGCATCTGCCAGGCGCCGGGGGTATCCAAACGCTCGGCGACAAAGACTTTGCCGCTGCGGTTCAGCAAAACGATGCCGACCCCGCGCCGATAGGGCTTCGATTTCGTCATGAGGCTCAGTGCGCCGGTTTGGCTTTTGCTTTCGCCGCTTCTGGCTTCGCTTTTGCCGTTTCAGGCTTAGCCTTCGCGGCCTCGGGCTTCGCTTTGGCGGCGGCGGTGCCTGTCGTCGCCGACACGGGCGTCGGCGGCGGCGGCGGCGCGGCGATTTCCGAGCGGTTGAGGACCGTGGAGATGGGCGTCAAGGCGATGCCCTTCTTCTGCGCCTGGTCGAGCCACAAAATCAGACGCTCGAAGCTCACCGGCTTCGCCTGCACCGAGACCACGACACTGCCCTGATAACGCGCAAGCCGCTCGGCGTAGTCGAGCCGCGCATCGACCGCGGCGCGGAACGGGCGCTCATCCAACACAACGTCGGCCACCGCGGTGGCGACATAGGCTTCACCCATGCGGACGCCGGGCGAGCCTTGAACGTAGAAAAGGTTCTGTTCCTTCAGCTTGGCGAACAGCGGCGAGATGCTCTGCGCGTTTTCGCGGAATTTCGTACCTTGCGCATCGAATACGCCGACCGCACCCGTTCCGGCCTTCAGCACGGCGTCCAGGCGCTGCGTATTCTCCTTGAGGTCGAGGCTGGTCAGCAGGCCCAGAGGGCCCGGATCCTGGGCCGGGAAATCCTTGCTCTCGAGAGGGACCTCGATGAGCACCTCGTGCCCTTGGGCTTTCGCGCGGTCCATCCAGGTCTTCAGGTTGCGCGCGTAGGGGCTGAAGGCGAGCGTGACGCTCGCTGGAAGCTTGGTGATGGCCGCTTCGGTCGACGCCTGGCTCAGGCCGAGGCCCCGCACGACGATCGCAACCTTCGCGGTGCTGGCGGTCGTCGCCTGGGCTGCATCTTTTTTGACGTCGCGCAGAGCGGCGAAGCGCGGCGGCGGGGCGCTGACGGCCACGCGGTCCGTCGGCGGAAGAGGCGGATCGACCAGGCGCGGGCGGCCGCCGGCTACCGCGGGGCCTGCGTCGCCGGAGGCGGTGAATCGGTCCGGTGCGCCGGGCGCGACACCGGGAGCGGTCAAAGCGGGAATCCCGGCGATCAAACTCGGGACGTCTTCGCCGGACGCCGGCGCATCGGCCTTCGCCGGTTCCACTTTCGCTGCCTCTGGTTTGGCGGCTTCTGGCTTCGCGGCTTCAGGTTTCGCTGTAGCCGGAGTGGCGGGAACGGGTTTCGCGGCGGCTGCAGGCGGGACCGGAGCTGCCGGTTTCGCTGCCGGCGGTACAGCGGCGACCTGGGTTTCCTTCGGCGCGGGGGCGGCGGGAGTCGCGGCCGGCGCGGCGGCGGGCTTCGCGGGCGCTGCTGGAGCGGGCGCTACTGGAGCGGGTGCCGGCGGCGGTGTGACGGCGGCGGTATTCGCCGGCGGGGTGACGGCCGGCTTTGCCGCCGCTGCTGTGGGAGCGGGGGCCGGCGCCGCGGGCTTCGCGGCTTGAGGCTTCGCCGCCTCGGCGGGGGCGGGCGCGGCGGGCGTTGTATTCGTCAGCCACGGGCGGCGCGAGGCCGAGCGGTCGGTGGCCGCGGTGGCGTCCTGCGCGACAGTGGTCGGCGGGGGTGTGCTCGGCGCCGGCGCGTTCTCGTCGACGATTTCGAGATCGGCGAACGTGCCTGCAACCGGTGGGGCCGCGGGGGGAGCCTCGGTTGTGAGGAGGACGTAAGCAATGAAGCCGACGACGCCGGTGAACACGACGCCGCTTGCCATCAGCGCGATCTTGGGTCCGGAACTCGAACGCCCGGACTCCTCGTCGTCGTAAAAGTCCTCTTCGTCGTCGTCGCCGCCGCCGAATGGGTCCTTTACCGTCTCTTTTCGGAACCGATCGAACAGTCCCATGTCGTTCCTCCGGCCTGCGCCTTGGCGCAGTGCATATGATACCCCGATTATCTTCTAGGCGGAGGACCCTTAAGAGCCTGTTAAGCGGAAAACAAAAGACCCCGGGCGCGAACCCGGGGTCTTTCCGTCTTGGCGCTGGAAGCTGCGGGCTAGTTCGTGCCCGCCGGCTTTGCCTCGGCGCGCTGGTAGAGCGCGATGCCCTGCAATAGATCGAGGGCCCGGCGCAGCTGGTAATCTTCCGGTTCCGGCCTTGTCGCGGATGCGGTTTGCTGACCGGCGCCAGGCTTCGCCGCGTCCGCGGACGGCTTGGCGGGATCAGGCTTCGCACCGGGTTGCGGTGCGGGCGCGGCCGGCGCTTCGGGTTTCTCGGTCTCGTTCCTCAGCGCACCCGGCAGATCGCGTTCGGCGCGGGTGAAGCCCGCGTTCGGCGTGCCGATCGGCTCGACACGCGCCGGCTTCACTTCAATATCCGGATCGATACCGGTCGCCTGGATCGAGCGGCCGCTTGGCGTGTAGTAGCGCGCCGTGGTCAGGCGCATCGCGCTTTCGCCGCGCGCCAGCGGAATGATGGTCTGGACCGATCCCTTCCCGAAGCTCTTCGTTCCCAGGAGGATCGCGCGGCCATGATCCTTCAAGGCGCCCGCGACGATTTCCGACGCCGAGGCCGAGCCGTCGTTGATCAGCACGACCAGCGGCTTTCCGTCGGTCGCATCGCCCGGCTTGGCGTTGTAGCGTTGGGTTTCTTCGGTGTGGCGGGTGCGCGTGGAGACGATCTCGCCCCGCTCAAGGAACGTATCGGACACCGACACCGCCTGATCGAGCAGTCCGCCCGGATTATTGCGCAGGTCGATCACATAGCCTTTCAGCTTGGGCCCGATCTTCGCCTTCAGGTTTTTGATCGCGGCGTCGAGACCGACTTGCGTGGTCTCGTTGAACTGATTGATGTCGATGTACCCGACATCGCCTTCAACGCGGCTCTTCACCGATTGTACTTTCACGACCGCGCGCACCAGCTTCACGTCGAACGGCTCGGTCTCGGCGCGGCGCAGCGTGATGACGATGGGCGTGTTGACGGGGCCGCGCATCTTTTCGACGGCTTCCTGCAGCGTCAGGCCCACGGCCGGCTTGCCGTCGATCCCGATGATATAGTCGCCGGGTTGCACGCCCGCGCGGCTGGCCGGGGTGTCGTCGATCGGCGACACCACTTTCACGACACCCGATTCCATCGTCACTTCGATCCCAAGGCCGCCGAACTCGCCCTTGGTCTGCTCCTGCATCTCCTGGAAGCTCTTGGCGGGCATGTAGCCCGAGTGAGGGTCCAGGGAGGTGAGCATGCCGTTGATCGCGTTTTCGAGAAGCTCCTGATCGGTGACTTCCTCGACGTAGTCCTTGCGCACACGTTCAAACACGTCCCCGAACAGCTCGAGATATTTGTACGTATCGTCCGAGAACTTCGCGCTGGATTTCTCGGCGGCGAAGCTCGGCAGGAGCGGAGCGGTGACGGCGCCGGCGACGAACGAAAGGGTTGCCGCGGCGGCAATGTATTTAAGGCGCATAGGTCTTCACACCGTTGGTCAGAGAGAGTCTCATCTACTCGCTATTTTTCCCGTGCGGTCAGCGAGCCAAGGCAAGGGATTGATGGGCTGGCCTTCCCGGCGCAATTCGACGTAGAGCGAGGAGGCGGCCGCACCATCCATTACGCCAAGAGGTTCGCCCGCCAGCACGCGCTGGCCGACCTCGCCGTCGATGCGCCCTAAACCAGCCAATAAGGTATGATATCCCTCGCTATGTTCGATGATCAATAGTTGGCCATAGCCGCGGAACGGTCCCGCGAAGGCGATCACGCCGTCAAAAGGCGCAATCACCTGGGCACCCGCGCCCGCCTTGATCGTGATGCCTTTCGAGCGCAATCCTGAGGAATCATTGGGGTCGGCCGCTTCGCCGAACTTGGCGGTGAGCGTGCCGGCGACCGGGAAGGGCAGGGTGCCCCTGGCCTTCCCGAAGGAACGGGTTACAGCAACTTCATCAGTGGCCGGTTCCCGCGGCGCGACTCGCGCCGTTTGGGTTTCCCCGCCCTTAGATTGTGGCGTCGGTTTTGCCGCCAACGCCTTGGCCTCGGCCTTCGCCCTCTCTTCGGCGGCAGCTTTCTCCGCGGCGGCCTTTTCGGCGGCCAGCTTCCGCTCGGCCGCGTCGCGCCGCTCCTTTTCTTCTGCCAGTTTGGCGAACAGGGCGCGCAGGTCTTCGGCCTCCTGGGCCAGCTTTTTCGTGCGCGCGCTGACCTCGTCGGACCGCAGGGCGATTTTCTGCCGTTGCTCGGCCTTCTGCTCGAGCATGGTCTCCATCCGCTTGCGCTTCTCGATGAGCCCGGCGGTGGCGGCCGCGGCCTGCTCGCGCTGTTCCGTCACCTGCGCGCGCGTCCGGTAGAGATCCGCGAGATCGGCCTGCA
>JAYRKY010000056.1:0-2144 GCA_041905525.1 Rhodospirillaceae bacterium
CGGAAATTGTAGAACCACGTTTCTGCAATTTCAGGACTCCGCGAGGACACATGGTCGCGCGCGTCGCCACGGTCGCGTTCCAGGGGGTCGAGACGGTTCCCGTCGACGTGCAGGTGCAGGTGGCGGCGGGCGCGCCCGTCTTCGCGGTCGTCGGCCTGCCCGACAGTGCGGTCAAGGAAAGCAAAGAGCGCGTGCGTGCAGCCCTCGCCGCGATCGGGCTTGCCCTGCCCGGCCGGCGCATCGTCGTCAATCTGGCACCTGCCGATCTTGCAAAGGAAGGTTCGCACTATGATCTTCCCATCGCGCTGGGGCTGCTCGTCGCGATGGGCGCGCTGCCGGCCGAGCGCGTCGGACAATATGTGGCGCTGGGCGAGCTGACGCTCGACGCGCGCCTGCTGCCCGTACCCGGCACGCTGCTCGCCGCCATGTCGGCCAACGCAGCCGAGCGCGGGCTCATCTGCGCGCAAGCTTCGGGCGGCGAAGCGGCATGGGCCGGCAACAGCCGCGATTTCGAGATCCTCGCCGCGCCCACGCTGCTGGCGCTGCTCAACCATCTGCGCGGCGCGCAATTGCTGGCGCCGCCGCGACCCGAACGGGCCCCCACCCCCGTCGCCGGTCCCGACCTTGCCGAAGTGAAGGGCCAGGAGACCGCCAAACGCGCGCTCGAAGTCGCCGCCGCCGGCGGCCACAATCTGCTGATGGTGGGCCCGCCGGGGGCGGGCAAGTCGATGCTGGCGCGCTGCCTGCCGGGGCTGTTGCCGCCGCTGTCGGCCGGCGAGGCGCTGGAGATCGCGACCGTGCATTCGCTGGCGGGGGCCGGCGACGGGCGCATCGCGATGACGCGGCCCTTCCGCGATCCGCACCACACGGCAAGCCATGTGGCGCTCATCGGCGGCTGGGAAGCTCCCAAGAATCTGCACATGAAATGCGCCGCCACGGCGCATTTTATCCTGAAGAAAATGCACAATTAAGAAGAAGTTTCTGCACATTCCGACAGTTTTCAACTAAGATACTGCACAAGATTGGAGACCACCATGCTGCCGCGGCGTAAGGTCCCTGTTGGACGGCTCCAGCCCACTGGCCGGATGCCGGGATATAACGGTGAGCTGATTGCGTACGAGGGCCCCCTCGAACGCGACTTTATCTATCTGCATAAATTCGATTCGCTGACGGTGGACATCATCAGTCAGCCCTTCACGATCAAATACCGGAACCCGTCGGGCAGGACTTACAACTGCACCCCGGATTTTCTCGTGGGTAAACTTGCCGGCCCGATCGACGATCGATTCATCAAGAAGGTCGTCTACGAGGTTCGCGTTAAGGCGAAGGCAGATCCGTCAGATCCAACATTCAAGGCGCGGTTCGAAGCCGTCACCGAGCACGCGCGGACCATTGGGGCAACTCATGAAGTCGTCACCGAAGACGATATCCGAATTCCAAGGCTCGAGAACGCGAAGCTTCTGATGCCGCACGCTGGCGCTCAGTTGGATGAGGTCGTGTTCCATGCAGCCGAAGACATTGTCTATGAGACAAACGGCGTTCGGTTCGACGAGCTGATCGATCGTATTCGTCGACAAGTTGCACCGGAAGCACACATCCGCCCCACCCTGTATCGGATGATGCTCAACGGATTTCTCGACTGGAATGCCGACGAAAAGCTGATGGACAAAACCCTGATCTACGACATGGGACAATGCCCGGAATCATAATCTCGCCTGGCGAGCTGGTTAGTTACGAGAAGAGGCAGGCGCGGATCACCAATCGCGTAAATGTCTCCGAGGTCATGATCGAGTTCGACAACGGCGAACGAAGAATCGTGAAGATCTCGCATCTGGAAGGTCCAGATGAAGCTAAGCCGATTGTGGTCATTCCAAGCGACTCGTTGAGCGAAGCTCACCGCGCGACCGCGACCAAGGTAATGATGATCGTTATGCCGCTATTCAACTATCGCCGCATCCCGAAGGCGATAATGGCGGAGGTCTGCAAGAAGCTCGAAACCTCCAGATACACCGTTCATCGAATGATGAACAAATGGGTCGCAACCGAGAGCCTGACTGCATTCGCACCGCCCCGACGTCCTGGCGGCAGGGGCAAATCGAGAATTGATCCAAGAGTCGACGCCATAATTGATCAGCTTATCAATG
>JAYRKY010000010.1:0-114060 GCA_041905525.1 Rhodospirillaceae bacterium
ACATCGCGGACGTGACCACCGCGGTGGCGAAAGGCGATTTGTCCAAGAAGATTACTGTGGACGTGAAGGGCGAAATTCTCGAGCTCAAAAACACTATCAACACCATGGTGGACCAGCTCAATGGCTTCGCCTCGGAAGTGACGCGCGTCGCGCGCGAAGTGGGCACGGAAGGAAAGCTCGGCGGCCAAGCCCGCGTGCCGGGGATCGCCGGGACATGGAAAGATCTCACCGACAACGTGAACTTCATGGCCGCGAACTTGACCGGTCAGGTGCGTAACATCGCCGAAGTGACCACCGCGGTGGCTAATGGAAACCTCTCCAAGAAAATCACCGTCGATGTGCAAGGGGAAATCTTGGAGCTGAAGAACACCATCAACACCATGGTGGACCAGCTGAATTCCTTCGCCTCGGAAGTGACCCGCGTCGCCCGCGAAGTCGGCACCGAAGGCAAGCTCGGCGGCCAGGCCAAGGTGCCGGGCGTCGCCGGGACGTGGAAGGATCTCACCGACAACGTGAACTTCATGGCCAACAACTTGACCGGCCAGGTGCGCAACATCGCCGAAGTGACCACCGCGGTCGCCAACGGGAACCTTTCCAAGAAAATCACCGTCGACGTGGAGGGGGAAATCTTGGAGCTGAAGAACACCATCAACACCATGGTGGACCAGCTGAACTCCTTCGCCTCGGAAGTCACCCGCGTCGCCCGCGAAGTCGGTACCGAAGGAAAGCTGGGCGGTCAGGCGCAGGTGCCCGGCGTCGGCGGAACGTGGAAAGACCTCACCGACAACGTCAACGCAATGGCGACCAACCTCACGTCGCAGGTGCGCAACATCGCGGAAGTCACGACTGCTGTGGCCACCGGGAATCTGACGAAAAAGATCACCGTCGACGTGAAAGGCGAAATCCTCGACCTCAAGAATACGATCAACACCATGGTGGATCAGCTGAACTCCTTCTCCTCGGAAGTGACCCGCGTCGCCCGCGAAGTCGGCACCGAAGGGAAGCTCGGCGGTCAGGCGAACGTGAAGGGGGTCGCCGGCACGTGGAAGGACCTCACGGACAACGTGAATTTCATGGCCGCGAACCTGACCTCCCAGGTGCGCAACATCGCCGAAGTGACGACCGCGGTGGCGAAAGGCGACTTGTCCAAGAAGATCGCCGTCGACGTGAAGGGCGAAATTCTCGAACTGAAATCCACCATCAACACCATGGTGGATCAGCTCAATTCCTTCGCCTCGGAAGTGACGCGTGTGGCTCGCGAAGTCGGGACCGAAGGAAAACTCGGCGGTCAGGCGAACGTGCGCGGCGTCGCCGGCACGTGGAAGGATCTCACCGATAACGTGAATCTCATGGCCGCAAATCTGACCGGTCAGGTGCGCAACATCGCCGACGTGACGACTGCGGTGGCGAAGGGCGACTTGTCCAAGAAGATCACCGTCGACGTGAAGGGTGAAATTCTCGAACTGAAATCCACCATCAACACGATGGTGGACCAGTTGAACTCGTTCGCCTCGGAAGTCACCCGCGTCGCCCGCGAAGTCGGAACAGAGGGCAAGCTCGGCGGCCAGGCCAACGTGCCCGGCGTGGCCGGGACATGGAAGGATCTCACCGACAACGTGAACATGATGGCCGCCAACCTGACGTCTCAGGTACGCGGTATCGCCGACGTCGTGACCGCGGTGGCCCAAGGTAACCTCCGCCGCAAGCTGACCGTGGAAGCCAAGGGCGAAATCGCCTCGCTTGCGGAAACCATCAATGGGATGATCGAAACGCTCGCGACCTTTGCCGACCAGGTGACGAACGTGGCCCGCGAGGTCGGGATCGAAGGGAAGCTCGGCGGTCAGGCCCGCGTGCCTGGCGCCGCCGGCCTCTGGCGCGATTTGACCGACAACGTGAACCAACTCGCCGCGAACCTCACCACCCAGGTCCGCGCCATCGCCGAAGTGTCCACGGCTGTGACGACCGGCGACTTGACCCGGTCAATCACCGTGGAGGCGTCGGGTGAGGTGGCCGCGCTGAAAGACAACATCAATGAGATGATCCGAAACTTGAAGGATCAGACGCTTAAGAACACCGAGCAGGACTGGCTGAAGACCAACCTCACTCGCTTCACCCGCATGCTGCAGGGCGAACGCGACCTCGCAACCGTTTCAAACATGGTGCTGTCGGAGCTCGCGCCGCTGGTCAAAGCGCAGCACGGCTTGTTCTACGTGACGGAAAAGGACGAAGAAAACCGCATCGCGCTTAATCTCGTCGCTTCCTATGCGTTCAATCACCGTAAGCATCTCGCCAATCGCTTCGAACTGCGTGAAGGGCTCGTCGGACAGTGCGCTTTCGAGAAATCCCGCATCCTCCTGACCAACGTTCCTCACGACTACATTAAGGTCAGCTCAGGTCTCGGCGAGGCCTCGCCGCTGAATGTCATCGTGCTCCCTGTGGTGTTCGAAGGGGAGGTGAACGCGGTGATTGAACTCGCCTCCTTCTCGGAGTTCTCCGAGACCCACCAGTCCTTCCTCGATCAGCTTATGGAATCGATCGGGATCGTGCTCAACACCATCGCGGCGAACATGCGTACCGAGGGTCTTCTGAAGCAGTCTCAGCTTCTCACCGCCGAGCTTCAGGCCCAGCAGGAAGAGCTCAAGAAAACCAACGATCGTCTTGAGCAACAGGCCAATACGCTTCGTCAGTCGGAAGAGCTTCTGCGCTCGAAACAGGACGAATTACAGCGCACAAACGTCGAACTGGAGGACAAAGCGAAACTGCTGTCCGATCAGAACGCGCAGGTGGAAGCAAAGAATCGGGAAGTCGAGCAAGCCAAGCGCGAGCTTGAAGAAAAGGCGGAACAGCTCGCCCTCACGTCTAAATACAAGTCCGAGTTCCTGGCGAATATGAGCCACGAACTGCGTACGCCGCTGAATTCGCTGCTCATCCTTTCAAAGCTTCTTTCCACCAACACGCAGGGCAATTTGACCGACAAGCAGGTGGAATTCGCGCGCTCCATCCACCATGCGGGCTCGGATCTTCTCGCCCTCATCAACGACATCCTCGACCTTTCGAAGATCGAATCCGGCACCGTCACACTCGATGTCGGAGAGACCTTCTTCGGATCGCTTCGGGACCACATGGACCGCACCTTCGCCCAGTTGGCGCAGGACAAGAGGCTGGACTTCCAGGTCGAACTGGATCCGGAACTGCCGCGCTCCATGTACACCGACGACAAGCGCCTCCAGCAGATCATCAAGAACCTGCTGTCGAACGCCTTCAAGTTCACTGAAAACGGACATGTCCGCCTCAAGGTCGCTCCCGTCACCTCCGGCTGGTCGCCGAGCCACGATCAGCTGAGCCGGGCCTCGCAAGTCCTGGCCTTCACCGTAGAAGACACCGGAATTGGCATCCCCGAGGAAAAACAACGCATCATCTTCGAGGCATTCCAACAAGCGGACGGAACCACAAGCCGAAAATACGGTGGAACGGGCCTCGGCCTCTCCATCAGCCGCGAGATCACGAGGCTCTTGGGAGGCGAGCTCATGGTGAACAGCCGGGTCGGGAAGGGTTCGACCTTCACGCTGTTCCTGCCAATGACCTTCACGCCATCGACGAAGTCGCTGTCGCGGCCGTCCATGCCGGCCGCACGCGCCATGTCGCAGAATGCCGAGGACGTCACCGAACGCGTGCTCGACGACCGCGACACCATCCAGCGCGGCGACGCGACGGTTCTGATCGTCGAGGATGACCCGCACTTCGCATCGATCATGCTAACAATGGCGCGCGAGGCGGGGTTCAAAGGGGTGGTGACCGGCGAGGGTGCCGGCGTTCTGCCTCTCGCCAAGCGATTCCGTCCCGACGCTATCACGCTCGACATCGGACTTCCGGATATGGACGGATTCGCGCTTCTGGATTTGCTGAAGCGTAATCCGGAGACCCGCCATATCCCGGTCCACATTATCTCTGCAGACGAACAGACGAAACTGGGCCTCGGCCTCGGCGCGGTCGGTGTCACCGGAAAGCCGGCTGAGCCCGACACGCTTCTTGCGACCTTGCAGCGCGTTAAAGCTTACCGTGAGCGCACGAAAACCCTTATCGCCATTGAACCAGAGAGTTTGTCGAACGGCGTCGCGGCCATCATCGATGGCAGCGGGATCAAGGTGGAGCGCGAAGCGGAAGTGCCGGACGACATAGACTCCAACGACGCCGACTGCATCGTGGTCAATCTTCAAAATTCCTCTGAGGTGCCGATCAAGGATCTCGTGGCTGATGTGCAGGCGCTGGATCTTCCGTTTGTGTTGTTCGTGCCGCGCGATATGACCGAGGATGAAAAGGCCTTCTTCCAAAAAAGCCGGCTCTCGCGTGGCCGGTGGGCCCGCACCGCGGCCGAACTGCAGGACGCGGTCGCCTTGATCCTGCATCGCGCCTACGAAAGCTTGCCGACCGACGCCCAGGACGTCCTGCGTCAGCTTCGCCAGTCGGATCCCGTCCTCGCCGGTAAAAAGATCGCGGTGGTTGACGACGATATCCGCAACATCTTCTCCCTCACCAGCGCGCTCGAAGAGCACGGGGTCGAACTCCACTATGCCGAGAGCGGCCGGTCAGGAATTGAACTCCTCAACCGTATTCCGGACATCGACGCCGCCTTGATCGACATCATGATGCCGGGGATGGACGGCTACGAAACGATCGAGGAAATCCGCGCCAATCCGCGGTTCTCCTCGCTGCCGATCATCGCGGTCACGGCCAAGGCTATGAAGGGAGACCGCCAGAAGTGCATGGAGGCGGGTGCCAGCGACTACATCGCCAAACCGGTGGATATCGAGCAACTTGTCTCGGTGTTGCGCGTTTGGTTTGCTCGCGGCGAGCAGCTGCCTCTCCTGAGGACGGGGACCGATAACGTCGTAGCTTTCCCCGCGGAATAGGAATGGTGCGATAAGCCGTGGGTCCAGGTGTGACGTCAGTACGTACGGAAGACGCGGAGCGCGCATTGATGACGGAGGATGTGCCCAAAGCGCGTATTCTGATTGTCGACGACGACCGCTCGACATCCCTTGCGCTGACCGCGGCGCTTGAGCGTCTCGGCCAGACCTTGGTGGTCGCGCATTCGGGCGAGGAGGCGCTCCAGCATCTCCTGCACGAAGACTTCGCGGTCATCCTGCTCGATTTGCATATGTCGGGGATGGACGGCTACGAGACCGCCGCCCTCATCCGCGCGCGCAAGAAGACGCGGCATATTCCTATCGTCTTCTTGACGGCGGTCTTCCGCGACGATTCGCATCTTCTTCAGGCTTACTCCGCCGGTGCGGTCGATATGATCTTCAAGCCGGTCGATCCCTTCATCCTTACGTCGAAGATTTCGGTCTTCGTCGACTTGCATCTGAAGCAGTACGAGGCCCAGCGTGAGGCTGAAATCCGGCACAAGCTGCAGGAAGAGAACTTCCGTGTACGGGCCGAGAAGATCGCCACCGAGCAGGCGCTGCGGCGCTCGCAGGAACATCAGGAAGCCATGGCCGCGGCGGAAGCGCAGCAACGTATCTTGATCGAAGAGTTGTCCCACCGCGTAAAAAACATGCTCGCGGTGGTCAACGCGATGGCGCGCCAGACGCTCGCCTCGACCCCCGAACCGGAAGCTTTCGTCGAAAAATTCCTCAAGCGCATCGAAGCTCTTGGCCGCACGCATGGGCTCCTCTCCCGCGAGCACTGGGGCAACGTGCAACTGCGCGATGTCGCTTCTGAGGCGCTGGAGCCCTACATCATCGAGGACAAGGCGCGTGTGGTGCTCGATGGCCCGCCCGTAGCCATCCAGCCGAAGGCGGCCGTCGCCCTTGGCATTGTCTTCCATGAACTCGCGACCAATGCCGTCAAACACGGCTCGCTCTCAAACAACGACGGCATTGTGACCGTGCAGTGGGATTGGTCGCGCGACGACAGCGGCGCCATTGCGCTTCAGTGGGGAGAGACCCAGGGTCCCAAGGTAAATCCGCCCACTCGCAAGGGATTCGGCAGCAAGCTCATCAGGCTGGAACTCACGCACGAACTCAACGGCAACATCGAGATGGCCTACGAGGAAACGGGCTTCCGGGCCATGATGTGTTTCCCGACTGCCCCGCGCGGCGAGGGTGCCGCAACGCCGGCCGAGGCCCAGTCGGCTTAGCGGCGCGCGATAGATACGATTTCGGAACAATCCGATTCGCGCTCGCGTTCACCGAATCGCAGCGCCCGGAGCTGTATCGCTTCTGAGCGGCGTTGCCGACCCATATGGGAGGTCCAATATGGCCAACAGCCAATCGCGTACCAGAAGAACCAAGGAGACAAGCGGCACTCGGGGCCGCTCGAATGCGAACAAGACGTCGTCGCGCGGCTCCAGCAATCGGCGGAGGGCGGCGCGCGTCGCCGACAACACAGGGGAGCAGATGCAAATGTCCCAGGGCAATGATGCGCGCTCGACCCGTAGCCGCACCGGATCTAAGAGCGGCTCTGGCAACAAGAAGACGCAGAGCAAGGCCAAGACGACATCTCCGAAGCGCACCCGATCGGCCCGTTAGGCCCGCGCGATTGAAAGAAGAAGACCGGCTTCGTGCAAACGGAGCCGGTTTTTTATGAGCGCGATTTCAGCAGCGATAGAAGCGCGGCTTCCTCCGGCTCCAACCCATCGCGGCGCCGACGGGCCTTAACCTTAAAGCGCTGAGGCAAGGTCCCCTTGGTAAAGGCTTCGATCACGGCCGGATGGATGTAGCACTTGCGGCAGATCGCGACCGTATTGCCAAGGCGTTCCGAAACTTGCTTTACGCACGTCGTGATCGCCCGCTTCGCCGCAGTCTCACTGTGGGGTGAATCCTGTTCAGACAAGATGAGGGCCGCCATAAGCGTTCCAGTCCAGGTTCGAAAATCCTTCGCTGTCACCTCGCGGCCGCTGACGCTGCGCAAATAAGCGTTCACGTCCGTTGAATTCACCCGTTGGCGTTTGCCGTCGTCATCCAAATACTGAAACAGGTGCTGGCCCGGCAGGTCCCGGCACGCTTTCACGACGCGCGCGATACGCTTGTCTTTCAAGGTGATATGCCACGCGCGTCCGCTCTTGCCAGTGAAGGCGAAAGTCATCTCAGCGCCCTCAACGCGCACATGCGGATCCCGCATGGTGGTCAAACCATAGCTTTTATTCTGGCGGGCGTAGTCGGAATTGCCCACGCGGATCAGTGTTGCTTCCAAAAGATAAACCACGGTAGCGATGACTTTCTCGCGCGGAAGCCCCGAGGCCGCCATATCTTTCGCCACCGCGCCTCGAATGCGCGGCAACGCCTTTGCAAAGTCGAAGAGATGTTCGTATTTCGCGCACTCGCGCGCCTCGCGAAAGCTCTGGTGATAACGGTACTGTTTGCGGCCGCGCGCATCGCGTCCGGTTGCCTGCAGGTGCCCTTTGGCATCGGCGCAAATCCACACGTCCGACCAGGCGGGCGGGATGGCCAGCGCCTTTACGCGGGAAAGCACTGATGGCGAGCGTACGCGGCGGCCGCGCGGGTCCAGATACACGAATGTTTTGCCCGCACGTTTTCGCACCAGACCCGGGGCCGCATCCGAGACGTGACGAAGATCGCTGCCGCCGAGCATGGGCCCTGTGTCAGCTATCAAGACTGACCTGCGCTCCGCGCATCATGGGACGGCGAGGCGCACGTGCGGCGATCACAGCCCGGGCGGCCTCGATGCCGGTCTGAAAGGCGCCGTGAGCTGTCGCAAATGCTACTGTCGAACAGGCCTCGCCGGCGAAGAACAGTCGGTCTTCAACGGGACAGCCCAGGGTTTCACGGGCCGGCGCAAAGCCAACTTCGGCATAGGAATACGACCCCCGCACGAACGGATCGTCATGCCATGCGGACTGGGTGACGGGAGTCAGGTGCCTTCGCACATCGCTCCCGAGCAGTTTGACAAGTTCTCCAATTGCGAAATCGCCATGGGCGGCGGCTCCCGCGGCGGCGAGATCCCGCGCGAGTGCACCGGCGAGGAAGACCTCGACGACCGGATGGCCGAAAGGTTTGAGGTGGTAGCTGCCGGTCGCGGCCGTGTGCCAATCACCAAAAAGGTGCCCATCGCTGGGAAACATCTCCGGCTGATCGCACGCGAGGAAAAGCTTGTTCACGAGGCCAAGGGGCAAATGCTGCGCTGCCTCGATTTTCTCCGGCAACTCGGGATCGAGGCGTAACGTTTCCGTCGCGATCGCCGAGGTCGGGACGGTGACGATGGCTTGCTGAGCGCGAATATTGCCCCGGTCGGTGACCAGCGTGAGCGAGGGCCCATCGTGCTTAATGCACAACACGCGCGTGCGCAGCGCCGCGGGGTGACCCGCGCCATACGCGGCGATCAGGGCCCCGTAGCCCTCCTTGATCCGCCAATTGACGTCTGTGTCCTCGTAATTGCGGTAGTCCGCCGTGGAGACCTCTTTGATCCCGGCGCCATTCAGATAGGTGCAGATCGCATCGATCAACGGGTTCCATCGGCACGCCGGATCCAGCAGCGCCGCGGCGGGACAGTCGTCATCTCCTGCTTTCTCGTCGACGCGTTGTTCGAACGCCGCAAACGCGCGGCTGAAATCCGCCTGCTCCGCCGGGCTCAATTCCAGATCGAAGCTCTGCTCCTCCCAAGGAGGCCTGGTTTTGTCGATATGAAACCCGAGCTTGTAAGCGATGGCTGCCCACGGGTTCTTGTTGGCCGAGTGCAACCAGCCGGAGCCCAGGTCAAGGGGTGTTTTGTTTGAGGTCTCGGTGTAAGCCCGCCCACCGAGACGCGCGCGCGCATCGATCAGCACGTAAGGCACTTTGGCCTGCGCCAATGCGTGCGCGGCGGCTAGGCCTGCGGCGCCGCCGCCGACAATCGCCACGCCCACCTCGCGGTGAAGAGACTCGATGGTCCTCATGTCCCGTCGTTCTTTCTGACGGGAGTGTAACGTTACGAGGCGAATGCGGTTCCGCGCGAAACCGCTGAATCTCGCGACAGAGATTCGCCGTTATTTATGCGGGCAGGCGCCGAATTTTCCGGGGCAGATCCGCGCCCCGGTATCCGAACAAGGCGTTTGCCGGCCTTTAAGGAAGCCGATGAAGCCCGCTAGCGTCGCCACGAACGCGGGGTCTGTCCGCACGGCGGGAATGCGCTTGTACTCCGGCACGCCACAGTCTTGCGCAAGGTCGCGCATCGTTTCGTCGAGTTCAACGAGAGTTTCAACATGTTCGGAAACGAAAGAGATCGGCACGACGATTAGCGGTTTCCGATCCGCGCCCGCACGCTCTATCTCCGCCTCTGTCGAAGGGCCGATCCATTTGGCGGGACCGACGCGGCTCTGATAGCAGATCGACCAGTCGAGATCCTTGATTCCCAGCGCGGCGACGACCGCGGCAGCGGTCTGTTCCACCTGCCACTGATAGGGATCGCCGCTGGCGATGGTCTTCTCGGGCAATCCGTGGGCCGTCAACAATAGGCGCGGCGTGCGCCCGGCGGATGTCATTTCAGCGTAGGCTTTCGCGATCATCGCCACCATCGGTGCGATGAACCCGGCGGCGGTCGGGAAGCAGCAGATCACTTCGAAGGGCACCTTTAAACCCTGCGCGCGCGCTTCGCGCGATAGCGCGTCCACGGAGGTGCCGGTGGTCGTGGTTGAAAACTGCGGATACATCGGCACGACGACAATCCGCGTCGGGGCCCACGCCTTCAGATCGCGCACGACTTCCGGGGCCATGGGGTGCCAATAGCGCATGTACACGAAAGAGCGCACGTCCTTCGCATAATGGCCGGCGGCGCTTTCCAGCGCCTGCGCCTGCGCCGCCGTTTCCGGCAGCAGCACGGACCGTCCACCCAAGCGCGCGTAGTAGCCGCGCGACTTCTTGGCGCGAAGGCCGGAAATGGTGCGCGCCAGCAGCCAGCGGAACGGCTGGATCCACGGGATGATGTATCGGTCGTTAAAAAGGTTGAACAGGAAAGGGCGCACCGCTTCGGGGCTATCTGGCCCGCCGAGGCTGAACACCACAATCGCTAACCGCTCGTCCATCTGCGCTCACTTGCTCTAGGCCGTTAGAATCCAAGGCTAAACGGCGGCCCCTTGTGCCACGTCCGCATTGTTTTGTCTCCCCGTATCAATAATGCGGAACCGCCGCTATGGTGTGCAAAAATACGACCTATCGGTCTGTGGGGGGCCGAAAAAATGGCCGAGACTAGAGCAGGAATGCTGAACGTCGCCGAGCATCTCTCCGCCGAAATGGCGTCCGAGGATCCGTGGCGTCTTGGAACCAATCTGTTCGAGGCACGCCGTTACGCGATCATTCTCGACATGATGCGGGCCCATATCGGATCCGAGGGAAAGTTCGAGCGGGGCCTGGAAGTCGGCTGCGCCGCCGGGGTTTTTACGTCGCTGTTCGCTCCGCAATGCAAATCCCTGCACGTCATCGACGTGATGCCGGCCGCGATCGAACGCGCAGCCGCGAAACTGAAGGGCCACGGCAATATCCAGTGGGAAGTCAGTTCCGTCACCGACGACTTTGCCGCCGGCAAGACCTTTGATGTGATCGTTGTCGCCGAGGTGCTGTGTTACCTGCCCGATCACGACACGCTGCGCCGCGCGGTCGACCGGATCGCGTCCAAATTGGCGCCGGGAGGACTCCTCGTTTTCGGGTCCGCCATCGACGCCGTGACCAAGCGCTGGGGCCTGCTCGGCGCCGGCGCCGAAACCACCATGCGTGAATGGGAGCGCACGCTGCGGGAAACCAACCGCGCTTCGTGCCAAGGGTCCTATTGGGGCGAAGACACGCGCATTGTCAGTTATACACGCGACGCCTCGGGAGCGCTCCCCGGCGCAAGCTTCAAGACACCCGAAGATGCGATCGTGCCCCACAAGGCTGTAACTGAAATCCCCGCGTCCTCGGTGCTCGTGCTTGCGCCCCACCCCGACGACGAGGTGTTTGGGTGCGGCGGAGCCATTGCCCGCCATGTTGCCGCGAATGTGCCGGTCAGCGTGATCGTGGCTACCGACGGGGCGCACAAGAAAGACGAACGCACCGCGGCTCAGGCGACGACTGAGGCCGAGAAACGCCGCGCAGGATTGCGTGAAGAAGAAGCCCGCGCCGCGGCGAAAGTTCTGCGGTACGGCGCACCGGTCTTCTGGAATCTTCCGGACCGCGCGCTCGCGTACGGCGAGCCGCTGATTGCCAAGATCCTCGCGGCAATGGAGGGGGTCGATCTTCTTTATGCGCCGTCGGCGTTCGAGCAGCATCCCGACCACCGCATTCTCGCGATGGCCGCAATCGAGGCGGTCAAGCGCAAACCGGGGACACGTCTCGCCTTCTATGAAATCGGCGCGCCGCAGCGGCCGAACTTATTGCTCGATATTTCGGGGGTCCGGGACATCAAGCAGCAGGCTATTGCGTGCTTCAAGTCGCAGCTCGAAAATCAGCGCTACGACGAGCAGATCGCTGCGCTCAATCGCTACCGGACCTATACGCTGATCGGGAACGTGAGCGCCGCGGAGGCGTTTCACATTGTGAGTTCGGACGAACTGAACGCCGATCCCTTGAAGTTCCATCGCCCCGATACGGAGCGCTATCTTGCCGAGTTGGCCTATGCGCAGCAGGAAATGCAGAAAATGCGCCGCCTGCTGCACGACCGCGAGAAGGAGCTTGAGGCCATGCGGGGTTCGACGTCATGGAAAGTCACCGCGCCTTTGCGTAGGATGATGCGACTTTTGCGCCGCTAACTCGCGAGACTGATGAAAACTGTTCATGTCTTTACCGTTGCCGCGGGCAACTATTTGCCCAAAGCGCGTGTTCTCTTGGCGTCCTTGCGGCGCCATCATCCGAACTGGCGTCTGCACTTCGCCGTTTCCGACGCGTCACCACCCCCTGACGCGATCGCAGGTCTCGGCGCCGACGAGATTCACCAGCTCGACTCGCTTGGTATTCCAAACCTACGCCGATGGGCGTTCTCCCACACCCTGATCGAGCTCGCGACCGCTATTAAGCCCTTTGTGTTGAAGAAGCTGCTCGCGCGCGATGATTGTGAAGCTGCTATCTACCTTGATCCGGACATTGCGGTGATGTCGCCGATGAGCGAGGTCGCGCGCACGCTAAAGACCGCTGATATCGTTTTGACCCCCCATATGACCGCGCCGGAGCAAAGCGTTCCCGGCATCGTCACCAATGAAATTTCCACGATGCAGCACGGGATCTATAACTTGGGCTTCGTGGGCGTGGCCGCGCGGGACGAGGGCTGTGCTTTCGCGCAGTGGTGGGCAGATCGGACGTATCGCTACTGCCGCGAGGATATCCCTGACGGGATCTACACCGATCAGCGGTGGGTCGACTTCGCGCCCGCTTTCTTTGATCGTGTGAAGGTGCTCCGGTCACCGGGGCTCAACGCAGCGCCGTGGAATCTGTCGACGCGCGAGATGGGTGGGAGTCTCGCCGCCGGATTTACGGTCAATGGCGCGCCGCTTGTTTTCTTTCACTTCAGTCAACTCGGCGTCATGCCGGATGCCCGCACCACCGGCGGTCAGGCCGCGGCGCGTGAGCTTGTGGAATGGTACCGCGCCGCGACGATGCCGACTCCCGCCGAAAAGGCCGTGTCACCCCATTATGCCTTCGACCGTTTCGACGATGGCTCGCCGATCGCAATGGAACAGCGCCTTGTGTACCGCGCGCGTCCCGACGTGCAGCGCGCGCACCCCGATCCATTCGCCGCCGGCGACGGCACATTCCTCGCCTGGTGGAAGGCGCACGCCCGTGCCGAGTATCCGAAGCTGTTCGACAAATCGACCCGCGCGGCCGAGATGCAGCATCTCATGTCGTTCTTGGCTTATCGCCGCGATGCGGAGGATATCGTCAACGATGACGATGTGACGCCGTCCTCGCTGACGGGCGGCGTCGCGGCGCGCGCGCTGAACTTCATCCGCAAAATCTCCGGCTAGATCGCGCCCGAATTCAGATAGACGATGGCGGCGTTCAAGACCCCGGCGAAACTCACCCAAAGGATATAGGGCGCCAGGAGCAACGCGGCGGTGCGGTCGTGCCGGGCGAACAGGATCATGTTGGCGGCGATCGCGATCCAAAAGATGATCAGCTCCACCATGGCAACCGCGGGCTGCCTGAACCCGAAGAAGATGACCGACCACAAAAGGTTCAGAACGAGTTGCGCGCCATAGACCGCAAAGGCTTGGCGGTCCGAAAACCCGACTTTGCGCCATACGCGCCAGCCAGAAATCGCGATCAGGATGTAGAGTGTCGTCCACACCGGTCCGAACACCCAGTCAGGGGGATTGAATGAGGGCTTGGCGAGGGATTGGTACCAAGTGCCGAGGCTGGTGGCGGTTGCGGCTCCGCAAAGCCCTGCAACGACAAAGCAAACAGCAAGGAATCCGGCGGCGGCAACGGCATTGCGCATAGGGGCACAACGCTACCGCCCTAACCGGGTTGCGGCAACTGAACCTGCTTATATTTCGGGATGTCGATCTTGATGGCCCGTTTGCGGCCCTGTGATATGGCCGCATGCAGCTTTTGCGGTGTCACAGGTTTGACCAAATACCCGGACACATCGAGCCGTGCGGCGATGGCGACCGTGTCATGATCGCCAGACGCCGTCAGCAGAACAAAGCAGGCATCGGGGCGGAATGATTTCACTTGTCCGGTCCGAACGACCCACAGAAGTTCGAGCCCGGTGCCTTGCGCCATGTTCTGGTCGCACAGCACCACGTCGACGACGCGCTGACTGCTGACCAAAGCCTGAAACGCCTCGCGCCCGCTCTGCGCGCGCGTCACAGTGGTGATGCCGATCGATGTCAGCATCCCCTGCACGAGGTCGAGAAACGCGGTGTCGTCGTCGACAAGAAGGACGTGAAGATTGCCGAGATCTTCGAGATCGCCCTGAATGGATTGCGGAGGACTCATTGGGATAAGGGGGAATGCTGCCGTGGCCCAGCGTCAAAACAATCCACCACAGACAGTGCGTGGTTTCAATTGGATAGGTTGTTTTACTTACCGATTATAAGGCCGACACGGTTCTGCTAACTTTGTCGGCTTCGCTCCGGACACGTAATGCACGAATTTTCCGAAAAGTCTTCAACACCAGTCCTCGCCGATCGGTTCCCGGCGAGCACGCGCTTGATGGTGGTCTCCTTTGTTCTGTTGTCGCTCGTGATCGGGGCGGCGCTGTGGGGAGAGCGGCAGGCGAGCCTCTATGCGGAGGAGGCTTTCGGGACGCAGAGGCGCGCCCTCGAAACGCTGCGCATGTTGTCACTGCTCCAAGACACAGAAACCGGGCAGCGCGGTTTCCTCCTCACCCAAGACGAGCGATTCCTCGATCCCTATGAGGCCGGCCTTTCCGCCCTCGCGCAGCAACGGGATGTTTTCAAGACGACAGTCCTCGGGGATGAAGCCGGGCACCCTCACGCGGAACGGCTTGAGCAGCTGATTAGGGAGCGTCTCGATTACCTGAGGCAGGCGTTGGATATTCAGGCAAGTGGACAAGCGCAGGCCGCCATCGATCTCATCAAGTCGGGTCAGGGCAAGGCGCGCATGGATGAAATCCGCGTGATCGTCCAAGAGATCAACGGCGCCCGAACAAAAATCCTGGCGGAACAACAATCCCGTCTCAACGACACCATCATATGGGTGCGCGTGGTTGAAGCGCTGGGTTTGATTGTGCTTGGGTTCACGACCGTCATTATCCTCCGGCAGTCGCGCCTGACCGTTGCCGCCCAGCGTCAGATCCGCGAGAGCCAGGACGCCGCCATTGCGTCCGCGACGGCGGCCAATCGCGCAAAGTCCGCGTTCCTCGCGACGATGAGTCACGAACTGCGCACACCAATGACGGCTATCATCGGGATGTGCGATCTCTTGCTCGCTGGCCGCCAAAGCCCCGATGAGCGGGAGGTCACGCATCTCATCGCCCGCAACGCGCAAAGTCTCTTACGACTTCTCAACGACATTCTCGATTTCTCAAAAATCGAAGCGGGTCGGCTCACGTTCGAGACGGTCGACTTCAAACTCTCCGCGGTGCTCGACGAGGTGGAAGCGCTCTTCGGTCCGGTCGCCAGCCAAAAGGGCCTCGTGCTCAAGGTCGCGCCTAATCCAGGCCCGAAAGACATTTTCAAAGGGGACTCAAAACGCCTCCAGCAGGTGATGGTGAATCTGGTCGGAAACGCAATCAAGTTCACCTTGCGCGGTCAGGTCACCGTGACGACGCGGCAGCAGCCCGCGGAAGATGGCCGCACCATGATCGAGATCGAGGTGGAAGATACCGGCGAGGGGATTTCGGACGACGCGATGAAGCGCTTGTTCCGCGAGTTCGAGCAGGAAGATATCTCAACGTCGCGCCGCTACGGCGGAAGCGGGCTCGGCCTTTCAATCTCGAAGCGGATTATCGAGACCATGGGCGGCAGCATCGGCGCCACTAGCACCAAGGGCCGCGGATCATGCTTCTACTTCTCCCTGCCGCTTGATGCGGGCGACCCGGACAAAGTCTCGGGCCGTTCCCCCAATACGGCGGCAGAAGCAGCCCGGCGCCTCCAGGGCCTCAATCTTCAAGTTCTGCTGGCGGAAGACACGCCTGCCACCCAATTCCTTGTCAAACGGATGTTGTCGCTATGGGGTCATTCAGTCACCGTGGCCGCCAATGGCGAAGAAGCCGTGACCGCGGCGAATGAGCGCAAGTGGGACGTTATCCTCATGGACATGCAGATGCCCGTGATGGACGGCGCCGAGGCGACGCAATTCATCCGCAGGGGTCGCGGGCCTTCGGCGAATGTGCCGATCATTGCGCTGACGGCCGACGCGGTGGTGGAGAACCGTCAGACGTATCTCGATGCGGGCTGCAACGTCGTTGCCACGAAACCCATCGATTGGGCGGTGTTGTCGCACCATATCGCAACGCTTCTCGGCCACGGGGGCGATGCGCCGTCCCAAATCGTGGCCGAGGCAAAAGTCGCTGTTCCCTGGCGCGAGCTTCCTCTCCTCAACAAACCTCTTCTGGAGGAGCTCGCGGCGTCGCTTGGTAAGGACTCCCTCGCGCTTTTGGTCGATTCCGCTCTGGGCAACCTTGTACAATATGCCGCCGATCTAAGGTCTCTTCTGCGCGATGGAAGCTTGGCTCAAGCGGCACGTCTCGCGCACCAGATCAAGGGCGCGGCCGGGCAGGTCGGCGCGGAGCGGGCCGCGGGTGTCGCGCGCGTGATCGAAAGCGAAAACAAAAAGGAAATCCCGGCGGAGGACTCCGCAGCGGCGCTCGCCGTGGTTCTCGAGGAAAGCCGCGCGGCGTTTGACGAGTTCTTCTCTGATGTGAGGTCCATATGAGCCCGCGCTCCATTGTCGTTTACGGCATCAAGAACTGTGACACGATGAAAAAGGCCCGCGCTTGGCTCGATGAACACGCCGTCGCCTATCAATTTCATGACTACAAGACCGCTGGAATCGCCAAGGACACGCTGATGGCCTGGACAAAGGCTGTAGGCTGGGAGGTACTTCTCAATCGGACAGGCACCACCTTCCGCAAACTTGACGACGAGGAGAAAGAAGGTCTCACCGAAGCAAAAGCGATCGCGCTGATGATCGCTCAGCCATCGATGATCAAGCGGCCGGTCGTGACCGGGAGTGGGGTCATGCTCGTCGGATTCAAGCCTGCTGAATTCGCTAAGGCTTTCGGCAAATGACCTTTTGAAGGCCTGCGCGTTGACAAGCGGGATGGTCTCCTTTCTATTCCCTGTCCACTCTGCGGCAAACAGCCCTTCTCATAGGCCTTCGATGTCCGACACCATGCAACCCTGGGATCCGCGCGGAGCCTCGGTCAGCCCGCATCTCGACGTTGCAAGCGCCCTGATGCCGCTGAAGGAGTCGGAGATTCTTAGTCTCACCATCGGCGCGGGCGATATCGCGCCCGCCATCGCGGCGGCGATAAAGACCGCGACGGTCACGGTGCTCGAAACGCAGGGCGAGTCCAGCGAGCCGCTGCCGCTTTCGAATCTCATCTATAAAGCCGGGGATTCCGACCGGATGCCAGTCGAGGACGAGAGTTTCGACATCGTCATCGCCAATGGTTTGCTGTCGCGCCTGCCCGAAGATCAACGCGCGCCGGCGCTGCGCGAGATTCGCCGCGCCCTGCGGCCGGGCGGGCTCGCCTATATCGCCGAACCGGCGCCGGGCGGGGCGTTCAACGAAATTACCCGCGTGTTCAAGGACGAGAAGCAAGACAGACTCTCCGCCTTTGAACTCGTGCGCGGCGCCGTCTCCACGGGCGCCATGGCCCTCGTGACACAGAAGTTTTTCCAGATGCCCCTGGTGATTGCCGACCTTGCGGCGGTCGAGCGGGGCTATGTCCCGCCGGGGACGCGCGTGTCCGGTCCGCAGAGGACCGAGGCGCAGAAGAAGTTGGAGCGCCACATGGGCCCGAAGGGCGCCGCGTTCAACGTACCCATGCGTATCGATCTGCTGCGCAAGTCCGACTGAGGGCCCGCAGATGACAAGCGATGCGAGAGGATGTCTCAAGGCCATCGCGATCCGCTCCGCCAAACGCGCCCCCATGACGGTGCAAGCGTCCGCCACGATCAACCTCAAAGCGGGTGTGAGCGGCGACTACGGGCGACGCACCGGGAAGCGCCAAGTCACCGTGCTCAGTGAAGAGGCTTGGCGCCAGGCGTGCGATGAACTCGGCGCCGCGCTGCCGTGGACAACCCGGCGCGCCAATCTGCTGGTTGCCGGCATACCTTTGCGTCCGCTTGCGGGATCGCGGCTCCTCATCGGCGATGTGATTCTGGAAGTCACCGGAGAAACAGATCCCTGCATTCGCATGGATCAGCAGCACGCAGGATTGAAGCAAGCGCTCGCGGTGCAGGCACGCGGCGGAGTGACGTGCCGCGTTTTAGCGGGCGGAAATATTACCCCGGGCGATGAAGTGACGTGGCGGCCAGCGATGCACGATTTGTTCGCCGCGGACGGACAGCGCGTGGCGAGCTGACGCCGCCACGCGCCTTTCCTAGAACAGCCCCGTAAACACTGTCGCGATCACGGCGCTGGTGAAAAAGCCCGACACCGCGAAGGTGTAGGCATTGTCCAGAAGCGCAGTCGGTTCCTTCATGACGCACCGTCCTTTCGTGCGTCTTATCTCGGGTGGCGGCTGGAGCGTCACCATGTGTGCGGGTGCACGGCAGTCATGCGGCAATCGCATGCCGTAGTTGATTGAAATGTCTGACTTATTCAGCCCGAGACAAGCTTGATGGGGCGGTCGAAAACCGAGAGGGCGTCCTCAAGGTCCGCGCTCTGTTTCAACTTCACCGCGCCCCGGCCCATGACCACATAGCGGCGGTCCTGGTTCTTGGACTTGGAGAGCTTCGAGATGGTGAACTGCGGCTGTTCGTTACTCGACGCGAACACCATGAAGCTCGCGGCCTCGGCCCCGTGATGGATCGCATAGTCGCGCCACTCGCCTCGCGCGACGCGGCTGGCATACAGGCCGAGCAGGCGGTTGAGTTCAAGACGCGTGAAATGGAGAAAGGGTGCGCGGCGCCGGAAATCCCTGAGGCGAACCACCGCTGACATGAGGGTCGTTAGATCCGAACACCATGACGCATGGGATGATCTTTTCAGACGCTCCCGGCGGGATCAAGAAAAACCGCCGCGCCGCCCTTCAGAACGGCGTGTGGTGTGTGCGCTGCACGGCCGCGCCTGAGGGTTGCCGCTATTTGCCGGAGGAGCCCAGTTCCTGGTTCTTGCTGATCTCGTCGGGCTGATCGAAGCAGTTCGGGTCACCCAGAGTATCGTAGCAATAGCGACTGACGTTTTCCGGCTCGGGGGGGCGGGTCTTGCACGTCAGGTCTGCGCCGCGGCCGCCGTGGTTGGAACAGACGTACCCAAAGGCCTGCTGCCACACCGGGTCGGGGTCGCCGCCGCAGGCGCCCAGCATCAGGCATACCGCGCTCGCCGCTGCCAGAACCGAGATACGCATGAAAGAGACCCTTTTTTCCGACTTTCCGCCGTTTTCCAGAGTGGCGCGGGAAGGTTAACAAAGCTTTGAAAACGGCCGTTCGGGTGGCCCCGGGACAGGCCGGGGCGCCCCAAAAAAGCCTGTCTTATCAGTAAGGTTCCCGCGACATCCCTTTGAATTGCCTAACCTCCCGTGGTTCTTTATGTTTCCGGCGCATTTTCGGGCCCAAGGCGGCCCCGTCGAGAGAAGAAGATAAGGAGTTCCATTGAGCGATAAGGACGCCATGCCGGCGCCGGAAAAACGGAAAGGCGGCATTCCCATCAGCAAGGAAGCTCCGATCCCCGTGAAGGACGCGGAACTCGACGGCTTCATGTCCGAGATCGAATCCGATCTCCGTGAGGACGAACTCAAGCGCATTTGGCGCCAGCACGGCTCGACGTTCATTGTCCTTGCCGTTCTCTTCCTCGTTGCCGTCGCGGGTTACGAAGGCTGGAAGGCCTATCAGGCGCGCGAACACGCGAACATTGCGATGACCTACGACCAGGGCATGGCTGCGGCCGCGGAGAATAAGGTCGACGACGCCAAGGCGAAATTCGCCGAGGTCATCAAGTCGGGCAACCAGCCCTATGCCTCGCTCGCCCGTCTGACGGATGCCGGCCTACGCCTGCAGAACAACGACGCCAAGGGCGCGCTGGAACAGTACGGCGCTCTTGCCGCCGACGCGAAAGCGGACCGCTTGTTCCGCGACATCGCCGTCATCCTCAAGGCGATGCACAGCATGGACAGCGAAGACCCGAAGAAGCTGGAAGGCGACCTCGCGTCGCTGACCAATAACAGCACGTACAAATTCTCCGCTATCGAGCTGACCGCGCTGCTCGCCGCCAAACAAGGCGATACCGCGCGCGCCGCCACGCTGGCGCAAAGCATCATCGACGATCCCGCGGCCCCGCAGGCAATGCGCGGCCGTGCGCAGGAATATGCCGCGCTGTACAAGGCCGGCGTTGTTCCCGCCGCGCTTCCGCCGCCGCCGCTCGACGCCGGAAAGGCCCCGTCGGTCACCGACCTTGTCGCGCCCGCCGCCGAATCCGAACCCACGCCGGCGCGTCCCGCCGCCAAACCCTAGGTCTGTTCCTTTCAATGAAGCGCATTGTTCGCGTTCTCTCGTTCGTTCTCGCCGCCGCCGCTCTCGCCGGCTGTTCCACCGTCGGCGACATGTTCTCCAGCGACAAGAACGAAGTGCTGCCGGGCACGCGTATCTCGGTGCTCGCGCTCGAGCGCGAACTGCGCCCGTCCATTGAAACCACGGACACGCGCATCGTATTGCCGCAGCCTCAGGATACGTCTCTGTGGCCCGGCGCCGGGGGGTTCTCTCATCATGCGATGCACCACATGGTGATTGGCGAAACGCCGCGGCGCATTTGGACGACCGGGATCGGCGAAGGCACTGGTCTTCGCAATCATATGTTCGCCGAACCGATCGTCGCCAACGGGCGCATCTACACCATGGATGCCGACGGCCAAGTCACCTGCTTCGACTCAAAGACTGGTAAGCGCATTTGGCGCGCCGACACGGCGCCGCGTAAGGAGCGCGACAATAAGTTCCTAGGCGGCGCGATCGCCATCGAGGGCGAACGCATCTTCGCAACCTCCGGGGCCGCCGAAGTCTTGGCCATGAGCGCGGCCGACGGACAGATCCTCTGGCGCGCGACGACGGAAACGCCGGTGCGCGCCGCGCCTGCCGTCAATGGGGGGCGTGTGTTTGTCACCACCATTGAAAACCAGGTCATCGCCTTCGCCGCCAATGACGGCGCGCAGCTTTGGACGTATGCCGGGGCCTCCACGCCGACGATCCTGCTTGGCGGGTCCGCGCCAGCGGTCGACGGCGGCGTCGTTGTCGCCGCGCTCTCCACCGGCGAACTCGCCGCGCTGCGTGTCGATAACGGCTCGCTCCTCTGGAGCGAAACGGTTGTCGCCATTCGCCGCACGGAAGCCGCGGCCAGCCTGCCCGATATCGCGGCACGCCCTGTCATCGACCGCGGCCGCGTGTATGCCGTCGGCCAGTCCGGCCTGATTGTTGCCATCGACCTGCGCACCGGAAACCGATTGTGGGAAGCGCCGGTCGCCGGCATTTACCAGCCGTGGGTAGCGGGCGATTTCCTATACACCGTCACCATCGACGCCGAAGCCGTGTGCATCGACGCGCGATCCGGCCGCATCCTGTGGGTAACCCAGCTTCGCGCTTGGGAAGACGAGAACGACCGTGAAGATCGCGTGATCTGGGCCGGTCCGGCGCTCGCGTCCGACCGTCTTATACTGGTGAACTCGCTCAGCGAGGCGATTTCCATCTCGCCGTACTCCGGAGAAGTGCTCGGCCGTATCGATCTGCCGTCTTCGGCCACGATGGCCCCGGTATTCGCTGATGCGACGATGTACTTGCTCGATGACGACGGCGACCTAACGGCCTACCGGTAACGCGCACCAAGGATGTGGGGGTCACGTGCCATTTCCGCGATGTTGGAATGGTGTGTGACCCCAATTCCATTCTTTCAGTAATTTGGATTCTCAGATGTCCCGCAAAACCCATCGCAAGCAAGCCGGCGGCTCTCCGCGCAAGGAGCTGGCCCGCACGCGCGAAAAGCGGGGCGAGGGCAAGCCCACATTCACTGTCGCGATTGTCGGGCGGCCGAACGTCGGCAAGTCGACGCTGTTCAACCGCCTGATCGGCCGCCGCGAGGCCATCGTGCACGACCGGCCCGGCGTCACCCGCGACCGCCGCCAAGGCCTGGGAACATTGGGCGGGCTCAGCTTCACAGTGTTCGATACCGCCGGATTTGAAGACGCCGACGCTGAAACCCTCGAAGGGCGCATGCGCCGGCAGACAGAGAAGGCTATTGCCGAAGCCGACGTCGCCCTGTTTCTGGTGGACGCTAAAGCCGGCATTACGCCGCTGGACGAGCATTTTGCCGACCTATTGCGTCGCAGCCGTACACCTATCCTTCTTGTCGCCAATAAGACGGAAGGTAAGGGCAGTGAGAGCGCTCTCTATGACGCCTTCCGCCTCGGATTCGGCGAGGCCATCGCCATTGCCGCCGAACACGGACAGGGTCTCGATGCGCTCTACGCTGCGCTGGCGCCCTTTGCGCCGCCGGACGACCTCGACGAGATTGAGGACGAACCCGAACCGGCGCCGCTGGCTGAGGGCGGGGAGCCGCCGCCCGCGCCGGTCCGCCCACTTCAGCTAGCCATCATCGGCCGCCCCAACACGGGCAAGTCGACGCTGATCAATCGTCTTGTCGGAGAAGACCGCGTGTTGACGGGTCCCGAACCCGGCGTGACGCGCGACGCCATCCCCATCGACTGGACTTATACCGGTCCGGACGGGTCAACGCGCGAGATCCGGCTGATCGATACCGCGGGTGTGCGCAAACGGGCCAAAATCACCGATGCGGTGGAAAAGTTGTCGGTCGGAGAGACCTTCGAAGCCATCCGCCTGGCCGAAGTCGTCGTCCTCGTCGTCGATTCCGAAAGTCCGCTCGACAATCAGGAGCTCACGCTCGCGCGTCACGTGGCCGAGGAGGGCCGTGCCCTCGTCATCGCCGTGAACAAGTGGGACCTCATCAAGGAAAAGCGCTCGGTTCTTTCGAAGGTCGAGGACACGCTTCAATCGTCGCTCGCCCAAGTGCGCGGCATTCCGATCGTCACCTTGTCCGGTAAAACCGGCCAGCGCGTCGACGCGCTGATGGAAGCCGTGTTCGCGGTGCACGAGACGTGGAACAAGCATATTCCCACGAATCCGCTCAACCGCTGGCTGGCCTCCGCCACCCGGGCCCATCCGCCGCCGCTCTCGATTCACAAGCAGCGCATCAAGCTGCGGTACATGACGCAGGCGAAAACGCGCCCACCCACATTCGTCATCTTCTCGACCCGCGCTGGCGACCTTCCGGATGCGTACATGCGCTATTTGACGAATGGCTTGCGGGACACTTTCGATCTCGATGGCGTGCCGATCCGTATCCACCTGCGCAAGCCGAAGAACCCATTCGAGGACAAGAAGGATTGAGGATCTTTTTCGACGTCGATGGTGTCTTGATCGACGGCTGGCATCAGAATCCTGAGCGCCGGCGTCCGTGGCACACCACCCTTGCCGAAGATCTCAATCTCGATGTTCCGATCTTTCTTGAACTTGTCTTCGGCGTCGGCGCGTCACCGAAATTCAACGCGCCCATTCATGCATGCGCCAAAGGCGAGCGCGATCTCAAGCATCTGCTGACCGACGTGCTTCCGCACACCGGCTACAAGGGTTCGGTCGATGCGTTTCTTGCTTATTGGTTCGAAAAAGACGCCCATCTCAATGACATCATCTTTGGCGCAGTGCGAAAGCTCAGCGCGCGAAGCGATGTATCGCTCTATGTCGCGACGGGCCAGGAGCACCACCGCGCGGCTTATCTCTGGGATCAATTGAACTTCAAAGCGTACTTCCGCGAGATGTTCTACAGCGCGAAATTGGGGCACCTCAAAAACGAGGCGGCCTTCTTCGATGCGATCAACCGTCGCCTCGGCATTCTTCCCGGGGACCGGCCCCTCTTTTTCGACGATACGACCGAGGTCGTTCTGATGGCGAGGGAGGCCGGGTGGGACGCCCAGTTAGTGGATACGCCCGCCGATGTTATCTATCATCCACGCCTCAAGGCGCTACTCGGCTAGGCTCGCCTCGTGCCAGCCGGCGTGGCATCATCCCCCTCCTGACTTGGGGAGGTCACGCTATGACATCGATCCGCGCGGTTCTTGCCTTCGCCGCTTTTGTCGCCACCGCTCCGCACGTGCACGCGGCCGATGCCTCGCGCCTGGATCCGAAGGCTCTCAGCTTCGTGCTGCCCAAGGATATCAAATGGATGCCGGGGTCTCCTGGCGCCGAGGTGGCCGTATTGCAGGGCGATCCGCAGAAACCGGGCGAGCTCTACGTTCTTCTCAATAAGTGGAAAGCGGGCAATAACTTTAGCCGCCCGCATTTCCACGAGAACGACCGGTATATCTATGTCCTGTCCGGGACATGGTGGGTCGGCACCGGCGATGTCTTTGACCCCGAGAATGCGACAGTCCCGATGCCCGCCGGCAGCTACGTCGTGCACCACGCGAAGCAAGTTCACTGGGATGGAGCAAAGACGGAAGATACGATCATCGCGATCGTCGGCATCGGGCCGGCGGCGTCTAAGCCATCGCCGACCGCTAAAATCCCGCCCGAAAAGAAATAGCCGGGACGCCCGCGAACGCCGGGGCTTACACCGCGTTCAACGGAACCTTGACGTACGCGACCCCATTTTCCTCGGCGGGCGGTAGCGCGCCGGCGCGCAGGTTCAGCTGGATTGCCGGAATCAGAAGCGCGGGCATGTTCAGCGTTTTATCGCGCGCTGTGCGCATGGCGACGAAGTCTTCTTCGGTGATTCCATCGCGCACATGAAGGTTGGCCCTGCGCTGCTGCGCCACCGTCGTCTCCCAGGCAAATTTGTCGCGGCCTGCCGCCTTATAGTCATGGCAACAGAAGATTCGCGTATTCTCGGGCAGGGAGAGAATTTTCCGCACAGATCGATAGAGCTGTGCCGCGCTGCCGCCCGGAAAGTCCACCCGTGCGCTGCCGTAGTCCGGCATGAACATCGTATCGCCCACGAACGCGGCGTCGCCGACTAAATAGGTGACGCAGGCGGGCGTATGTCCGGGCGTGTGCATCACCCGCAGGCTCAGGTTCCCCACCGCGACGGTGTCGCCGTCCGCGAGCAGGCGGTCGAACTGCCGGCCGTCCGAAGGAAGGTCCTTGATATTGAAAAGAGGGGCAAAAGTTGTCTGCACCTCGGTGATTTTCGCGCCGATTCCGATCTTGGCGCCGGTTTCGCGCCGCAGAACATCGCCTGCGGAAACATGGTCCGCGTGGGCGTGAGTCTCAAGCGCCCAATGCAACGACAAGCCTTCGGCGCGGATGAATGCCAGTAAACCATCCACGGAGCGCCGCCCTATCCGGCCCGTCGCGGCGTCATAGTCCAGCACCGGATCGATCACGGCGCAGATGTTGGTGGTGGGATCGGCGACGACGTAGCTGACGGAATTTGTGGCGGTGTCGAAAAAAGATCGAATTTGCGGACCGGTCATTACGAAAGAATGAGCGAATCCACCGAGACCTGTCAAAGGCTTCCCGGGCGCTCGCGGGCCTTGTTAGGCCATCAAATACACCGCCAAATAGGCGAAGAAAAATCCGATAGCATATACCAGTGCTGCCGCTCCCAGGATCCAGCCGCTGATTCTTCTTAGCCCACGGCAAGCCGCCGCTTCGGCGGGATCGATCGGGCAGGGCGCGTTGCGCGTTGCGTATCTCATGGCGGCCGCGACGGCGAGAAGTCCGCTAGCGCCCGCAAAAACATAGTTTTTGTACACGGAGATCGCGACAATTTGCGGAACCGCTGTGACCAACCCCGCCACAACCGCGCCCGCGCCCAGGGCGACCAGCATGGCAGGCAGGGCGCAGCAGATCAGTGTCCCGAAGGAACTGAACAGCGCGAGCCAAACCAGGGCCGAGGTTGGCCGCTCCGTATTCTGCAAGGCGGCCTACCGTCCCTGGCGGGTGATCTCGGTCACCGCGTAGCCGGCGTTGACGATGGTCTTGGTCACGGTCGCGTCGTCGAGCGTGGCGCCGGCCTTGGTGTTGACCGTCACCTTGCCGGCCTCCAGGTCGACATTCACCTTCTCGACCACCGGGTTCTTCTGGAAGCTCTTCTCGATCCCCGTCACGCAGATGGCGCAGACCATGCCATTGACCGACGCGGTGATGGTCTCAGCGCGCGCGGCGGTGGCGGCGAGGACGATGCCGAGGAATATGATGGAACGCATGGCCTTCCTCCTAAAACTGCTTCACCCAGTTAAACATGACCTTGCCATGGTGACTGACGCCGCCTTCGATCAGGAAGGCGCGGTACATGACACGCACCAAGGGCGTGATCTCGACTTTCGGCTCACGCGCGCCGACATGCAGCCCGAGGTGGGTCTCGTCCCGGTAGTCGACTTGCACCATGGCCCAGGGGCTCACCTTACTGTAGTCCACGGGGCTGAAGGCGAAACCGGCGCGGGCGCGCTGCCATAGCGACCGCTCCACCTTTGGCCCATACATGGCCTGAATTTCGTAGGACAGGAACACGCTCCGCGTCTCGTAGTCGGCAAGCAAGCCGCTCCACGTGGCCGCGCGCATGTCCCCGTTCCTGTCGATGGTAGTACCGCCGCCGGCGCTGACGAAGATATTCCCCTGGCTGCGCGGCGCATTCCACCGCTTCACCAGAAAGTTCACCTGCGGCCCCAGCATCGTGAAGTTGTCGCCGCGGATGTGATACTGGGCATGAAACGCAACGGCCATGCGGGGGGTAATGGTGTAGTCCATCCCCACCATATGGCCGCCGGCGTCGTTCTCCTGCATCAGCATCAAGCCGCCCACATAACTCACGGGCTTCCCGAAAGCGCTCCCTGGGTGATGAAGGAGCGTCGCGGCGAACCCGAGACCGGCTATGCGGACGGCAAAACACGTCGTCTTCAACTTCTACATCTTCAAATTTTACGTCTTCAACGAGATTACATTTTCAACGTTAAACGAGCTTCCAACGCGTGAAGCTTCGTGCGGCTCGAGATCGTTCCGTTATATCCCGCCGAGAAGGACATGTTGTCGCTCATCTTCGCCGACAGATTGGCGCCGACGCGAACCCCGTTTATGCCGGGCGAGCGCACGAGGGTGTTGAAGGTCGCCGCCGAACCCACGAAGCGGGTTTCCAACGTGTCCTTGCCGTCCTCAAGCAGGTAGCGGTAGCCGGCCAGCAGGCGCACGTGGGCGGCATCGCCGGCGCCCATCGGCACTTCGAAAGCTGCGCCCAGTTCTGCCGCCGAGCTCTTCTCCTTATGTTCGCCGACCACCAATCCGACGCTGTTGGCGCCGGTTTCGGTGTAGCCGTCCATCTTGGCGCTCTGGTAGTCGATCAGGCCATAGGGCGCGATCGTGGAATCGCCGTCCAGCTTCAGCGGCATCGACACCTTCGCGCCCATCGACATCACTTTACCGTCGTGGGTGCCGGTGGCGGTGCGAGCCAAGCTCGTGATGGCGCGGCTGGTGTCGGCACTGACCCAGCCGTAACCGAGCGCCGCCGAGAACAGCACTTGTTCGCCGCCGGAGAAGTGGGCCTGCACGGCAGTGGTCTTAACATCGGTTTCGCCGAGATCGTTCCGGAACTCGTCTTTACCGTCCGCATAGCCGACCGAGAGGCCGACGTTCGCTTTGCCGCCCATGCCGTAATCGAAGCCGGCAATGATGTAGGGGCGCGAGGTCTTGGCCCCGGCGGTGGCCGTGTCTGTGTCGCGCTTGCCGAAGATCATGCCGCCACCGACAAAGCCGCCGAAGCCTTCGTGGCTTTTACCGGCCATGTCCTCGGCGTGTTCGAACAGCGAATCCTGGAAACCGGCCATCGCCTCCACCGCCTGACGCCCGGCGGAGTAGAGAGTGCGGCCCGACAGATCGTCCAGTGTCTGTGTACGCACCGCCGTCGTCACCGTCGACGCGAAGCGGCCCATCAGCACCTGATCGAGGTCGCTGTTGCGGCCGGCCGAGACGTCGAGGGCGCTCGCCACCAGCATCTGCGTATCGGTCGTCGCAGCGGGCGCGAACGAGGCCCGCAGGATTTGGCCGCGGATTTCGCCCGCAGGGTTCAGCTGCGTATGGAACTGCATATACAGACCCGCATTGTTCAGGTTCACCAGTTCGGCGTTGGGGATCGTCCAGGTGAGCGGACCGACGGGGCTCACCGGCGGCACCGGGGTAAAGCCGAACACCACAGGACCGTTCGTTCCGGCCGGGCCGCGGTGGATATGGCCGAGGGTGAGGGGGCTCGTGCCGCGCGTCGCAATATCGTGGGTTGCGTAGACGGTAGCGGTGGTCTGCGCATCGTCGAGAATCAGAAAACCGGTGCCGCGCGCGGCGGAAGGATTCGGAGCGCCTTCATATTGCATGTTGCTGATGTACAGCGTTCCGGCCTGGGCGCTGGTGGCGGCGAGCACAGCCAGGGCCGTGCTGAGTAGCAGTTTCGACTTTCTCATGAGTAGCTCCCCCCTTTGGGATGTGTGACTTGAACAAAAAGAACAAAATGAAAGAACAATTCGGACGCCGCTAGGAATGTGGCATCGCCGGAGAACTTGGTGCGCTTGGCGTAGATGGCGTTCCGGGCGCAGTGGCGATGGTCGCCATGCATCCCGCGCTGAAATCGTCGAAAGTGTCTCCCCCGCTCAGCCCTTCGCTGTAGCTGAGCGCAACGCCGGCGGGTGCCGCATCCGCCATGGCCATCAGCGAAACCACGCTCGCGGGAATGGGCGGTGTTGTCTCGCGGGCAATGCGTTCCATCGTCACGGCGATCGATCCGTATGAGGGCACCTGAGGGCTTTGCCACACAAAAGGAGTACCGGCGCTATCGTGGAATGTGACGCGCATGCCGCGCGTCTCTCCGGTGGCGTTGGTCACGCGTATCACGCCGGTCAGTCCGGCCCGCCCTGGTCCGATGACATAGGGCAGCGAGAGCGGATCGGCCATCAGCACCATGCCGCAGGTGGACGCGTGGCTCCACGTGCCGCTCGATGGCGTCCACGTCGCGTGCTGCACATGGCCCGCGAGTCCTGAGATCGAGAGCACAAGCGTCGCAGGAAGCCGCGTCATGTCGGGCTTCGGGTCGGCGTTCTCCAACATTTGTTGGGCCCAGGTCTCCATCGTTCCGCCGGCGGGCAGGACCGGCGAGACCCATGTGCCGAGCGCGATGCCAGTCACGGCATCATGCAATCGAATGCTCACCTGCGCGGGGGCGCCGTCGCTGTTGGAGAGGCGCAGGTACGATTGCACCGCGACACCGGTGTTGAATCCCGGGATCACCAGATCGTTGCCGGCGCGTGCGGGCGCGCCCGGAAGAGCGGCGGTCAGCAGTGCGGCCCAGAAGACGGAAATGGATTTGAACCAGGACAAGGTGGCTCCCTAAACCCTTGCGGTTCCATGAATTTGTTTCATTCGCTAAAAGAAGCCAGCGCTTAATTTTTGAAGGGATAGGGAATAACCCGCCCATCCGTGTCGTCAGCGCGGCCCTTCACGCAAAACCGTGTCTTATCAATAAGGTGGAGAACGTTATGAGCTGGGCTTACGTGGCGCCGATCGGTCTTTTGCTGCTCTCGAACGTCTTTATGACCTTCGCTTGGTATGGTCAGCTCAAATACCCCGGCACGGCGCTGTGGATCGTCATTCCCATCAGCTGGGGGATCGCCTTCTTCGAATACTGCCTGGCGGTGCCGGCAAATCGCATCGGCTACACCGTTTATACGGCGGCCCAACTGAAGACGATGCAGGAGGTGATCACGCTAGCCGTGTTTGCCGTGTTCTCGGTCACCTATCTCGGCGAGACCCTCAAATGGAATCACCTCGCCGCGTTCGGCTGCCTCGTTCTCGCGGCGTACTTCTCTTTCAACAAGTGGAGTTAGGTTGCGCCGTCGCGCCGCGTACGTACGCGGACGCGCGCGGGCGTACCGCCGGTGCTAAGATGCGCCTTCGCGCGCATGACAGCGAAGCCGGCCGCAAATCCCGCACTGTGCAGTAGAAGGGTCGCGGCGAGGACGCCGGCGATAAATCCGACCGAATCGCCCGCGGGCATTTCGGATCCGTGGGCAAACCCGTGAAAGAATCCGAACACGGCGACCACCGGAAGTGCGAGCCTAAGACCGATGGACGGGTTTATCAGAGCGGTCGCGGCGGCGACCACCGTTGACGCGAGAATAACGCTTTCCGCGATGGGCAGGGAAAGGCCGGCAATTGCGCTCACTGTGCCGGCAGCCATCATTCCCATGAAGGCGACCACGATCGAGGCGCGCGCGCTCTGCGCCGCCCACAGCCCGACCGCGACCATCACGACCATGTGATCCCATCCCTGGAACGGGTGGGCGAAGCCGCCCGCCCATCCGCCGGTGCCGGCATGCCCGGCGTGGGCGAACGCAAGTGTGGGACTAAGTGCGACGACAAGCAGTGCAAGCCAACCGCGGTGCATGAGACAAGCCCCCTTGATGATGTCCGTGCCGACCATGCTAAGCTTGTTACAGTTCGTCCGCCAGAGGTGCCCCGCGATGCCGCACGGTGATCATCACCACCACGACCACGACCATGGCCACGACGACGTGGATTGGAAGAATAATGGGGTGAAAGTCATTCCGGGCGACCAACTCGATGCCAATACCGCACAGACGCCGGGCATGAACCGGCAGGCGGCGATCAATCTGGCCCGTGTCGGCGCGCAGAAGATCTGGGCTGGCACGGTGCATATCCATGCTGGAGCGAAGACCGGCGCGCATCACCACGGACCGCTGGAAAGCGTGATCTACGTCATCAAGGGACGCGCTCGCATGCGGTGGGGCAACAAGCTCGAGTTTACCGCCGAAGCCGGGCCCGGCGATTTTATCTTCGTCCCGCCATACGTTCCGCACCAGGAAATCAACGCATCAAGCGACGAGACGCTCGAATGCGTGCTGGTACGCAGCGACAATGAAGCCGTTGCCATCAACCTTGAGATCGAACCGGTCGAAAAGCCTGAAACTGTCCTCTGGGTCGACCCCGTACATCGTGCGCCGGCCTAAAGTCACTTTGCCACCCAATAGGCCGTCTTCGTCTTGAAAAGGCTTTTTGGAATCGCCGCGTAGATCAAGAGGACTCCATCGACGGCTTCGCCGACGATGAAGTCGATTCCGATGCTCGACAAGGCGTAGGCGGCCGCGGTCGAGAGGCCACGTCCCTCCAAAAACTTCACCGTCTCGACCACGGCTTCCTTCATGGCCTTGTCCAGGTCTTCGTCCATTCCCATCGTGTAATAGAAGTCGGCGTCCTCGCCGCGCGGCCAGGCCATGTTCTTTCCCGCACCCTTGTGCAGCACAAACTGCATGGTGGGCGTCATGGAGGCTTCGATGGCTGTGCCGTCGACTTCCCCGTCGCCTTACGCTGCATGCGAGTCGCCCGTGACAAACAGCGCACCGGGGTTGAACACAGGAAGATAGAGTGTGCTTCCGGCCGTGAAGCGCTTGATGTCCATATTGCCGCCGAAAACGCCCGGCGGACGCGATGGAACGCGCTTGACCTCCGGCGGCGGCGCGACCGCCATGATGCCCATGAAGGGCGCCAGGGGTACCTCGATCTCCGGCGAAAATAGCGCGACGTTGCGGGCGAGATCGAACTTGATGATCTTTGGCGTCGGCTCCTTCACCAGGCCCGGCACCACGCCCTGCGTCGGGCCGGTGTTGTTGACGCCGTAGGGAACGCGGATGTCGATGTCGAGCACGCGGACCTCCAGCATATCGCCCGGCTCCGCGCCCTCCATGTAGAGCGGTCCCGTCAGGACATGGCCGGTCCAACCCTTTTCCTTGGTCACGCGCGCCACATCGATCACTTCCGGTAGCACTTGTGATTTCGAAATGCCGGCCGCGCCGAAGCTCGCGATCGGGTCGTCCGTGATCCCGCCATGGGAAATCGTGTCGATACGTACGATGTCGCCTGACTTGATCTTCAGCACCACCGGCGTGTCCGTGGCGATATATCCGCGCACCACCGTCTCGATACTCGATTTCACGGTGTGATCGGGTTTCGAAGCATCAGGCTTCGCAAGGTCGCCAGCCCACGCCGCCGGTGCCGCCGCGAACGTTGACACGATAGCGGCTAAAGATAATGCAAAGGATCGCATGGAAGATCTCCTCTTAAAGCCATCGTCAGCCCGCGGCCGAACAGATAGGTGATGTTGATGCGCTGATTTTCGTATCCATCTTTGAAGTGCAGGACGTCGGTCTCGTGGAAGAGGCTGGCGTTGAACAGCACTGCCCTGTTGCAGCGATAGGGAATGCGGCGGCGTATGGCCTGACGGCTGGCTAAATAATCGGAGATGCGCGCGTTCCCCGCGTTGTAGTCGCGGAAGCTCCAGGATGCCGGCGCCGGTGTGTCGTAAACCACGAGCCCGCCGGTCTCAGGATCGAGATTGGCCGAATCGGGCGTGATCCAGAAATTCAGATTCAGCCGCGCGAAATCGGCATGCACATTGATGCCTTTGTGGAAGCGTGGAGCGTATTTGAACCCCCAAAGATGCTCCAGCCGCAGCGCGGCCAGGAGACGCGGCAGCCGCTCCTTCAGGTCCGCGGCAATGCGCATGTGAAGGGGGCTCATGAAGCCGTCTTCGCCGAACGCTCCCAGATATTTGTGCAGATACTCGCTTTTCCACACCGCCGAAAGCAGCGCGTAGCGTTGCATCTCGGCGAGCGCGGATGCCGAAAGGAAGTCGTCGATCACGACCACCTCGGGCGTGCTTGCAAAGTAACTGCGCTCGATCGATTTCCAATCGAGGTCCGGATTTAAGCAAAACTCCGGCACGCATGGGATGTAGCGAACCTTTTGTTCACGAAAGCGCGCGATGGCGGCGATCTCGGCCTCGCGCAGAGGGACCAATTGCGGTTCCTCGCATGCCGCAGGAGCGCGCGCGCAAACGTCTTTCAGGCGCTCGTGAACCTCCGCGAGACCCGCATGCGTGCGGCCGTTTTGGAGAAGGTAGCCCGTCTGGGCCAGATCGTGGGCGGCGCGAAAATCCGGAATCGCGCGGCGGGCGCGCAGCTGGTCCCGCGCCACCTTCACCGACAACCGCGAGACCTCATCGCCCGCCTCGGCCAGCGACCGGTCATCGGCGCCGGCCGCAACCTGGAGCCAGAAAAAGCGCTTGCGCAGATTGATGTCCTCGGGCGCGACGCGCATGGCCAGGCGTGTTGCGTCCATGGCCGCATCCGGCTGATTCAAGTCCATCAATACGCCGGCGCGGGCCGCTAAGGCCCCCGTGTGCCGCGCATCGAGGCCTAGCGCCCGGTCAAAACTCGCGAGCGCGGCGCGCGCCCGGCCCAGTTCCGCCAGCGCATGTCCGCGGTTCACATAAGCATCCACGAACATAGGCTGCACGCCCAGCGCGGCGTCAAAGTAGGCAATGGCATCCGCGTAGCGACCTGCGGCGCCCGCGGCGTTGCCCTTTTGAAAATGGGTATCCGCGACGACGGCGTCGTGCGTCTGTCCTCCCGCCATGAAATGGAGCGGCGTGACGGAGGACATCGGCGCGCCTAAGGCAAATCCGGCGTGGACGCCGGCGGTTTGCGGTGATGCGTGGTCTGTTCGTAGGCGTAGGCCAGCTTGAACAGCGTCGGCTCGCTATACGCTAAGCCAAAGAAGGTTATGCCGACTGGAATATCGTCCGTCGTGAACCCCGCGGGCACTGTAATGACCGAGGTGAAGACGAGGAAGGTATTGAGGTTGATCAGCCCACGCGTCGGCTTGTACGGCGGGTACATGCCGTCCTTGATCAGGTTCGGCTGATGCTCCACCGTTTTCAGGACGATGGCGTCCAGTTTATTGGCCGCCATGACATTGGCGATATTCACCATCAACTGATCGCGGGCTTGGACATATTCTGCGTAGCGGACCTTATCGGTCTTCTCCAACGGCTGTGTCCATTGGTCAGCTTTGCTGGGAGGGATGCTCTTGCTCAAAGCCGGCGACTTGGCGATGTCCTCCCGGCTTTTGAAGGGCCCGTTCGGATTGCGTGCGAGATAGAGTTTTAAGGCGACGTCCGCCGTCTCGGGGTCGCGCGCCGTGATCGCGTGCAGCTTTTTAAGGTCAGGGATGACAATGGGATCGACCACAATTGCACCCGCGGCTCTCAGTTCACTCACGGCTTTCTGGAACACCGCATCCACTTTTTTGAAGTCATCGGATCCCGGTTCCGAGGCTTGACCGATGGACTCCTGCAGCACGCCGATGCGCGCGCCTTTCAATCCATGCGCGTCCAGATGTTGGGTGTAGCTCCCGCTATGTTTCCCGACACCGAGGGCGGTCACCGGATCTTCCGGGTCGTATCCGACCATGCCGTCCAGCATGAGGGCGAGGTCCTTCACCGTGCGCGCCATCGGGCCCATCTGCGCGACCGGGGAGGGATAGCCGTCCCACATACCGCTGCGGGACACGAGACCGGGTGTCGGACGTAAGCTCGTCAGCGCCCCCCAGGCGGCGGGCCGGCGAATGGAGGAGGACGTTTCTTCGCCAATCGCCAGGGTCGCGAAGTTCGCGGCCAGCGCCGCCCCTGATCCACCCGAGGAGCCTCCGGCGGTACGATCCAATGCGTAGGGATTCTTTGTCGCGCCGAACATCGAGCCGTAGGTGTCGCCGGCGGCGTATTCCGAGAGCGTGGTCTTACCGAGAATGATCGCACCTTGCTTACGCAGGCTCTCCACCGCGAACGCGTCGCGCGGCGTCACGTAGTCCTTGAATACCAGCGTGCCCAGGGTCGTCGCCATGCCGGCGGCATCCACTTCGTCCTTCACCAGGATCGGGATCCCATGCAGCGGCCCCGTGAGTCCGCTCTTCTTGAAGGCGGTGTCGAGCCGCTCGGCCTCCTTCAAGGCCGCCGGATTGAGGGAAATGACCGAGTTGATGGCCGGGCCCTTCTTATCGAGGGCCTCAATGCGGTCGATGTACATCTGTACGAGGGCGCGGGCCGTGAGCTTGCCCGCTTTCATTGCCGCGTGGATGTCGTCGACTGTTGTTTCGACAATCTCAAACGACGCTGGCGAGCGGGCGCTCGCCGCGAACGCCGACCCAGCCGGGGCGATCAAAGTAAGAACCGCTGCAACTGCAAGGACATAGCCACGCATGGTCGGCTCCCGTCTGTTTGTGTGCGCTGCACATAGAGTGAAGGCCCTTAAACAAAGGGGTCAATTAAGATTTGCTGCAATGCAATATAGTTTAGGCGGGCCCGGTTCCGGCGCAGAGTGAGCCTTCGATCGTCATATTCGGGGGATGTATGAAAAGGATCTACCTGTACGCTGGCCTCTGCGCCGGTGCGGCTCTCACCTTTGCCGCGACCGCGCATGCCGAAACCCACACCTTCGCGCCGAAAACCTATTACACCACCTATTCCTTCGCGCACCCTCCGGCCCTGCGCATCAAGTCCGGCGATCGCGTCATCACCAAGACCATCGACGCCGCCGGTGTCGATTTCGAAGGTAAGACGGTCTCGCCCGGCGGCAATCCTGAAACGGGCCCGTTCTATATCGAGGGCGCCGAGCCTGGCGATTCCATCGTGGTGACTATTGAAAAGGTCGAGATCAATCGCGCCACGGCGTGGTCGGGGAGCTTGCTGGCGCCCTACGCCGCGCATCCTGCAGGGATTGCGTCCCGTACCGACCGCGAGGCGAAGCGCGTCACGTGGAACCTCGATAAACAAAAGATGGTCGCGACTCTGGCCGATGCGGGGATCTTCCCCGACGGCTATGCGCTCCCGCTGCGCCCTATGCTTGGCTGTATCGGTGTGGCGCCGGCGCGCAAGGAAGCCATCGCCGCCAATACCCCCGGTAATTTCGGTGGCAACATGGACTACGCCCATCTTGGTGCGGGCGCGAAGGTGACTTTGCCGGTGTTCGAACCCGGTGCGCTGCTATTCCTTGGCGATGGTCATGCGCGCCAGGGCGAGGGCGAAGTGGTCGGCTCTGGTCTCGAGACGTCGATGGACGTTGTATTCACCGTCGAGCTCTTGAAGAAGAAACCCGTGGCTTGGCCACGCCTCGAGAACGCAACCCACATCACGGTGCTTGGCAGCTCCCGCAATCTTCTCGAAGCCATGCAACTCGCCAACACGGAAATGCAGCAAATCCTGATGCAGGACTACGGCTTCACCGAGCGCGGTGCGCAACTGGTGATGGGGCAGGCGGGTGAATATGAGATCGCCAACGTCGTTGATCCCGCCTTCACGGTGGTGGCGAAGATGCGCAAGGAACTGCTTCCGAAACCCTGATCGCGCCACCAATCCCGATAGCCGCCAGCATTTCCTTCACGAGGTCACGGCGGTTGTGACGATTACACCATGCCCGCCGCGCGGGGGTATCCCACGGTCTGTTGCCGGTCATGAGCCGGGCGAGGGCGCATTCCAGGGCGTGCGAATCATCCGCATCGACGCACAGGCCTGCATCGGTTTCGGCGATGATGTCCGCGGCGCCGCCGGTGCGGCCGTACACCAGGATCGGCTGCGCACTACACATGTAATCGAAGGTCTTCAGCGGAATCACGCCGTCATAACTATGGTCGTTCACCAGCAGAAGAGCGGAAGATTCGCGCTGGATCTCAACGGCGGTCGTCGGCGGCGCCGCAGGGAGCTCGATCAAGACGCCGGGATGCCGCTTGGCGAACGCCGCCAGCAGCACTCGATTCTGAGGGAGTTGCTCGCCAATGAATACCAACCGCAAAGCGCCAAGGTCCGGCCGGCGTGCGAGCAGCGCCTCGCATGAGTTCAGCAGGCCCTCAAACGAACGGTGATACCGTCCAGTGTAGGTGAGACTGAAGCTGCCCGCCGCGACGGGCAGATGCCGTGTGTCGGCGCGGGCTTTCTCATGGAAGCAGGGTTCCCAGCCATTGGGGGTGGTAATGAACTTGGCGGGGTCGATCTGGGGAAAGGCGCGTAGATAGGCAGCGCGCTTTCCGTCCGAAACAAAACTGACCACATCGGCGCGGGCGAGGCAGCGTTGTTCCTCGGCGCGGTCATAGGCTGAGACGCTGACGAAGTCCGGCGTGTGGACGGTCCACTCGTCGCGATACTGAAGTAGCAGCTTCGCGCCAAAGGTCTCCGCCACGCGCCGCGCCGCCGCGAAATTCGCGAAACGCGGCCCGGAGGCGATGACCACCGCCGGCGGATGATGACGCCATCGCCATGCCGCCGTGAGTGCCATGGCAAGGGCGGTCAGGAGGCCGCCGTCCAGGCTTGGAATTCCCCAGGCCAAATGGAAGTGCTCGTAACGCTCGCTGGCAAGCAGACGCGGTACACGTGCGATCTGTACATCCGCCGGAATCACTTCCGCCAGCTCTTCCCCCGCCGCGCCAGAGTGAAGCGGCGAGGGGCCGCACACGACGTGCATGCGAAGGCCGGCCTCCGCGGCGTGCCGGGCAATCGACGCGGGGAGATGGACCCCCGTCGCGCTGCAGGGCGGGAATTCCCAGGTGACGAGGAGAGCGCGGTTAGGATCGCGAGGGCTGCGGGTAACTTTCACGATCGCGAGTGCAAAGCTGGCCCAGGCCCAGAAGGCCAGCGCAAGAGGAGTCGACCACAGCTTTATCGCCACAGAGGAAAGATGCATGAAGCCTCGGTGCGGATCCGGCGCTCATCGCAGGCCTCGGCTTAATCGTGCATCCGGTCCATTGTTCCCGCCGCGAATACTGGCTCCGCCGGGTATGCCCGCATCGCGCGCGCGGCGGACACGCCCGCTGCCTTGGCGCGCGCATTTCCGCCGTCGGGCCGTTGCCGGCGGAACAAGACATTTCTCCACGCCGTTTCTCGCGCGAGGGTTATTCAAGGTTATAGACTCCTATGCGTCTGCCCAGTTTCTCCATCACCATCGAGTGGGAAAACGCCCGCTTTGCCGAACTCATTCGCACCCGTCGGATGTTGCGCGAGCTCCGCGCACAACTCATCGAGCTTGAGCCGTACCTGGTCGCGCCGCCGGAAGTCCTCTTCCTCTATTCGCCCGAGAATGTGCCGGAGGAAGTGGTTCAGGACGTCATTGCTGAGGACTTCCACCCAAAGACCGTGCCCGCAGTTACACGGATCATTGCGACCGACAACCTGCGTTATTACGAACAGAAGAACTACGGCGCCCAGCATTCCGGCGGGGACATAAAGGTCTTTCTCGACAGCGATGTCGTCCCTGAACGCGGGTGGCTCCGGGCGTTATTGTCGTCGTTCGAAAACCCCGACGTCGGCGTCGTCGGTGGGCAAACCTATCTTGAGTACCGGACGCTCTACACACGTGCTTTCGCGCTGTTCTGGGTTTGGCAACTACGGGATCCTGGCCACGGGCTCGTGCCGGCGGCCAAGTTTTTCGCCAATAATGTCGCGTTCCGATCCGAGGTTTTCGCCGCCCATCCGTTTCCGGATCTTCCCACCAATCGCGACCAATGCACGCGCTTGGCGCGGCAATTAATCTCCGCGAACGTCGGAGTATTTCTTCAAAAGGGCGCGCGCGTCTCGCATCCGCCGCCGCGCGGCATCTGGAACTTCATCAAGAAAGCGATCAACGACGGGCGCGACCAAGCGTTGATCCGGGCCGATGAGCGCCGAAACACCCCTATGTGGAAAGGGGTATGGTGGAATTTCGTGAACGGGCTGACGCGCTCACGCGCGCGCTTTCGCGCCGAATATCACCGCGTCGGACTGAATCCTATCACCGTGGAGCTCGCCTACAGCCTTGCGGTGATCTGGTACGCCCTTCGCGCGGTCGGCGAACTCCTCACGCTCGCGCGCCCCTCGCTGGTTCCGCGTCTCTTCCCGGTCTAGGAAAACGTCATTAAGGCATGTTCGGCGGCGGCTGGCGCTTCTTCGTCGCCTGCTCGAACGCGTAGGCGATCTCGATTAGGCGTGGCTCGGAGCATGCCAGACCCTGGAACATGACGCCCATCGGCATGGGTTTAGGATCGAAGCCTTCGGGCAGGGCAGGGCCGGGGTTGGCCACCATCGCGAACGGCACCGTGATCGCTGGATACCCCACGCGGTCACCGATGCTGGCGCCGCGGCTGCCCATGTAGATCAGCGCGTCAAGCTCATTGTTCTTTATCGCGGCATCGATCCCGTTCGTGCCGCCGATGTCCAGGGCGCGCTTCTGATCTAACTCATACTTGGCTTTGCTCTTCTCGAGGTCGGTGTCGCGCGCATCGACGAGCGCGTCGATCCCGTATTTCATCGTGCCGAGGTCCTTATTTGCCTCCTGCCACGCGATGAACTCGCCGATGTTCTTCCACGGGGCCTTGCCGTTCTGCGCGCCCAGCCAGATGTCGAAGTCGCGGTGCATGCCATAATTCATGATCGACATGCAGGTCGGCGTCTCCTCGCGGTCACATTCCCCCGCCAGCAGCGCGTTGCGCATCGGGTCCTTCTCGCTGGCGCTCGGCAGATCGGCGGGGTCCACGATCTCGGCGCCGGCTTGCTTCAACACTGCGATGGCCTCATCGAAGGCCTTGCGTTGGTCCTCCGGCATCCCGCCGCGCGGTGTCTTTTCGCCCGGCGGCATGACCTCGACGCCGTACCCTAACCGCGGGACCCCGATGCGCGCGCCCTTCAGTGCGTCCGCTTTCAGATGCGGCGTGTAGTCGTTATTGGCCGGAGGCGTGCACTTGCTGGTGGCGCGATCGTTGGGATCCGGCTGGTTGCCCTCCAGAACGCCCAGCATGATCGCGACGTCCGCGACGCTTTTGGCCATGGGCCCCGCTGTATCCTGATCCATCGTAATGGGAATGATGCCCCAGCGGCTGATGCGCCCAATGGTCGGTTTGATCGCCGCCAGCATGTTCTGGTTCGATGGCCCCAGGATCGAGCCCCCGGTCTCCGTGCCTACATTGCCCGCCCAGAAATTCGCGGTGGTACCCGTGCCAGACGACGACCCGCCCGTGTTCATCACACCGCGGCCGTCGTTTTGGCCGGGCCGCGGGTCGCGCCGTGGATCATAAGGGTTAAATGAGAAGCCAGAGATTGAGCTGTAGGTGCCGGGCGCGCCCTGGCCGAAGTAACCAGCAAATTCGCTTAACGTGGTTTTCGCCAGAATGATCGCGCCGCCGTCTTTCAGGTTCTTGGTGAGCGGCGCATCCCACGGCGCCATGTAGCCGGCCAGTCCGATATTGCCGCCCGTGGTCGGCATCTCGGTGTCCTGGATGTTGTCCTTCAGCGCGACGGGAATGCCATGCAGCGGGCCGCGGATCTTGCCGGCCTTGCGCTCGGCATCCAACGCGCGCGCTTGCTCCAATGCCTTGGGGTTTACCGCGATGGCGGCGTTGATGACGTTCTCGTAGGTCGCGATACGCACGAGATACTGCTTCACCAATTCCTCCGAGGTGACGCGCCCGTCCTGCAGCGCCTTTTGCATCTCGGGGATCGTGGCCTCCACCACGTTGAAGGGCGCCATGGCCTCCTTCGGCGGCGCGGTTTTCTCGCATGCGCTCAGGGTCAGGGCCGCGGCGGTCAGCAGTGTGGTGGCGCACAAACGATTCTTCATGAAACATCCTCCCCAATGAAGTCCGCAGTATGCGCGCATCCGTCGGCGATAAAAAAGGCCGGATCTTGCGATCCGGCCTTCCTTATTTTCGCGTGCGCCGTTTATGGCATGTTCGGCGGCGGCTGACGCTTCTTAGTCTGCTGCTCGAACGCGTATGCGAGTTCGATCAGGCGCGGCTCGCTGCAGGCCATGCCGGTGAAGGAGATGCCCATGGGCATCGGCAGCGGATTGAATCCTTCCGGATAGGCCGGCGTCGGTGGGTTGGCCACCATCGCGAACGGCACAATCACCGTCGGATAGCCGGGCTTCGCCGCCACCGCGGCGCCACGCGCTCCCGCGAACAGCAAGGCGTCGAGCTTGTTGTCCGTCATCACGGCGTCGATGCCTTGGGTGCCGTTCAGCTCGATGTCGCGCTTGCGGTCGGCCTCGTACTTCGCCTTGTTCTTTTCCAGATCGTTGGCGAGCGCGCCCAGCAGCGCCGATTGTGTGTACTTCAGCGTGCCGAGATTTTTGTTGGCCTCGTTCCAGGCCACCAGTTCGTCCAAGGTCTTGAACGGCGCCTTGCCGTTCTGCGCCGCCAGCCATGCATTGAAGTCGCGGTGCATGCCATAGGCCAGCACCGACGAGCAGGCCGTGCTGGCTTCGCTGCCGGGCCGGTCGCAGCCCCCGATCGATAGCGGATTGGTCTGCGGGTCCGTGGACTTGTAGCTGGGGAAGTCGGCAGGATCGACGATCTCGGCGCCGGCTTGCTTCAGGATCGCGATGGCGTTCTCGAAGGCCTTCATCTGGTCTTCCGGCACTTCGCCGCGGGGCTCTTTCAGGCCTGGCGGCGTCACGACGACACCGTATCCGATCCTCGGCACGCCGATGCGCGCGCCCTTCAGAGCGTCTGCCTTCAGGTGCGGTGTATAGTCGTTGTTCGCGGGCGGCGTGCAGCGCGTGGTCGCCGCATCGTTCGGATCCGGCTGCCTGCCTTCCAGCACGCCGAACATGATCGCCACGTCCGTCACGCTTTTGCCCATCGGGCCCGCTGTATCCTGGTCCGCGGTAATCGGGATCACGCCGTGGCGGCTGATGCGTCCTACGGTGGGTTTGATACCGGCGAGCATGTTTTGGTTCGACGGCGACAGGATGGAGCCCGAGGTTTCCGTGCCGACGTTCACCGCCCAGAAATTCGCGGCCGTGCCGGCGCCCGAGCTTGAGCCGCCCGTACCCATTACGGGGCGTCCGTCGTTCTGTCCCGCGCGCAGGTCGCGGCGCGGGTCGTACGGATTGAACGAGTAGCCCGAGATCGAACTGTAGTTGCCAGGCATCCCATTGCCGAAATAGTTCGCGAGTTCCGTCATCGTGGTCTTGGCAATGATAATCGCGCCGCCATCCTTCAGGTTTTTCGCGAGCGGTGCGTCCCAGGGCGCCATGAAGCCCGCCAACCCGATCGTGCCGCCAGTGGTGGGCATATCGACAGTCTGAATGTTGTCCTTCAGCGCGACGGGAATACCGTGCAGCGGCCCACGGATCTTTCCTGCCTTGCGCTCTTCATCCAGCGCACGTGCCTCGGCCAGCGCATTTGGATTCACCGCGATGGTGGCGTTGATCGCATTCTCATAGGTGGCGATGCGGATCAAATACTGGCGCACCAGTTCCTCGGCCGTGACCCGGCCTTCCTTCATCGCCTTCTGCATATCCGGGATGGAGGCTTCCACCACATTGAAATCGACCTTCGCCGCAGGAGGCGCGGCTTTGTCGCAGGACGTCAGCACTAGCGCGGCGGCCGTTAGAAGCGTTGTCGCGAACAATTTGTGTTTCATGATCCCCTATTCCTACTCCCCCCGGTGAAGCGCACCCTCCGCGTGTCTACTATGGCCCCTCGCGCCCGCGGGCCGCCATGGTAATTTTGGGTGTGTCCCCGTCTCAGAGCGCCTCTCTATATTAAGGAGTCCCCCAATGGACGCCGTGTTGCTCGACGCCATCCTCGCCTACCTCCATCACCTCGGAATCGGTCTTCTGATCGTCTTCCTCGCCATGGAAACCGCCTTGGTCCGCCAGCCCATGACGGCGGCGTTGATCGCCCGGCTCGCTCGGATCGACGGCGGCACCGGGTTCGGCGCCGCGCTGGTTCTCTTCGCCGGCGCGGGCCGGGTGATCTACGGTCTGAAGGGAACGGAGTTCTACGTCGCCAATCATATCTTCTGGACCAAGATGACCATGTTTGCTCTGGCGGCGCTGGCATCCATCCCGGTGACCCTTGCAATTCTCAAATGGCGCAGGGCCGTCCTCGCCGACGCCGGCTATCAGCCGGACGCCAAGACCCTCCGACGCGTTCAGCGCCACATCATGATGGAGTGGGGGATCATTCTGGTGATTCCGCTGGCGGCTGTGCTGATGGCACGCGGGTTCGGAATGCGATAGGCGCCCGCGCCTTCATGGCGTCGTTGCCTGAGGGAAGCCATCCGGAAGCTAGTCGCGGTCCGTCTCGGCCTGGGCGCTTTCCAACTCGGTCAGGTGCGCCTTCATATCCTCGATCAGCGTCTGCAACTCTTCCTGAACACCGGGATGACAGCTCGCAGCCGTACCTTCAAGGCGCTCCAATTCCACTTTCAGCCGCTCGATGCGTATGCTCATTGGAATCCTCGCTGCCGGTTCGGTCTCGGCGTTCCTCGTCATGTCTGAAAGGCCCCCGCATCGCGCGTCCGAAGAAGGCGGCGTTCAGCGATCGTCTGGGAGCTGTTACAGCTAGGGGTCGCGGACATACAGCTCGTCGTCCCTAAGGCGTTCTATAGCGCAGATCGTGTGGCGGAGCCCCGAAATTCGCTTACTCATTTTTATGATGCGCGCGGCGCGTGCGGCGACGCGAAATGCACTCGCAATGAGATGCGCTCGCGTGCGTAGCGCTCTATATGTACGTTGGAGTCCACAACCGCCACAAAGAATGTGTGTCATGACGAAACCCGCCGCCGTGCTTGTCGGCCACCTCGATTACTTCTTTGCCCCGGTCCGCGAGGCATTGGAAGCCAAGGGGCATGCGTTCATCCACTTCAAGACGCCGGCGGAGTTCCTCGCCCATCCCGAGGCGCTGAACGACGCCGCGGTCATCCTCGCCCATGGCTTTGTGCCGGTCTCCGCCGAGACCCTCTCGCGCGCACCGCGCCTTAAGGCGGTCATCTCCACCTGGATGGGCGCCGAGGGCTTTGATGAGAACGCGGCGACCGCGCGCGGCATTGTTATCGGTAACGGAGCGATCCCGGAGAATGCCGAAAGCATGGCTGAGGCGACGGTGCTGATGCTGCTCTCCTGCCTTTACGATGCGAACGCGACCCAGCAACGTTTCCGTGACCACATCTGGGGTCAGCCGCTGCTGACGGCGCGCATGCTGAAAGGCAAGACGGTTGGACTATTCGGCTACGGGGCCATCGCGCGCGGCATCGTACAGCGCCTTACCGGTTGGGGCGTCAGTTTCCTTGCCACGACCCGGCATCCCCCGGTCGAGCCGGGGCCTGTCCGTTTTGTCGCCCTGGATGAGATGCTGCCCGCGGCTGATATCCTCTGCATTCTCGCGCCGCTGACCGACGCGACCCGTGGCCTCTTCAATGCCGAAAAGCTCGCGCGCATGAAGCGCGGCTCCATCCTCATCTGCACCTCACGCGGTGGGATCGTCGATGAAGCTGCGCTTTATACTCTAGCCAAGGACGGACATTTCGCATCCCTGGGCCTCGATGTCTTTCAGACGGAACCCCTCGAGAAGGACAGCCCGCTCCGCGCGCTTCCCAATGCCTTCCTGACGCCGCACGGCATCGGGCATACGCAAGAGGCGCGCAAGCGGTTGATCGAAGTAGGGGTCGAGAATGTCATGCGGGTGCTCGCGAACAAGCCGCCGCTATATGTGTGCAATCCGGACGTTCTTCCGAGGTGGCGCGGCCGCATTGCATGAGCAGCGGGCGCACTGCAAACGTGAAAGAACAGATTGCGACCTTCAACCGTCGATACCGATAACAATTTGCCATCGAAACCAATGCCTGCGGAATGTTTGAAAAGCGCCCGGTAAGGGCGTATGACGCCGAAGACGTTCTTTTTTATTCGGCCCCATGTCCAACTTCGTCAACGGCAGAACCAGCGACTATCTCAGTCCTTTCCGGATTCTGCTGGTTGAGCCGAACCCGCTGATGCGCAAGGTCACGCGCGATATCCTGTTCCTTTTGGGGAGCCGGAAAGTTCTCGACGTTGCCGACATTCACACCGCGGCGTCGTACGTCAACCAGGGCAATGTCGATATCGTCCTGTCGGAGTGGTATCTCCACGACGCCTGCGGTGTCGACCTGGTGCGCTGGATCCGCAAAGAGCCTAACGACATCCGCTTCACGCCGATCATCATGGTCACGTCGCAGACGCGCGTGCAGAACATCGTGGTCGCGCGCAACAGCGGCATCACCGAATTTGTCGCCAAGCCGTTCACCGCGCGCTCCCTGGTCTCGCGCATCCGCGAGGTCGTCGAGCGCCCACGGCCGTTTGTCGCGGTCGGTAAGTACTTCGGCCCCGACCGCCGCCGCCGTGCCGGTGAGATCGAAAAGAACCGTGACCGCCGCTCCGCCTCCAGCCTGCTCATCAACGGATATGATTTGAGTCAAACCGACATCGACGCCATGATCTCCGGCGGTCGCCGCCCGCGTTGATCCCGGCGCCCCGCGCCGGAGCTGAACCATGAACATCGCGAAGCGACTCGTTCGCTGGACGGCCCTCTGTGGCATCATACTTTTTAGCCCGTTTCTTTCGGCCCCTGTGCACGCCGCCTCCACGCCGCCGCCCCCGCCGTTCAAGAAAAGCTTTCCGGAGGCGCAAGGGTGGGCCTTTGCGTGCTTCTGCGGCGAGGTGACCTGCCCCGAGATCGATCCGATCACCGACTACTGCGTTGTCTATAACGCCCGGAAGCTGCGCTCCGGCGCGCGCGCTGTGATCTTCGCGCTCAAAAACATGGTGACGGGACGCGAGCCGAAATTCGTTGTCGGCTTCGGCCTCGAAGGCTCGAAAGGCGCGACGCGCGGCCAAGCGCTCACGGACGCGGGAACTGTCGATCTGCCGGTCTGTTCTGAACCCTATTGCTACTCACCCGCGACAGTCGATCAGGTCTCCGCGCTCGCGGCCGGCGCCAAGCTGGAAGGCCGCGCGTTCTTCGGCGGCTCGTCGTTCGGCACGGCCTATGACCCCGCCGCTGCGCGAGATCTCCTACAGAAATTGATCACTCTGCCGCAGCACAATTGAGGTTCGGCGTGGACAAATCGTCCGAAGCGGCTGACCCCGTATCGTCTGGCACAATTACCTAAATGACCCGTGGGGAGGAAGGCACACCTTCCACCTTGACGTACGTCAAATATATTCATATATATGAAGATATGAATATGAAGCAGATGCAAAAAAAGGCTGTCGAAGTGAGTGCGCTCCTCAAGAGCCTCTCGCTGCCCAAGCGCCTCCTGATCTTATGCCAACTGGTCGAACGCGAGCGCGCGGTCGGCGATCTAGCCGCGACGTTGGAGGCGCGGGAGGCCGCGGTTTCTCAGCAGCTTAGCCTCTTGCGGAAAGACGGCCTGGTGAAGACGCGGCGCGACGGACGCACCATCTACTACAGCCTCGCCCGAGAAGACCTGAAAGCGCTCATCGGCTTCCTCTACGTCACTTACTGCAAAAAAACCTGACAAGATCCAACGAGCCAGTCCTATGGAACATTTCACCCCACTCGCCTCATTCATCGGCGGCGCCCTGATCGGCCTCTCGGCTGTCGTCCTCATGCTTCTCAATGGACGTATCGCCGGCATCAGCGGCATCACCGCTGGCCTCCTGTCGTTCTCGGACGCCGCGCCCGACCGCGGCTGGCGTCTCGCCTTTGTAATCGGTCTCATCGCTGCGCCAGTGGTCCTCGCCCTCGGCGGCGCCGGTGCGCCCGAAATCTCGTTCGTCGCGCCCCTTCCTGCGATGCTCCTCGCGGGCTTCCTCGTCGGTTTCGGCACAGTCCTTGGCAACGGCTGCACGAGCGGACACGGCATCTGCGGCATCGCGCGCCTCTCGCCGCGTTCGATCGTTGCGACGATGGCCTTTATGGCCGCGGGCTTCGCCGCAACCTACCTCGTTCAACACCTCGTCCTGGGAGGCTAAGTCATGAATCGCATCCTTGGTGGTCTCGCCGCCGGCCTTCTGTTCGGCGCGGGCCTCTCTCTCTCCGGCATGATCAATCCAGCTAAGGTCATCGGTTTCCTGGACGTCGCGGGCGCCTGGGATCCGAGCCTTGCCTTCGTCATGCTGGGCGGGCTGCTGGTAACAGGCGTCGGCTATCGCCTTGTTCTGCGCCGCGGCCAGCCGCTGTTCGAACCAGGGTTCACGTTACCAACGCGGCGCGACATTGACCCCGCGCTGCTCCTCGGCGCGGGCCTGTTCGGGATCGGATGGGGCATTGCCGGCTACTGCCCAGGCCCGGCGCTCGCCGGGCTCGGTTTCGGGCAGCCCGAAACGGCTCTGTTTGTCGCCGCCATGCTGGCCGGGATGCTCACCGCACGGCGCGGTGCGGGCCTCATCGCAGCGCTTTTCTCCCCCAAACCCGCGACTTGATCTCAACCTGAGGAGTGCGCCATGCACATCCAATCGTTCTTCGACAAGGCGACCTTCACCGTCACCTACGTTGTCTCGGACCTTGCGGCGAAGGTCTGCGCCATCATCGACCCGGTCCTCGATTTCGATGCGGCGTCAGGTCGCACGTCACACGCCTCGGCGGATAAAGTAATCGCGTATGTCCGGGCGCAGGAGCTCAGCGTCGCCTGGATCCTCGAGACTCATGCCCACGCCGATCATCTTTCGGCCGGCGCGTATCTCAAGTCCGTTGTCGGCGGCAAACTCGCGATCGGCGCACACATCGCCGACGTGCAGAAGATTTTTGCCAAGGTCTTTAATCTGGAAAAATCATACCGGGCGGACGGCAGCCAGTTTGACGTTTTGTTCAAGGACGGCGACACCTTCGACGTCGGTAGCCTAAAGGCCCGCGTGATGCACACGCCTGGCCACACACCCGCTTGTCTCACCTATGTCATCGCAGACGCCGCCTTTGTGGGCGATACCCTTTTCATGCCCGACTACGGCACCGCACGCGCCGATTTCCCTGGCGGCGATGCCCGCACGCTCTACCGGTCCATGCGCAAGATCCTGGCCCTGCCCGACGCGACGCGGATCTTCACCTGCCACGACTATAAAGCCCCGGGACGTGACGAATTCGCCTGGGAGTCCACCGTTGCCCATCAACGCCAGTTCAATGTCCATGTGCGCGACGGCATCGGTGAGGACGCGTTTGTCGCCATGCGCACGGCGCGCGACAAGACCCTCAATATGCCTCATCTCATCTTGCCGTCCATCCAGGTGAATATCCGGGCGGGGGCACTGCCGCCGCCGGAGGACAACGGTACGTCCTACTTGAAGATTCCGCTGAACGCCCTCTAGCCTTCTCTTCGCCTCATCCTCCAGGAGACGATACCTTATGCTGCCCGACATCCTTGCGGTCGTCTCTGGAATGCTGGTGGGGCTTGTGCTCGGCGTCTTGGGCGGCGGCGGCTCCATCATGGCGGTTCCGCTGCTGCTCTATGTTGTCGGCATCAAGGACGCGCATCTCGCGATCGGCACCAGCGCCGTCGCAGTCGCCGCCAGTGCGCTCATCAATCTAGTGCTGCACGCGCGCAAGGGCACTATCAAGTGGGCCTGCGCATTGGTGTTCGCCGCCAGCGGCAGCCTCGGCGCCCTCGCCGGAGCGGAAATCGGCAAGGCCATTGACGGGCGAAAGCTCCTCCTTGCCTTTGCCGCAGCGATGGTCGCAGTCGGCGTCTCGATGTTGATGCGCAAGTCCGAAGCGGGCGCCGCCGACGTGCGCCTTACGCCCCGCATTGCGGCACGCCTCATTCCCACCGGCTTCGCCACCGGCGCCGCATCCGGCTTCTTCGGAATCGGCGGCGGGTTCCTGATCGTGCCGGGCCTGATCGGCGCGGCGAACATGACGATGCTCAACGCCATCGGCTCGTCGCTGGTTTCCGTCACCGCCTTCGGTCTTTCCACCGCCGCCAGCTACGCGGTCTCGGGGCTCGTGCTGTGGAAAGTGGCAGGGCTCTTCATTCTCGGTGGTCTCACCGGCGGCCTTGCCGGCCAAAAGCTGAGCACGGCGCTCGCCGCCCGAAAAGGCGCTTTGACCCGTGTTTTCGCCGGCTTCATTTTCTTCGCCGCGGCCTATATCGCCTGGAAGTCCCTCAGCTAAAGGAGGCTCAGGCCGCCCTCACGGCGCGTCGCGTTCCAGCGGCGAGACCTTGAAGGGGGCGGGCGGGCGATCTTCGTCCGCGTTGCGTTGGGCCTGCGCGGCCTCCGCCCACCATGCAAGCTGAGCAAAGGTTCGGCCCATGTATTTCTCCCAGGCGCCCGCGTCGGCGGTCTCTCGATACCCACCCTCCGCATCGAACACCTCCTGCGCATGCGGAATGTGGATCATCGCCGACACCGGAAGACAGCCAAGCTCGCTCAGGAACGTGCGCATCCCGACGGCCGCGCGCGCGCCGCCCCACTGTCCCGCCGAGTAAGTGACGATGGCGCTCGGCTTATAGGAGAACAAGGAACTGCCGAAGTGGTTGAGCAGCGTCATCAACGCTGGACTCATGGAGTGATTGTACTCGGGGCTCACCATGACGAAACCGTCGGCGCGTGCAATCCGTTCGGCTAGCGCTTGCTGATCGAGGGGCGCATCCCCTGCACGATAAGAAAAGTGCGGCTTGAAGACCCTCGGTAACTCGACGTCCAACGGGTCGATGATCGCTGCCGCGTGCCCTATGCCCGTCAGATGTGACCGGCAGGCACGGGCGACCCTCAGCCCCAGGCGGGCAGGGTGCGGTGGTTCGGACTCGCGGACGGACCCAAGAAAAACAAGCAGATTCATTTGCGCACCCTCAAATGGTTCGTGGCCTTGGAACGTGCTCGACGGCGGCCCGGCATGCGCACGGATATATCCTATCGCCCTGGCGTGGGGCAGTGGCTCACCCATTACCGAACCGGCGGGAACTCGCAAGCACGCACCCGCCGGTCGTCCAAAAGTGCGCCATGTCGCCAAGCCATCCTTCTCGGCCGCGTAGGGTGCTCCGGCGTCGTCGGCATCTTTCCGTTCAGGATAAGAAGTCGAGCGGACGATGGTTTCCGATCCTTTGGTTCCCAGCCGCGGATGCGGCGACTGCACGGTTTGTTGCGTCGTACCCGCGATAGATCACGAGGAAATTCAAAAACATGCGGGTGTGCGTTGCCCGCACGCCGGCCAGGGCTGCGCCATCTACGAGACGCGCCCGACACCCTGCCGAGAGTTCTTCTGTGCGTGGCGCTTCATCGCCGGACTTGGCGATGAATGGCGGCCCGACCGGTCGGGAATTCTGCTTTGGCCGGACACCCGCGAGGAAAATGGGAAGAAGATCCCAACCGTCACTGTCACCCTTCTTCGCAACGAACAGGCCAACCTCGCCAGCGTTCCGCTGATCAAATTCATCGCGGCGAATATATTGGAGGGCCGCTCACTATACTTGGCGAAGCCCGGATCACCGGGCCTTCGCCCCTTGCGCGTTCAACTTAACAGCCCGCAAATGCTCGCCGCCGCTCAACGCGGGCCGGTACCTGTCCGCGCTATCCTCGAGCAAGCTTGGGCGTTCCTCGGCACACAAACGCCGCGCCCGTATGGTTTCTCGCACACCGGACACCTCATGGAATGACGTCGGAACGGTCTGTCGTTGCAACACATCAGATGTTGCAGCTAAGCAATCTATTCGTGTGAACAGTTCGCGCGGAGCGCCAGATGGAGGCAGGCCTCTTACCGGGTGCCTCACGCTAAGGTGACTGCGCAAGCCTGCATCAGCTTTGTAGCGTGTTCATTTGGAAAGAGGAGCAGCGGCATGACCCTTCCCATCAATCGGCGCGACATCATGATCGGCGCGGCCACCGGCGTCGTCGCCGCCATTGCCGCGACCACGGCGAGCGCAGCTTCCGCGACAACAGTGCCACCGTATGAGCCGAAACCGTTGGGCCTTGATCCGAAAGGCATCAAGGGACTGTCCGAGGCGATCTTGGTCAGCCACTACGAGAACAACTACACCGGTGCGGTGCGCCGTTTGAATGCCATCAATGCCGAACTCGCCAAGCTTGATCCGGCGGCGGCACCCCCGTTTATCCTTAATGGTCTGAAGCGGGAACAACTCATCGCCACAAATTCAATGATCCTACACGAGGTGTATTTTGCGAGCTTGGGGAGCGGCGGCGAGCCCAGGGGTGACATCGCCGCGGCACTCGCACGCGACTTCGGAAGTATCGCCGCGTGGCGCGCCGAGTTCTCCGCCACGGGCAAAGCGCTTGGCGGCGGGTCGGGCTGGGTCCTTCTGACCTTCGCTCCGCGCCTCGGGCGTCTGGTCAACCAATGGGGCGCCGACCACTCCATGGCAGTGGCGGGCGGGATCCCCATCCTCGCACTCGATATGTACGAACACGCCTACCACATGGATTACGGGGCGAAAGCCGCCGCCTACGTCGATGCCCTTATGGCGGCGATAAATTGGGAAAATGTCGGCGCGGCCTATGAAATGGCGCGCGGGCGGACGCGCTAGGTTATCGCTCCCACCGGCGGTCGAATGAGACGCCGCCAGCCTCACCTCGCGCTGCCCGCGTAAGCGCGCTAACATCGCGCAGGCGAAGGCGAAAAGGGGGCAGGGGCGTGTTGACATCCGAAGCGGCTGAGATCGTTCAACGTCTTGACGCGCACTACGAGCGCGCCGCGCGGGCCCTGCGCGCCGCCGTCGAAGATTTTGTGAAACGCGGTGTGACACCCGATCCGGACGCGCGGCGCACGGGTCTCTTCACCTATCCGGAACTCTTGTTGCGGTTCTCCGGCCCACGCACCGGTGACGGCGTACGCCGCGCCGACCGCCGCTTTGTCGCGCCGGGGCTCTACCGTACCTCCATCACCCGCCCGCGCCTTTTCGAGCGGTACCTCGTCGAGCAGCTCACCAACCTCGCGAAACACCATCACTTCACGGCCGAGGTTGGTAGCTCCGACGTTGAGATTCCGTTCCCCTATGTCATCGATGGCATCGACCTTGGTGATGTGCGATCCGAGGCCATCGCCGCGGTGCTGCCGACTACGGAGCTGAAGCTTATTGGGGACGGCATCGCAGACGGAGCGGGCTTGAAACACGAGAATGGGCTTCCGCTCGCACAATTCGATGGGCTCCGCACGGACTTCAGCTTGGCGAGACTCCGCCATTACACCGGTACGCCGCCCGAGCATTTTCAGCGCTATATCCTCTTCACCAATTACCACCGTTATGTGGACGCTTTTGTCCGCTGGGCGGGCGAGCAGTTGGGGAGCGCTTCAGGCTATACGGCGCTCAGCTGCGCGGGCGGCGCGGTGTATCCCGCCGGGACCCAGCCCAACGACGCGGTAGCCGACGGCGCCTGGCGCCGGCATCAGATGCCGGCGTATCACCTGATGGCGCCGAACGGCGAAGGTATCTCGCTTATCAATATTGGCGTCGGCCCCTCCAACGCTAAAACGCTCACCGATCATCTTGCCGTGCTGCGGCCGGAGGCATGGGTCATGATCGGTCACTGCGGCGGCCTGCGTCCCAGCCAGATGATCGGTGACTATGTGCTCGCGCACGCATATCTGCGGGACGATCACGTGCTCGACAGGATTCTGCCGCCCGAAATGCCCGTCCCGCCTATCGCTGAGGTGCAGCAGGCATTGCATCGCGCCGCCGAGATCGTCACCGGGGACGACGCCGACGCGGTCCGCGACCGCTTGCGCACCGGCACTGTCGTCACCACGGACGACCGGAATTGGGAACTGCGCTACGACGAATACGCCCTGCGCTTCAATCAATCACGCGCCATCGCAGTCGATATGGAATCCGCAACCGTCGCCACCCAGGGCCAGCGTTTCCGCGTGCCGCACGGCACGTTGCTTTGCGTGTCTGACAAACCTTTGCACGGCGAGATCAAGCTGCCCGGACAGGCGAACCTGTTTTACGAACGTGCCATCCGCGAACATATCGCCATCGGTATCGAAACCGTCGCGCAGCTGCGTGCGGCCGGAGGACGCCTGCACAGCCGCAAACTCAGAGCCTTCAACGAGACGCCGTTTCGTTAGCGCGCATGCGTAAAGCAAAAGGCCGCGCACTGCTGCGCGGCCTTTGTCTTGTATAGCGAGGAATGCGGGTTACGCGGCTTTCTTGCGGCGGAAGCTGCCAAGGCCCAGGAGACCGAGGCCGAGCAGCGCGAGCGCGCCGGGGGCCGGAACGGTCATGGTCACGTCGAAGCCGGGGCCGTCGTTGTCCCAGAAGGCCGAGTCCGAGACGCCGAAGTAGATCGAGCCCGACTGCGTCGCGGTGAAGGTGATCAACGTGCCGGCGAATTGGACCAGGCTGTCCGCAATGCCCACGGCCACATCGTTGCTGTCGTAAGCCATGAAGCCGGGGGTCGACACGGTCGCCGACGGCACAATGGCGTACACGACGGCGCCGAAGATATTGCCCAGCACCGAGATATGAGGTCCGGCTACGCCGACGACGCCGTTGGCGTCATTGCATCCGGCTCCAAAAGACAAGCACATATAGCCGGTCGTGGAGAGGGTGATCACGTCGCCCGCGTTGACTTCGCCGCCATAGACGAACGCGTTGGTATCGCCGACGCCGTTGATCGGACCGTAGGAGCCGAAGCCGCCACCGTCGAGCGGGCTCACATGGATCGGCGCGGCCTGCACGGCGGTCGCCATGGACACCACACAAGCGGCCACAAAGCCCAGCTTCTTCAGAAAATTCATCATATCCCCCGAAAAAAGATCCTCGGTGGATGGCGTAGCAACATCTATGCCAAGAACAATATGTATTAAATTCAATTGTTTAGCGAGGCGATCGCGCCTCTTATCCGTAAAGAACCCTGACGTATTGCGAGAGCCGGGTACGACGTTCACACGGGGTGGACGAGAGGGCGGCGCGAGCGTCGCAGCCCCGCCACGAAGCCGAGGCCAAAAATACCGAACAGAAATGTGGGCAAAGCCGCGGGAGCGGGTACGGTGACGAAGGCCCCCCAAATCGCATCGTTGCCGCTGTCGGCGGTGGCCCAAAACAGATCGAATGTATCGAAGAGACCAAGGCCGTAAAGCGAGGTCACCTCGACAGTCAGGTCGAAGAACCCGCCGCCGGCGTCGGTCAGCGACGTGGTGACGTCGTAGCCCGGAAGCGCGACCCCGTCGTTCAGACGCACATATTGATAGACACCCGCGTTCGCATCATACCCCTGCGCCGACGGCCGAAGCTGCGAGTAGGCGCCGTACACTTGGCCGCTCCCGTACCAAAGCTCGTTAGCCGTGTTACTCGAAATGACGGAGTAGACGCCGGGAGTGAAGATCTGGTGGCCCAGCGTGAGAGCGTATCCGAAGCCGTCAAATCCCGGCGTATAGATGTCGAAATAGACATCGGCGTACGCGGCGGGCCCCGTGCCGTCGAACATCGTGCGCAGGGTCACGGTCAGCGTATGGGCCGAGTTATCGCGGTTCACGGTGATCTGTGTTGTGTCGAACCGCTGCGCGCCGAAGGTAATTTCGTCGCCCCAAAAGCGGCCGCCGGCTTCGCGATTGTCGAAGGTGGCGCCGGTGTATCCGTTCGTGGATGCGCCGCCCTGCGTCGCCGCCACGTCAACCGTATCGGTCACGACAATCGGCGACGCGTGCGCGGCCTCAGCGGAAATCAGTATCGCGAAGAGGGCGGCGAACGCCCGCGCGGTGCGGATCATGAGGTGCTCCATTGGTGCGACGACCCCGAAGGTCATCTTCCACAACGGATAGTTGTAGATTTACACCTCTTAAGAATTTCCTTCTTTTCGCAGGGAAGCCTCGGGTCGCACCTGCACTCGCGAACCGTCGATAAATTTTACGCTTTTGCGGCAGGGCTCGAACGCTAAGTCCTTGCCAAATACCATAATAACTTGTGGCACGAAAATTGCTAAACCTTAGGTGTGTATTCGATCGCGTCGGGTACTGCCGCCATTCCTCGGCTTCATTGCAAGGACAACGCCGCCGCTAGCACAAATTCCCGTGCCGAACTTCAAGGAGAACCCGCCATGATGTTTCGTTTTGCACCCGTTGCCGCCGCTCGTAAACGCGCCGGCGCATTCATCACCGCAGCCGTAGCCCTCTCTATCAGCAGCACAGCCGTCTCCGCCGCGCCGGTGGTCCTCTACACCTTCGACGAATATGACGCCGTGGCCTCTCGTTCAGTGGCGAACGAAGGCAGTAACGGATCAATCGGCAGCGCCGCGGCGGTCGGAAACCCCGATGCCGTGATTGATGGCGCGCGCCGGGCCGTGCGGCTTACGAACGGTAACTACTTTTCCGTCGCGACGCCCTTTGTCCCCGGCTCCAATTCGTTCTCTATCGTCATCGACTTCGCGCTTGAATACGGCGATCTCGATCCGCAGACCCCCGACCGCTCTGTACTGTTCACACTTCAAGGGGGAGATTTTGCCGAAGGCCTCACCATCCAGTTCGATGGCATCAATTTGAACAGCGCCGTGCAATGGGGCTCCTTCTCGGAGAGCACGTTGGCCCGGACTGAAACGGCCTTTCCGGGAAACGATCGCAGCTGGCACAACTTGGCACTCATCGGCGATCGCGGCACCGGCGAGCTCAGCATGTTCCTCGACGGCGCGGCAGTGGCGATCGGCAATCGACTTCTCGCGGACTCCATCGATCCAACGCAGGCCATGCTGATCGGCGCTTACCGGTACAGTTCCGCCCGCGAGGGAAATCCCGAAGTCTTTACGGGTGGCCCACTGCTGATCGATCAGGTCGCAATCTATGATGTTCCGTTCTACCCGGTTCCGGCGCCGGCGGCGTTCCTTCTTCTCGCGCTCGGAACAGTGGGGCTTGAGATTCTGCGGCGTAGGACCGTGTGAACGCGTTCGACACGCGAATTCCCGAATGAAAAAGGGCCCCGCGATAGGGGCCCTTCTTGCCAAGAAATTGGCTCGAAGTCTTGGTTTGCCTTGCGTCTCCGCGCGGCGCCAAGCCGGCAAGTCCGAATCCGAGGAGCGCCTGTGCGCGTGGTGCCAGGACCGAGGTTGAACTCGGCTGGCAAGTGAAACTGTCGATGAAGATGTAATCGTAGCTGCTGGAGGCTACGAGAGCTGCATAAGCGATACCCGCTGCCGCAATTCAAAAATTGCGACTTGGCTGTCTCGCGCCTAGCAACTTCGCAAAAGCTTCTGTCGATGAGGCGTTGAATTTCGCCGATGGTTCCGGACGTACATGCAGAATTTCCGGACCAGCTTCCGTTTACGGCGCCATCTGCCAGCCGTTTTCCACCGCCGCCAGCGCTTCTCGCATCGCGATCGCGAAATCCTGACGCCCGTAGATATCGTTGTGCCCGGCCTCTTTGATGGTGCGGCTGTAGACGAGGCGCTTTGCGGCGCCACGCATCATCGACGCCCGTTCGCGCGGGATGATTTCGTCGTTCTCGGCCGCGATAATTGCCGTCGGCACATCCAGCCCGCGCAAGAGTTCGCCGTTGCGCATCGGGTTTTTGAGCAGCGCCGCAGCCGGGACCCAGGGAAAATGCACTTTCGCCAGCTCGGCGAGGGAGTCGAAAGGCGTCACAAGGATCAATCCGTCGAGCTTGCGTTCCCGCGCGAGATGCACCGCGACCCCAGACCCAATACTAAAGCCTGCCGCTATGATTCGCGCGCCCGCGCCTTGTGTGTCCGCCGCCGCGCGCACTGTGTCGTAAATCAGCGGCGCGTCCGCGATTAAGGCGTCGACGGAGGCGCGGCCTGTACTGGGCGGATACCCACGGTAATGAAACGCCACCACCTCCGCCTGCGGATAGAGCGTGAAGAGGTACATAGCAGCGGTCTCGGCGTTCCAGGCGTTGCCGCCGAACGCGAGGATGATCAATCGGTCGGTCACGGGCGCCGCGGGCGGCGCCAGGCGAACACCGTGAAGCGTGGCGCCGTCCGCCGTCGTCAATTCGAGGCGCGGGGCGTCCGGCGGCACCGGCGTACCGGTCTGCACAGCAAGACCGGCCGGAAACAGCAAGCGGTCTTGGACGGCATAGAGCATCGCCACCGCCGCCGCGTAGGCAACGACAAGCGCGACCATGATCTTCAGGAACGTCATGACGCAATCCTACTCCGAAACGCCGGCCCTTGAAATGTGGCGGCGAAACGGGGCGAAACTTTGCGCGTAACACTGAGGCCCACAAATTTGCCGCCGGGCGCCATACCTCTGCGTCACCGCAAGTTGGACGAGATTCAGCCACAGTCCCTGCGTTTTGCCTGTATGACCACCATCCGTAATCCTGCCGAAGACGCGAAAGCCATGTTGGGACCCACCGGCGAACTCCAGCGCGTGGCTGCCCTGGCTTATGTCTATCCGCGTCAAACCGGATGGATCGTTCGCACTCCGAGCGCCGACGGCCTGGATTTCTGCATTACCGGTTTCGTCGGACCCAGCGCGTTCCACCGCGCGGTCGAATACGCCTCCGAGAAATACGCCGGAGTTCTCGTCCTCGAGCACGAACCTTAAAGAAAAAGGCATCGCCTGTTGCAGGCGATGCTCTTCTGCGAATTCTAACCTCAATCCATCAAGTTGGCCGGGACCTTTCCGCCGTTTTCGGCCAGCTTGCGCATTACCTGCTTATGAAGCCAAATGTTCATGGTGGCGCTGTCGTTCATATCGCCGGTATAGCCAAGCTCCTGCGCCAATTCCTTGCGCTTGGCTAGACTGCTTTCCATTCCCACCAGCTTCATCAGATCCACGATCGAGGCCCGCCAGTTTAGCTTCTGCGGGTTCTTGGCCGCCATCTCCGACAGCACCGCTTCGATATCGACCGTCTGCGGTTGCGCCTGGGCTTGCGTGCGCATCTGAGCTTGCGGTGCCTGCTGCGCACCCGCCTGTTTGATGGGCGGTCGCATCATGTCCCCCTGCTGCGTCTGCGCCTGCGGCGATAGTTGGCTCTGCTGACGGGTCTGGGCTTCGTGAGCCTCCGCGCGTTTGTGCCGGAAAATGCGGTCCATGATTCTGCCGAATACGCTCATCGCCACTCCTTTTATTGATATGCGCGAGGGTCTTAACGTCGTGGCCGTCCCGGTGTTGCGTTGGCCGCGGCGAACGCGGCGAGCCGTCACCCGGGATGGCCGTCGAAGAATTCGTTCGCGAGTGTTGCTCCCATAAATCGGAATTTCGCGAGTTGACGCGCGAGCGATACGGGGCGCCGCAGTGATTCCTTGCGCAGTGAGTAGCGCACCATCGATGTCGATCCGCTCGCGGTATCGCCATGTCCCATGCGGTAAATTGCACCGGGAAACGGCAAAGGCGCCAACGGCGTCCCGCGGGCTTCAAGATCGCGCTTGATGAACTTATGGCTCCCGAGGGTTCGCGAGACATAGGCCTCGGTGGCGTGGTCTTCGTCGGCGGGAAGATCGAGCAGGTCGGCCCGCACGATGTGAGATGTACCGCATAGCTCGAAGAACTCCCGCGGGTAGGAGAACAGGAGCCGCTCGCCCGAGAACATGTATCCAGCGTTCACATACCAGCCGTACGCATGCGGATCCTGAGCGACGAACCCGGCGAGACGTCGACTCACCATGTCGTCGTAATCCACCACCATGACATGCCCCCGCAACATGCCCATCGTGCGTGCATGTAAGAGACCTTTGAGAAGACGCCGGCCCTTGTCGCGGCGGATCGCCTGCCATACCGCTTCCTGCCCGGCGCTGGGGTCCAGCGCATTAGGCGCAAGGTCCACTCGCACCACATCGCATCGACGTAGATCGGCAGGAAGATCGGCGCCATGGTTCGCCACGATCACGGCATTCCATTCATCGCTGTCCTGCGCACGCAAGGAGCGCAGGGTGACCGCCATGCGAGTACGGATCGCGCGCCAGTCTTTCGCGGTGGCGTGGTGGCGAACGGGAATGACGAAGGTCAGCATGAATGAACAGCGGGCGCTATGGAAACGCGTCCGGGTGAACGATAGAGAATTGAAAAAGTTGGGAGCGCGGGACGATTTCAGCCGCAGGCGGCGGTGCATCCCGTACGCTCGCGCTTCACGCGCGGCTTAGTGCTTGTATTTTTTTGCGCGCTCTACGTCGGCGCTCATCAATTCATCGAGCGGCAGCTTTTCCAGCACCGACGGGGGCGGCTTCGCCAGCCCTTCCTGCTCCATCGCCTTCGCCCATTGCATGAGCACATCGGGCATACGCCGCGACAGCCACGCCGGTCCCACATGTTCGACCCACAGTTCTATCTCGCGCGGCGATACCTCTGCTTTGGTACACATGCTTTCGGCGATCTCGACCAAGGTCCGCGCGATCGTCGCATCGATCATCGCCGATGGCTCGGTCCAAAACCCTTGGCGGTAGCTGTCGGTGTAGAATCCCAGTTGTTTCAGCATGTCGAGCACTTCCACAGTCTCACCGTTTGTGTCTGTGGCGTCCTTGAACTCCGAAAGATGCCGTGCGCTTTTTTGCACCAGCTCGGAGAGGATCCAAGCGGTGTTCTTCGGGTGATGCGCGCGATAGTCCTTCCACGCGCCGAGCAGTTCGCTCTTCGAGCGCGAAAGGCACATGGCGCGCAGCGTGGAGACCTTTTCGCTTTCCTCGACCGACAGGGCGGCCATCGAGGCGGCCGACGGATAACGTTTGGCGTCGAGCAGGATCTTCGCGTCCGCGGCGAGGCGTTTGGCGTTGCGGATGGCCGCGTTTATGCCTTCGGCCACTTCGCTCGCGGTCAGCGTGCCGCGAAACGGCGACAGCGGAGAATTGGAATTCGCGGACGGCATGGGGCTTTCACGCGTGACTGGCAATGCACTCAGGGACCCCCCGAGCAAGGAGAAGAGGCTGGGGGTGCAACGGTGCAAGCGGGCGAGTGTTCCCGCCCTGCGTTCGCGGGTGCCGCGTGTAAGAGCCTGAGGAAGAAGATGATTAGGCGGAAACGACGGCGCCGTTACGCGCCTCCGCAGGCGTCGCGAGATCGACGAATATGTCAGTGATCTGCTCGGGTGCCGGCAGGCTCATCGGATCTTCGCCCGGATAGGCTTGAGCGCGCATCTTGGTGCGCACGCGGCCTGGATCGACAATATTGGCCTTCACCTTCGTATGGGCCATTTCAGCGGCGTAGACCTTTACCATCTGCTCCAATGCCGCCTTCGAGGCCGCATAAGGCCCCCAGTACATGGCCGCTCGGCGCGCCACACCGGAGGTAACGAAGATCGCGCGACCGGCGTCGGACTGCCGCAGCAATAAATCCATTGCGCGAATCAAACGCCAATTCGCGTGAACATTGAGATTGAACACATCGGTCCACATCTTCGGCGTGTAGTGACCCATGGGCGAGAGCTGGCCCAGCATGCCGGCGTTCCCCACCAGAATGTCGAGCTTACCGAACCGCTGGAACAAGGCGGCGCCGGTCTGGTCGATCTTGTCGAAGTCCGTGAGGCTCTCGTTCACCAGCACAGCCGGTAATCCGCCGGCCTTGCGGATCTCGTCATCGAGCTCTTCCAGCGCACCGGTGGTCCGGGCGAAGGCAATCACCTGCGCGCCTTCTTTGGCGTATCTCAATGCCACCGCGCGGCCGATGCCCCGCGATGCGCCGGTCACGAGCGCAATGCGGCCCGCCAACTTGCCGGTCTGTGTCACGTGCTTAAGCTCTCTCGGTGAGCAGCGAGAGCTGCTTCGGTTGGGTGCCAGCCTTGCGGTCCGTCAGCGGCGCCGGATAATCGCCGGTGAAACAGGCGTCGCAGAATTGCGGGTGCGCCATGTCGCGTTTGGCTTCGCCGAGGGCCTTGTACAGCCCGTCAATGGTAATGAAGGCAAGGCTGTCGACGCCCAGCAGCTTCGCCATCGACTGCACGTCGTATTGATGGGCGAGCAACTTGTCGTAATCGGGCGTGTCGATGCCGAAGAAACACGGATGGGCCGTCGGCGGGCTGGAGATGCGCATGTGCACTTCCGTCGCGCCGGCCTGGCGTACCATCTCGACGATTTTCTTCGAGGTCGTACCGCGCACGATCGAATCGTCAACGAGCACCACGCGCTTTCCTTCCAGCACGTCGCGGTTCGGGTTGTGCTTGCGTTTGACACCGAGGTTGCGCGTTTTATCGGTAGGCTGGATGAAGGTGCGGCCGACGTAGTGATTACGGATGATTCCGTATTCGAACGGCACTTTCGCCGCCGCCGCATAGCCCAGGGCCGCCGGCACGCCGGAGTCCGGCACCGGCACGACCACGTCGCAATCGACACCGCTTTCCAGAGCTAGTTGCGCGCCGATCTTCTTGCGCACATCGTACACGCTGTGGCCTTCCGAAACGCTGTCGGGTCGCGCGAAGTAGATATATTCGAAGATGCAGAAGCGCGGATGCTGCTTGGGGAAAGGCTTTAGGCTTCGCACCCCCTCTTGCGTGATGATCACGACTTCGCCGGCGTCCACGTCGCGCACATATTCCGCGCCAATGATATCGAGGGCGCAAGTCTCGGACGCAAGTACGTAGGAGTTCTCGGATTTGCCCAGCACCAGGGGCCGTACGCCCAAGGGATCGCGCGCGCCGATCAGCGCGCCATTCATCAAGCAGACAAAGGAATAGGCGCCTTCCACCTGGCGCAGCGCGTCGACCAGCCGGTCCTCGAACGTCGTTTCCTCGCTGATGGCCATCAGGTGGATGACGACTTCGGTATCCGAAGTCGATTGGAACAGGCAGCCGCGCCGCTTCAGTTCCTGACGCAGGGTGAGCGCGTTGGTGAGGTTGCCGTTGTGCGCGATCGAGAATCCGCCCGTATCGAGTTCGGCGAACAGGGGTTGCACGTTGCGCAGGATGGTTTCGCCGGTGGTGGCATAACGCGTATGGCCGATAGCCATGTTGCCCCTGAGGCGCTCCATCACTGCTTCGCTGGCGAAGTTTTCCGATACGTGGCCCATGCCGCGGTGGCTATGGAACTGCACGCCGTCGAAGCTGACGATTCCGGCCGCTTCCTGGCCGCGATGCTGGAGGGCATGGAGGCCGAGCGAGGTATGCGCGGCCGCTTCCGGATCGCCGATGATCCCGAATACGCCGCATTCTTCGCCGAGGTGGTCGTCGTCGACACGGTCGTTCTGGACGCCCGATGTGCCGATGAAAGGATGGGTGCTGAGCCGGTCACTCATGAGGTGCGGTCGTCTCCGGGCTCAGGGTGCTATTCATGAGCCGTTCTATATCCCGGCGTTCCTGATTTTGGTACCCGGCTTCCGCGCTTTTTTCTTTCGCGGCGGAGGCATTCGCCGCCGGCGCCGGCCGGTTCAGGCGTTCGAGTGTCTTGGCGGTATGTATGGCTTCCTGGGCTTTAATCAAGGCGGCCGGCTTCGGCGCCAATGCCGGCGGCATGAACGAGGGCGGCAGCACCGATACCAGTCCCTCGGCAGCCATCTCGATCACCGGCAAGGTCTTCGCGGTCTCGATCCACTGCGGACGCTCGCGCTCGGTCAACCAGTCGGTGATGATCAGTCCAACCGCAAGGATGACGATGGCGCGCCCGATGCCGAACACGAAACCCAGCGAGCGGTCGAGATTCCCGAGCGCGCTCTTCTGAATGGCGCGCGCCACCGCGTGCGTCGCGATGGACAGGATCAACAGCACCAGAATGAAGATCCCGACCGCGGCGGCGGCGTCGGCGGCCCAATTAATCGGGATTAGCGCGCGCACATGCGGCTGAACGAAGGGAAAGCCGTAGATCACGGCGGCCACCGCGCCGATCCAGGCGGCGATGGACAGCACCTCGTGAACAAAACCCCGGATGAAGGCAATGAGCGCGGAGATGAGGAGGATGGCGCCTACGGCAAGATCCAGGCCGTTGACCGGCAAGCCTTGCATCAGTCACCCGCCGCTTTGCGCGCCGGCGTGCGGGAAACAGACGCGTCGGTAAATTGGCTCACCACGTCCTGCACGTGACCCATGCTCTTTATTGTCAGCCCCGTCTTGCCTTCGTCGGCCTTCTGTTCGGTCTTGCGGGCCGAGCGCGGGATCCAGGCCTGCTTAAAGCCCAGTTTCGCGGCTTCTTTGAGGCGCACGTCGCGCTGCGCCACCGCCCGAACCTCGCCAGAGAGGCCGATCTCGCCGAACACCACCGCATCGGCGGGGACGGGATCGCCCGTCAGGGCTGAAACCAGCGCCGCCGCGACCGCGAGGTCCGCGGCCGGCTCCTGTATCCGAAGGCCGCCGGCGACGTTCAGATAAAGGTCACGCCCGGTGAAGGCAAGGCCGCACCGGGCCTCCAAAACGGCCAGGACCATGTTCAGCCGGGCCATATCCCAACCGACCGCCGCCCGGCGCGGCGTGCCGAGCGCGGAAGGGGCTACAAGGGCTTGAATTTCCACAAGAACCGGCCGGGTACCTTCGAGGCCGGCGAATACCGCGCTGCCGCTCACGTTGCCCCGCCGTTCGGCCAGGAAAAGGGCTGAGGGATTGAGCACCTCGGCCAGGCCCGCGTCCGTCATTTCGAACACGCCGATCTCGTCCGTCGGCCCGAAGCGGTTCTTCACCGCCCGCAGGATCCGGAACTGATGGCCGCGGTCCCCTTCGAAGTAGAGCGTCGTGTCCACCATATGCTCCAGCACCCGCGGCCCGGCCAGGGTGCCTTCCTTCGTCACATGGCCCACAAGGAACAAGGTAAAGCCGCGGCGTTTCGCGACGCGAATAAGTTCGTGAGCGCACGTACGCACCTGCGTCACCGTCCCCGGCGCCGATTCCACGTTGTCGGCATACATCGTCTGGATGGAATCGATCACCACCACGTCCGGCGAAGTCCCGCTTTCGAGGCTCGCGATGATATCGCGCACATTGGTCGCGGCCGCGAGCTGGACGTTGGCCTTGCTGAGCCCCAGCCGCTCGGCGCGCAAGCGCACCTGATCCACCGCCTCTTCACCGGTGATGTAGGCGACGGTGCACTTCGCGGCGAGCACGCCCGAGGCTTGCAGCAATAACGTCGACTTTCCGATGCCGGGATCGCCGCCGACCAGGATCGCGGATCCGGGCACCAGGCCGCCGCCGCACACGCGGTCCAATTCGCCGATGCCTGTCACTCGGCGCGGCGGCGGAACGCCTTCGGATTTGAGATCCACAAACGCGATCTTGCGGCCGGCCTTGCCGCCCAGGCCCTTCGGCGCGCTCTCGCGCGGCGCCTCTTCGACGATGGTGTTCCACTCGCCGCACGCGTCGCACTTGCCGGCCCATTTCGTGTAAGTCGCGCCGCAGTTCTGGCAGACGAAGCTGGTCGTCGATTTAGCCATGGATCACTTTGTTATCTGTCCCGCCCTTCATCGTCTTCCCCTGAAGGTGAAGAAATGATGTCGCCTAGCGTCTCACCTGCATCTTGATCGGACCTTCGGCGCGGCCATGGACGAACTGGTCGACATAGTCGTTCCCGCTCGCGTCCACCGTCTTCGCATCGCCCACCCAGATCAGCTTGCCTTGGTATAGCATGGCGATGCGGTCGCCGATCTTCTTGGCCGAGTGCATGTCGTGCGTGATCGACAGCGCGGTAATGCCCTGTTTGCGCACCACCTCGATGATCAGATCGTTGATGACATCGCCCATGATCGGATCGAGCCCTGTCGTCGGCTCGTCGAAGAACACGATCTCAGGCGAACTGGCGATGGCGCGCGCAAGGCCCACGCGTTTTTGCATCCCGCCCGAAAGCTCCACCGGCAGAAGGTTGGCGACATCGGCGGACAACCCTACCTTCGCCAGCGTCTCGATGGCTTTCTCTTTGGCGTGCTTGCGGCTCATGTGCTCCGCCTGAATCAGGCCGAAGGCGACATTTTCCCATACCGGCAAGCTGTCGAACAACGCGCCGCCCTGGAACAGCATGCCGAACTTGCGGTTCACCGCGTCACGCTGCCCGGCGCGACGGTGCGTCACATCTTCGCCGTCCACTTCGATGACGCCTGAATCAGCGAGCAGGATCCCGAGGATGCATTTCAACAGCACGGACTTGCCGGTGCCGGACCCGCCGATGACGACAACGGATTCGCCTTTGGCGATATCCAGCGTCACGCCGTCGAGAACCTTCTTGTCGCCGAAACTCTTTTTTACGTCCTTGAGGCCGATCTTCGGTGTCATGTCAGGTTCCGAAGAAGAGTTCGGTGATGACGTAGTTAAACGTCAGGATGAGGATCGATGATGAGACGACGGCGTTGGTCGTCGCGGTGCCCACGCCTTGCGCGCCGCCCTTCGAGTGATAGCCCGAATAGCATCCCATCAATGCAATGATGAAGCCGAACACCGAAGCTTTGACGAGGCCGGAGATCACGTCGAGGGGCTCCAGGAAATCCACGGTGTTGCTGAGATAGATCCCGGCGTTGAAATCCAACTTATACACCGCGACCATATAGCCGCCGAACACGCCGATGATATCGGCCACCAGCACCAGGGCAGGCAGCATCAACAAACCCGCGATCAGGCGCGGCGCCACCAGATATTTGAACGGATTGGTGGACAGCGTTGTGAGCGCGTCGATCTGTTCGGTTACGCGCATGGTGCCGATTTCGGCGGCCATCGAGGCGCCAATGCGCCCCGCGACCATCAGTCCTGCAAGCACTGGTCCCAGTTCGCGGGTCAGCGACAGCACGACAACGTTGGCGATCGCGCTCTCGGCAGAAAAGCGCGCGAAGCCTGTGTAGCTTTGCAGCGCCAGCACCATCCCCGAGAAGATCGCCGTGAGGCCTACGACCGGCAGGGAGTAATAGCCGATATCGATCATCTGGCGGCCGATCAGGCGCGGATAGAAAGGCGGGCGCACGCAGTGCGAGATCGCCGTGCCGGTGAAGATCACAAGACGTCCCAGATGGCCGAAGAAGGCGAGGACGACGGCGCCGATGGTGGCCAGAAAATTCATATGGCGGAATTCACTTCACATACTGACGCGCATAACGCGCGCCGAGGCTGGTCAGAATCTCATAGGAAATCGTGCCGGCCTCTGTTGCGACGTCGTCCACCGACAGATGGCGGCCGATGAGTTCGATCGTCGCGTCGGGCCCGAGGCTTGAATCGGGTACGGCTGTCACATCGAAAATGGTGAGATCCATGGACACACGGCCCGCCACAGGCACCTTGATGTCGTCGATATACCCATGTCCGCGATTGGACAGCGAGCGCAACAACCCGTCGGCGTAACCTATTGAGACCGTTGCCAATTTCGCCCCATCTTGCGCCGTGTAGGTGGCACCATATCCAACGGGTGCGGCAGCGTCAACGCGCCGGACCTGCAGGATTTTGCCGCGCAACCGTACCACCGGGATCATCGGGTTCGGCTTGCCCGACAAGGGGTTCGCCCCGTAGAGCGCGACGCCGGGGCGGGCGTAGTGGAAGTGATAGGCCGAGCCCAGGAAAATGCCCGAGGAGTTCGCGAAGCTTCCTTTGGCGTCCGGGAATTTGCCGCGGAAGGTCGCAAGCGCCGAGGCGAACCTTCGTTGTTGCTCCCCGTTCATCGGAGTGTTTTCTTCGGCGCAGGCCAAGTGACTCATCAGCGCCAGTGGGTGCAGCCCAACGAAGCCGTCGGAATCGGATATCAGCGTTTCGAATTCGCGCGGCGTCAGGCCCAGTCGATTCATGCCGGTGTCGATATGCACGATGCTTTCCATCAGCACGTCGTTGGTTTGCGCGAAGCCGCGCCAGCGCTCGATTTGTGCGGGCGAATTGAGAACCGGGACAAGCCGGTACGCCGCGAAGTCGCGTTCGGTCCCTTTGTTGGGACCGTGCATCACCACGATCCGCGGCGCATCGCCCACGGCCGTGCGCAACGTGAGGCCCTCGTCGAGGTGCGCGACGAAGAACGTCGTGCACCCAGCGTCCTTAAGCGCCTTGCCCACCGGCTCCAGGCCCGTGCCATAGGCATCGGCCTTCACCACCGCGCCCATCTCGCAGCCGGCCCCGACCTGGCGTTTCAGCAGGCGCCAATTCTCGACCAGGGCCGCAAGGTCCACGGTGAGATACGCTCCGGCGCGCTCGGCCGGGCTCGAGGAGAGGCGGGAAGGGGGGCTCACAGGCATAAAGCGTGTATGGCCTCCCCCGCTTTTTTGGGCAAGAGCGGGAGAGGTTTAAACACGATACGCGGGCTAATCTTCGATCGGCGGAGGTAGGTGGCTCTGGTCGATCAGATCGCTGAAATGCGTGTAATTGGGATCGAAGTACAGCCGGACCGTCCCGATGGGGCCATGACGCTGCTTGGCGACGATCGCTTCGGCGATGTTGTGGGCCTGTTCGCAGCGCTTCTGCCAATTGGTGTGACGTTCAGCGAACTTATCGCTGCCTTCGTCGGGCCGCTGCGAGGGCTCGGCGCGCTCCAGGTAATACTGTTCGCGGTAGACGAACATCACCGCGTCCGCGTCCTGTTCGATGGAGCCGGATTCACGCAAGTCGGCCAGTTGGGGGCGTTTGTCTTCGCGTTGCTCGACCGCGCGCGACAGCTGCGACAGCGCCATTACGGGCACGTTGAGTTCCTTGGCCAGCGCTTTCAGCCCACGGGTGATGGCCGAGATTTCCTGCACGCGGTTCTCCGCCTTCTCGCTGCGGCTCGGCGCGATCAGCTGCAGATAGTCTATCACGATCAGCCCGAGACCCGGCGAACCATCGGCTGTTTTGTTCTGGCGCGCAAGACGGCGGCAGCGCGTGCGGATCGTGGACACGGTCACGGCCGGCGTGTCGTCGATATGCAGCGGCGTCTCCGCCACTTCCTGGCTTGCGACCACCAGGCGGCTGAAATCGTCATTCGAAAGGCCGCCGGTGCGGATCATGTGGCTGTTGATCTTCGAGCGCTCCGCCAGGATACGCGTGGCGAGCTGCTCGGACGACATTTCGAGCGAGAAGAACGCCACCTGCTTGCCCCGGTCCTCGGCGCGGTCGGTGGTGCGGAAGTAGTGCGCCGCGTTGAACGCGATTGTGGTCGCGAGCGCCGTCTTACCCATCGACGGACGTCCCGCGAGGATGATCAGGTCCGAGGAGTGCAGGCCGCCCAGCTTCTTATCGAGATCGAGCAGGCCGGTGGTGACGCCCGCCAACGCGCCCTCGCGCCGGTGCGCCGCTTCGGCCAGGTTGATCGCCGTGACCAGCGCGGTGCCGAAGCTCTGGAAACCGCCTTCGAGCGTCCCTTCGGAGGCAAGATTGAACAGCACCTGTTCGGAGGCTTCGATCTGTTGAATCGCGGTTTCATCGGGCGTTGCGTCGAACGCCTTGTTGACGATCTCTTCGCCCAGATCGATCAATTCGCGCCGCAGGAACAGGTCGTAGATCAGCTTGCCGTATTCGGTGGAATTGATGACCGTGACCGCGCCCGCCGCGAGGCTCGCGATGTACTTCATCCCGCCCGCGCTCATGACCAGGTCGTCGCGCTCGAGATAGGTCTTCAAGGTCACCGGGTTCGCCTGATGGCCTTGCTCGATGAGCTTGCCGCAGGACTCGTAGATACGCCCGTTGACGGGGTCGGCGAAATGGGTCGGGCGCAGGAATTCTTGCACGCGCTCATAGGCACGGTTGTTCATCAGGATCGCGCCCAGCAGCGCGCGCTCCGCTTCATAGTTGTGCGGCGGGGTGCGAAGAGCCTGACCGGCGTCGGCCGGGTCGGTGACGCGAAGTGGCGTTGCCATTGTACGAAAACTGTCCTTTTTGGAGCGTAGGAAAATGCCTACTTCAGCCCCGGAGGAGAATACCCCAAAACGAACTCCGCCTGTGGATATCTCAAACTAGTGGGGATAATTCGCCGACGCCCGGTTGCGCACGAATAAGACATCCCTGAGCCATCCTTTCGCCGTCCACGCGATCATTTCGGCCGCGTTTCAAAAGTATTTTCTCTGAACAGAGAAATACTTATGGACCGCAAATCGCGTTTCTATGGCCAGGGCCTCGCCGTCGCGCTGATCCTGCTCGCCGGAATCGGAGGTTACACCCTCTCGCTCCAGTACCGCCTGGAGGCGACGGTGTCCTCCATCGCTGCTCTGGAGCAGGATCGCAACCAGTGGAAGTCGAAGGCGGAGCAAGCCGCTGGTCTCGTTGACGGCGCTTCCGCATCGCTCGAGCAGTGTAGCGCCCAGGTCGATGTCCTGAAATCGAGTCTCGCCCCACCGGAACCATAGCTGCGAGGAAAGTGTTCCCGCCCCGCGTGCAGTGGCGCGGCGCTCTCGTCCATTTTTCTTGCCAAGCTAAAGCGCCTCTGTCCTCATGCGCCCGCTGGTCTGGCGCGGATTCTTCATACATGGATTTCATCACTTTTCTGCAAGCGGCCTTCCTCGGCTTGGTCGAGGGGCTGACCGAGTTTTTGCCGGTGTCGTCGACCGGCCACCTGATCCTGCTCATCGATCTTCTCGGTTTCCAGGGTCCGCCCGGAAAGATGTTCGAGATCGTCATTCAACTCGGCGCCATCCTCGCCGTGGTGTGGATTTACCGGATCAAGATTTTCCAAACGGTGCGCGGTGTATTCACCGAGGCTCCGGCGCAAAAATTCACGATCAATTTGATCCTCGCGTTCCTGCCCGCGATGGTCATCGGCGTCTTCGCATACTCCTTCATCAAGGGCGTCCTGTTCTCGCCGTGGGTGGTCAGCGTCGCGCTGATCCTAGGTGGCATCGCGATTCTGATCATCGAGCGTGCGCAAAAAACGGCGCTCTATCATGCGCCGGAACAGATCCCCTGGCCGAAAGCCCTTGCGATCGGGCTCTTCCAATGTGTCGCAATGATCCCCGGCGTCTCGCGTTCCGGTGCGACGATCATGGGGGCGCTCTTGGTTGGGGTCGAGCGCCGCGCGGCGGCCGAGTTCTCGTTCCTCCTGGCCATCCCGACCATGCTCGCGGCGACGGTCTACGATCTCTACAAAAATCGGGATGTGCTCACGACGGATAATCTGTCGATCATCGCCGTGGGCTTCTTCGCCGCCTTCCTCGTGGCCTTCGCGGTGGTGCGCACGGTGCTCGGGTTCATCTCCAAGCACGGTTTTACGCCGTTCGCCTATTACCGGATCGCGCTCGGGATCATCATGTTGATCGTCCTCACGCTAAGGACTTAGCTCGCGGCGGGTTTGGGCTGCGGGCGCGGCTGCTTGGCGCGGATATCTTCCGGCCAAGTGCTCTTGATGTAGGCCAGCACCGCCCAGATCTCGTGGTCGGTCAGGACGTCTTTGAACACGGGCATATCGGTCGGATAGTCGTCGCCGAGGCCGTCCTTGATGATCAAGAACAGCCGCCCGTCGGAGTGATGCCACGTGTGTCCAGTCGGGTCGTGCGGCGGCGCCGGCAGCTTGCCATCCGGCAGGTGCTTCATCCAGTTCGGCTGGCCTTCGAGATTGGCCCCGTGACAGACGGCGCAGTGATTCGCGTACACCTGCCGCCCTTCGGCCACCAGGCGCGCATCGGTATGGTCGGCGCTTGTCGCCGGGCGCTGCTTCGTCATCCAGATCGCGCCGGCGCCGACGGCGGCGATGGTAATGGGACCCGCGAACAGAATCGTTTTCACGAGCGGCGACATGGCGCGGCTAGCCTCGGAAATCGGCGAAGTGAACAGTGCCGGCTTCGTTGCCCACCAGAAGACGGTCGCCATCCGGATTCCAGGCCATCGCTGTGACCGGGCTACCCGTAGGATCGAGAATGCCGATCGTATTCACGGAACCGGGTTGGCCGACGATCACGCTGCCGTCCTCAAATCCCGCCGCGACAATATCGAGCTTCGGATTTGCGGCAACGGTACTCACCAACGCGCCTTCCGTGGCCGAGCCGAATTCCGCGGGCGGCTTGCCCATCGGCCCGCTCCCGGCGAAAGGCCAGCAAATCACGCTGTCCGAGCCGGTCGTTGCCAGGAAGTGCCCACGCCGCGTGAAGGCGATATTGCGCACCTTACCCGGGTAGCCGGTCATGCGCATATGTTCGCCGTCCGAAAGCCGCCAGCCGTGCAAGGCGTTCTCCTGCATCGCGGTGATGAGATAGTCGCCGTCCGGCGACCATACCGCCTGCAGATGCGATCCGCGCCACTCCAGCAGCGAGGCCGTGGCGGTGCTGCCCAGCCACCACAAGCTGACGCCGTTATAGTGCGATACGGCCAAACGCTTACCCTTGGGATTGATCGCAAGGCCGCCAACGCTGCTGGCGTGCGTCAGTTCGCGCAGTTCGCCCTTCTTATTGATGATGGTCGCAGTTTTGCCGACAGCGAACACGCGCACGCCCGCGCCGTCGTGAGCGGTGACATGCTCCACCCACTTTCCCTTGGATTCCCACAAGGTCTCCGCGGACCCGATCGCTGCGATTTTCACGAGCTTCCCGTCGTCGCCTCCGGACAGGAACGCGCCTTTCTCGATGTCGGGCGCGAGCGACAGGCATGCGCCCTTATGCGCGCCGACCACAACGGGCACCGCGTCCAGGGTCTCGCTGTCGAAGAGGCGCACGGATCCGTCGCCGAATCCCATGGCCATGAGGCGACCGTTCTGGGCCGCGGCGACCGCGTAATCGCCGAACTCCCAGGACGCCACGCGGGCTTGCGCTTTTTGATGAGCCACGGGTGCGGATCTTATGCGGTGCAGGCGTCGAAGCCGGCCTTGAGCAACGTTTCGGTGTCCGGATCGATCTTGCGCCCGATGAACACCAAGCGGCTCTTGCGCTTGTCCTTCGCCGGCCACGGGCCGGTGTAATTTCCTTCCGAGACCATGTGCACCGCTTGGAACACGAACCGTTCGTCCTTGCCCGCCATGTTGAGGATGCCCTTGGCGCGCAGAAGATCCTGGCCTTTGGTGCGCAGGACTTCATTGATCCACATATCGAACTTCTGTTCGTTTAGCGGGGCGTCGGTGGTCAGCGAGATACTGCGGATGGCTTCGTCGTGCACGGGATTGATCGCGCCATGCTCATGGTCATGTCCGTGCTCGTGCCCATGGTCGTGCCCATGGTCATGCCCATGATCATGCCCGTGGTGATGGTCATGTCCATGATCGTGATCGTGGCTGTGGTCGTGATTTGGGTCGAAGGCGTGGCCGTGCAGGAAACACGGATCGTGCTCTAGGATGCGTTTCAGGTCGAACGCGCCGCGGTCCAGGACCTTGTCGAGATCGATGGCGGCGCGCGCGGTGTGATAGATGGTCGCGAACGGGTTCAGCCCGCGCACGCGTGCTTCGACGTGACGCAGGGCATCCTTGTCCACAAGGTCGGTCTTGTTCAGCAGTACGATGTCGGCGAAGGCGATCTGTTCTTTCGCTTCGCCGCTGTCGGCCAGACGCTGCTCAATGTGTTTTGCGTCGACCACCGTGACGATGCTGTCCAGCTTGGTTTTCTTGCGCACATCTTCATCGGTGAAGAAGGTCTGCGTGACAGGCGCCGGATCGGCGAGGCCGGTGGTTTCCACCAGGATAGCGTCGAACTTGTCGCGGCGCTTCAGGAGCCCGGCGATGATGCGGATCAGATCGCCGCGCACGGTGCAACAGATGCACCCGTTGTTCATTTCGAACACTTCCTCGTCGGCGCCCACGACAAGATCGTTGTCGATCCCGATCTCGCCGAACTCGTTGACGATCACGGCGTACTTCTTGCCGTGGTTCTCGGTCAGCACGCGGTTGAGAAGGGTCGTCTTGCCCGCGCCGAGATAGCCGGTCAGCACGGTTACGGGGATCTGGTGGGCTTCAGCCATGGGAAACCTCGACGGGTATAGAAAACGGGTGGGCTTATATAAGTGTGCGCTCCGGCGAAAAGCAAATCGGCGCGGGCCTTTTTTAGGCCCGCGCCGATTGCAACGCCCTTCCTGGGAAGCCGGCTTAAGCCTGGGCTTCTTCCGCCGCCTCTTCGGCCGGGGCTTCGTCGCCCAGCAGCTTCTCGGCGTCTTCCGCGCGCTCCAGGAGCTGCGCGGCTTCGGCGATCTTCAGGTTGCCTTCTTCCATCGAGCGGGCGACCGTGAATTCCACGTCGACCTTCACTTCCGGATGCAGGCGGACCGGGGACTTGAACGTGCCGAGGACTTTCACCGGCGCATTCAGCAGCACTTGGGTGGCTTCGACCGTGATGCCCTGTTCCTTGAGGGAAGCGGCAATGTCGCGGGCCGAGACGGAACCATACAGTTGGCCGCCTTCGCCGGCCGAGCGAATGATGATCAGCTTCAGGCCTTCCATCTTCTTCGCGACGACTTCGGCTTCGCCCTTGCGCTTCAGGTTGATAGCTTCGAGTTCGACTTTTTTGGATTCGTAATAAGCGCGGTTTTCCTTGTTGGCGCGCAGGGCCTTCTTCTGCGGGAACAGGAAGTTGCGGGCAAAGCCCGGCTTCACGTTCACGACTTCGCCCATTTGACCCAACCGGTCGATACGCTCGAGCAGAATGACTTCCATCTTTACCTCCTAGGGCATTTTCATTTGAAAATGCGCTTCAAAACGCACTTCGTTGAAGTGCGGCTCGTGGTTGATCCTCACGGCTTCATCAGCCGCGCCCGTAATTGCAAAACATGATCCGCCACCGCCAAACCGACCAGCAGGACGAACGACGCCGGTACGGTCACCAGCGTCACGATATAAAAAACCACCAGCAGGGTCGGACCCTGCCGCATCGCCTTCGCGGCGCTGTGCGCAACCGCGAGGCCTTGCAGGAGCAGCGGAAGCGAAAGCACCGCGGCCGCATTCCCCGCGACGAACGCCACGTCGCCGCTCAGCACCAGAGCCGCGCAAGCCGCTCCCGCGAAGAGCAGGACGAACCAACGCTGCACCTCGAACCCGCGGTAGTCGGGCGTAGGCCACAAGGCCAATCCCATCCGCGTCAGCATCGTCTGCGCCAGCACGGCGCTGAGCAGTGCCCGCAGGCACCAGTTCCAGCCCACCGCGCCCGGCAGCAACGAAGCCAGCGTCTCCACCACTTGCGTCCGCGCTTTCAAAAGCTCGGCGCTTGCGGCCGGATCCACAGGGATCGCGGTGATCACTTCATCCAGCCTGGCCCTGACCGCCGCTTCGATCCCTTCTGTTCCTGACGGAAGCAGAAGGAGTCCCGCGACGATCGCGACCACTGCGACGGCCGTCAGAGCGCACACCGTGCGGGCCAGCGCCTGACCCGACGCCGAAGCGTTCGGATCGGACTTGGCCGCCGCGAGGGCGATCCGTGACAGCATCGCGACCGGAATGGCGTCCACCACGAGGTAGACGGCGGCGAAAGCGAACGAGCCGCTCAACACCGCCACTGCCACCGATCCGCCGACCACGGCCACCGGCAGGAATGCCCCGCCGAGGCCGAAGGCCGTCATCGCAAGCGGTAGCGGCGATAACATCGCTCCCAGGAGAACTCCGAGAAACGACTGCCGCAGCGCTGCGATCAGCAACGTTCCACCTAACGCTCCGGCGACGACCGCAATCGCGCTCGCCCGGGTCACGTGCGGTGACTAGACGGCGACGACGTAAGGCAGCAGCGCGAGGAAACGGGCGCGTTTGATCGCGCGCGCCAGTTCACGCTGCTTCTTGGTCGACACCGCAGTGATGCGGCTCGGCACGATCTTGCCGCGCTCGGAGATGTAGCGCGAAAGAAGGCGCGTATCTTTGTAGTCGATCTTCGGCGCGTTGGAGCCCGTGAACGGGCAGGTCTTGCGACGGCGGAAGAACGGTTTACGTCCCGGAGCAGCCATTAGCCTTCTCCCTGATTGTCGGAGTCAGAACGAGGACGGCGGCCCGAGCTGAAGCGGTCGCGGTCACCGCCGCGGTCGCCCCCACGATCGCCATCGTCACGCGGACGGCCACGGCCGCCGCCACCGAAGCCACGGCCGCCGCCGAAGCCGCCGCGGTCGCCGAAGCCACCGGTGCGTTCAGCCGGGCGGTCCTTATTGGTCAGGACGGCCGACGGGCCTTCTTCATGTTCATCGACACGCACGGTCAGGTAACGCAGCACATCTTCATTGATGCGCATGCGGCGTTCGTATTCATTGATCGCCGCCGCGGGGGCGTCGATGTTGAACAGAACGTAGTGCCCCTTGCGGTTCTTCTTGATGCGATAGGTCAGCGAACGCAGGCCCCAGCTTTCACGCTTGGTGACCTTGCCGCCGCCTTCGGCGAGGATGTTGGTCAGTTCGTCGGCCAGGGTATCCACCTGGGTGGTGGCAATGTCCTGACGCGCAATCACGACGCTCTCATAGAGAGGCATGAGGTAGTTCTCCTTATGGCTTGTCTCGTCCAGGATAACGCCGACCATCGGCGTCGCCCGGCATAGCCGGCCCGATAAGGCCGGCAAGGAGCTATGTTAAGGGCGCGGAATATACACATTCCCCGGCCCTCCACAAGGGAAGAGCCGGCCCCGCGGCAACGGCCACCGCAGGTCGAAATTTCTAAAGTTTCTTATAATAATCAATAATTTAGACCTACGAACCCGACTGCCCTCTGGGGGATTTCTTGACACGCGGGCCCCCTTGCGTCACCTCTCCGGCCCGAAATCGCGGGTTTAGAGGGGCGATTATGAGCTGGAGCTACGTATTTCCGGGCCAAGGGTCCCAGGCCGTCGGCATGGGCAAGGAACTGGCGGCCGCCTTTATCGAGGCGCGCGAGGTCTTCCAGGAGGTCGACGACGCTCTGAGCCAGCACCTCTCCAAGCTGATGTTCGAAGGCCCCGGCGACGAACTGACCCTGACCGAAAACGCCCAGCCCGCCCTGATGGCGGTCAGCATGGCCGTCGTCCGGGTTCTCGAAAAACAAGTCGGCATCGCGATCCGCAAGACGGCCCGTTATGTCGCGGGTCACTCGCTCGGCGAATATTCGGCCCTCGCGGCGGCCGGGTCGTTGAGCGTTGCAGATACCGCGCGCCTTCTGAAAATCCGCGGCCAGGCGATGCAGAAGGCCGTCCCGGTCGGCGAGGGCGCCATGGCCGCACTGCTCGGCCTCGATGTGGACGATGCCCAGAAAGTGGCGAGCGACGCATCCGGAAACGGCGAAATATGCGCGGCGGCGAACGATAACGCGCCCGGCCAGGTCGTCGTCTCCGGCCATAAGGCCGCGGTCGAGCGGGCGATTGAACTTGCCAAAGCCAAAGGCGCCAAGCGCGCCATGCTCTTGCCGGTGAGCGCGCCGTTCCATTGTCCGTTGATGAAACCTGCGGCCGAAGTCATGGCCGATGCTTTATCGAAGGTGACAATTTCCGCGCCGGTTGTGCCCGTGATTGCCAACGTCACCGCCGGCACCGTCATCGATCCCGATGAAATCCGCCACCTGCTGGTCGAGCAGGTCACCGGCATGGTGCGCTGGCGCGAAAGCGTGCGCCTGATGAAGGATGCCGGAGTCGATACGCTGATCGAACTCGGCGCGGGCAAAGTGCTCACGGGGTTGACCAAGCGCATTGATGGCGATTTGACCGGTATCAGCGTCGGCACGCCCGCCGACATCGAAGAATTCGCCAAGAAGAAATAAGAAGAAATAAGAGGGGATCACGCGGATGTTCGATCTGACAGGAAAAAAGGCCCTGGTAACGGGCGCAAGCGGCGCCATCGGCGGCGCCATTGCCCGCGCGCTGCATGCCCAGGGCGCCACCGTCGCGCTGCACGGCACCCGCAAGGAAGCCCTCGACGCCCTCGCGGTTGAGCTCGGCGATCGCACGCACGTTCTCGTCGCCGACCTCTCAGGCGGCGCCGAAGTGGTGGAAAAGATGATCCCCGAGACCGAAGCGGCTCTTGGTCAGGTCGATATCCTTGTGAACAATGCCGGCGTCACGCGCGACGGCCTGATCTTGCGCATGAAGGATGACGACTTCTGGACGGTCATCGACATCAATCTCGGCGTGGCGTTTCGACTCTGCCGCGCCGCCGTGAAGGGCATGATGAAGCGCCGCTTCGGCCGCATCATCAATATCTCTTCGGTCGTCGGCGCGACGGGCAATCCAGGGCAGACCAATTACGTGGCCTCGAAGGCCGGCCTTGTCGGCCTGACCAAGTCGTTGGCGCAGGAGGTTGGCAGCCGCGGCATCACCGTGAATGCGGTTGCGCCGGGCCTCGTGACCAGCGCGATCTCCGATAAGCTGACCGAAGACCAGAAGAACCGGATGCTTCAGAACGTTCCGGTCGGCCGGATCGGAGAAGGGGCGGACATCGCGGCCGCCGTTGTTTATCTCGCGAGCGCCGAAGCCAGTTACGTGACCGGGCAGACGCTTCACGTAAATGGCGGTATGGCTATGATTTAAAAGAGGAAACCGGACCTGAAGCTGCCTGCCGTAGCCCTAGCCAAGAAAAAGGTAATGTGCTACTGACACCCTCACTTCGATGGGGGCCGGGAGCTCGGGCCGCGGGTCTGGCGCGAACCACAGTTCGTGAAAGACGTCGATTGCAGACATCATCACCAACAAGAACCGATTAGAGGAAAAGAATGAGTGACGTTGCTGAACGCGTGAAAAAGATTGTCGTCGAGCATCTCGGCGTTGATGAAGCCAAGGTCACCGACAATGCGAGCTTTATCGACGATTTGGGCGCCGACAGCTTGGACACGGTCGAGCTGGTGATGGCGTTTGAAGAAGAATTCAGCGTCGAAATCCCTGACGACGCGGCGGAAAAGATCCTGACGGTGAAGGACGCGATCGCCTTCATTCAGGCGAACGCGAAGTAATTGGCGATTGCGGCTGATCCTCGTCATCGCCGCAGCTAGCACAGTGCAACGGACCCGTGCCGCCGCGTGGCGGCACTAGGTTTATGGAATTGCCAGTGTCCGGTTTCGGACATCCGCTCAAGCCGGACACTGGTGCGCCTCGACGCGGAATACGCCCTCGCGCGGATTTCCCCGATCGACAGGCGGTACGTTAGTTCTCGTCCGGGACCACGGCATCATGAGTTATGAACCGAAGCGCATCGTTGTAACCGGTATCGGGCTGGTCACACCGCTCGGCATGGGCGTGAAAGGCAATTGGGAATCCCTGATTGCCGGCAAGTCCGGCCTTGCGGCCATCGACCGGTTCAAGGTCGACGACCTTCCGTGCCGCATTGGCGGCGCGGTGCCCACCGCCGCCGAGCACCCGTACAAATTCATCGCCGACGATTACGTCGCGGCCAAGGATCGCCGCCGCATGGACGATTTCATCGTCTATGCGATGGCCGCAGCGCAAGAAGCCGTCGCAGATTCCGGTTGGGTTCCGCCCACCGAGGAGGCGCGCAACCGCACCGGCGTCATGATCGGCTCGGGCATCGGCGGTCTGGCCACGATCGACGACACGTCGCAGACACTCGCCGCGCAAGGCCCGCGCCGCGTGTCTCCCTTCTTTATTCCCGCGAGCCTGATCAACCTTGCCTCGGGCCAGGTCTCTATCAAATACGGTTTCCGCGGTCCCAACCATGCGCCGGTGACGGCGTGTGCGACGGGCGCCCACGCCATCGGCGACGCTGCGCGTCTCATCAAGTACGGCGATGCGGATGTCATGGTCGCGGGCGGCGCGGAATCCGCGCTTTGCCGCCTCGGCATCGCCGGTTTCGCCGCGATGAAGGCGCTGTCCACAAGCTACAACGATACGCCGACAAAAGGCTCGCGTCCGTGGGACAAGGGCCGCGATGGGTTCGTGATGGGCGAGGGCGCCGGGGTTGTGGTGCTCGAGGACTACGAACACGCCAAGAAACGCGGCGCCAAGATATACGGCGAAATCCTCGGCTACGGCCTCGCCGGCGACGCATTCCACCTGACCGCGCCCGCTGAAGACGGCTCGGGCGGCTTCCGCGCGATGACTGCCGCGCTCAAGGACGCCAAGCTGTCACCCGACCAAATCGACTATATCAACGCGCACGGCACTTCGACGCCCAAGGGCGACGAGATCGAACTGGGCTCCGTGAAGCGCCTGTTCGGCGATCACGCCTACAAACTCTCGATGTCCTCCACCAAGTCGGCGATCGGGCACTTGCTCGGAGCCGCCGGGGCTGTCGAGGCGATTTACAGCATCCTCGCGCTGCGCGATCAGGTGGCGCCGCCGACGCTCAATCTCGATGATCCGTCGGAAGGCTGCGACATCGACTTGGTGCCGCACCAGTCCAAGCAGCGGAAGATCCGTTACGTCCAGTCGAACTCCTTTGGGTTCGGCGGGACAAACGCCTCCGTCGTCATCGGGCCTGCGCCCTAAACCCACCGGCCTCCCATGATTGCCCGGCTCGCCGCCGCGTTCCTCTTTCTCCTCGTGGTGATAGGCGCGGCCGCCGGTGGCGCATACTTGTGGTTCGCGCGCGAGGTCGTCGCGCCGGGACCCCTTCAGCAGCCCACGACCGTAGTCATCAACTCCGGCTCCGGCCTCAGCGCCATCTCGCGTGAACTCGAAGGTGCCGGCGTGATCGCCCATGCCCGTCTGTTCGAGCTCGAGGCGCGGCGCAGCGGCCAGGCGCGTGCCTTGAAACCCGGCGAATATCAGTTCCCGGCGGCGGTCAGCATTGCGGCGACGCTCGACAAGATTGTGCGGCACGACGTTGTCGCCCGCTTCGTGACCGTGCCCGAAGGCCTCGTGACCGCGAATATTGCGCGCATCCTGCTCGACGCGCCCGGCCTCATCGGCGACGTTCCGGCCGACATTGATGACGGCGACCTCCTACCGGAAACCTATCGCTATGAGTGGGGCGATACCCGCGCCTCGATCGTCGCACGCATGCGCGCCGCGCGGGATCAGGCGTTGCAGGAGCTTTGGGAAAAGCGCGCGCCCGATTTGCCGGTGTCGTCCGCCCAGGAGGCCGTGATCCTGGCCTCGATCGTCGAGAAGGAAACGGGTGTCGCGTCCGAGCGTCCCCGCGTCGCGGCCGTCTTCATCAACCGGCTCAAGCGCGGCATGAAGCTGCAATCCGATCCTACGGTCATCTACGGCATCGCGCCCGAGGCGGGCGACCTGAACCGGCCGATCACCCGCGCCGATCTCGAAGCGGCGAACGCCTTCAACACCTACATTGTAACAGGATTGCCCCCGTCGCCGATCTGCCATCCAGGGCGCGCGGCGCTTGCCGCGGTCTTGAATCCGCATCAGTCTGATGAGCTATATTTCGTGGCGGACGGCACCGGGGGACACGCCTTCGCCGCGACGCTCGCGGAGCACAACAAAAACGTCGCGCGCTGGCGCAAGCTCGAACGCGCGACGAAAACCGCGCCGTGACGTTCGCCGTTCGCGGCGCTCTCATTTGGAAAGATCGACACCGTCATGATGGACTTCCTCACCAACCCGGATTTGTGGGCGGCGCTCCTGACGCTGACCGCGCTCGAAATCGTTCTGGGCATCGACAACGTCATCTTTCTCTCCATCGTCTCCAGCCGCCTGCCGGCTCACCAACAGCAGAAGGCGCGGCGGATCGGGCTCATCCTCGCCCTTGTCATGCGCGTGGCGCTGCTGAGCAGCGTCTCGTGGATCGCCGGTCTGACAGCGCCCATCATGACAATCGGCGATTTCGCACTCAGCTGGCGGGATGTGGTTCTGGGATTTGGAGGATTGTTCCTGCTCTACAAAGGAACGCACGAGATTCACAATTCGATGGAGGGAGAGGAAGAGCACGAAGATCGCCCGACGACGACGTTTGCTTCTGCGATCATGCAGATCGTTGTGCTCGATGTTGTCTTCTCCCTCGATTCCGTCATCACCGCAGTGGGCATGACTGACAACTTGCCCGTGATGATCGCGGCTATTGTCATCGCAATCCTTGTAATGATGTTCGCCGCCGAACCGGTCAGTTCCTTCGTCAACCGCCATCCCACCGTGAAGATGCTTGCTCTCGGCTTTCTCCTCCTCGTCGGCATGGCGTTGATGGCTGACGCCGCTCATTTCCATATCCCGCGTGGATATCTCTACTTTGCGATCGGCTTCTCGATCCTGATCGAAAGCCTTAATCTCATCGCCGCAGCGCGAAAGAAGAAGGCGCGCGAGGCCCGGAAAGGAAAAGCGGTCTGATGCTCGAGTATCTTCTCAGCCCCGAAACCTGGGCGGCCCTCGCGACCCTGACTGTCCTCGAGATCGTTCTCGGCATCGACAACCTGGTCTTCTTGGCGATTACCTCCGCGCGCCTGCCGGCTCACCAGCAGGCCTCTGCCCGGCGCATCGGCCTGTTCATGGCGTTGTTCCTGCGCATCGCCCTACTTTCGACGCTGACCTTCATTGCCGCTTTGACCACCCCGATCACCACCATCGGCGCGTTCGCATTGAGCTGGCGCGATGTGGTGCTCGGAGTCGGCGGCCTCTACCTCGTCTACAAGGGCGTGATGGAAATTCACGAAGCTGTCGAAGGCGGCGAGGGTCCGGACGCCAAGCCGCGCCCGCCGGCGTCGTACATCAGCGTGATCTCGACGATCATGATCCTCGACCTCGTGTTCTCGCTCGATTCCATCATCACCGCCGTGGGCATGACCGACAACTTGCCGGTGATGATCGCAGCCATCGTCATTGCCATTCTTGTGATGATGTTTGCCGCCAATTCCGTGTCGGGTTTCATCAATCGCCATCCCACCATCAAGATGCTGGCGCTGGCCTTCCTGATATTGGTGGGCACCGCTCTGATCGCCGACGCGGCGCATTTCCATATTCCACGCGGCTATCTCTATTTCGCCATCGCGTTTTCGATCGGTGTCGAGACCCTCAACCTTCTCGCCGCTCGCCGCAGGACAAGCAAGACTGACGCCGTCGAATGATGGAGACGCTCCTTAACGCGGAGATGTGGGCAAGTCTGCTCACGATCATCGGCATAAACATTGTCCTTTCCGGGGACAATGCTGTTGTCATCGCGTTGGCGTGTCGTACCCTCCCGCCGCGGCAGCAATCATTGGGGATCGCCTTCGGTGCCGGCGCCGCGGTGCTGCTTCGTATCGTATTTACCGTCTTCATCGCCTACCTCCTGACGGTGCAATTCCTCAAGATCGCCGGCGGATTGCTCTTGTTCTGGGTCGGCTACAAACTCATGACCGAAGAGGGCGGCGATGACGACGTCGCCGCCGGCGCGAGCCTTTGGCAGGCGGTGCGCATTGTCGTGATCGCGGATGCGGTGATGAGTCTCGACAACGTCATTGCCGTCGCCGCGGCGGCCCACGGCAACACGGTCCTACTGATCGCCGGCCTTGTCATTAGTATTCCCATGGTGGTGTACGGCGCTACGCTGCTCATCAAGCTCATCGAGCGGTTCCCGGTCATCGTCCCGGCCGGTGCGGCCATGATTGGCTACATCGGGGGAGAGGTGCTGGTGAGCGATACGGCGATCCATGATTGGCTTGAGCAGCACCTCGTGTGGCTGCGCCACGTGGCGCCTGTGGTGGGCGCGGTCGCCGTGATCCTGGTGAGCCGCATTATCAAGCCAAAATCCGACGGCAGGACGGACACGCAGGAAGCCGCGGCAGGCGCGGGGCTGTTCGCCGGCCGCGCGGCCCTTACGCGGGTGGCCGCCTTTCTAATCGGCGGGGCCGGTTATCTGGTGGGCGAGCCCGTGCCGGGCAAGACCGACGGCGCGCTCATTCTCGCGCTCCACGCCCTGCTGCCGATCTTCGCCGCCATCGTTGCGATTATCCTGGGTGAATACCTGGCCCGCCAGGTGGTCCGCTTGCAGCGCGCCTAGGTCAATTCAAGCCCGGCAACGAGCGTGTCTTTGCGCGAAAGGTCGCCGAAGAGCCGCCGCACGGGGTCCGGTTTGATCCGGAACAGAGTCGGCGTCGCATAGACATCATCATTCAACGCCGAGATGGGGTCCTCAAGCACGTCGATGATCTCCACAGTCATGCGCGTGCCGAATTCCCTTTGCAGATCTTGTACCGTTTGAATTGCGCGCTCGGCGCTCGGCGTGTGACCCGTGACGTAGAGTCTCAAGCTAATAGGATTCATCTTCGACCTAGCTAGTGCCGGTGCGGCGGGGTGGTGTCGATACGGCGCGTGAGCGCGCCGTCGGCGATGGCGCGGATTTCGGCCAGGGTCAGCGGCTTTCGCGCCAAGTCGAAACTGATCCCGCGATGCTGCAGATCCTTCAGCGGTTTTAAGAACTCGCCGTAAAACGCGGTTACGATAAAGACCGGAACGCCGGGACAAATCTGATGGAGTCGGGCGAGGGTCTCGACACCGTTCATCTCGGGCATCTTGAGATCGAGAAAGACGAGATCTGGCCGGTTTCGCTGCGCCGACTCGATGCCGGCCGCTCCGCCGCTTGTCGCCTCAAGGCTGTAACTGCGCCCCGCCAAGGCCGCGAGGAAGGTCTCGCGGACGCCGGCGTCGTCGTCGATAATAAGAATGCGTTTCACCAATTTCTCTTTAAATATCAGTCGGTTTACGGCGTGCGGAGGCTTTTCCACAACCTCGGTTTGGTGGCACCACCTCCCCGTGCTTGCAACCGCTGGTGCAGACCCCTAACATAGTTTCGAATAAAAACGATATCTACTCAAAATAAAAACAGCGGCCGGAAGAATCCGCGCCGCGCAGGAGTGGGAAGTGGGGACCGTGAATGACCAGCAGAGCCGCAAATACACCGCCGCGTCGTGCCAGGGCCCTTTCGCCCTGGGACCGGCGGGTTTTTCCCTCGGTTGATCTCCCGGTCGCGGCGGATCAATCGTTTTACCAACGCATTATCGACGGGAGCCGCGAAGGGCTGCTCGTTGTCGATGCCGCCGGTCTTATCGTGTTCTGCAACCGCGCCGCCGCGGCGCTCTTCGGGACGACAGCCGACGATCTTAGCGGCCGTGAGTTTGGCTTTCCCTACGCGCATGCGGCGGAACCGGCCGCCATTGAGATTTTCACCGGTGGGCAGCCGAAGTTCATGGAGATGGCGGCGGCGCCGGTCTCTTGGCGCGGCGGCGAAGCCACCATCATCCATCTCCGTGACGTCTCGCGGCAGCGGGAAACCGAAGCGCAGCTCGGCATGCAGGCCAAGGCGCTTGAAGCGACCGCGAACGGGATCATCATCACGACCAAGGACGGCATCGTGTCATGGGCCAATCCGGCCTTCATGAAGATGACGGGTTTTGAATCTCCCGATGTGATCGGAAAGTCCGCGACCATGCTGAAGGCGGATGTCGGCGACGACCCGCTTGCGGATGCCATAGCCCATCTCGCCGCGATGAACGAAACGTGGAAGGGCCGTGTCGTCAATCGCCGCAAGGATGGCTCGTTGTACACGGCTGAACAAACCACCACGCCGATCCGGGACGCGACCGGGCGCCTCTCTCACTTCGTCACCGTTCTCGAAGATATCTCCGAACGCTTGCGCGCGGAAGACGAACTCGTCCGCCTTAGCGAATACGACGTTCTTACCGGGCTGCCCAATCGCAGCGTGTTTCTCGACCGCCTCAAGCTCGCCATCGATCGCGCTGCCCGCGCCGAAGCGTCCGTGGCGGTCATGGTGATGGATCTCGACAACTTCCGATCGATTAACAATACCCTGGGCCATGACGTTGGCGATGCGCTCCTGTGCGCGGTTACGCAACGGGTGCAGAAGATTACGCGCACCACTGATACCCTGGCGCGCCTCGGTGGCGACGATTTCGGGATCTTGCTTGAAGATGTGACCGACATGGCCGCCGCCAGCCGGACGGTTCGCAGCATCGTCAACGCGTTCCATCAGCCCGTCGAAGTGGAGGGGCAGGCGATCGAAGTGACGGTCTCCGTGGGAATTGCCGCATATCCCAAGGATGACACCGATCCGCTCGCCCTTCTGCGGGAAGCGGAACTCGCGATGTACCAGGCGAAGTCCGAGGGCCGTGACGCCTTCCGCTACTTCGACCGCGAGATGGACGCAGATATTCGCCGCCGGGTCCGCATCGAAACCGATCTCCGCCACGCGGTGGAACAGAACCAGCTCTGGCTCGCCTATCAGCCCCAGCTCGATCTGGCTTCGGGCAAGATCGTCGGCGCGGAAGCTCTCATTCGCTGGAACCATCCGGAGCGCGGCCTCGTGTCTCCGGGCGAGTTCATCCCCATCGCCGAGACCTCAGGCCTCATACTACCCATCGGAGATTGGATCATCGAGGAGATCTGCCGCCAGCGCCAGATTTGGCAAGCGCTCGGACTCCCCGATTTGCGTCTTGGATTCAATGTGTCCGGCGTGCAATTCCGCCAGCGCAATCTATTCGAACAAGTGACCTCCGCTCTCGAGCGCTCCGGCCTCTCGGCCAGCAGCCTCGACATTGAGATCACCGAGAGCGTCGCCATGGAGGGCACCGGCCGGGTGCAGGAGAATGTCGATCGACTGACCGCGGCCGGTGTCTCCATGTCGATGGATGACTTCGGAACCGGCTACTCCTCGTTGTCCAATCTGCAAGCCTTTCCGGTATGCCGCCTGAAGATCGACGGCTCCTTCGTGCGCGGCATTGGCCGAACCAAGGACGACGAGAAGATCGTCGAAGCGGTTGTGCGCCTCGGCCAAAGCCTGGGCCTGACCGTGGTCGCCGAAGGCGTCGAAACCATCGAGCAACTCCGGTTTCTCAAGGAGCGTGCTTGCGACGAAATCCAAGGCTACTGGCTCTCGAAGCCGCTACCGCCGACGGACTTCCGCCGTTTCGTCGAGTCTTTCACGTGTCCGGACATCTAGGATAGCACCCCTCTCCTTCTGTCCGGATCCGCGTGGCCCCGGGGTGACCCGCACCCCGGGGCCATTCTTTTGCGTTACAGGCCCGAATCGATGGTCTGTGCGCGGCTAGGCATGGGGCCCCCGCCCCGATATAAGGAGCCCCAGGGGACCATTCGGACCGAGGGGTGAGTATGCGCGTCAGCGCGACGTCCAGCATGACGGGATTTGCGCGAGCCGAAGGCCAGGCAGCCGCCGGCGCTCCGTTCAACTGGACTTGGGAAGCGCGCAGCGTGAACGGCAAAAGCCTGGACGTGCGCCTTCGCTTGCCCCACGGATTTGACTCCATCGAAATTCCGGCCCGCCAAGCGGTCACCGCCGCCTTTTCGCGCGGGTCCATCAGCCTCAACCTCACCATTGTCTCCGAAACGCCAAGCGGTGACATCGGGATCGACGAAAACACGCTCGACGCGCTGATCGCCCTCGCCGTGCGTAAGGCCGCGCAGTTCGACGAGATCGGACGCTCCGTCACGCCGGCGCGCCTCGACGGGCTCATGTCCCTTGCAAAGGGGCGCGCGGCACCGGACGCTGTGCTGGATGCGGAAACGCTGGCGGCGCGCGATGCCGCTCTTCTCAAGGGCCTGAACGCGGCGCTTACCGCCCTGGCCAAAGCGCGCCGCGAAGAAGGCGCGCGTCTTATGCCCGTGCTCGTCGGCCATCTTGATACAATCACCGCGCTTTGTCGCCAGGCGGAGGCGCACGCCGCCACCCAGCCCGCCGCGTTGCGCGACGCCCTGATCGCTCAGTTGCGTGACATGGCCAGCGAGATACCGGCCCTTTCATCAGAACGCCTCGCGCAGGAAGCGGCGCTTCTGGCCGTGAAGGCCGATGTGCGCGAGGAACTGGATCGCCTGAAAGCCCATGTCACCCAAGCGCATGAGTTACTTGCGAAGGGCGAACCGTGCGGCCGGCGGCTCGATTTCCTTTCGCAGGAATTCAACCGGGAAGCCAACACGCTCTGCTCCAAATCCGCCGACGTATCTTTCACCAAGATCGGCCTTGATCTCAAAACAACCATCGACCAATTCCGCGAACAGATTCAGAATATCGAATGACGCCCGATTCACCCGATGGGTACCACCCGATTGCGCGCCGCGGATTGATGCTGGTGCTGTCCTCGCCGTCGGGCGCGGGCAAGACCACAATCTCGCGTGCGCTGCTCAAGTCGGATGGCAACATCACCATGTCGATTTCCGTGACTACCCGTCCGCCGCGGCCGGGGGAGGAGCATGGGAAGGACTATTTCTTTATCTCCGAAGACGAATATCACCGGATGGTGAAAGCCGGCGAATTGCTGGAGCACGCCCGTGTCTTCGACAATTTCTACGGCACCCCACGCGCCTATGTCGAAGACCAGCTCGCGCGTGGACGCGACGTTCTGTTCGATATCGACTGGCAGGGTACCCAGCAGCTGAAGGCCAGCGCCGGAGAGGACCTCGTCAGCGTTTTCGTTCTTCCGCCCTCGATCGCCGAGCTTGAACAACGTCTGCGCGGTCGCGCGCAGGACTCCGAGGAGGTCGTTCGCAAGCGTATGAGCCGCGCCGCGAACGAGATGAGCCATTGGCCAGAATATGACTATGTCGTCGTCAACCGGCAGGTCGATCAGAGCATCGGTCAGGTCAACGCGATTCTGGTGGCCGAGCGCCTGCGCCAACGCCGCCGCGCGCCGGGACTTGTCGCCTTCGTCAACTCGATGCGGGGCGACACATGACGGACCTCGGCGGTCTCATTGCTTTCACCGCGGGACTGCCGAAAGCCGAGCTCCATGTGCACATTGAAGGCACGTTAGAGCCGGAATTGATGTTCGCGCTGGCCGCGCGCAATCGGATCGACATCCCCTTCAAGACGGTTGACGAAGTTCGCGCGGCCTACCAGTTCACGCGTCTTCAGGACTTTCTCGATATCTACTACGAAGGCACGAAGGTACTGCAGACCGAGGCGGATTTCCGCGATCTGGCTGGCGCCTATTTCGCCCGAGCGGCGGCGGACAACGTCCGTCATGCCGAAATCTTCTTTGATCCGCAGACCCATACCGCCCGCGGGATTGCGCTCGACGTGGTGATGAAGGGGCTGCTCCAGGCCCAGGATGACGCGCGGCGTACTCACGGCATCACCTCAAAACTCATTCTCTGTTTCCTTCGGCATCTCGACGAGGACGACGCCTTTAAAACTCTTCGCGAGGCGCAGCCTTGGCTACATAAATTGACCGCGGTGGGGCTTGATTCCTCCGAACTCGGCCACCCGCCGGCGAAGTTTGCGCGTGTGTTCGCCGCCGCGTCGGATCTTGGTCTCAAGAGGGTCGCGCATGCGGGCGAGGAGGGGCCGCCCGAGTATGTCGCGGATTCACTCGATCTTCTTGGCATCGACCGTCTCGATCATGGCAACAGGTCGCTTGAAGACCCCGGTCTCGTTGCGCGTCTTGCCCGCTGTGCCATGACCCTCACGGTCTGCCCGCTCTCAAACCTCAAGCTTTGCGTGGTAAAGTCTCTGGACGCGCACCCCTTGCCGCGAATGCTGGCGTTGGGATTGAGGGCAACGATCAATTCCGACGATCCCGCCTACTTCGGCGGCTACATCAACGACAACTATGCGGCGATGGCGCGGGCAGGCGGATTGGATCGCGCGGACTTTGCCGCGCTCGCGCGCAACAGCTTCCTTGGGTCGTTTTTGAGCGATGGCGAGGTGGCGACCCACCTCGCGCAGCTCGACGATTACATCAGCCGCGCTTAAGAACCATCGAGTCCGCGCGCCAGTGCGCAGAACTGCTCAACGCTCAGCGTTTCGGCGCGGGCCGTAGGGTCGACACCGGCGCCGCGGCACAGGGCTTCTGCATCCACGCCCAGGCTACGCAGACTCTGACGCAGCATCTTTCGGCGTTGTCCAAAAGCTGCCGCCGTTACCCGTTCGAGGGTTTCCCGCCGCGCGGGCGCCAGCGGAGTAGGTCGCGGTATCAGTCTCACGACGGTGGAATTCACGGCCGGCGGCGGCGTGAAGGCCTTCGGATTGACGTGGAACAGCTGCTCGACGTCGCAAAGCCACTGAGTCAGCACACTGAGCCTGCCATAGGCCTTGGTGTCCGGGGGCGCCGTCAGGCGCTGCGCGACCTCGGACTGGAACATGAGCACAAGACAATCGAAAGCGGTGATGGACTTAAGCCAGCCCAATAGGAGTTCAGTGCCGACGTTGTAGGGCAGGTTCGCGACGATCCGGCGGGGTGCGGACCCGAGCGCCGCCGCGTCGACGGTAAGTGCGTCCGCCTCGATGGTTTCCAAAGTGTCCGGATACGCGGCACGCATCTCCTCAAGGATCTCGCGGCAACGCTTGTCTTTCTCGATCGCGATGACGTGAGCGCCCCCCTCAAGCAGCGCCCGCGTGAGCCCTCCGGGCCCCGGACCCACTTCGATGCAAGTGCCCGTGCGGATGTCTCCTGCGGCGCGGGCAATGCGCGCCGTCAGGTTGAGGTCGAGCAGGAAGTGCTGACCCAAAGCCTTGGTCGCCATCAGGCCATGTTTCGCGATCACGTCGCGCAGCGGCGGAAGAACCGGGGCGTTCATCGCGGGAGTGTCCGGCGAGCGGCCACGGCGCCCGCGGTCTTGAGAGCCGCGATCAGGCTGGACGGGTCGGCGATGCCGTCGGCGGCGATGTCGCACGCCGTGCCGTGATCGGGAGACGTGCGTACGAACGGTAGGCCTAACGTCATGTTAACGCCGTTTGCGAAGTCCAGGGTCTTGAGAGGGATCAGCGCCTGGTCGTGATACATGCAAATGGCGGCGTCATAGCCGCGGCGCGCGGCCGCGTGGAACAGTGTATCGGCGGGGGCGGGGCCGCTCACCTCAATCCCAGCCTCGCGCAACGCGGCGACTGCCGGGCTGATGATCGCGGACTCCTCTCCGCCCATCTTGCCTTTCTCGCCCGCATGGGGATTCAGCGCGGCGACGGCGAGACGGGGCCGCGCGATACCAAAGTCGCGTTGAAGCGCCGCGGCGGTGACGCGGCCGCAATGGATGATGGCCTCGCGGGTCAAGCTTGCGGCCACGTCCTTGATGGCCACGTGCACGGTGACTGGTACGACCTTCAACTCTTCGACCAGCAGCATCATCACTGCATCGGCGCCGCCCGCCAGATAGCCGAGATACTCGGTGTGGCCGGGGAACGAAAAGCCGGTGTTCTGCAGGGTCGCCTTCTGGATCGGGTTGGTCACCATCCCGGAGGCCGCTCCGGATTTCACAAGCGCAACCGCCTGATCGATCGCGCTCACTACCGACGCGGCCGTCGTCGTGCTCGGCTCGCCCAGAACCACGGCGGGCAACGGGATGTTGACGGGCAGCACGGGTAGGGCGCGTTCAAAAACGCGAGGCGCCTCTTGCGCAGTCTCGATGGAAACAACAGGGCAGGGGATGCCGAAACGCTGCGCTAGCGCGGTTAGACGCGCGGCGTCGTCGATCACAAAAAAGGAGGGAAGCTCCGCACGCCTTAACCACGCCTTGAGCGCGATTTCCCCGCCGATGCCGGCCGGCTCACCCATGGTGAGCGCCAGCGGAGCAACGGCGGCGGGGGTCGTCATTCGTTAGAGGCGCACGTCGATCAGCGCCTGGCGGCGCAGATCGCGCAGCTTCTGGCGGGCGATATTATTCAGCTTCTGGTTCTCCAGCATGCTGCGCACCTGGTTCTCGTTCGGAACGCCTGTATCGGCCTGGCGCTGACACACCATCGCGTAGAGGCGCGCGCCGCTGACGCTGATGACGTCGCTCACCTTGTTGACGGGCAAGTTGACCACGGCGTTGCGCACTTTTTCCGGCAATGCGCCGACGTAAACCGGCGGAATCGGCCCCGAACCCGGCGTCGCGATTTCCTCCGCCAGCTTGTTCATGTCGTCGCAGTTTTTCGGCTCGCGCTGGATCTTGTCCGCGAAGGCTTCAAGCTTTTCCGACGGCAGAGCGCGCCCGCCCTCCGTCGGCAGATAGATTTGGCTCAAGGTCACGGCCGCCGCCTGCGGATCCGGCGTGCCCGACGCGCGTTTGGCCCGTAGCGCAACGATGCGGAAGGCGTCGGCGACACGCACAGGGTCGGACACCTGATTCTCCGACATGGTCGGAATCACTTTCGCGAGATCGCCTTCCAGGTCGTTCTGGATCACCCAGCCGAGGTCGCCGCCCACCGCTGCCGTCGCGCTTTGCGAAAACTGCTGCGCCGCCGCCTGGAACGGGGCCCCTCCGCGGATCTGCTGCACCAGGCGCTGGCCGAGCTCGCGCGCGGCCTGTTCGGGAAGGGTCAGGGAAATCGGGATGACGATTTCCGACAACAGATATTCGGGTTTTCCCTGGTTGGCCTTCGCCCGGTCGATGACGCTTTTCACTTCGGCCGCAGTCACCACGACTTCGCGCGATAGATGCTCCTGCGCAACCTTCACCCAAACGCTGTCGGACTCGATTTGCGCGTACAGCGTATCCATGTCGATGCCGCGCTCGTCCATCATCGCGCGCAGCGTGCCCGGCTGCATACCGTTGCGGTCCTCGATCGTGTTCACCGCCGCGCGCACCTCTTCGGTGGTCACCGTCACCTTTTGCCGGCGGGCCTCCTGCATCTTAAGACGCTCGTCGATGAGGGAGTCGATCACCTGAGGGATCAGCCGACGCTGCGTCTCGGGCGTATTGTCGATCCGGGCCGTGGCCATAAACAGCGCCATGCGGTTCTGCACCTCGCGCAAGGTCACGATCTCGTCGTTCACCACGGCGGCGATGCTGATCGCCGGCGGCGCCGGGGCCGCGGGACCGCGCTGTTGTTGGCCGGCCAACGGCGCGCGCTGCTGTTGGGCGCCCGCGGGTGCGGCGCCGGCAGCCAAGCCAATCGAGGCGCACAGAAGAGCGGCAATCCGGGTGTTCATCTATCGCTACCAACCATCAAAACGGGAAGGGGCGTAACATACGCAAGAACTATGGCGAAAACCAGCCGCGAGACGCGGCCTGACGAGACCGTAACCTGCGGTAAATGCAGTACTATTTCGGAGGGTCCGCCTTAGCGGGGCGAATTCACTTCGGTGTTGAAGCGCAAGTCGCCGATCGTCTTGAGATTGATGCGGAACATCACCGCCACGCCTTTCTTGAAGTCGCGGTCTTCGGTGCGGTCGTTTGCGACATCTAGGCCGAAAATAAAACATTCATCCTCGTAGGTGACGCCGACATCCGTGCGGATCGGCCCACCGCCGGCGCTGAGGTTGTGCCGGTGTCCCACGACCAGGCTCCAATTGCGGTTCAGCTTGCTGGACGCCGAGACATAGACTTCCTCGGTATTATTGGGGATGCCCGGCAAACTGCCGTCCGATGTCACGAACACATAGGTCGCCCCGACGCGTAAGGGATCTGTTCCGGTCGCGAGGCTGACCTCGCTTCGGCGGCTGACCAGCGAGTCTTTATCCAGGCGGAACCGGTACTGCATGTCGATGTAGGGGTTGGGCGTGAAGTCGACCCGCCCGACGATGTCCGAGAAATGGCCGCGCAGACCCGACAGAGGCGCAAAGATCTGGTCGTCGTGGAACCGGTAGACTTGACCGAGCAGCACGGACATCGAACCGCCGTTCTGCCGGAAGGCGGACCATTTCAGCCCGTAATTGACACGCGCGCCCGTTTCAACGCGGTCGAGACCGGCGAAACGCTGCATGCTGAAAAGGTTGGTATCGTCGAATTCGAGATCGAGCGAGTCCTCGTTCGGAATCCGATCGGGATTCACCCCGATCGGACTCACGGCTGCGAGCACGATGGGTTCGAACATCTGCTGAAAGCCGTAATCATTACTGATGAACGGCATGCGCCACTCCAGCGACGCTTCCGGAATGAGACGTCCTGCGGTTCCGGTAAAAGTGTCGGTAGTCGACGGGCGCGCTAGGTCGCGCACATAGTATCCGTCGCCGCGCACGCCGGCGCGGAAGGTGTAGACGTCGCCCAGCGGGCTCGTGTACGGCAGGTTCCAACCGACACGGCTCGACAGACGGCTTGTGTCCGTGCCGCGCTCGCGCACCAGCATCAGGCCGTTGCCATCCACGGTCCAATAGCCGCCCCAGGCATCGGGGGTGCTGGTGAAATTGTAAGTAAGCAGCGGTGCGACGATCGGCACGGAGTTGTCGGTCAGCGGGATGCGCTGGCGCTGGAAATAATAGGTGTTGGCTGAGAAGTAGGTGCTCTGACTGAACCGCTCGGCGAAAACGTTCGTGGTCAGCCACGTCGGCGCGTCGAAGCCATAACGGCGCAAATAGGTGCGGTCCGTGGCCAGATGAATATCGGTGCCGGAGCGCCAGTGCTGGTTGATGTCCCAGCGCGCCCAACTCTTGATGTGACCGCGGATATCCTCGGCGCTGTCAGGGTCGCCGGCCATTAAGCTGCCGAACACCCGCATTTGGCCTTTCCGAAAATTCTGCCGGTACTCGCCCGTCGCGCCTTTGCCGGCGCTGGTGGTCAAGAAAGGCGTGATCGTCGCGTCGCGCGTGTCGGAGATGCGAATGTAATACGGCTGCTGATATGAGATGCCGAGGTTGCGCCCCGCGCCGATGGTCGGCAGCAAAAGTCCACTGCGCGGTCCCGCAGTCGGATCCGGATGCGCCAGATAAGGCGTATAGAACACCGGCACGCCGCCGAACTCCAGCCAAGCGTTGCGGTAATACACCATCTCCGCGTCCGCGTCGTACTGCACGCGCCCGGCCTTCAACTGCCATAGCGGGTTCTCGTCGGCGCAGCTGTCGCAAGCGGTATAGACGGCCGAATACAATTCGTTCACGCCGCCGGGGATGCGGCGGAAGGCGCGGCTCGCGAGGCGCGACTTGTCGGCGAGCAGGACGCGGACTTCCTGCGCCAGGCCTTCCTTGAGATCGCCGGTCACCTGAATGCTATCGAAGAACAGCACCGAGCCGTTGCTCTCAAGGATCGAAACATGTCCCGTTGCGGTGGCGATGTCGGCCTTGCGGTCGTAGACGATCTTGTCGGCAAGCATCAAAAGGTTGCCGCGCTGGATTTCGACCGCGCCGCTCGCGGTGACAATGTTTCCGGTCTCGTCGGTCACCAATTCGTCGGCGAGCAGCAATGTGCTGCTTTCACCCGGCGCGCTTGTCTCGGCGCCGTCGAGCTCGGCCGCGTGCCCCGCCCGCGCCGAAAGCAGCGCAAAGGCCAGCCCCATCGCCGTCACCACGTGCAACGAGCCGCGCAGCCGGCGGAAGAAGGGCAGGGGGGAAGTCATACGTACTTAAGCGGTCCTGGGACGGAACGATGCGGGCCGCCGCCACTGCGGCGCCAGAAGGATATACAGGGCCACCGGCACCGGGAGCAACGCCACAGCGTACATACCGGGTATGTAGGCGAGGTCTTTCGAGGCCAGACTCATGATCCCAAGCGCAGCGGCCTGCAGGGCGACCACGACCGCTACAGCGCCTACCATCCGCGCCGTCTGCCCCTTTCGGTCGAATGGACCTGTCAGAAGGAAGACGAGTCCGATCAGGGTGAAAGCGATCGCGCCCATCGGCCCGACGATGCGCTGATGACCCTCGGCACGCATGCGAATGACGTTCGCTTTGGTGATGCCGTCGGCTTCGGTCAATCCAAAAAGCTCCGACGTGGGACGTTCGCGTATATCCGCGTAGCGGTCGTCCGCTCCACTGCCAACGCCACTGAAGTCGAGGGTGTAGCTATCGAAGTAAAGCACCGACAGGTTGCCCGTGCCGCGACGCAGCTCCTGCCGGCTGCCGTTGTGCAAGACGACACTGGATCCGCCGCTCTCGCCGCCGAGCGAGCCGCGTTCGGCCATCAACGTGGTGGAGCGCTCCGGATCGCGCGTGTCGTGGACCATGACGCCGATCAAATCGCCGTTCTTGTCGCGCCCGCGGACATAGACCGTCAGGTTTTCGCCAATCTGATTGAAGGTTCCGTCGCGCAACAACACCTGTGTCACATCGCTGCGGATGGTCCACTGCAGTTCCTTGAAGGAGCGCATGGTGTCGGGGACGAGATAGAGCGTGAAGAAAAGTCCCATCACGAGCGCGGCGCCCGCGCACAGGAGCGCGGGGGCGGCGATGCGCATGCGGCTCATGCCGGCGGCCTGAGCGACAACGAGTTCCCGGTCCAGCGTGAGCTTGCTGTAGACAAACAGCACCACAAAAAACAGCGCGGCGGGAAGGATCACCGAGAGAAACCACGGCAGAAGCAGGATCGTGAGCTTCAGCCAGGCGCCGAGCGCCAGCCCCTTGTTGACGATGAACTGCAGGAACTGCAGGGACTGGGTCAGCCACACAAGAAAGGCGAGCGCCACGCTGACAAGGCTCGTGCCAACGATCAACTGCCGGAAAATGTACCAGGTGATGCCGGACATCGCGCCTCGTCGTTTCAGCGACTATACCTCTGCACCTTATGCGAGAACCAGTGCGGCGGTAGGACGCCTCGATCACTGGTTCTCCCGCGTTCGGCCCGTCTTTGCAAGGACGCCACTGGCCGCCGCGGACAACCTTTGCGCGTTCGTGCCACGGCTGAGGCGATCTCGAAAATCACGTGACAGTGAAACGTTTTGCGAGACAACGCGTCTAACACTAAAATGCCTTCCTTCGCCGCGGTGGCGATTGGGGAAGGGTTGCACATGAAGTCGGGATTGATGCGCGCCGTTGTCGGCGTTGCTGTCGCGTGCGGAGCTGCATTGCCCTCGCTGCAGGCACATGCGGGCGATCTCTCTGTTTGCATGACCGCGCAGGAAGCGCGCGCGTTCTCCCTTCGTCATCTTCAAAGCCGCCTGATGGTGGCGGGCCTCGCCTGCAATCAGCGCGACGCCTACAACAATTTCGTCGAAGCTTTCCGCCCGCCGCTCGCGGATGCCGGCGCGGCGTTCATCGGATATTTCCAGCGTACCGGCGGCGGTCAAACGGCGCTTAACCGCCATGTGACCGAACTCGCCAATGTCGCCGGACTTCAGCGCGCATCGGACCCGCAGGCATTTTGTCAGGACACCTGGAACATGTTCCTCTTGCTTGAAGAGGAGCCCTCCGAGCTCGACGCTCAGGCGGTTGCGCATGTGATGAAGGATGTCGGCGCACCGACACTATGTGCAGGAGCGGCTGCGCCGCCCGCGCGCGAAGTCAAAACCGAAGCCGGAACGGTGGTGAAGGCGGCCGCCGAGACGCCGGCATTCCCGGTGGATTAAGCACTGCGAGACCCAAATAAAAACGCCGGCCTGACGGGGCCGGCGTTTTTGTTTTCGTGTGCAGTGTGAGGCTAACCGCCGAAGCGGAACCGCGCACCCACCATGAGATTGTGGCTTTGCAGATCCACGCCGACCACGCGGGCCAGGGTCGGAATAGTGTTGAAATCGTTGCTGGTCGACCCAACGAAGCGATAGTCGACATACCAATTGGTTTGAGCGTTGATCGGCATTTCGACGCCGACGATGGCCTGCCACTGCATGGCCTTATTGGAATCGCTGTACACCGGCGAGGTTGGCGTCTTGACCGACTTCCACTTGTTGTTCGCCAGGCCTACGCCGCCGCCGATGTACGGATAGAAGTTCGTACCGACACCGACGTCGAAAAGGACATTCGCGGAAATGGCCAATGCGGACTGACGGCCTGCCGCATCCTCGGCGGCGATGTTGTCCAGACCGGCGGCCCGATGCGAAATCTCGATCTCGGTCCGGGTGAAGTCGTTCCAGCGGTAGCCTGCGGACGCCGAGAGGGCGTAGCCCAGACGAAAATTCACGTCACTTTCGCCCGCCCAGGTTCCAGGTGGAGATTCGTAATCGAATGCGGACTTGGTCGCCATGTGCAGTCCGGCGCCGATACCGGCATACGGTCCGACGTCCGCCGCCTGGACGCTGCTTGCGACCGTCGCAAGGCCGAGACTGAGCGCGAATAGGGTCTTTTTCATAAGTGCTCCATGTGCGCCCAACCGGGCGGGAAGAGGTCGTAATCGAACACAACCGTGACGATTAGTCGCGGTTATGCTCCTGTTTGGTGATTTTTCGGTTAAGAGGCCGGGCGCTAGGCCTAGTCGACGACTTTCCCGGGATTCAGGCTGTTCGCCGGGTCCAAGGCCCGCTTCAGGCGGCGCATCAGGTCCAGTTCAACGGGATCTTTATAGTGCTTCATCTCTTCCACCTTCAGGCGCCCGATCCCATGTTCGGCGGAGATCGACCCATCCATACTGACCACGAGGTCATGCACCACGCGGTTCATCTCGGTCCACTGTGCGAGATACGCCGCTTTGTCCATTCCGGGCGGCTGGGAGATGTTGAAGTGAATATTGCCGTCGCCGAGATGGCCGAACGGGACGGGACGCGCGCCGGGGAAGTTCGCGGCGATCAGCTCCACCCCCTTGGCGATGAAGGCCGGTACCAGCGACACGGGCACCGCGACATCGTGTTTGATGCTCCCGCCCTCGTGCTTTTGCGCCTCGGGCAGGGATTCGCGAATGCGCCACAGGCTGTTGCGTTGCTCCAGGCTCTCGGCGATGACCGCGTCGGTGATGATCTCTTCGCCGAACGCGCTCTCCAGCAAGGCTTCGAAGCTGCCGCGCACCGAGGCGTCCGGCCGCGAGGTGGAGAATTCGATGAGCACGTACCAGGGTGACGGCGATTGCAGCGGGTCGGACACGCCCGCGATGTGACGCATGCACATCTCGAGGCCGATCCGCGGAATCAATTCGAACGCCGTCACCGCGTCGCCCGACAGCGCGCGCGCCCGGTTCAAGAGCTTGGTGGCGTCTTCGAGATTGCTCACCGCGCAGAAGGCCGTCGCTGTTTCCGTCGGCCGTGGAAACAGTTTGAGCACTGCCGCGGTGATGATTCCCAAGGTGCCTTCGCTGCCCACGAACAGTTGGCGCAATGCATACCCGGTATTGTCCTTGCCCAGCGCCCGCAGACCATTCCAGATCCGTCCGTCCGGCAGCACCACTTCAAGCCCAAGAACGAGATCGCGGGCGTTGCCGTAGCGCAGCACATTGATTCCGCCGGCGTTGGTCGCGAGATTGCCGCCAATCTGGCAGCTGCCCTCCGCGCCCAGGCTCAAGGGAAATAGACAATTGTTCTCGGCCGCGATGCGCTGCACGTCGGCAAGAATGCAGCCGGCCTCCACGGTTATCGTGAAGTTCACCGGGTCGATCGCGCGCACCTTATTCATGCGCCCGAGACTGACGATGATTTCGCTGCCGTCCTCATGCGGAGCGGCGCCGCCGCACAGACCGGTATTGCCGCCTTGGGGAACGATCGGGATTCGGGCCGCGGCGCACGTCGCCACCACCTGCGCGAGTTCCGCGGTTGTCGCCGGGCGAACCACCAGGGCCGCTTTGCCTTTTGTATAAAGGCCTCGCTCTTCGTGCAGATACGGCGCCATGGCGCCCAGATCGTGGATGATCGCGGCGGGGCCAACGATCTCGGTCAACCGGTCGAGGAGGGACTGATCAAGGGGCAAGGCGGCGCTCTCGTTCGAAGGGGACTCTGGTGGCAGTGATATGGAGCAAAGGCCTACCGGACGCAACGGGACCCAACGGGGGCCCCCGCCGGAATCCAGCCTCCGGATGTGGGATTTCCCGCCCGATCAACGGCCTCGGGCCGCGCGCTCCAATCGGTCGTTGATCGCAAGTCCGACCCCACCCAAGGGCACGGGCGCCACGGCAATCCCGGTGTAACGGGCCGGATCGTCCAGCCGGCGCATCATCGCGAAAAGGTTCGCCGCCGCTTCCCGCAGGTCGCCCGCGGGGCTCAGATCGAGCGTGGCGCCGGCCGTCCCGCCGAATCCAAGCAGGGCTTCCCCTGGCCCTGTCTCCGCAGCGTTCATCCTCAGCCGGATGGAGGGCGCATAGTGGGATGCCAACTGACCGGGTGATTTGGGCGCTGAAGGATCGCCGTCGGCCGTCGTCACCTCGCCGATCACACGGGCAATCTCCTCGGCCGTCACGCTTCCCGGGCGGAGGATCGCGGCGCGCGGCCCGGTGAGATCCAGAACCGTCGATTCAATCCCGACATCCGCCCGCCCGCCGTCGACGATGAAGTCGACGCGGCTGCCCAATGAGGCTGCGACATGGCCCGCTTCGGTGGGGCTGATGGTGCCCGATCGGTTCGCGCTCGGCGCAGCCAGCGGCCGCGCCGTCGCGGTCAAGATCTCCCGCGCCAAGGGATGTGCGGGCATGCGCAGCGCGAGGCTTGGCAATCCCGCCGAGACAAGCTCGGAGACAGGACAGTCCGGGCGGCGGGGCAGCACAAAAGTCAGGGGGCCGGGCCAGAACACCGCGGCGAGGCGCTGGAAGCGTTCGTCGGCATGGGCAAGCTCGGCCACCCAGTCCTGCCCGCCCACATGCACTATGAGGGGATTGAACGAGGGCCGGCCTTTCGCTTCGAAGATGCGCGCGACCGCCCGGCCCTGGGTTGCATCGGCGGCAAGTCCATACACCGTCTCGGTCGGAATCGCGACGAGTCCCCCAGCGCGCAAGATTTCCGCCGCCCGCGCAACGCTTGGACTGCTCATGACAGCCCCTCGGCCAGGAAACGGCCATTGAGATAGCCCGGTTTTTTGTAGGCGAGTTCCGCCCCGTCGAAGGTGTGCACACGGCCACCGGCGGCGCGGAGCACCGCGTGCCCGGCCGCCGTGTCCCATTCGGAGGTGGGCCCGAAACGCGGATAGAGATCCGCGCGGCCTTCAGCGAGCATGCAAAACTTGATCGATGAGCCGACCACCAGTCTTTCCGCCACATCGAACCTGGCGAGGAACTGTTTCATCTGCTCTTCGACTTCATGCGACTTGCTGCCCGTCACGCTGATGCGCGCGGGTTTGGGCCGCGCGGTGATGGGCGACACCGCGCCGTTGCGCCACACCTCGGCACGGCGATCATCTCCCGCCGTGACGCCGACAAAGGTTTCGCCGCGGGCCGGCGCATGCACAATGCCGAGCGCTGGGTGTCCATCCAGTACCAGCGCAATGTTCACCGTGAAGTCGCTTCCGCCCTTCACGAATTCCTTCGTTCCGTCCAAGGCATCCACAAGCCAGAAGGAGGACCCTTCGAACGACGGCGCGTGTCCGTCAGCCATGCGCTCTTCGGCGACGATGGGAAACGCCGGCGAGAGGCGCTCGATCGCAGCAATGACAATGGCCTCGGCTTGGCGATCGGCCTCGGTCACCGGCGACGCATCGGCCTTGGTGAGTGTTTCAAAGCCGCGCGCGCGCACGCCGAGGATCGCTTGGCCCGCCGCTTCGGCGGCCGTGCGCAAGGGATCGGCCCAGGCGCGAAGTTCTGAAAACGTTTGTTGGCCGGTCACGGTTTTCAATTTGATCTGGCCGCGCGCATGGCGTCCCAGATTTTGAGGGGCGTCAGCGGCATATCGATGTGGCTCACGCCCACCGGTCCAAGCGCATCAAGCACGGCATTCACCACCGCCGGTGTCGCGCCGATGGTGCCGGCCTCACCGGCGCCTTTCAGGCCCAGCACATTGCGGTCGGTGGGCACCTCGGTGTAGGCGAAGTCGAACGGCGGGGTCGAGTCCGCACGCGGCATGCAATAGTCCATGAAGCTGCCCGTCAGAAGCTGCCCGGTCTCGTCGTAGACCGCCTCTTCATAGAGCGCCTGGCCAAGACCTTGCACCGCGCCCCCAACGATCTGACCTTCCATCAGCAACGGGTTGAGCGCACGCCCCAGATCGTCCTGGATCGTGTACTTAACGAAAGAGATCGCGCCGGTCTCCTCATCGACATCGAGTTCGCACACATGGCAGCCGTTCGGGAAGGTGGCACCAGAGGGCGAGAAATTCTCAGCGGCTTTCAATCCCGCCGGAACCCCGGCCGGCCGTCGCTTCACATCGAACGATGCTGCGATCACGTCTTTCAGCGAAACACCATGGTTGGTGTCGGTCGCCCGGAACGTGCCTGCATCGAAACTGACATCCTCGATCTTCACGCCCAGCAGCGCCGCCGCGACCGCCTTGCCATGTTCGATCATCTTCACGCAGGTGACCATCACCGCGCTGCCCCCGACGGGAACCGAGCGCGAACCGCCGGTGCCGAAGCCGGTCGGAATCAGATCGCTGTCGCCCTGCTTCACGGTGATCTCGCCGATGGAGATGCCGAAAGCCTCCGCCGCGATCTGAGCGTAGACGGTTTCGTGACCTTGCCCATTCGACTGCGTGCCGATGAGGATCGAAAGCCGCCCGTCCTCGCCAAAAAACAGCTGCGGCGTTTCGCCGTTTCCGCCCGCGCAGGCTTCGACGTAATAGCTCACCCCCAGCCCGCGCAGTTTGCCGCGCGCCTTGGCGGCGGCTTTGCGAGCCGGCAAACCGGCGAGATCCGCGCGCAGCAGCGCCGCATCCATCAATTCGCCGTAACGGCCGGAGTCATACTTGGGGCCTAGCGCTGTCTGATACGGAAACTCTTCGGCGCGCAGCAAGTTGCGGCGGCGCAGTTGCAGCGAAGAAACGCCCAGGTCTTGCGCGGCTTTCTCGACCAACCGCTCGATCAGGTAAGCGGCCTCCGGCCGGCCCGCCCCGCGATAGGCGTCAAGCGGCGCCGTATTGGTCATTACGACCTTCACATCCACCGTTGCCGCGGGAATGCGATAGGCGCCGCAATACATCGCGCCGCCGGCGGCGGTCTGGACGTAAGCGCCATACTGCGACAGATAAGCGCCGACATTGCCGAGATAAGAGACGCGCAGCGCGAGGAAGGTACCGTCCGCATCGAGCGCGAGTTCGCCGTGCGTGATCTGATCGCGTCCGTGGCAATCGTTCAGGCAGCTCTCGGCGCGGTCCGCCATCCACTTCACCGTGCGGCCAAAGGCGCGCGCGGCAGCCAGGCACAGGATTGGCTCGTGGAACAGAAAGTTCTTCATCCCGAAACCGCCGCCCACGTCGGGTGTGATCACGTGGAATTTTTCCGGCCCGATACCGAATACCTGCGCACACCAGTTCTTCAACGAATGAACGCCCTGTGAGCCTTGCGTGAGGGTGTACCGTCCGGTGTTCGCATCGAACGCGGCGATGGCGCCGCGGGGCTCCAGAGCTGTCGGCAAGATGCGGCTATTGCGTACATCGATGGACACAATACGGGCCGCGCGGGCAAAGGCCGCCTCGGTCTTGGCCGCATCGCCGGCATGCCAATGCAATAAGATATTGTCCGGCGCCTCCGGATGGATCGTCTCCGCCGCGCTCGCTTCGGCCAGCGACGCGACGACGGGAAGATCGTCGTACTCCGCCTCGATCAATTCCGCGGCGTCCTTCGCCTGATCAAGCGTCTCGGCGACGATTGCCGCGACCGGCTCGCCGACGTAGCGCACGCGATCCTTCGCCAGCACCGGCCGCGGCGGGGGCTTCGCTGTCCCGCCGTCGGGTCCTCTCGGCACCGCTCCCACCGGCAGTGGGCCAACCTTCATGGCCGCGAGGTCTGCGGCCGTTAGGACACCAATCACGCCTGGCGCGGCCCGCGCCGCGCTCGCATCCAGCGCGGTGATGGTCGCATGCGCGTGCGGTGAGCGCAGGACATACAGAACCGCCTGCCCGGGCGCCGCGATATCGTCCGTATAGCGGCCGGTTCCGGTCAGAAACCGCTCGTCCTCGACCCGTCGTATGGCTTGGCCGACGCCGAACCGTCCCATTGCTCGCCTCTCCTGCGCCACAGGCGCGTATGTTAATTGCGCCAAACTATGCCGCGGACCGCCGCATTGTCCATTGCATGAGGTTGATTCGCTTATCCGACCTGCCTACGTTAACGCCACCTTTTCCCCTTCTCTCCAGCCGCGAGTACGCCATGAAAATCGCATTCTCCAAAATCGCCATTCCCGCCCAAGGCGCGGTCATTCTCCCGGTGGGCGACGGCGGGCGGCTGGGGCCCGCGGCCAGCGCGCTCGACAAACGCACCGACGGTGCGATCAGCCGCGCCATGAAAGTCGCCGACTTTCGCGGCAAGCGCGAAAGGTCCCTGACCATCGTCGTCCCCGCGGGCACGAAGCTTTCGCGGCTCGTGTTGATCGGCGCGGGCGACATCAAGACCGTCGACAATATGGCGGCCGAGCGCATGGGCGCGGCGATGTTCGACGCCGCCGCGGCCGATCCGGCCGTGGCCATCGTGCTCGATCTGTTCGACGGCAAGACGGCGGCCGAGGTCGCCGCGCATGTCGCCGGCGGTCTTCTGCAGAAGTCCTATCGTTTCGATAAGTATCGGACGAAGGAAGACGCCGGCAGCAAGCCCAAGCTCAAGGACGTGGCGATTCAAACCGGCGCGGCCGCCGACGCGAAGCGCATCTTCGCCGGCGTCTCGGCCGTTGTGGACGGGATCTTCTTCACCCGCGACCTCGTCAGCGAACCGGCCAATGTGATCTATCCGGCGTCTTTCGCGGCGCGGGCGCGCGAACTCGCCAAGGACGGCATCAAGGTCGAAGTCCTAGGCGAAGCGCAGATGAAAAAGCTCGGCATGGGCTCGCTGCTTGGCGTCGGGCAAGGCTCCGAGCGTGAATCGCAGCTTCTCGTCATGCGCTGGGACGGCGCCGGCAAGAGCGGCGGCGCGCCGCTCGCCGTTGTCGGCAAGGGCGTTTGCTTCGACACCGGCGGCATCAGTCTCAAGACCCCGCCGGGGATGTGGGACATGAAGTGGGACATGGCGGGCGCCGGCATTGTCGCCGGCCTGATGCGCACGCTTGCGCGCAGAAAAGCCCGCGTGAACGTCGTCGGACTGTGCGGCCTTGTCGAGAATATGCCCGATGGCCGTGCGCAACGTCCGGGTGATGTCGTCACGTCTATGTCCGGTCAAACCATCGAAGTGCAGAACACCGACGCCGAGGGCCGCCTCGTCCTCGCCGATGTCGTGTGGTACGCGCAGGAGCGCTTCAAGCCGTCGGCGGTGGTGGATCTCGCCACCCTCACGGGCGCGATCATCCAGACCTTCAACGATCACTATGCCGGTCTGTTCGCGAACGACGACGACCTCGCGCAGCGGCTCACCGCGGCGGGAAAAACGGTGGGCGAGCGCCTTTGGCGCATGCCGATGGGTGAGGAATACGACCGCGAGCTCAAGTCCTTGATCGCGGACATGAAGAACATCGGCAGCGGCAAGGGCGGCAGTATCACCGCCGCGCAGTTCATCCAACGCTTCATCAAGAAGGGCGTGGCGTGGGCCCATCTCGATATCGCGGGTGTGGTGTGGAACGAGAAGGGCACGGTGCTGTCCGCGCCCGGCGCCACCGGTTTCGGCGTGCGCCTCCTCAACCAGTTCGTCGCCGAGAACTACGAAAAATAACGCCGCCGCAGACGCGGAAAAACAAAGGGCGCCTCGTCGGGCGCCCTTTTATTTATCGTCGCCTGCGCTCGTCTATGGCTTGGTGTGGCTCGCGCGCTTGTAGGCGTAGACGAATTCCGCGTCCCGCACCGGGGTCGCATTGCCCTTGGCGCCGAGATTGGTGAAGAACTCGGCCACCTCCGCCGCCTGCAGTTCCGACGGCGCCTGCCGGAAAAGACCCTTGTCGCCGTTCTTGAACTTGTGTGTGCCGAACATCTGCTGCTTCGGGTCGGCGGATGTGCCGACGTACCAGTCGCGGTAGTTGGCGCCGTGCCGTCCCATGAATTCCTGAAAGTCGTTCAGGATTTCGGACTTGGTCTTGGCCATGCGGTACCTCTTGAAAGCGCAAATACGAGTTGTAAGGATAACCCTAGGTTTCAAAGTCGCAACATTCGAATTGCAACGGCGCCGGAGCCTGTGGATAACCCGCCGCGCGGACCGGCGGTATTCCGCCATTGCCGCCGCCGGACTTCGTCGCTAAATAGCCGCCCGCATTGAAGGAAGAGCCCTCATGACGCTTGTCCGCCCTTTTGCCGGTCTTCGCCCCGCGCCCGCGCACGCCGGCGCCGTCGCGGCGCCGCCATACGATGTGCTCAACACCGATGAAGCGCGCGCGCGGGCCGCGGGGAAGCCGCATAGCTTCCTGCACATCTCCAAGCCCGAGATCGATTTGCCGGCGGACACGGATCCTTACGCGGCCATCGTCTATGAAACCGGGGCCAAGAATCTGAATCGCCTGATCGGCGAGGGCGTGCTCATCCGCGATGCCGAGCCGCACTACTATGTTTACCGTCTAAAGATGGGCGATCACGTGCAGACCGGTATCGTCGTCGCCGCCTCGGTCGCCGACTACGATACCAACCGCATCCGCAAGCACGAGTTCACGCGTCCCGACAAGGAAGACGACCGCGTCCGCCAGATCGAGGCGCTCAACGCGCAGACCGGCCCCGTGTTGCTCGCTTACAAGGCCGACGCTGCGGTGGATTCCATTATTGAAAGCGCGGCGGCCGGCCAGCCGATGTACGCCGTCACGGCCGACGACGGCATTCAGCACACCTTGTGGCGCATTGCCGATGCGGCGACGGTGGATCGTCTCACCTTGCTGTTCGACGCGATGAACGCGCTGTATATCGCCGACGGACATCACCGTTCCGCGGCGGCGTCGCGTGTCGCGGCTGCGCGCCGCGGCAAGGCCAAGGCGGACTCCGCCGAGTATTTCCTGGCCGTGGCCTTCCCGCACAATCAGATGCGCATTTTCGACTACAACCGCGTCATCAAGGATCTGAACGGGCTCTCGGACGAGGCGTTCCTCGCCAAGGTCGGCGAACGCTTCAATGTCACGCCCGCGAACGCTCAAGTCCGTCCCGATCAGCCGACCCGCTTCGGTATGTACATGGACGGCCGCTGGTACCGCCTCGACATCAAGTCAGCACTGATCCCGCAAGGCGATCCGGTCGCGCGCCTCGATGTGTCGCTGCTGCAGGACAATCTCATCGCGCCGGTGCTTGGCATCGCCGATCCGCGCCGCGACAAGCGCATCGATTTCGTCGGCGGCATCCGCGGTCTGGGCGAGCTCGAAAAGCGCGTGAATTCAGGCGAGATGAAAGTCGCGTTCTCGCTGCATCCGACCACGCTCGAGCAACTGATGGCCGTCGCCGATGCCGGCCAGGTCATGCCGCCCAAATCGACTTGGTTCGAACCGAAGCTCGCCGACGGGCTTGTCAGCCACGTGCTGGATTAAGGAACGTCTCCCAAACATCGGTTCGAATTCTCAATATCGGGGAGCTTCCGATTTTGATACTCGCGGCGGCGCGCGCAGAGACGAGGGCGAACATTACATCGGCGCCCCAAGGTGCGCCCCGGGTTGTCGTCGTGGCCGGGCCGACCGCGACGGGCAAATCCGAACTCGCGCTCGCCCTTGCCGAAGAGCTTGGCGGCGTCGTTATCAACGCCGACAGCCAGCAGCGCTACCGCGACTTTCCGATCCTCACGGCGCAACCCTCGGCGGCGGACCGGGCGCGCGCGCCGCACGTCCTCTTCGGCGATCTTGACGCCGCCGATGTCGGCAACGCCGTCGAATGGGCCGCGAAGGCCGCGGCTGCGGTCGCGGCGGCGCAGACTGCCGGACAAGTCCCCATCGTCGTGGGCGGCACCGGCCTTTATCTACGCACCCTGATGCAAGGGATGTCCGACATCCCGCCCATTCCCGAGGACATCCGCGCGGCTGGACGCGTGCGGCTCGCGAAACTGGGCAACGCGGCGTTCCACCGCATGCTGGCCGCGCGCGATCCCGTCAGCGCCGCCCGCATTCCTGTGGGCAACACGCAGCGCTTGGCGCGGGCCTGGGAAGTGATCGAAGCCACCGGAACGCCGCTGGCGGTGTGGCAGGAAACCCCGCCGCGCCCGGCGCTGGCGGCGGCGTATTTCTCCGTCCTCATCATGCCGCCGCGCGAGGAGATCGTCGCCGCCTGCGCCGCTCGTTTCGCCGCCATGCTCAGCACCGGCGCGCTGGACGAAGTCGCGGCGGCCGCGGCGAAAGGCATTCCAACCGCTGCGCCGGCGATGAACGCCCTTGGCGCGCGCGAACTCGCGGACCATCTCAGTGGACGCCTGACCTTGGAAGCCGCCATCGCGGGCGCCGAGATCGCCACGCGCCAGTACGCCAAACGCCAAGCGACCTGGTTTCGCAATCAGTTCAAATCGGATTTACTTCTCCCGGAACGCTACCGCGCCGCATTGTATGACGCCGTCGCGGAGCCTGTCCGGAATTTCGTGAAGGAGCTTACGTGAGACGTTTCATCGCCGCTGCGGCCCTTGTTTTGTTCGGCACGGCGCACGCCGGCGCGGCCGACCTTGCCGACTTTCGCAAGGCCCTCGCGCCGCTCCGTCAGGCGCCCGCGGATCCGAAGCAATTGAACCCTGACATCCTCGCTGTGCGCGACGGCCTGCGCGACTGGATCGAAACGCGCCTCGCGCAATTTCCGCAGAATGGAAACACCGAAGCTCTCAATAAGGCCTTGAACGGCGAGATCGCGGCCGCCGATCTCGCCTGCATCGAAGGCAAAGCGCCGGGCTATAACCGCTGCGCCAGTCCCGCGGAACTCAATACCCGCGGCTATCTCGGCCTCGTCGATGTCGAACGCGTGCGCGATTTTTTGATCGTGCAGGCGGAGATCGGAATGGGCTGCGGTTTCGATGAAACCGCTTATCTTTACGAGTGGAAAAAGAACGGCTGGCGCCGCCTCGTCGATACGTCGCAGACCGTGGTCGGCGGCGTCTATCGTCCCGAGCAGATTCAGCAGGTGATGTTTGGCATACCGCCGAACAAACCGCGCGACGCGCTTCTGGTGGCGGTGACCGGCGCGAGCCCGGTGTGCGGCGCGCCGTATCAAGCGCTGCACTATCGCGTGTGGTCCGCGAAGCGCGGCGCCGGCGCATCGCTCGCCGTCGAGGGCCGCGAAGCCGATGGCATGCCGTCGCGCCGCGATCCCGCCGTGTCCGCGCGATTCGAGGGCGGCGACGCGTTGTTTGAGATGGATGTGCGCAGCTTCGATCCGTCGCGCCGCGCACGCATCGCGGTGCGCCGCTTCAGTTTCGACGGCGACACGCCGCGCCGCGTTGCGCCCATCGCGCTTGGTCCCAAGGATTTTGTCGAGGAGTGGCTGCTTGCGCCGTGGAGCGCGGCCTCCGCTTGGACCGAAACGCGCGCGCGCGGCGCACTCGAAAAAATCCACACCGAACTCGCCGCGAATCTTGCGCGCGTCACCTTCCTCGGCGCGCCGCAACGCTGCGAGACCGACGATGTCATTCAAGTCGGCGCGCGCTTTGCGAACGGCGAGCGATTTTTCCGGCTCAAGGCCGGCGCAAAGGGCGCCTATGAGATGCTTGGCATCGCCTCCGAGTCGCAAAAATCCTGCACCCGCCCCGACGCCGCCCTCGACGCCCGCCATACCCTCTTCTAATGGGGTCAGACTCCATTTCTCAAGCCGACTCCGGCCCCAATTATTCCGGGTGAAATCCGCTTTCTTCCGCCCTGATAAATCTGGTTTTTTTTACCCGCGCCCCTTCCCATCGCCCGGCCTTCATGAGACATTAACCGCCGCTGCAGCAAACTGGCGCACGGCGACCTTGCGGGGTCGTTGAAGAGATTTTTACAAGCCATTGATTTGCGGGCAAAAATGCCAAGGCGTGGGGAGGCCCATGTCTGTGGATAACCCAGCGCCGGGCGCGGCCGAGTCCGAATTGCGACGTCGGCGCCGTCCCAGGCGTTTATCCACAGGCGACGACCGCTGAGGGGGGCTCTCGCACTTTGGAACGCGGACCGGGGTCTGCGACTGGGTTCTCGTCCCGACCGGGACGGCCGAACCGGCGAGCGCAAGCGGCGATCATGTCCGCGAGGCGCCGCGCACGTCGCGCACCGATCTCTTTTTTTGTCCCCGGGCGGCGAGACGACGATCATCGGCAGGCGGACGCGCGCGTCCCCTGGCCGGTGGAGAAGCGAACGAGAACAGGACGACACCAGTTGGGGAGAACGGCGCCGGGGCAGAAAAATTCGGCGTCATATGCGGGGGATCACGAATATGCGGACGCGACCCGGACGAGGCAAAGTCCGCGCGCGCGCCGGCATCCCGGACCACAAGAATAAGGACGAGTAGAAGTAAATGTTTTCGAGACTGACGGGCTGGCTCTCCGCCGACATGGCCATCGATCTGGGCACCGCGAACACGCTGGTCTACGTGAAGGGCCGCGGCATCGTGCTGAATGAACCCTCGGTGGTCGCCCTCGCCGAATCCAAGGGCCGCAAGCAGGTCCTCGCCGTCGGCAACGAAGCCAAGCAGATGCTGGGACGCACCCCGGGCAACATCCAGGCCATTCGGCCCTTGCGCGACGGCGTCATCGCCGACTTCGAAGTCGCCGAGGAAATGATCAAGCACTTCATCCGCAAGGTGCACAATCGCCGCAGCTTCGCGAGCCCGCTCGTGATCGTGTGCGTGCCGTCCGGCTCCACCGCCGTCGAACGCCGCGCCATTCAGGAATCCGCCGAAGCCGCCGGCGCCCGCAAGGTCTATCTGATCGAAGAACCCATGGCCGCGGCCATCGGCGCGGGCCTGCCCGTCACGGAACCGACCGGCTCCATGGTCGTGGACATCGGCGGCGGCACCACCGAAGTCGCCGTGCTCTCGCTCTCCGGCATTGTCTACGCCCGCTCCGTGCGTGTCGGCGGCGACATGATGGACGAAGCCATCATCAACTACATCCGCCGCCACCATAACCTTCTCGTCGGCGAAAGCTCCGCCGAGCGCATCAAGAAGGAAATCGGCTGCGCTTGTCCGCCGGAAGCCGGCGACGGCGAAACCATGGAGATCAAGGGCCGCGACCTGATGAACGGTGTTCCGAAGGAAATCGTCATCAGCCAGCGCCAGATCGCCGAAAGCCTCGCCGAGCCCGTCACCGCCATCATCGATGCGGTGAAGGTCGCGCTCGAACACACCGCGCCCGAACTTGCGGCCGATATCGTCGACAAGGGTATCGTGCTCACCGGCGGCGGCGCGATGCTGCACAACCTCGACTTCGTGCTGCGCCACGCCACCGGTCTGCCGGTCTCCATTGCCGACGATCCGCTCTCGTGCGTCGCCCTCGGTACCGGCAAGGTGCTCGAGGAAATGAAGATCCATCGTAACGCGCTCACCACGATGTACTAACGGCCGGGGTTAGGGCAGGGGACAGACGTGCGGGGACCGACAGGACAAATTTCCCGCTTGGGAACGCTCAAATCGCTGCTGCAGCGATTTGCGTTCCTGTCGCTGATCGGCCTCACCTTCGCCCTCATGCTCATCGGCAAGGCGGACACCGTGCTCGTGGAGCGCGCGCGCTCCGCCGTCACCGACGCCGTCACGCCGATCCTGCGGGTGATGAGCGAGCCGGCCAGTATGATCGCCCAGACCATCCGCAACGTGCGCGAGCTCGCTTCCATCCGCGAGCAGAACGCCGAGCTGCGCGAGTCCAACGACCGTCTGTTGCAGTGGCAAGCGCTCGCCCAGCGTCTCGAGGCCGAGAACAAGTCGCTGCGTTCGTTGCTGGCGCTCGTGCCCGAACCCGGCGCCCAGTTCGTCACCGCCCGCGTGGTGGGCGACGTCGGCGGCGCTTTCGCGCAGTCGGTCATCATCACCGCCGGTCTGTCGTCGGGCGTGAAGAAGGGCCAAGTCGTCATGACCGGCGAAGGCCTTGTCGGCCGCGTCACCCAGGCCGGCAACGCCTCCTCGCGTGTTCTGCTCATCACCGACATCAACTCGCGCATCCCGGTGCTGGTGGGCGAAGCGGGCAACCGCGCCATCCTCGCCGGCGACAACGACGCGCGGCCGAAGCTGCTTTATCTCAATCAGAACGCGGCCGCGCCGGGCGACAAGGTCGTCACTTCCGGCGACGCCGAAGCCTTCCCGCCGGGCATTCCCATCGGCCAGGTCGCCGAAGTCGGCGACGGCAATGTCGCGGTGGAGCTGTTCGTCGCCCGCGATAAACTTCAGTATGTTCGCGTCGCCGACTATGGCCTCGCGGGCATCCTTCTCGATCAGCCGACGCCGCAGCCATGATGCAGCCGACCTTCGTGCAGAGCCTGGATGTCTCCGCGCGCAAGACGCTTCCGGCCGCGCTCACGCTCCTGCTTCTGCTTTTCACGCTCACACCCACGAACGTGCCCAACTTGTCGCCGATCATGCCGATGTTCGCGCTGATGTCGGTGTACTTCTGGGCCATCTACCGGCCAGACCTGATGGGCTACGGCGCTGCCTTCGGATTCGGCCTGCTTGAGGATCTGCTCACCGCCACGCCTATCGGCTCGTCGGCGCTGGTGTTCCTGCTCACCCAGTGGATCGTCCTGCGTCAGCAGAAGTTCTTCAACGCCAAGCCGTTCGTGGTCACCTGGTTCGCCTTCATCTTCGTCGCCGCGGGCGCGGCGCTGATCCGCTGGATCGCCGTCGGGCTCATTGCCGATTCCGGTTTCACGCCCCTCGGCCCGATGTTCGCCTCCTACCTGATTACCGTCGCCGTCTTCCCCTTGGTCGGCTGGATGCTCGCCAAGGCGCAGACCAAGCTGATGGGGCAGGTGTAGCCATGACCATGGTCACCAGAGCCGTGGGATGCGCCAAGCGCACGCCCAAAAACAAGACGGCGGCGACGACCGGGCGTGGAGGTTTTGCTCCATGACCATGATCACCAGAGACTCCGATTGGACGAAGATGTTCAATCGCCGCGCCGTGATCCTCGGCGGCGTCCAAGGGGTGCTGCTCAGCGCGCTCGTCGCGCGCATGTACTATCTTCAGGTCATCGAGGCGGATCGCTACCGCACCCTCGCTGAAGACAACCGCATCAATATCCAGCTTCTGCCGCCGCCGCGCGGGCGCATCCTCGACCGCTTCGGCCAGCCGCTGGCTATCAACAAGCAGCAGTTCCGGGTGCTGATCGTGCCCGAGCAGGCGACCAAGCTCAGCGTCACGCTCGATCACTTGGCGAAAATGGTCGAACTGTCGGAACACGACCGCGAGCGCATCAAAAAAGAAGTCGGGCGTAAGCGCGGATTTGTCCCGGTCACCATCCGCGAGAATCTCACCTGGGACGAGATGGCGCGCATCCAGGTGAACGCGCCGGATCTTCCCGGCGTCATCATCGACGAAGGCCTCACCCGCTATTATCCGCAGCACGAAAACGCGGCGCATCTTTTGGGTTATGTCGCCGCTGTAGACGAGGACGAACTCACGGGCGACCCGCTGCTGCAGGTTCCCGGTTTCCGCATCGGCAAGGACGGGGTCGAGCGCATCTACGATCTCAAGCTGCGCGGCAAGGGCGGCGTCAGCCAGGTCGAAGTCAACGCCTACGGCCGCACCATCCGCGAACTCAAGCGCGAGGAAGGCCAGCCCGGCGCCGACGTGGTGCTCACCATCGACGAACGCATCCAGCGTTTCGCCGGCGAGCGTCTCGGCCAGGAAAGCGGCTCGGTCGTCGTCATGGACGTGCACACCGGCGACTTGATCGCCATGGTGTCCAACCCCAGTTTCGACGCCAACGCCTTCTCCCGCGGTCTCACGCAGGAGGAATGGAAGGCGCTCTCCACCAACGACCATACGCCGCTCATCAACAAGGTGATCTCCGGCACCTACTCGCCGGGCTCGACCTTCAAGCTAGTGGTCACGCTGGCGGCGCTGGAGCACAACGTCATCGCGCCGGAGCAGACGCTGCATTGCTCGGGCCGCGACCCGAAGATCCCGCAGTTCCAGTGCCACAAGGTGCACGGCAGCGTGAACATGCAGCGCGCCATCTCCACCTCGTGCGACATCTATTTCTACGAAATGGCGCGCCGGCTCGGCCCCGACAAGATCGCCGACATGGCGCGCCGGCTGGGCTTGGGCCAAACCTCCGGCCTTGGCCTCACCGGCGAGAAGACCGGATTGATCCCGACGGAAGCCTGGAAAAAGGCCGCGCGCGGCCAGCGCTGGACCACCGGCGAAACCATGAACACCGGCATCGGCCAGGGTTATGTGTCGGTCACGCCGCTGCAGCTCGCCACCATGGTCTCGCGCGTGGCCAACGGCGGCCTCGCGGTCAAGCCGCGCTTGGTGCGCGCCGTGGACTCAAAAGTCCCGGACACCACGGAAGGCCAGGACGCGCAGCTCGAATCTCTCGGCATCCCGCCGCAGAACATGGCCATCCTGCACGCCGGTATGTACGACGTGATCAACGGCCCGCCCGGCGCCACCACCGCCATGGCCTATGGCAAGCTGCGCTTCAAGGATCCGGAAAAGAAAGACTGGAAGATGGCCGGCAAGACCGGCACCGCCCAGGTGCGCAGCTTGTCCGACGCCGAGCGCGACACTTACAAACGCAACCCGGATGCCCAGCCCTGGAAGCACCGCGACAACGCCTTCTTCGTCTGTTTCGCGCCCGCCCACGCGCCGCGTTACGCCATTGCCGTGGCGGTCGAACATGTGCCCTTCGGCGGCGGCGGCGGCACCTTCGCAGCCCCGATCGCCCGCGACGTGATGGAAGAAGTGCTGCGCCTCGATCCTTCCCGCAAGCCGCGTGTCGACGAACAGGTTGTCGCCGACGCCGGTCGCCTCGCAACCGCCGGGCCCGACCCCGACGCCGTCGCGGAGACCGGCCGTGAGTGATTTCAGTTTCACCTCCGCGCGCCTGCGCCGCGGCGATATGTCGCCGATGGAGAAGCTGTGGCAGATGAGCTGGTCGCTTCTGTTCATCGTCACCTGCATCTTCTCGTTCGGCTTCGCGATGCTTTATTCCGCCGCCGGCGGACACCTCGACCCCTGGGCCGGGCCGCAGCTCGCGCGGTTCATTTTCGGCATCGGCGTCGTCGCCGTGGTGGCGGTCATCGACGTGCGCTTCATCATGCGCTTCTCCTATCTCTTCTACTTCATCGTGCTTCTGATGCTGGTGGCCGTGGATATTCTCGGCTTTGTCGGCAAGGGCGCGCAGCGCTGGATCGACCTCGGCTTCATCAGCCTGCAGCCGTCCGAGCTCATGAAACCGGCGATCATTCTCGCCCTCGCGCGTTACTTCCAGGGCGTGACCCAGGACGAAATCGGCAATCCGCTCATTCTCCTGGTGCCGCTCGGCCTCATCCTCGCGCCCGTCGCCCTCGTCATCCTGCAGCCTGACCTCGGCACCGCGATGCTCATCATGATGAGCGCCGGGATCATGCTGTTCATGGCGGGTGTGCGGCTGTGGAAATTCGCCATCGTCGGCGTGTGCGGCCTCGCCGCCCTCCCCATCGCCTGGTCGTTCCTGCACGATTATCAGCGCAACCGCGTGCTCACTTTCCTCAATCCGGAAAGCGATCCGCTCGGCACGGGCTATCACATCCTGCAGTCCAAGATCGCTTTCGGCTCCGGCGGCTTGTTCGGCAAGGGCTTCATGGGCGGCACCCAGGCCCACCTCAACTTCCTGCCCGAACGTCAGACCGATTTCATTGCGACCATGTTGGCCGAGGAACTCGGCATGGTCGGGTTGCTGGCTCTACTTATGTGTTTCATCATCTTCATCGGCTATGGCTACGCCATCGCCTTGCGCTGCCGCCACCAGTTCGGCCGCCTTGTGGCCGTCGGCCTTACGGCCAGTTTCTTCCTCTATGTGTTCATCAATATCGGCATGGTCATGGGCCTGCTGCCTGTGGTCGGCGTGCCGCTGCCGTTCGTCTCCTACGGCGGCACCTCGCTGCTGACCTTGATGTTCTCCGTGGGCGTGCTGATGAACATTTATGTCCATCGCGACACCCAGATGGGCGCGCGCGGCGGCTTCAACGACTTCTAGCGCCGTCCCGGCGCGCTCGCGCCTAGCGCTCTTTGCGCATCCAAAAGGCGCCGCCTGGATTTTTCCAGAAATTCGGCAGCGCGTTCTCGCATTCCGGATGCCGGTGCGCGAACCAGCTGTTGAAGAACAGCACGCGGTAGTGTGCGTTGTTCATCATGAAGGCGCGCAGCAAGTACAGCTCATTCCACGACCTGTTGCCGTTGAAGAACCATTCCTTCGGATATTCGAATGGATGGAAGATGTCGTGGAAGTGGATCAACACACCCGGCTTCAGGCTTGGCAGCACCCGGAAGAACAGGTGATTGACGTCGCTGCCCGCCTTGGCGACGTGGGTGGAATCCACGAACAGCATGTCGCCCGGCTCCAGCGCCGCGAACACGTTTAAAGGGGTGGATTGCACCGGCTCGCGCCGCAGTGTTGTGCGCGTCTTGTCCGCCTCGCTCAGAAGCGAAAGCAGCCGGTCCGGGTAGGGCTCGATGAAAGTCGATTCAATCGCGCTGCCGAAGAAGCGCGCGTTGATGTCCAGGAACAGCGCCGACGAAAAGCCCGACCCCACCTCGATCAGCCGCTTCGGCTGATGCTCGAGCAGCATGCCCGCGTAAATCGTCGCGTCGCCGGGCCCGAATTGGTCGTTCTCGGCGTAATAGCGCTGGCCGGCCGCGGCCGCCTCGTCTTTGGTGGCGGCAAGGGTGAATCGCGCGCCATGGGCGACAAATCTGTCCCACAGCGCGCGCTGCGCTGCCGGTTGCAGATCCACATCCGGCAGCGGCGCCTCGGCGTCGAACACCTCGGCTTCACGCGCCTTCAGGTCGGCCAGGTCCGCGATGGGCGAATAGAAATGGCCCGGCGGCACCCAGGTTTCAG
>JAYRKY010000011.1:0-112975 GCA_041905525.1 Rhodospirillaceae bacterium
CAGCCGCCGCACACATCGGCGGCCAAGGCTTCGCCCTTGGCGGCATCGCCGCTTGCGATCACCAGCCGCGTCGCGCGGTCGATCGCCACCGTCGAGCCGCTGGTCTGCAGCGCCACCGGCTTGGCGGTGTCGACCGTCAGGCCCATCGCGCGGCAGATCGCGGCGAACACGTCCAAGCCTTCTTCGCGGCCCAGCACCGCCGGGATCGCCACGAAGGCAAGGCCCGCGGCGACAAGCACGGTCGCGCCGATAAGGGTGACCGCCTTCGGCGTGAAGGAGTCGCGGTCCGGTTTGGGATTATTTTCCACGGGATTATTGGCCATTGACGCGATGCACCAGAGCGGAGGGAGGATTCACGATGAACGAGTGCGCGATCGGCATGGCGTAGGCGGCCGCCATCAGGATCACCACCAGCACGTTCCACACCCGGAAGCCGTTCAGCGCCGCCGGCGCCGCCAGGCCCGGATGCAGCGCCACCGAATATTGCATCGGCGCGGCATCGGCCTGTTTGACGTCTTCGGTGTGGAAGCGGGCCAGGTTCACCAGGAACAACACGCCGCTGCCCACCAGGATCGCGCCGCCGATCAGCGACGCGGTCATCCACGGCGCCCACCAGGCGATGGTCGGATCGCTATAGTCGAACTGCGCCACGCGCCGCCATTGGCCGGCCATGCCCAGAAGGTGCCACGGCAGGCTCAGCACCATCATGCCGATGGCCCACGACCACAGCTGCACGCGCTGATGAAGCAGCGACGGCGCCGCGCGGCCCGTCAGCTTCGGCCAGATCTCATAGGCGATGGCGAAATACATGATCACCACGCTGCCGCCGAAGATCATGTGGAAGTGCGCGGTCACCCACGAGGTGTTATGCACCATCGCGTTCATGCCGTAGCTCATGTTGATTAGGCCGCCGAAGCCGCCGAACCACAACATGAAGAACGACAGGCCCGTCGCCAGCACCATCGGCTCTTTCCACGGCAGCGCGCCGACCCAGCCCAGAAGGCCGGTGCCGCCGCGCAGGCGGCCCGCGGTTTCCATCGACGCCGTCACCGTGAACACCGTCAGCAGCGTCGGCAGCGCCACCAGCACCGTCAGCACCATCTGCACGGCCTTGAAGCCGCTGGACGGATGCGGGTCCATGAAAAGGTGATGCAGGCCCACCGGCAAACCGTAGATCAGGAACGCGACGAAGCTGATGCGCGCCATGGTGTCGCTGTACAGCCGTCCCCCCGCGCGCTGCGGCGCCATCGTGTAGAAGGCGATATAGGCCGGCACCAGCCAGAAGTAGACGATGGCGTGCAGGGTCCATGAGAACAGCGTGCGCGTCAGGCCCACGTCCACCGCGTCCGTCAGACCGAACGCCGCCGGCAGCACAACGAAGACGATCTCGGCCGCGACGCCCACCGTGGTCCACAGCCACAGCACCGCGTTGGCCGTGGTCGCGAACATCGCCAGCGGCACGGACTTGCCCGGGTTCTCGCGCTTCCACTGGCTCATGGCGATCAGCATCAGCACGCACCAGATCCAGGAATCCGCGACGACGAGAACCAGGCCCACGTAGAACCACGGGCTCGCGGTCAGCGGCGGATAGAAGGTGAACAGCACCGTTGCGTTGCCGGTGATCACCGTCGCCACCACCAGCACCACGCCCAGAATTCCGGCGAAGAACCCGGCCCACGCCAGGCGCGGGAAGGGCAGGGGACGCTTCAGCGCCGTCTCGGCCACGAAATAGCCGAATCCCATGATGAAGAAGGTCGTCAGCACATAGCCCATGGCCGAACCGTGGGCGGTCACCGAGATGAAATAGTTTTCCGACGAGGCCAGCGGCGCGGCGAAGGGGCTGCGCACCCACATCTGCCACAGGCCCAGGATCAGCGCCCCGCCGAACGCCGCGAAGGCGGTCCACAGGTTCGCCAGCATTAAACGGCTATGGTTCGGCACAGAGCGCCCTCCCATCGGCATCGGGTTTGAATTCGTTCACGGGCACCACGCGCACCTTCGCGATCATCTGGCTGTGCCCGAGCCCGCAGAACTCGTGGCACGGCATCAGCACGTCGCCCGCATGTTCGAAGGTCGTACGCACGCGGCTCACATAACCGGGGATCACCATGGTGTTCACATTCGTGCCCACCACCATCAGGCCGTGGATCACGTCCGGGCTCACGACGCGGAAGGTCACCGGCGTGCCTTGCGGCACCACCACGCAGGACGGCGCGAACGAGAACTGCGTCGTCACCAGGCGCGTCACCACGCCTTTGCCTTCCAGGCGCGTGCCCAGATTGCCCTCGGCGAACTCGCCGCTGACATGGATGGTCGCCGGATCGATGGTTTCGATGTTGGACGGAGGATTCAGATTGAATCCCACCGACGCGGTGACAATGGCGGCGATCAGCAGCACCGTGACCCCGCCCATGGCCAGGGCCCAGCGGCGTTCGCTGCGCTCGATGGAGAGTTCGTCGACCGCCATGTCAGCCCACCGGTCCGCGCGGCAGGAAGACAAAGAAGTAGACCAGCAGCCAGCCGATCACCAAAAGCCCAACCGCCGTGCCCGCCAGCGCGAACGCGCCCTGCGGCACGTCCCTCAGCTGGCGCGCGGCGGCATCGCCGCTCGCGTCATCCGCGGCGTTTTCTGGCCCGGCGATCCCCGCCGCGCCCTCGCGCGCTCTCAGATCCATGAAATGCCCCTGCAAGTTGCCCGCCGAAACCTCGCGCAACCCCCCGCCGGCGACATTGATCCCCATCAACGGCTCCGTAAGACTACGGATGCCTCCCGCGCGTTTCAGCCTTGTGTTTGACGCATGTCAAAAACCGGACGCTCCTCCTTCTTTTCCCCTCCCCTGAAAGGGGCGGCGGGTGAACTCCGCGAGAATGGGGCGCGCGGTGATGGCTCGGCCCCCGGCCTAAGCCGAAGGGAGCGGTCATTTTTAGTTCTGTCATCACCCGGCCCCAGGGTCCGCGCGAAGCGCGCGACCTCAAGAGCAAAACCGTCCGGGTGATCCATCTCGCCAAGGACGGAGGGGCGTTCCTAGTTATCCCGCCACGCCGTCGCCAGCATCGCCGTCAGCAGATCCCCATAGCTCCATCCGTGCGCCCGCGCCGCGAGGGTCGACAGACTGTCTTGATCCTCGCGCCCGGGCCGGCCCGCGCCGGTCAGGTTCGGCTTCATGTTGAGATCGAACAGCACCGGCGTCCCGGCGGCGTCGCAGCGGCAGTCGATCCGCACCGCGGCGCGCGCCTGCACCAACGCCGCGGCCTCTTCGCACTGGCGCATCATGCGCGTCACCGCCGGCGCGGCCCATTCCTCCGGAGTCAGCGCGCGGCTGTTGCGCGTCACCGCCACCACGCCGTTATACGGCGCCACGCCGTCATGATGATTGAAGCGCAGCACCGGCGGCAGCGCGCTGAACCCCCCCGGTCCTGACTCCGGTCCCGCTCCTGACACCGGCAGCCCTGACACCGGCAGCCTTGTCACCGGCAATACCGTCACCGTCATCTCCGCGCCGCTCAGGTACTGCTCGATCATCACCGTATCGCCGAAGCGCCGCGAGGCGATCAGCTCCGCCGCCGCCCCGCGCAACGCCGCGAGGTCGCCGACGCGGCTCACGCCTTGGCTGCCGCGCCCGCGGATCGGCTTCACCACCAGCGGAAACATAAGGCCCGCCGCGCCCAAGGCGTCCTCCGTCAACGCCTCCACCTCGTCATGCCGCGCCAGGATCGAGGCGGGCAGGGGAAGGCCGTGCGCCCTCAGCCTCGCATTGGTGGCGAACTTGTCGTCTCCCGCCTGCTGCGCCGCCGGAGGCTGGCCCACGATCAGATGCGTCCGCAAAAAGGGCGTGATCGGGTGCCCCTCGAACAGCACCGTGTTCGCCCACAGCACCGCCGCGCCGCGCGCGGCCGCCGCGGCAATGCCCTCCGCCGTGTCCGGAAAGCTCCAGTCCGCCTCCACCGCCGGATCGGGCCGCGCCGCCGGTGTCACCACCTCGATCCCCAGCGACTGGAGACAGAAGCCGATGTCCGCGCAGCTGTCGGCGTAGCCGCCGGGCTTCGCGTCCTTGCGCAAGCCGCCGATCTCCGGCGGCGGCAGCCCCTGATACAGTAGGGCGACAGGTCCGCGCGGCAAGCCGGCTGCCATGCGCCTCAGCCTTTCCGCGCCGCCGGTTCCACGTCCGTCATGCTGCGGCCCGCCGTCTCGCGCATCGTCACCGCGGCGATCAGCGCCAGCGCCGACACCCCGACGATGTAATAGGCCGGCGACAGCGTGTTCGCGGTCTTCAGCAGCAGCCACGTGCCCACGAACGGCGCCGTGCCGCCGAACAGCGTGTAGCCGATGTTGAAGCTCATCGTCGCCCCGGTCACGCGCGTGCGCGCCGGGAACATCTCCACCACCGCGATCCCGAACGCGCCCCAGAAGAAGCCGTAGTTCATCGCCAGCAGCGACTGGCCCAGCAGCGCCGCGCCGAAGGTCGCGCTGCTCGCCAGCATGAACGCCGGGATGGTGAGCAGCAGGCTCAGCACGATCGTGCACAGGATCACCGGCTTGCGCCCATAGCGGTCCGACAGCGCGCCGCCCGGCCAGTAGCTGACGAAGGCAATGAACATCGCGATGCCGTTGGACAGCAGCGCGTCGCCGCGCGACAGACCCGTCTCCACCAGATAGGTCACGAAATAACCGCTCAGCGAGTAGAACCCCAGCGACGAGAACGCCGCGAGGCCGAACGCGCGCACCATCGACGAGGTTTGCTGTGTCGCCGCTTCGCGCAGGGGCGAGGTCGGCACGCCGTCCGCCGCCACCACGTTCTCGAACGCGGGCGATTCATCCACGATCCGCCGGATATACAGCCCCACCAGCGCCAGCGGTCCGCCCAGCAGGAACGGGATGCGCCAGCCCCACGACTGATAATCCTCGGGCGCAAGGCCGTTCGAGAACGCCAGCACCACCGCGGCCGCCGCCACCGGCGCCGCCGTCGAGAACGAGAAGGTGAACGCCACATAGCGCCCGCGCTGGTGCGCCGGCGCATGTTCGGCGACGAAGGAGTTGGAACTCACCGTCTCGCCCGCGGCCGACAACCCCTGCATCAGGCGGCACACCACCAGCAGGATCGGCGCCAGGATTCCGATCTGCGCATAAGTGGGCAGCAAGCCGATGCCCACCGTCGCGCCGCCCATCAGCAGGATCACGATGGACAGCACGCGCCGCCGGCCGATCTTGTCGCCCAGCGTTCCGAACACATAGGCGCCCACGGGGCGCGCCAGGAAGCCCACCGAATAGATGGTGAAGGTCGCCAGGATCGCCGCCGTCGCATCGCCCTTCGGGAAGAACAAGGCCGCGATGGTCGCCGCCGAATAGGCGTACACGACGAAGTCGTACCACTCCACGAATTGCCCGATCGCCGCCGACGACAACACGCGCCTGAATGAGCGCCTCTTGTCCGCATCCCCGCTCGCCTGCGTCACATCTCTCTCCGTCGTCTTCTGTTGGTCTGTCTGGGCCCCGCCGCACCGCACCCGCCGCCCGCTGACGCCACCAAGGGGGAGGGGGCGGAACGAACCGGGCGAGGGACGCGCTATCGCACGTGCCGCTACCGTGATCCCCCGGCGGCGGCAACCGAGCGGGGAACGGTATCCCGTGCCTCGCGCGTTTGGGAGAAAAATGCTGCGCGACCATGGGTTTGTAACACGCTGTCACACGCCCGGCCGGCCGGTCCGCCGGTCCGAAGGTCCGTTGCGCCGCGTCGCGTCGTGGTCAGCCTTAACCCGGCGAGCGCGTCCCCAAATCGGCGCAAATGTCCCCAAAATATTGACAATGCGGGCGGCGCGTTTTAAGATCGCCGGTCTTCGCCCGCAGCCAGCCGTCGCGGGCGAAGCGCCGCTCTTTGACATCGTGAAGAAACGAAACACCGCGCGCGGCCAGGCGCACCGGCCGCGCGCGCGGCTGCACGCCCGCGCTTCGCCCACGGGCGCTCACTGCCGCGCGGCAGCCGCGTAAATCACGCGGCAGGCAAGCGCTTGAGACGATGTGAGATTCGAGCGATTTCCGACTGCCGCGTGCCGCGTAAAAGCGTGACAAGTTGAGTTGACAGATCGAGTGAGATAAACGATTCACGACCTGTGTGGCATAAAGTCGCAATCGTAAGGTGCCTGAGCGGGCTAAGTGTCGGCAGTGCTCGTCCAATCCTTTAATTCCGATACCGACTTGCATTCCATTTTTTGGTATTGGCTAAGCTGCTTGCTCGTTGTGAGGATGGTGTATCCCTCCACGGCTGATATGGAAGCAACGTATAAGTCGGTTTGCTGATTGTACGGACTAATTAGGAGGTGAGAGTTAAGCTTCTCCGCGATGCTGGCCGCTTTAACTTGATAAGAAGTTTTCATTCGGATTTTTTGCGCAACGTGCTTTGCGAGGGTTGTCGCTTCGTCGGCATAAGCAGACTCAAATTCCTGCCAAACGCACGTTGGGACCCCAATTGTGCCACTTGCCAAACCATCGAGACAAGCAGCGCGAATCGAGTTCGATTTCGTAGTCGCGATTTCGTAAAGGCCGTAGCAGTCAATCACGCATTCACAGTTGTTCTTACGATCATTCATCGTCGAGCACCAGTGAATGGAGCTCGTCGTTGCTTATCGATCTAGCGTAAGCGAAATATGATTTGAGATACTTTGGTTTTAGGCCGCTAGCGCGATAGAGCGCTAAGTCCGTTATCTTGCCGTGATTAATCAAGTGCTCGAATATTTGCGCAAAGTGAAAACCGTACTTGGCGAGCTTCACTTTTTCTTGGGGAGGTGGGCCACCAGCGCCACCACCCCTTTCTGCAAAGTCCGGATTCCCCACGTTATGGATTGAAGCTAACCACTTCGCCTGGCTTCCTCGGTTGAAGAGTCGAAGTTGCTCCAACCTAAGAACTGCCGCCTGCTGACTGACCTTTAGCTTGCGCGCTATTGATGCAACGTCCTCAATATCTGGCTCTCGCGGAATCTCTACTCCGGCTAGCAGTTCGCTTACAAAGCGCTTAGGTAATAGGAAGTTCGCAGCAAAGCGATTGCACCACGTTTCCGTGGGATTCGAGCGCAAGAAGGGATCCGAGATGCCCTCCTTGCTGATGAGGAGGTGCGCCAGTTCATGAATAAGAGTGAAGAGTCGGCGCCCGCGTGATTGCTTCGTTGTGTTAACGACGATGAGAGGGTGGTTGCGATGAGTTAGACAAAAGCCACTGCCATCCTCTGCCGGGAAGCTGGCATGCAGCACAAATATGCCCTTCGCCTCAATTTTCCTCCGACAGAGTGTGTAAAATGAACGGGCATCACGTGCTTCCTGTTGGTCGCTTAAGGATATCTCGAAAAACTCGCGAGCTTGGCGAGCCAAAAAAGGCAGTTGGCTTGACGTATTGAGGTCGAATTGAGGGAGTTCTGCAGCCCCCCGCGCCCCACTTTCCGCAGCAACTTTTTGAATCGCCACTGCTAGCTGGATCGCGTCCGTTGTAGGTCGGGACTTGGGAGTCGGATGGGGGGATGTCGAACGAAAATCAGGTAGTGCTGGTCTGACGTCCGGAAGTTTCGACATAAAGAAGATAAAAGGCGGAAGAGACAGCTCTTTCGCAATCTCATTCAGTACCGTTTGCTTGGGCTCTGGAGTGCGCTCCAGCTCTTCTTCAAGATTCTCAATTTTTGAATTCAGCCTCTCGTAGAGGGCCGAGCGAGTTAGCGCTTTCGCACGCAAAACTTCGTTGAGAATTTTAGGATTGTAGCCCACAATAACATCCCGTTTGGATTGTAGAAATGAAGTATGGGGATTTTTCGAGTTTAGTTCAACTCGGTGTCGGCCTTCATTTGGGGACGGCTCTTCTTCAGCTTTACGGAGATATCGGGCTTCAGCCCCTTGTTCGCGCGCTCCATCGCGCGCGACGGATCATTGAAAGCAACCAGGGGGCAGGAAATTCAGACCTGGTGGAAAAGCTTGCTGTTCTAGAGTCCGACTTCGATATCTTCAGAATACGACTTTCAAACACGATAAAGCAGATGGTTGCAGTAAACACTATCTTCGCGGCAGTCCTCACTTTTTGCCTTGTGTTTTTGGCCTATGCAGCAGACCAGGCAATTTCCGCGGGCCTGTCAATTGTCCTCGTGCTGCTGTCGCTAGCGCCTGCGATGATTACGACCTATCTGCTATGGAAAAGCGCGTCGCTTGAAGCTGCGCCGCTAAAAAAACGCGCCGACGCCCTCGAAAATGAAGGGACGTCATCTTCTTAGTTGTTAGGAGATGTCGTCTGCTCAATGAAGGTGCAGATTCGCAGAGAAATGCGGCGATGAAGTTCGCTAGGCGAAAATGGCCATTGAGTGAGGCCCCCTCGGAATCTCGCTCCCGATGAATGAAACTAAGGACGTCCCATTCCGCACAAAGGAAGGAGGAAGTTATTGTCTCTGATTGAAAATGGTGGGCGGTACTGGGATTGAACCAGTGACCCCACGCGTGTGAAGCGTGTGCTCTCCCGCTGAGCTAACCGCCCGTCCTGCATGCCGATGGAGGGATGCAAAAAGGAAGGCCGGTTCTTAAAGTCCGCCCCGGCCGCTGTCAAGGCGGCCCCGCAACCCTGCGGTTCGCCTAACCCATTGAGGGTGACACTTTTTTCACCGGTTGCGGGAACAAAGAATGTTCGCGCGCCCTTTATCCTGCGGCTGCGGCATGTCATTTTCACGCATTCTCGACCCTTCATTTATCGGCCCTCCATGACCTTCCCCGCGCTGACGGCGACCGCCGCCATTGTCCTCGCTGCCGGTCTCGGCACGCGCATGAAGTCCAACCTGCCCAAGGTCATGCACAAGGTGGCGGGCCGGCCGCTGGTCAACCACGTCCTTGAAACCCTGGCCGAGCAGCAGATCGGCCGCGTCGTCGTCGTGATCGGGCCGGAGATGGACGCGCTCGCGAAGGCCGTCGCGCCCCATGCCACCGCCGTCCAGCACGACCGCCGCGGCACCGCCCACGCCGTGCAGCAGGCCGAGGACGCGCTGAAAGATTTCGCCGGCGATATCGTCATCGTTTACGGCGACACGCCCTTCATCGGCGGCGCCACCATCGCCCGCATGCGCGAGGCGCGCGCCGGCGCGCACAAGCCCGCCGTCGTCGTGCTCGGCTTCACGCCTGCCGATCCCGGCGGCTACGGCCGTCTCGTCACCAGCGACGCCGGGCTCGAACGCATTGTCGAAGCCAAGGACGCCACGCCCGCCGAGCGCGCCATCACCCTGTGCAACTCCGGCATCATGCTGGTGGAAGCCAAGTCGCTGTGGCAGCTGCTGGCGCACGTCACGCCCAACAACGCCAAGAACGAATTCTATCTCACCGATATCGTCGGACTCGCGCGCAAGGCGGGTATGAGCTGCGCCGTCGTCGAAGGCGACGAGGATGAACTGCTCGGCATCAACAGCCGTGTCGAGCTGGCGGAAGCCGAGGCCATCTATCAGCGCCGCCGCCGCCGCCAGGCGATGGAGAACGGCGCCACTCTCACGGCGCCCGAAACCGTCTACTTCTCCGCCGACACCAAGGTCGGCCGCGATGTCGAGATCGGCCCGTTCACCGTCTTCGGCCCCGGCGTCACGGTTGACGATCACGCCGTCATCAAGGGCTTCTGCCATATCGAAGGCGCGCACATCGCCGGCGGCGCCATCGTCGGCCCCTATGCGCGGCTGCGCCCGGGGGCGGACATCGCCGCCGAAGCCCATATCGGCAACTTCGTGGAAATCAAGAACGCCAGCGTTGAAACCGGCGCCAAGGTGAACCATCTCTCCTACGTCGGCGATGCGCGCGTCGGCGCCAAGGCCAACGTCGGCGCCGGCACCATCACCGCCAACTACGACGGCTACAACAAGTCCCGCACCGACATCGGCGCGGGCGCCTCCATCGGCTCCAACTCGGTGCTGGTGGCCCCGGTGAAAGTGGGCGACGGCGCCATGACCGGCGCGGGCGCGGTGGTGCGCAAGGATGTGCCCGCCGATGCGCTCGCGCTCAATTCGTCGCGCCAGGAAACACGCGAAGGCTTCGCGGCCAACTATCGCCGCATGAAGCAGGAACAGAAGAAAAAGAAGTAGGTCGTCATGTGCGGAATCATTGGCATCATCGGGCGCGAGAACGCGGCGGAGCATCTGATCGACGGCCTGCGCCGCCTCGAATATCGCGGATATGACAGCGCGGGCGTCGCCACGCTCACCAACGGCTCTATCGACCGCCGCCGCGCCTCGGGCAAAATCGCCAACCTCGCCGCCCGCGTCGTCGCCGAACCGCTCGCAGGCACGACCGGCATCGGCCACACCCGCTGGGCCACCCACGGCGTGCCCAGCGAAACCAATGCCCATCCGCACTCCAACGGCAAGGTCGCGGTCGTCCACAACGGAATCATCGAGAACTTCCAGGAGCTGCGCAGCGAACTGGAGAAGAAGGGCCATAAGTTCACCAGCGACACCGACACCGAAGTCGTGGTGCACCTCATCTCGGACAATCTCGATCAGGGCATGAAGGCCGAGGACGCCGTGCAGAAGGCGCTGCCGCGTCTGCAGGGCGCCTTTGCTTTGGCGATCCTCATCGCCGGGCGCGACGACATTCTCATCGGCGCGCGCAAGGGCTCGCCGCTCGCGGTCGGCTACGGCAACGGCGAGATGTACCTCGGCTCCGACGCCATGGCGCTCGCGCCCATGACCCAGCGCATCACCTATCTCGAGGACGACGACTGGGCGCTCATCACCCGCGACGCCATCGAGATCCGCGACGGCGCCGGCCACAAGGTCGATCGCCCCATCAAGCAGACGGCGTTGTCGGGCGCTCTCATCGGCAAGGGCGAATACCGCCATTACATGCTGAAGGAGATCTACGAGCAGCCGCAGGTGCTCGGCGATACCCTGCGCGCGCTGTTCAATCCGGCGGAGCGCTCGCTCACCCTGCCGCCGATGCCCTTCGAGCTGTCGAAGATCGAGCGCATCACCGCGGTTGCCTGCGGCACGGCCTACTACGCCTGTCTCGTCGCCAAATATTGGATCGAGCAATTGGCGCGCGTCGCGGTCGATACTGATGTCGGGTCGGAATACCGCTACCGCGAGCCGCCGCTGGCGCCGGGCGGCCTCGGCATCTTCGTCTCGCAGTCCGGCGAAACCGCCGACACGCTCGCGCCCTTACGCTTCTGCAAAAGCCAGAAGCAGAACATCCTCTCGGTCGTGAACTCGCCGGAAAGCGCCATCGCGCGTGAGTCCGATGTGGTAGTGCCCACGCTTGCCGGGCCGGAAATCGGCGTCGCGTCCACCAAGGCGTTCACGACGCAGCTGATGTCGCTGGCCTGCTTCGCCATCTGCCTCGCCCGCGCCAAGGGCGCCATCGATTCCAAGCGCGAGGCGCAGCTCTCCACCGCGCTGGCCGAAGTGCCCTCGCGCGCGGCCGAAGTGCTTCACCTCGACGAACAGATCCGCGGCATCGCCGAGGACCTGATGCAGGCGCGCGACGTGCTCTATCTGGGCCGCGGCGCGTCCTATCCCATCGCGCTCGAAGGCGCGCTGAAGCTGAAGGAAATTTCCTACATCCATGCGGAAGGTTATGCCGCCGGCGAAATGAAGCACGGCCCCATCGCGCTCATCGACGAGCACGTGCCCGTCGTCGTCATCGCGCCCAGCGACAATCTCTTCGACAAGACGCTCTCGAACATCGAGCAGGTGGTGGCGCGCGGCGGCAAGGTCATCCTGATCAGCGACGAAGACGGCATCCGCCGCGCCGGCAAGAACGCGAAACACTCCATCTGCCTGCCGAAGATGGATCCCTTCGTGGTCCCCATCGTCGCCTCGATCCCGATCCAACTGCTCGCCTACCACACCGCCGTCCTCAAAGGCACCGACGTCGACCAACCCCGCAACCTCGCCAAAAGCGTCACGGTCGAGTAGCTGCGTCTCTCGCACGCACCGCACCTGTCATCACCCGGCGCGCAGCGTCGGGGTGATCCATCTCGCGCAAGACTCAAATGCTGAACCAGGACCCCCACCCATCCTCCCCCTTGCAGGGGGAGGGGCACACCGAGGGGCGCTGAACCCCCACCGCCTTCTTCTTTTTCCCCTCCCCTGAAAGGGGAGGGTTAGCGAGGGGTCGTTTCCTCGCATGCACCGCAACTGTCATCACCCGGCGCGCAGCGTCCGGGTGATCCATCTCGCGCAAGACTCAAATGCTGAACCAGGACCCCCACCCGTCCTCCCCCTTGCAGGGGGAGGGGTAACACCACACCGACCCGCACTCTTTCTCCCTCCCCTGAAAGGGGAGGGTTAGGGAGGGGTCGTTTCCTAGCCCGCGCCCCTACGCCCTTGCCGCGATCCGTGCGGCGTCGGCGGGTGGCGCGGCGAGGTATCCGAACGTCTCGATCATCGCGGCGCGCAGGGTGTGTTCCGTGCAGGGCTTGGCGACCTGCGGATAGGCGGCGAACTTCGCCGGCACGGCCTGGGTGAAGGCGTAGCCCGAGCAAAACAGCATCGGGATGTGGCGCTCCGCCAGGCGCTCGGCCAGCGGATAGACCATCTCGCCGTGCAGGTTGATGTCCAGCATCGCGCCGTCGATGGGCACGCTGTCCAGCACCTGCAGGGCCTCCGACAGGCGGCCCACGGGGCCGACCACGGTGCAGCCCAGGCTCTCGACAAATTCCTGAAGGTTCAATGCGACGAGGCCGTCGTCCTCGACGATCAAAATGCGCAGGCCCGGCAAACAACCCATGGGTACGTACTCTTGACCGATTTTCACTTCCAGCCAGGTAGAACGCGCAACTCGCGTAAAGTTCCCCGCGTGATCGGGGAATTCCCGGCATAATTTTCACGGGGGAGGGTATAAATGGAGGTCGTCCGGCGTCCTTCCAACCCCAGATATTGAGGGTTTACGGCGCCAAAACCAAGAAGTTGAGAACTCGATGACCCAAGGCCAGCGATACGACTACGACCTCATCACCCTTGGCGCCGGCTCGGGCGGGGTCCGCGCGTCGCGCCTCGCGGCCCGTTACGGCGCCCGGGTGGCGGTGATCGAGGCCAGCAGGCCGGGCGGCACCTGCGTCATGCGCGGCTGCGTCCCCAAGAAGCTCCTGGTCTACGGCGCCCACTTCGCCGCCCACTTCCAGGACGCGCTGGGTTACGGCTGGCAGGTCGGCGGCGCCACCCACGACTGGGGCGCCATGATCGCCGCCAAGAACAAGGAACTCGACCGCCTCGAAGGCATCTACGCGCGCATCCTGCGCGACGCCGGCGCCAACCTCATCGCCGGGCGCGGCATCGTCGTCGATCCCCATACCGTCGAGGTCGACGGCAAGCGCATGACCGCCGAGAAGATCCTCGTCGCTGTCGGCGGCTGGCCCGCGGTGCCCGACTTTCCGGGCAAGGAGCATGTCATCACCTCGAACGAGGCGCTCGATCTCACCGAGCGTCCGCGGCGCATCGTCATCGTCGGCGGCGGCTATATCGCGGCCGAGTTCGCCTGCATCTTCCGTTCTCTTGGATCGGAAGTGACGCTCGTCATCCGCTCCGGCTCGCTCCTCCGGGGGTTCGATCAGGATGTGCGCGCGGCGCTGGCAGAGGAACTCGAGAAACAAGGCATCAAGATCCACCGCGACTGCGTCGTGCACTCGGTGGAAAAACGCGGCCACGAATATTCCGTGCGCTTCGACCGCAGCGAGGAAATGATGGCCGACTGCGTGCTCTATGCGACGGGACGTACGCCCAACACCGCGAACCTAGGTCTCGCCGAGGCGGGCGTCGCCATGAAGAAGAACGGCGCCGTGGTGGTCGACGCGCAGAACCGCTCCAGCATCGAAAGCATTTTCGCCGTCGGCGACGTCACCGACCGCGTCAACTTGACGCCGGTGGCCATCAACGAGGGCCGCGTCTTCGCCGAGACCTTCTTCAACAAGAACCCGATGACGCTCGATTACACCAACATTGCCTCGGCGGTATTCACGCAACCGCCCGTCAGCGTCGTCGGCCTGACGGAAGAGCAGGCGCGGAAAGACTATCAGGTCCGCCTGTTCATCAACCGCTTCAAGCCGATGAAACACACCCTCTCCGGCCGCGACGAACGCACCATGATGAAGATCGTCGTCGACAAGGCGACGGACCGCGTGCTCGGCTGCCACATGGTCGGCGAGGATGCGCCCGAGATCATCCAAGGTCTCGCCGTCGCCCTGAAAGCCGGCGCCACCAAAAAACAGTTCGACGAGACCGTCGGCATCCACCCCACCGCCGCCGAAGAATTCGTCACCATGCGCGACCCCGTCCCCGAGAAAGACCCGGCGAAGGCGGAGATGTAGGAGCAACGCGTCCCACGCCCGTCATCCTGGACGCAGCCCAGGATCCAGAGTCGCGACACGAGACGAATGCGGCGGACACGCTGTAAGCTGCGGCCTCCTCTTCACCGAAGCCCCGGACCATCCTCGGGGTGACGCAGCCTTCCGAGCTTCATGGACTCCCTGACCCTCATCATCATTGTCGGTGCCGCCGCGGCGGGCTTTGTGCAGGGGCTGTCGGGCTTTGCCTTCGCCATGTGCGCGATGGCGTTCTGGGCGTGGACGGTCGATCCGCAGCTTGCCGCCGTCGTCGTGGTCGGCTGCTCCGTCGTCGGGCAGGCCATCACGATCATCGCGGCCCGGCGCGGCTTCAATCTCAAGCGCACCTTGCCCTTCATCATCGGCGGCGTGATCGGTGTGCCGCTCGGCATCAAGATCCTGCCCATGATCGACCAGGTCGCGTTCCGCGCCGCGGTCGGCGGCTTCCTGGCGCTCTATTGTCCGGCGATGTTGTTCTACGGCGGCAAGCTGCGTATCGAGAAGGAGCGTCCCGCCGCCAACGGCGGCATCGGGTTCATCGGCGGTATTCTCGGCGGCATCGGCGGGTTCGCCGGCGCGGTGCCGACCTTGTGGGCTTCGTTCCAGGCCTGGGGCAAGGACGAACAGCGCGCGATCATCCAGTGGTTCAATCTGTCGATGCACATTGTCACCATCAGCGGCTATTTCGTCCGCGGTATCATCACCGCCGAGCGGGCGAGCTGGCTTCTGATCGCGATCCCGGCGATGGTGATCCCCTCGCTGCTCGGCGCGCGGCTCTACACCAAGATCAGCGACGCCGCCTTCCGGCGTTTGATCCTCGCCATTCTGTCGGTGACCGGGATTTCGCTGCTGATCGCGTCGGTGCCGCGTCTGCTCACCGGCTGAGCGCCGCCAGCCAGATCGTGTGACCGCCGCAGGCGGGGTCTTCCACCGTGTGCGCCAGCACGGCAAAACCTTGCGCCTCCAACAACGCGCGATACTCCGCCGCATCGAGGCTCGCGTGATACAGCGCCTCGCCTTCGAAGGCGCCGATCGCTTCGCCCGCTTTTGGCCCGCTGGTGAACAGCAGCGCAGCGCCCGGCGCCGCGTGCGCGGCGAACCGCGCGAACATGGCGCGCTGATCCTCCGGCGTCAGATGGAAGAAACTGTCCCATGCGACGATCCCGCCGAAGCGCGTCGGCAAGGCGAGGGCGCGCATGTCGGCGACGATCCAGCTCTCGTCCGGGAAGCGCGCGCGGCAGAGGGCGATGGCGGTGGCGGAACTGTCCACGCCGGTCACGCGGCGGCCGTGGTCGATCATGAAGCCGGCGATGGGCTCGCCCGCGCCGCAGCCGAGATCGAGGATCGGCAGGTCCGGCGGCGCGGCGGCCAGGAACCGCTCCAGCCAGGGCCGCTCGAACAGGGTGCGCCCGCGCGCCGCGTCCCATGCCTGGGCATGGCGCTCGTAAAGGTCGATGATCGCGTCCGCCGCCGGATGAGTCATGCGCGAAGCTACCACAACCAATTGGAATTGTTCGCTATTGGGCTTTTTTCTGGAAAAGAAGGGGTGAAATCATTAAATACCAGCGCATTATATGTACGCCGAGTACGTCATAACCATTGAGGCCAACCGTGGCAGTGCGCGAGACAGGGAAATGGAGCCGGGAAAGTTGGAGGGCGAAGCCCATCCAGCAGGTCCCCGTTTATCCGGACCCCGCCGCCCTCACGGCCGTGGAGAAGCAACTGCGCGGCTACCCGCCGCTGGTGTTCGCCGGTGAAGCGCGCCGCTTGAAGGCCGAGCTCGCCAAGGTCGCCGACGGCAAGGCGTTTCTGCTTCAGGGCGGCGACTGCGCCGAGAGCTTTGCCGAATTCCACCCGGACAACATTCGCGACACCTTCCGCGTGCTCTTGCAGATGGCCGTGGTGCTCACCTTCGGCGGCGCGGTGCCCATAGTGAAGGTCGGCCGTCTGGCCGGTCAGTTCGCCAAGCCGCGGTCCTCGCCCGATGAGACGATCGACGGCGTCAGCCTGCCGTCCTATCGCGGCGATAACATCAACGGCCCCGAGTTCACGCTCGAAGCGCGCACGCCCGATCCCAAGCGCATGGTGCAGGCCTACAATCAGTCGGCGGCCACGCTCAACCTTCTGCGCGCCTTCGCGCAAGGCGGTTACGCCGATCTGCACAAGGTGCATCAGTGGACGCTCGGCTTCATGACCGACGCGGCCACGGCCGAGAAGTACAAGCGCTTCGCCGACCGCATCCAGGAAACGCTCGAGTTCATGGAAGCATGCGGCCTGACCGGCGATACCGTGCCGCAGATCCGCGAGACCGAACTCTACACTTCGCACGAAGCCCTGTTGCTTCCGTACGAAGAGGCGATGTGCCGCAACGATTCCACCACCGGCCAGTGGTACGGCTGCTCGGCGCATATGCTGTGGCTGGGCGAGCGCACGCGTCAGCCCGATCACGCCCATGTCGAATTCATGCGCGGCATCCAGAACCCGCTTGGCGTCAAGGTCGGTCCGAAGACCACGCCGGAAGAACTGCTGACGCTGTGCGATGCGCTCAATCCCCAGAACGAGGCCGGACGCCTGACGGTCATCACGCGCATGGGCGCGGAGCGCTTGGCCGAACATCTGCCCGTCCTCGTGCGCGCCATTCAGCGCGAAGGCCGCAAGGTGGTGTGGGTTTGCGATCCCATGCACGCCAACACCGTGAAAAGCTCCACCGGCTTCAAGACCCGCCAGTTCGACCGCATCCTCTCCGAGGTGCGCGCCTTCTTCGCCGTGCACCGGGCCGAGGGAACGCATCCCGGCGGCGTGCACTTCGAACTCACCGGCAAGGACGTCACCGAATGCGTCGGCGGCACCCAGGCCATCACCGAAGCCAGCCTCGCCGACCGTTACCACACACACTGCGATCCGCGCCTCAACGCCTCGCAGTCGCTGGAACTCGCTTTCCTTATCGCCGAAGCGCTCAAGGAAGAGCGCGTTCTGCAGAAGAAGGATCGCATGGCCGCGGCCTCGTAAGAGGCGCGCCGCATGGCCGACTCTCTCAAGATCGCGTTGGCCCAAATCAATCCGACGGTGGGCGATATCGCCGGCAACGTCGCCTTGATCAAGGATGCGCGCGCGAAGGCTCACGCGCTCGGCGCCGATCTCGTCGTGTTCCCCGAACTATGCGTCAGCGGCTATCCGCCCGAGGATCTCGTCTACCGCGTCTCGTTCCTGGAGGCCTGCGAGAAGGCCGTCGGCGAGCTTGCGGAACAGACCGCCGACAAGGGCCCGGCGCTGCTCATCGGCGCGCCGTGGCAGGCCAAGGTCAATACGCTCGGCGGTGATACGCGCGTGCGCGCGCACAATGCGGTGCTGCTGCTGGATCACGGTCAGGTGCAAGGCGTGCGGTTCAAGCATCATCTGCCGAACTACGGTGTTTTCGACGAATACCGCGTGTTCATGGCCGGGCCCGCGCCGGGGCCCATCCCGTTCCGCGGGGTGCGCCTGGGCGCGATGGTATGCGAAGATATGTGGTTCGAGGATGTCGCCGAAACCCTGCAGGAATCCGGCGCGGAAATCCTGATCGTTCCGAACGGCTCGCCCTTCGAACTCTCCAAACACGACGGCCGTCTCAATCACGCCGTCGGCCGGGTGCGCGAGACCAATCTCCCGCTCATCTACGTCAATCAGGTCGGCGGCCAGGATGATCTCGTCTTCGACGGCGGCTCCTTTGTGCTGAACGCCGACCGGGCTCTCGCGGCGCAGCTGGCGTGGTGGCGCACCGATCTTGTCGTCACGTCATGGACGCGCACGGACAAAGGCTGGACCTGCGCGCCCCAAGCGCCGGCGTCCGCGTGCGAGCGGCCGGAGAACGTGTATCAGGCGACCGTCATGGGCCTGCGCGATTACGTGCGCAAGAACCGCTTCCCCGGCGTCGTGCTCGGCCTTTCAGGCGGCATCGACAGCGCGCTGGCCGCGGCCATCGCGGTCGATGCCCTCGGGCCGGAGAAGGTCCACTGCGTGATGATGCCGTCGCCCTATACGTCACAGGAAAGTCTGGACGATGCGGCCGAGGTGGCGAAGCTGCTGGGCGTGCGCCTCGACACCATCTCCATCGGTCCCGCGATGAAGGCTTACGACGAGATGCTCGCGGGACTGTTCACGGGCACAGCTCCCGGCATCACGGAAGAGAATCTTCAATCGCGCGCGCGCGGCATGGCGCTGATGGCCATCTCCAATAAGTTTGGGAAGATGGTGCTGTCCACCGGCAACAAGAGCGAAATGTCCACCGGCTACGCCACCCTCTACGGCGATATGTGCGGCGGCTATGCCGTGTTGAAGGACCTCTACAAGACCACCGTCTTCGCCGTCTGCCGCTGGCGCAATGCCCACAAGCCGGCGGGCGCGCTCGGTCCTTCTGGACCGGTGATGCCCGAGAACGTGATCGCCAAGCCGCCGACCGCCGAGCTCAAGCCCAACCAGAAGGACCAGGACACGCTGCCGCCCTATGAGGAGTTGGACGGCATTCTGAAAGGCCTGATCGAAGGCCAGAAGGGCATCAAGCAGGTCGCCGCCGAAGGCTTCACCGAAGACACCGTCCGGCGCGTCTTCAAGATGCTGAAGAACGCCGAATACAAGCGCCGCCAGGCGCCGCCGGGCGTCAAAATCAGCAAAATCGCATTCGGGCGGGATTATCGCTATCCGATTACGAGCGGCTTTAACGACGATCCCCAATAAATGTCATCGCCCGATTTATTCGGGCGATCCATCGTGCCATAAACGCCCAGCCCTGCGGATCGCTATGGATGCCCCGGCCAAGCCGGGGCACGACAGGAAAGAAGTAGAGAACCGGAATGTCCGAGACCGAATCCCCACCCCCCGTCGTCAACAACTTCCTGCGCGATATCGTCAGCGCGGACCTCGCCGCCGGGAAGCACAAGGAAATCGTCACCCGTTTTCCGCCGGAGCCGAACGGTTACCTGCATCTCGGCCACGCCAAGGCGATCTGCATCAACTTCGGTCTTGTCGAGGAGTTCGGCGGCCGCTGCCACCTGCGCTACGACGACACCAATCCGGCGAAGGAAGAGCAGGAGTATATCGACGCCATCGAAGCCGACGTGCGCTGGCTGGGCTTCGATTGGGGCAAGCACCTCTATCACGCCTCGGACTACTTCGAGCAGCTCTACCAGTGGGCGGAATACCTGATCGAGAAGGGGCTCGCCTATGTCGACGATCAAACCCCGGACGAAATGCGCCTCAACCGCGGTACGCTGACGGAGCCGGGGAAACCCAGCCCGTTCCGCGACCGGCCCGTTGCCGAGAACCTCGACCTGTTCCGCCGCATGCGCGCGGGTGAGTTCCCGAACGGCGCGCGCACCCTGCGCGCCAAGATCGACATGGCGTCGGGCAACATCAATCTGCGCGACCCGGTGCTCTACCGCATCATCCATACGCCGCATCCGCGCACCGGAACCACGTGGTGCATCTTCCCGATGTACGACTATGCCCACGGCCAGTCGGATGCGCTGGAGCATGTGACGCACTCGCTCTGCACGCTGGAGTACGACGACCACCGTCCGCTCTATGACTGGCTGCTGGAGCAGCTTCCGGTGCCTTCGCGTCCGCGCCAGTACGAGTTCGCGCGCCTCAACATGACCTACACCATCCTCTCGAAGCGCTATCTGACGCTGTTCGTAAAGGAAGGTCATGTGGACGGTTGGGACGATCCGCGCATGCCGACCATCGCCGGGATGCGCCGCCGCGGCATTCCGCCCGAAGCCATCCGCGAATTTGTGAAACGCGCCGGTGTCGCGCGGGCCAACAGCGTGGTCGATATCGCCATGTTCGACGCCGCCGTGCGCGAACATCTCAACAAGTCGGCCTCGCGCTACATGGCCGTTTTGAAACCGCTCAAGGTCGTCATCGAGAATTACCCCGAAGGCCAGACCGAGGAATTGGAGGCGGTCAATAATCCGGAAGACCCGAGCGCCGGTTCGCGCAAGGTGCCGTTCAGCCGTGAGCTTTATATCGAGCAGGACGACTTCATGGAGAATCCGCCCAAGAAGTTCTTCCGTCTTTCCCCCGGCGCCGAGGTGCGTTTGCGCTACGCTTACTTCATCACCTGCCGCGAAGCCATCAAGGACGCTGCGGGCAATGTGGTCGAGCTGCGTTGCACCTACGATCCCGCCACGCGCGGCGGCAATGCGCCTGACGGGCGCAAGGTCAAAGCGACGATGCACTGGGTCTCGGCGCCGCACGCCGTCGAAGCCGAAGTCCGTCTCTACAATACCTTGTTCAACCGGCCCGATCCCGGCGCGGACGGCGATGTGATGAAAGACCTCAATCCGCACTCGCTGGAGACCATCAAGGACGCCAAGCTTGAGCCCGCGCTCGCGGCCCGTACCGAAAAGAGCACGGTCCAGTTCGAGCGCCTGGGCTATTTCGTGCGCGATTCGAAAGCCAAGGACCTGGTTTTCAATCGGACGGTGGGTCTGCGCGATACCTATGCAAAAGCGCAATAAGTCTAGCTTGCGCTGCAAAATCGCCGGCTGAAAAAATCGCGCCGCGGCAAGGACTTGCGACCTGCTGCGGTGCTTCTTGCAAAGCTTCTATTCCATTAAAGCAGGCACGGATCGCGGCGGGCCCGCTAGGATTTTCATGCACGTAGAAGCGTGCTGAAAGCGAGGGTCCGATGCGCAAGACAATCGGCTTCACGCATAGTCATAGGGAATCAGTCCCTTCGCCGCGCGTGATAGCGGTCTCGAGCGCGATCTATGTTGGCGGCGCGATTGCCGTGGGGTTGCTCGACAAAGGCTTTCTCTTGTTGGCTTGGCTCATGACGTTGTTTCTCGCCATGGCCGTTTACCTCACGCTCGACGCCCACGGCCGCCTGTTCAATGCCTACACGGTGTTCTTTGCCGGCATCATCGGTGCCGCGATCGCAGGTCACTTCCTGCTGTAGAACTCTTTGAAGGCTTCGATAGCGGTATCGATATCGGCGGCCGTCAGGTCGCCGTGCGTGACGAGGCGAAGGTTCGGCGACATCAGCGTCAGGATGCCGCGCGCCTTCAGGAACGCCGCCAGCGCGGCGCAGTCCGCCTCCGGAATTGCCACGAAAACCATGTTGGTGCTTTGCGAGGTGATTCGCAGCGCGCCGATCTCGCCCAGGCCTTTGGCGAGCTTGGCCGCGTTCTCGTGATCGGTGCGTAGGCGCGGCAGATGGTTCTCCAACGCATAGAGGCAAGCCGCGGCCAGTACGCCGGCCTGCCGCATGCCGCCGCCGAGCATCTTTCGCCAGCGTGCTGCGCGCTTGATCAGCTCCCTCGAACCGACAAGGACCGATCCCACCGGGGTGCCCATGCCTTTCGAAAAACAAATCGAGACCGTGTCGAAAGGCGCACACAGCTCCGCCAGCGCGGCATTGGTGGCCGCCATGACGTTCCAAATGCGCGCGCCGTCGAGATGGGTCGACAAGCCCTTAGTGCGCGCGAACGCGGTGGCGTCCGCGACATAGGTTTGCGGCAGGACCTTACCGCCGATCGTGTTCTCCAGCGCGAGCAGGCGGGTCCTTGCGAAGTGGGTGTCGTCGGGCTTGATCGCCGCGGCGATCAGATCGAGAGGGATCGAGCCGTCCGGTGCATTCGCCAGCGGTTGGGGCTGGATGCTGCCCAGCACGGCCGCGCCGCCGCCTTCGTACTTATAGGTATGGGCGTTTTGGCCGACGATATATTCGTCGCCGCGTTCGCAATGGGCCATAAGGCCCGCGAGGTTGCTTTGCGTCCCCGTCGGCAGGAACAGACCTGCCTCCTTTCCGGCGCGCTCCGCCATCGTCTCTTGTAGACGATTGACCGTCGGGTCGTCGCCGAACACATCGTCCCCGACCGGCGCGTCCATCATGGCCTTGCGCATGCCCGGCGTAGGCTGCGTGACGGTATCGCTGCGCAAATCGATCATGTATGAAGTCCCCAAGACAGGGCCCGAGCCTAGGAGAGAAAGATGCCGTTCGTCTATATCGCCATGAGCGAGACCATGCAGGAGTGGGGTAGCGACGCCGGCATCAGCAAGCATCTCTATAAAGTCGGCTTTGCGGACGACGCGCCCGAGGAGGCGGTGAAGGAGCTCAACGACACGGGCTACGGCGGACAGAAGGACTGGACGCTGCTGGGCTCCCGCGAGAGCGCGGATATCGATCAGGCGGCGCTGCTCGCGCGCATCGGCGAGCGCATGAAGGTCATCGATCCGCTTTACTACCCGAAGATCAAGGGCGCGAAGGACATCGTGCGCGTGGATCAGCGCAAGGTGGAAGCCAATATCGTCATCAAGCGCACGATGGAAGGCCGCGATTCCAAAGTGCCGAAGATCAAGCCCAAGGATATGGCTGCCTACATCCTCGATGCGGCGCTGGGCGATTCCTCTTTGACGTCGTAAGGCACGAAAACCTCCACCGCCTTCGGGATGACGGTGAACCGCGCCGGCGTCTTCGTCGTGATCTCGCCGTCGGTATTGATCGAGCGCGGCCTGCGGGTGCGGATCTCCACCTCCCGGCATTTCAGCGTCCGCACCTGACGCCAGACGCCATGGGTCCCGCGGCGGAACGCCGGGTAGATCAGCAGCAGGCTCCACGGATGCTGGAACTCGAGGCTGTAGAGGTTGAGCACGCCGTCATCGATCCGGGCGTCTTCTTCCACCGTCATCCCGGCGCCGTAGTGGCGGCCGTTGCCCACCGCGATCTGCAGCGTCCTCACATGCTGGGTTTTGCCGTCGCAAATGATCTCAGCGGAGAAGGGCCGCGCGCGGGTGAGCGCGCGCAGGCTCGCGATGGCGTAGCCGAGCCGGCCCCATCGCTTCTTCACATCCGAGGTCAGGTTTCGCGACAGGCGCGTACTCAGACCGAAGCTGGCGACATTGAAAAACGGCTGGCCGTTCACTTCGCCAAGATCGATGCGATGGGTCTTCCCCGCCAAGATCACCTTTACGGCCTCCGGAAGGTCCAGAGGGATCGTCAGCGTTCTGGCGAGGTCGTTGCCGGTGCCGAGGGGTAAGATGCCCACCGGCCGGTCCACGTCGCGCAAGGCCCGCGCCGCCGCGTTGAACGTACCGTCACCGCCGCCGAGGACGATGCAGTCCACCTCGGTCGCACATTTCCGGATGGTGGCGTCCAGGTCTTCCGGTGTGGCGGCCAGTTGGCGCAGGATGTCCATGCCCCCGGCCGCCAGCAGGCGCTCGGCCTCGTCTGCCGCCGATTTACCCTGGCGGCTGTTTTCGTTGACGATCAGAAGCGCGCGGCGCGGCATGGATGATCCGAAGGGGAAGAGGAGGGGCCGGGGTGGTGAATTCAGGTGGGACACGCGGAATTGCAAGGCTGGGCTCCCGAAAAGAGCCATTCCCTTCGCGCTCTAGTTACAAATATTCTGCCGCCTTCCCACTCCCATAAAAGCGAACTCCCAAATGCCTCATTTGTTCGATCCCTACACGCTCCGCGGCGTTACATTTCGTAACCGAATTGTGGTCTCGCCCATGTGCGAGTACAGCTCCGAGGACGGCTTCGCCAACGATTGGCACTTCGTTCACCTGGGCAGCCGCGCCGTCGGCGGGGCCGGTCTCGTGATCACCGAAGCCGCCGCCGTCACGCCGAATGGCCGCATCTCGCCGCAGGACCTCGGTGTCTGGAGCGAAAAGCATTTCGAGCCGCTGGCGCGCCTCACCCATTTCATGGCGGGGCAGGGCGCCGTTTCCGGCATCCAGCTCGCCCACGCGGGCCGCAAGGCCTCGACGTATCGCTCGTTCCCGGGCGAGCCCGCCGGCGAAGTGAAACCCGCCGACGGCGGCTGGCAAGTTGTTGCGCCGTCCGCCCTTCCGTTTTCCAAGACCTATCCGCAGCCGATGGAACTCACCCTCGCGGCGATCGCGGACCTGCGCGCGGCCTTCGTCACGGCAGCCGTGCGCTCCCATGAGGCGGGGTTCCAGGTGATCGAGCTGCACGCGGCCCATGGGTACCTCTTCCATGAGTTCCTCTCGCCGCTGTCCAATCAGCGCACAGACCAGTACGGCGGCAGCTTCGAGAACCGCATTCGCATCCTCGTGGAAACTGCGGAGGCTGTGCGCGCGAAGCTCCCCGAGCGCGCGGTGCTGTTCGTGCGCCTGTCGGCCACAGATTGGGTCGCGGGCGGATGGGATGCGGAGCAGACGGTGGAACTGGCGCGCAAGCTGAAGCCCCTCGGCGTCGATCTCATCGACGTGTCGACGGGTGGAAACGTCGAGCGCGCGGAGATCCCGGCGGGACCCGGCTATCAGACACCCTTCGCCGAGAAGGTGCGCCGCGAGGCTGGGATCCCGTCCTCGGCGGTGGGGTTCATCACCGATCCGGCCCAAGCCGATCACATCGTGCGCACGGGGCAGGCGGACATGGTGATGCTGGCGCGGGAACTGCTGCGCAATCCCTATTGGCCGCTGCATGCGGCCGAGGCGCTGGGACAGGCGACGACGTGGCCGGTGCAGTACCTGCGCGCGGCGCCGAAAGGATCGACGGCCCGAGCTGCGATTTAAGCTGGTTGGGCGGCTTTCAACTCGCCCACCTGCTTTTGCAGTTGGGCGAGAAGGCCTGGAACGCCGCCTTGCTGGGCGATCAGCGTGGTGTATTCCTGGCGATAGGTGATCGCCATGCTGACGCCGGCAACGATCACGTCGACGATCCGCCAGCCGTCCGGCCGCTTGCGCAGACGCCAATCGACGGCGAAGTTTTCGCCAGCGTTGCCGACAATGGTGGACTTCACGATCGCGCCGTCGTCGCCGTCCGGCGTGCTGGCGCCGACCTTCAGGGTCTGGCCGTTGTATTCCGAGAAGCGGCGCGACCAGGTGTAGACGATCACATCCTCAAACAGCGGCGTGAAAGACGTGAGCTCTTCCGGCTTCATGGTGCGGGTATAGCGGCCCAGCACAAAACGGCCGATGGCGGGCAGATCGAAATAGGTCGTGAACATCGCGCGGAAACGGGTTTGCTTCTCGGCGTTGCCGATCTTCGCCGCGAGGATCTCGACGATTCCTTTTTGCGCGAACTCGGAGACAAAGGCACCCGGGTCCGCGGCTGTCTGGGCAAAAGCGAAGCGCGGGGCGAGCGCGAGCGCGTACGAGAAGGCCATCAGATGGCGGCGCGAGATCATGGCAGCTCCGTTTGGTTTAGCGCTCAGAGGTAAGGGGCGTCTGCGGCTTTTCCGAGGCGGTCTGGGCGGCCAGCGCAGGCGTTTCGAAAGTGCTTGAGAATTCGTCGAAATCCTCCATCGGCGGTGGTGCGCCGTTGCGGATTTCGCTCGCGCGGATCTGACGGTAGGCGCTGCGCAAGGAGGCGTAATAGTCAATCGACGACGCTTTCAGTTCGTCGGTCGCGAACATCGTTTCGTCTTTGATGTTGATGAAGGTCCCGCCCAGCACGGCCCACTGGATCCACGTCTCCGCGCCATTGCCGCGGCTATACCAGGCCAGCGGGTCGACGAAGAAGGCGTCGACGCCGAAGCCCGTTCCGTCGCGCAAGGTCGAGGGCCCAAACAACGGTGTGTAAATGAACGGCCCATCGCCAAGACCCCAAACCGCCAGCGTCTGTCCGAAGTCCTCGGAGTGATAAGGCAGTCCGACTTCCTCGCCGACATCGAACAGGCCGAGGACGCCGATAAAGGTATTCACGAAGAAACGCGAGATGGTGATCCCGGCGCGTCCCGGTTCGCCCTGGAGGACGTCGTGGATCAGCGTGACCGGCGAATGCAGATTGCGCAGGAAGTTGCCGACGCTGCGGCGGCCGCCCTCGGGCACGACCGTCTGGTAGGTCTTCACCACCGGGCGGACGATGACCTTATCGAGCGCCTGATCGGTCCGGAACATCGCCCGGTTGAAGGGCTCCAACGGATCGTTGGCTTCTTCGTAGGCGATCACCGCCTCTGGGTTCGTCGCGGGCGGACGCGTCGCGCACGCGCTGGCCGACAGGCCCGCGATCAGCACGATCGAAATTCGGATGAATGAGGTAAGGGACATGCAATAGGGTCTATTTTCTATCGTATTTATATCGACTTAGCCCCCACCGGCGTGAAAGACGGGTATCATACCGATTCCAAAAAGAATATATGTATTTCGGCATGGCGGGCTGCCGGTTTTTTGAAGCGCCGCCGCTCCCGGGCGGATCTCTTTCGCCGCCGGTTTTCCAACGTTTCTTAGGATTTACCGACTGTGGCTGCTCTCCTCGATCTCAGTGTCACCGAACGCGCCTCGGCGCCGCCCAACATCCAAGTGTCGTTCGAGTTCTTCCCGCCGAAGACCGACAAAATGCAGGAACAGTTGTGGCAGGCCATCGAACGTTTAGCCCCGCTTAAACCGAAGTTCGTGTCCGTCACCTATGGCGCGGGCGGATCGACCCGCGAGCGCACGCACGACACCGTCGTGCGCATCCAGAAGGAAAAGAATTTGGCCGCCGCCGCGCATTTGACCTGCGTCGGTGCGACCCGCGACGAAATCGATGAGATCGCCCGCACCTACTGGAACGCCGGGATTCGACACATCGTGGCGCTGCGCGGCGATCCGCCGGAAGGCGAAACCCGATATACCCCGCACCCGGGCGGCTATCCGTTTGCGGTCGACCTCGTTGCGGGTCTGAAGCGGGTCGCCGACTTCGAAATCAGCGTCGCGGCGTATCCGGAAATCCACCCCGAGGCGCAAAGCCCCGATGCTGATCTCGACAACCTTAAGCGCAAGCTGGACGCGGGCGCGACGCGCGCCATCACCAATTTCTTTTTCGATCCGGTGGTGTTCTGTCGGTTCCGCGACCGCGCCGCCAAAGCCGGGATCAAGGCCGATATCATTCCGGGCCTCATTCCCGTCACCAACTATGCCCAGACCCACAAGATGTCGGCGCGCTGCGGCGCGAGCGTGCCGGAGTGGTTGCGCGACGTCTTTTCAGGCCTAGATGAGGATGCGGAAACCCGGCGTCTGGTCTCGGCAACCGTGGTGGCCGAACAGGTGCGCTCGCTGGTGCGCGAAGGTGTCAGGGATTTCCACTTCTACACCCTCAACCGCGCCGAGCTGACCTACACCATCTGCCATATCCTGGGCGTGAGGCCGTAAACTGGAGCGCCGCACACTCTCCGCCCGTCACCCTCGAATACCCAGGGTCCAGGGTTGCCGAGTGCGGTCCGCTGCGGCAAACAGCGGTGGTGTTGCAAAAGCCAGTCCTGAAACCCTGGATCCTGGGGACAAGCCCCAGGATGACCAGATAAAACAAACCGAATGTCAGACCCTTTCGAACTCTCCGACGATCCGCCGTTTGAACCGTTGACGCCGAAGCCCGCGGCGACCGCTCTGTCCGCGCCGGCGCCGATTGCACCGCCGGTCTGGCTCGAAAAGCTGAACCCCGAGCAGCGCGCGGCGGTGGAAACCACCGAAGGCCCCGTGCTGGTGCTGTCCGGCGCCGGGACCGGCAAGACGCGCGTGTTGACCACACGTGTCGGCTGGATCCTTCTGCAGCGGCGTGCCAAGCCGTGGCAGGTGCTCGCGGTTACCTTCACCAATCGTGCCGCCCGCGAAATGCGCGAGCGCGTGATGCAGTTGATCGGGCCGTCGGCGGAAGCCGTGTGGCTCGGAACGTTCCATGCCCTCAGCGTGCGCATCCTGCGCCGCAACGCCGAATTGATTGGCCTGAAGTCGAATTTCACCATTCTCGATTCCGACGACCAGACCCGGCTTCTCAAGCAGATCATGGAAGCGGAAAGCATCGATTCAAAGAAGTGGCCCGCGCAAGGATTGATGGGCGTGATCCAGCGCTGGAAGGATCGCGGCCTAACCCCGGAAAAGGTGGGCTCGGAAGGCGGCTCGGATTACGCCAATGGCCGCGCGGTCGCGCTTTACAAGGCGTATCAGGACCGCTTGAAGACGCTGAATGCCGCCGACTTTGGCGATCTGCTGCTCCACTGCCTGACGCTGTTCCAGACCCGCCCCGACATCCTCGCGGAGTATCAGGATCAGTTCCATTACGTGCTGGTGGACGAATACCAGGATACCAACGTCGCCCAGTATCTGTGGCTGCGGCTCCTCACACAAAAGCATCGCAACCTCTGCTGCGTCGGCGACGACGATCAGTCCATCTATTCGTGGCGCGGCGCCGAGGTCGGCAACATCCTGCGCTTCGAGAAGGACTTTCCGGACGCAAAGGTGATCCGTCTCGAGCGCAACTACCGCTCGACGCCGACGATCCTCTCGGCCGCATCGCATCTCATCGCTCACAACGAGGGCCGTCTCGGCAAAACCTTGCGCTCGGGCCACGACGACATCGAGCAGGGCGCGCCGATCAAGGTGCGCGGCGTATGGGACGGCGCCGAGGAAGCGCGGTGGGTCGTGGACGAGATCGAGACGCTGCAGCGCGCCGGGCATCCTTTGGATCAGATTGCCATCTTGGTGCGTGCGGGCTTTCAGATGCTCGAGTTTGAAGAACGCCTGATCACGACTGGCGTCCCGTATCGCGTCGTCGGCGGCCCCCGGTTCTATGAACGTCTCGAAATCCGCGACGCCGTTGCTTACTTGCGTTTGATCCAGCAGCCCGACGACGATCTCGCGTTCGAACGCATCATCAACAAGCCGAAGCGCGGCTTGGGCGATACCACCATCCAGAAGATCCACATCCTGGCGCGCGCGCACGGCGTGTCGCTGATGGAGGCCAGCCTGCGCATGGGCGAGACCGATGAGTTGCGCCCGCAGGCCCGAACGTCCCTCGCGAACTTTGCCCGCGACATGGAGCGGTGGCGTTCGCTGCGCGAAACCGTGCCGCCGGCGGAAATCGCGGCGCAGGTGCTGGAAGAGTCCGGCTACATTGAGATGTGGCAGAAGGACAAATCCCCCGAAGCGCCGGGGCGTCTCGACAACCTCAAGGAATTCGTCTCCGGCCTCGACGAGTGGGAAAACCTTGGCGGCTTCCTCGATCACGTCAGCCTTGTGATGGAGAACGACGCCAACGCCGGTGAGGCGGGGGTCACGCTGATGACCTTGCATAGCGCCAAGGGCCTCGAGTTCGACACGGTGTTCATGCCGGGCTGGGAAGAGGACATTTTTCCGAACCGCCGCGCCTTGGACGAAAGCGGCGAGAAGGCGCTCGAGGAAGAGCGGCGGCTGGCCTATGTCGGGATCACCCGCGCGCGCCGCCGCGCCTTCATTTCCTTCGCGGCCAACCGGCGCGTCTATAACCAGTGGCAGTCCAGCATCCCTTCGCGGTTTGTCGATGAACTGCCGAAGGAAAACGTGGAACAGGAGGCCGATCAGGGCCTCTATGGCCACCGTGGCGGCGGGGCGTGGTCCGGCTTCAGCGATTCCGCGACCGCGCGCAGCGGCGCTGGGGTACGCCGTCGCCTGGGCGGCGAGTTCGGCGATTTCGCCAAGACCGGTTCGTGGGAAGTCCAGGAGCGGGTCAGCACCAACGAATTCCGGATCGGCGACCGCGTCTTCCACCAGAAATTCGGCTACGGCATTGTCGAGGGCATCGACGACAGCAAACTCGATATTGCCTTCGAAAAAGCCGGCCGCAAGAAAGTGCTCGATAGCTTCGTGGAACCCTCGAAATGAACGACATCGGCTCCGCCTGGAGCGCCAAGGTCACCGTTAAAACCGAACACGCCGACGCCTTCGAACAGGCCTTTTCAGGCCTCGCCGGAGTAGTGTCCATGTACGAAGCCCATCCCGACGGGTTCACGTGGACTGTGGAAGGGACCTTCGATGCCGCGCCGCCGCGCGCGGAACTCGCCGAGCGTATCGCTTTGGCCGCAACCAGCCTTGGCGTTGAGGAGCCCGTCTTGGAAATCGCCAAGATCCCCGTGAAGGATTGGCTGACGGAAAGCGCGATGGCGTTCCCGCCGCTGCGCGCGGGCCGATTCTACATTCACGGAGACCATATCCAGGGCCCATTTCCACCGGGCGCGATCCGCATTCTGGTGAATGCCGCAACGGCGTTCGGCTCCGGACATCACGCCAGCACGCTCGGCTGCTTGTTGGCGCTGGACGATCTCAGCCATCGTAGGAAGACCGTGGGCCGTGCGCTCGACATGGGAGCCGGCACCGCGATCCTCGCGATCGGCATGGCGAAGGCTTGGAAGACCCCGGTCGTGGCCGCGGACATCGACCCCGTCGCGGTGAAGGTCACGCGCTATAACGCCGCGCGTAACGGCGTATCGCCATTGATCAAAGCGGTGCTCAGCGAAGGCTGCGGGCAACGCGATGTCGTGCGCGGCGGTCCCTACGACGTCATCACCGCGAACATCCTTGCGCGTCCGCTGGCGGCCATGTCGTCCGACCTCGCGGAACTCCTCGCGCCGGGCGGCACGTTGATCCTGGCCGGGTTCCTGCGCCACCACGAGCAGATGGTGCTTGCCCCCTACCGCATGCACGGCTTGCGCTTGGTGAAGCGCTACCGGCTCGCGCCGTGGACGACGTTGGTCCTGCGGAAGTGACGCCTTAGGGCAGGATCAGCACCACATCGCGGTCGTCGCGCTTCACCCGCAGAACGGACTGACTGCGCGCGCTTTTCAGGGCCTTCTCGAGATCCGATACCGAGCGCACCTGGGTGCGGTTGACGGCGGTGACAAGGTCGCCAGGCTCAAGGCCCATCGCGGCCGCCGGTGATCCTTCTTCAACGTCGGTGACGCGTGCGCCGCCGGACGCGTTCTCGAAGACCGCGCCCAAGATCCGGCTCGGCTCCGCCGTTTGCGGTTCGGGCGCGGGCGTCGCTGCGGCGACTTGGGACGGATCGAGTTTCTCGGTGGTGACTTCGAATTCGCGCGCTTCCCCGTCGCGTAAGATCGAAAGCTTCACCTTGGTGTTCGGCGGCATCAGGCCGATACGGTTGCGCAGGTTGGAAGATCCTCCGACCTCCGCGCCGTCCAGCGCGACCACCACATCGCCTGCCTTGATCCCGGCCTTGTCCGCGGGCGAGCCTTGCTCGACGCGGTTCACGAGAGCGCCGCGGTTGATGGCGAGCCCCAGGTTCTGCGCAAGGTCCGGCGTCACATCCAGGATCGCGACTCCGATGCGGCCGCGGCTCACTTCGCCGGACTGAATCAGCTGGTTTATCACGTTGGTTACGATGCTGGCGGGCACGGCGAAACCGATGCCGACGTTGCCGCCGCTGCCGCTCAAAATAACGGTAGGGATACCGACGAGCTCGCCCTTGAGGTTCACCAGCGCGCCGCCCGAATTGCCGGGATTGATGGCGGCATCGGTCTGGATGAAGTCTTCGTAGCCCTGATCGATAAAGCCCGAGCGTCCCAAGGCCGACACAATGCCTGCGGTGACTGTCTGACCGAGCGAGAATGGATTGCCGACGGCGAGGACGTAATCGCCCACGCGCATGTTCGCGACATCGCCGATCGGCAATGCGGACAGGTCCGTCGCTTCGATTTTCAGCAGGGCAAGATCGGTCGCCTGGTCCTTGCCGATCACCTTCGCGGTGAAGGTGCGCCGGTCCTTCAGGGTGACGGCGATCTCGCTCGCCTTGTCGACAACGTGGAAATTGGTGATGACGTAGCCCTGCTTCGCGTCGACGATCACCCCGGACCCGGCGCCGGCGCGCTCGCGCGGCGGACGTTCCTGCTGGCCGCGATCCGGCACACCAAAGAACCGGCGGAAGCGGGGGTCCTGCAGGAACGGGGATAGTTCGGACTCTTGCTCTTCCTGTTCCCGCACCTGGATCGTCACGACGGCGGGCGTCACTCGCTCGACAACATCGGCAATGCCGCTGAAGGGCGCCGTGACGCCCTCGGCGGGCGTGAAAGACCCGGAGGAGGTCGAGGTGGTCGTGGAAAGGCTAGGCAGGGGGATACCGAGATCCTTGTCCCGCGCCAAATACAGCCCGCCGCCGACAGCAGCCAGGGCCAGGACCGACACAACTACGAAACGCGCGCGCGCCATTGGCTCTCCAGAACAAAGGGACGACCCCCGGTCCTTAGATAGCATCACCAAACGCGAAATCCATAGGGGGCACAATGTCTTCGGGCGGCTCGCCCGATTTTGAAGCCGGGGCGGCTAAGCCCCCCGGTTAGTGCGCGGGGCCGTCCGCCGCGGCCGTCTGGGCGGGCTTTGTCTGATGGGCCCCGCCGGTCCAATCCTCCCGGACCGGCACCCGGCCGACGCTGGGCAGCGTCAGCGAGAGGTTCAGCGGGTTGGCCCCGATGACAAGGCCGAGGATATTGATCTCAAGGCCTTCGTCCTTGGCGAGGGTCACGCCGAGGGCGCCCGCCAGCGAGATCTGCATTCCCGTGTTGCTTGGGGTCGGCGCGATCAGGCGCCAGCCGGTGAAGTCTTTGCCGATCGTATTGCCCGGCATGGTGAGCCGGAGGGCGGGAATTTCCCGGCCGATGTGGGCGATGAAGGTGTTGCTGTTGGGGCCCGGCCAGACAACGTACGTGTTGGCGTAGGGATACCCTTGCACAACGGCCGGAAGATCCTTGATCACGGCTTCGGCCTCTTCGCCGCGCAGATCCTGGATCAGTTTCGGACTTGCGCCGAACCAGCGCTGATCCGGTTCCCGGGTCGTCGTGATCTGCACCGCGTTCTGATTTCGCCGCAGGTACCAGCCCGTCACCTCGTAGCGGGTGTATGTAGGCGCACCCTTCGGCTTCACCGCGATCCACGTGTGGTCCGAGAATGCGCCGCGCCAGCGCACTGCGGCGGCGGAATAGACCTGCACCACTGCGGGCTCGTAGCTGTCGGGGTTGGGCGCCCATCCAACTGGCGCGCGGCTCGCGGTCCGCCAATCCTGAGCCTGGACATCGCTACTGAGGGTCACACGCGCGAGAGGGATCGCGACCATGACGGCCGCGAGCAGGAGAAGGTAGGTCAAGACGGTGCGCCGGAATTTGGGCATGCCGCATTAGATCATTGCGGCTGCCCTTGCTCCAGTGGCCCATGGTAACGTTTTGTCACAAAAGCCGCGAAGAGAAGGGGATAGGTATGGCGACCGTGAGATTGATGTCCGACCAAGAGGCGGAGGCCGTTCCGGCGGTAAAAGCCGTGTTTGACGATATCCGCGCCGCGCGCAAATCCGACTTCATAAATAATTTCTGGCGGGCCTTGGCGCACGATCCGGCGCAGCTCGCGCGCATCTGGAGCCAGATCAAGGCAATCATGGGGGCACCTGGGGCGCTCGATCCGTTGACACGGGAACTCATCTACATTGCCGTGTCGACCGCGAACGGATGTTCCTATTGCATACATTCCCACACTGCGGCGGCGCGCGCGCGGGGTATGACGGACGCGCAACACGCCGAGCTGGTCGCCATTATCGGGCTGGCGGGCCAGACCAACCATCTCGTGACGGCCTTGCAGGTGCCGGTCGATCCGGAATTCCAGGTCAAGGACCGTTAAGCGGCCGCGACCGCCTGCCTGCGGGCATACCAGATCAGCGCCAGCGCCATCATCGCAAGCCATGGCAGCAGCAGCATGTTCATGGTCTGCCAGCCGAAGACCGCAAGCAGCGCACCTGAACTTGCCGACGCCAGGAATCCCACCGTCACCACAGTCAGGTCGTTGACCGCCTGCGCGCGTCCGCGTTCGGCCGGCGCGTAGGACTGCGTGAGCAGCGCGGTGCCGCCGATGAACAGGAAGTTCCAGCCCACGCCCAGCAGCGTCAGCGCGGAGATGAAGTGAGGGACCTCGGTGCCGCTGAGCGCGAGCACGATATGTCCGGTGAGAAGTCCGACACCCGCGAACATGATCCGCACGATGCCGAATCGCGAGACCAGAGTGCCGGTGAAGAACGAGGGAAGAAACATGCCCAGCACATGGAATTGGATGGCGTGCGCGGCATCGGCGACGGTGTGATGATGCGCGACAATGGCAATCGGCGAGGCCGTCATGGCCAGGACCATGACGCCCTGACCGGTGGCCGCGCCGAACAATGCGATGAGATAGGAGGGCTGGCGCACGATGGCTGAAAGGGGGCGGACCGCGCCTTCTGCTGCCGGAGGCGGCGCGGGAACACGGACGCCGAACACCACCAGCATCGCGATGACCGAAACCACCGACACCAGCAGGAATGCGCCGGTGTAGCGGGGCTCGATCAAGGGCTCGCCCCAGCGTGCGAGCGCCGGACCAAGGAAAGCTGCGACAATCCCGCCCGTCATGACAAAAGAGATCGCCTTCGGGCGGAAGGCGGCGTCCGATACCTCCGACGCGGCAAAGCGGTAGTAGAGCGAAAAGGCCTGGTAGGCGCCCAGCAGCATCGTGCCGAGGCACAGCACAACCAGGGACGACATCATCACGCCGGCCGCGCATACCAGACCACCGGCGACGCCAAGCGCCGCGCCCGTGATAAAGCCCACGCGGCGTCCCACCCGCGCCATGAACATCGCGGCGGGGAATGTCGTGAATGCATTGCCAAGGAACATCGCCCCGAGGGGCGCCGTGGCGAGGGCGGGCGAGGCGACGTTGCTGCCCGCGAGGCCGCCGATGGTCACGACGAGCACGCTTGTGCTTTGGAACAGGGCCTGGGCGGTCGCGAGCAGCAGGACCTGCCGGTGCATCGTACTTTGCAGCATCGGCTAAGCTCCGCTCGCCATCGCCATGAGACTCTTGATGACCAGAAAGAGTCCGATCAATGCGATGGCCGCATGCACAAAGAAGGCGAACTTGAAGAATCCAGGGAGGGGTTTTTGCGCCGCCTCGAATTTGGCTTTCGCGCGCAGGCCCTGGAAGACGACAAAACCGCCGCCCGCGATAAGGAGTATCCCGACAACGATCTGGAAGGCTGGTGTCATTGCAAAGTCCTATAAGAAAGGCGGCCCATCGCTGAGCCGCCTTTCGCATCTTAGGCAGAAACCGACTTTATTTCTTCGGCACGTATTCCGTCGTCATCAAACGGGATTTATCCGCGTTCGGCTTCGGCGTGAACTTCTGCAGGCGGTTGTTCCACGCGTCGGCGATGAACAGGTTGCCCTGTTCGTCGACCGCGAACTGGTGCGGGTTGTCGAAGCGGCCCGGCTCGCTGCCGGTGACGCCCCAGTAGGTCAGCAGTTTGCCGTTCAAGTCGAACTTGGCCATGCGGTTGTTGCCGTCGGCCGAGGCGAGGTAAATCGCGTTGTCGTTCGTGACGATCAGCTTGGTGACGCTGCGGATGTTCGGCCACTCTTCAACGAACTTGCCGTCCTTGTCGAACACTTGGACACGATTGTTGCGGCGGTCGGCCGCATAGATGCGTCCTTGCGGGTCGATGGTGAGGGCGTGCACCAGGTTGAACTGACCGGGGCCGGAGCCCTTGGTGCCCCATTCATTGACGTACTTGCCGTTCTTGTCGAAACGCACGATGCGCGAGTTGACGTAGCCGTCGGCGACAAGGAAGGAGCCGTCCGGCAGGAAGGCGATACCGGCAGGCTGGGCAAAGTGAGTCTTGTCCGAGGCCTGCACACCGCGCTCGCCGAGCACCTGCACAAGCTTCTTCCCGTCGTTCGTGAATTTCAGGATCTCATGGCCCATGCGGTTCACGACCCACACATGACGCTGCGGATCATAGGGGCTGATGTAGATGCTGTGCGGCTGATCGATGCGCGCGTCCCACTGGCTCCAGGTCTCAACCGTCTTGCCGGTGGCGTCGAGCACCATCAGCTGATGCAGATGGGTCTTCTCGTTGGCCGGCTTGGTGGAGGTCGTGCTGCGCTCCTTGCGCACGCTGCCGTCCATGTCGATGATCGGTGCGTTCGGCTGGGTCACCGACTGATCGCCCGCACCGATGATGATGCGGTTGGAGTTGTCGACCAGCACCGAGATCACGGGCTGGTCCCATCCGTTGATGGGCGGTTTGTACCATCCGGCGACGGGGTTATACGGGCCTGTCTCGTCGAGGCCGCCTTTCTCCTGGGCGATCGCGGGCGTCGCCGCGATCAGCACGGCAAGCGAAAGCCCATAAAGGCGTGATTTGAATGTCATGTGTCCCTCCCTGGACCCCCAGTTCAGCCGGGTCCTGTTGTTCGCGAAGGGGAGAGATTAGCCGGTCCGCGCCTTGATCCGAAAGGGCGTTTCGCGGCGGCAGGTTCCTAGTGGGCGCGGCGGCCGGCGACCACGCGGTAGAGGAAGAGGAGGATGACGGCGCCGATCACGGCGCCGATGAACCCGGCCACCTCGTCGGCGCGGTAGATCCCAAGCTTCTGGCCCAGGAAGGTGGCGACGAAAGCGCCGGCCACGCCCAAGGCCATGGTGATCAAGAATCCGCCCGGGTCTTTTCCGGGCATCATGAACTTCGCGACGATGCCGACCAGCAGGCCGATGATCAAAGTACCGATAAGGGACATGGACTAATCCTCCAGGCGATCCATGCCCAGTGCAACGACGCGCGGGAAAGTAAGGTTCCACACGCCCTGAAAGTCGCCGGCGGGATGAGATGAGTCTCCCCGCCGGCGGATCGTGGCGAGGTTACAGAGCGCGGAGGAAGGCGAGCAGATCCGCCATATCCTGCCGCGAGAGGGCGTTGAAGTTGCCGATCACCGCATTGGCCTCGGAGTTTTGGCTCGCGTGCGCGGTGATGGCTGTGACCAGATCAGTGGTGCGGCCGTCATGAAGGAAGAATACACGCTGTCCCAAGCCCCAAAGCGGCGCGGTGCGCCAATCCGGTCCGTTGGCGTCGCCCTGCGCGACACGGTCGTTCAGGCGTTGACCCATGTTGTGGAGCGCGAAGTCGCTGTACGGCCGGTACGTGACGCGGTCCAGCGCGGCGATCTCCGACGGACCGGTGGTTTGCGTCGCCGTGTGGCACGTCTGGCAGCCCACCCGGTTGAACACTTGTTCGCCGCGCACCGCCGCCGGGCTCGCCACAGGCGTCGGCGCGGCGAGCAGCCGCGCGAAGGTCGTGACGTTGGCGGTGTCTGAAGAGGCAGCCGACGCCGCGCTCAGAGCGTTCGCCGGGACTTCGAAATGAACACCATCTTCCGGTGTGGCATTCTGGCGGCAATTGGCGGTGTCTTCGCGTTCGTTGGGGAACAACTCGTTCGTGACGCCCTGTTCGACGTTGTATGCCTCGCCGGAGAACATCATGAGCGACTTGTTCTGCGCCTTCCAACCGAACCGCATGATGGTGCCGTCGTTACCGCTTGTGTTGAAGCGTCCGGAGACACCCAGAGAGGCTTTCAGTGCGGCATTGGCCTCGAAAGCAGCGCGCAAGTTGGCGTCGGGCGTGTTCTCCACCAAGCCCAATCCATAGAGAGGCGTCGGGATGCGAAACACCACGTTGTCGGCGGCAAGTTCCGCGGCGAATTCCGGCTGCGAGATACGGCAAGCCCCCGCGTCGGTGCGGCCGGTGATGGTGAAGAGAGCATGGACGCCGCCATCGGGTCGTCCTTGCGCATCGCGGATAAACCGGGCGACGCGCACTGGTCCGTTCGCTGTAATGAATGAGGGGATTGTGTTCTGAGCGCCGTGCGCCGTCGCGGCGGCAATTTGCGGGTTGCGAGGCGGGCTCGAGCCGCCTGTCGACGGGAACGCATGACATCCTCCACAGCTGGTGTGATTGAAACGGGGTCCGAGGCCCCGGCCTTCCTCGCCGTTCACGGTGCCGAACACGGAGGTGATCTCGTTGAACACCTCGTGGGCGGCGGCGAAGAAATTCCAGTGGCTGGTCTCAAGTTCGGCGAGCGGGCCTCCGGCGTCAGCCGGTCCGGCCCTCAGCCCGGGATCGGTCGCGGCGGGGGCAGGCGCAGCCGGGGCGGCAGGCGGGTTATTGTTGTTATTGCGCGGCGGCGGAACGTTCTGTGCGAGGACCGCGCTTGAGGAAAGAAGGGAAACGGCGAGGACAAGGAGGGACGTCGGTTGCGTCATTGGGAAGTTTCTCCACCCAAAGGTCACGTGGCCCTTCGCCACGCCTTATGACGCTAGAATTGCAACTATGAGTCGTTCGTTAACAAATTGGACCAGCCGCGCCGCGGGCGCGCTCGGCAGGCAAATTCGGCCGAAAAAGAACAGCGAATCAAAGAGGCGCCTGTGGATAACTTTCTACTAAAAGTTTAGTCGGGCGTCACTTGCCGTGTCCTGCTCGAGCCGCCCTAGACGAAAATCTTAATGCGACTCCATAGACCCGGGGCTTCGTTGAAAGACCTCCGCCGCCCCATTAGGTTCAGTCCATGGATGCAGCACCACACCCGTCTACGAACTCCGCCGCCGCCACGCGGCTCGCGGCCCTCCGCAAAGCCATGGTCGAGGCGGATGTTGACGCCTACCTCATCCCCCATGGTGACGAACACCGCAGCGAGTACCCCGCGCCCTATGCCGAGCGGCTGAAGTGGCTCACGGATTTCACCGGCTCGGCCGGCATGGCGATTGTGATGGCGGACTGTGCCGCCATTTTCATCGACGGCCGGTATACCTTGCAGGTGCGCGATCAGGTGGACGGCACGTTGTACGCCTACCGCCACCTGATCGACGAGCCGCCTCACGCCTGGCTTGTGCAAATCCTCAAGCGGGGAATGAAAGTGGGCTTCGATCCGAGGCTGCTGACATCGGCTTCGGTGACGCGCTTTGAAGAAGCGGTGAGCAAAGCCAAAGCGACCCTCGTTCCGGTGCAAAATAACTTGATCGACGCCGTCTGGCGCGACCAGCCGCCGCGCCCGCGCGCGGTCGCTGAGGTTTATTCGGAACGTTTTGCCGGGCGCACGTCGGCGGAGAAGCGACTGCTCGCGGCCAAGGTGCTGAAGAGCGAGGGCCTCGACGCCTTCGTTATCTCCGCGCTCGATGCGATCGCCTGGCTTTTCAATATCCGCGGCACCGACGGCGAATTCACGCCCCAGGTCTATGCCTATGCAATCCTCTATGCCGACGGTCGCGCGACTTTATTCATCGATCCGGCGAAGGTGACGGACGATGTGCGCGCCCACCTGACGAAAGAAGAGCCGGCGGTGACCCTGGCGCCATATGACGCACTCGATAAATCTATGAGGTCGATGGCGTCCGACGTGGCGACGATTGGTCTCGACCGCGACTACGGGTCGCGGTGGCTGTTCGACATCATCACCGCGGCGGGCAAGACCGCCAAGGTCGGCGTGGATCCCTGCATGGCGCTCAAGGCGCCGAAGCACCCCGCGGAACTTCAAGGCGTGCGCGATGCGCACGTGCGCGACGGCGCCGCGCTCACGCGCTTCCTGGCGTGGCTGGACGAAGAAGGCCCAAAGGGCACGCTCAACGAAGTGACGGCGGCCGACCGGCTCGAGCAGTTCCGCGCGGAAAGCAATCTATTCCGGACGCCGAGTTTCGCCACCATCTGCGGCGCCGGCGCCAACGGGGCCATCGTGCACTACCGCGCTTCGCCGAAGAGCGCCGCGCAAATCAAGGCCGATATGGTGCTGCTGGTGGACTCCGGCGGCCAGTACTTGGACGGCACAACCGACGTCACGCGCACCGTGGCCATCGGAACAGCGACCGCCGAACAGAAACGCCGCTTTACGCTGGTGCTGAAGGGCCATATCGCGCTGGGTAAGGCGCGCTTTGTGAAAGGGACGACGGGCAGCCAGCTCGATGCGCTCGCGCGTCACGCCCTGTGGTCGGAAGGCCTCGACTACGATCACGGCACGGGACACGGTGTGGGAACGTTCCTCGGCGTGCACGAGGGCCCGCAGCGCATCAGCAAAGTGGGCAATACAGTCGCGCTCGAGCCCGGTATGGTGATCTCGAACGAGCCCGGCTACTACAAGACCGGCGAATACGGCATCCGCATCGAGAACCTCGTGGCCGTCCGCGAAGCGGAGAAGCCGGAGGGCGCGGAAAAACCGCTGCTGGAGTTCGAGACGCTGACGCTGGCGCCCATCGATTTGAAGATGGTCGAGCCGTCGCTGCTGGACGCGGCGGAGAAGTCCTGGCTGAACGCCTATCACGCCCAGGTGCGCGCGACGTTGTCGCCCCTGCTGGACGACAAAACGCGCGCCTGGCTGAACGCGGCGACTACCGCGGTTTGAAGATAAAGTTGTTCACGTAACCGGGCTGCCGGACTTTCTGCCGGTGGTCGTTGTTTGCGTCGAAGGCGGACAGGGGTAGAAGCTGCCCGTCCCTCACAAAGAATCCCGCCATGTCGAACTGCTCCATGAAAGCGTGCGACGCCTCGATGGGTTCGCCGGTGTGGCCTTCCTCCATTTCGACCTGAATGACGGGTCGCTCCCGGCGGATTAACTCGACGGCACCCTTGAACACCGTCTTTTCAAATCCCTCCACATCCACCTTCAGGAAGCCGACGTTAGTGAAGTTGAAGGAATCAAGCGTCCGCGTCGGGACCGCGACCGTGCCGTGATTGCGATTCTTCATCAACGGGTTCAGCGAAGCCCCGACATTCGAGAAAACGCTGCCATAGATCGGGACGATCAACTCGGCGACGTCGTTGTCGCGGTCGGAGAGTGCGCAGGAATAGGCGGTGGCGTTCTTGGGCAGTGTTCGGGTCAGCAGCCGGTGCATTTTGGGGTTTGGCTCGAATGCATGCACATGGCTTGCAAGGCGGCTGAGGAAATGAGTGTAGACGCCCTTGTTCGCCCCGACATCGATCGCGGCCCGGCCTCGCGGCACGATCTGCGGCAGGATCCGGATCTCCGGTTCACCCTTGCGCCAATGCTTGCGCAACAGCCGCCAGAGATACAGGCGCGCCGGCACCAGCTCGTATTTGAAGCGTTCTTCCCACGTGTAACGCGGCTTCCACGGAATGGAGTCCACGGATATCCCCAAGCTTCGTCCCCAGGGCCTCATTATAGAGCGCACCCCAGCGCCTGTCACAGGCTGGGCGCGATGGGGGCGATTGCCGGCGACCCTTCTGATGCCTATTTGGGGCGGATCTGACGTATCCTCCACACTGACCGCAGGTCTGATAGCCACGGGGGGGCCGACCGGCAATGAGGCCTAAAGGAAATCGCGATGAAAAAAGTCCTCGGAGTTCACAGCGCGCCACCGGGACACTGGGTGGGCGACGGCTTCCCGGTGCGGTCCCTGTTTTCCTACAATGGGCCGCTCACGCGCCACCTGACGCCGTTTCTCTTGCTCGACTATGCCGGGCCGGCGAACTTTGAGCCCGCGCAGCGCCGTCGCGGCGTCGGCGAGCATCCGCACCGCGGTTTCGAGACGGTCACGATCGTCTACCAAGGCGGCGTGGCGCATCGTGACTCGACCGGTGCCGGCGGACTGATCGGCCCCGGCGACGTTCAATGGATGACGGCCGCGTCGGGGATCATCCACGAAGAATTCCACTCAGACGACTTCACGCGCAGCGGCGGTACGCTGGAAATGGTGCAGCTGTGGGTGAACCTTCCGGCAAAGGCCAAGATGACCGCGCCGGGCTACCAGACCTTGCTCGACAAGGACATCCCGCGCATCGAACTCGCGCAGGGCGCCGGCGCCGTACGCATCATTGCGGGCGCGTTCGAGGGGCGGCATGGACCGGCACGGACGACGACGCCGATGCAGGTGTGGGACGTGCGTTTGTCGAAAGATCGTCAAACGACATTGCCCGTGGCCGAGGGCCACACGCTGGCCTTGGTGGTCCTGAAGGGCGGACTCGTGGTGAACGGAGATACCAAAGTCGGCGCGGCGCAATTCGCTTTGATGGACCGCGCCGGCGCGGATGTCTCTGTCCGCGCGGAGGCCGACACGACTCTGCTCCTCCTTTCGGGAGAGCCTATCGACGAACCCGTGTTCGGATATGGACCCTTCGTGATGAATACCCGCGAGGAAATCGTCCAGGCGATCGAGGACTTCAACAGCGGTAAATTCGGCCGCATGGCGCTTTGACCGGAGGCTTGGGGGATGAGGAGCTTTGACGCCTTCGCGACCGCCGAGCAGGTGACCGCCGGAGTTGACCTGACGGGCAAAATCGCGCTGGTCACCGGCGTGACCGCGGGGATCGGCCAGGAGACCATGCGGGTGCTGGCCCTGCGCGGTGCGCGCGTGCTCGCGGTTGGGCGAACCAGGGAGAGAGCGGAGGCGGCCGTTGCTCAGCTCACGGGAATACAGCGCGATCTCATCACGCCCTTCGGCTGCAATCAGGAGAAGCTGACCGATGTCGCAGCTATTACGGACGAGATCGCGCGCCTTGGCGTATCGCTCGACATCGTGGTCGCGAACGCGGGGGTGGTCGGAAAATGGTGCCGCGAAACCATCGATGGCCTGGAGAAGACATTCCTGGTCAACCATCTGGCGACCTTCGTTCTGGTCAACCGGCTCGTGCCGCGCGTTACACCCGGCGGGCGGATCGTCATCGTCAGTTCCAATGCGCACAAGCGTGCGCCGAAAACCGGGATTGAATTCGACAACCTCTCCGCCGCGCGCGGGTACTTTTTCTTCAAGCAGTACGGTCAGAGCAAACTCGCGAACCATCTTTTCACCCGCAGTCTCGCGCGCCGCCTACAGCCCGCCGGAATCACGGTGAACTCGCTCCACCCAGGCCGGGTTTACACCAATATCTTCCATAACCTGCCGCTCCCGCTGCGGCTTCTGATCCACACCATCGCTAAGCGGAAGATGAAAGACATCCCCACCGGAGCGTCGACCATGTGTTATCTGGCCGCGCACCCGGAGGTGGCCGGCGTGACGGGAACCTATTTCGCGGATAATCGCGAGGCCGCGATGGGCCCCCACATGACCGACGACGCGATGGCCGAACGGCTGTGGCAGGTATCGGAAGAACTGGCGCGCGCCTATCTATAATTACTGCGGCGCGTTCTCGAACATCTTTTTCCAGCGCTTTTGCATCTCTTTCGGCGACACGTTCTCGACCTGGGTGCTGATGATCCAATGGTAGCCGAACGGGTCTTTTATATTTCCGCTGCGCCAACCGTAAAATTGATCGGCGACCGGCCGGGTTGCCTGGGCGCCGGCCTGGATCGCCCGCTCGAAGACGCGATCCACATCCTTCACCGCGATATGCAGGCGCATCGGGATGCCGCCGTAGTGATCTGCGGCGAAGAGCGCCATGTCAGGATATTCCTCCGCCAGCATAATGATCGAATTACCGATCTTCATTTCGGCGTGACCAATCTTCCCGCTCGGCTCGGTGAGACGATAGAGCTCCTTACCGCCGAAAGCTTCTTTGTAGAAGGCAAGCGCGGCTCCGGCACTCTTGAAGGTCAGCATGGGAGTCAGGCCATGCGGACTCTGCGAGGACGATCGCGCCCTTTTCGCGCGCCGCGCGTGCGCCTTTCGACCTGATGTCGCGCGCGCCGGTTTGCGCGCGCTCTGAGCGGTTTTCTTTTTCGGTTTCTTCTTCGCGGCCATGACTGCTCCTCAATGGTGTCGATCATCGCCCCCGGAAGCGTATCTCACCCGATCAGAGCCAGATACTCGTCTTCCGTCAGCACCTTCACGCCCAACGCCTCGGCGTCCTTCAGCTTCGAACCGGCGCCCGGACCGGCAACGACAAAGTCGGTCTTTTTCGAAACCGAGCCTGCAACCTTGGCGCCGAGGGCCAACGCTTGAGCCTTGGCTTCGTTGCGTCCCATCCGCTCGAGGGTGCCGGTAAAGACGACCGTTTTTCCGGCGATCGGCGAGTTGGACGTGTCGGGCCGGACAAAATCCTCCGCCTTTACCCCCGCTTTTCGCAGTGCCGAGAGAACCTCGCGATTATGTTTTTCGGCAAAGAATCCGATAAGGTCCGTCGCCACCGACGGGCCGATCTGCTCAATGCTGGTCAGTTCGCGAAACGCATCGGAGCCTTCGTCCTTGGCGCCGATCATGCCTTGTTCCCAGGACTCCAGCGAGCCGTAGTGGTGCGCGAGCAGCCGGGCGGTGGCCTGTCCGACCTGGGGAATGCCCAACGCAAAAATGAAACGTTCCAGGCTTACGGTGCGGCGGCGCTCGATGGCGGCCAGCAGGTTGTCTATGGATTTTTCGCCCCAACCTTCGCGCCCTGTGAGCTGATCGCGCGTGAGATTGAACAGATCGGCAGGGCTGCGGATGATCTCGTCGGCGAAGAACGCCTCGATATTCTTTTCGCCAAGTCCCTCGATGTCGAAGGCTTCCCGCGAGACGAAGTGGCGGAGGCGCTCGACGGCTTGAGCCGGGCAGACGAGGCCTCCGGTACAGCGCGTGACCGCTTCGTCTTCCTCGCGCACCGCGAGGCTGCCGCAGACCGGACACTTGCGGGGAAAGGCGAACGGCTTGCTGGTCTTCGGACGTTTCTCCAGTTTGACCTCGACGACTTGCGGAATCACATCGCCCGCACGCTGGATAATGACGGTGTCGCCGATCCGAATGTCTTTGCGTTGGATTTCGTCTTCGTTGTGAAGCGTCGCGCGGGACACCATGACGCCCCCGACGTTGACCGGCGTAAGATGGGCGACCGGAGTGAGCGCGCCGGTGCGGCCGACCTGTATTTCGATATTCTCAAGCAGGGTCTCGGCCTGTTCCGCCGAGAACTTGTGCGCGATGGCCCACCGCGGCGCTCGGCTGACGAAGCCCAGGCGCTTTTGCCAATCGAGACGGTTCACCTTGTAGACGATTCCGTCGATATCGTAGGGCAAGCCGGCGCGGTCGCTGCCCAGCTTCTCGTATTCCTTGAGTAAGCCGGCGACGGAATTGCAAACCGTCGCGCGCTTGTTGACGGGGAAGCCCCAGGACTTGAGGTGCTGGATGAAATCCCACTGGGTCTCCCACGTCACAGAGCCTTCGACCGCACCCCAGGCGTAGGTGAAGGCTTTCAATGGACGCTGTGCGGTGATTTTCGGGTCCAGCTGGCGGAGCGATCCCGCGGCGGCATTGCGGGGATTGGCGAAAATCTTTCCGCCGGCAATCGCCTGACGCTCGTTCATCGCTTGGAAGTCGGCTTTGGTCATATAGACCTCGCCGCGGATCTCGATCACCTTCGGCACATCGCCCGTGATGAAGTCCGGAAGGTCCTTGATGGTTTTGATGTTCGCCGTGATGTCTTCGCCGATGGACCCGTCGCCGCGCGTCGCCGCGACCACCAGGCGTCCGCGTTCGTAACGCGCCGAGAACGACAGCCCGTCGATCTTCGGTTCGGCCAGAATCTCGATCTTCTCGTCCTCGCCGAGGTCGAGGAAGCGGCGGATGCGGTCTACGAAGTCGGCGACGTCTTCCTCGACGAATGCATTGCCGAGCGAAAGCATCGGCACCGCGTGATTGACCTTCTTGAAGCCGCCGCCGGCCACCGCGCCGACCCGCTTGCTGGGGCTGTCGCCGCGAACGAGGTCGGGGAAGCGCTTCTCGATGGCGTCGTTGCGTTTGCGCAGCGCATCGTACGCGGCATCGGAAACGGTAGGCGCATCCTGCGTGTAATAGGCGATGTCGTGTTCGCCGATGAGTTTCGCCAGAGACTGAAGCTCGGCCTTGGCCTGTTTCTCGGTGAGTTCGGCGACGGGAATGTCGCGCGTCGTGAGCGCGGGTGTTTTCACGACAACGGCCCGCTCATCAAACTGTCCGCCGCCGCGCGGGCTTCGTCGGTGACCTTTTCGCCGGCGAGCATGCGGGCGATTTCCTCACGGCGTGCCGTCGTGTCCAGGCGCTCCACCTTGGTCGTTGTCTGGCCGCCCTTGGTGACTTTGGAGACGCGCCAGTGATTGTCGCCGCGCGCGGCCACTTGGGGCGCGTGGGTCACCACCATGACCTGGGTGCTCTTCGCGAGGCGGGCGAGGCGCTCGCCGACGGCGTTGGCCGTGGCTCCGCTGATGCCCGCGTCGACTTCGTCGAAGATCAGCACGGCGCGCTCCTGCGAGCCCGCGAGCACGACCTTCAAGGCCAACATGAAGCGGGCCAATTCGCCGCCCGAGGCGATCTTGTCGAGGGGCCCCGGCGGCATTCCCGGATTGGTGGCGACCTCGAAGGCGACGCGGTCGATCCCTGAGGCGTTCCACGCCGTCTCCGGCTTCGCGGCAACGACGGTGGTGAAGGTCGCCTTATCCAGCTTCAAGGGAGCCAGTTCCTTCGCGACCAGCTTATCGAGCGACTTGGCCGCGGCCTTACGCGCGTCGCTCAAGGCCTTGGCGGCCTGCTCATAGGCGAGGCGCGCGCTTTTCTCCGCGGTCGCGAGTTTCTTTACATGGTCGGCGCCGTTGTCGATCGCGGCCAGACGGGTTTTGAGACGCTCAAGAAGGCTGGCCAGATCGTCGACGGTCGCATTGTGTTTGCGGGCGGCGGCCTTCAAGGCGAAGAGACGTTCCTCGGCTTTTTCGAGCGCCTGGGGATCGGCATCGAGACTCTCGAACGCCAGGTGCAATTCGTGCACCGCTTCGCCCACTTCGATGGCGGCACGGTCCAGGGCCTGCGCGACGCTGTCCAGTCGGCCACCGGCCTGGGGCGCGACCTTCGCAACTCTGTTGATGGCGACCCGCAGCGCGCCTTCGACGTCGGCGCCCTCCGTCAGCGACGCCTTCGCTTCCGCGAGGGCCTTCATGATCTGCTCGCCGTGGCGCAGGGCCGTGCGTGCCTCCGCCAGCTTGGTTTCCTCACCGGCTTTCGGCGCCAACGCCTCAAGTTCCGCGACCTGATGGCGCAGAAAGTCCTCCTCGGCGAGCGCCGAGGCGAGGGTCTCCTGCGCCGTCTTCAGCGCGTCGTGCGCCTGGCGCCAGGCCGCCCAGGCCTTACCGCAGCTTTCATTGACCGACGCGCCGCCCTTGGCGGTGCGGAAGGCATCGAGCGCATCGATATGCGTGGAAGGATCGAGCAGGCCGTGGGTTTCGAATTGGCCGTGGACCTCCACCAGCAACTCGCCCAGGGACCGCAGCAGCCCGATGCTGACCGGCTGATCGTTGACGAAGCCGCGACTGCGGCCGTCGGTGCCGACCACACGGCGCAGAACCAGTTCGTCATCGTCGAGGGTAATGTCCTGGTCGGCCAGCACCGCGCGTGCGGCATGTTTCGCGGGCAGGGTGAAGGAGGCCGTGACCCCGAGCTTGTCAGCGCCGGGACGGATCAAGACGCCATCAACACGGCCGCCGAGCGCGAGGTTCAGGGAGTCGAGAACGATGGATTTGCCGGCCCCGGTTTCACCGGTCAGCACACACAGGCCGGGCGCGAAATCGATGTCGAGCTTATCGACAATGACCACATCGCGGATGGACAGATGCGTCAGCATTCCACCCTCTGCCTCCGGGCTCCCGGCGCCTTACTGTTGAGCCGGCGGCGGCGAGGGTTGATCGCGCACGATCACGGTCGCGTTGCCGCCCATCAGCGCATAGGCGTCGCGGTACCACTGATCCTGCGGGAAGTTATAGCCGAGCACGGCGGCGCTCTTCTGCGCTTCTTCCTTGAGACCCAGCGCGGTGAACGCTTCCGTCAGACGGAACAGCGCCTCGGGCACGTGCGAGGTGGTGCTGTAGTTATTCACCACGTTCTTGAAGCGGTTGATCGCCGCCAGGTAATGCCGGTTGTTCACATAGAACCGCCCGATCATCATTTCCTTTCCGGCGAGGTGGTCGCGGGTCAGGTCGAGCTTCAGGCGCGCATCGCGTCCGTAGGGCGTCGCGGGAAAGCGCGTCACGACGTCCTGCAAAGCGTCGAGAGCCTTCACGGTGTATTCCTGGTCGCGCCGCACGTCGGCGATCTGTTCGTAGTAGCAGACCGACTTCAGGTAATAGGCGTAGGCGATGTCGCGATTGCCGGGGTGCACCTGGATGAAGCGATCGAGGCGGGTGACGGCTTCGTCGTACTTGCCGTCGTGATAGTAGCTGTAGGCCGACATCAGCTTGGCCTTTGTCGCCCAGACCGAATACGGGTGCTGACGCTCGACTTCGTCGAAAAACTGCGCGGCCTGTTCATAGCGGCCGTTCTCAAGGTGAACGACAGCTTGGCTATAGATTTCGTAGACCGACTGCTCGCGGTAGGCGAGTTCCTTGTCCCCGCATCCGGAGAGCAGGACGCCGATGAACATCAGGAGGGACGCAGCAACAACGCGCTGTAACTTCAGCATAGACCTCTAAGACTCCGCGCAAGGGGAGGGCGGCCGAACCGGGGCCGCAATTTGGGGCGCAGTATAAGCAGAGGGCCGCAGCGTGTCACGCTGCGGCCCATCGATTAAGTGCCTGAAAAGATTAAATCCTATCCGACGACGGCGGTCCGGCGTTCGGAGCCCGCCACGCGCGCGGCAATTCCGGCCTTATTCAGCCAGGAGGCGGTGTCGGCGCCTGGACGCTGCCACATCTCCACCATCTCCCAACAGGTCGGGTCGGCGTAAATCTGATGCATCAGGCGGGCCGTATCGGCGTGGCTGGAGCAGCGGCCGATGAAGTGGCCGATGATCGGGAAGCCCGTGAGATAAAGGTCGCCGACCGCGTCGAGGGCCTTGTGGCGCACGAACTCGTCGTCGTGACGCAAACCGTCCTCGTTGAGGATCCGGTTGCCGTCCACGACGATGGCGTTGGAGAGGCTGCCGCCGCGCGCGAGGCCCGCTTCACGCAGGGCCGTCACGTCCGACAGAAGCCCGAAGGTACGGGCGCGGCTCAATTCCTCTTTGAAGGTCTCGGTGCCCACGACGAAGGAGCAACTCTGGCGGCCGATGGCGGGGGCGCGGAAATCGATATGGAAATCGACGCGCAGGCCATCGTGCCAGGGGCCGAGGGCGACCATCTTGTCGCCGTTCACATAGGAATGCTGCTTGAGGATGCGCAAGGCACGGCGCGGCGCGTCTTGTTCGACGATGCCGGCGCATTCCATCAGGAAAATAAAGGGGGCCGCGCTGCCGTCCATGGCCGGCACTTCAGGGCCATTCAGTTCCACGACGACGTTATCGACCTCGAGGCCGTACAGCGCCGACATCAGGTGTTCCACGGTCGCGACGCTGATGCCGTTTTCGTCGGCAAGCACGGTGCACATCCGGCTGTCGACCACCTGGGCCCAGCTGGCCTTAATGGTCGCGCCACCGCCGACAAGATCGACGCGGCGGAAAACGATGCCGGTATTGGGCGGGGCCGGGTGAAGCTTCATCGCCACCCGTACGCCGGTATGGAGACCAACGCCCGTGCAGCCGATTGAGGTTTTGAGAGTCTTTTGAAAGACCGGTCTTCGGTCGTCGCATGACGTGGATGTCGTCGCGGGGACGCCGATGGCGTCCGAGGCACTCGAGTCAAAGGTCATACATCACCGATTTTTCTTCAGCACAGCCACAAGCATCTCCACCCGTGGCCAGCGCCATGGTTCGGTAGCAAACCCCCGAGACCTCACCTAGAACCGATATTTCAGCCCTTTGTTCCTCATTTACAAGCAAAAAAAGATGGAAAGACAACATTTTGGACGGAATAAAACCTCCGCCGACCCCTTGCGATGTTGCTTTGCACACATCCCCGCAACCGCTGCCTGCGGCGACGGAATGCGAGAATCCCTCTGATTCTGCTCGGAAAGGCCGCAGGCCGCTTACTTATGAATAAAAGCCGGTTTCCGTTTCTCTGCGAACGCCGTCATCCCCTCCTTGCGGTCCGCCACCCCAAAGGTGGAGTGGAACAGCCGACGCTCGAACCGGACGCCTTCCGACAGGGTCGTCTCGAACGACCGGTTGACCGCCTCCTTGGCCATCAGAATGGCCGGGAGCGAGAGGCTGGCGATTTTCTCCGCGGCCTTCATCACCTCATCCATGAGGCTGGCGAGCGGGACAACCCGGGAGACCAGGCCGGCGCGTTCGGCTTCTTCCGCGTCCATGTTCCGGGCGGTCAGGATCATATCCATCGCCTTGGCCTTGCCGACGGCGCGGGTAAGGCGCTGGCTGCCGCCGATGCCCGGGATCGTGCCGAGGTTCACTTCGGGCTGGCCGAACTTCGCGTTGTCCGCCGCGATGATAAAATCGCATTGCATCGCCAGCTCGCAGCCGCCTCCCAGGGCGTAGCCGGCGACGGCGGCGATGATCGGCTTGCGGCAGGTCGAGGCGCGCTCCCACAGGCCGGACATATAATCGGTGGTGTAGGTGTCCGGGAAATCGCGCACCGCCATTTCCTTGATATCCGCGCCCGCCGCGAACGCCTTCTCGCTTCCCGTGAGCACCATGCAAAGAACATTGCGGTCCGCTTCGAAGCTGTCGATGGCGGCGGCCAGTTCGCGCATGAGGTCGGAGTTGAGGGCGTTCAGCGCCTTGGGACGGTTCAGGGTGATCAGCCCGACGCCGCCGCGCGTTTCGACAAGAATGTTCTCGTAAGTCGCCATGGATACCCTCCTGAGTGTTCCGGATCCTCGCCCTGCAGAGAGGGGAGGGGAAAAGGTCGGGTATCATTAAAAGCGAAAGGCCCGCATCGCAAGATGCGGGCCTCCCGACATTCGGTAGGCTTTATATAAGAGGCTTAGTTCGCCTGACGGCGCAGGAAGGCCGGAATCTCCAGCTCATCCTCGTCGTGGGACGACACCGGACGGTCCATCGGACCGACCGAGATGTTGAGGCCGGCCGGAGCCTTCGCTTGCGGTTCCGGAGCCTTGGTTTCTTCGACCTTCGGACGGGCCGTCAGGCTGCGATAGCGGCCGAACAGGCTGACACGGCCTTCCGCCGGTTTCGCGGCGGCGGGCGCCGGCGCGGGGGCCGGAGCGGCTTGGACCGGAGCGGCTTGGACCGGAGCGGGCGCCGGTTCGGCGGCCGCCACGATTTCAGCGCGGTCGGCGTCCATGCGGAAGTCGAGACGCGGTTCCACTGCAGCCTTCGGGATGAAGACATCGCGCGGAGCGATGTTCACACGCGGGGCGGCGGCGGCCGGAGCGCGGGCCACGGCTTCAGCCACGGCCGCGGCCTGAGCCGCGATCGGGGCGGCAACCGGAGCGGTCGGCGTGACCGGAGCAGCCATGACCGGTTCCGGGATGACTTCCGGAGCCGGAGCGGCGGCTTGCAGTTCGGCGCGAACCGCGGCGGCCATTTCCATCAGAGCCTTCTCTTCGGCCTGCAGATCGACGGCGCCGGTCGCCGGAGCGAGCGTCGGACCGCCGAAGCCGGCGAAGGAAGCCTGAGCGGGAGCCATCGAAGCGGCGAGAGTCGGCGCCGGAGCGGGAGCAGCCGCGGCCGGAGCGGCCGGAGCGCGCATGACGGGCGCAGGCGCTGCGGCGGGAGCCGCAGCGGTGCGGATGTCCGGCATACGGCGGCCGACGGCACGGGTTTCCGTGCGCTGAGACATCGGACGCGGCTGAACGCCCGCAGCCGATTCAATCCCGGTGGCAACCACGGAGACGCGGATCTTGCCTTCCATCTCTTCGTTGAAGCACGAGCCGAAGATGATGTGAGCATCGCCCTCGACTTCGTCGCGGATGCGGTTGGCCGCTTCGTCGACTTCGAACAAGGTGATGTCGGAACCGCCCGTGATGTTGATGAGCACGCCCTTGGCGCCCTTCATAGAGGTGTCTTCGAGCAGCGGGTTGGCGATGGCGGCTTCGGCGGCGTCGAGCGCCCGGCGTTCGCCGGAAGCTTCGCCCGTGCCCATCATCGCGCGGCCCATTTCCTTCATGACCGTCCGGACGTCGGCGAAGTCCAGGTTGATCATGCCGGGCATCATCATCAGGTCGGTGACGCTGCGCACGCCGCCGTGGAGGACGTTGTCGGCCATCTTGAAGGCGTCGGCGAAGGTGGTCTTTTCGTTGGCGACGCGGAAGAGGTTCTGGTTCGGGATGATGATCAGGGTATCGACCACCGAGGCCAGTTCTTCAATGCCCGCTTCGGCAAGGCGCATGCGGTGCACGCCTTCGAAGTGGAACGGCTTGGTCACCACGCCCACGGTCAGGATGCCCAGTTCGCGGGCGATCCGGGCGATGACGGGCGCGGCGCCGGTGCCCGTACCACCGCCCATACCGGCGGTGATGAAGGCCATGTGCGAGCCGTCGAGTTCGCGGGCGATGATTTCCAGGGCTTCTTCCGCGGCGTCGCGGCCGACGACCGGCTGAGCGCCGGCGCCGAGGCCTTGGGTGGTGTCGCGGCCCAGCTGGATCCGGCGATCGGTCCGGGAGAGGGCCAGAGCCTGGGCGTCCGTGTTGGCGACGATGAAATCGCAGCCTTCCATGGAGCTCTGGATCATGTTGTTGACGGCATTGCCGCCGGCGCCGCCCACGCCGATGACGCTGATCCGAGGCTTCAGCTGCGCCTCGATCGTCGTCTTAGGTACACTAATATTGATGGTCATTTGCAGCCTCCAAATGTCTTTTTTGCGTTAGCAACGGTTCGAGTTGTTCTTGTTTTGTGAGCGTTTTTTGTTGTTTTTCTTGTTTCGGAACTCGGTTGCTTTGTTATCGGTCTTTTTTTGTTTTTGCTTTGGAGTGACTAGAGCGAAATGAATGTACATCATTTCTTCGAATCACGCCCTCAGAAGTTCTCTTTCAGCCACGCTCCGATGCGGCCGAAGCTGTTCTTGCTTTTGGCGGCGTCCATAGCCGCGTAGTCGGGGCGGGCGACGTGCTCACGAAGCCCGTAGCGCAGGAGTCCGGCGGCGGTCGCGAAGGCCGGGCCGGACATAGACTCAGGCAGGCCGCGGATCATGCGCGGGCGGCCCAAACGAACTTGTTTGTCGAGGATCAGCTCAGCCAGATCGCGCACGCCTTCGAGCTGGCTCGCGCCGCCCGTGAGCACGACGCGCCGGCCAGCGGTCTTGGCGAAGCCCGAGGCTTCAAGGTGCGAACGGACCAGTTCCAGCGTCTCTTCGATGCGGGCCTGGATGATCTGGACGAGCAGGGATTTGGGGATCTCGTTGGCGCTTTCCTCGTCTTCCTCGCCGACGAGAGGCACTTTCAGCAGTTCGCGGTTGTCGCCCGGGGCCTGCATGACTGAGCCGTAGACCGTCTTGAGACGCTCCGCTCGGGCCACCGGCGTGGACAGGCCCTTCGCGATGTCGCCGGTTACGTGCATGCCCCCGACCGGGATGGCTTCGACATAGACCACCTGGCTTTCCTGGAAGACCGCGATAGTGGTGGTGCCGCCGCCCATGTCGATGACGGTGACGCCCAAGTCCTTCTCGTCGTCGACGAGGCAGGCCAGGCCCGAGGCATAGGACGACACCACGCGGTCCTCGACGTCGAGGTCGCAGCGCTCGATGACCGAGGCGAGGTTGCGCGAGGGGCCGACGGCCGCGGTGACGAGGTGAATGTTAACGCCGAGCTTGCCGCCGTACATGCCGCGGGGGTCGATGATCCCGTTTCCGCCGTCGATCGAGTATCCGGTGGGGATGCAATGGATCAGTTCGCGCTCGATGGGGTCGAATTGGGCACTGCCATGCTCGAGAACCCGGCGCACATCGGTGTCGCGGATTTGGTGGCCGGCGACGGCGAGTTCGACATCGACGCGGGTGGATTGGGGCGCGCCGCAGGAGACGTTGACGAACACCTTGTCGATCCGGCTGTTGGCCATCTGCTCGGCGGCGTCGACGGCGGCGCGGACCGACGCTTCGGCTTCGTCGAGGTTGATGACCTGACCGCCGCGCATGCCGCGCGAGCGGTGATGGCCCGATCCGGTGATGTGAAGTTCGCCCTCGCCCATCTCGGCGATGAAGCAGGCGACCTTCGTCGTGCCGATATCCAGCGCGGCGAACGTGCTGTTGGGGGCTATGGCGTTTGCGCCCTTCATTGTGCTCTTACCGAACATGTTCTTTCCCCTTTGCCTTTCCCACTAAAGGCTTTGCTTGACCCGCACCGCCGGCGTCTTCGGAGTGCCTGCAATCGCAGGCTCCTTCGCCGCCGGGGCATTGCGCAGACGAACCACGAGCTGATCGTCCAGACGGAGATCGATGAACTCGAGATCGCGCTGCAAAATCTTGTGCTCTTTCTCCAGGACCGCGAGGCGCGTCCACGCCTCGGCCATATGTTCTTCAGGCAAGCGGACCGAAATTCCGCCTTCGTAGGCGTCGAGATAGATGTTCCAGCGCCGCGCGCCGACACGGACAGCAGCTTGAACGCGGCTGGCAAGATCCGGTTGCGCTCTGAGCGCTTCAAACAGCTCGGCGGCATTTGCCGGCGCGTCCGCGCCCACGATCAGCGGGAGGCGAGAGTCGGACTCGGGTACGTCGACGATCAGATGGCCTTCGTGATCGACGAGGGTGTATTTTTCGCCGTGCTGCCACAGCGCGTAAGGCACGCGCTCCTCGAGCACAATATGGATGGTGTCGGGCAGGCGCCGTTCGACTTTCGCCGTGCGGACCCAAGGAAGCTCCTCGACCTTCGCGCGCGCCTTCGCGACGTCGATCGCGGCGATGGGAGTCCCGACTTCGGCGTCCAGGGCTCCCAGCAGGTCCTCGCGCGCGGTCATATTGCGGCCTTCCACCGTCAGGGCCTTCAAGCGAAAGCCAAGTCCGGCGCTGCCTTCCACGAAGGTCGCGTCCGCGGCCGCCGAGGACGACGCGGCGACTGCCGGCAACGGTGTGTATTTGATCGCGGCGGCGATAGCGCCGACGCCCGCGATGACCGCGACGGAGCGAATGATTAGGCGTCGCATTCGGCGTGCTCCACCATCCAGTACATGAGATCCTCGAAGCTAAGTCCGACGTAATTGGCCTGCTCGGGCACGAGCGAGGTCGGCGTCAGACCCGGCTGCGTGTTGACCTCGAGCATGTAAAAGGTGTCGCCATCCAGGCGCAGGTCGGCGCGCGAGACACCGCGGCAGCCAAGAATCTTGTGCGCGAGCAGCGAAAGTTCCAATGCCTTCTCGTACTGCGCGCGCGGCAGATCGGCGGGCAGGACGTGCTTCGAACCGCCGGCGGCGTATTTGGCTTCATAGTCGTAGAAGTCGCGGGCCGTGGTGATTTCCGTTACCGCGAGCGGGCGGTCACCCATCACCGCCACGGTCACCTCGCGGCCAGGGATAAAGCGCTCGGCCATGATCAGATCGTCCTTGGCCAGGCCGAGATCGTCCAGCGGCGGATGATTGTCTCCCGTGCGCACGATCTTCACGCCGACACTGGAACCCTCGTTGACGGGCTTGAGGACATAGGGGCGGTCCATGACGTCGCCCCGTTCAGCCTCCGCAACGGTCACGATCTTCTCCTCGGCCACCGGGATGCCCGCGGCGGCGAACATGCGCTTCGCGGCGGGCTTGTCCATCGCAACGGCGGACGCCATGCGGCCGGAATTGGTGTAGGGGATGGCCATCATGTCCAAGAGGCCCTGGATGCAACCGTCCTCGCCGTAGCGGCCGTGCAGGGCATTGAACACGACATCGGGCTTCGCGGCGGTAATTTGATTCACGAGCGAGGCCATATCGCGCGGGACGTCGATCTTCGTGACGTCGAGGCCCTTTGCACGCAGGGCGCGGTCGGCCGCCCCGCCGGAGACCAGGGAGATCTCGCGCTCTTTGGAAAATCCGCCGCACAATACGACGACGCGTTTGATGGTCGCGGGACGCTTCATGACCGGGCGCTCCGCAACAGGGCATTGGGGTCGTCCTGGGTGACGCCGATGCGGCGCACTTCCCAGACGAGTTCGACGCCGGAATGATCCTTCACGCGCTTGCGCACTTCTTCGCCAAGACCTTCGAGGTCGGCGGCGGTCGCGGTGCCGGTGTTGATCAGGAAATTGGCGTGCTTGTGGGAAATCTGCGCGCCGCCGCGCACCAAGCCGCGACAGCCGGCCGCATCGACCAGCGCCCACGCCTTGGAGCCCGGGGGATTGGCGAACGTCGAGCCGCCGGTGCGCGCTTGGGTCGGTTGAGACAGTTCGCGCTCGGCGCGGATCTCGCGGATGCGGGCGGTGATGGCGTCTTGATTGCCCGGCGTGCCGCGCAAGACGGCCCCGGTGAAAATCCAATCGTCCGCCACGTCACTGTGACGGTAGGAGAAGCCCATGGCGGCGGCGTCCAATTGGTGAGGCTCGCCGTTCGCATCCAAGGCGGTCGCGCTGACGAAAACGTCCTTGATCTCGGCGCCATAGGCCCCGGCGTTCATGCGCAGCGCACCGCCGATGGTGCCTGGGATCCCGGTGAGAAATTCGAGACCGGCGACCGATGCGTCGCGTGCCGCGGTCGCGACAACGGCATCGACCGCTCCGGCGCCGCAACGGAGTGTCATTTCGTCCGCGGCGATCGTGCAAAACGCCTTGCCGAGATGGATCACGACGCCCGGAACGCCGCCGTCGCGCACAAGCATGTTCGATCCCAAGCCAACCACATGCACCGGCACGTCCTCCGGTTTCTCTTTCAAAAACACGGACAGGTCCTCGACATCGGCCGGCGAGAACAGCACTTCCGCGGGGCCGCCGACCCGGAACCAGGTCATGCGGCCAAGATCGGCCATCACGTCGTACCGCCCGCGGATGCGGGGGAGACGTTCGGCCAGATCCGTGCGGATGCGCCGCGCAGCCATCATGCCTAGCTCCGCTTCATGGCGGCGAGATCCGCCGGAAGAGCGTGGGCCCACGCAGTGATGTTGCCGGCGCCGAGGCAAACGACGATATCGCCGGACGTGGCGATGTCGTCGATGACGGCAGCGAGGTGTTTCGGCGAGACCAGCGCCGTGACGGTCTTATGACCGTGCGCGTGCAGACCGTTGATCAGCGCGTCGCGATCAACGCCCGGGATCGGCTGTTCGCCGGCCGGGTAAACGTCGGCCACGATCACATGGTCGGCGTCGTTGAAGCACTGGCAGAACTCGGCAAACAGCGACTGAAGGCGCGAATAGCGGTGCGGTTGAACGACGGCGATGACGCGGCCCTTGGTGGCCTGACGGGCGGCTTTGAGCACCGCGGCGATTTCCACCGGGTGATGGCCGTAGTCGTCGATCACGGTGATGCCGTTGGTTTCACCGACGCGGGTGAAGCGCCGCTTCACCCCGGTGAAGCGCGCGAGACCCTCACGGATCACATCGTCGGCAATGCCCATCTCGGCGGCGACGGACACGGCCGCCAGCGCGTTCAGCACGTTGTGCTGTCCGAACATCGTCAGGCGGATGTCCTTGATCACACGCTCGCCGCCGGTGATACGGTCGGACAGCACGGCATCGAAACGCACGCCGGCGGTATCGAGCACGAGGTTCATGCCGCGGACGTGGGCGAGGGGGCTCAAGCCGTAGGTGATGATTTTGCGGTCGCTGAGTTGCGGCAGGAGGGCCTGCACTTCCGGATGATCGATGCACAGCACGCCGAAGCCGTAGAAGGGGATCGACAGCACGAATGTGCGGAACGCTTCTTTGACCTTCGAGAACTCTTTGTAGAAATCGAGGTGCTCGGGATCGATGTTCGTGACGACCGCAATCGTCGCGGGCAGGCGCGTGAACGTGCCGTCGGACTCGTCAGCCTCCACGACCATCCACTCGCCTTCGCCGCGGCGCGCATTCGTGCCGTAGGCGTTGATGATGCCGCCGTTGATGACTGTGGGATCAAGGCCCGCGGCGTCGAGCACGGTGGCGACCAGTGAGGTCGTTGTCGTCTTGCCGTGCGTACCGCCCACCGCGACGGACCATTTGAGGCGCATCAGCTCGGCGAGCATCTCGGCGCGGCGCACGATCGGAAGCATCGCCTTGCGGGCCGCGGCGACCTCCGGGTTGTCGGCCTTCACGGCCGATGAGATGACGATGACGCGCGCGTCGCCGAGGTTCTCGGCGCGGTGACCGATTTCGATCTTCACGCCCAGCGAGCGCAGGCGGTCGACATTGGCGTTCTGGGCAATATCGGTGCCTTGCACCTGATAGCCGAGGTTATGCATCACCTCGGCGATACCGGACATACCGATGCCGCCAATGCCTACGAAATGAATGATGCCGATATCAAGCGGCATGGACTGCATCTAAGCGGCCCCCCTCTTCATGCTATGGGTCGAAACGGATGCCGCGGCGGCGCCCGTCTTGGCGCGTTCGCCGTTCTCGCCTTGGATGACGCTGGTCACCACATTGGCAAGACGATTGGCCGCGTCGGGAATGGCAAAGCCGGAGGCCGCTTGCGCGGCGGCGGCCAGTAGATGCGGCTGCGTCAGGAGGCGGATGAGCTGTTCCGCAACCGTCTCCGGCGTGAATTTGTTCTGAGGCATGACGAATGCGCCGCCGGCCGCCTCGAGATTGCGTGCGTTTGCGGTCTGATGGTCGTCGGCTGCGAATGGATAGGGCACCAGCAGAGACGGACGGCCCGCCGCGCTGACCTCCGCCACGGTCGAGGCGCCGGAGCGCGAGATCAGTAGATGCGTGTTGGTGAGGAGTTCCGGCACGTTGTCGAAGAAGTGGCGGAGCTGCACGTGAGCCTCCGAGCCGACATAGGCCTGATGCGCGCGGTCGAGATCCTCGGGGCGGCTTTGCTGCCAGATCTCGAGGCGGCGGCGAATCTCCATGGGCAGGAGCTTGATCGCGGAAGGAAGGACGTCGCTGAAAATGCGCGCGCCTTGGCTTCCACCGAGAACCAGGAGGCGGATCGTGCCCGTCGCTTCGGGCGCGCGATAAGGGGTGTAGCTGGTGGCGACGATGGCGGGGCGCACCGGCATGCCGGTCAAGGTGAGGCGTGCGTCCTTGGGCGGCTTCTTCGCGAGATGGAACGACGTGCACACCTGATCGACCCGGCGCGCCAGCATGCGATTCGCCAAGCCAAGCACGGCGTTCTGTTCGTGGATGACAGTGGGTAGGCCCAGCTGCAATGCGGCGATGACCGTCGGCGCCGCGGCGTACCCTCCGAAGCCGACGACGGCCTCGGGCTTCAACTCCTCCAGCAAAGCCTTCGCCTGCATGATCCCGATGCCCAGGTTCACCAGGCCTTTGACACGGCCGAGCATCCCTTGGCCCGCGAGGCTTCCGGCGGTGATATGACGCGTCTCGAGACTGCCGAGCGTGCCGCCATAGGCCGCGCCGCGCTTATCGGTGATCAGCATCAGGCGGTGGCCGCGCGCAATCAGTTCCTGCGCCAGGGCTTCGGCCGGGAAGACGTGACCGCCGGTACCGCCGGCGGCGAGGACGACAAAGTGGGGCATGCGCTTCATTATTGACGGCCCTCCAGATCGCGGCGGCGGCGCGTGAGTGCGAGGATCATGCCAACCGCGACGCCCAGCGCCACGAGCGACGACCCGCCATATGAGATGAACGGAAGGGTCATGCCCTTGGTGGGCATCATGTGCAGGCTGGAGGCCATGTTGATCATGGCCTGAAGCCCGAACTGCACCGCGAGACCGCCAACCGCGAGAAGCACAAACAGGTTCTCTTCGCGCATCACTTTGCTGAGGGCGCGGATCACGATGAAGGCGAACAGCGCGACGATGACGAGGCAGAGCAGGACGCCAAATTCCTCGCCGGCCACGGCGAAGATGAAGTCGGTGTGCGCGTCGGGCAGCGCCTCTTTCACGCGGCCTTCACCCGGGCCGCGGCCGAACAGGCCGCCCTGCTGGAAAGCGCGCATGGCGGTGGCGACTTGATAGGTATCGCCGCTCGAGGGATCGAGGAAGCGGTCGACGCGGCTGGCGACGTGATCGAAGGTGAAATAGGCGCCGACGAGGCCGGCGAGGCCGACGATCGCGATCAGGATGACCCAGAAGATCGGAAGTCCAGCGATAAAGAACTGAGCGGACCAGACCGCAGAAACCACCAGGGTCATGCCCACGTCGGGCTGGGAGAGAAGGACGAGGGCGACGGCACCGAGCAGTCCCGCGGCGATGAGATTGCCGGGAAAGTCTTCGCGCAGTTTGTGCTCGGCAAACATCCACGCCGATACCACCGCGAAAAAGGGTTTCACGAACTCCGACGGCTGGCCGAAGTGGATCGGGCCGATGGAGAGCCAGCGGCGCGCGCCGTTGATGTCTTCACCCAGGATGAGAGTGAGGAGCGTCAGGAAGCCCGAGATCAGGAATCCGATGACCGCGAAGCGGCGCACATTGACCGGCGCCAAGAGGGAGATGGCGAACATCGTCAGCAGCGCGAGCGGCAAGAAGACCATCTGCTTGCGGACGAAGTGGAACGTGGTCGCGCCAATGCGCTCCGCCGCCGGCGGTCCGGCCGCCAGGTTCAGGAGGATGCCGATGGCGATCAGCAGGGCCGTGGCCGCGAGCATCCATTTGTCGACCGTCCACCACCAGCGGCCGACGGTGCTCGTATCAAGACGTGTGATTGTGCGCGCCGTCATCTAGGCCACCTTTCCAATCTGCGGCCAGAGCGCGATGACCTCCTCACGGAAGCGGTCGCCGCGCTCCTCAAAGTTCTTGAACATGTCGAACGAGGCGCAGGCGGGCGAGAGCAGCACCGTCGCGCCGGGCTTGTTTTCATTGAGAGCCATGGCGCCGGCCTCTTCGATGGCCGACTCCATGTCTTCGTACAATGCAAAGGGGACTTTGCCCTCCAGCGTGTCCGCGAAGGCGTCGGCGGCTTCACCGATGAGAAAGGCATGGCGGATTCTGGGGAACAGCGGCGTGAGCGACGCGATGCCGCCCTCTTTCGCGACACCGCCGGCAATCCAGTAGATATTGTCATAGCAAAGCAGCGCCTTCTCGGAAGCGTCGGCATTAGTGGCTTTGCTGTCATTGACGAACGAAACGTTGGCGACGGTGCCCACCAGTTCCTGGCGGTGCTTGAGGCCCGGAAATGAGGACAGTCCGGCGGCGATCTGGTCGTGGGTCAGGCCGTGGCTGCAGGCAATAGCCGCCGCCGCTGCCGCATTTTGCCAATTATGCGCTCCCGGCAGACGCGCGATCGACTTCAGGTCGATAATCGTCTTGGGGCGAGCGCCCGTGGTGTCGACGAGAAGGCCGTCGATGGCGTGAAATCCACCGAGCACCTGCGTGCGAACGGAGATCGGAATGACTTTGTGAACGCCGTCTTTGCGCAAGGCTTCATACATGGATGCGCACTGTTCATCGTCGACCCCGAGGATTGCCGTGCGCGGAGCACGCTGGTCCGCGAAGATCCGGCGTTTCGCCGCCACGTAACCTTCGATCCCGCCGTGGCGGTCAAGGTGGTCGGGCGTGATATTGAGGAGGACCGCCGTCTCGCAGCGGAGATGGGGCATGAGCTCCAACTGATAAGACGATAATTCGAGCACGTAGGTACCGCCGAGGCTAAGGGGTTCCAACTCCAGCGCTGGAATGCCGATGTTGCCGCCCATGGCGACCTTACGGCCGGCGTGCTTGAAGACGTGTGAGGTGAGAGCCGTCGTCGTGGACTTGCCGTTGGTGCCGGTGATCGCGATGACGGTGGCGTCGGGTTGGGCTTCGACGAGCAGATCCACATCACAGATAAGTGGTATGCCGAGCGCACGGGCGCGCACGGCCAGCGGATGGGTTTTGGGCAGCGTATGGGGAATGCCCGGGCTCCACACGATCGCGCGCACCCCTTCGAGATTCATCGTGGAGCCGTCGAACGCGGTGAAACCGCGCGCCACGCCTTCCTGGACCTGCGCGGGTTTATCGTCCCACACCTGCACGAGGGCGCCGCTGGCGCGCAAAGACGCCGCCGCCGACAAGCCGGATTTACCCAGGCCCATCACGACAACGCGCTCGCCGGCATAGCGAGGAGTGGGAACCATACCCTTCCTATCTCAACTTCAAGGTCGACAGCCCGGCGACGGCCAGGATGACGGCGATGATCCAAAAACGAATAACGACTGTCGGTTCGGCCCAGCCTTTTTCCTCGTAATGATGGTGCAGCGGAGCCATGCGGAAGACGCGCTTACCCGTCAGCTTGAACGAAGCCACTTGGACGATGACCGAAATCGTCTCCAGCACGAACAGCCCGCCGACGATGGCGAGCACGATTTCGTGTTTCGTGACGACGGCGACGGAGCCGAGCGCGCCGCCAAGAGCAAGCGAGCCGGTGTCGCCCATAAACACCATCGCAGGCGGCGCGTTGAACCACAGGAAGCCAAGGCCCGCGCCAACGATCGCGCCGCAGAACACCGCAAGTTCGCCGGAGCCCGCGACGAAATGGACCTGAAGGTAGTTGGCGAACACCGCGTTGCCGATGAGGTAAGCGATAATGACGAATACGCCGGCTGCGATCATGACCGGCACGATCGCCAAGCCATCAAGTCCGTCGGTGAGGTTTACCGAGTTGGCGGCGCCAACGATGACGAAAACGACGAAGGGCAGATACATGATGCCCAGATCGAGCAGCAGGTCCTTGAAGAAAGGCACGGTCAGCTTGTCGGCCATTTCCGGCGCGCCGATCGTCGAGATCCAGTAACCGGCGGCGGCTGCGAGGGCGATTTCAAGAACGAGCTTGCTCTTGCCGGCGACGCCGGCCGAAGAACGCTTCTTCACTTTGCGGTAGTCGTCGAGAAAGCCGATGAGGCCGTATCCCAGCGTGACGAACATCACGGCCCACACATATTTGTTGCTCAGATCGGCCCACAGCAGGGTCGCAATAGTGATTCCCAGCAACATCATCGCACCGCCCATGGTGGGCGTGCCTTGTTTGATCAGGTGGCTTTGCGGACCGTCGGTGCGGATCGGTTGCCCGTAGCCTTGTTGCGCCTTCAACCAGCGGATGATCGCCGGCCCGAAGACGAAGGCAACCAGCAGCGCGGTGATCACCGCTCCGCCGGTGCGGAAGGTGAGGTAACGGAAGACGTTGAAAGCAGGAAACTCGTTAGAAAACTGGGACAAGAGATAGAACATGGTTCTAATTCCCGGCGGCGGCGCGTTGAGTGGGTTGGATCGATCGCAACGCGTCCACGACCAGGTCCATATGACTGCTGTGCGAGCCTTTCACGGCAACGACGTCACCGGCGCGCACAGCGCCAAGAACGAGCGGGACGAGCGCTTTTGAGTCGGCGGCATGGGCGCCGCGCATCGCCTGGGGCAATGCGTCGTGAAGGTTCTTCATGAGGGACCCCGCGGTAAAGACGAGATGGATGTCCGCGAGTTTCAGGCTTTCCGCGAGATCGGCATGCAGTGCCGCCGCGGCGCTTCCGAGCTCGAGCATATCACCGAGGACCATGATCAGACGGCCGCCGCGCGTTCCGCCCACAGGCTGATGCATTTGCGCAAGCGTGTCGGCCAGCACGCGCACCGCGGCGGGACTGGCGTTGTAGCTTTCATCGATCACAACGAACGAGCCGCCGTCGATTTCGACGCGCGTGCGCGCGCCGCGTCCGACCGGCGCGGCCAGTTTGGCGAGCGCGCCGGCGGCGAGATGCATATCGGCGCCAATCGCATCAACGGCGGCGAGGGCCGCGAGACTGTTGAGCGCCCAGTGACGGCCGCTGACAATCATATCGTACATCATGCGGCGGCCATCGAACTCGGCGGCGACTTGGGTGCCGTCGGGCGTCAGCGACCAGGCGACAAGGCGCGCATAGGCGTCTCCGCCCGTTCCAAACGCGCGAACGTTGGCGCAGCCGTAGGTCTTGGCCGCCGCCGCGAGCCGCACGTAGTGAGGATTGTCGCGCGGCAGTACGACCGTGCCGCCGGGCTCAAGGCCGGCCATGATTGCGGCTTTCTCGTCGGCGATCTCGGCCACGGAGTTGAAAAATTCGAGATGTGCGGCCTCGACCGTTGTGATGACGGCCGCATGCGGGCGCACCAGCTTCGACAGCGGCGCGATTTCGCCGGCGTGATTCATGCCAAGTTCGAAAACACCGAACTCGGTATCGGCCGGCATGCGAGCGAGGGAGAGGGGGACGCCCCAATGATTGTTGAGGTTGCCGGCGCTGGCGTGTGTCTTGCCCTGCACCGAAAGGCCAAGCTTCAGCGCTTCCTTGGTCCCGGTTTTGCCGACGCTGCCGGTGACCGCGATGACGCGGCCCTTCATGCGTGCCCGGGAAGCCTTCGCTAAATCCTGCAGCGCGTGAAACGTATCCTTAACCACTATCAGGCGATCATGATAGCTGTCGGAATCCTTCGGCGCGCGGTGAACGATTGCAGCAGCGGCGCCGTTTTCCAGCGCGTGTTTGACGTAGTCGTGCCCGTCGAAATTCGGGCCCTGCAGCGCGACGAACAGATCGCCCACGGCGACGCTGCGGCTGTCGATCGACACGCCCGTCGCGCTCCAATTTCCAGCGGCCGAGCTGGAGGTCGCGGCGGCGACATCTTGTGCGGTCCACAAAGCCATTAGGAAGTTGCTCCGCCAAGGCCAAGCGCGCGGCGCGCTTCCTCGATATCGCTGAAGGGGATTACAGTCGCGCCGACGATTTGTCCGGTCTCGTGACCTTTGCCGGCGATGAGCAGCACGTCGCCCGCCTGGAGGGCGGAGATGGCGGTCGCGATCGCGGCGGAACGGTCGGGAATATTCGCCGCGTTCGGGCAGCCCTGCATGACTTCGGCGCGAATGGAGCTCGGCTCCTCGCTACGCGGGTTATCGTCGGTCACGTAGATGTCGTCGGCAAGGCGCTGCGCAATCTCGCCCATCATGCGGCGCTTGCCGCGATCCCGGTCGCCGCCGCAGCCGAAGACCACCGCAAGGCGGCGCGTGGCGTGCGGGCGAAGCGCCAGCAGGGCGGTTTCCAGGGCGTCGGGCGTATGTGCGTAGTCGACATAAACGGGCGCGCCGTTGCGGTGAAGGCCGGCGCGTTGCATCCGGCCGGGGACGCCGTGCAGGCACTCCAGCGCGGCGACGGCGCGCGACGGATCGGCGCCTGCGGCTAGAACGAAGCCGAGCGCGCAAAGGGCGTTGCCGACTTGGAAGCTGCCGGCGAGGGGAAGACGGACGCGATAGCTTTTTTCGAGCACGATAAGGTCGAGCACCTGTGCATCGCCTTCGATCGTGACGCCCGCGAGACGCAGAGTCTCGCCGAGCTTGCCGTAGCTCATGACGCGATGACCGCGAAGGCGGCAGGCAGATTCGAACGCGCTGAATTCCGGCGTGTCAGCATTGAGGACGGCGATGCCGCCCGCGACCATCACGTCCGAGAATAGGCGCAGCTTGGCGGCGAGGTACGCCGCCATGGAGCCGTGATAGTCCAGATGGTCGCGCGTGAACGTCGTGAAGCCGCCGATCGACAGCTTCACGCCGTCGACACGGAATTGGTGAAGGCCATGGCTCGAAGCTTCCATCGCAACATGGGTGCATCCGTTTTTCGCCATATCGGCCAGGACGGCATGCAGACGCACGGGATCCGGTGTCGTGAGGCTGCCGTCGATATGAACGCCCGGACCGTAGGCGCCCAGGGTGCCCATGTATCCCGCCTTGAAGCCGAGGTGAGACCAAAGCTGCTGCGTGAAATGGGCGGTCGAGGTCTTGCCGTTGGTGCCGGTTACGGCAGCGACGGTGTCCGGCTGGGCGGCAAAGAATTTGGCCGCCATCAAAGCGAAGCGGCGGCGGGGATTGCTGTCGGTGATGAGGCGGATGACATTGCCCTGCGGATCGGCGCGCTCGGCGCCGAGTTCGGTGCCGGGAGGCGCCAGGACCGCCGCGGCGCCGCGTTTCACCGCTTCGCCGATATAGTTGCGGCCGTCCATCTTCGTGCCGGGCAGGGCGGCGAAAAGATAACCCGGCTGCACCGCGCGCGAGTCCGCCGTCAGTCCCGTGATATCCATGTCTTTCAGCGCCCGGGCATCCATCCCCTGTTCCTCAAGCAATTCACTGAGTCGCATCGGCGTCCTCGATCAGTTCGCCGATAGACGCTGGTTTGACGGTCGCAGCAGGTTGGACTTCATGGCTTGCCTTGACGGGCGCCGGGGTCGTAGTGCGCGTCTCGACGGCCTTCACCACAGGCGCCGCGTATTCATTGCTCTTACCGCTGTAAAGCGGCAGCAGTGAGGCGAGGGGTTCGAAGGTATCCGTGTGCCCCATGGGGTAGACGCCAAGCATCGGAGCGATCTGGCTGACAATGCGGCCGACCGTCGGGGCCGAGTTCCATCCCGCGGTCGCAAAGTTGGCCGTCTCGCGCGTGCCCTTCGGTTCGTCCAGCATGACGAGGATCACGTAGCGCGGCGCCTCGATCGGGAAGGCGGCCACGAACGAGGTGTGCAACGACGACTGGTTGTATCCGCCCCGGAAGGTCGTCTTTTCCGGAGTCCCCGTCTTGCCGCCGACGAGATAGCCCGGCGCATCCGCCTGACGGCCCGAACCATCGACGACGATCAGGCGCATCAGCGCGCGCATGGCCTTGGACGTCTTCTCGGAGAGAACACGTTCGCCCTGCGGCGCGTCGTTACGGTGGATCAGGGTGGCGGGATATAAGGTGCCGCCATTCACGAGCGCGCTGACCGCCGTCACGACGTGTACAGGCGTCACCGCGATGCCGTGGCCGTAGGACACCGTGATGGTGTTGATCTCGCGCCAGGTCTGCGGGTACTGCGGCGTGCCGACTTCCGGCAGTTCAAGCTTGAGGGGAGACATCATCCCCAGCTTCTTCATGTAGGTCTTCTGAACGTCGGTGCCGGCCGCGAGCGCCATCTTCGCCGCGCCGATGTTGGACGAATGGATCAGGATTTCCGGGACGGTGATGACGCGGTTCAGGCCGTGGAAGTCGTCGATGGTGAATCGCCCGATCTTGATCGGTTGGCTGGCGTCGTAGGTTGAATTGAGGTTCGCCGAGCCGACTTCGAGCGCCATCGCCGCCGTAAACAACTTGAAGGTCGAGCCCATTTCGTAAACGCCGAGGGTCGCGCGATTGAAGCGGGCTTCGGTCGACGCAGTGCCCAGCGCCTTCGGGTCGAAATCCGGCAGCGAAACCAGCGAGAGCAGTTCGCCGGTGCGCACATCCATCACCGCGGCGCTGCCGGCAATGGCGCGGTAACGCGCGATCGAGGCGGCGAGCGTTTCGCGAACGACATGCTGCACGCGCACATCGAGTGACAGTTTAAGCGGGGTCGAATCCTGAACGAGGGCGTCATTGAACGTCCGCTCGACCCCGGCGACACCAATGTTGTCGGCGTCGGTGGCGCCAATCACATGCGAGAACAGCGGTCCGTGCGGATAAATGCGGCGCTGAGAATTCTCGAAGCCGAGCCCGGGCAGGCCAAGGTCGTTCACTTCCTGCTGCTGCTGCGGGGTCAGGTGGCGCGCGAGATAGATGAAGCGCTGACCGGAACTTAAGCGGCGCAGGGTGTCGTCGTACTTCAGTTCCGGAAGCACCTTGATCAGCTTGTCGGTGGCCTCGCGGGCGTCGGCGATCTTGTGCGCGTCGGCGTACAGATTGACCGTCGGCAGGTTGGTCGCAACGATGACTCCATTGCGGTCGACGATGTCGGCTCGCGTCGCGAGCGGGGCCGAGGATGAAGCACGCGCGGTGCGTTCACCGGCGCCGCCCGACAGAAGCATCAAATCGACCACGCGCAGGCCGATCGCGGAGAAGGCGACGGCGAACAGGCCTGCGGTGACGAACAGCCGCATACGACCGGTCTCGATCGCGTGCATCGTCATGCCCTGCAGGCGCAGCTTGCCTTGACCGGCGGGGCGGACTTCCTCGCCGGGATACAGGAATGGCCGGTGCTTTTTCACACGCTTGATCATGGGCGTCCTGCGGGGGAGGTCGCCCCGGCGGCGGTCGGGAACAACAATCGCTGAAGACGGGCAACGGTGACCGAAACGACGCTCGGGCTTCGCGGCGCGGCCGCCGGCGGGGGCGAGCGCAATTCGGTGCGGAACTGGGGCTCGATGTTTTCGAGGCTGTTGTGGTTCGCCGGCGTGCCTTCGGCGGCGCCGGGCGCGTCCGCAGCGCCCTTCATCGGGAGCATGCTGATGTCGGCGATGTTCGAAACGGCCGGCGGGCCGAAACCCAGATACTGGGCCGACAGTTCGCGCAGACGTTCGGGATCATTGAGATAGGTCCATTCCGCTTCGAGGACACGGATCGCGGCGCGGTCGTGCACGACCTGCGCTTGCTTCGCGATCAACTCGTCCTCGAGGGCCTGCACTTTATACTTCAGCAGGAACATGGAGACCCCCACCCCGATCGCGAGCGGAATCCACATAAGAGTGACGGCTCTCATGCGTGCCCCCCGACGATCGAGGTGGGAAACGGTGCATTGGTTCGCTCCGCGACGCGCAGGCGCGCCGAGCGGGCGCGTGGGTTCGCGGCGATCTCACGCTCCGACGGCGCGATGGGCCGGCGGGAGACGGCGGTGAATGTGGCGGTAGATGTGTCGCCGACGAGGCCCGCGGGCGTGTGGCGCGAGGGACGGCTCGCGGCGCCGGAACGGGCTTTCAGGAAGGTTTTGACGATGCGGTCTTCCAGGGAGTGGAACGAGACGACGGCAAGCACGCCGCCCGGCCGGAGGATCTTCTCGGCGGCGCGCAGGCCGCGCTCGAGTTCGCCCAGTTCATCGTTTACGGCGATCCGGAGCGCCTGGAATGTGCGGGTGGCTGGATCGATGCCGTCGCCGCTGCGGCGGACATTGGCGCGGACGACCTCGGCCAGTTGGAGCGTGTGCGAGAAGGGACGTTCGACGCGCGCGGCGACGATGGCGCGGGCGACCCGGCGGGCGTGACGTTCTTCGCCATAGTTGAGGATGATGTCCGAGAGCTCACGCTCCGGCATCGAGTTGACGAGATCGGCGGCGGTTGGGCCGCTCTTTTCCATACGCATGTCGAGGGGGCCGTCGCGCAGGAACGAGAAACCGCGGTCGCGATCTTCGATCTGCATAGAGCTGACACCGATGTCGAGCGCCACGCCGTCAACCTGGAACACGCCGCGTTCCGCGAGCAGGTCCGCCATGTCGCCGAAACGGCCCGACACGAAATGCAGGCGCTGGGGATACTTCCCTTTCAGGATGTCGCAACGCGCGGCCGCTTCAGGGTCGCGGTCCACGGCCCACACGCTGCATTGCGCAGCGTCGAGCAGCGCGACGGTGTAACCGCCCGCACCGAACGTACCGTCGACATAGGTGCCGCCATCGAAGGGACGCAGAGCCTCGACAACCTCGCCGAGCAGGACAGGGATGTGCGCGGGCGTTCCGGTCCCAGCGGCGGATCCGTTCATTAGACGCCACCTTTTGCGGTGGCGAAAACGCGGCGCAGTTTTTCCTGACGCGCGGCGGCGAGCGCGGACGGCTCCCAAATCTGGAACTTCCAGCCGCGGCCGACGAACGCAGCTTGGTCCTTGAGCGCGGCTTTGGCGATGAATTCAGCCGGAAGAATGATGCGCCCTTCGCTGTCGAACGGCAGTTCGCGGAGATCTTCCATGATCAATTCCGCTGCCTCGTCGTTCGCCGCCGGCACAAAGCCGTCGCTCACGCCGGCAAGGAGTTTTTCGAAGCGCTCGTAACCCGAGCCTTCAAGGCAGGCTTCAAAAAGTGACGGATGGATGGCCACGGTCATGCGGCCGCGCGCCTGAATCACGGCGCGAAAGGGCGCGGGGACGGAGAGCCGTCCCTTGCTGTCGATCTTGTTGGTGAACGTTCCAAAGAACGCCGTCATCGTGTCGAGCCCGCCCGTCCTGCTCGTTCCCCTGAGTCCGGCGCAGAGGCGTCAGCCAACCCGTTGAAAAATTTAGGTCTGGGACATCCCTGAACTTGGACCTTGATGGTATCTCATGGGATTTTATGGGTGTCAATGGGATCAGGCTGTAAGTCCTTGGGAAATCAAGGTATGTACACTTTTTGTTCTCTTCCGCCGTAGGGCTTAAGGCCTTTCGGCAAATAATGAGGCGGGAAGGGCTGCGCGGAACGGTTCTCCGGGGCAGTGAGGTCGGCATCGATTTCAAGAGAAACGAGAGTTAGAGAATCTACCCTAAGTAGTGACTCCTCCACGCGAATTACGTAAATTTTCCGAAACCACAGATTGCCGAACGCGCGTGCCGTTCCTTCTTCGCCTCAGCGACGCTCTACGTCCCTTGCCGACCGCCGCTGAGATCAAAGCGACGGCCCTGCGTCTTTTGGCCGAACACCTGGGAGTGTCTCGCGCCTATCTCGGTGAAGTCGACGGGGACGCTGTGGTCTTCGAGGACGACTACTCCCGTGGACTCGCGCCGCTCCGGGCGCGTCTCGCGCTCAAACCAATTTCATGGCTTCTGGAAGCCTGCACCCGCGGGGAGAGCGTTAAAGTCCACGACATCGAGAGCCTTGAGTCCGGACAGGACTATCTCACGGAAAATTTCGCGCCGGATGTACGCAGTCTGCTGGCGGTGCCTATGGTGAAGGGCGGCGCCTGGCAAGCTCTTCTGGGCATCGCGGACTCCAAACCCCGCGTCTGGACCACCAATGAGCTTCGCTTGTTGGAAGAGGTCGCGGTCCGCACCTGGGAAGCGGTTGCGCGGGCGCGGGCCGAGGCTGCGTCGCGTGAAAGCGAGCGCCGCTATCGCGCCCTGTTCGAGGCGATCGACGAGGGATTCTGCATCATCGAGTTTTTCGACGGCCCGCACGGCCCCTTGTCCGACTACGTCCACATCGAAGCCAATCCCGCCTACACCACGCACGCGGGCATCCCCAACGTGGTCGGCCAGAAGGTGAGGGAGATGGTGCCCGGTGAAGCCGACGGATGGGTGCGGCTTTATCGCGACGTGCTGTTGACCGGAAAACCGATCCGCTTCGAGCGTGAGCTCGTTGCAACCGGCAGACATCTGGAGCTTGCCGCGTTTCGTGTGGAGCCGCCCGAACGCCGGCAAGTGGCGGTGTTGTTCCAGGATATTACGCGCCGCCGGAGCGCCGAGACCGAGCTGCAACACCTCAATCAGGAGCTTTCCGCACGGGTGGCGAAGGCGGTGGCAGAACGCGAAGCGGCGCTACAGCAGATCCATGAAATGCAAAAGATGGAGACGATCGGCCAATTCACTGGAAGCGTTGCGCACGATTTCAACAATCTGCTCACGCCCATTGTAGGCGCCCTCGATCGCGCCATGCGCCATTCAGGCGATGATCCGCGCACACGCAAGTTGCTGGGCTCGGCGCTGCAGGCCGCCGATAGCGCGGCGACACTGATCCGAAGGCTGCTCGCCTTTTCGCGGCGGCAGAATCTGCAGGCCCGCGCGGTGGACATCGCCGCCGTGGTCACGGGCATGACGGACTTGGTGCGACGCTCGATCGGACCGCAGATCGCGCTGACAGTCGAGTGCGCCCCCCATCTTGCATTGGCGCATGTGGATCCCAACCAATTCGAACTCGCCATTCTCAATCTGGCGGTGAACGCGCGCGATGCGATGCCGCGCGGCGGAGACCTGAAGATCGCCGTGGCTCAGGAGCGCGCGCAGGAGCATTCGCGCTTGGCCGACGGCGCGTACATAAAGATCGCGGTCTCGGATACAGGCCACGGAATGGATCCAGAGACACTGCGCCGCGCGGTGGAGCCATTTTTCACAACCAAGGAGACAGGCCGTGGAACGGGCCTAGGGCTTTCCTCCGTGCACGGGTTGGCAACGCAGCTTGGCGGCGATTTTGTGCTCGAGAGCGAACTCGGCCGCGGCACCGTAGCGACCCTTTGGCTCCCGGTGTCGCATGAACGCGGTGGGGTCGCCGACAGAGCCGCACCCGCCGATATTCCTGTGCCGCCGCGGGTGAGCGCGCGCATTTTGCTTGTGGATGATGAGGACCTTGTCCGCGCGGGTACCGCCGAGATGCTGATGGACGCGGGCTATGTCGTGACGGAAGCCGCCTCGCCGCGGCAAGCGCTGGACCTCATCGCATCGGGGCTTGAGATCGAGGCTCTGGTGACCGATCACGCGATGCCCGGCATGACGGGCGTCGATCTCGCGCGCGAAATCCGCGCGTTGCGGCCCGACCTTCCTGTTCTCATCATCTCTGGCTTCGTGATCATGAGCGACGGCGACGCCGGCGATTTCCCGCGTCTCGACAAGCCATTCCGCCAGGTCGATATCGCCCGAGCTTTGCTTGCGGTATTGGAAAGATAAAGCGCCAGATGGCCTGTAAGCCGGGTTCTGTCCCCGCGCACGCCCGGTGAAGAGCGCGCGCGAGCGACGGCCATTCCTCTGGGATGCACATCGCTGTGCACCTCACGCGACCGACCCGGACGACGATGCGGAAGCGCATCTTCCAGCAGAGCGAACTCCCTGGATGGCCGTCCCTATTTGGTCTTGCTCCAGGTGGGGTTTGCCCTGCCGCCGACGTTACCGCCCGCGCGGTGCGCTCTTACCGCACCTTTTCACCCTTACCAGGGTAACCTTTGCAGGTGAGCCTGGCGGTTTGTTTTCTGTGGCACTTTCCCTGGGGTCGCCCCCGCCGGGCGTTACCCGGCACCTTGCCTCCGTGGAGCCCGGACTTTCCTCCCCCGAAAGGGCGGCCGTCCGGCCATCTGGCGCGGCTCAAAATGAGCCTTGGGATACCCTAGGTCAAGCTTGGCCGGCGGATTCACAAGCGGAGCCGTCCGCTTGCGCGAAGGCTTGCGCGACTTCGAGGATCCGGGCGCCCGTCGATTCATCGAGTACGCCGGTGATGTCGCTCGGCATGAAACGGCGCTGAAAGGCGCGCAGGACATCGGGCACCGCCGATCGCGGATCTAGGATGGCGGCCCCGGTCTCGGCGGTGAACGGGACCGCGTAGCCAATCGAAAACAAGTGCTGAAGTGCTTGGTCCAATTGCACGGGGTCTCGTACCGACGTCGATGGCTCGGGCCACAGACCAAGGCCGGCCCGCGCCAACGTCCGCCATGGGAAGAGTTCTCCGGGATCGACCTTGCGGCTCGGGGCAATATCGCTGTGTCCGACAAGCGATGTCGCCGGCAACCGGTGCCGCCGGACAATATCTGCGAGAAGTGCGATCAACGCCGAAATCTGTGGGGCTGGATAGGGGCGATAACCCCATTCATGCCCGGGGTTGCATAACTCGATCCCGATGGAGGTGCTGTTGAGATCCGTCACGCCGCGCCAGAACGAGACTCCGGCGTGCCAGGCGCGCTGCTCCTCCGCGACGAGGCGGAAGACCGCACCCTCCTGATCGATAAAGTAATGGGCGCTGACCTGTGCGGCGGGATCGCACAATCTTTGGAGCGCCGCGTCGCGCGAGGGCATGCCGGTATAGTGAATGACCACATGACGCGGCGCGGTCGATGCGGCGACGGGCCGGCGCGTATTGTGATTGGGCGAGGGAAGTTCGGCTATGAACATCCTAGGAGGATGTCATACACCCGGTTCGACTTGAACCGTTCCGTTTAGGCGTGGCCGCAGACTTCGGTCCGGACCCGCGGGGCGATGTAGCGGCGAAGTTTGCCGATGGCTTTTGCCTCGATCTGCCGCACGCGCTCGGCGGTGAGCCCGTAGGCCGATGCGATCGTCGCCAACGTCGTCGGTTCTTCGGAAAGATAGCGCTGACGCACAATGTCTTTTTCCCGCCCGTCGAGCCTGTCCAGCGCGTCGTTGAGGATTTCGCTGTGCCAGTTCTTCTCATCCTCGCCCGCCAGCAGTTCCTCCGCGCCCATGGCGGCGTCCGGGATGACGTCGCCGAAGGTCAATCCTTCGCTGCCGGGAACAGGCTGGTAGAGCGAGACGTCGCTGGCGGTCATCCGCTGATCCATCGCCACGAGATCTTCGCGGCTGACTTGGAAGTGTTTTGCGAGCTTGTCGATGTTGGCATCGTCCAGGTATCGCTCGCCATCCGCCTGCAGGTTTTGCTTTGCGCGCCGCAAATTGAAGAACAGGCGTTTCTTGGCCGCGCCATTTCCCACCTTGATCAACGACCAGGTCTGAAGCACGTAATTCAACATCGCCGCCTTGATCCACCAACGGGCATAGGTCGAAAACCGGAAACCCTTTTCCGGATCGAAGCGCTCGGCGGATTGAAGGAGACCCAGGTTGCCTTCGCCAATGAGGTCGACGAGCGGCACGCCGTAGCCGACATACTTCTGTGCGATCTTTGGTACGAGCCGCAGATGGCTGCCGATCAATGCGTCGTAAGCCTAGCGCCGGCCCTCGCGATACCATTTCTGGATCAGGCGCTTTTCTTCTTGCTCACTGAGAACGGGAAATTCGCGGATGCGGGCAAGGTAGCTGCCGTGCTCCAAACGCGGAGCGCCCACGCCTCTGACAGGCAGGCGGCCTAGCGCGGCGGTTGTTTGGCTATACTGCGCAAGTTGATTCATACCTCCACAACGCAGCGGGGCTTGGATCGGTCCCGAATTATCGTATTAAAAAGCTTGAGTATTTAGGGTATTTTTGTGACACGCGCGTTTCCACGCGGGCACTGGCAACGTCCGCGCGAGTTCGCCAGCACACTCAGTACCGGGGGCTATGATGACGACCTATGCCGCTCCGCTCCGCGACATGCGATTTGTGCTTCACGAAGTTCTGAAGGCTGCGGACACGCTCACCGCCTTGCCCGGGTTCGGCGATGCCAGCTCCGATCTCATGGACGCGGTGCTTGACGAGTGTGCAAAGCTCTGTGAAGGCGTGCTCTTTCCCATCAACCGAATTGGTGACGAGGTGGGATGCACTTTCAAGGACGGCGTGGTGACAACGCCCCCGGGCTTCAAGGAAGCCTATAAGCAATATGTCGACGGCGGATGGTGCGGACTGACCGCGAGCGCCGAATACGGCGGCCAGGGCTTGCCCGAGACCCTCGATTATCTCGTCAGCGAAATGATCGGCTCGGCCAATATGTCCATCGGTCTGTATCCTGGACTGACCCAGGGAACCATTCTGACCTTGGCGGCCCTTGGTACGCCGGAGCAGAAGAAAGTCTATTTGCCGAAACTCGTCGCGGGAACATGGCAGGGAACGATGTGCCTGACGGAATCCCACGCGGGTTCCGACCTTGGGCTTCTGCGCACGAAAGCTGTACCGAACGGCGACGGAACCTACGCGATTACCGGCACCAAGATTTTCATCTCGGCCGGTGAGCATGACATGGTGGAGAACCACGTTCACCTCGTACTGGCGCGTCTTCCCGATGCGCCGGAAGGCAGCCGCGGCATCTCGATGTTTCTGGTGCCCAAGTTCCTGCCGAACGAGGACGGCTCGCCCGGCGCCCGCAACTCCGTCGCCGCAGGTTCCATCGAACATAAGATGGGCCTCAAAGCTTCCGTCACATGCGTCATGAACTTCGACGGCGCCAAGGGGTGGCTCGTGGGGCAGCCTCATAAGGGTTTGGCCGGAATGTTCGTGATGATGAATAAGGAGCGCCTGTTCGTCGGCAGCCAGGGCATTAGTCAGGCCGAGACCGCTTATCAGAGCGCGGCAGCGTATGCGCGCGACCGTTTACAGGGCCGGGCGGCGGACGGCGCCGCGCGTCCGGAGAAGGCGGCCGATCCCATCATCGTGCATCCCGATATTCGCAACCGGCTGATGTTCAGCCGCGCGATCATCGAGGCGGAACGCGCGCTTGCCGTGTGGACGCACTTGAATGTCGACATCGCCCACAAGCACGCGGACGCCGCGACACGCCAGCATGCTGAAGACATGGTCGGCCTAATGACGCCGATCATCAAGGCGGCGGGAACAGACTTCGGGTCCGAGATCACGAATACCTGCATGCAGGTCTTCGGCGGCCATGGCTACATCCGCGAGCACGGCATGGAGCAGCTTGTGCGCGATGTACGCATCTCGCAGATCTACGAAGGCACCAACGCCATTCAGGCGCTCGATCTCGTCGGCCGCAAACTCGGGATCGAACAGGGCCGCCTTTTCAAAGGGTGGCTGTCGGAAGTGGAGGCAACCCTCAAGGGTCTGGAAGGGCGCAACGATCTCGGAGAGTTCACCGCGCCTCTCAAGGACGCCGTCGCGCGCCTCACGGCAGTGACCATGTGGATGAATGAGGAGGCCGCGCAGGACCCGAACGCGCGCGGCGCGGCCGCGGTGGACTATCTTCGTCTTTTCGCTCTCACGGCATTCGCGTGGATTTGGGTTCGCATGGTCGACACTGCCATCGCCGCCAAGAAGGACAACGCCGACCCCTTCTACGATACCAAGATCGAACTGGGCCGCTATTTCATGACGCGCGTCTTGCCGCAAACGCTGGGACTTGACGCGGTGATACGCGCCGGCAGCACGTCGATGATGGCCTTGCCGGAGGCGGCATTCTGACGCCGGATGTTTTTACGCGGCATCGGCGGGTCCTGATTGGGGCGGCGGCGTTGGCCGCCGTCTTCATTGCCGCGGTCATTGCGCCAAGCTTCATCGATTGGACGCCGTATCGCGAGACCTTCGCGCGCCAACTCTCGTCCGCCATCGGCCGTCCGGTGGCGGTCGACGGGAAAATCACCTTCGCGTTGGTGCCGCGGCCGGCGCTCGAAGCCCGCAACATTCGGATCGGCTCGGGCGACGACGCGATCGCAATCGAGGACGTCAAGGCGTGGCTTGCCCTCGTACCGCTCTTGCGGGGCGAACTCTATTTCCGCGATCTTCGTCTGGATGAGGTGCGCGGCACCCTGCAGGTGAGCCTGCCGTGGGAGGTCCATCCAACCGAGGGCGGATCGGCCCCGCACTCCGCGCCTTCTCGCGGAATGTCCCTCGATGTCGACCGCCTGACGCTGAAGGGCGGTGACTTGGCGCTGAGGGGAGAGTCCGGCGCGGCGCTCGCGAGATTGCAGGGCATGGACCTCGTACTCTCGACGGAATCCCGCGACAGATTTCGCCTGGTGGGCGACGTCAATGTGGACGGGCGGGACTTCAGCCTGGATGCGCAGCTGGGCGCGGCGGGCCAGGACGGCGCGCGCGCCATCTCTGCGACGGCCCGGATCGCTGCGGCCGATGCAGCGATCAATGCGAGCGGCCGGCTGGACACGTCTCCGTTCCGCTTCGCCGGTGACGCGACTCTGAAAGCGGGCCGAGGCGCCGCCGCCTTCGCAGCAATAGGGTTCCCTGCGCCGAGCGGCGCCGCGGCGCTTGAGCGTCCGCTCGTAGCATCGGCCAAATCGACGCTGGATGCGGACGGACTTGCCTTCGCCGAAGTTGCCCTGGATCTCGGCGGCACCACCGCGAAGGGCACGGTCGATTGGCGGCCGGTCCGAATCCCGCGCCTCAAAGCATCTTTCGACTTTGCGCCCTTCACTTTGGAAGACTGGCGATCCTCACCCGGACCGCCGAAGCCTTCCGGCGCATCGACCCCCGCAGCACAGACGCCGCCTGCGCCCGCGGCTGCGGCGCCAACAGGCGAATCATTGACGGCGGAGTTCATCGCCCGCTTGCCCGCGGTATCTTACCGCGGTCAAGGCCTGCGCGACGGCGTCGTCACGGCAACTCTCGCGAACCGCGAACTCAAGATCACGGAGGCCGCGGTCACGCTGCCGGGCGCGACCAAGCTCAGCGGTTTCGGCTTGGTCTCGCTTGCCGACCTGTCCCCGACAATCGACGGTGTGCTGACCTTGCAAACTTTTGACGCGCGCGGCCTTTTTTCGTGGCTGGGGGCCGACGTGTCGGCCGTGCCCGCCGGACGCCTCGGTAACGCGTCGCTGCAGGGCGCTTTGCAAGGCACGCTCGATCTTATCGAACTCAGCGACCTTGAAGGCACGCTAGACACATCGCGCATCGCGGGCCGCCTGTCATTCGCGCCGCGCGCGCGTCCGTTCCTCGGTGTCGACCTGCGCATCCAAAATGTAAACGTGGACAGTTACCGCGGAACAGGGCCTGCGGCGCCCCGCCCAGCGACGTCGGCGGCGCCGCCGGTCTCAAAACCAGATGTTTACGGTGTCATGCCTTCGGGCGCTTCCTTTGCGCAGTTCGCGGACTTCGATGCGGAAGTTCACCTTCAGTTGGACGACATCACAGCCGGAGGGCTTCCGGGCGGCCGCGCGGGCCTCGATCTCGGACTCAAAGGCGGCAAGCTCGACGTGCGCACCGCCTCGTTCGAAAAGATCGCCGGTGCAACTGGATGGCTGAGCGGATCGGTCGCCGGATTGGGAACAGCGCTGGCGTTCGAGAAGATCCAATTCGATTTGGTCGGCGACGACATCGCGCGGTTCGCCGCCTTGACCAGCGGCACAGCGCCACCGTTCGTGAAGTCGCTGGGACAGGTGGCGCTGGCCGGCTCGCTGAATGGCAGCGCGCTCCTCGCCGACGTTACCGCGACATTCAAGGCGGCCGGATTGACGGCGCGGGCAAGCGGTCAACTCATGGACATCGAGAAAGCGCCACGATTCAACGGCGTCATCGAAGCCACGCATCCCAAGTTCTCGGAACTCATGAAGGCCACCGCGTCATGGCCGAGCGCGATGCGCGATCCGGGCGCGCTGGCGTTGCAGGTACGGGTCGTCCAGGAACCGCGCAAGACCAGTCTCAGCGAGGCTAAGCTTTCGATCGGGCGCGACAGCGTCACCGGCGCGGCGGACATCAGCAAGATCGATGGCCAACTTCAAATCAATGCCCAGCTTGCAGACATTTCTCTCGATCTCGACCGGCTTTTGCCGCCGGAGGCGGCGCCGGCCGCGCCTCCCGCGACGGCCGTGAAGCCCGTCGCCGCCATGGTGGGACCACCCTCGCCATGGTCGCAAGAGAGCGTACGTTGGTCGTTCCTGAAAGGCTGGAGCGGCGAGATTTCCGTCGGCGGCCCGCTGTTCGTGGCGCGGGGCGTCCAGCTTCAAGATTTCACGGCGCGAATCACCGTTGCCGACGCCGCCGCGGAATTGTCCGACTGGAAGGGCAAACTTTTCGGAGCGCCGGGTGAGCTGTTCCTGCGGATCGCCGCACGTCCGGAACCCAGCCTGCAAGGTCAGATCGCCGTCAATCGCGCGGATTTTCGCGGCCTGGTTTCTGCGCTCAATGCGGGCAGGGGCGGCGCGAAGTCCGGCGGCACCGCCGACGTTGTTGCAAGTTTCGCCGCCAAGGGAACCTCGGCAGCGGCGTTCGCCGCGTCGCTCTCCGGAAGCGGGACACTGAAAGTCACCGCCGCCGACGTTGGAAGCGGTTTGTCGTCCGGCCTGTTCGGCCCGCTGAGCGCCGCGGCCCAGTTGGACGTGACCACGCCCGGAAAGCCGGCGCCTTCGGTTTTCACAACGCGCCTGACCGCCAGCAGCGGGATCATCAAACTCGAAAATGCGGAGGTCAGCTCGCGCAGCCATACCGGCCGCTTTGCCGGGGCGATCGACCTCCCGCGGCGGCAGGTGGATCTGAGCGGTACCCTGGTGCCCCGTAAAGCGGGCGAGGATCAACTCCCGATCTCGATCAAGGGCGCGGTGGACCGGCCAAACATCCGGCTGCTGCCGCCCCCGAAGTGATCTCAGCCGCGTTGGGTCTCGCGCAGAACAAAGATGCGCAGCGCACTCGAAAGATTGCCTTGCCGCTCGCGGTCGATGTCCGACACCAACTGATTGACTGAAACGTTGCGGCGCTCCGCGATGGAGGCCAGCGCATCCCAAAACGGTTCCTCCAAGGAAATGCTCGTTCGATGCCCGGCGACGTCGACAGAACGCTTCTTAATCATGGGGGCCAATCATGGCGCCTGGAACGATCCACGCGTCGAAATCGCCGGCGGTCACATACCCAAGCGCCGTGGCGGCCGCCTTTAACGTGGTGCCCTCCGCATGGGCTTTCTTGGCGATCTCTGCGGCTTTGTCGTAGCCAATATGGGGCGCGAGAGCTGTCACGAGCATCAGGGAGTTGTCGAGATGGCGCTTGATGGCGGCCTGATCCGCCTTCAGACCCCGAACGCAATGGCTGTTGAAGCTTTCGCAGGCGTCGGCCAGCAAGCCGATCGACATCAGCACGTTGTAGACGATCACGGGCTTGAAGACGTTCAGTTCGAGATGACCGTGGGAGCCGGCCACCGTGACCGCGGTGTGGTTTCCCATCACCTGAGCGCAAACCATGGTAAGGGCTTCGGCCTGGGTCGGATTGACCTTGCCCGGCATGATCGACGAGCCCGGCTCATTGGCGGGAAGGATCAATTCGCCAAGCCCCGAACGCGGGCCGGACGCAAGTAAGCGGATATCGTTGGCGATCTTCATCAATGAGACCGCGATCGTGTTAAGCGCGCCCGAACACTCCACCATGGTGTCGTGAGATCCGAGCGATTCAAAAAAATTGGTGGAAGGCCAAAAAGGGAGGTCCGTCAGCTTGCGCAGCTCGAGACAGAACTTCTCGGCAAATCCCTTTTTGGCGTTGAGACCCGTCCCGACGGCGGTGCCGCCCTGCGCCAACCGATAGAGCCGGGGGAGGGTGGCCTTCAACCTGTCGACGCCAAAGCCCACCTGCGCCGCGTAACCTGAAAACTCCTGGCCCAGCGAGAGCGGTGTGGCGTCCTGAAGATGCGTGCGTCCGATCTTGATGATCGAATCGAAGGCGTCGGCGCGGTTCTCCAGCGCATCCTGGAGCTTTTCGAGCACCGGGATCAGCCGTCCGGTCAGTTCGCGCGCAACCGCGATATGCATGACGGTTGGAAAGCTGTCGTTCGAGGATTGGCCGCGATTCACATGATCGTTGGGGTGGACGGGCGACTTCCCGCCGCGGCCTTTGCCGAGCAGCTCGTTGGCGCGCCCGGCGATGACCTCATTCGCGTTCATGTTGGTTTGAGTACCGGAGCCGGTCTGCCAGACGACCAGAGGAAACTCGTCGTCGAGCTTGCCCGCGGCAACCTCGGCGGCGGCCTCGGCGATGACGTCGCAAACCTCGGGCGCCAATTCCCCCAGCGATTTGTTCGCCAGCGCCGCGGCCTGTTTCTGCAGTCCGAACGCGCGCACAACCGGAAGCGGCATGCGCTGCCCCCCGATCTTGAAGTTCTCGATGCTGCGCTGCGTTTGGGCGCCCCAGTAGTGATCGGCCGGAACTTCGACCGTCCCCAGGCTGTCTGATTCGCGACGTGTGCTCATGTGCGGCCTCCGTTAGCGCAAGGCTGCGAGGAACGTACGCACCGCGTCAAGGGCGTCGGCCAGGTTTTTCGCGTGCGTCGTGCCCGAAGCGCGGCGAGGTTTCAGGTCGTGATCGCCGTCCGGCAGCCAATGCACCTGAATGCCCGGCGCCAGTTTAAGCGGCGTGATGCTTGCGAGGTCGCCCATGGGATCGCGTTCGCCTTGGCATATCAGGGTGGGCGTTTTCAGGTTCAGCAAGTGCTCGATGCGCGGCTTGTCTTTCCGGCCCGCCCCGTAAAAGGGGTACCCCAAACAGACAACACCCCGCACGCATGTTTCGTCGGCAACCAGGGTCGCCATCCGCCCGCCCATCGATTTGCCGCCGATCACCAGTCGCGATGCGCCGAGGTCGGCGATGACGGTCTTCCACGTCTCCAAAAGAACCGGCTGACGGTCCGGCGGTTTCTTCGCGCCGGTGTTTCGGCGTGCCGCCATATAAGGAAATTCAAACCGCACGACGCGATAGCCCACCTTCGCCAGTCCCTCGGCAAAGGAACTCATGAATGGCGTGTCCATGGGCGCCCCCGCGCCATGGGCCAGCGCGATCGTCAAAGGCGCCGTTTTAGGTCCATCGATCAGCATGGTTCTTGCTTAAAGCCTCAAGCCTCCGCGCTCAATATCACTCAAGGAGACTTATAGGCTTCGACCGCTGTGAATGTGGGCCGAAGCAGCAGATGACGGATTTGCCAATCGAAGTCTGGCCTTCTTGTTAGCCCGCGCTCGGACGCTTCGATTTCCGAACGCACCCCACGATACAGCCACGCCCAAAATGCGGGCAGGATCATATTGCGATCGGTATCGGATAGGGCATGGATATCCTCATAGCCGGCAATGACATCGTTTTGGTACCCCCGCCAGGACAGCGCGAAATCGGATACGCGCCAATTCAGATGTGCAGCCTCGAAATCGATGACGCCAGTGAGTTCGCCCGCCTCGTACAGCAAATTCCAGGGTGCGAAGTCGCCATGAAGGATGACGCGCGAGAGTCCGTCGAGGTCCACATCGGAGATCAGTTCGATAGTCTTGTCGAAGTGCCAGCGCAAGACCCGCCCCGGCTCTGGCCTGTCACGCTCGTATCGGCGAAGCGCCGATCCCAAGAGTGGATCTAAAAGAACCTCGTGCGCTTCCGTGAACCCCGGTCTTTGTCCGAGATGAACAAGAGTGGCCGTGTCGCGATGGAGCTCGGCGAGAAGCTTGCCCCGAATCCGTTGGGATGCGGCACTGTTGTCGGTCCGAGGCGTACCGAGCCTCAACTCAAAAAGACCCCAAAGGCCGTCTGCTCCTTCAATCGGTTCGGCGACCGGTGTGGAGACGGGCCACCCCATGTCGCGGAGCCGGCGGAGGAGTTCGTATTCGAAGGCGACGCCCGCCATCGGACATTTCGCGAACCGGCGAAGAACGCGCGCGCCCCCTCGGGTGCTTACAAGCCAATGCAGATTGTTCCGCCCACCGAGGAAGCGGACGAGCGTTGCGCCGAATTGATTGAGGCAATCGTTCGAAGGCGACGGGGAGGAGGGTTCCGCCATCGCCGACCGCCGCCCTAAAGTTGCGCGAAGAAGTCGTTGCCCTTGTCGTCGACGACGATGAAGGCCGGGAAGTCTTCGACTTCGATCTTCCAGATGGCTTCCATGCCGAGTTCCGGATATTCGACCACTTCGACCTTCTTGATCGACTTTTCCGCCAGCATCGCGGCAGCGCCGCCGATGGAGCCAAGATAGAATCCGCCGTGCTTCTTGCACGCCTCGGTGACGGCTTTCGAACGGTTGCCCTTCGCGAGCATCACCATCGAACCGCCCGCCGCCTGAAGCTCATCGACGTAGGAGTCCATGCGTCCCGCCGTGGTCGGACCGAATGCGCCCGAGGCGTAGCCGGTCGGAGTCTTTGCCGGACCGGCGTAGTAAACCGGGTGCTGTTTGAAGTACTCCGGCAAGCCCTGTCCGGAATCGATGCGCTCCTTCAGCTTCGCATGAGCAATATCGCGCGCGACGACCATCGGGCCCGTGAGGCTCACCCGGGTCTTGATCGGGTAACGGGACAGCAACTCGCGGATCTCGTTCATCGGACGGTTGAGGTCGATCTTCACCACGTCGTCCGACAGCTTTTCGGTGCGCACTTCCGGCAGATACTGCGCGGGATTGGTCTCAAGCTGTTCGAGATACACACCGTCGCGCGTGATCTTGCCGAGCATCTGGCGGTCGGCCGAGCACGACACGCCGATGCCGACCGGGCAGGATGCGCCGTGGCGGGGCAGGCGGATGACGCGTACATCGTGGCAGAAGTATTTGCCGCCGAACTGGGCGCCGATGCCCATCGTGCGGGTCATCTCGAGCACTTCTTGTTCCATGGCGAGGTCGCGGAAGGCTTGACCGTGAACGCCACCCTTTGTCGGCAAGGTATCGAGGTAGCGCGCGGAAGCGAGCTTCACCGTCTTCAAGCACATTTCCGCCGAGGTGCCGCCGATGACAATCGCCAGGTGATAGGGCGGGCAGGCCGACGTGCCGATATGCTTGATCTCTTCGGTCAGGAATTTGCGCAGGCCCGCGGGATTGAGCACCGCCTTGGTCTTCTGGAAGAGAAAGCTTTTATTGGCCGAGCCGCCGCCTTTGGCCATGAACATGAATTTGTAGGCGTCGCCGGGCACGGAATAGAGATCGAGCTGCGCCGGAAGATTGTTGCCGGTGTTCTTCTCGTCGAAGAGGGATGTCGGCGACATCTGCGAATAACGCAGATTGAGCTTGTTGTAGGCTTCCGCGACACCTTCCGAGATGGCGAGCGCGTCGTCGCCTTCGACCCAAACGTTCTGGCCCTTCTTGCCCATCACGATGGCCGTGCCGGTGTCCTGGCACATCGGCAGGATGCCGCCGGCTGCGATGTTGGCATTCTTCATCAGTTCCAACGCGACGAAGCGATCGTTGTCGGAGGCTTCCTTGTCGTCGAGGATTGCCCGGAGTTGCCTGAGGTGGCTAGGACGCAGTAGGTGGGAAACGTCACGGAACGCCTCGGCCGTGAGTTTGGTGATCGCCGCCGCCGGAATGATCGTGATGTCCTTGCCGCGGAACTTGTCGACGCCGACCCCCTCGATCAGGAGCTTGCGGTACTCCGTCTCGTCGTGCGCAAGGGGAAACATTTCGGCAAAAGCGGCGTCAATCATGATCGGGTCCGTGCTGGAAAACGTGGAAAGGAGCGAGAGCTCTACTTCTTACGGAAAGCGTCGAGGGTGACGACCTTATTGGCCGCCGCATCGCTGTCTTCGCCTTCGGTCGGAACGGTCTTCAGGGGCGGCCGGTTGGCGCCGCTCTTGCGGGCATTCTTCAGGTGCTGCGTCACGTCGATCGAATCCACGGGCGCGCCTTCGGCGGGTGCCTCGTCATCGAGCGGAGGATCGACCGCGTCGTCATCCTGCTCTTCCTCGCTCTGCTCCTCGAATTCGACATGGAACTGAAGGCCGAACTTCGCATGCGGATCGGCAAAAGCGGTGACGGCCGCAAACGGGACGGACAGACGCTGGCTCACGCCGGAGAAGCTTAAGGTGATCTCGAAGCGCTCGTCGGTGACGTTCAAATCCCAGAACTGATGCTGCAGAACGATGGTCATTTCGTTCGGATGCAGCGCCTTGAGGCTCGGCGCGATCTTCAGCCCGGGGTGCGTCGTGTCGAACGTAATATAAAAATGGTGGGCGCCCGGCAGCCCTTGCGCCTCGGTGATTTTCAGAGCCTGACGCAGCACGCCGCGCAGGGCGTCTTCGACCATGCGCTCGTAACTCAAAGATGTGATGTCAGTACTCAAAGCCGTGCCGCTCGATGGGATATTCCAATTGCTTAGTAACGTATTTTGGACGCGCGTGCGGTTCAATCCTTAAAACCGTGCACGACTCGCGGCGAAAATGACGATAACGCGATGGAATGGCGGGAGAAGTGGGGGGCTTCTGTTGCCCGGTGCCCCCCGAACCGCGTTTACTGCCTAATTAGGCCGCAACGGAGTACGCAACGTTGTCGTTGGCACTTTTAGATGTAGCCCGATAACGGTGGTACAATGCCGGGAACAGCTACTGTCTTTACTGCGCACGTCGAGCCTGTTTCGCCCCCATGAACACCGACCTTTCGGAAGGTGGAAAATGGTGGAGGCGCCGGGTACTGCCCCCGGGTCCGCTACGCCTATGCCACAGCAGGTTTAGCGCCATAGCCGCTTGCGCGGCGTCCTTAATATAGGGTGGCCCGATCCGATTTGCTACCCGGCTTCGGAAAAACACAATCTCCCGTGGTGCGCGACAGTCTACCTCTCAAAAGGTAGTAGTTGTATAAGGGCGGCATGCAGCAATACCTCGACCTCCTCGATCGCGTTCTGAAGACCGGCGTGAAGAAGTCCGACCGCACCGGCACGGGAACGCTGAGCGTTTTCGGCCATCAGATGCGCTTCGATCTCGAAGCGGGCTTTCCGTTGCTGACGACGAAAAAGCTGCACACGAAGTCCATCATCGTGGAACTGCTGTGGCTCTTGCGCGGCGATACGAACATCGCTTTTCTCAAGGAGCACGGTGTTTCGATCTGGGATGAGTGGGCGGACGAGAATGGCGATCTCGGGCCGGTCTATGGGCAGCAGTGGCGCTCGTGGCCTGCGCCGGACGGCCGCACGATCGATCAAATCTCCAAGGTCGTCGACTCGATCAAGAAAAACCCCGACAGCCGCCGTCACATTGTCAGCGCGTGGAACCCCGCCGATGTGGACGATATGGCGCTGCCGCCATGCCACACCTTATTCCAGTTTTATGTCGCCGAGGGAAAACTCTCCTGCCAGCTTTACCAACGCAGCGGCGATATTTTTCTCGGCGTTCCCTTCAATATCGCCTCCTACGCGCTTCTGACGATGATGATTGCGCAGGTCGCCGGCCTTAAACCGGGCGACTTCGTGCACACACTGGGCGACGCGCATCTGTACACCAATCATATCGAGCAGGCGCACATCCAGCTGGCGCGAACACCGCGGCCGCTGCCGAAGATGACGCTCAATCCGCAGGTCACGGACCTTTTCTCGTTCACCTACGGTGACTTTGCACTGTCCGGGTACGATCCCCATCCGCATATCGCCGCGAAGGTCGCGGTCTAGCTCTCCGCTCAAGACAAAAAAATAAGCGGGCCACCTGGGCCCGCTTATCCTCAGGTTCGTTGGAATTGCGAACTTATTTCTTCTTGCCCTTTGACGCATAGGCGTCGAGCAGGGCTTCGAACTTCTTTTGAAGCTCGTTGAATTCGGCATTCGTGCACTTGCTGAATGCCACGTACTTGGCCTGGTAGCCGTCGAAGGCTTCGGCCACGGCATCCATTTCCTTGCTGGTAACGGCAGTGCCGTCGGCCGGAAGGTCAGGCAGCGTCGGTACGGCGCCGCACTTGGTATCGGCGGCAAAGGCGCCCGCGGACACCATCATTACCGCGGCAACAGCGCCGCTCAGCGTAAGAAGTCTTTTCATTTGAGGATTTCCTCCCTGCGACCATGGATTTAGGACAATAGACGCCCAACTGGTATATCCTACCGGCCTATCGAACGATAGCAACCCACTGTTTGCAACCAATTCGAATATTTTCCGGACCTTTCAAACGCTTACCGGGCCGTCGTAAGGATGATTTCATCCCGAAATTGCGTCGAAGATATGTGTGAACCACGACAAACCCATGACCGCCGATAACATCCCCGCGAGCCTCCCAAGCAAGTCGGCCATTCGTTTGGTGTTCGTGGTCGCGCGCGCCGAAAACGGGGTGATCGGGCGCGACGGAAAACTGCCTTGGCATATCTCCGCGGACCTTCAGCACTTCAAACGGATGACCTTGGGAAAACCCGTGGTCATGGGTCGCAAGACGTTTGAGTCGATCGGGAAGCCGCTGCCGCGCCGCACCAATATTGTCGTGACCCGTGATCCGTCCTGGCAACACCCGGGTGTCACGGTTGCCCATGACATCCCCACCGCGCTTGCCCTGGCCTACGAAGACGCTCATCGCACCGGGACCGATGAGGTCAGCGTCATCGGCGGCGGCGAACTCTTCAAACTTCTGCTGCCGCAGGCCAAGCGCATATACCTGACCGAGGTGCACGGGACCTTTGAAGGTGACGCCGTGTTCGATGTCGATCACGCGCTCGGCTGGCGAGAGCTTTCCCGCGAGCGTCACGCCGCCGAAACGGCCGGAGGGCCGGAGTTCAGCTTTGTGACGCTCGAGCGAACGGGCGCATAATCCGTATAGCTCGGAAGGGCCCGCTTTAGGGCGCCAGTCTGCATAAGGACGTGACATCGGCCACGGTATCGGCGGCCTCGTTGTGGACGAGGTGCTGCAGATATCCGGTGAAAAAGCTGGATGTCACCTTCACTACGTAGTGCGCCATATCGAGTTCGTTCGGTTGCCACGCCGGCGAGGATCCCGACTGCAACGCCGCCGCCGTGATCACCTTTTGCCCATTCGCCGGAATCGTACCGGTCTGATAGGTGCCCAAGAGGTTGCCGTTGCGCGCATCATAGATCCCGAGTGCGAGGCTGGTCTGACTCGCCGCGGTGTTATGAACGATCACGGAGCTGGGATAACCCTCGATGCGCGTCGAGTGGACCCCCATCACCAGGTTTGTTTGTGCCGCCGCCCCGGTATCGCACGAAGTGATGTTGGTGAGTGTACGGGTGAAGGGCTCATGCATCGCATGCTGGAAGTAACCTGTGAACGTGGGGCGGATGGAGAGCGTGTAGAAATCGGGCTTCGCTGCCGGCAAGTTCGGGAGCTGGCTCTCAATAGCGCGAATGCCAATCTGCAGCATCGCCGAAGGGGCGATCGGACCGCTTGTCCACGTCGCGAGCGGCACGCCCGTGACGCCATTGGACAGCGTGACTTCCACCGTCCCCGATGCGGCGCTGCCGTTGTAGAATCGCAAATATGAGAAAAGGGTGGGGTGATTGGAGGAGAAGACCCCCGGGACGCGCAGGCCTGCGACATTGGCGTCAGCGGCGGCTGCAGGCGTCCAGGTCATCCAACTCGTGAGAAGGGTGCGATTCCACGAATCGTACCAGGGACCGCCCGCGCGGTCGTCCTGATCGTCGGCGTAGGAGAGTGAGCCCACCAGCGAGTTCTGGCCGGTCGCTCCGTCCGTGATGAAGAAGGGACCGCCGGAGTTTCCGCCGGACCCGTCGATCGCGTATTGCTTGACGTGATTCGAGCGGATGAAACTCGACGAGGTTTCGCCGCCTTCATCCTTCCACTGCGTGTAATTCGAAATGCCTTGCACGGTTCCGGGATAGCCGGAGGCCGTGACGGGGCTCAGGCTGCTCCCGAAGACAACGGGCATGAATGTGTCGGTGAAGGTGAACGGCGTGCGGAATTGTACCGCGGCGAAATCATGCCGGTAGTCGATCACGGGATAAGAATCCTGGTCCGACATCTGCGTCCAGGTTTCGGTGACGCGAATGAAGGCGAAATCCGATTTGCCGTAGGGCCGGATCGGCTGGTTGTCGCCGAGGGCGTTCTGGTACTGCGCCGGATAGAACCGTATCTGCGATGCGTAACCGCCGCGGTTCAAGTTGTGCAAACAATGGCCGGCGGTGAGGACGACGTAAGGGCTGACGAGCGTGCCCGTGCAGCGAAAGCTCTGGCCGTTGGGATAGGTGACGGACAAATAGCCAATGGTGTTCCAAGGACCTACGAAGGTGTTTGTGATCCGCTCGCGATCGTCGACACCGAGCGCCGCAGGACTTTCGGTGTCGAACACCGGCATTGCAGCGCCGCGTTCGCGCAGAAGCGGGCTGAACGTGGGCCCCGACGGGTCGGCTTCTTTGGAAGCGGGCAGAGGAGGGGCTTCGGGAACGGCGTCGGCGCCCCGCTCGGGGGCGGTCTTCGCGCTTTCGTCAGGCTTGATGCGGCGCAAGGGTTCCGGGCGGACATTCGCAGGTTCGTCGATCTCCTGTACATCGGCCGCCTGCGGCCGCGCGCGCGCATCGGGCGGCGGCGCGCCGACACCCAGGGAGTCGTTTAGAAAATCCTTTGCCGCTTGAAGCGAAAGTTGCTCGGGGTTCGGCGCCACGAGGTTGATACACGCGAGGCGCCGCGTTCCGTTCTGGTCGGTGTAGAGTTCGTGCCACTCGCGATAGCGGCCGTGAATGATCTGCCCCTTATGAACGACATCGGCCGGCGGTCTTTTTGCGGCCTCGGTGCAATTGTAGGCGCTGAGGTCAGGCAGGCGCGGTGCGTTGCTGTCCGCCGCCACCGCCGCAAGCGAGAATATCAATGAGGCGACAAAACCCGCGCCCCCAAGCGAAGCGCGATGATCAGATAACAAGAACAATCGGCGGACCAAAGGATACCCCAGCGCTGACGTTATCCATCCCAGGATAAGCAACCCTCAGCTGACGCGAGCCCAACGCGCGTATCCTATCGTGCCCCGCTGTCCGCGTCATCGCGGCGCAGGGTGTAGACCACGCTCTTACTGTTTTTCCTCGAGAGATCCCCGGACGGAAATTTCAGGAGCTTTCCGTCGACCGGTGCTTAGTTTGTCCCACAAGCGCTTAGCAATTTCAATGTATGCCCCCGCGTGTGGACCGTCGGGCTCGCTTACCGCCACGGGTGTTCCGGCATCCGAGGTAAGGCGGATTTTGATATCCAATGGGATCTCACCAAGAAAGTCGACGCCCAGGCTGTCCGCTGTCTTGTGCGCTCCGCCGTGCGAGAAGATTTCATCCCGGTGCCCGCAGTTCGGGCAGACGTAATAGCTCATGTTTTCGATGAGTCCCAGGATCGGCACTTCGACTTTCCGGAACATGCCAAGCCCCTTGCGGGCGTCGATCAATGCTATGTCTTGCGGCGTGGAGACGATAACGGCCCCAGCCAGAGGCACCCGCTGCGACATCGTCAATTGCGTGTCGCCGGTGCCCGGCGGCATGTCGACAACCATCAAATCGAGATCGCCCCAATCGACATCGCGCAGCATCTGCTCCAGTGCGCCCATCACCATCGGGCCGCGCCAAACGACAGGCGTGTCTTCGGCCATCATGAACCCGATCGACATCACCTTGATGCCGTGCGCCTCCAACGGCGTAACGCGTTTGCCGTCGGACAGCGGCTTCTGGCCGGCGAGGCCGGTGAGGCGGGGAACGGAAGGTCCGTAGATATCGGCGTCAAAGAGAGCAACTTTTTTGCCGAGCCTCGCCAGCGCCACGGCGAGGTTCACCGCTGTCGTCGATTTGCCGACCCCGCCCTTACCCGAAGCAACCGCGACGATGTTCTTCACCGTGGGCAGGGCGAGGCGTTCGCGGGGCGCGGCGCCTGGAGCGGGGCCTTGCGCGGGACCGTGGGCGTGACTGTGCGGGCCCGGTGATGGGGCCCGGCGGGCCTCGGCCGTCAGGACCGCCGTTACAGCCGTGACACCGGAAAGTTGCCTTACAGCCTGTTCGGCGGCGGCTCGGACCGGTTCGAGCTTGGGGCCAAGGCTTGCCGGCACCTCGAGGGCGAAGGTAACGCGGCCGTCCTTGATGACCACGTTTTTGACCCATCCGCGGGCGACTATATCGAGACCGGCGGTGCCTGAATCGACCGACTTCAGGGTGTCGATAACAAGGCTTTCCGTCAGGCTGGACAAGGCGATACTCCGATTTTTAGCGTTACAATAGTGCGCCGCGCGAAACCCGTCCCTACATTGCGAGGGGGGCGGGGTTGTCCTATAACCCCAACGTGCTTGGACCGGCGTTCATGGTCTTGCTGACGAAGGATTATTCCATTGTTTTATAAACAACAAGGCAGCGGCGGCGGCCCATGGGGCGGCGGCGGCGGCGGCGGTCCCTGGGGCGGCGGCGGTGGCGGTAGCGGGGGTGGTAATCCCTGGTCCGGACGCGGCGGCGATCGGGGCGGTAGCCCGCCTCCCGACCTCGAGGAACTGCTGCGCCGATCGCAGGATCGCCTGCGCCGTTTGATGCCGGGCGGTTTCGGAGGCCCGCGCAGCCTTTATGTGCTGGGCGCCATCATTCTTTTCTTCTGGGGATTGAGCGGCGTGTATGTCGTGCAGCCGGACGAGCAAGGCGTCGAACTGATGTTCGGGCGCTACGTTCGCACGACGCAGCCGGGTCCAAATTTCTGGTTCCCCGCGCCCGTGGGCACGGTGCTGAAGCCTAAGGTGACGCAAACCAACCAGCTCACCATCGGCTTCCGGGGATCGCCGGGAAATATCCGCGAAGTACCGCAGGAAAGTCACATCCTGTCGGGCGACCAGAACATCGTCGATATCCAGTTCGTCGTGCAGTGGCGCATCAGCAACGCGGGCGAGTATCTGTTCAACATGCGCGACCCGGAAGCGACCGTTAAGATCGCGGCCGAAAGCGCGTTGCGCGAGGTGGTGGGCAGCAACCCGCTGACCGCCGTCATCACCAATCAGCGCGACCAGTTGGCGCAGCAGGCGCGCGAGCTGCTGCAAGGCATCATGGACGGCTACAAGGCCGGCGTGACGATCCTCGATCTGCGCATCCAGAAAGCTGACCCGCCGAAGGAAGTGATCGACGCGTTCAACGACGTGCAGCGCGCCAAGCAGGATGCCGAACGTCTCGAAAACGAAGCCTTGGCCTATCGCAACGACATCATTCCCCGCGCCAAAGGTGACGCGGCGCGTCTGGTGCAGAATGCGACCGCCGAGAAAGAGCGTCTTGTGAAGGAAGCCGAAGGTCAGGCGGCGCGCTTTACCGCGTTCTATCAGACTTACGTTGCCAACAAGGACATCACGGCCCGCCGCATGTACCTCGAAGCCATGCAGGAAGTCTTGTCGAAGTCCGACAAGATCATCATGGACAACAAAGGCGGCGCTGGCGTCGTGCCGTATCTGCCGCTGCCCGAGCTTAAGCGGCGGTCACAAGGTCAAGCGAGTGCTCCTCAATGAACCCGCGTATTGTTTTCGGCGTCGCATTCAGCGTCGTCCTTCTTCTTCTGCTGACCGGGACCTTCTTTACCGTGCAGCAGACTCAACAGGCGCTGGTTCTGACATTCGGTAACCCGAGCCGCGTGATCGCGGAGCCGGGCCTGAAGTTCAAGCTGCCGCTGGCGCAGCGCGTCTTCTATTACGACAAGCGCATTCTCGATCTCGATCCGCAGGGCCAGGATATGTCCCTGATCGACCAACGTCGTATCAATGTCGACGCGTTCGCCCGCTACCGCATCGTCGACCCCTTGCGCTTCTATCAGGCGGTCGGAACGGAAACGGCTTTCCGGGACCGTTTCGGCAACATCCTGAACGGTTCGGTGCGCGATGCGGTCGGCCGCGCGGACCTCGCCGATGTGCTTGGGGCCAAGCGCGGCGCGGTGATGCACGAAATCACTGAAGCGGTGCGCCGACGCGCGCCGGAGTTCGGTATCGAAGTGGTGGAAGTACGCATTGGACGCGCCGATCTCACGGCCGATACGACCCAAGCCACCTTCAACCGCATGCGGTCCGACCGTATGGCCGAGGCGGCGGATTTCCGCGGCCGCGGACAAGAACAGAAGTCGCGCATCGAAGCCGACGCGGATCGTGAGCGGACGATCATCCTGGCCGAAGCCGAAAAGCAGGCGCAGACCCTGCGCGGGGAAGGCGAGGCGGAAAGCCGCAAGATCCTGAACGCGGCGCAGGGCCGCGATCCTGAATTCTATGCGTTTTTCCGAGCCATGGAGGCCTACCGCGGGGCCTTGGGCGAAGGAACCACGATGGTATTGAGCCCGGATTCCGAGTTCTTCCGTTACTTCAGCAATCCGCCGCGCCGTTAGTCGTCAGCCTCACGGCTATTTCAGACGCTTTCGCGCTTAAACGGTATATTCTGGGTGCACCCGGCGAGGAGAAATTCTCCCGCCGGGTGAGCCTTTTTACGGTCCCTCGTGTTATAAACACGGGGTATCATGAACAATCCGCGTAACGGTTTAGGAGTTTCGGCCTTGAGATCGATCTTCCACACGGCGGCCACCCTGGCGGTCATCGGCCTTTTCGTAGCTGGACCCGCGCCGCAGGCGTTTGCGCGCAGCGCGCCGGACAGCTTTGCCGACCTGACCGCGAAACTGAGCCCCGCGGTGGTGAACATCTCCACCACGACCTTTGCCGAACGCAAAGACGGACAGCGCGATCCCTTGGAAGAGTTCCGCGACTTCTTCAATCGCCGGGGCCAGGGCCAGGAAGGCGGTGAGGGCGGTCAGCAGCAGCAGCGCCCGCGCCAACGCCAAGCGTCGCTCGGCTCCGGTTTCGTCATCGACAAGTCCGGTTTCATCGTCACGAACAATCACGTGGTGGAAGACGCCGACCAGATCTCCGTCATCCTCGAAGACGATACCGTGCTCGAAGCCAAGATCGTGGGCCGGGATGAAAAGGTCGACATCGCCCTTTTGAAGGTCGAGCCGAAGGCCCCGCTGCAGGCGGTGCCCTGGGGCGACTCCGACAAGGCGCGCGTAGGTGATTGGGTCATGGCCATCGGCAATCCCTTCGGTCTGTCAGGAACCGTGACGGCCGGTATCATCTCGGCGCGCGCGCGGAATATCCAAGCGGGCAACTACGACGACTTCATCCAGACGGACGCTGCGATCAACCGCGGAAACTCGGGTGGGCCGCTCTTCAACATGGCGGGTCAGGTGATCGGCGTGAACACCGCGATCTTCTCTCCCTCCGGCGGCAGCGTCGGCGTTGGATTTGCAAATTCCTCGAACCTGATCCGTCCGGTGATTGAGGATTTGCGCAAGTACGGCCGCGTCCGTCGCGGCTGGATCGGTGTGCGGATCCAGGGTGTCACCGACGAAATTGCTCAGACCCTCGGTCTCGGCAAGGCCCGCGGAGCGCTCGTGTCCGATGTCACCGCCGATGGCCCCGCCGTCGGCTCCGGCATCGCAAGCCAGGACGTCATCCTTTCTTTCGACGGCCGGCCCATCGACAAGATGACCGAATTGCCGCGTGTTGTGGCGGGCACCGCGATCGACAAGACCGTCGATGTGCAGGTGTGGCGCAATGGCAAGCAGGTGACCCTGAAACTGAAGGTCGGCGAATTGCCGGATGACGGCACCGCCGTCGCCGCGGCCGCGCCATCCAAGTCGGATACCGCCAAGGAGTTCGCGCGCAGCGAGATCAAGCCGCTGGGCGTCACGGTGGTTGAGATCACCGATGCCGCTCGCGAGAAATACAGCTTGCCGGCAAACGTCCGTGGTCTGGTCGTCGTCGAAGTGGACGAGACCAGCGACGCCGCCCTCAAAGGCGTTCGTCCGGGCGATGTGATCGACGGTATCCAGCAGGCGAACGTTGCCTCCATGGCGGACGCGGAAAAAGCGCTCGACAGCGCCAAGAAGGAATCGCGCAACGTCGTGCTCCTTCGTGTCGTCAGCGCCGGCGCGATCCGGTACGTCCCGGTGAAGGTGGCCGGGTAAGTCCCGGTCACCCCCGCGCCGCGATGCGTGTGGATTTCTATCACCTGTCGTCTTCGCCGGTCGAAAGGACGCTTCCGCAGCTTCTGGAGCGCATCCTTAAAACCGGCGAGCGCGCGATCGTTATGGCCTCGTCGCAGGACCGCCTCGAAGCCCTTTCCAACACGTTGTGGACCGCGAACCCCAATAGTTGGATTCCGCACGGGTCGGTGAAGGACGGATTTTCCGATAAGCAGCCCATCTGGCTGACGGACACCGAAGAGAACCCCAACGGGGCGCGTTTCCTGGTGCTGACGGACGGAATGGCGTCATCGCGCATGTCGGAGTTCGACCGTTGCCTGGACATCTTCGACGGCAACGCCGAGGCGATGCGCGATGCGGCGCGCGACCGTTGGAAAGCCGCAAAGGCGGCCGGGCATGAGCTGCACTACTGGCAGCAGGACGACGACGGCAAGTGGGGGGAAAAAGGCTAATCTGAGACCGGCCGCTCCCGTTGCCGCACACGCTCTATCTAGGAGCGTGTTCCCAAGGTATTTTGGGTTGGGGTTGTCCAGGGGCGCCGTTCGTGTCTGAACGCGAAGACAGCAAGCTTACCGATATCCGGTCCGATGTGTGCGACACCGTCCTCAAGTGGATGGCCGGCGTTGGCGGGCTCGTCGTTCTAGTCACGCTCTCGCGGATCATTGAACTGGGTTTCCTGCCCATCATGGCCCTTCACCTGGGCATGGTCGCGCTTGTCTCCGCCGTCTACGCCCTGCGTAAGCGCATTTCCTTTCCCGTTCGCGCCGGGCTGGTAATCGCGGTGATGTTCGGCATTGGCCTTGCCGGCCACGTGACCTTCGGGACCCCCACGCGTATCGAATTCTTCGTCGGCGCCTGCATCATGATGATGGTGTTCTTCGGCGAGCGGCTCGGCATCTTGATGACCGCCGTTTGCGTAGTAACGGTCGCGCTACTGTTCGCTGGGTTCCACTTCAACCTGTTGCCGCCGCCCATCGTAATCCCGCAGACATCCCCGACCAACTGGCTCACGAACGCCGCCTCGATGGTGATTGGAGCTCTGGCGCCACTTGTAGCCGTGAGCCGGTATCGCAGATATCTCAACATCGAGCGCAAACGGGCCGAAGCCGCGAACCGTGCGAAGTCCGAGTTCTTGGCGACGATGAGCCATGAATTGCGCACGCCCATGGCCGCGATCCTGGGAATGAGCGACCTCTTGTTGACGAGCAAAATCGGCGGCCCTGAGCGGGACATGGTCTCACGGATCGGCGTCGCCGGCCGGCTGCTGCTCGACCTCGTCAACGACATCCTCGACTTCTCGCAAATCGAGTCCAACAAGTTGGACCTCCGCCCCGGCCCCTTCAGTCCGCGCGAGATCGTGGAGGAAATCGGCGGTTTGTTTGCGCCGGTGGCCGCGCAACGCGGTTTGAATTTCGAGACCCACTGCGACCCGAACCTTCCCGTTGAACTCGTGGCGGATGCGCGCCGGATCCGTCAGGCGGTACTCAATCTGGTCAGCAACGCGGTCAAGTTCACCGAAAAAGGCGGCATCGCGGTCGATGTTCGCACGGACAGCGAAAGCGAAGGCCCGGCGCTGCTCCGGATCGAAGTCCGCGATACCGGAATAGGGATTTCGCCCGAGCAGCAGGCGCTGCTGTTCCAGCCCTTCGTTCAGGCCGACCACGGCGAGCGCCGGAGGTTCGGCGGGACCGGTCTCGGCCTATCAATTAGCCGGCGGCTGGTCGAACTCATGGGAGGATCGATCGCACTTCGGTCCTCTCTGGGGCAGGGATCAAGTTTTGCCATCAGTGTTCCGGTGCGGGTTCAGAAGGCGGCCCCGGCGGTTTCGGCTCCCGCCGCGCCCGACCTCACACAGCCGCGGGCGGGCTTACAGTTGCTGGTCGCAGAGGATAACGAGTCGATCGCCTTCCTCATTCGGACCATGCTCAAGAAGTGGGGCCATAGCGTCGAACTCGTCGGTGACGGCCGTTCGGCGGTAGACGCAGTTGCGCTCCGCAAGTATGACGCCGTGTTGATGGATATGCATATGCCGGTGATGGACGGCGCCGCCGCGACGCGTGAAATCCGGCAAATGCCGGAGGGACGGAAGCTGCCGATCATCGCGATCACCGCGGATATCGTTGGCGAGAGCGCGAACGGCTATTTGGGTGCGGGGGTTACTGCGCTAATCCCCAAACCGATCGAATGGACCGAACTTTCGTCCCTGCTGGGCCGGCTTTGCGGCGTCGCGCCGGCGCCGCCCGCCGCTGGCGCCATCGCCGCGCCCGCCGCTGTTCACGCCGTGCTCGATCGAGCGGCGCTCGAGTCCATCCGCGAGGCGGTAGATGCAAGAACGTACGAGGGGCTGGTCAAGTCTTTCGAATCAAACTCCGCGACTCTCGGGCGCGACCTCCTCTCCGCGATCGAGGCCGGCCGGCCGAGTGAATCCAAGAAACTCGCACACAGCCTGAAAGGCGTTTGCCGGCAGTTTGGCGGGGTGGAGGTGGGTGACCTCGCCGACCGCATCGAACAGGAGCCTGCTCTCGGACCTTCGCTTGCTCCGCGACTTGCGAGCGCACTCGATTCCCTTGCGCGGGAGATCGCGACGTTCATTCAAACAAATGTTTCGGAAAACGCGGCGAGTCCGCCCCAACCGAAGCCGGCTGGACCTGCGTAGGCCCACTAAGATCGATTAGGCGCTCTTTTCGAGCTCTTCCGGTTCGCTCGCCTCTTCGTCGGCGATGTCGTCGGCTTTTTCCCCGCGCGGCGACGGTTTCGCGACGTAGGGATCGACCAACAGGAAGGCCGGCGTAAAGCCTCCGAACGCGACGACGTTGTCGCCATGGTCCATCTCGGCGATGCCATGCGGATTACGGCGGGTCTTGCGGGCGCGCTCCTCTGGGCCACGGGCATCGCGATTGTAATCGTCGCGGTCCCGGCGCCAGCCACGTTCCCGCTCGCGGCGGCTCTGCCGTGCCTGATCTTGCGGCGGAGGTGTCGCTGCGTCGCTGTGTACGTCGGCGCCGACCGGTGCGGATTCCGCTGCAGCAGCAGGCGCCATCTCTGTAACGGCGTCCACCGCCTCCGGAGCAGCAGCTTCGGTCGCTTGCGGAGCGCGTTCTTCACGATGGCGATCCTTGCCCTCGCGGCGTCCTTTTCCACCCCGGCCGCGATCACGCTCGCGCCCACGCCCGCGGCGTCCGCGCGCATTCTGACCTTCGCTGTCGTCGCCATTCGCGGCGCCGGCTGTGAGTTCCGTGAGCTCGTCGATCACGAGCGGGGGAATTGGCTGATTGAGCATCCGTTGAATTGCTGCGACCTGTTTACCATCGGCATTGGTCGCAATTGTGTAGGCGTGGCCCGACAGCCCCGCGCGACCGGTGCGGCCAATGCGGTGCACATAGTCCTCGGCGTTCACGGGGACGTCGAAATTGATGACGAACCCCACCGCCGAAATATCGAGGCCGCGGGCCGCCACATCGGAGCACACCAGCAATTCGGCTTCGTTCGCCTTGAATTTGGCCAGCATCTCGTTGCGCTTGGACTGCGGCATGTCGCCATGCATCGCAACGGCGCTGAAACCGTGCTTCGTGAGCGACTTGAAGAGAATGTCCACATCCTTCTTGCGATTGCAGAAGATGAAGGCGTTATGGATGTCCTTCGCGCGCAATATGCGGCGCAGCGCCTCGCGCTTGTCGTCGAAACGAACCGTGACGATACCCTGTTCGATGGTGGTGGCGGCCTGGGCCGGCCGGCTGACCGCGACTTCCTTCGGGTTCATCAAGAAGGTATCGGCGAGCTTCCGGATCTCCTTGTCCATCGTCGCCGAGAAAAAGAGGGTCTGGCGAATCTTCGGCAGCAGCGAGACGATGCGTTCGACGTCGGGAATGAACCCCATGTCGAGCATACGGTCGGCTTCATCGATGACCAGGAGTTTCACGTCGTTCAGGAGAATGCGTCCCCGCTCGTAGAGATCAAGCAGGCGTCCCGGCGTCGCGATCAAAACGTCGACGCCGCGGTCGAGGGCCTTTTCCTGGTCGGTGAAGGACTCACCGCCGATCAACAGGGCCATCGCGAGTGGATGGTACTTGCCGTACTTCACGAAGTTTTCGGAAATCTGCGCCGCGAGTTCGCGCGTCGGGGCAATGATGAGCGAGCGCGGCATGCGCGCTTTGGCCCGTCCACCGGACAGGATGTCGATCATGGGCATCGTGAAAGCGGCGGTCTTGCCGGTGCCGGTTTGGGCCACGCCCAACACGTCACGCCCCATAAGAATCACGGGGATGGCCTGCTCCTGGATCGGGGTCGGGTTCAGGTATCCGGCGTCGGTGACGGCTTTAAGAGTGTCCGGCGAAAGTCCGAGGTCTGCAAATTCCATTGGTTCGGAAAAAATTATCCGCCGCGTTCATACAGAGGCTGCATTTTCTCGCTGTCACGGAGCGGTGGCAACAAGGGCAGCACGCGGCCGGTTCTTGGCGCGGCATCATATGTATTCGTTTGACAGTGTCAATGTAAAACCCCGTAAATGCAGGGGAATTCGTCACCCGGCTGCGGACCGGCCGGGTGCGCGAGTCTCTCGAAATGCCACATAAGCGAGCCATATGTCCCGTCCCCAGCATCTTATTCTGATCCCAGGACTTTTGTTGGATGACACCCTGTGGCGTCACCAGGTCGAGCACCTCCGGGACACCCTGACGGTGTCCGTGGCGGACGTGACGCGGGATGATACCATCGCGGGTATGGCGGACCGGATCCTCGCCGACGCGCCCCCCCGTTTTGCGCTGGCCGGCTTGTCCCTGGGCGGCTACGTGGCCCAGGAAATCATGCGGCGCGCGCCGGAGCGTGTCGAACGCCTCGCCCTGGTGGCAACCAATGCCCGGGCCGACAACGAGGAGCAGCGGCAAAACCGCACAGCGCTCATAAAGCTCGCCGATGTGGGGAAATTCAAAGGCGTGACTCCGCGATTGCTTCCGAGCTTTGTTCATCCCGACCGGTTGAACGATCCGGCTGTGGCGGGTGTCGTGATGGAGATGGCAGAGCGGGTGGGACAGGAGGCGTTCGTGCGCCAGCAGCAGGCCATCATGGCGCGCAAGGACGGACGCGCCGATCTGGAAGCCATTCGAATCCCGACCCTGATCCTTGCCGGGCGCCAAGACCTGCTGTGTCCGCCGAAGGTCCAGGAGGAAATGGCCGCGCGCCTTTCCAACGCCCGGCTGGTATTCGTCGAGGATTGCGGGCACCTTCCGCCCCTGGAGCGGCCACATGCAACGACCGCCGTGTTCAGATATTGGCTGGGTTAGGCCCCGATGATCGACCGCATTTTTTCATTGCTTAAAGGCGACGTGAAAGCCGCGAAAAGCGAGGCACGCGCGCCGAGCGGCCTTCAGATCGCGGTCGGCGCTTTGCTGGTCGAGGCCGCACGCCGCGATGACGTCTTCAGTGCAGATGAACAGGGCGCCATCAAGCGGCTGCTGGCGGAGCGGTTCAGCCTGTCGGACGACGATACCCAGAAGCTGTTCGATGTGGCCGAGGAAACAAGCGCCGCCTCCGGTCAACTGTTCGGATTCACGAATAAGGTCGTGAAGGAACTGGACGAGGCGGACCGCGTGCATGTCATCGAAATGCTCTGGGAAGTCGCCTACGCCGACGGCGTTTTGGATGCCCATGAGGACGCCATGATTCGCCGCGTCGCGGGGCTCATCTATGTGTCCGACTTCGACCGGGGCGCCGCCCGGCGGCGAGTCCTGGAACGGCTGAACCTGCCGGTCACCTAGCCTATTGAGAACGACTCTTAACAACAGCGCCTTATGATTGCCCTAATGATGGCGAGAATCCCGCGATAAGAGGTGGGGATATATGCACAAGATCACGCTCGCGGCCGCTGTCGCCACCATCGCCCTTTCGGCCTGTACTAGGGCCGAAATGGGCCAATTGCTCAAGAATACAGCCCGTGGGACGGCCGAAAGCGCCTGCCGTGCGGCGTCCAACTGCTCGACGGGGACGCGCCGGGACCCGATGTCCCCGAAACCCGCCTGGCAGACCGGCGGAGCAACGCCCAAGGATTCGCCGTACCGTCTTCCAGCGGATAAATAATCCCGGCCGCACAGGCGGGATTTCGTGTTGCGCTGGCTGCTTTAAGTAAGTATAGAACGGCCCTCATTTTGGCGACGGGCAGACCGGCGCCGTTTGCTGGCGCTGTTACGAAAGACAAGTCGATGAAAGTCCGTAATTCTCTGAAGTCCGCGAAGACCCGCGACAAGAACTGCCAGATCGTGCGCCGCAAGGGTCGCATCTACCTGATTAACAAGAAGAACCCGCGTTTCAAAGCGCGCCAGGGCTAGGCGCGAAAGCGAGGTTCTTCCGAGGGGAGGATACTGGGCCGCAACGCAAGTTGCGGCCCTGATTTTTTCTGGCGTAGGGAGGCCTGGCGCGAGGCCTGGCACACGCCGGGGCGCTAGACCGCTCGCGCGTGACGGGTGGCGCTTGGGGTGTGGTAGGCGTCGAAGCACGCGGCTACGACGCGGACCCATGGCTTGCCCGCCTCGGTCATCATCAGTCTCTGGCCGTCTTCCCATCGGCATAGGCCGTCTTCGACCAGGGGAGTGAGGGCGGGCGCAGCCAAGGCCGCGAGATCCTCGCTCACCGCACAGCGCGCGTTGCACATCAGATCCATGATGATCTCCCGGCGGCGTACGTCGTCGCCGGTCAGTCTCCGGCCGCGCACGGTCGGGAGGCGCCCGCGCCGGACCGTGTCGATGTAGCCTTCGATGCTGGGATCGTTCTGAGCATAGCTGGAGGGCAGGGCGCTGATGGCCGAGGCGCCGAAGCCAAGGAGGACCGGGCTGTTATCGGTGGTGTAGCCCTGGAAGTTCCGGTTCAAGGTCCCGTCGGCCGCGGCGATCGCCATCTTGTCGCCGGGCGCGGCGAAGTGATCGAGTCCGATTTGCACGAAACCAAGTTTCGCCAGCGTTTCCTGTGCGGCATTGAACAGGGCGAGACGCTCCTCCGCATTCGGGAGGGGTGAACGCTCCACCAGCTTCTGATGCTTCTTCATCCATGGGACATGCGCATAGCCGAAGAGCGCGATGCGTTGGGGAGAGAGGCTGGCGGCGTGCTCGATCGTTCGGGTGATGGTGTCCGGCGTCTGAAGCGGCAGCCCGTAAATTAGGTCAACGTTGAGGTCGCGGATTCTCGCGCGGCGGAGGTCAGCGACCCCGCGCTCGACCATGGCGAAGGGCTGGATGCGGTTGATTGCCTCCTGCACCGGAGTGTCGAAATCCTGGACGCCGATACTGATGCGATTGACACCGAGTTCGGCCAGTTCGTCGGCGATTTCCGCGCTCAGGGTCCGTGGATCGGCTTCCACGGAGAACTCGGCCTCCGGCGACAAGTCGAAGTGGTTCAGAATGGCGTCCGTGACGGCCTTGCGGCCTTCGCGCGGTCCCCAGGTCGGCGTGCCGCCGCCGAAATGAATGCTGTCGACCTTTTGACGCGCCGGCAGGCACGCCGCCGTGAGTTCGATCTCGCGGCACATCGCCATCGCGTAGGCCATCATGGCTTCCGGCTTGCGCGCGACCTTCATATTGCAACCGCAGTACCAGCAAAGGGACCGGCAGAAAGGAAAGTGCGCATACAGCGAGAGGGGGGCGCGCGCGGGAATTCGGCCGAGTTCATTCGCGAAGGCCTCGGCACCGAAGTCGGCGGTGAAATGAGGCGCCGCCGGATAACTTGTATAGCGCGGCACGGGCAGATCGTATTTACGCAGCCAGGCGGTTGTGCTTTGCATGAACGGGATCCCCTTTACCGGCTATCTTTTCGTGTGAGCCGCGGGGGCGCCTTGACTGAAGTCAATTCGCCCCTGGGCGCGCCCCGGCACAATTCCCTGCATGTGGTTCAGGGGTTTCCTCGCCGGTCTGCTTTCATTGGCCTTTTCGGCCCTCTCGCCGGAGCTTGCACAAGCGCAGGCGCCGGCAAAGGCCGGCTCCGCTCAGCCTGCATCCGCCGTCGACCGGTCCGATCCGATCGCCGTCCTGCAGGAGCGGATTGCGCGGGGCGAGATCGAGCTTGGTTTCGAACCGGGCCACGGCTTCCTGCAAGACTTGTTGCGCCGCCTTGGCATAAACACGAGCACGCAAATCCTGGTGTTCTCGAAGACTAGCCTTCAGTCGCCGCTCATCGATTCCTCGGCTCCGCGTGCGATCTACTTCAACGACAAAGTGACGGTAGGGTCGGTCCAGAATTCACCAGTCCTCGAGCTGATGGCTCCCGCGAGGGATGGGTATGTCTTCTATACGCTGGAGAATAAGACTGCCGGCGTCCCGAAGTTCACACGCCACCAGGGCGCCGATTGTGGACGGTGCCATGGGGCCGATGCTTTGGAGCCCGGCCTGATCGTCGCCAGTACGCCGGTTAAGGCGGACGGAACGCCGGTGTTCATTCCCAGCGACAAGCCGCCCCGTCTATTCGAATTCACTGATCAGACGACGCCGATCGCCGAGCGTTGGGCCGGCTGGTATGTGACGGGTTCTCAGGGCGGAAGACCCCATCAGGGAAACGGCGCTTTCGCCTACGAAGACGACGGAACGCGCCACGTACACAACGAAGATGCGTTCAACGCCCCGGATCTTAGCCGCTACTTCGATGTCGCGCGTTATCTTAGGCCGACGAGCGACATCGTCGCACTCATGGTGTTCGAGCACCAGGCGAAGATGACGAACATACTTTTGCGCACGGGCGTGATGGCTGCGCGGTCGAAGCAGCTCTCGCCGTCAGCGCGGGACGAATTGATCGACTATATGTTGTTCACCCGGGAAGCGCCGCTGAGCGCGCCGGTGACAGGGGGTGCGGATTTTCAACTCGACTTTGTAAGCCAAGGGCCCCGCGATCCGGCAGGCCGTTCCTTGCGCGATCTCGATCTGCGGACGCGACTCTTCAAGTATCCGCTGAGTTATATGATCTATAGCCCGGCGTTCGAGGCCTTGCCGCCCCCGGCCAAGCAGGACATTTACAAGCGGCTCGCGGAAATTTTGCGAGACCGCGACGATTCGGAACGCTTTCCGCATCTGTCGCCGGACGACCGTCGCAACATCCTAGAAATTCTCAGAGCGACGAAACCGGATTTCGCCGCAGTGCTTTGAGAACGCGCCTCAACCCATCCCGGTTTCGCCGCCGATCCAAACCACTCGGACCATGTTGGTCGATCCTACCTTGCCGAACGGCATGCCGGCGGTAATCACCAGGGACTTGCCTTCCTTACCGATGCCGCACTCCAGCGCGGCCCTCACGGCGACATCGCCGATATCGTCGACGGAGTGGATGAAGTCGCCGACGATGGAATGCACTCCCCACACGAGCCCCAAGCGGCGCCCGGCCGAAAGGTTCGGGGTGATGCACAGGATCGGAACGTCGGGCCGCTCTTGCGCCGCGCGCAAGGTGGTGGAGCCTGACGATGTGAATGTCACGATCGCAGCGGCCTTCAAAGTGTGCGCGATCTGCCGCGCGGCCGCGGTGATGGCCGCCGGCGAGGAATCTTCCGTTTCGTGGTGACCGGCCTGCATCAGCGCCGCATAGTGTTCGTCGCTTTCGACCGATTGGATGATGCGGTGCATCGTTGCGACCGCGCGGACAGGGAACATGCCCGACGCGGTTTCCGCCGAAAGCATCACAGCATCGGCGCCGTCGTAAACGGCGGTGGCGACGTCCGATGCTTCGGCGCGCGTCGGGACGGGAGACTTCACCATACTGTCGAGCATCTGGGTGGCGACAACGACCGGCTTTCCCAGACGCCGGCAGGAGCGGATGATTCGCTTTTGAAGAACAGGGACGCGCTCCAGCGGCATTTCGACACCAAGATCGCCGCGCGCGACCATGATCGAGTCAGATAGTTCAACGATCGCATCGAGGTGATCGAGCGCGGAGGGTTTCTCCAGCTTCGAAAGAATTCCGGCGCGTCCGCCCACCAGGTGGCGGACTTCCGCGACGTCCTCCGGGCGTTGCACAAAGCTAAGCGCCACCCAGTCGACGCCCTGTGAAAGTCCGAACGCGAGGTCGGCTTTGTCTTTGTCCGTGACCGCGGGGATGGGCAGGGTGACATCGGGCACGTTGACGCCCTTGCGATTGGAAATAGCGCCGCCCACGATCACTTCACAGTCGGCGAAGTCCGGCCCGCAAGAGCGTACTTTTAGCCGTAAGTGCCCGTCATCGACGAGAAGGCTTGAGCCGGGCTTCAGCGCCGCGAAGATTTCGGGGTGCAACAGGCTCGCACGTGTCTCATCTCCAATCTCATCCTTGAGGTCGACGCGGAACATCTGCCCGGTCTTGAGGACGGCGCCGTCGTTCTTGAATTTGCCGACGCGCAGCTTCGGACCTTGAAGGTCCATGAGGATGGTGATCGGGCGGCCGACTTTCTTTTCCAGATTCCTGATCGCCGCGACTGACGCAGCATGATCCTCGTGGGATCCGTGACTAAAGTTCAAACGAAAGACATCCGCGCCCTCTTCGTAGAGGTCGGCGATGACGTCCGGCGCCCGGCTGGCGGGTCCAAGGGTGGCGATGATTTTGGCGTGACGGCCGCGGTGGCCCAAAGGGATATTGGTCATAGGGAAAGAGTATAGATTCTAGCGCGGCCGCGCCAGCGCCAGTCCGATGACAATCGCAGTAGCACCAAGGACTTGCATTCCCGACAAGGTCTCGCCGAAGAGCGCCCAGGCCGCCAGGGTCGGGATGATCGGCTGAAGCAGAAGAATTAACGCGCTGAAGTTCGACGAAACGTACCCGAGCGAGAGAGCGATCAGGGTCTGTCCCGCCACCTGCGTGAGCAGGGCCGTGCCCACGACGACCAGCCAGCCGTTCGTGGTTGAGGGCACAAGCGCAGGTTCGCTCAACGGCGCGACGATCCATAGGAGCACGGCCGATCCGGCGCTGCTGAATACCATTAAGGTCATCGTCGACGCACGCTTGCGCGCGCGGGCGACGGTCAGAAGATAGGCCGCATAGAGCGCGGCGGCGGCCAAGCTGAGGACATCGCCGAGAAAATTGCGCGACGACAGGGCAAGACTCTCGGACATCATGACCGCGGATCCGCCGATGCCGATCACCAGCCCCAGGAGGAACATACGGCTCGGGCGTTCACTGAAGAGCACCCACGACCCGAGAACGACGAACACCGGGGCGGCATTGGCGAGGAAGGCGGCGCTCGCAACCGACGTGAAAGTGACGGAGGAGTTCCAGAGCGCGAGGTCGCCCGCGAAGAATAGCGCGCTGAGGGCCAACAGCCAGATGTCGCCGCGGCCCAACGCGCGGATGCCAAGGCCAGGCCCAGTCTCGAAACGCAACAAGAGCGCGAGAAAAGGAAGTGCGAGCGTCATGCGCCAGGCGCCCGTCGCGACCGGACCTATTTCCGAGAGGCGAACGAAGATCGGCGCCGATGTCGTACAGACAAGACCGAGAAAGAAAATAAAATAAGACCAGCGCTCGACAAAGCGGCGCTCCGGCGGGGGCGGCTCCAGGGCGGGCGGAAGCCCGGCCTCGGCGGCTTGGTCAGGGGATAGGGTCATAAACGCCAGCTTTTTCTAGGCTTATGTCACGGCGCGACATGCCATGCAAATGGCGTAAATTCTGGTTTATAGTGTCCTACGTTTCACGATTCCAAAAGGGAGTGTCATGAAGATCCTGAAGTCCATGTTGGCCTGGGCCGGCCTTGTCGTAAGTCTGATCGGCTCCGCGTCGGCGGCCGACAATCCGATCATGGGCCAGTGGATCGACAAATTGCCGAGCGGCGCTTCGATGATCATCGAATTCACGCCGGAGCGCATCTCCTTCACCAACGTGACCGCGGACGGCAACTTCCTTCCCGCGAGCGTGTTTCCAGTCACGTACCAGTCCCAAGGCAAGGATAAGTATGTCGTGGCGATCGAGGGGCAACCGTCCGAGCCGATGGCGGTGATGATCACAGGCACCGGCAAGATGAGCCTCAAGTTCCCCGGTCGCGACGAACGCGATCTCGTCCGCTATGTGCCACAAGCGTCCCCGGCTCCTGAAAAGCCGAAGGGACACCCCTAACGGCTTTATGACTCCCGTTGAGATTATCAATCCCGAGGCCGTTTCGGATCTGGTTATCACCGGCGATCACGCCGGGAATATCGTTCCGCCGGACCTGAAAGACCTGGGATTGCCGGCCGAAGACCTCTTCCGTCATATCGGCTGGGATATCGGCGTCGCGAATGTTGCCCGACGGCTGGCGGCGCATCTTGGCGCGCCGGCCGTTCTGGCGCGCATCTCGCGCTTGGTGATCGATCCCAACCGCCCGCTGGGGGAGCCGGAAAGCATCCCGGCCGTGAGCGACGGCTCGCCGGTGCCCGGCAACCAGAACCTAAGCGACGCGGACCGCGCCGCGCGGGCTGCGCGATTCTTTCATCCTTATCACCAAGCCATCGATCATCAGATCGAACGACTACGGCACGCGAAGCGCACACCAACGGTCCTGTGCCTGCATAGTTTCACGCCGCAACTCAGTCATCGCGGACAACCGCGGCCATGGCATGTCGGTGTGATGTATAGCTTCGACCGCACGTTTGCCGATTTCCTGATCGGGGCTTTCTCCGCCCGCGCGGGGCTCGTTGTCGGCGATAACGAACCATATTCTGGGCTTACGCATGGGTACGCGCAAAAGCGCCACGGCCTTGCGCAGATGTTGCCGCATGCCCAAGTGGAGATCCGCCAGGACCTTATCGGCGACGATGCCGGACAAGACCGGTGGGCGCGGCTGCTCGCCGACGTTATGTTCGGGTGGATGAGCCGGAAGCCAAAAGAGGTGGCCCATGGATGACCTTACGCGCGATGAACTTACACGCCTGAAGATCGAGGCCGCGGCCTTCCGCGGTCTTGTCGATCACCTTCGCAAGCGGTCCGATGTTCAAAACATCGACATCATGAATACCGCCGGGTTCTGCCGGAATTGCCTCGCGAAGTGGTACAAGGCCGCCGGCGATCATTACGGCGCGCCCCTGAGCTACGAGGCCGCGCAGGAGGCGGTGTACGGGATGCCCATCGCCGAATGGAAATCCAAGCACCAAAAACCGGCGACCGCGGAACAGCAAAAGGCGTTCGAGGAAGGCGCGCCGTTACACGCCAAGATTGGCGTGATCGAATAAGCCCGGCCTACCGTCCCCGATATCCCCATTATCCACAGCTTGCCCGCGAAGCGGGCGCTGCTATGGTCCGCCCTCGTTTCACTTTGCTGACGTAAGGGGGCTGGGATGCCGGACGGCGCAACGACTACCGATAAGGGTGTTTCCGCCCAGCGGCTGAAGAGCTTCATCGAGCGCATCGAACGTTTGGAAGAAGAGCGTAAGGCCCTCGGCGGCGACCTGCGCGAGGTCTACTCTGAAGCCAAGGGCGGCGGCTTCGACGTCAAGATCATCCGCCAAGTCGTGAAGCTGCGTAAGATGGATAAGGCCGACCGTCAGGAGCAGGAAGCGCTGCTGCAGGTTTATCTCGACGCGGTCGGCGAGTGACCCGCCGTCGGCGAGGCTCAGCCCGCACCCATAATCGCATCGCCCAGCAACGCCGCGGCGACCATCGCAGCGGCGAGACCGGCGTCGCCGATGATGAGCTTTACGCGCTTCCCTTTGGCGCGCCCGAGGAGGATGAGGCAGAGGCACGCGACCGCGGCGAGAACCGAGAGCAGAACATTATCGGCAGCTACAACCATCTGCTTTCCCAACGTCTCAAGCGGCTTCGCCGTCAAACCGTGGCGGCGGGACGTTCGCCCCGCCCCAGCCGCTAGTACAGCCCTTCCAACACGTCGCGGTACTCGCGCAGCACCGCGTGACGGCGCACTTTCAAGCTAGGTGTCAGCTGTCCGTTTTCAATGGTGAACGGGTGGGGGGCCAGCGCGAATTTGCGCACCTTTTCGATCGGACTGAGCTGCAGGTTTGCATGCTCAACAGCGTGCCCGACGGCGGTGCGGAACTCCGGAACTTGGACCAGGGCGGCAAGATCGTTGGCCTGCCCGTGCTGTTGAGCCCACGCCGCTGCAAACTCGGCGCTCGGCACAATCAGGGCAGTGATGTAGGGGCGCTTATCGCCGTAGGCCATCGCCTGCTCGATCGCATCCTCGAGGCATAGGATGCCTTGAATGCGCTGAGGAGAGACGTTGTCGCCACCCGAATTGACGATGATGTCCTTCTTGCGGTCCGTGATCTCGATATAGCCGTCTTCATCGAGGCGGCCAATATCGCCCGTGTGCAGCCACCCGTCTTCGTCGATCACGGCAATGGTGCCGTCGGGGTCGTTCCAATAGCCTTTCATGACAAGTTCGCCGCGCACGAGGATTTCGCCGTCGTCCGCGATCTTCACCTGCACGCCCTTCAGGGGCGGTCCCACAGTTTTCAGCTTCACTTTCTTGGGTGGGTTCGCGCTGATCACCGGCGCGGCTTCCGTCTGGCCATAGCCTTGCAGAAGAGGAACGCCCAAGGCGATGAAAAAGACTCCGACATCATAGTTGAGCGGCGCACCGCCGGAGACCATGGCCTTCAGGCGCCCGCCAAAGCGGGCTTGCACCTTGGTTCGGACCAGCTTGTCGCACACCAAATCGCGCGTCTTGTCCCAAAGCGTCATCTTTTCCGGTTCTTCGTAGCGCTTGCGGCCGAGTTCGAGCGCGAGGTCGAACATCCGGCGCTTGAAGTCCGATTGGGTCTTCAAGCTTTGAAGAATGCGGGCGCGCATGCTTTCGTAAAGGCGCGGCACCGCCGTCATGATTGTCGGGCGCGCCTCCTGCATGTTGGTCGGAAGCGTCTCGACTCGCTCCGCATAGTAAAGCTGCGCGCCGACCGACATCGGAAAAAACTGACCCCCGGAATGCTCATAAGCATGGGAGAGAGGAAGGAACGAGATGAATACTTCGTCCCCAAGGCCGAGAGTCCGCAGAAGATCGGTCGCGCCATCGCAATTGGCGAGGATGTTTCCATGGCTGAGCATCACCCCTCTCGGTAGGCCACCCGTACCGGAGGTGTAGATGAGGCAACAGACATCGTCGCGTTTCAGCTCTTCGACTTCACCCGGCGGCGCGGTGTGTCCGTGATCGGTGAGTTTGCTCCAGGCGTGGACTTCTGTTTCCGAGCGCATCACCTTGTCGGCGTCCTCGAGCACGTAGACGGCGACCTTCTGGTCGGCCTCGGCGGCGGCCGCGATGACATGCCTGGCCAGCTGCGCGGTGGAGACGAGCGCGATTCGCGCGCCAGAATCATTGATGATGTGCAGATGATTGACGGCCGTATTGGTCGTGTAGGTGGGAACCGCGATCGCGCCGATCGACATAATGGCGACGTCGGCGATCAGCCATTCGGGCCGGTTTTCGGCGACCAGCATCACGCGGTCGCCCGGTTTCACGCCGGCCGCCTTCAGTCCGTAGGCGAGGGCTGACACCCGTTCCGCGATCTGGGTCCAACTCTGCGAGCGATAGACGCCGCCCTCCTTGGCCCAGAGAAACGCCCGGTCGCCGAGTTTGCGTGCCTGGGCATAAAACATGCCCGGCAGGCTCCCGACAGTTTGCGTGTCGATTTCATATGACAATTGCGCCACAGGCTCCTCCCAGGGGCCATTCTTCAAGGGATTATGCGATTATGTCCAGTGCATTGGCGTTGGCAGGGCGATTTCGTACCCTATATAGGACCCTATCGGTTTCCTCTTTATCGGACATGAAACATGACGCACTTGGTTACAGATCGCCGCACCCTCAAGGATGAACCGGCGAGCGGTTCCGCCGTCAACCTGGGCGACCTGCCAGCGTGGAAGCTGAGCGATCTCTACGCGGGTCCTGATGACCCGCGCATTTCGTCCGACTTCGCTGAGCTTGATCGCCGCATCGGTGCGTTCGAGAAGCATCGCGGCAATATCGCGGCTTTGGGAAGCGCCGCGTTCGCCGCCGCAATCGCCGAATACGAAGCGATCAGTGAAGTCACCGGCAGAATTGGGAGTTACGCGCAGCTCTATCAAACGGAAAATGTCTCGGATCCCGCGCGCGGGCGGTTTTATCAAGACATCAGCGAACGTTTGACCGTCCTCGGAGGGCGACTCTTGTTTTTCACACTCGAGATAAACCGGCTCGAGGACGATGCGCTCGCGCAGAAGATGTCAGATCCGCGTGCGCGGCACTATGAGCCGTGGGTGAGGGACTTGCGCGTCTCGCGCAAACACGAACTCTCGGACGACCTGGAGAAGTTGTTCCTGGACAAGAGCACGACCAGCCGTACCGCCTGGGTGCGACTGTTCGACGAAACGCTCGCGGGAATCCGGGTCACGGTCGATGGCGAAAAGGACCCGATGACGCTGACCGCCGCGCTCAATCGCCTCTCCGACCCTGATGAAGGTAAGCGGCGGGCGGCCGCCAAGGGTGTTGGGGCCGCGTTGGGTGAGAAGGCGCAGCTCGTGACTTTGATCACCAACGTCCTCGCGAAGGATAAGGCGGTGGAAGACGAGTGGCGCCGTTTCCCGCGGCCTGTTTCGTCGCGCAATCTTGCGAACCTGGTGGAAGACGAGGTGGTCGACGCGCTCGTGAGCGCGGTGAAGGGTGCATACAAGGATACAGCCCATCGCTACTACGCGCTCAAAGCGAAGTGGATGGGGAAGGACCAGCTTGAATATTGGGACCGGAATGCGCCGCTCCCCGCGAGCGCAAAGCGCGATATTCCGTGGAACGAAGCAAAATCCACGGTCCTGGATGCCTACAATAAGTTCTCTCCCAAGATCGCCGGGATCGCGCGGGACTTTTTTGACAAGAACTGGATCGATGCTCCGGCGAGACCGGGCAAGCAATCCGGGGCTTTCTCGCACCCCACCGTGCCTTCGGCGCACCCTTACATTCTTTTGAATTACCTTGGTAGCCCGCGGGACGTCGCGACACTCGCCCACGAGTTGGGACACGGTGTTCATCAAGTGCTTGCCGCGCCCCAGGGTTATTTGGTCTCGGGCACGCCTCTCACCCTTGCCGAGACGGCCTCGGTTTTCGGCGAGATGCTGACGTTTCAATCGCTGCTCGCACAGGAGACACGCCCCGAGGAACGCCGCGCCCTGCTGGCCGGCAAAGTCGAAGACATGCTGAATACGGTGGTGCGGCAAATCGCATTCCACGAGTTCGAGCGGCAGGTCCACGATGAGCGCAAGAATGGAGAACTCTCGGCGGAGCGGCTTTGCGAGCTCTGGATGGGAATCCAAGGCGACAGTTTAGGCCCCAAGATCCGCTTTGACGACGAATACAAGTACTACTGGACGTACATCAGTCATTTCCTGCATGTGCCTTTCTATGTGTACGCCTATGCGTTCGGGGATTGCCTGGTGAACGCGCTTTACAATGTCTACGCCACCAAGGCGGTGCCGGACTTCGAAACGAAATATCTCGAGATGCTGGCCGCGGGCGGAAAGCTGCGCCACAAAGAGTTGCTCGCGCCCTTCGGCTTGGATGCGACGGACCCCGGTTTCTGGCGCCGGGGGATGAAGACTATTGAAGGGTTCATCGACGAACTGGAACGGATGGGCTAGGTGGCCAAGAGCGAAAACACCGTCACGGGCCGCGTCCGGCGCTATGCCCAGGTTGGAACCGCCATCGGCGGCATTGCCGCGCGGGTGGCCGGGGAACGTGTCCTCGGCCTAAAGGGCGACAACAGCAAGAATGCCGAGACGCTCAAGATTGCTCTGGGTGGCCTCAAGGGGCCGCTGATGAAAGTCGCCCAAATACTTTCGTCGATCCCCGAGGCGCTACCGGCGGAGTACGCGGCGGAGTTGGCGCAGCTTCAATCCAACGCCCCGCACATGGGCTGGCCCTTCGTCAACCGGCGCATGACCACCGAGCTCGGTGCGGACTGGAAATCGCGGTTCGCGTCCTTCGAACGTGAAGCGGCGAGGGCGGCGTCCCTCGGTCAGGTTCACAAGGCACAAAGCAAGAAGGGCGAGGCTCTTGCCTGCAAGCTCCAGTACCCCGACATGGAATCGGTGGTCGAGGCGGACCTACGGCAGTTGAAGCTCGTGTTCTCCGCCTATCGACGCTTCGATCCCGCCATCGATCCCAGCGACATCCATAACGAAATCTCCGACCGTCTGCGGGAAGAGCTCGATTACGAACGCGAAGCGCGGAATCTCGCGCTTTATCGGCACATGTTGGGCGAAGAGAAGGGGGTGCACATCCCCAACGTATTCCCGGAGCTTTCCACCCGGCGCCTCCTGACCATGTCATGGCTCGAGGGTCGGCCCTTGAAAGATGTGGCGGGGGAAGCGGACCAGGCGACGCGCGACGAAATCGCCGTGAACATGTTCCGTGCATGGTATGTCCCCTTCTATCAGTACGGCGTCATCCACGGCGACCCCCATCTCGGGAATTACACGGTCAGGCCTGACGCGACCGTCAATCTGTTGGACTTCGGCTGTATCCGCGTGTTTCCGCCGGCCTTCGTGAAAGGCGTTATCGAACTTTACCGCGCGATCCGCGCCAACGATCGCGCGCTTGCAGTGTCGGCCTACGAGTCCTGGGGCTTCAAAGGGCTCAGCAATGAAGTGATCGACGTCCTCAATATCTGGGCGGCATTCGTCTACGCGCCCTTGATGGAGGACCGGCCAAGACTGGTGGAGGAAACGAACGCCGCGCAGTACGGCCGAGACACGGTCGCTAAAGTGCATGTGGAGTTGAAACGCCTCGGAGGCGTAAAGCCGCCACGCGAATTTGTGCTGATGGATCGCGCGGCCATTGGACTGGGATCGGTCTTCATGCACCTGAACGCGAAGGTGAATTGGTACCGATTGTTCCACGAGACGATTGAAGGGTTTGACGTCGATCGCCTGGCGCAATCGCAAACGAAGGTGTTGAAGAAGGCGGGTCTGACAGCCTAGGTCCGCCCTAATTCTGCGTTGACGTCGATGCCTG
>JAYRKY010000057.1:0-1924 GCA_041905525.1 Rhodospirillaceae bacterium
GCATGCGCTGCACGACCCGTTGCGACGTTCTGGATGATCTGCGCCTGCGCAAGACCGCCGGTCTGCGGATGACCGGCCTCCTTGGCCATGCGGATGTAGAAATCCAGCGCCGCCTTGGCCTCCTTGCTGTTGATGGTGATCGTGAAATCGCCCTTCGGCTCGTCGCGGAACAGGCTGCCGTTGAAGCTATAGAGATACGGCCACCAGTCGTACGAAATGTCGTTCGGAGAACCGCGCGCACCGCGCTGCACGATGCCGTACATGCGCGGCGGGTTGTGTAGCTTCTTAGCGTTGGCAAGAAGCTCGTCCCACGTCTTCGGCACTTGGAGCTTGTGTTCCGCGTACAGGTCGGCGCGGTAAAGCAGCAGCGGAATGTTGCCGTTGACCGGAACGCTCATCAGCTTTCCGCTCGGGTCATGCGTCTTTGTCGCCTCGTTCCAGTAGACCGTGTTGTCGTACCGGATCATCTGCGGATCGAGTTTGAAAGACGGATCGATGTCGTTGATCGGTGTCAGGAAGCCACCGTGGTACATTTCCTGATAGTACAAGCCGTTCATGATGAGCAGGTCGAAAAGTCCGTCTTTTGCGCGGACCGACGCGCGCTGCTTCTCGAGACTGCCGCCGAACGGATTGACGTCAAGATTGACCTTGTTTCCGGTCTCCTTTTCGTACGCTTCGACGAGGCCGCGAAACCCGTCGAACCACGGCGAATTGTTGATGACGATCGTAAACGGACCGACTTTCGGCGTCTGTGCGACAGCCTTTGGCACCCACGGCATGCTTGCCACGGCACCGAGCGCTGCCGCGCCCGCCATCACGTCGCGGCGACCTGCTCCATCGTTCATGAGTCGTCTCCCCCTCCGTTCGATCCCGCCGTCAGCCGGCGGTCACGTTGTTGCGTTCGGCGAGGCGTTTCATCGCCTCGTACTGTCTGTTGATCTCGGCTTCGAGTTCGGCGCCCTTCATGAAGGCCGGCGTCATGTTGAACTCGGAGAATTTCTGAACCACTTCGGCATCGCCCATCGACGCGCGAAGCGCCTCGGCGAACCGGTCGACGCGGTCGCGCGGCGTTGCTTTGGGCATCCACCACCAGTAATTCAGATTGAGTAGAAGATTTGTTCCCTGCTCGCGTGCGGTCTTCAGATCGGGCCAGCTCGGAAGGCGCTGAGGCGCGAAAATCCCGATGATCGTCAAGTCGCCCGAGTCGACGAGCGGCTTCGCTTCATTGACCGTCAGGAATGCGCAATCGACGTGACCGCCGGCAAGCGCTGTGCGCGTCGGTCCGCCGCCCCCTGTGTTGACGTACCGGAACTTTATCCCCGTCGCGTCACCCAGCGACAGGAACAGGAAATGGTTGATTGCGCCGATCTGCACTCCCGCCTTGAGCTCCGAGGCCTTCGCCGCCGCAATGAAAGAAGGTAGATCCTGGTAGGGCGCCTTCCGATTGACGACAACGGTAACGTATTCGGTCGCCACTTGAGCCACGGGGGCAAATGCCTCGGGTCCAAAGTCCATCACCTTCAGCGTTGCTGCCGTCAAAAGTGCCTGATGGACCGCAAGTACGGTATGGCCGTCCGGCGCGGAGTCGCGGACCTGCCGATTTCCCACAGCCGTACCGGCACCGACGACATTCGAAATAGCTATGGGTTGACCAAGGACGCGTTGCATCGGCGCCTGGAAGAATCTCGCGATGTAGTCGGCACTGCCACCTGGCGGATTCGGAACAATCACCCGGATCGCCTTGTCAGGATAGCTTTGCGCGCTGGCCGGTAGCGCGATCGAGGCGGCGAGCGTACCCAGTAGGAGATCTCTGCGTTTCATCGGGGGCTCCATTTCAAATTGCCATAACTATCATGCAGCGACAGTGCGGGCGCGCCGGCGCCAATCGCGCCAGAAAGGCCATATGAACATCGCGACGGAAACG
>JAYRKY010000012.1:0-97119 GCA_041905525.1 Rhodospirillaceae bacterium
ACCCCTCAAACGGACCGGTCCAGCCCCGGCGGTAACCCCCCTTACCGCCGGGGCATATTTTTCGCTGAAATGTTCTTGTTTTGTTCTTATCCCGGACCTAGAATCCGAGAATGTCCTTTTCGCACGCCAAACGACCCCCCGATCCCAATCCCCGCTCCGAAGCCCGCTATATGGGCGGAGGGCTCGAGGGAACCGTCGGCGTGCATCCCGACGCACGCCGGGGCCGCGGCGCCGTCAGTAATGCGGCGGGCCGCTATGAGCCGCGCGGGCGGGTCGCGTTGGATGACGGCTGGGACAACCTGGACGCCCCCGCCCCACCCCTGCGGACGGAAATCCTGAAGGATTCAACGCGCACCATCATCGCCCGTAATACCTCCCCCGATATCAGCTTCGACCGCTCCATAAACCCTTACCGGGGTTGCGAGCACGGCTGCACCTATTGTTTCGCGCGCCCCACCCACTCCTACCTGGGCATGTCCCCGGGCCTGGACTTCGAGAGCAAGATTTTCGCCAAGCCCGACGCCGCCCATCTGCTGGACAAGGAGTTGCGCGCGCCGGGGTACCGCTGCCGGACGATGGCGATGGGGACGAACACCGACCCATATCAGCCGGCGGAGCGGCACTACAAGATCACGCGATCCATTCTCGAGGTGCTGGCGCGGTTCAACCACCCGGTGGGCATCGTGACGAAATCGGCGCTTGTCGCGCGCGACATCGACATTCTTCATCCGATGGCTAAGAAGAACCTCGCGCGGGTCTCGCTTTCCGTCACCTCGCTGGACCACACCCTCTCGCGAAAAATGGAGCCGCGTGCTTCGACGCCGCAGCGCCGGCTTGCCGCGATCCGCGATCTTAGCAGTGTCGGCATCCCCACCGGCGTGATGTTCGCGCCGGCAATACCGGGGCTCAACGATCACGAAATGGAAGGTGTGCTCGAGGCTGCCCGCGACGCGGGGGCCACCAGCGCGGGCTATGTCATGTTGCGGCTCCCGCTCGAGGTAAAAGACCTGTTCCAGGAGTGGCTCGCCGCATCCGTACCCGAACGCGCCTCACGCGTGATGAGCTTGGTGCGCGCAATGCGCGGCGGCCTTGACTACGATGCGAAATGGGGAGAACGCATGACCGGCAATGGGCCGATTGCCGAAGCTTTGGCCGACAGATTCAGGCTCGCCTGCAAACGTCTGGGCCTCAACAAACCGCAAGCGCCTCTCGACACCAGCCAGTTCAAGGCGCCGCCGAGGGCCGGCGATCAACTCGCCCTGTTCTGAGGCTGGGTTAACCGGCTTGATCCGGCGTGCCCCAGCCGAGGTCGATCCAGAGCGGCGCTGAATAGGCCAAAAGGTGAGACACGACATCGGTCTCCTTGATGTCTTCCATCAAGACCACACTGCCGATGACGCACGGAGGACCGCCCGGAAACGGTTCGGCGGGCAGCGAGACCTCCTCGAACGTGACGCGGCGATCCGACGACGTCACGGTATTCTTCAGCACGCTCAATCCGACCGGGTGATCCGCCACGGTCTTCTGGAACCCCCATAACTCGTCGGCCATCTTTGGCGTATCGGCATACTCGAGAAGATCACGGCCCGTGAGATCTTCTCCGGCTAGGTCGACAAGGCGCGTGCCGTGCAACCGCACGCGAATGCTCTTAGTCGGAAGAATGTCCTTGATGACGATCTGCGGCTGAAGCTGAGGATGAGGATGCGCCAAGAAGTCCTTCAGCAGCGGCAGGCCGTTCCCCCTTCGGAGCGACCGCCAGTGTTCGAAAAACACCTGATTGAGCGCCGATCTGAAGGAATGCATGAGCCCCCTCCTATGCGCCGACCCGCGGATGATATTCGGCCACGCCGTCGGGGTCTTCGTGAATGATGATATCCACTCCGGGGAATTCGCCTTCGACCGCCTTCTCGACATCGTCGCAGATGCGGTGAGCATCCACGAGCTTCAAGTTCGGGTCCAGAACGATATGCATTTGCACGTGCTTCTGCATGCCGGAACTGCGGGTGCGCAATTCATGAACGCGCAGGACCTTGGGATGATGAAGCGCGATGGCCACAATGCGTTCGCGCTCTTCCGCCGGCAGCTCTTTGTCCATCAAGGCATCGACGGACCGCAGACCAATGCGCAGCGCGTTGATGAGGATGAAGACGCTGATCGCGATCCCGAAAATGGGATCGGTCCATGCGAAATTCGGAATGGATGCAAGAAGTAGAGCGCCGATGACGCTGGCGTTGAGCAGAAGGTCACCGGTGTAGTGCAGCGAGTCCGCACTGATCGCCACTGATGACGTTCTCGCGATGACGTAGCGCTGCAGAAGAACAAGAGCGATCGTGACGGCGATGGAGAATACGGTCACGGCGATCCCAATACCCGCCTCGGACACCGGCGCGGGATCATGCAGACGCGAAATCGCCTGCACGATGATCAGGACGGCCGAGCCGGCGACGAACGCCGCCTGAGCAAGGCCCGACAATGGTTCGGCCTTTCCGTGTCCGAACCGGTGCATGTCATCGGCGGGCGTGAGAGCAAAGCGTACGGCGACCAAGTTCAAGCCCGAGGCCAGAAGATCCAGCGCCGAGTCCGCCAGACTGGAAAGCAGCGCAACCGAGCCGGTGCGCAGATACGCCCATGTCTTCACGCCGATGAGCACCAGTGCGCACATCACCGCCGCGCGCGTCGCGAGGCGCATCAGCCGGGCCGGATTTTGGGAAATGACTGTCTCGTTCACGGGTTAAGGCGGGTAGTGCGCCATCCGGCGCCGTCGCGGTGGAACACCAGGCGGTCGTGAAGGCGATTGGCGACGTTGAACCAAAACTCGATGACGTCCGGGGTAAGCCGGTACCCGGTCCAGTACGGCGGCCGAGGAACGGGTCCACCGGCGAAGCGTTTCTCCATCTCCGCGACCCGCGCTTCCAATACGGCGCGATCCTCGATTTCACGCGACTGCGCGGACGCCCACGCGGCGATCTGGCTCTGGCGCGGTCGCGTCGCGTGGTATGCGTCCGCCTCCGCGGCCGTGACCTCCGTCAAGACACCTTCCGCGCGCACCTGGCGCAGCAGGGATTTCCAGTGAAAACAGATCGCGGCTGAAGGGTTGCGCGCGATCTCACCGCCTTTTCTGCTTTCGGCGTTCGTATAGAAAACGAAGCCGCCGGCGCTCACGTCTTTCAAAAGGACCATGCGGACGGACGGTTTCCCGTCCGGCGTCGCGGTCGCCAGGCTCATGGCGTTTGGCACATCCGGCTCCTGCGCGATGGCTTCGTCCAGCCAGCGGCGGAAGAGATCGAGGGGGTCGGTTACGGAGGGGATAAGGACGGTCACGCGCGGCTCGGAAGACTGTGGCAAGTTCGTTAACGTCCGTCGCCCGCAGGCCCTTGTCAATCTTCGGATTTTTCGTTCGGGACCGGCTCCGCCCCCCTTGCCGATGCCTTGGCGCGTACTTATTTTCGCCACCATTATCGGGCTTTATACCGTCTCGGGGCGGTGAGAACGCGAACGAAAACACGGACTCAATCGTTTAAGGAACACCTCCGGCCGCGCCCTCCGCGCCGGACCAGAACGCATAACCAAGGTGAACGTCATGCTCAGATCTAAGTCGTCAAAACTCGCTGTCGTCATGGCGGTTGCCGCCAGCCTGTCCTTGGGCGCATGCGCCGAGGGCAACAACCAGACCGGCGCCACGCTGCTCGGCGCTGGCCTTGGCGGTCTGCTCGGCTCGCAATTCGGAAGCGGCGATGGCCGCCTTGCAATGACCGCGCTCGGCACGCTGGCGGGCGCTGCGGTGGGCAGCTCTGTCGGGAAGCGTATGGATGAAGTCGACCGCATGAAGATGCGCGAAGCCGAGAACCGTGCTTACGGCGCGCCGATCGGTGAAACGATCATCTGGAATAATCCGGATACCGGACACCGCGGCACCGTCACACCGGTCCGCGACGGCCGCAGCCAGCGCGGCGAGTACTGCCGCGAGTTCCAATCCGAAATCATCGTCGGCGGCGAGAGGGAACGCGGCTTCGGCCGCGCCTGCCAGCAGCCCGATGGCTCGTGGAAGATCGTCTCGTAACCACGCGCGGCACATGATTGTAGAAACGGCCCCGGGAACGGGGCCGTTTTTTTTGTCTCGATCGCCCCGCCCGCGCTACGCCTCCAGAGGCGTCTGGAGGAGCCGTCCTAGCGTAATTGAAAGCGCGCGCTGCTCCGATTCCGCGGCTTGCCTGAGCGCGGCGGCCACTCTGCGGCCGGTCTCGCTGTCGTCAAACTCGGGCGCGCTCACCATGCCCAACCCGAAGCTAAGACCAAAACCGAAGCAATGAACGAGGTCGGCCAGCGGCGTGCGATCAAGGTCTCGTGCTAGCATCCACTGACCCGCGTCCGTGACGACAACGAAACGTGCGGCGCGGAGTTCGGTGAGGACCGACGCAAAGACGATGTCCGGGGCGGTCACCGCTTTCGCAAGGCGCGCGGTGATAAGACCGCTCCCATCGCGAGCCGCGCGCTCCAGGTGCGAGAGAATGGCCAGCGCGGTCATCAACCGCCCTGCGGGTCCGACAGTCGCGCCGCTCCGCTCGTGCCGCCAGTCGGGCATCGAGGCCGTCACGACCGCGCCCGACAGCACGATGACCCACACCACGAATACCCAGATCAGGAAAATCGGGATCGCTGCCATGGCGCCGTAAATCGCCTGGTACGCGGTCATCGTCAAAACGTAGAATGCGAAGGTGTAACGCACGAACGTCAGCAGAAGCGCCGCCAGCAGAGCTCCCACCATGGCATCCTTCAGGAAGACCCTGCGGTTCGGGACGATTGTGTAAAGAACGGTCAAGACGATCCACCCCAGCACGGCGGGCGCGACACTTCCCAGGACAAGATCGAAATTACTCGCCTCCTCGGGTCCACCGAAGAGCGGGAGGGCGGTGAATATTCCGAACAGGGAAAAACCGAGCCCCAGGAGCAGAGGGCCGATCGTCATCAACGTCCAGAAGACGAGAAGGCGAAGCGCGAGACGGCGCTGGCGAGCCGCGCGGAAGATTTTGTTGAATGCGCTCTCGACCGAGATCAGCAGGACCAAGGCGGCTGCGATCAGTCCGATGATCCCGACCGCCGTCAGCTCCCCCGCCGCCCGGACGAAGCCTGCGATGGCAACACCCACATGAAGCCCCGTTTCGGGCATCAGATTGGCCAGCAGGAAGTCTTCCATCCGCTCCCGCAGCGAGCTCAGACCCGGATAGGCCGCGACGGCGGCCAAAAGAAGGGCGAGCGCCGGGATCAGAGCGAACACGGTCGAGAAACTTAACGAGGACGCAATTTCCAAAATCGCGTGCTGGCGCATGCGTTTCAAAAAGAAACGCACTGTAACGCGCCAAGGCGGCCGCGCCCGCTTGCGGGCCGTCAGGGAATGACCTTCGGCGATCGGGCTTTCACTCATGGCAGATGCGCGCCCCATGCCTTGCCCTGTAACGACATTAGTGTAGGATGCACTAAGTTATTGGTTCCCGAAAGGTTTTCGGAAGAATACGCATGAGTGGGCGCGGTTTGCTCGAAGGAAAATTTGGCCTCATCATGGGTGTGGCCAACGATCGGTCGATTGCCTGGGGAATTGCCCAGCAGGCGGCCATGCATGGCGCGACCCTGGCGTTCACCTACCAGGGCGAAGCGCTCGAAAAGCGCGTTCGGCCGCTCGCCGAGAGCGTGAAGAGTCCGCTCGTTTTGTCGTGCGACGTCACGGATGAAGCGTCCGTGGCCTCGGTCTTCGAGGCGATTGAGAAGGCGTGGGGCCGCTTGGACTTCGTCGTCCATGCGATTGCATTCTCCGACAAGGATGAACTCAAAGGGCGCTACGTGGAGACCAGCCGTGCGAACTTCCTGCGTACCATGGATATCTCCTGCTACTCGTTCACCGACGTGTGCCGCCGCGCCGAACCCCTGATGAAGGATGGCGGTAGCCTTGTCACCCTGTCCTACTACGGTGCGGAGCGGGTCATGCCGCACTACAACGTCATGGGCGTGGCCAAAGCCGCGCTCGAGGCGAGCACGCGCTACCTCGCGGCCGATCTCGGCTCCAAGAACATCCGCGTCAACGCTATCTCCGCCGGCCCCATCAAGACCCTCGCGGCGTCCGGGATCGGCGACTTCAGGTACATTTTGAAATGGAATGAGCTGAACGCGCCGATGGATCGCAACGTCACGATCGAAGACGTCGGCAAATCGGGCCTCTACTTCATCAGTGATTTGTCCAGCGGCGTGACCGGCGAAGTTCATCATGTGGACTGCGGCTATCATGTCGTAGGAATGCTCGCTCCTGAATCCTCACAAGGCATCGCGGATCTCCTTAACGGCGCCAATCTCGCCAAGTAGCGCCGCCGATGTCCTTCAACACCTTCGGCACGCTCTTTCGCTTCACGACCTTCGGCGAAAGCCATGGCCCGGCGATCGGTTGCGTGGTCGATGGTGTCCCTCCTCGCATCCCGCTTAGGGAGGCCGATATTCAGGTATGGCTCGATAAGCGCCGTCCCGGTCAGTCGAAGTACACAACACAACGCCAAGAACCCGACACCGTCAGGATTCTGTCCGGCGTCTTTGAAGGAATGACGACGGGCACGCCCATCGGACTGTTGATCGAAAATGTCGACGCGCGCTCCAAGGATTACGGCGACATCGCGCAGAAGTTCCGCCCCGGGCACGCCGACTACACCTACTGGAAGAAGTACGGCATCCGCGACTATCGGGGCGGCGGCCGATCCTCGGCGCGCGAGACCGCCATGCGTGTCGCCGCGGGCGCTATTGCACGCAAAATTCTCGCGTCCCGTCTCGGCGATGGGGTGTCCATTCGCGGCGCCCTGATTCAGATGGGACCTCACACCGTCGACCGCGCGCGGTGGGATTGGGAGGAAGTCGACCGCAACCCGTTTTTCTCACCCGATGCCCACGCCGCCGAAAACTGGGCCCAGTATCTTGAAGGCGTCCGTAAGGCCGGATCGTCGTGCGGGGCGGTCATCGAAGTTGTCGCCGAAGGCATCCCCGTCGGACTCGGGGCCCCGATCTACGCCAAGCTCGACGCCGACCTCGCGGCGGCCCTCATGGGGATCAACGCCGCGAAAGGCGTTGAAATCGGCGCCGGCTTTGCCGCTGCAGCCCTCTCCGGCGAGGAAAACGCCGATGAAATGCGCGCGCGGCCATCCGGCGAGGTGGAATTCCTTTCCAACAAGGCGGGCGGCATTCTCGGTGGCATTTCGACCGGTCAGCCCATCGTCGCGCGCGTCGCGATCAAGCCGACCAGTTCAATCCTCGCGCCGCGCAAAACAATCGATATCCACGGAAGCGAAACGGAGATCATGACCAAAGGACGCCATGACCCGTGTGTCGGCATTCGCGGGGTGCCGGTGGCCGAGGCGATGGTCGCCGCCGTCCTCGCCGATCATCTCTTGCGGCACCAAGCCCAAAACGGGTGAGATAATTCAACACGCGAAAAAACGTCCGGGGGGACGTCGGGGGCGCGGGACAAACTAGGAGCCACGATGCGCACATTCGGAAAAGTTCTCCTCGGCCTGCTGGCCAGCATTGGCGTGCTGGTCATCGTGACCTTCGTCGGCATCCTCTATGCCGTATCCAGTTTCAAGGGCGAGGACCATAAAGCGGGCGCGCCGGATAAAATCGTTCTCACGCTCGACCTCGACAAGGAAATTTCAGAGGGCCGCGCCCATGCCGGTCTTGCCGGTTTGGGCCTGAAGTCCACACCACGGATGCAGGATGTCATCATCGCGCTTCGCCGGGCGAAGGACGACCCGCGTGTGGTCGCGTTGCGGGCCACCTTGAGCGTCTCGCCGCTCGGACTCGCCCAAGTGCAGGAAGTTCGCGATATGATCGCGGAGTTCGAAACCTCCGGGAAACCGACCTTCCTGTTCTCCGAAACGATGGGAGAAACCGTCGGCGCGATGCCCTCCTACTATCTTGCGTCGGCCTTCAACACTATTTGGGTGCAGCCGTCCGGCACGGTGGGCGTCGCCGGGATCGGCACGGAACAGATGTTCTTCAAGGATTTCCTTGATCGCTTCGGCATCAAGGCCTCGTTCCTGCAGCGCAAGGAGTACAAGAGCGCCGGGGAAAACCTCACCAACTCGACCATGTCGGCGGCCAACCGCGAAGCGCTCCAGGCCCTCCTCGGCTCGTGGTTCGAGCAGATGATTACCGGCATCGCAGACAGCCGCAAACTTGCACCCGACGCCGTGAAGGCGCTGGTCGACCGGGGCCCGCTGATGGCCGCGGAGGCGCGCGAAAGCGGCCTCGTGGACGCCCTTGGCTATCGTGATGAGTTCGATAGCGCCGTGCGGGCAAAGGCCGCGGGCGCAAGCGCCCTAACCATCGGCGAGTATCTCGACCTGGGGTACCACGCGAAAGGCGCGTCCAAGAAAGTCGCCATCATCAACGCCATCGGCGAAATCGTGCGCGGTGACGAGGAAGATAACCAGTCACTTTTCGGCGGCGGTACCGGCGTACGGTCGGGCGTGATGGCGAAGGCCGTGCGTGACGCCTTGGCCGATGACGACATCGCCGCCGTCTTGATCCGTGTCGACAGCCCCGGTGGATCGTACGTGGCCTCAGACACGATCTGGCGCGAAATCGTGAAGGCGAAAGACAAGAAAAAGCCGGTGATCGTCAGCATGGGGAACCTTGCGGCGTCCGGCGGTTATTTCATCTCGATGCCCGCGGACCGGATTTTCGCGCAGCCTGCGACGATCACCGGGTCCATCGGCGTGGTGATGGGAAAGGTCGTCATCGGCGGCGCCCTCGATAAGCTGGACATCAACTTCGAGCGCATCACCTTTGGCGAGTCCGCCGGCATTTTCAGCTCGACCACGGACTTCTCGCCGGCGCAACTCGCCCGTCTCAACCAGATGCTCGACGCGACCTATGCCGACTTCACCGGCAAGGCGGCGCAAGGTCGCGGCAAGACACAGGAAGAGATTGAGAAAGTCGCCAAAGGGCGCGTTTGGACCGGAAAAGATGCCCTGGCGGCCGGTCTTGTGGACGAGTTGGGCGGCCTCTCGAAGGCTATCGACTACACAAAGACGCGCGTCGGCCTGCAGCCGGGCGATGCGGTCGAACTCGTTGCTTTCCCGAAGCCGAAGGGGCGCCTAGCCGAACTTCTCAGCGGCCTCGAGAACCCGAACCTGCCGTTCGGCATCGTCAGCGCGCTCCACACCATGGTCCGGCTCGCTGAGGCCGTAAGCCCGGTGCTGAACGAACTCGACGCCGCCAATCGTCCCGGGACGCAGCTTTATTTGGCGCCCGTGCCGGTGAACTAGCTATCCGGCGCGCCGGGCCCCGATGAGAAACTCCACGTTTCCCTCGGGCCCGGTGATTGGGCTCTTCTCAATGCCTTCAACAGCCCAGCCCGGCAGGCCCGACACCCACGCCGAGATGGTCGCGCACACCTCTGCGTGAAGGGCCGGATCGCGCACGACGCCCTTTTTGCCGACGCGGTCTTTACCCACCTCAAACTGCGGCTTGATCAACGCAATCAGCCAGGCTCCGGGCACGGTGAGAGACAACGCCGCGGGCAACACGGTGCGCAGTCCTATGAAACTCGCATCGCAAACGACCGCGCCGATGGGGTCAGGAATAGACGGCGCATCCAGCATGCGGGCATTCGTGCGCTCCAGCACCACGACCCGCGGATCGACGCGGAGCTTATGGGCCAGCTGACCGTAGCCGACATCCACGGCGTAAACCTTCGCCGCGCCGGAGGTCAGCAGAACATCGGTAAAGCCGCCCGTCGAGGCTCCAACGTCTATGCAAATGCGATCCCGCGCCTCAAAGCCAAAGTGAGTCATGCCATGAGCGAGCTTCAGACCGCCGCGCGACACCCAGGGATGGTCCTGCCCGCGGACGGACAGAGGTGTGTCCACATTGAACTTGGTGCCCGCGGCAACCAGCTTCTGCTCCCCGGTGTATACCAAGCCCGCCATGATGAGAGCTTGCGCCTTGGTGCGGTTCTCGACCAGGCCTCGGTCGACCAGAAGCTGATCGAGGCGAACCTTCTCCGCCACGCGCGGTTACGCCCGTGCTGGCTTGTCGCCCGCGACGGCGCCGAGCGCCGTCAACGCCGTCTGCGCGATGGAGGCCGCCGAAAGTCCGGCCGCCTGCAGCTGGTCCTCGGGCTTTGCGTGCTCGAAGAAAACATCGGGCATGCAAAGCGTGCGGATCTTCAGACCGTGATCGAGCAGACCGCGCGCGGCCAGATGCTGCAGCACGCTTGCGCCAAAGCCGCCCGACGATCCCTCTTCCGCCGTCACGAGGACCTCATGGGTCCGTGCCAGCCGTTCAATAAGAGCCGCGTCGAGCGGCTTGGCAAAGCGCGCGTCCACGACTGTGGTCGAAAGCCCGCGTGCCGCCAGATCGTCGGCCGCCTTCAAACATTCGGCCAGACGCGTGCCCAGGCTGAGCAACGCGACCTTCGAGCCTTCGCGGATCACGCGGCCTTTGCCGATTTCAAGCGGGGTGCCGCGCTCCGGCAGGTCGAGTCCCACCCCCTCGCCGCGCGGATATCGCACAGCGATCGGCCCGGTGTTGTGGGCGGCGGCCGTCGCCACCATGTGCATGAGTTCCAGTTCGTCCGCCGCCGCCATGATCACCATGTTCGGCAGGCACGAGAGGTACGCCAAATCGAATGATCCCTGGTGCGTCGCGCCGTCAGCGCCGACGAACCCGGCACGGTCCATTGCAAAGCGAACCGGTAGGTTCTGCACGGCGACATCATGGACAACCTGGTCATAGGCGCGCTGCAGGAAGGTCGAATAGATCGCGCAGAACGGCTTATAGCCTTCCGTCGCCAAGCCGGCGGCGAACGTCACCGCGTGCTGCTCGGCGATGCCCACATCGAAACACCGGTCCGGATATTTGTCGGCGAACTTGTCGAGGCCGGTGCCGCTGGGCATGGCGGCGTTGATCGCGATGACTTTATCGTCGGCGGCGGCTTCCGCCATCAGCGCCTTGGCAAAAACATTTGTGTAAGACGGCGCCTGTGTTGCCGCTTTAGCCTGGGTTCCGGACACGACGTCGAACTTTGTCACGCCGTGATACTTGTCGGCCGAAGCTTCCGCGGGCGGGTAGCCCTTGCCCTTCTTCGTCACGGCATGGATCAGGATCGGCCCGGTCGCTTCGCGGTCGCGCACATTGCGCAGTACCGGGACGAGTTGATCGATCCGATGTCCGTCAATGGGGCCCACGTAGTAGAAGCCCAGTTCCTCGAAGAGCGTTCCACCGGTCACCATCCCGCGGCCGTATTCCTCGACGCGACGCGCCGCGTTTTCCAGCGGCTTCGGGAAGCGCGTGGCAATTTGCTTCAGCGCCTCGCGTATACCCAGATACGAATGCGATGAGAACAGGCGCGAAAGGTAAGCGCTCATGGCGCCAACAGGAGGGGCGATCGACATGTCGTTATCATTGAGGATAACGATCAATCGGCTTTTCAAGCTTCCCGCGTTGTTCATGGCCTCGTAGGCCATTCCCGCGCTCATGGCACCATCGCCGATCACGGCGATGACGTGATTGTCTCCCCCCGAAAGGTCGCGTGCGACCGCCATGCCAAGGCCGGCGGAGATGGATGTCGAGCTGTGCCCCGCGCCGAAGGGATCGTATTCACTCTCGCTGCGGAGGGTGAAGCCGGACAATCCGTCCTTCTGGCGGATGGTCGACATGCGCTCCCGCCGTCCGGTGAGAATCTTGTGCGGATAACATTGGTGGCCCACGTCCCAGATCAGCCGATCCTTCGGCGTCTCGAACACGTGATGGAGCGCGACCGTGAGTTCCACGACGCCCAGCCCGGCGCCTAGATGGCCGCCGGTGCGCGAAACCTGATGAATCAGGTCGGCGCGCAATTCATCGGCAAGTTGCGTCAGCTGTTCGATGGACAGATTGCGAAGGTCGCGCGAAGACGCGACACGGTCGAGCAGCGGTGTTTGGGGGGCGCCGGAAGACGACATAAAGCAACTCACGCGAAATAGACTAGGACCGCCGCTCCACGGCAAAGAACGCCGCTTGCCGAAGCACACCCGCGCGGTCGCCAAACCCGGTGAGATGACGCGCGGCCGTTTCAGCCAGTTCACGAGCATAAGTCTTAGCACCTTCGAGCCCCAGGCGGGACACAAAAGTCGCCTTTCCGGCCGCGGCGTCCTTGCCCGTGGCCTTGCCCGTTACCGAAGCCGACGATTCGACATCGAGGACGTCATCGGCGATCTGGAATGCGAGTCCCATCGCCATTCCGTAGGCGCCGAGAGCATCGCAGTCCGGTGGTGACGCTCCGCCCAGCACAGCGCCCAATCTGCATGAGCCCGCAATCAGGCACCCGGTCTTCATGTCCTGAAGGCGGGTCAGGCCGGCCTGGTCCAGGTCGAGGCCCGCGGCCATCAGATCGATCATCTGGCCGCCCACCATGCCCCTGGCGCCCGACACGGCCGCGAGTTCCGCCACAAGGTTGGCCCGCACCGCACCATCCGAATGGGTCGCGGGATCGGCGAGCACAGCGAAGGCTTCCGTGAGCAAAGCGTCCCCGGCCAGAATCGCCGTGGCCTCGTCGTACTTCTTGTGGACCGTGGGACGTCCCCGACGGAGGTCGTCGTCGTCCATCGCCGGCAAGTCGTCATGAACGAGCGAATAGCAATGGACCATCTCGATGGCGGCGGCGACACGAAGGGCTTGAGACCGCGGCGCGTCAAATAGCGCGGCGCTCGTGCAGACGAGAAACGGGCGTAGCCGCTTGCCGCCGTCCAACGCGGCATAACGCATCGCTTCGATGACACGGTTCTCAGGGCCGGGCGCGTTCGGCAGGAGGCGGTCGAGTTCCGCATTCGTCGCAGCCGCGACCTCGGAAAGGACCGACTTGAAATCGGCGGAGACGTCCGTCCGCACCACGGCCGCGTCAGTCACTCGCCGGCTCCAAGCCGAGCGTTTTGCCGATGCCCGTGATTTTTTCCACTTTGGTGCGCGCTTCTGCGAGTTTGCTTTCGCAGTGGGTCTTCAGGGCTGTGCCGCGCTCGTAGGCCTTTACGGCGTCGTCCAATTTCACCTGTCCACTCTCCAGCTCACGGACAATGCGTTCGAGTTCCTTCATCGCTTCCTCGAAGCCCATGGCCGCGATATCGGCGGGTATGGTGCCTTTCGCCATCTCGTGATCCTTCAGTCTTTCGCCATTAACGTTTGGACGTGCGCCGTAACGCAGTCCGCCAATGCGCCGACGTTGTAGCCGCCTTCCAGGACCGATACTACCCGGCCCCCGCATACTTTACCCGCCACATCCATGAGAGCGGCCGTCGCCCAGGCAAAATCGCTTTCCGTCAGCCGAAGCTCGGCCAGTGGATCATCGCGGTGGGCATCGAACCCCGCGGAAATCACCAGAAGTCCCGGCTTGAAGGCTTCAAGGGCCGGCAAAATCTCGTCGGTGAAACGTCCGCGGAACACATCGGAGCCGCTTCCCGCTGCGAGCGGCACATTGACGATATTTCCATGCGCGCCGCGTTCTTTCGCACCGCCCGTCCCCGGATAGAAAGGGTACTGATGGCTCGAGGCATAGAATGCGTCGGCGTCATTCCAGAACATCTCCTGGGTTCCATTGCCGTGATGGACATCGAAATCGACGACGGCGATGCGTTGGTGCCCATGCGCGGCCCGTGCCTGCATGGCTCCGACCACCGCATTGTTCACGAGGCAAAATCCCATCGCACGCGTCGATTCCGCGTGATGACCCGGCGGTCGGACGGCGCAGAATGCATTTTGTACTTCGCCCTTTGCCACCGCGTCCACGGCCCGAACCACTGCGCCGGCCGCACGCTGCATGGCGTCTCCGGAGCCCGGCGATAGGACTGTGTCGGAATCGATCTGCCGTAAGGCGCGCTCGGGCACTGCCTTCAGAATATTGGAGACAAAGTCTCCAGGATGCGCACGCGCCATGGCTTCGAGGCTCGCGCGCGGCGCCTCCTCGCGTATCAAACCGCGAAAGTCGTCCTGCTCCATCGCCTTGAGAACCGACCTGAGCCTGTCGGGCCGTTCCGGGTGATAAGCGCCGGTATCGTGAGCTAGGCAATCGCCGTGGGTAATGAAGAGCGTCGTCATTTCTCCTTCTTATCACGGCGTCTGTCGCAGAGACTACCGGCGGTCTATCATTCCGCCATGACATTTCGAATTGGGGTGGATCTCGGGGGCACCAAGATCGAGGCCATCGCGCTCGCCCGCGATGGGCGTGAAGCCTTTCGGCAAAGGGTGCCGACACCGGCGGGCAACTATGAGGCGACCGTCCGCGCCATCGCCGATCTTGTGCGCGCAGCCGATTCCGCGACCGGCGCCACGGGGACTATCGGCGTCGGCATCCCCGGCGCGATCTCGCCGGCGACCGGCCTCATCAAGAACGCGAACTCCACCTGCCTGATCGGTCATGCGCTCGATCGTGATATCGAGGCCGCGGTTGGACGGCCGGTCCGCCTCGCGAACGACGCCGATTGTTTCACTTTGTCCGAAGCCGTGGACGGCGCGGCGGCCGGAGCGTCTATCGTCTTCGGCGTTATCTTAGGTACGGGCGTCGGTGGCGGATTGGTGATCGACAAGAGACCGATCAGCGGCCCCAACGCCATTACCGGCGAGTGGGGCCATAACCCGCTGCCCTGGACGTGGGACAACGAGCGGCCCGGACCGAGCTGCTATTGCGGCCGGTCCGGCTGCATCGAGACCTTTCTCTCGGGGCCAGGACTGACGCGCGATCACGGACGCGGCTGGAGCGCCGAGCGAATTGCATCTTCCCGCGACCCGGACGCTCAGGCTGCGATGGACCGGTATGTCGAGCGGTTGGCGCGCGGCTTGGCGCACGTCATCAACATCCTTGATCCCCATGTCATCGTTCTCGGCGGTGGGCTGTCGCGGATCGCCCGTCTGTATACCGACGTACCGCGACACTGGTCGGCGGGCGTATTCTCTGATGCGGTGGCCACGCGTCTGGTGCCGCCGCGTCACGGAGATTCGTCCGGCGTCCGCGGCGCCGCGTGGCTTTGGCCCTGAAGGCCCTAGCACTCCGGCTTTACGGCCTCGAGGTCGACGAGTTTGAAGCCGATCGTGAAGTTGCCGAAGTCCTGGGTCATTGAACGGCTGATGCCGGAAGGTAGCATCTGCATGCCAAGCTCATATTCGGGCGTGGACTTGGTCGCCGAGGCGGCGAAATAAGCAAGGCTCATGGGAAAGTACTGGCCGGCACTGACCGCGCTGGGATCTTCCTTCCTGAGGATCGCGGTTCCGTCGCGCGACCCCGCGATAGTGGCGGTGACGCGGAACGGACCCTGATCGAACGATCCATCGATCACGTCGCTGCTGAAGAAGGTCTTCCCCGCCGCGGCGCTTTGCAGCAGCGCGATCGTGTGCGCCGTCGAGAGCAATGTCCCCGGTGCGAGGTCGAACGTCGTCGGCTTGTCGGCTTCGTAGGTCGCAACGCCAGACCCGTCCGGCTTCAAGGTGATGGTGCCGCGATAGGTCTTCGCCGCCTTGCCGTTTTCCAGGGTTTGCATCGTAAAGCTGGAGAAGCGCCCGTTCTTGGCTTCCCAGGATGCATAGCGTTGATCGACCTTCTGGACGGAGCCATCCGAGAACGCGAGGTCCATGGTGATGTTGCTTTCGATCGTATACCCCTCGCAGCGGTCTGCGAGCGTATAGATCATGCTGCCCCGCGCGGCCCTGACGCCCTCGCCCGGCACCGTTTTCAGGAGGTTCAGCTCGTAGATGGCCTTGTGTGACGCGAGACCGGGTTTGGCACTTTGAGCCGGCGCAAGGGGCGCCGCGGCCAACACATTCCCGGCCGCGATGCTTAAACCCGCAACCACGCAGGCCCGCAGAGCAAACCACCGTCCCGCCAACAGCTTCCGCGCCAAATTCACATCGACCTCATCTGCAATTCCGTCGCTAATCTCGCACAGATACGGCGCCCGCGATTCGTCTATTTCGTTTTTGACTCAAAACAATTTATCGTACGGAGAAGGGCCTAATTTTGGCTCGCAAAGGCTGAGGCGAGACCGCAGTCAATCCCTGCGAAAAGCGCAGGTTTTCGGGCCTTTTCCCGCCCCGTCACACCTGAACGCGCGGGCCTCCCACTCTACAATATCTATGGTTGAAGGTTTGCCCTCATCACCAACTTAGTTTATTGACGCGGCCTTCCGCGGTTCAGACAATGCGGAAAAAATAGGGGTACGGGGGAACGGGGATGCCCGGGGAGCCGGAACCGAAGCGCACGGCCGCTGAGGGTTCTGATCCATCTTCAAAGTCGATCGTCACCAAGTTGACGGAACTGGTCCGGTTCACGGAGCAGGCCGCGCCCGCGCGCGAATCCGAAGGCGCCGGCGCAATCGTGGAAATTGCAAAACTCGCCCATGCACTGGTCGAGGAAATCACCGAGCATCTCAAGAGCCAGGAGCGCCGGATCGGCGAGCTTGAGAATCTGGCCACCACCGACGGCCTCACCCGTGTCCTCAATCGGCGCGGCTTCGAGGACGCGCTCACCCATGAGTTGTCCGTCGCCCGCCGTCATGGTGTCGGCGGTGTGCTCATCTTCGTCGATCTCGACGAATTCAAACCGGTCAACGACACTTATGGCCACGCCGCCGGCGATGAAGTGCTGATGACGGTGGCCAACCTACTGCGCGGGCATATCCGTGACACGGACTATATCGGACGCCTCGGAGGCGACGAATTCGCGATCCTCTTGCCGCGCTCAAATAAGCGCAACGGCGTTCGCCGCGCCGAGGATCTCGACCGCAAGCTCAACAACGCCTACGCGGCATGGGACGGCGTACAGATCCCGATCAAGGCGAGTTGCGGGGTCCATATGTACGCCGCGAAGGCGGAGGTGAAGCCTCTGCTGGAAGCTGCCGACGCCGCGATGTACAAGATCAAGCAGGAACGGCGCGCCCGTTTGAACCTGAAGGTTCGCTAGCCGCGGCCCCTTGCGGTCGCGATCACCGAAGGGGGTACAATGAAATTCCATCCGGCACTACTTACGTTCCTTACCGTCTTCATCCCGCTGCAGGCGAATTCACACTTCGCCCTACTCGAACCGACGCCAACTCTTGTCCTGGACGAGCGCGGGGATCCGCAGAAGCCTGAACCCTGCGGTGGAACAACGAGCGGCTCGGCCCAGCCCACCAAAGTCGTGACCCCGATCAAGGGCGGCACGCAGCTCCATATCAAGGTCAAGGAAACGGTTTACCATCCGGGCCACTATCGTATCGCGCTCGCGGCGCAACCGCTGGATCTGCCTGCGGATCCCGAAACCGTGACACGCGAGACAGAGAAGGGCCCCTACTCCGTGTCTGCGAAGATCGAGAAGGATCCCAAACCTCCTGTCATCGCGGACGGGGTCTTCGTGCATACCGAGCGCGTGCCCTCCGGAACCATCTGGGAAACGGATGTCCGTATCCCGAACATCGATTGCGAGAAGTGCACCCTTCAGGTGATCCAGTGGATGGCCGAACACCGCTTCAATCCGGAAGGTGGATATACCTACCACCACTGCGCCGAGTTGAAGATTACGGCCGATCCCGCCCTCCCGCGCGATGCGGGCTGGCTCAAGAAGTAAAGCCCACAAAAAAAGCCGGCCCGATGGCCGGCTTTTTCTTTGCCTCAAAGAAGAGACTATTGCTTCGCGGGCTCGCCCGCCGCCGCGGTCTTCGCAATGTCCTTGGGCAGATCCAGCTTGATGTGAAGTTCTTTCAGTTGGCGCGGCGTCACGGTGTTCGGGGCCTGCATCAGCAAGTCTTCCGCTTTGCCCGTCATCGGGAACAGAATGACCTCACGGATGTTCGGCTCATCCGCCAGCAGCATAACGATACGGTCGATGCCCGGGGCCGAACCGCCGTGCGGCGGGGCGCCGTGCTTGAACGCGTTGAGCATGCCGCCGAAACGCGTTTCCACGTCTTCCTGAGTATAGCCAGCGATTTCGAACGCCTTGTACATGATGTCCGGACGGTGATTACGAATGGCGCCCGAGGACAACTCGATCCCGTTGCAGACGATGTCGTATTGGAACGCCTTGATTTCCAGCGGATCCTTGGTGAGCAGCGCATCCATTTCGCCCTGCGGCATCGAGAAAGGGTTATGGCTGAATTCGATTTGGCCCGTATCGGCGTTGCGCTCGTACATCGGGAAGTCGACGATCCAGCAGAAGGCAAACTGTTCGGCATCGAGCAGGTTCAGTTCGTTGCATACCTTCGTGCGCACGAGTCCCGCGAACTTGGCGGCCACGGCGGGCTGATCGCACACAAAGAAAACGGAATCGCCGTCTTGCGCGCCCGTGGTCTGTTTGATCTGCGCCACGCGGTCGGCGTCGAGGTTCTTGGCGATGGGCCCTGCGGGGCCGTCGGCCTTGAACTGGATGTATCCCAGCCCGCCCGCACCGTTTTCGCGCGCCCATTCATTCAGCTTGTCGAACCAGCTGCGCGGCTGATCCGACGACTTGGGACCGACGATGGCGCGGACAATGCCGCCCTTTTCGATGTTCTTGGCGAACAGGCCGAAACCTGATCCTTTGAAAGCCGCGGTGACATCCGTGATGATCAGCGGGTTGCGAAGATCCGGCTTGTCGCTGCCGTACCTCGCCATCGCATCATCGAACGTGATCCGCGGGAACGGCGTCTTGGTCACGCGGCGGCCCTTGCCAAACTCTTCGAACACACCGGCGAGCACGGGGCCGATGGTGTCGAACACATCGTCCTGCGTTGCGAAAGCCATTTCGAAATCGAGCTGATAGAACTCGCCCGGCGAGCGGTCGGCGCGGCTGTCTTCGTCGCGGAAACACGGCGCGATCTGGAAGTAGCGGTCGAAGCCCGAGGTCATCAGAAGCTGTTTGAACTGCTGCGGAGCCTGCGGCAGGGCGTAGAACTTTCCAGGGTGCAGGCGCGAGGGCACCAGGAAATCGCGCGCGCCTTCCGGCGAGGAGGCGGTCAGGATCGGGGTCTGGAATTCGTAAAAACCGGCATCCCACATGCGCTTGCGGATCGAGGCGATCACCTTCGAGCGCAACAGCATATTGTCGCGCATCTTTTCGCGGCGCAGATCCAAGAAGCGGTACTTGAGCCGCATCTCCTCCGAGTATTCCTGGTCACCCGCCACCTGCATTGGCAATACGGCGGCTTCCGACAGGATCGAGACTTCCTTCACCACCAACTCGATACGACCCGTGGGAAGTTTATCGTTCACGGTTTCGGCCGAGCGCGGCACGACCTTGCCGAGTACGCTGATGACGCTTTCCGGACGGACCGCTTCGAGGATCTTGAAGACCGGCGCGGAGATATCTGCCACGCACTGGGTCACGCCAAACTGGTCGCGAAGGTCCACGAACAGAAGATTTCCGTGGTCGCGTTTCCGGTGCACCCATCCCGCGATCTTCACTTCCTTACCTGCATCCTCCTGGCGAAGGGCGCCACAGGTATGTGAACGGTAGCGGTGCATCGGCTCTAATCCTTACGAAAGGGCTGAAACAGGGGCCGGAAACCCCTTTTGGGCGGGCGTGAAAGCACACTGAACACCGCCTTTTGTCAAGCGCCGAGGCTTTTCCGTGGGTTGCGGGGAACATCCTCAGGGGCTAAGACACTGCCTATGACGTTGATTACAGATACGGACGCGCTCAGCGCATTTTGTGACCGCCTGAGCCAGGCCGAGTTCGTCACGGTGGATACCGAATTCATGCGGGAAACCACCTACTGGGCCAAGCTTTGCCTAGTCCAAATGGCCGGCCCCGACGAGGCGCACTGCATCGACCCGCTTGCCCCCGGGATTAATCTGAAGCCGCTGTACGACCTTCTGGCTAACCCCAAGGTCCTCAAGGTTTTCCACGCCGGGCGGCAGGACCTCGAAATCTTCTACACCGCGACCACCCAGGTCCCGACCCCGATCTTCGATACCCAGATCGCAGCCATGGTGTGCGGGTTCGGGGATCAGGTGGGGTACGAGACGCTGGTCTCGAAGCTTGCCGGGGCGCATCTCGATAAGTCCCAGCGCTTCACCGACTGGTCCCAGCGCCCCCTCACCGACCGGCAGATCAAATATGCGCTCGGCGATGTGACGCACCTGCGGAAGGTCTATCAGCAGCTTTCCAAGAAGCTGGAAAAGTCCGGCCGTCTGCCCTGGCTGCAGGAAGAGACCGATACCCTCACCGACCCCGCCACTTATCGCGTTGAGCCGCGTGAGGCGTGGCGCCGCATCCGCGCGCGGACCCGGGCGCCGCGCCTTCTCTGCGTGCTGCGCGAACTGGCGGCGTGGCGCGAGCTCACCGCGCAAGCGCAGGATATGCCGCGGCAACGCGTGGCCAAGGACGACGCGCTCTTGGAACTCGCCGCGAGCATGCCCGTGACCGTCGATGACATCAAACGCTCCCGCCTCGCCAAGCCGCTGGCCAGCGGCAAGTATGTCGAAGGCGTTCTCTCCGCGATCGCAAAGGGCCGCTCGGTCCCGGAGAGCGATTGTCCGAAGCCAGACCGCCAGGACAATGGCGACAACCCAGCACCACGCGCGATCGTCGAACTCCTGAAACTTCTCCTGAAGACGAAGTCGGACACCCACAACGTGGCGCAACGTCTCATTGCCACCAGCGACGATGTCGAAGCCATCGCGCTCTCCGACACGGCGGATGTCCCGGCCATGCACGGCTGGCGCCGCGAGCTGTTCGGCGAAGACGCCCTCAAGCTGAAGCACGGAAAACTTGCCATCGGCCTTTCGGCCAACGGCAAGGATGTGGAAGTATTCGCGCGCTAGGCTAGGTCATCCGGATGTGCGCCACGAGGCCGAGGTGATCGGCAAGGCGTTTGAGGCGGCGCTCATACGATCCCGAACGGAACATGGCTTCGCCCCTGGGCACGCGTAGGATCAGTTTGTCCCCGTCGACCTTCAAAGACGTCTTAGTCACCCAACCCGGCGCTCCGGCCGAGAGGGCGTAGGCAAGACGCATGGCAAGACCCACGGTGCGGATTCGTTCGATGCGCGAGTCCGCGAGCAATGCGTGCGCTTGTTCGATAATCGGCGCGGCCGCTTCGGATTGGTAGCGGTAGTACATCACCAGCGCCAAGGCCGCCCGGTCCTCATGCCCCAGACCCAGGAACGGCAGGCGCAGCACCCGAAGGAACGCCTGTTCAGCGCGATAGTCGGGATGCTCAGTCCACCACACGTCGCGTAGCAGACAGGCGGCAAGGCGCAGCTTCTTCTGCTTGGCGCTCTCGTCCTTGAACAGCCCGCTCATCCACTTGAAGGACTCGTATCCCGCGTCCACCGAACGCCCGGCGGCTTGCGCCATTTCTTCCGCCAAACTGACGATCGGATCCTGTTTGCGGACCGCGGCGGGCAAGTCCTTGAAGAACTGACCTTCGCGCATGCCGTAAATCGAGAAGACCAGCGCACGCGGTTTCACTACATCGAGCAGACGCTCGAGCACGGCGGCCCCCAGCGGCAAAGTCGCAAGCCGCGAACGTGAGACGCCCTTGATTTGCTCCAGGCTGCGCTGCGAGAGGCGCGAGATGACTTCAAACAGGGAAATCGCTTGCTGGCGCTCGAGCGTGAAGTTGTCGAGCACATGCAGGGGATAATTCATTTGCGCGATGCATACGCGCGCGAGCGAACGCCATGCGCCGCCGACGGCGTACAGCGTTTCGTCGCGCTCCTCGGTCAACCACTTATGCTTGTCGAGCGCCTTGTTGATGATCGAAAGCGCCTTGTCGCGGTCGCCTTCCGCGGCTTCCGTCAGGCGCAGCAGGCCCAGAGGGAGTGTGGTGTGTTCACTCATGCGACGATTGCCGACTCTGACGAGCTCGAGGCTACCCCCGCCGAGGTCCGCGACAATACCCTTCGCATCGGGAATGCCGCACAGCACGCCAAGCGCCGAGCGCTCGGCTTCCTGCTTTCCGCTCAGAATCTGAACGTTTATCTTCGCCCGGCGCGCCAGCGACTTTGCGAACGCCTTTCCGTCGGTGGCGTCGCGTACAGCGGCCGTCGCGAGCGCATCGATGCTGCGGGCACCGAGGGCGCGCGAGATCTTCACGAAACGCCCCACGGTGTCGTGCGCCATCTTGGCGCCGTCCGGGTTCAGTTTGCCGGTTTTCTCCAGCCCCTTCCCCAGCGCGCACATCGCTTTCTCGTTATGCAGGGGAATAGGGGTGCGGGTTTGTCCGTCGTAGACCACCAGACGGACCGAGTTTGAACCGATATCGATGACCGCGACGGGTTTGCGAGACCGCTTGGCATCGGCGCGCCGCGTTTTGGATGTGACTTTTCGGGCCATCAATTCGCGTGAAGGTCTTTGACGCGCGGCCGGGAAGGCCGCCGGAACGCCCGCTTGATATCAGAGTTACCGGCGGCTGGGAACCAGCTTGGGCAGACGCTTTTTTGCCCGCTCCAAGGCGCTGCCCTGGCCCGAGAGACTTGGGTTCGTCATGAAGTACTCGTGGGCCGAGAACGGACGCTCGCCGGACTCCTCGCGCACATAACGTCCATCGGGCTGCAGCACCCAGCTTTGCGCATTGTCGTTCATATTAGCGACCATGATCTGGTCGAGAACCTGCTGGTGGACAGTGGTGTTCTCGATCGGCACAAAGCTTTCCACCCGCGCCATCAGGTTGCGCGGCATCCAGTCGGCCGAGGAGATGAAAACCTTCGCATGCGACGACGGCATTTCGTATCCGTTGCCGACGCACATGATTCGCGAATGCTCCAGAAAACGCCCGACAATGCTCTTTACCCGGATGTTCTCGGAAAGTCCCGGGACGCCGGGACGTAAACCGCAGATGCCGCGGATCACCAGGTCGATCTTAACGCCCGCCTGCGACGCACGGTACAGCGCGTCGATGATGTCGGGATCGACCAGCGAGTTCATCTTTGCCCAGATCGTGCCCGGGCGGCCCAACTTCACGTGCTCCACTTCATCGGCGATCAATTTCATGATTCGCTCGCGCAGGCCCAGCGGCGCGATGGAGAGCTTTTCCAAGGCGTCAGGCTGTGCGTAGCCGGTCATATAGTTGAAGACGCGGCCCGCATCGCGGCATAGCGCAGGCTCGGAAGTGAAGTAGGAAAGGTCGGTATAAACCTTGGCGGTCACGGGGTGATAGTTCCCGGTTCCGAAGTGGACATATGAACGCGTATCGTTGCCCTCGCGCCGGACAACCAACGAAATTTTTGCGTGGGTCTTCAGGTTGACGAACCCGAACACCACATTCGCCCCGGCGCGCTCCAAATCGCGGGCCCAGCGAATGTTCGCTTCTTCGTCGAAGCGCGCCTTCAACTCAACCATCGCGGTCACCGACTTGCCGGCTTCGGCCGCCTCCACCAGCGCCTTCACGATGGGACTGTCTTTACTGGTGCGATAAAGGGTCTGCTTGATCGAGAGCACGTTGGGATCGCGCGCCGCCTGACGCAGGAACTGAACAACAACGTCGAAAGACTCGAACGGATGATGAACGATGATGTCCTTTTGCCGGATCGCGGCGAAGCAGTCGCCGTCAAAGTCGCGGATGCGCTCGGGGAACCGCGCGTTGTACGGTGGGAACAACAGATCCGGCCGCTCGTCGATAATCAGTTGCTTGAGATCCGTCTGGCCGATCATGCCTTCGATCTTGAAGGTGTCCGCCGGCGAAACTTCCAGCTCGTCGCAGATCAGCTTCACCTGATCGGACGGCATGTCTCCCGCCAACGCGAGGCGGATGCAGGTCCCACGCCGGCGGCGCTTCAACGCGCTTTCGAAACTCGTCACCAGATCCTGCGCTTCTTCGTCCACTTCCATTTCCGAATCGCGGATGACCCGGAAGTGGCCCGTCTGCAGGACGCGGAACCCCGGGAACAACGCGTCCAGGAACATCGTGACGACGTCTTCCACCAGGATGAAGCGGACCTTGTCGCCCTTCAGGCGGACGAAACGTTGCACCTGCGTCGGGATCGGCACCAGGGCGCGCATGACATCGCCATCGCTGATCCGCGCCAGCTGAAGCACAAGCGCATGCCCCAGATTGGGGATGAATGGAAACGGATGCGCCGGATCGACGGCGAGCGGCGTGAACACCGGAAAGATGTGTTCCATGAACCGGGTCTCGAGCTCGCGCCGGTCCTCTTCGGACAGGTCGCCGGGCCCAACGACATAGATGCCGTTGTCAGACAACAGGGCCTTGAGTTCGACCCAAGCCTCGTCCTGCTGCTTGAACAGATGACGCACCTCGTCGTTGATGACGTCGAGCTGCTCGCGCGGGGTCAATCCGTCGGCTGAGGGCAGGCTGATGCCGGCATTCACCTGGCCCTTAAGACCGGCCACCCGCACCATGTAGAATTCGTCGAGGTTGGATGCCGAGATCGACAGAAATCGCACGCGCTCAAGAACCGGGTGGCGCGGGTTGCGCGCTTCTTCCAGCACACGCGTATTGAAGGCAAGCCACGAGAGTTCGCGATTGATAAATCGCTCGCGCGGTGGGAAAGAGTCGATCGCGGGCGCTTTTGCGCGCGCGCTTCGGGGTCGGCTCTGTTCGTGGGCGGGATCTGCGGCGGTCATAAAACTGCAATGATATAAGGCTTAACGAGGCTAGCATGCGTCCCTCGCCCTATCAAATGAAACGCCCGCGATGAAAGTTGTCCATCTCCTGCGCCACGCCAAATCCGACTGGGACGACGTCTCGCTGACCGACCACGAGCGTCCCTTGAGCAAGCGTGGCATTGCCGCGGCGAAGGCGATGGGTCGGCATCTTGGAACCGAGGCTTTTCAGGTCGATGCCATCTATTGCTCCACGGCCCGCCGGGCGCGGGAGACACTGAAGCATCTTGGGCGCGCCGTGCATAACGTCCCAGTGGTTCTGACCGACGCCCTTTATATGGTGACGCCTGAGGACGTCTTCACACTTATCAAACGCGCCCCCGAGACGGCGCAGTCCCTGCTCGTGATCGGCCACAATCCCACGACGCAGGACGCGGCCCTGTCCTTGATCGGACGCGCGGCGCCGGGACAGCGCGAAGCTCTCAATGAGCTCCGCGCCAAGTATCCGACCGGCGCGCTCGCTTCGATCCGCTGCAACTTGCCGCGGTGGCGAAATCTAGTTCCCGGCGTTGGGACATTGCTGCGCTTCCTCAAACCGCGGGATCTCGCGCGCATGCCGCCGCGCAAACGTACGATCGCTAAGCGATCTCCTCGCCGATGATGGTTTTCATCAGCGGGATGGTAATCGGTCGCTTTCCCGCAAGAGACTCCTTGTCCGCCGTCGCCACCAATTGGCGCGCCGCGGCGAAACTGCGATCGATCCGCCGCAGCACGTAAGCGATCACATCCGGCCCCACGACCAGCTGGCGGTCGCTGAACAATTTCACGAGCACGGCCTCCATCAACGCGTCATCGGGCGGCGATATGGGAACTGCGGGGATCGACGACAAGCGCGACTTCAGGTCCGGTAGTTCGGTCGGCCACCGCGCGGGAGGCTCGCGTCCGGTCAGCAGCAGCGAGCCCTTGCTCTCGCGTACGCCATTGAACAGATGAAACAGAGCGCGCTCATCGCAGGTATTTCCTTCTTCAACCAGAAAGGCGCGGTACTTCGCGAGCAGGGTCCCCACGCTCTCCGCGCTCAGATCCGGCGCGGCGATTGCGATGGCCTGGGCGCGAAGCGCAAACACCTGGGCGAGATGGGACTTCCCGCAGCCTGCGGGGCCGAACAGCGCGAGCACATGACCCGGCCAATCCGGCCAGCGGTCGATCCATTCCACCGCGGCCTGGTTTCCCTCGGACACCAGGAAGTCCTCGCGCCCGAAAGCCGGGCGATGGCCGAGATCGAGGGCAAGCTGCCGTTGCGCGGCGGAGGAAGATGACGTCCGCGCTTCGGTCATGCGGCGCTCGCGGTTCTCACGGAGGCGTACCCTCGCCCGGCTCCTTGCCCGGTTGGCCCAAGGTGCGGCGCCCGGTTCCGGCATTCTCCAGAACCCACACGCCGCTCTGCTGCGTGAAGGAAAGGTTGTGCTGCGCCACGGCGAGACGAAGTTGTGTCTCTTCGCCCGAATAGTGAATGGTGATCTGCACGCGGTCGCGGGTCATCGCCTGCACATCCACGTCGTCGACCAAGGCCACGTTGGACAGACGATTGCGGATACTGAGCCATTCCTTCAAGTCAGTCACGGGCACCAGCGCCGTCATCTGATTCTTGACGCCGAAGGACACGCGGTTACGACGCCGCCAGCTATCGGCGGCAGCGCCGGCTGCGGTGGCAACCGCGCCCGCAATCACTTCCGGCGCGGCTTGGCCCGGTGCGCCCGAATGGGTGACGGAGACCTCCACCGGCGCCATGTCCGGACGGATCTCGGTGATCTCCATCGAGATCGGATTGTTTCCGTCGATCGTCGCCACCACCAGCAATACGCCCGCGGCTTGATAGCGCTCCGCGAGCGGCAACAGGGCGGAGGCCGTTTTCGCCGTCGCAGCTGTGGCGGTCACGACGGCGGTGTCTTGCGCGTCACCCGTCGGCACGATCAGCGGCAAAAGTCCGCCGTCGGGTTCCGACCTCAGCCATGCGTCGTGCCACACACTGCCCCACAGGGTTGCCGTACCTCCGCTCTGCATGACCGGCACGACGACAAGCGGCCGGCTCAAGGTTTCAGTGAAGGGAACGCCGGCGCTGCGCAATAATTGGCGAATGGCGTTCGGATTGAAGCGCACCGTCAGCTCGGCCAGGTATCGTACCGCCGAGCTGCGCTCATTCGCGATCGAGAAATCGCGAACCATCTCGATGATCTGCTCCGCGTTCTGCTGCGGCACGCGCGGCAAGTCGTCGCGGGCGACGATGCGCTCGATGATCCGGCGAAATCCAAGGACGCGCCCTTGTGTCAAACCGCGGTCGCGCGCCTCGCCCACGCTGCCCGCGGTCACGTCGACCGGCACCGATTCGGCGACATAAACGTCCGTCACCCGGCGCGGCGCGGGGGGGACCGCCTGGGCAAAAGCGGCGCGCGAAAGCCAAGAAACGCCCATGGGAACGGCCGAAACCGCCCCTGCTACGGCCATTGCAAAGCGGCGTCGATTAAGTATGTTGGCCCTCACAACGGCACCTGCCATAACCTGTTTCAAACAAACAATCATTCGCCCGCAGCCGAGCGCGCGCGGGCGTCTCTGGGGTCGAATTTAGCATTCATGAAGAACGGTTTAACCTACAAAGACGCCGGGGTCGATATCGACGCCGGCAATGCGCTCGTCGAAGCCATTAAGCCGTTGGCAAAGGCCACATCGCGCGCGGGCTCCGACGCCTCACTCGGTGGGTTTGGAGCGTTCTTCGACCTGAAAGCGGCCGGCTTCAAGGACCCGGTCCTCGTCGCCACCACGGACGGCGTGGGCACCAAGCTGTTGGTGGCCCAGGCGGCGAGCAAACATCGCACCATCGGCATCGACCTGGTTGCGATGTCGGTCAACGATCTCGTCGTGCAGGGCGCGGAGCCCCTTCTGTTCCTCGATTATTTCGCCACCGGAAAGCTGGACGTCGCCGCGGCGCGCGAAGTCATCGCCGGCATCGCCGAAGGGTGCAAGATCGCCGGCTGCGCGCTCGTCGGTGGTGAAACCGCGGAAATGCCCGGAATGTATGCCCCCGGTCATTACGATCTGGCGGGCTTCGCGATCGGCGCTGTCGAGCGCGAACAAGCACTCACCGGCGCGAGCGTCAATCCGGGCGACATCATTCTCGGCCTTGCTTCGTCCGGCTTCCATTCGAACGGCTACTCACTGGTGCGGCGCGTCGTCGAGAAGAGCGGCCACGCCTACGATGGCCCCGCGCCGTTCGCGCGCATCGGCACCCTCGCCGACTCTCTTCTCACGCCAACGCGCATCTATGTGAAAAGCTGCCTCGCTGCCATTCGCGCAGGCCATATCAAGGCGCTCGCGCACATCACCGGCGGCGGTTTCGTCGATAACGTTCCGCGCGTCCTGCCGGAAGGTGTCGGCGCCGATATCGACGCCGGGGCCATTGCGCTCCCGCCAATGATGAAGTGGATCGCAAAGATGGGCGGCATTGATAGCGCCGAACTCGCGCGCACCTTCAACTGCGGCGTGGGCATGGTCGCCGTCGTTGCCCCGGATCAGGTCGACGCCGCGACGAAACTGCTCACCAGCCATGGCGAAACCGTCATGCGCATCGGCATCGTCGTCAGCCGCGGCTCCGAACCGCGCGTGAAGATGCTGAATTTGGACCGCTGGTTGGACTAGCCCTCCGCCGTGAATCGTTTCGCCGCTCAGGACCAGAAAACGGACCCGGTCGCGTGGTGGAATACCTTCACGGCCCAAGTCGCCGCGAAAGCGGTAGCTTATGGCGAAGCCCTCGCCGCCGATGTCATAGCGTGTTTGCGAACCGGCGCGGTCAACCCGATGGCGGTAGCCGGTCAGATCTATGCGTTTTTACGCACGGCCCCGGCATTAGCCGGGATCGCGGCCGCAGCGGATGCGCATGATACCGTAAAGGTCGCGGGTTTCGCACAAAGCGGTGCGATCGTCGCCGCCCTCGATAACGATCTTTCCCACTTTTTGCTCGCGAATTTCATCGTTCCCAGTCCGGGTTGGGAGCTGATCCTAACCCAAGCGCGGCGCGCTCTTCTTCTGCGCTTCGCGGACGACACCGGCGCCAATGATGCCACGCGCGATTTCCTCGCGGCCCTAGCGCAGCACTGCTTCCTTACGGAATATGCCTATTGGGAAGAGCCCGACGAGACAGTGTGGGCGGAAGTCCTGTCTGCAAGCGCCGAAGCGATGGCCGGGGACGCGGACGCCGACACCGACGTCGCCCTCGCGCTTTTGGCCTGCTATCGCCCGCTTTTACCCTGGCCCGGCGAACAGCCGGTGTCGCGCGACATGGTCCGCGCTCCTCGCGCCTCATTCGATGAAATGTGGAAGCGCCTGGTCGATGATCCCACAACGGAAATTGCGCTCCGCTCCACATTCCCGACGATCGGCGCGATCGAAGACCTCACGTCCCAAACCGTGCGCGAAATGTACGAGGAAAACCCCTACCCGCGCTGGCGGCTGCCCTTTCTCCCTCCGACCTTGGACGCACTGACCGCGGTGCACCAGATGTTTCCGGCAGCCGATCTATCGATTTATCCCGGGGGCGCAAAACCGCGCGTTCTTGTGGCGGGATGCGGTACAGGTTTCATGGCGAATTGTTTTGCGAAACTTTTCGCCGGCAGCGCAAGCCTCATGGGGATCGATCTCTCGCGCGCAAGCCTCGCGCACGCGGCGCGGCAATCGCGTGATTTGGCGCTGGCGATTGACTACGCCCAGGCCGATATCCTTGCGCTCCCGGACTCGTTCGGCCCGTTCGACGTCATAGAATGCAGCGGCGTGCTGCACCACACGAAACAGCCGCAAACCGCTTGGCGCTCGCTGTGCGACAAGCTGGCCCCCGGGGGCCTGATGAAAATCGCGCTCTACAATCGAAACGGCAGGGACTGGGTGTCCGTCCCCCGGCAGATGGCGCGCACTGGCGGCTACAAGACCACCGCAAGGGACCTGCGCCGTTTTCGGCGCGATGTCACGCGCGCGGCATTCCACCCAGGAGCACTACCGCGCAGTCTTCAAGGCATCTTCTCGCGTCACGATTTTTATAGTCTGTCAATGTGCCGTGACGCCTGCTTTCATCAGCAGGAAGAAGAGTATGCGCTGAGGCAGATCACGTCGATGGCGGAGGGCCTGGGACTCTCCTTCCTCGGCATCAGTTTTCTGACGGAGGCCACTCTGCTCAACTATCAGCGGCAATTCCCGAGCGATCCCTTCGCCCGGAATGTTCGCTTCATTGAGATGTACGAAGAACTGGAGAAAGATGCCGCGGGCAGCATGTATACGCTTCTTTTCCAGAAGCCGCTGTAAAGCCTACGCCAAGCGGTCGAGATCGATCTCGCCGGAAATGATCTTCTTCAAGACCTCTGGATAAAGCGTCTGCTCGCGTGCCTGCACGCGGCTCGCAAGGCTGGCGGCCGTATCCCCCGGGACCACCTCGACGCGCGCCTGGGCGACAATCGGACCATGATCGTATTCGCCGTCGACGATGTGGATTGTCACACCCGTCTCAGACTCGCGCGCCTTGAGCACCGCTTCATGGACAAGGGCGCCGTACATCCCCTGGCCACCGAACTTCGGCAGCAGCGCGGGATGAACATTCAAGATGCGCCGGTGATAAGCCTTGAGCGTCACCGGCCCCAGCTTGCGCATGTAGCCTGCGAGCACCACGAGGTCCGCCTCATGCTCGCGCAACGTCGCCGCGATGGCGGCATCGGTCGCCTCGTCGGAACCGGTCACCTTGGCACTTATATGCGCATGGGGCACGCCATGCTCACGCGCCCACGCGATGGCGGTGCTGTCGCGGTTATTGGAGATGAGAACGGCGGGGTCGGCGTTGAGGGCCCCGGCGCGCATCGCCGAAACGATCACGCGCATGTTGGTCCCGTTGTGGGACGCAAGAAAGCCGATGCGAGGACGGGCGGGCATCATGGTCATGAGGCCCGCCCGCGCGTCGTCCGTTAGCCGACGATTTCGATGCCGGAGAAGAAGAACGCGATTTCGATCGCCGCGTTTTCCGGAGAATCGGACCCGTGAACCGAGTTCGCTTCGATCGATTCAGCGTGAACTTTGCGAATGGTGCCTTCCGCGGCGTTCGCCGGGTTGGTGGCGCCCATGATCTCGCGATTACGCGCGACGGCGTTCTCGCCTTCCAGCACCTGCGCGACGATTGGACCCGAAGTCATGAACTCGCACAGGCTGTTGAAGAACGGACGCTCCTTGTGGACGCCGTAGAAGGCTTCGGCCTGGGCGCGCGACAGATGCAGGCGCTTCTGCGCGACAATGCGCAGGCCGCCTGCTTCCAGCATGGCGTTGATCGCGCCGGTCAGGTTGCGGCGGGTGGCATCGGGCTTAATGATCGAAAAAGTGCGTTGAATGGCCATGACGAACGTCTCGCTCCAGAGTGAGGTGGTAAGGAAATTGGTCCAAATTTGCGCGGTTTATAGACAAGAGCGCAATCCGGCGCAACGTGGGGCGGCGCGCGCGGCGGCCCGGCGCGCCCAATCGGCGCAAAAAGCCGGAAAAACCTAGTTCAAGGCCGGCTTTTGGCCAGGCTGCACCAGCCGCGGATCGACTTCCGCCGGGCTGGCGTGGTGATGCACCATGGTCCAGATCGCCCCCGTCCGCACGAAAACATTAGTCGCTGCGAGGTATTGGGGCCCGGCGGCGATGACCACCTGCTCGACGCATGTCACGACGGCGACGTCGCCCTCGACATGGACTTTTTCGGCATGCGGAGAGATCCGCAGCACTTCGGGATTCCCAAGGATCGCCTGCCAGCTTCGCATCACCGCCTCGCGTCCGCTAATCGCGGGGCGCCCCGGGTGGATGCAACTGACAGGCCGGTCCACCGACCACGCGCGCTCCATCGCTTCGGCATCGTGCGAGGAGAAGGCCGCGTAGAACGCCGCGTTGGCAAACAGGATGGCATCGTGTTCCGACATCGGTTACAGCATAAGACGGATTGGCATCGTAATGAAGGCTCGAGGTCTCAATGGCGAATGTGGATGCACTTCAAGGCCCTACGCGCGCGCCCGCGTCCGGCAAGGCGCCGACATCCGCAGTTGTGTTCGCCCACGGCTACGGCTCCAACGGCGATGACCTCATTTCGCTTGCGCCGTTTTTCGCGCAAGCGTTGCCCGATGCGATTTTCTATTCGCCGAACGCTCCGGATCCGTGGGAGGGCGGCATGTCTGGCGGACGCCAGTGGTACAGCCTTGCCGGATTTGATCCGGAAGCCATCCAGCGCGACCCCTTGCGCATGGGCGAGACATTTCGCGCCATGAATGACCGCGTGGTGAAAGCCGCCGTGCGCCTCGACCTCTTTCTCGACCAGATCCTCGCCGCGCATGCCCTTGCGCCGCAGCGGCTCGCCCTCGTCGGTTTCTCGCAAGGCACCATCATGAGTCTGCATGTCGGGCTGCGGCGCTCCCAGCCTATCGGCGCGGTGCTCGGCTTTTCCGGTGCTTTGAGCGCCGCCGACAAACTGGCGTCGGAGATCAAGTCGAAGCCTCCGGTGGCCCTGGTGCACGGCGCCGCCGACCCGGTGATTCCGGCGCGCGCAACCATTGAAACGGAGAAGGTGCTGATGGACCTCGAAGTCCCGGTGCAAAGCATGATCGTTCCCGGCCTTCAGCACGGGATCGACAACGCCGGCGCCCAATTCGGAGCAAGCTTCCTGCGCGCCCACGTCGGCTAGAAGGACACCGCGCTCAGAAGGCAGCGCGGTCCGCGTCCTCTTCGTCGCCGGCCGAGCTCTCCTTCTTTTCTTTGTCCAGTTTCTTGAAGGCGCCCGGTGTGTGATGCATCCGGGCGATCTTCTTTTGGCGCTCGCGCTTTTTCTCCTGCGCGCGCAGCCAGAACAAGACCGCGAGGATTGCGACGCCCAACCCTGCCCAAGGCAAGGTGACGGTAATGGACTGTTCGAACTCCATCTGCTCGCGCACCGAGGATCTGCAGTCCGGCTGATTCCGGCGGCACGCCTCGCGCTGCGCCTGCTCCGACTTCGAGCGGAACCAGGGCAGATCGAGCCCTTGGGCCGGCATGACCTGCGCGTGCGCCGGCGCCGCGTCCAGAATGGCGCCGGGCGTCGGAACGCCGCCCAGGGCAACAAGAAGAACCACCGCCGCGGAAAGTGCGCGCGTAAAGCTCATGATCCTTACCTACCGTTAGTCGCAGTCATTGCGACAATGTACAGGAATCAAGGGCTTCTGCACAGGCGCAGCGCGGCTGTTGTCGCTTCGGCTTTCCGTGTGCGCAGCAACATTACGATCTCCGCGCTTTAGCCGCCGGCGAAAGCTTTGCTAAGCTTCGTTCGGAAAAACGAGCAGGACGATGACAACAGCATCACTGTCTCTACATCTCAACAGGAAGGAGACGAGCACCGCTCGCCACATCGCCACGCTGATCTCTGCGCGCGCATGAGCAAAGGACCCCCCGCGGGTCCTTTTTTGTTTTTCGCTGCGCGTCGCCGCACGGTTTCCACTTCGTGATCTCTCAAGGAGGAAGACGCCATGGCCGACACCACCACCGCGAAACGCACTGGATCGCCGAAGAGCACACGCTGCATAGCCCTCGTCGGACCTCAATCGAGCGGCAAGACGACATTGGTGGAAAGTATGTTGGTGGCGGCCGGCGCCATCCCGAAACGCGGAAGCCTCGCCGCCGGAACAATGGTCAGCGATGTCAGTCCCGAAGCACGCGCGCGTCAGATGTCGACAGAAGTCACGCCTATTCATCTCAGCCACCTCGGCGACGACTGGGTCGTCCTGGACTGCCCGGGCGCCGTTGAACTGGTTCAAGAAGCGCGGCAAGCCATGATGGTCGCGGACACGGTCGTCGTCGTCGTGGACCCCGACGAAACCCGCATGCTCGCCGTGGGGCCTCTGCTGCGCTTCCTCGACGCGCACAAGATTCCGCACCTGCTCTTCATCAATAAGATCGACTCCGAGATCCACAGCGTTCAAGACCTACTCGCCTCCGCCCAACGGCAATCTGCGCGCCCGTTGGTGCTGCGTCACGCGGCCATCACTGAAAGTGGCCACGTCACCGGCTATATCGATTTGGTCGCCGAGCGGGCATACCACTATGTCGAAGACAAAGCGTCCGAACGCATCCCGCTGGAAAGCGTCACGGGTCAGGATACCGGCGACGCGCGCCGCTCTCTGCTCGAAAAATTATCCGACTTCGACGACACCCTCCTGGAGAAGCTTCTGGAAGAGGAGGTGCCCGAGCGGGCGGAGGTCTATCGCCATCTCACGCGCGAGGTCCAGGAGGACCTCATCGTCCCCGTGATGATCGGCGCCGCCGAACATGGCCACGGGGTACGCCGCCTGATGAAGGCGTTACGCCACGAGGTGCCCTCGCCAGCAGCCACCGCCGATCGCCTTGGTATTCCCAGCGGTGAACCGGTGGCGCAAATCTTCAAGACCCTTTATGCGCCCCATGTCGGCAAACTTTCCTTCATCCGGCTGTGGCGCGGAAAGTTGAAAGACGGAGACATGCTGGCTGGAGTGCGCATCGGCAACATGCAGGACGCCTCGGAACCCAAACCGGGCAAAGGCGGCAAGGTGACGGCCGTCGAAGAGGGCAGCGTCGTGGCGCTGAGCAAGTTCGAGGCCGGCAAGGCCGGCACGATCCTCACCGCGTCGGGTGAACTCCAGCCGGCCGTCTGGCCCCAGCCGCCAACCCCTCTGTTTACGGTGGCCGTCTCGGCGAAGGACCGCAAGGACGACGTTAAGCTTGGCGAAGCCTTGCGCAAGATCTGCGACGAGGATCCTTCTCTGTGCGTCGATCATGTCAGCGAAACCTCGGAACTCCTCGTCCGGGGTCAAGGCGATGTCCATCTTGGAATCGCTCTGGAGCGGTTGAAACGCAAATTCGATCTGGTCGTGCAAACACATGCGCCGCAGGTGCCCTACCGCGAAACCATACGCAAGGCCGTCACGCATCACGCGCGCCATAAACGCCAATCCGGCGGTCATGGTCAGTTCGCCGACATCAGGGTCGAGATCAAACCCCTGCCCCGCGGATCGGGCTTCGTGTTCACCGACTCAATCGTCGGCGGCGTGGTGCCGAAGAATTTCATTCCCGCGGTCGAAGCGGGACTGAAAGACAACACGGCGCATGGCCCCCTGGGCTTCAACGTGGTCGATATCAACGTGCGCCTCTACGACGGCCAGTACCATAGCGTCGACAGTTCCGATCAAGCCTTCCGCACCGCCGGGCGTCTGGCGATGACCGAAGCGCTTCCGCAATGTGAGCCGGTGCTGCTGGAGCCGATCTGCGACGTGAAGATTTACATGCCCACGGAGTTCACATCGCGTGTGCAACGGGCGATCACCCAGCGGCGTGCGCAGATCCTTGGGTTCAACGCGCGCGAGGGATGGGACGGATGGGAGGAGATCCACGTCAACATGCCAGAAGCCGCCATGCAGGATCTCATCACCGAAATCCGCTCCATCACGCAAGGGATTGGCACGTTCGAATCGGCCTTCAGCCATTACCAGGAACTGATAGGGCGCGACGCCGAGCGCGTGATCCAAGCCCGCAGACAGACCCCGGCAGGCGGCGCGGCCCATCACTGATCGGGCCGCCCCCGCGGCCCAGACCTCCAGTCCCCACCCGCCCGGCGATGAAAATACCATCGCCGCGCTACTGTTTTGCCGCAGTTGCGAGATTATATAGGCCCCTCCATGTGTTAGGGTGCCGATGACGATCCGCCAGAAAATTAAGACGTTCCGCGAAAAGGTAACGCGCCTGCCGAAACCGCTCCGGATCATCGTAGGCGTTTTGTTTGTGCTGTGCGGACTTGTCGGATTCCTACCCATTCTCGGATTTTGGATGGTGCCGGTGGGTTTGGCCGTGCTCTCGATCGACATTCCGATCGTGAAGAAACTTGTTCACCGTATGACGACCGCTTTCAACCGTTGGCGGCGCAAGCGCCGGGAGAAGCGGCAGGGGCAGTAGGGGCTAAGCCGGGGGAATGAGAACGCTGCGTGTCTTTCTCGTAACCGTCTTGGTGGTGGCGCTGACCGCCTGCACACGCGCGCCCGAAGCGGACAGATTGAAGTCCGACATGCAGGTCCTGATCGACGAGAACTTCGCACCCGGGCTGCTCGAAGTCGTGTCGGCGCGGCAGACGCGCGTTATTCCCTACGTTGTGGCTGGCGAGAAAGTCCGCGTCGGTTACGACGCCGCGCTTCGCTTGAAACGGGACCATCGTTTCGGCGCCTGGGACCAGATCAACATCGCGACCTTGGCCCTTCTTCTCGACGCGCCGCCCACTGAAATTCGCGGCATCAAGCCCAGCGGCAACGCCGCCGGTGACATGATTTCGATCAGGGGAGGATTGACCTACCTGACCGCCGGTGACGCATGGAAACTCGACGTCACGCCCCCGGCGACCGCACCGCAGGAACCTAACGGTTTCGTTCTGGTCTCGGATTTCCGCGCCGCGGTCAAACGGCGTGTTGATGCTTTCAATGCAATGTGGCGCGCCTCGCGGACCGCGATTTCCTACGACGAATGGAAGCGGGCGCGCCGTGCCGTCGCGGGACGCACGGCGAGGCACGACGGCGGCTTCTCGGTCGCAACGGATATCGAAGGTTCGGTGTATTGGCATCTGGGAGACGCCGCCGCGCGCACCGCCGACAACGAGAATATCCCTTTTGCCAATGTCGCCGCCGAGGGGCCTCAGGAAGCGTTGGATTTCTTGCGCGACGGCAGGGTCAGCGCCGTCATCATGCGCAATACGGAAGCGTCTCTCGCCGCCAACGGCTTGGCGCCTTACGACGCCAGCGGTCCTTATAAATTGGAAGCGCTGGCCGCGCTCTATCCCGAACCCGTCCATGTCATCGTCAAGGACGGCAGCCCCCTAGGCTCTCCGGCCGAGCTTTTCGGTAAACACGTGGGCGTCGCCGGGACGGAGCGGGTCGACGCGGTGGAAGCCGAGGCGGTGCTGCGCGGTCATGGCGTCCCGCTGTCGGCGCTCGCGGCGCCCCTCGTGGCGGTTCCCACCGATGAGGCGCTCGATCAGCTGGAGGCCGGCGCCTTCGACGCGCTCGTTGTGACGGCGCCGCTGCCTAGCGCGCCGCTGCGCCGCTTCGCCGCCCGCAGGCCGATCCGGCTCCTGCCGTTCGACAGCGATGCAATCGCATTCCTGACAAGCGGCGTTGCGAATTATGTCGCGATCACGATTCCGGCGCGGACTTATCCAGGACAGACCCGCCCCCTCGCCGCTGTGGCAGCAGTGGCCATGCTTGTCTCGGTCGACACAGTGCCCGCGAAGGAGACGAGCGGGCTCCTGGACCTCATGCTCGGCCGGGTCGACTACCTCCCCCTCGGAAGCTTGACGGGCGCCATGGTGGGCCGTGCGGACGCCCGCAGGCCCATGACCCTGCCCTGGCATGCCGGGGCCATCGCCTTCTTCGAAGTGACCAAGGAGCCGGCCGCCAAACCCTAAGCACGTTCCACGTGAATTTGGGCCGGCTCCGCATACCAAACGCCCACATCATGCATATTTTTTAGTCATGATTTTTTAACGACTAAATTTTGGGCGTTTTTTCGCAGCACCACCGGCATGCTCCCGGGACGGTCCAAAACTCCAACCCTTTGGATTCGGCTCTGAATCAGTCGCGGTGCGGCATAAATGCTGCATCGCAAAAAGATGGCACGACCCTTGCAATGAGGTTTAGCGGGCCGGTGCCCGACGGACGGAAGCGACATCGCGGGGAAGCGCGGAGCTCCGGTCCGGAGAACCCAAATGCGAGAGGGGATAAGATGAACAAGAAAATGGTCGGACTGCTTGGTGCGGTCTTTGCGTTCGCTGCGCCTGTTGCGGCCAGCGCCCAGGACAGCGCGATGCCCGGCACCTTCACGGGCAACATCGCGCTCACCAACGATTATGTGTTCCGCGGCATCACGCAGAGCAACCAGGACCCGGCCGTCCAGGGCGGATTGGACTGGGACAGCGGCGCGGGGGTTTATCTCGGCACCTGGGCCTCGTCGATCGAGTTCGGCGACGACGCCAGCATGGAGCTCGACCTGTACGGCGGCTATCGCGGATCGGTCGACAATTTCACCTACGACCTCGGGTTCCTCTACTACGCATACCCCGGCGCCTCGGCGAAGGGCTATGAGTTCTGGGAAGTCTACGCGAAGGCCGGTTACAACTTCGGCCCGATGGCCGCGACGGTCGGCGTCAACTATACCCCGGACAATTTCGGCGCCACGAACAACGATCAGTCGATCTACTACAGCGCGGTTTTGTCCGCGCCGATCGGCGACATGTTCGCCATCTCCGCCGGCGCCGGCTACTCCGCGCTGGAAGGCGTGAAGAACTACGCCGATTGGAACATCGGCGGCACGATCAACGTCCCGCAGTGGTTCAGCCTCGACCTTCGCTACTACAACACCGATTTGCACTCGGCGGGCAGCCTCTCCGACGACCGCTTCGTCGTGAAAATTTCCAGAGCTTTCTAATCCTACCGATATCCGCCGCGGCCCCCTGGCCGCGGCGGTCCTCTTTAACGACCCAAATGGGGGAGCAACCAGATGAAACGTTTGAGGACTACGATAACTGCAATGGTGTGGGCGGTCTTCGCGCTCACGCTGTCCGCGCCGGCCATGCACGGCGCCTTCGCGCAAGACGCCGCTCCTGCGGCCGAAGCCGCCGCCCCTGCGGAAGCCCCGGCGGCTGAAGCTGCGGCGCCCGCGGCCGCCCCTGCGGCTGAACCGGCTGCGCCGGCCGGCCCGTCGTTCGACACCGGCGATACCGCGTGGATGCTCACCTCTACCGCCCTCGTCCTTCTCATGACGATCCCGGGCCTGGCGCTCTTCTACGGCGGCATGGTCCGCAAGAAGAACGTGCTCGCCACGGTGATGCAGAGCTTTGCCATCACCTGTCTCATCACCGTGCTCTGGATGGTCGCGGGCTACAGCCTCGCGTTCACCGAGGGCTCGTCGCTGATCGGCGGCACCAGTCGCCTGTTCCTCGCCGGAATGGGTCTCGACAGCGTGCATCCGCTGGCCGCGACCATTCCTGAATCGGTCTTCATGACCTTTCAGATGACCTTCGCCATCATCACCCCGGCCCTGATCTGCGGCGCGGTGGCTGACCGCATGAAGTTCTCCGCCCTGATGATCTTCATCGCGGTGTGGAGCCTCGTCGTGTACGTGCCGATCGCGCACTGGGTGTGGGGCGGCGGCTTCCTCGGTACCGCGGGCGTTCTCGACTACGCCGGCGGCACGGTCGTTCACATCAACGCCGGCGTGGCGGGCCTTGTCGCCGCCATCATGCTCGGCAAGCGCATCGGCTACGGCACGGAACCGCTTCCGCCGCACAACCTGGTGCTCAGCGTCACCGGCGCTGCGCTCCTGTGGGTCGGCTGGTTCGGCTTCAACGCCGGCTCCGCCGCTGGCGCCAGCATGAACGCCGGCATGGCCATGGCCGTGACCCAGATCGCCACTGCGGCCGCCGGCCTCGCGTGGATGATTATCGAATGGGCATTCAAGGGTAAACCGAGCGTTCTCGGCATCATCTCCGGCGCCGTCGGCGGCCTCGTGGCGATCACGCCGGCCTCCGGCTTCGTCGATCCGATGGGCGCGCTGATCATCGGCCTCGTGGCCGGCGTCGGCTGCTACCTCGGCGCCACCGCCCTCAAGCATGCCCTTGGTTACGACGACAGCTTGGATGCCTTCGGCGTCCACGGTGTCGGCGGCATCATCGGCGCCGTGCTCACCGGTGTCTTCGCCCGCGAAGCCATCAGCCCGATCGATGCGCACGGCCTCATCGAAGGCAACAGCGCCCAGGTCGTCACACAGCTCTACGGTGTCGGCGTCACCGTCGTTTACTGCGCCATCGCTACTGCGATCATTCTCAAGGTGGTGGATCTCATCGTGGGTCTCCGCGTCGAGAAGGACGAAGAGCGCGAAGGGTTGGATATCGTCCTCCACGGCGAGGTCGTGAACTAACCCCTAGGGGAAGTGGGGACGCGCTCGACAGAGTTCGCCACATGCGAAGGCTTCTTCGGTGTGGCGAACTTTCCCCCCTCGATCCCCGGATGGTAAGCTTGGGCTCTCGGCAACCTTACGTCCGCGCCGATCAGCCCCACGCAGTACGAAGACAGTTCGCGGTGCAAATCGCGATCACCGGTACATCCGAACAGGAGACCTAGAGATGAAAAAAATCGAAGCGATTATCCGGCCATTCAAGCTGGATGAAGTGAAGAAAGCGCTGAATGACATCGGCGTGCAGGGTTTGACCGTGCTTGAGGTCAAGGGTTTCGGCCGCCAGAAGGGCCACACCGAGTTGTATCGCGGCGCGGAGTACGTCGTTGACCTCGTGCCGAAAGTGAAGATCGACGTGGTGGTCGACGACCCGCAGGTCGAACCGGCCATCGAAGCGATCCGCAGCGCCGCCCAAAGCGGCAAGATCGGCGACGGCAAAATTTTCGTATCGCCGGTCAGCGAAGTCGTGCGCATCCGTACAGGTGAGCGCGGCGCCTCGGCGATCTAGCCATGTGACTGCTGTTTCGTAGGTCCCCCCCAGGGACCTCACCTAGAGCCGGCCAGGGACCTCCCCCCTGCGCCGGCTTTTTTCTTGCCCACGCGGCGGTCGATAGAAACGCCGTACAAATTTATGCCGGGGCGCCCGTGAATCCGCCCACCGCCTTCATGAAGGCGCTCGCGAACGGCGCCATACGCGCCTCGGTGAACATCGGGCCCACCAGTTGCACACCGAAGGGCAGCCCCCGCGGATTGATGCCCGCGGGAACTGCGAAGGCCGCAAGATCCAGGATATTCGCGAAGCCGGTATAAAGACTGAACTTCCAGGGCAGCGCGATCGGGTCGGCCTCCACTTCGGCGGCCGTCGTTTGGATGGGCGACGTCGGCGCGAGCAGGAACTCCGCCCCGGAGAAGAGCCCGGCAACCTCGCGCTTCAGGGCTTCCAGTTTGTGGATCCCGGCGAAGACCTCCGTTGCCTTCCGATCCTTGTTTCCCAAGATCAGCTTCACCACGTTGGGATGGCACTCTGCCTCGTGCGCTTCCATGAACGCACCAAGATCCACGACACGTTCGGCGATGAAACCGGCGCCGTACAACAGCCCGCCCGCCTCGCGGAACGGCGCGAAATCGACCTCCCGCTTCTTTCCGCCGATGCTTTCCATCCGGGCAACGGCCGCGGCGAACATTTGTGCATTTTCCGTATCGCCGAAGAATTCCAGATCCGCCGCCTTCGGCACGGCGAAAGTGAAACTGCCCGGCGTGGCGGCGGGGATCGAAACGCGCACACGCGAATAGATATCCGCCGGATCCATTTCCGCCAGCGCGTCCAATACAGTCATGGCATCCTCGACGCTGTGCGACAGCACCGACACGCAATCGATCGAGCGATTACACGGCACCACGCCGGAGGCGGAGATGATTCCCCGCGTCGGCTTCAGGCCGACGATATTGTTGAACGCGGCGGGGATGCGCCCCGAACCCGCGGTGTCACTGCCGAGGGCGAACGGTACGATACCCGCGCCCACCGCCACGGCGGAGCCCGAGCTTGACCCGCCGGCCACGTAGTCGCGCCCGAAGACGGAGCGCGGGGCGCCATAGGGCGTGCGCAAGCCCGCTGTTCCGGTTGCGAACTGATCCATGTTGGTCTTGCCGATGATGACAGCGCCCGCGGCTTCAAGCCGGCGGATGGCGAAGGCGGTTTCCTTCGGCCTGTAGGCGTAGGCGGGGCAGCCCGCGGTCGTGTCGTAGCCCGCGAGATCCATATTGTCCTTGATGGCGCACGGCAGGCCGAACAGCGGCATCTTGGCGCGTGCGGACGCGTCGAGCGCTTCGAGCATCTTCACTCTGGCCTCAATCGCGTCGGCGGGAATGCGTGTGATCCAGACACCCGTTCCTACATAAGTATCGGCCCGGCGAACCGCCTCGGAGACGATGTCTGCGACGCGCGCGCCGGCGGCATAGGCGGCGCGAATCTCGGGAAGCGTGAAACGCAGAGTCTTCATGGTCGGCGACCTTTTTCAGGGCTTGTAAGCACCGGCTTCGCTACGGCGGTACGGAAGATTTTCCTTGTGCAGTGCACACTTGGGGAGCGCAGGCAGCCTAAGTACTCGATTTTTCCGCGTCAATTCCGCGTCTCGGTAAGGACAGCTTACCAATTGGCGCGGTTATCCACAGATGAACTGGATTTTACCTAAACATCCCCTTGCGCGGCGTGGGATCGGATGTAAAGAACAGCCCGGAACAGCTACGTTTTTTGAAGGGATCACGGTGAATAAGGACGTACGGGCGGCCACCAGCAACGCCAAACTCAACGCGCTGGTGAATGACATCGCGACTTTGTGCAAACCTGATCGCATTCACTGGTGCGACGGCTCCCAGGAAGAATACGACGCGCTCTGCGATCAGATGGTGAAGGGCGGCACGTTCATCCGCCTCAATGAGCACAAGCGACCCAACTCTTATCTCTGCCGTTCGCACCCGGGCGACGTCGCGCGCGTGGAGCACCGAACCTTCATCTGCACGAAGGACAAGGACGACAGCGGTCCGACCAATAACTGGGCCGATCCGGCCGAGATGCGCGAGACCCTGAAGGGCCTGTTCTCCGGCTGCATGCGCGGCCGCACCATGTACGTGATCCCGTTCTCGATGGGTCCGCTGGGTTCGGATATCGCCCACATCGGCATCCAGATCACCGACTCCGCCTATGCCGCCGTCAACATGCGCATCATGACCCGTATGGGCAAGAAGGTGCTCGACGTTCTCGGCGACGGCGATTTCGTGCCGTGCATTCACTCGGTCGGCGCCCCTCTCGAGCCGGGCCAGCAGGATGTCGCGTGGCCGTGCAACGAACAGAAGTACATCGTGCACTTCCCCGAAGACCACGAGATCTGGTCGTTCGGGTCCGGATACGGCGGCAACGCGCTCCTCGGCAAGAAGTGCTTTGCCCTGCGCATAGCCTCGGTGATGGGGCGCGACGAAGGCTGGCTGGCCGAGCACATGCTCATCGTCGGTCTTGAGTCTCCGAAGGGCGAAAAGACTTATGTCGGCGCCGCGTTCCCGTCGGCGTGCGGCAAGACGAACCTTGCCATGATCATCCCGCCCCAGGGGTTCGAAGGCTGGAAGGCCTGGACCGTCGGCGACGATATCGCCTGGATCAAGCCGGCCGCCGACGGCACGTTGCGCGCCATCAATCCGGAAGCCGGTTACTTCGGCGTCGCTCCCGGGACCTCGGACAAGACCAATCCGAATGCGATGAAGCTCGTCGAGCGCAACTGCATCTTCACCAATGTCGCTCTCACCGATGACGGCGATGTCTGGTGGGAAGGCATGACCGACGAAGCGCCGGCCCATCTGATCGACTGGCAAGGTAAGGACTGGACGCCCGGCTGCGGACGTCCGGCCGCGCACCCCAACGCGCGCTTCACCGCGCCGGCCGTCCTTTGCCCGATCCTCGATCCGGCGTGGGACGACCCGAAGGGCGTGCCGATCAGCGCCTTCGTGTTCGGCGGCCGTATGAGCCATACCTTCCCGCTGGTGTTCCAGTCCTTCAACTGGGACCACGGCGTATACCTCGCCGCAACCATGGGCTCCGAAGCCACCGCCGCCGCCGAGAACCAGGCGGCCGTGCGCCGCGATCCGATGGCGATGCTTCCGTTCTGCGGTTACAACATGGCGGACTATTTCTCGCACTGGCTCTCGATCGGCGAAAAGGTGAAGAACCCGCCGGCGATCTTCCGCGTCAATTGGTTCCGCAAGGACGAGAACGGCAAGTTCATGTGGCCCGGCTATGGCCAGAACATGCGCGCGCTCGCTTGGATCGTCGACCGAGTGCATGGCCGCGGCGAAGCGGTGGAAAGCCCGTTCGGCTTCATGCCGCGCTATCAGGACTTGAAATGGGACGGCCTCGCCTTCGATAAGTCGAAGTTCCAAAGCCTGATGCAGATCGACCGCACCGCCGCGCTGCGCGAGATCGACGATCAGAAGAGCCTCTTCGACCGTTTTGGACCGCGCACCCCCGCTGTGCTGATCAAGCAGCAAGGTGAAGTCCGCAAGCGCGTCGAAAGCGCCAACGAAGTCTGGCACGCCGCGTAAGCGTTGCCGCCAGAAGAAATGAAAAGGCCCGGTGCAAATACCGGGGGGTATAGTTATCTCCGCCAGAAATAAATACGGCCCCCGCCTCAAAACGGGGGCCGTTCTTTTTGCGCTTCAGGGTTTTGGAATAGGAGTCAATACAAGTAGCCCGCAGGCCGCAGCCACAATACCTCCCAAAAAAAGGAGTCCCGAGCCTATGACGGTCACATATGCGCAGCAGTGAAACTCTGATGCGCGATCTAGATTTTGTCCTGGGCCTTGTGCAGCGTTTCCATAGTGGAGCTGAGCAAGATAAGCAAAAACCATTGTCAGCACTGCGGAAAAAGCCCCCAACGCGAAAAGAATCATGGCAACTATCAGCGCTCTTGAGCCTGCCTTCGTGTTGCCGATGAAGGTAAGAACTGAAATAGCTGCCCCTCCATTCAGGATGAAAAGCAGCTTAGTTCCCTCAAGGGCATATTTCATCCCCTCCGCCCAATGCCACTGGGTACCATTCACTGCCATTATATATTTCCTCGTGCGTGCACGATCATCATCCTCGCTGTTAAGCGAAGAGTTTGAGGGCAACTAAAACCGCAATAGCGAATATTCCAATTAGAACTTTATTTATCTTGTCCAGCTGTGCGGTTTGCTTTTTCCACCGAGAGATTATTTCGTCATCTTTAGAGCCCGTAAGATCTTGGTCATTTAGGCTCTTCGGCCCTCCAAAGTTTTCATCGTTCCGATCATTAGAATTTCGAGGGGTCGTTCCTTTGCAAATAAAGGAAAGATCGAATTCTTTTACCTCGCCCAATTTTGGTATTGCCCGTTCTTTTTCATCGGGAAAACAAACCATTCCATCTGCACTTCCGGACGGCAAAATTTTTATATCGTTTGCGCTGATTCCCGGATTCCAGTTGGAATAACATCCATCAACGCCGCTGAGATATAGCGACGCCTGATCTATAGATTTTGATTTTACGAGTTCGGCAATAGGACGAAAATGATCCCGTTTCAAAACTAAATTTATTTGCAAAAAATCTGGATGGGTTTCGTTTACGAAATCGACTTCAGAATCATGTTCGAGGCTCCCCCAAACGCTGGCAGCTTCTTCTTCAGCTTCAACTATCCGAATAGTGAATTCAGAGATTGTTCGATCAGTGCCAAAGAATGAGTATTGAGTAGCTTTAAAGGCTGACGGACCAGATTTTTCTGGGATTAGTCTCCCATACAAAGATTCTCTTTTTACAGACGACTCCTTCAGCGTTTGATGGGGCTCCTGATTTTTCGAAAGTGTTGAATTTTTTTCTCGTCTGAAGCCGAGGCTATATATCAAGTCGGCAACGGAAAAATTCAGACCCCACCTCCAAGGTATTTGGTCTCCTCCAATTTGCCTTCCGGCATTATCGAATTCGCGCAAACACCATGAATACAGGTTTTTGTGTTCGACTTGGTCGCTGAACCTGACTGTATTGTCGATTTTGTAGTCGAGCGACATCGCCCCCCCCCCCCCCTGCACTAAAACCTCAAACCGTTCTAAAGCCTGTAACTGTATCGCGCCCCAGCGGGTCCGGCTCCCCGTTACCCCCAACCCTGTTAGCTTCTTTGCCAATTAGGATAACACTGTCGGCGTGAATATGTCTTCGAACCGTCCGCCCGTAGTTACAGAAATCACCGTTTTCAAATTTGTCTTCTGTACTCAAATGAAACTGCGCCAACGCTTCGGCGTAGGTTTTTAGTACTGCAGGTCTAATGGGCAGGCCTGTATCGCGGTCAAAGACCGTCTGCATTGCCTCGATGTGATCTTGGTTAAATGGTGCAACCGGTTTGGGATTGGTCGCCGTGACTGGTCTTCCGCGCTGTGATGGGTCCACGAATTCTGCATCTGGCATATCCGCGAATGGTCCGGTGCGAGGTGAATAAGACTGCATGAAGCCGAACGGTTTGATCTGATCTGTGTAAGGTTTCCCCGCGTTCCAAGTCCGGACCCAATTCAAGAGGTGCGGACTTGTTGCCCCGTAGCGGCTCACAGCTGGGAAGTCGAGTGCGGGATGGTAGTCGAGCGGTACGCGGTTAGGGCGGCCCGCAAGCGCCGCTTCTACGATCTTGAACCAAAGATCGTACTGCCAGCGCTGCACGCCGATTTCCCCCAATGAAACCGCGGGTGCAGGAATGCCAGTAGGAGCTTCAGTTGCCGTATAAGGCGCTCTTAAATGTCCCAGGCCATGCGCTGAGGCTTTACGGAGGATTGGGGCTCCATTAGCAGCGATATTGAATAAGGCGTAACGCTTCGCTGAAATCGCAAAGGCGTACAGGGGCACCATCGTTCCCGTCTTCACATCGAAGTTTATGTCTTCGAGCTTCAGAATCGAGCCCGGCTTGCGGTAGGGATTCAACGGTTCGAACCAATCGATGATGGCCTTAACCCGATCCAAAAACTCTTCTTCCTCCATACCGTCCGGCTTGGCGATGGCCATGCTGTCCGTATCGCAGAAGGCGTAATCAAGCTCCTGGTTGGCGATCAGTGTTTCGGTGATGGCCAGCATGAGGCGAGCCGCCCCGGTAATTAGGGTACCAAGCATCGGGTGGAAGAACTTCCCGGGCTCTTCGATAGCCGTCGACTGTACGCGCTTACAATCACCATCAGGGCCAAAGACAACACGCGGCTCCGGCTTAGGAGCGTCATCCCGATTCACTTCAATGAAAATTCCATACACGGTGGAGTTTGCGACGATCTTGATGGCCTTTTCGATGGGATCGCCCTTGGCTTTCATGTCGTCGCGAAGATCGATCAAACGAGCGAACAGATCGTCCGTGTAGGGATTGATCACAAGGTCTTCGCGTCCGAATAGATTGATCGGTGTAAGCCCCTCTTGCGGTGAACCGGGATCAAAACTGATCGCTTGTTCAATGGCCGGGACTTTGCCGGTGAGCAGCTTCGATGCGATGCAATCGGCCAAGGTGAACCAAATCGGCTGATCGCTGCTGAGCTTGTTCAGACCGATGGTGTTGATCTTGCCGTCATACCTGGCCCGAACCGGAAAAATATCGGCCTCGGGCCTCACCCGGACCAAGGTGGGAAATGACCGCCATGTTTTGGGGCCGTGCAGGTCTTCAAGGGTGATGGTGTCCAATAGAGCCCGGGTTTGCGGGGTTGTGTCTGCCCAGGTCAGATTGGACCCGATGACAAACCGCCAAAGGCCCATGAGGCTGTTAACGGTCGGGTACATGGATTTGAAATCGGTGTAGCAGACCCGGACCGGGACCCGCCGCAGCCGCACCTCTGCCCGCCCTCCGTAGTAGGACGACATAATCGTGCCGAAGATCGCGCGTGGGAGTTCCGGCTGGTAGGCCAGTAGCGGCGATATGCCCATGTGTCGCAGATAGGCTTTGCCAAGGCTGGCCTCGCTCAAGACCTTGCTTGGTTCAATGCCAAGGCCATGACCTGCAAGCTTGAGGACCAGGGCCTGATAACATTCCCAGGTAGTTTGCACGTCCGCACGGGCGTAATCGAGATATTGCTCCGTAATCGGCCCGCCGTGCTGGTCCGTGTCAGCTTTCTGGGAGGCCGTACCCAGAAACCGCGCTAGGCGGCCCAGGGAGAAGCCTTGGCTGATCAGAGCGGCCGCCTGGGTCTTCACGTCCACAAAGCTGCCCCGGTGTGGCTGTACGCGGTCCCCCCGCTTTCTCATGCCTCGGGGCGTCTCCTGCTTCCCAGGCACTGCAAAATCGATCAGGGAGGCCTTAGCGCTTAGATGTTTGACCCGAACCCCGGGCACCCGCCGGTCGAAGCTGAATTTGAACGTAAAGCCGCCCCGCATGGCTCCCCGGGCGGGGCCATACCCGATGGCGATACGCGACAGGTCAAAGGGGAGATTAAACCCTATGACTGTGCCCCGATACTCGTAGGCGACCCGGAGAAACACCTCGAAACGGAACCTGCTCACCGTCATTGCTTCCAGACCCCGAGCCTTTGCGTACTGATCGATAAGGCTCAGGTCTGCGGGAGTAAGTGCCGCAGGGTCGTAGAAAAGGCCCTCACGGACCAGCTCACCCGATTTCCGGACTTGGAAGAAGCCCAGCTTTAGCCGCTGGGCCGCGTCAGTGGAGGTCTCACAATCAAAGACGAGCGACCAGACTGATGCCTTAAGTTGGTTAATCGTGGCCCCCTTCGATCCCACCGGATTCTTGCTGGGAGATTCTGTATGGGCTCGTACTGCGATTTCGGTAGGGGATGGAGTAAACATGTTAAGGCTCCCCGCCGGCTGCAGTTGGCACCTTTTGGTATTCACCGATCAGCCATGTTCCAAACTCCGCAAGAGTCTTAGCGATCATCACAAGAAGATCGGCCAACCCAAGAACGTAGCGTCCTATCGCGGCGAGTTTTGCATCCTGGTCTGGAAGGTCATTGGGGTGATCCTTTTGCTTGTCGCTAAGTTTGCGGTGACAGTTGAAGCAAACCAATGCGGTGTGATCGTGGTGCTTCTGACCAGCAATGTGATGACGCTCGAAGCAATGCGGGTCGCGTTCTCCGCAGCCAACGCAAACTGGATTATCTGTACAGAGCCGTCGATAGGCCCGTTGTTTTCTCGCTTCGCTGTCCGGATGTGTAATAGGCATGGTTATTCTCCTTAATCAGAAATGATTTTGTAGATTTCGTGGAACGCGGGGTTATCCATGGCCGCATAGCGATGCAGCGCATTGGGATCGGTTTCGAATTCGAAAAAGCGGCCCTTCACATCCGTGAGGCCTTCGCCCTCAAAGGGTAGGATCGCGTCAATATCGTTTGAGCGGACGAAGTGCCCGACCGCGCTATTGTATTTTCCGGCCAAGCTGGCCCCGGCAAATCCCGGCACGATCACCGTGCGGGGCTGTCCATTGTGGATGGTGAGAACGCGGCGAGGCCGGTCATCCGTCATCACCCAACGGGAGCCTTCGCGCTTCGCGATCTTGTTTTCGTAGATGAAACGTCGCAGACGCTCGACCGAGATACCGGCGACCTTGGCGGAAGCTTTTTGACTTTTCCCGGCCCGGAGCGATTTGACAGCCCGCTCGATCTTCTTGGCTTCAGAGGTCTTGGGCTTGCGGCTCTTGGCGGCCACTTCCTTGGCCCGCGCGTGACCACGCGATTGAGACCGACTGAGCCCCTTTGCAAGCCCCCGTTTAATACGGCGAGCGTACTCCGCTTTGTAATCTCGTTTGCGAGCCATGATTTGTCCTTCGCGTGCTAGGTGGCGCGCGCTAAGGATTCGAATCAGGCTTCATCCCGATATAGGGGTTTTGGGATAACTTTAGTTTTTAGATGACTGGTAGCGAGCCTTGTCCGCGTTGAAGGCATCACGGATATGATTGCCGATGGCCTTTTCGCTTAGACCGCTGCCGTCGCCCCGGTCGTCCGGGGTTGCAGAGCGGATATAAGCTTGCACCGCCCTTACGGCTTCAATTTGCGAAGCCTTGAAGTCGATTTGGCCCGCTTGTTTGCACTCTTCGTAAGCACCTTGAATTAGGCCCTTCTTCGTAGGGCGACCGACCGCCTCCCCGGACATGACAGCGATAAGAGGCGCGTCTTCTGCCTTCGCAGGATTGTAAATCCGAACCTGTGTGTATTTTGCTGTGGAGGTCTCGAAAACGTCGCGCTCCCAAGGGTCGTAATTGGGCTTCCGTTGGAATTGGGTGAATAACTGTACCGGGATTATTTCGACAGCGTCATTCTCGGAGACCGTAGCCGGAATTCCTGCCGCCATTAGACGTCCTACTTCAAGATGATCAATTAAGCGCTGACAGAAAATATCCCTATATCGATTCAGCGTACGCTTACGCATGCTTGGCTCTTCGGGAGAAAATTTGAAGGGGTCTCGAGGGTCGTATTCGCCCTTTTCAGCAGGCCTGCTTAATGTCCGAAAATGTCTTTTATCTTCGGTCTCGCCGGTGTCCGGAAAATTCGAGAATTCTACGATTGCCTTACTTAAAGGCACCCCTTTTTCCCATATTTTCCGAGGATTTTTGGTCATTTAACGCTAAAATAATTGATCGCCAATAGGCCGATATTTGGAGGGTTAATTGGATATCACGACATTAATCCAGGAACCTCAAGGGACCGCAAACGAATGGGCGGAGCGGTGCCTTTTTTGGCAGCAAAAGGCCGACCAGCGGCCAGCAAAACGCAAAAGACGTGAAAAGGAATCTCTCCCGCTAATTCTGGCGGGGCACGGTATTTCAATTTCCGTGCATAGAGGGACACTATTAATTCGGGACGGGAATACCCATTACCCAGCGACAAAAAGGGAATTTCGCTATTTCAAAGGCGATTTAACAATTCCGCCCCGAATTGTGCTGGTCGACGGCTCCGGCAATATCAGCCTAGATGCATTCGATTGGATGGGTGAACAAAAAATCGATCTTATTCGTCTCAAATGGGATGGCCGGATAATCTCCGCCGCTTGCGCGTCTGGATACTCTGCGGACCCAAGGAAATTAGCTTGGCAATTAGCGACCCGCGAAACTGCAGCAAAGCGAATTGCATTCGCAGTTGGTTTGATTTCCGAGAAGATAAAACAAACCCTTTTCAATATCGAACATCTATTGCCGCCATCGCACTCGCGCGACAAGGCAATTCAGACGGCTAAAGAGGCTCTAAAAGAGCTTAAAATTCGAAAGCCGAAATCTATAGGTAAATTGCTCGCAATTGAGGGGGGCGTTGCGGCGGGATATTTCTTTGCGTGGCGAGCACTTTCGATCAATTGGAAATCGACTTCGCGATATCCAATTCCGGACGAATGGAAAAGGTACTTTTCCCGGTCCTCTCTAAAACATTTAAAAACACCGCATAATTCGTCCGCTACGCATCCCATAAATGCGATGCTCAATTATGCGTATGGAATACTTGAAGCGCATATGCGAATTCAGGCAATTGCCGATGGATACGATCCTTCTGTCGGAATTATGCATGATCGAATAAATCCGGAGCGGCACTCTCTTGTATTTGATTTTATGGAACCCGTCAGACCAGTCATTGATCGGGGCATCCTAGAAGCAGTGAAAAGCCAACTATTTTCCGGCAGCGATTTTGTTTTGCAGTCGGATGGCGTATGCCGCTTAAACCCTGAAATGGCGCGGGCGGTGGCCAACCAAGCCGCAGTCGTGGCCCGCGGCGTGTATTGAGAGCTATGCAGATGGCTGGCTTCGCGAGCGTGATAATTAAAGGAATTACGGGCCCTGCAAGGTGTCAGGCTTAACTAAATCGGACCATGGTATCGCTTACGACCCAAAAGAATTTTCGGAGCGTTCAACATTTGCCGTTCTGCTACATCTGCGGCAGAGATTTTATTGCCACTGATCAAAAAGATCGGGACCACGTTCCACCAGAATGTATTTTCCTAAAGGAGGACCGCGAACCGCTTTGGCTTCCAACTCATGTCAGCTGCAACGTTGGCCAAACGACGACCGACGAGAAGATCGGTCAACTGATCGCACTGAGGTACGGGAAGACGCCGAAAATCAAGAATCGCCGCTTGAAGATAACACTCCTTCCAGACCCAGGAGTTGCCGCTCTCACTAATCTCAACGTGGAAGCAGCGGTATGGCGGTGGGTCAGCGGGTTTCACGCGGCGCTTTATCGCCAACCCATTATGCTAAAATCTTCTGGCGGAACTATACGTGGGTCGCTGGTAACTCCGTTTCCGAAAGCTCCGATGAACACCGCAGCAGTTGCTGTCGAGCCATTGAAACCGCAGCACCTGGCGTTTGTACAAACGATCAAGCTAAATCGCATAAGCCGGAATCTTGATCGCATCTCCTGCAATAAAGGAAAGCTAATCTACGAATGTGTTTGGTATCAGTCCGATAACAACGGCCCGTGGATGTGCATATTTGCCCTCGATGTCTACGACTGGAAGGACTTAGGAGGTCTCAGTGAGGAATTTAAACGAGGATGTGCGGGCTTTTATGTGCTCTTGGATGGCGGACCACCTGCTGGAGCAACACGCGGTGTCGATCCATCAATTGAGGTTCAAAATCTAGATCGGCTCGATCCATTTGCTCCCTAGCGACAAGAAAATCGATTTTGGACAATCGCTTCTCCAACGAAAACCTCTACACCCGTTGTCAATGAAACAACCTGACAATCAGAGCAGCAACATTTTTGGTACTTTTATCGGCCTCGATTTGGCCTGGAGGAGCGACCGAAACCCATCCGGAGCGGTAGTCCTGATGGGAAGCCGGGCCGGTGTTGAGGTTAAGGATATCGCGCACGCCCTTACCTCATATGAATCGGTGCTGAGCTATATCCGGCTTCATGCTAGTGGCCCCACTGTTATTGCGATTGACGCTCCCTTAGTGATTGGTAATACGGGCGGTCAACGCAAATGCGAGACCGCTATTGGCAATAGATACGGTGCGCGAGATGCGTCGTGTCACACATCTAACCTGACGCTATATCCCAATGCATCGAGCGTAAGCCTCGCTAGTGAGCTTCGTACGATGGGCTTCGAGCACGCGCCGAACGCACAGACAGACCGCATCATGCTGGAAGTTTATCCGCATGCTGCTTTGGTGGCTCTCTTCGACCTTCCAAAAATTATTAAATATAAGAAGGGCACTGTGGCGCAAAAGTGCGCAGGCCTTCGTCAGTTGCAGGCGCGAGTGAGGGAGCTGTCACTCCGCACTCCTCCGCTAACTAACACGCCGTTGTTGGAAGAGTTTCTGGGCATTGATGTAACCGGCCTCAAGGGCGCAGCTCGAAAAGATTACGAAGATTCGTTAGACGCTCTAGTTTGTGCCTATGTTGCGTTCTTCTATTGGTATTGGAAAGAGCAGCAAACCGAAACATTCGGCGACGTTATGTGTGGTTACATCGTCAACCCGAAACTAGCGCAGTTGTGAGTCTTCGGCTTAGTGCCCAAAGCAAACGGCCCCCGTTGTGAGGCGGGGGCCGTATTTATTTCTGGCGGAGATAACTATACCCCCGGTGCAAATACCGGGCCTTTTTTATTCGTGCGGGTGCGCGACTAGGCCTGCTCAGGCCGCCGGGTCCATCGTAGGAACGCGATACCTAAGACAAGCCCAACGGCTTGCGCCGCGATGAAGGCGGGCGCGTCGGCGCCGCGAATCCCGGCGAAGGTGTCGGTGAAAGATCTCGCGACCGTCACGGCGGGGTTGGCGAAAGAGGTCGACGACGTGAACCAATAGGCGCCGCCTATATAGGCGGACACGGCGCCGGCCAAGGTGGGCAGGCCCAACGGCGCGCAGCGTGTCACGGCGATCAGCAATCCAAAGGTCGCCACGACTTCCCCCGTCCAAAGCCCAGGCCCGAAACGTGCGTGGCTTCCGGCTTGAAGCACAGGCAAATCGAACATCAGGTGGGCGATCGCGACCCCGGCAAGCGCGCCGAGGATCTGCGCGAGGATGTAGATCGGCACATGAGCCTTCGGAAATCCGGCAAGGAAAACGGCGCTCAGGGTGACCACCGGATTCATATGCGCCCCAAAGCTGAGGATGAGCATGTACAGCGCGCCCGACGTCGCAAGGGCATTCGCGAGCAGCGCGAGACCGGCGTTACCGCCGCTGAGCCGTTCCGCGGCGATTCCGGAACCGACCACGGCGATCAGAAGAAAAGCGGTGGCGATAACTTCGCTTGCGACGGCCTGACCGAGGCGGGGCGCGATTGCGTTCACGGCGTCTTCGCCGGCAAAAGCGAACCGACCTCCAGGAGCTTCGCCCGCAGAAGGGCGTCATCGGCCGTCGCGAAGTCGAGCGACAGGAATGCCTTGATGCGGTGTTCAATGATGCCAAAGGCTTCGGCGAAGCGAGCGAGGCGGTCGGCGTACGAACCCGTGGCCGCCGCCGGATCGGGGAGCCCCCAATGTGCTGTGAGGGGATGCCCCGGCCAGATCGGACACATCTCGCCGGCCGCTTGGTCGCACACAGTGAAGATGAAGTCCATGATCGGAGCGTCGGGTCCGGCAAACTCATTCCAGCTCTTGCTGCGTAAACCGGCGGTCGGCAGATTCATGCGCTCAAGCGTTTCAAGCGCCAGGGGATGCACATCCCCCTTCGGGAAGCTGCCGGCGCTGTAGGCCCGGAAACGCCCCTGACCGCGCTGGTTTAGGATCGCTTCCGCAAGGATGCTCCGCGCCGAGTTTCCGGTGCAAAGAATAAGAACGTTACGCATCTTTCCGCGCCTTCCTTTTGGCCCGCTTTTTCGTCGGTGGTTCGGCTTTTGGGGTGCAGACAGGCCCACAGGGCATGCCGCCGCAGCAGTTTTCCGTCAGGTAGGACACGAGGCTATTCATGCGCTCGAAGTCGGCGGTCTGGATAAGCTGGCGGCCCTCGCGCCGCGCGTGGACGAGGCCGGCATGCTGCAGCTGATTGAGGTGGAACGAGAGCGTCGCCCCCGGCATTCCGAACTCCGCGGCAATTTCACCCACGACCATCCCCTTCGGCCCCGCGCGCACCAACAGTCGGAAGATGCCGAGGCGCCCTTCATGGGCGAGCGCGGATAAACCCGCGACGATTGCCAATGATTCCATATTTCTAGATTATTAGAATTGATAACGAGGAGTCAACGCCCTCTGCCGGCGCTCATACCTGCGCCGGAATCAAAAAAGGCTCCGCGCCGGGCGCGGAGCCTTTTGCCGTTTGACGCCGAGCGGGCGTTATTCTTTGGTCGCTTGCAGGAGGTACGCAACGATGTTCGCGCGAACCTCCGGGTTCGGAACACCGACGAAAGCCATCTTGGTGCCCTTGATATAGTCCTGCGGCTTCACGAGGTACTTCATCAGTTCCTCTTCGCTCCAGGTGATGTTGGCGTTCTTCATCGCCGCCGAGTACGCATATTTCTCGGCGTTGGTGCCCGACTTCTTGCCAATGATGCCGTGCAGATTCGGGCCCACTTTGTTCGGCCCGCCCTTTTCGACCGTGTGGCACGCGCTGCAGGGCGCGAACTGCTTCTTTCCGGCGACCGGATCGCCCGCCGCCTGAGCCGCCACCGGCGTCAGCAGCATCGACGCCAGAATCAGTGCCTTACGCATTTTTGTTCCTTTACCTGTAACAACCAGCCCCGCCCGATCGACAAAGAGCCTACGGGCCCGCGCCGCCGAATTACGCGGATTGAACCCGCCGGGCAAGTCCCGTTGTGTATCAGTTGGCCTCCGGAAGATGGCCCATTTTTGGCGACGGAGAACAAATCGGCGTGAAGGCCCGTTCATCAGGAATTCCCCCCTTTTGAAAGGCTCCCTGAATGGCCAGCGACCATCTGCATGCCCCGCGCGACCGCCTGCGCAAGGAGACCATCCACATGCACCAGGCGATTACCTCTCTCATGGAAGAACTTGAGGCCGTGGATTGGTATCAGCAGCGCGCCGACGATTGCGAAGATCAGGCGCTTAAGGAGATCCTGCTTCACAACATGAAGGAGGAAATCGAGCATGCGGCGATGACACTGGAATGGATCCGGCGCGTCAGTCCGGCCTTCGACAAGGAATTGCGTGAGTATCTGTTTCAGGACGGTAACATTGTCGGCCGTGAGCACGCCGCCGAAGGACACACGAGCGACGACCACTAGGCCTTTCGGCGCTCACGCTCCGTACGTGATCTCCAGAACTTCGAGCACGTCTTCACCCGCGGGGGTGCGCAGTCTGACGGTGTCGCCCTCGCGCGCCTTCATCAATGCCCGCGCGACCGGCGAGACCCAACTCACGAGCGTGCCGTCGTCCGTCCCCGCCGCCTCGTCGATCCCAACGATCTTGATGGTTCGCTCGTCGCCCTTCTTGGTCGCGTAGGTCACCGTCGCCCCGAAGAATACTTGCTCCAACGACTTTTGGCGCGCGGGATCCACCAATTCCGCGTTTTCTCGCCGCTTGGTGAGATACCGGACACGCCGGTCGATCTCGCGCAAACGGCGCTTACCGTAAATGTAATCGCCGTTCTCCGAGCGGTCGCCGTTGCCGGCGGCCCAGGACACGATCTCGACAATCTTCGGCCGCTCGACGCGCAGCAACTGATGGAGTTCGTCGTCCAAGAGCTTCAGACCACGCGGCGTCACATAGTTTTTCGTACCCGCGGGAAGGTTATCGGCTTCCTCCGGCAGGTCGTCTTCTTCGGTCTCGGATTCTTTGGTGAAAGCTTTGCTCATGGGCGATCCTGCCGCACGGCAAACGGGGCGGCCTAATTGAGTTATTTCCGGCCGCTGGCCATTGCAATCCCGGCGATGATCGCCGACAGAATCGCAGCGCCCTTGTTTTTGGCGAACATATCTTTCAGTTCCGCGAAGGCGTCTTCGCCGCCATCGCTCGCCACGGCGCTCTTATGCGGGTGCAGCGTCGCGCGCGCCACCAGTAAGAAAAGGCCGCTGAGAGCCGCCAGCAATACGCCCATGCTGAGCGCAGCAAAATCGGCGCCGATACGGGGAATGAGAAACAGCCACAGCGCCGCCACCAGGGCAAAGATCGCGCCAAGGCCGCACAGTACCGCCAGGACCATCCATTTTGCCGCGCCGGAAACGCGGCTGACGCGCTGCGCCAGCCGCATCTCTGCGAGCATCATCAAGGCCATCCTGACGATCTTGTCCATGGATGCGCGTGCCCGGCAGCTACTTGCGGAAGAAGATCTTGGAAATGACGAAGCCTGCGGCGAACGCCATCAGCAGGCTTGCGATCGGCTGGTCGTCCAGCTGCTTTTCCATCGCCACCATGGTCTTGCGCCCGCGCTTCTGCATGTCCTTGTACAGATCGGCCGCGTCGTCCTGAAGGTCGTCCGCCATATCGCGCGCGCTGTCGAGCGCATCGTCGAGGTTGAGCTTTTTCACGTGGGCGATCGCTTTCGCCACGTCCTTCTTGAGGGCCGCGAGATCGTCGATGATCGCTTCGATATCGGCGCCGCTCACGTTCTCGAGTTTCTTGCGCAGGTCCATGGGTGGTCCCTTCCCACTACAGTTATTGACGAATGGCGAATGCTCAACACGTAAAAATTGTTCCGGCGGTTGGTGATTATACGCCCTAAATCGGCAGGGCGCTTCTACCGGTTGCAATTCCGTCGCGTGCCCAGCGGTAGGAACTCGGGGCAGTGACACGCCGTTACAGGAGGGAGCGAGCTTCATAAGAAGGAACGAACCATGCTCAGCACAGTCCTTCTTATTCTTCTCATTCTGCTTCTGGTCGGCGCGCTGCCCAACTGGCCCTACAGCCGGTCCTGGGGCTACTACCCCAGTGGCATCTTCTCCATTCTGCTGATCGTCGTTGTCGTATTGCTGCTTTCAGGGCGCATTTAACGACGGAGTGTCCTAACCAATGGTAAAATGCCGCGGAAGCAAAGCATCCGCGGCATTCTATTGGGGGCGCTTCGTCGCGGACCTCTAGATATAGGGTCCCCGGCTCGCCTACCGGACTTTCGCGAAGTTCTCCGCGGCGAAGTCCCAGTTCAGAAGTTTCTCGACGACCGCTTCGACGTGGTCCTTTCGCGCATTCTGATAGTCGAGGTAATAGGCGTGCTCCCAGACATCGACGGTAAGAAGGCAAGGCGTCTGCGCCGCGATGGGTGTCTCGCCGTCCCGCGTATCTTTCACCGTCAGGGTTCCGCCTTCCACGACCAGCCACCCCCAGCCGCTGCCGAAGTGATCCGTGGACTTCGTTTTCAGCTCCTTCTTGAGCGCATCGAAGGACCCGAAGTCCCGTGTGATGGCGTCCGCAAGAGCGCCCTTAGGTTGCTTTGGGGTGGGTGACAGGCCGTTCCAATAGAAGGTGTGGTTCCACACCTGCGCCGCGTTGTTGAAAATCTTCTTGTTGTCGTCATCGCCATACGTCTCGGCGATGATCTCCTCCAAAGACATCTCGGCGAAATCAGTCCCCTTGATGAGCTCGTTCAGCTTATCGACGTACCCTTTGTGATGTTTGCCGTAATGGAACGACAGCGTTTTGGCCGAGATGACAGGCGCCAGGGCATCTTCGGCATAAGGGAGCGGGGGCAACGTAAAAGGACCTGAGTTGGGCAAGGATGTCTCCTTCGAACGGATCGGAAAAAAGAGATTGGGGCTTGACCTTACGGTCAAACCCCAATCGTCACTTAACTAAACTGCCGGCGTTAGATCGGCGGCGGCGGCGATTTACCGCGAACCAGGTGAAGTACGAGAGTCACCAGGAACACAAGCAGGAACAGGAAGAACAGGATCTGCGCGATGCCGGCCGATGCGGAGGCAAGTCCGCCGAAGCCAAGCACGCCTGCGATGATCGCAACGACAAGGAAAACAAGGGCCCAACTCAGCATGGGGAATCTCCTTTCTACGGCAGCGCCGTTATTTCTTCGCGTCCTCAGCGGCGTCGTCGATCGCGTCGCCGGCGGAGCGGACATCTTCGCCCACACCTTCCACGGTGTTGCAGGCGGCGAGGCTCAGCGAAAACGTCGTGATGAAAATGGCGAACAGGATCTTAAAAGCTTTCATGAAACGGTCCTCTCGTCTGCATCGAGGCAACAATTGCCTCGAGCGTAATCTCAAGGACTAAACTCACGACCGCTTGCGAAGTTCCGCGCCGTTACGCGAAGCGAGAGGATTTTCGCCCGCCGCGTGCGGCGAAATTGCGGCGGTGTGGCAGAACCATGGCGAATCAAAACGCCGCCTGCGTATCCGCAGGCGGCGTGAGTGGCGTTATCGTCTGCGCCTTCGTGTGACTTATGCTTCGGGCTGATCTTCCGCCAGCAACAGGGCCTGCGCGATCGTCGCCTTCACACTGTCGGCCATGAACGGTTTGGTGACCAAGAATGTAGGCTCAGGGCGCTCGCCCGTGAGAAGGCGCTCGGGATAAGCTGTGATGAAGATCACCGGAGCGTCGACCTGCTCCAGGATATCGCTCACGGCATCGATGCCCGAGCTGTTATCGGCAAGCTGAATGTCCGCCAGGATTAAACCGGGACGCCACTTGCCGACGGCGTTCACGGCTTCCGTCCTTGTGCGGACGACCGCGAAAACATTGTGCCCCATCTCCTCGACGATGTTGGAAAGGTCGAGCGAAATGATCGGCTCATCTTCGATGATCAGGACCGAGGTCGGGCTCTGCGCCACCAGATCGTATAGCGCTTCTTTCACCATCCGGCCGATTTCATCCGGCGTGCGATCCAGGATCTGCGCCGCTTCCGCCTGGGTGAAGTCTTCCATCGCAGTCAGCAGCAGCGCCTGGCGGCGTGCGACGCCCAAGGCGTCCAAGCGGTCGCGAAAGCGGTCGCCGCTTTCGCCCTTCACCGCGAGACCCCGGGCAGGCTGCGTGCCCGACCAGATCACGTGGAACATGCGATAGAGCGCGACGCGCGGGTGCATGTCGCGGTGATAGCGATCCGGAGATTCCACAATCGCTTCCAAAGTCGCACGGACATACGCGTCGCCGCTGGCCTGCGAGCCTGTCAGCGCGCGCGCGTAGCGGCGCAGGAATGGGAGATGAGATGCGATTTCGTGGGAGAGCGACATGGTTGGAAATCCTATTGTATCCCCGCGCGGATCGCGCGCGTCTGAGGGATAAGGTTAAACAGGGCACCCGACATAAGACTAGTTGATTTTGGGGAGCGGTGGAATTTGTCCGGAACCGCGAGAGGCCGTGCTCTGGTTTTCAAGGTCTCGTGGCTTTCATTTCCGAGATCAGGCACCGCGGCGGACACGATGTGTGCGAAGGATAATGCGAGAAGTGATTTACACGCCTGGAGGAGGATGTGTGGGAAGGAGATACCTTTGCCCCGACGCACAACGCGGTCCGCCGGGATAAGTTCCCGGCGGGTGCAAAGATTTTTTACGGTCTTGATCCCCTGTCGCCCGGCGCGTCTAATGGACCGCGTTACCCAGCTTGGTCGGGGCGGCGGGCGTCTCGGCCTGCGGGCCCTTCGTATCGTCTTCAAGGGCGAGAAGCGCACTGACGATGGCGCCTAAGTGGCTGTTTTCACCGGAGGTCATGTTTTCCTCCTCCGCGGTTTGAAGGAGACGGGCATCGACTTCCCAGGCCCGTAAGATATCGATTTTCGCTTCCCGGGACAGGCCCGGATAGACCAGTACGTCTTTGGGATGTTGGAAGAATTTGCTGGGGTTGGTCTTCGCTTCATCAAGATTGAGTTGCGGCTGGGGCATAGCATCACCACATGCGGTTTAACGTTCCCCCGGCAAACGCCGCGTGTTCCCGCAAAGTTCCGGTTCAACGCTAAGGCGGGAAAAAAGCGAAGTCTTCGAGGGGTTTCGGTGAAACTCTTTTCTACTTCCGAGCGTTGTCACTAATATCGGGCTTCATACTAAGGGACGGGCTATGGCTAACGAATTCCACCAAATGCTGCTTGAACATCTGCCGCGCCTGCAGGCCTACGCGATCATGTTGACGCGTGACCGTGCGCAGGCCGAAGACCTTTTGCAGGAAACGTCCCTCCGCGCGCTTCGCGCCCAGAACCAGTTCATGATGGGCACCAACTTCACCGCCTGGATCTATAAGATCCTACGCAACGAATACATCAGTTCGCTTCGTCGCAAGAAACGCCAGCCGGTCCAGATCGAGGACATGCCGGCGGAATTCCTGTCGCGCAAGGGCGAACAGGAAAACGACGTGTTGTCGCGCGAGATCATCGCCGCGATGGATAAGCTTCAACATGGTCAGCGCGAAGTTCTCATTCTTATCTGCGCCAGCGGCCTCAGCTACGAAGAAGCCGCCGAGGCACTTGGCTGTTCCGTCGGCACCATCAAGAGCCGCCTATGGAGAGCCCGCGCCCGCATGGCCTCCCTCATCATGGGCGACGAAGAAACGAAGTCGGGGAAAGGCCGCGATTTCGTCGAACCGCCGCGTGAAATGGCCAGCGCGGCTTTCCTATAAGGTTGCCCGTCCGCGAACCTACGCCTTACTATGCCTCAGCCGGGAGCACAGACCTTGGTCTGCGCTCCCGCACCACTAAACCGGGTAAGATTTTAAGCCGGTCCCTCCAGAGGTTGCTACGCTTAACGATGAGTGAGAAGCCGAAGTCAAAGCCAGAGACAGCGACTCCGACGCCGCGTCCGCAGGCAAAGTTCAATCCAGCTTTCGATTCCTGGTTGGAAACGAAGCTGCATAAGATTTTTGACTCCGTGGCCTCCGAGCCCCTGCCCCAGGACCTCGTGAAGTTGCTCGGCGACATCGACGAGGCTGAAAAGAAGAAGAAGTAGCCGGTGTTCCACAGGCACAAAAAAAACCGGAGTTTTGCTCCGGCTTTTTTGTTTTCTCATGCCCTTTACGACGGCTTTTTGTGCTGATGCCCAGGCACAACGTGGCGCTTCCCTTCCGCCTCGGCCTGAGCCAGTTCTTCCGCCTCGTCGCCGTCTAAGCTCTTTTCGGCGTCGCGCGCCGCGGGCTCGACCTTGCCCGACTTCGCGAACTTTTCGGTCGCGTCGTTGTATTGCTTGGCGGCCGTGCGGCTGCCTTCGCCTTCGTTGCCCGAGGCCGCATTCGGTGTCTGATTTTGCGCCATGAACGATCTCCACAGTTGAGGGGTGGAGTTGAAACGCTTCGACGTCTGGATTTAGTTCCCGGAGGGTTATTTCCGCTCGGCGAGCGCCGGCACGTTCCCTTGCCCCGTCTGAGGCGCCGCCGCCTGTGGGGCCCCCTGCCCGGCGGCAAGTTCCTCTTCGTAGGCATGCATCTCGTCCTGGTGCTGACGCCACCAGAAGCCCAGCAAGACCTTGCCCACCGCCACGACCGGGATGGCGACGAAGATACCGAGGACGCCCCAGAGCTTGCCGCCTAAGAGAACGGCGAAGATCACCAGCGCCGGATTGAGGCGCACCCGGTCCCCGATCAGCCACGGCGACAGGATGCTCGATTCAATCAACTCGGTGATCAGGTATGTCGCCCCGATCCCGAGCATGAGGGAGCTTTCCCACCCCCCTTGGGTCACACCGGTCGTCACCGCCATGATCACGCCTATGGTGGTTCCGATATAAGGAAAGAACTTAAGCGCGCCGGAGATGACACCGATCACGATGGCGTAATTCAATCCGATAGCAAAAAGCCCGATGCTGTACAGGACGGCGCAACAGACACATACCCATGCCTGACCGTGCAGGAAGGCCGCCATCACGCGATCAATCCGGCGGCCGATGTAGCGCAGCGCGGGGCGCTTCTCCGGCGGTGCTTCTTCCACCAGCCAGGTCAGCATGCGCTGCCAATCCTTGAGCAGGTAAAAAGTGACCACAGGCGTCAAAAGCATCAACCCAAACGTGGTCGCCAGCGAGGTTGCCAGCGGCACCGCGACGTCCGCGACCGGCGGCTCCGTGGGCGTCGGCTTCACGAGGCCCCCCAGGCCGATCTGCTGAAGGGCCGGGAAATACGGGCGCAGTTCCTGGCGCATCTCGCGCATCAAGGTGGTGAACACCTTTTGCAGCTCGCGGACCATCTCCTGCATTTGCTGGTAGACCAGCGGACCGGCGATCACAATCGTCGCGCCGATCGCAACCACAACGGTCGAGGTGATCAGCGCTGCGGCCACCGCGCGCGACATCCCCCGACGCTCCAGCCACGAGATCAGCGGATCGAACAGATAGGCGAAAATAAAGCAGACGACGAACAGCGCCAAAATGTCCCCGGCCAGCCAAACCAGGGCGGCCAGCACAAGTCCGCCCAAGAAGAGCAGGAGAAGTTGGAGAGTTCCGGAGGTAGGCATGGGCGACATGAGGGCGCCGAAGGGGAAGGGATCCCCAGTATAAGCGAACGGGAGCGGCCTGGACTAGGCCGCTCCCGCCGCAATTTCAGCCGGTGGTGTTCGGCCTAGTGGATGGCCTTTTCCCAGTCCTTGACCTGACGTTCGGCGACCTCCTTCTGGATACCGTACCGCTCCTGAATCCGGCCGATCAGTTGATCGCGCTGGCCCGCGATGACATCCAGGTCGTCGTCCGTGAGATGGCCCCACTTTTCCTGAACCTTGCCGCGCAGCTGCTTCCAGTTTCCGCTGACTTGATCCCAATTCATCATGGCTGTTTCACCTTTCTCTTTATTGTTGTTTAGATCACGAACGCCCAAACGACCACGAGGGCGACGATCGCGGCGGACAACGACACCATGAGCATGTAGCGGACCCCGTGGCCCGTCTCGCCTTGACGCACTTCATTCACCGTCAGGTTCTCGGGGTCCTTCGGCGGTGTGGACGTATCCGCCGCGGCATCGAATGGCTTCTGCATAACAGCCTCCATCATTAGGGGGCGGGCACGAATGTGCGGCGCCGGTCTGGATAGACATAACGTCGGCGCGGGGCCGGAAGTTTCTCCCTCGCTGCGGGAGCCCCAGTTCTAGGGTCAGCGGCGCCGCGGAGATCGCGGACGCGCGCTACCCTCTCGATCCCACTGGCCGTTACCTTCGGCATTACGGCCGGCGCTGCGGGTCCGGTCCATCTGGGACATTTGATTGTTACTATCGGAGCCGAAGGCGCGCTCCGACGCCAGTCCGTCCATCCCGCTCCCACCCTCCTGGCCGCGATATTCCCCCTCAGGGCGACGTCCCTCTTGCATCCACTCACCCTTCCTGCCGGCGGCCGGAACGTCACGGGTGCGTCGCTGTACCCCATACCCGCCGCCGTAGCTTTCGCGTTCGTAATCGCGCCCTTCGAATGCCGCCCGCTCACCGCTGCGATCGTCGGTCTTGCGCGCATTGCGCTCGCGTCCGCTGCCGTAGTTCGGTGTCCGGCCCCGTGGATCGCCAACATCCTCACGCGCCTCGCGCGCGGCGTCGCTGCGGCGCGGTCCGCGCCCGAATTCATCATGGGTTCCGTACTGATCGTGGCGCGGCATGGGATTTTCCTCGTGGTGATTGCGAGAAGCGGTCCAGAAAATAACCGGCGCGCGCGCACCAAAGTTCCGACAACGACACGTCACAGCGCGCTGCGGGAGGTGCAGGGCGCCGCGGTCACACGCTGCCTTTTCGTCGCCTTGATTGACGCATTTTTGCCCTGAAAATACAGGGATTTGGCCGCTGGTTTTGCGCCGGCGGAGCGGAACGAAGTGGCGCACCTGCCCGTTCTGTTTCTGCATCCGGCTTCACCACTTCGACAACACGCCGGATCCTTCGAGGATCGAGAGCATGAAAAAGATTGTCCTACTTTGTGCGTCCGCCGCCGCGTCGATGATCGTCTCGACCGCGGCGTTTGCCGCCAACGGATCAACCTCGCAAGGTGTCGAAATTCAGGCGGGCCCAGGTTCCGAATACCCCGACGTCATGCGCCTCGCCCCCAATCTCAAGATTACCATTCACGCCTGCACCCGCGCGTGGGATTGGTGCGACATCGAATGGTGCGGCAATCGTGGGTGGGCGCCGGCGGCGGCCCTCGATTACCGCCTCGACGACACGCTGCTTCCGGTCAGCGACTTCGGCCCCCGCGTCGGCCTTCCCCAGGTGGAATTCAATCTCACAAGATACTGGGACGCCAACTATCGTCAGCGGCCGTGGTATTCGCAGCGCCAGGAGTGGGTCGAACGCGGTCCTACGAAAGTCCTCGCGGAAGCCGCCATCGACTGACGAAAAAAAGGCCCTCCCGCACACGGCGGAAGGGCCATTTGGAAGTCACAGGGATCCTGGCGGAGCGCGGGGGAAGGCGCTGGGGAACGCGCCGGGATCGACATCATAACGACGGCAGGTTGTGAAGGTTCCCGTCCAGGGGGAGCCGCGCACAAAAATCTTGGCCTTTGGTCTGCGCCTTGTTTGTGGCGCTGGATCTAGTTGGGTGCCACCTTCAGCGCATCGATGAGCCCTTGCTCCAGACCCTCGATACCATAGGGTTTCCGAATGGTCGCGCAGCCCTGCATGGTCTCGGGCAGGCTGCAGTCGTCCATACCCGTGGTCACGATCACGCGGATGCCCCGATTCTTCAGCAATTGTGCCGCCGGAGCGCTGGGCTCGCCGCGCAGTCGGTAATCCAGCAAGACCGCGTCGACGTCGCCGGCCTTCAGGGTATCGGCCAGGGACATCGCTTCCGTCAGGGTGCGCGCCGTACCCGCGTGAACGCAGCCCAACTCGTCCAGCATGATCTCCAGCATGGCGCCGATCGGCACTTCGTCTTCGATGACCGCAATTCGTTTGCCGGCCAGGATGGGATTGCTCAAATCGATATCCTATGAACGCTGATTCATGTCGCCCTGATAACGCCGCAATTCCTATTTGGTTGCGCTTTCCGATTGTAAAGGGTGCAAGTGCGGCGCTGATTTCCGCGCAAGTGGAACTGCGGAACAAGACGCTCGGGCGGCCGTATTGATTCCTTGACGAAGCATCCCCCGCGCGGAGCTCTCCTTGGCCGAAAAACACATCTCTACCAAGGCCCGCCCACCCCTCCACCGCGAAGGCGGCGAGGGGTCGCGGCCGGTCACAAAACGAACGTGGCGGCACGCCCGTTGCGGCGATGCGCCTGAGCCGGCTCTGCCCGGCGACAAAGCCGCCACCTTCAGCGAGTCAGACGACGCCGCGCGCACCGGGGACGCCCCTTCCCCCAAATCCTGACGGAGTTTCTCCATGGACCAGACCACGCAAGGCACCCGCTCGCTGTGGATGCCCGAGCTCGCCCGCCCCGCGCCCGAACTGCAAAGCAACAGGCGCGCCGAGGTCGTTGTTGTCGGCGCCGGTATTGCGGGACTGACCACCGCCTATCTTCTCGCCAAAGCCGGGCGCGACGTTCTTGTCCTCGACCAGGGCGGCGTCGGACACGGCATGACCGCGCGCACGACCGCCCATCTTTCCACCGCGCTCGACGACCGGTGGTACAAACTCATCGCCCAAAGCGGTGAAGCCGACGCCATGACCGCGGCGGATGCTTTTCTGCGCCATATCGACTTTATCGAAGAGGTACAGCGCGACGAGAACATCGGCTGCGACTTTGCCCGCGTCGACGGCTACCTGTTTCTCGCCGACGGCGACGATCGCGCCACCCTCGAAAAGGAGGTGGACGCCGCGCATAAGCTCGGCTTGACCGACGTCGCGCTCGTCGACAGCTGCGGCATGCCCAATCTCACCACGCGGTCCTGTTTGAAGTTTCCCCGTCAGGGACGCTTCCACCCGCTCAAGTATCTCGAAGGATTGGCCCGCTGTATCAAACGCGACGGCGGCCAGATCATGCGGGCGCATGTCAGCGCGGTATGGGATGGCGACACCGTGACCGTCGAATGCGAAGGGGGCGTGAAAGTCGAGGCGGAGTCCGCGGTCATCGCGACAAACACGCCCATCAACGATCGCGTTGTGATCCACACCAAACAAGCGCCATATCGATCCTACGCTATCGCGGCATCCATTCCGGCCGGATCCGTCCCCGACGTCCTTGCCTGGGACACCGGCGATCCGTACCATTACATCCGGCTTCAGCCGGGAGATGGCGGCACCGATGTGATCATTATCGGCGGCGAGGATCATAAGAGCGGCCAGGCCCACGACGGCGCCGCGCGTTTTCAGAAACTCGAGGTCTGGTCGCTGGCCCGCTTTCCGCAGATCACCCGCTTTCTCGCCCGCTGGTCCGGCCAGGTGATGGAGAGCGCCGATTACCTCGGTTACCTCGGTCAGAACCCGGGCGATCAGAACGTGTTCGTCATCACCGGTGATTCCGGCATGGGCATGACTCACGGCACCATCGGCGGCCTGATCGTCTCGGACCTCATTCTCGGAAAGAAGAATCCCTGGGCTGCGCTGTTCGACCCCGCGCGCGTCACGCCGCGCGCCGCCGGCCGCTTTGCCCGCGAGAACCTGAACGTGGCTGCGCAGTATGCGGAATATGTCATGCCCGGCGACGTCAATGACGTGGCGAATATACCGCCGGGCGGCGGCGCCATCGTCCGCCGGGGCGCGGCCAAACATGCGGTCTACCGCCGTGCCGACGGGACCCTGGTGGAAAAATCCGCCGTGTGCCCGCACATGGGATGTCTTGTATCCTGGAATCCGGTGGAGACCTGCTGGGACTGTCCGTGCCATGGCTCGCAGTTCAGCGCCGAAGGTGAGGTCATCAACGGTCCCGCCACGTCGGACTTGGCAGCTATCGATAAATCCCCACGTGCCGCCCACAGTCATGATGCGGACCGCTCCCCACGCCGGACGTGAGGGCGGCCAGCGTCTTTCTGAATGCGCTGCTCGCGATCGGCTTGGTGATTTTCGCCGGACTCCATTTCACGTGGATTCGAATCCCGCCGAATTTTCTGCCATGGGCCAAGATCGATCTCGACTCTCCGCCGGGATGGGCGCCTCGCTTTCGCATCAACAGCCTCGCGGCCGATGCCGAGCAATGCCTGGCCACACTCGCCCGCTCGCGCCTGTCCTATCGCGTGGTGCCGGACCGGCCGGAAAAGGACGGGTGCAGCTTCGAGGATGGCGTCCGTGTGGCGCAGTCTCACGTCGCATACAACCAACCACCCCAGGCCCGGTGCGAGGTTATCGCGGGCCTTTACTGGTACGAGCAGGATCTCAGCAATCTCGCCCGTGAGATATTCCGTTCTGATCTCGCGCGCATCGAACAGTGGGGCACCTACGCGTGCCGCAACATCAACACGCGTCCCGAAGGCCGCCGCAGCCAGCATGCCCGCGCCAACGCCATTGATATCGCGGCATTCATTCTGACCGACGGAACCACTATCCACGTGGCGCGAGATTGGGGCGCCGACACGCCCAAGGGTCGCTTTCTCGAAGGCGCGCACAAAAGCGCCTGCCGCTACTTCAACGCCGTCCTTGGTCCCCGCTACAACAGCGCGCACCGCGACCACTTCCACTTGGATCTAGGACGTGCGCGCATATGCCGTTAGCCACGCACGCGTAAAGTGCACTCCCTGTTTGGGCTTGCGGCCGCGCCTTTCCGATTGTCATTCTCCGGTACGGGGGGCGTCCTTGTTCAAGGCGCCTTGAATGCGACTGTTGGAGTCCCTGCGCGGCGATGAGGCCGCGCCTGTTGCGCCGGCCAAATCACAAACCATCGCGCTCGCCGCGGCCCTGGCTCTGTCGGCCATCGCTGTGCTCGCCTCGCGTCGTACCACGACGCTGACGGCGCCCTATCTCTGGGCTGAAGACGGTCTCGACATGGTTCCGCAATTTGTCTTGCGCGGATGGCAAAGCCTGCTCGATCCCATCTCCGGCTACATGGCATTCGTGCCGCGCCTGATTTCTTACATCAGCCTCAGCGCCACGCCGGCGGCCTACCCGCTCACGAGCACCCTGCTCTCCTGGATCTTCATGGCCGCCTGCGTCGCCGCCATCGCCCTCGCGCCCACGCGGCTGCGGGCGCGGCCTTGGCTCGCCCTTGCCTGTCTGTTCGTGCCGTCCGACCCCGAAGTTTTTGGCACCTCGCTCTACTCCTTCTGGTGGATCGGTCTCCTCCTCATGCTTCTCACCATGTGGGAGCCCGGTCCCCGCCTGTTCAAGTCACGCCTTGCGCTCATTGTAGTCGGCGGCTTGTCCACCCCGCTGACGATCATGGCCGCGCCATTGATCGCCCTGCGCGCCCTCGTCATGCGTACGCGAGAGGACGTGATCATCGCGGCCGCCGCTGTGATCTGTGCCGCGTTCCAGATTCGTGAGGTGCTCGCCGTCCATACCGACACGATGGCGACAACGCTCTCTTGGCGCACGCTGCTCTCGGTGTTTGACAAGTTCTTCGGGCGATATGCCTGGGGTATCGACACCGCCAACCAGAGCCAGGAGGTCTGGCTCCCGCTCTTGGGTATCGGTCTCGCTCTCTTGATTTGCGTGACGTTGTTTCGTCTAGCGGATCGCTGGCTCGCCTTTTGCCTTCTCTATCTTTTGGGCGGCGCAATCGTGCTCTCGATCATGCGCGTCAGCGTCGACATCATGGGGCCCACGGGCGGCGGGCCGCGCTATTTCTTCTATCCGTATGTTCTCCTGTCGTGGATCCTGATCCAGGGCGTCGCGACGCCGGGCCCGCGCTTCGCCCGCACGCTCTGCGGAGCTGCGCTCCTGCTGGCCCTCATCAATGCCGCCGCGTCGGGATGGCATCACCCCACCGACACCTTCTCGCTGCGGCGGGAGATTCAGTCCTGCACCCATTTCGACGCCTATGCGATGCCGATCCACAAGGCAGGATCCCGTTTCGATGTCTTCCGCGGCCTTTATCCGCGCGCCGTGTGCCGGTATCTCGCCTCCAGGATGGTGCCCGTGGATGAGAATGAACTCCAGCCCTTCACCTGGCTCCATCTCGGCCACGCCATGGGCAGCCGCCAGACGCCCGAGATCATCGGCGCGCGTCCTGAGGGCACGTCCGCGGGCGCCCCTCCGGAACGCTACATCATGGTCGGCACCTTCGGCGCAGCGGCGGAGACCGGCACAATCACCATTGCGGCCCGGCGCGGCGATCTCGTGCTGATCTCAAGCGGTGCGGCGGCCGCTGCCCCACGCTACGAGGTCCGCACCGCGACCCACACCTTCACCGGCGCGCTTCCCATCTGCCCTGAAGCCTGCACGCTCGCGTTCACCTCTGATCTCTTGCCCGAGGCGTTCACTGTGACTCTCACCGATGACAGCGAAGCGCCGGGAGATTGGTTCGCTCTCGGCATCCCCGTACCGCCGTGACCTGTCAAATTTACTTCATTGGACCCGCTCAACCGGAAGACATAAGCAAGGTGGCGCAAGAGCCGCAGCCATACCGCGCATTGTAACCGTCACCACGGCGATCACGGGGCCGCCACGCTCTTCGAACACCGGGCATGGGGGCCAATATGAGCAGATATAGTGCGCTGACAATTTTTTACGCGCTCGCGGCGGTGGTGTCTTCCGCTCCCGCGGAAGCCGGCTGGTACCGCGGAAATACACATACACACAGCTTGAATTCCGACGGCAATGTGGCCCCGGACGATGTCGTGCGCTGGTACCGTGAGCACGGCTGTCAGTTCGTGGTCATGACCGAGCACGAGTACATCACGAACGTCGCCCCACTACAGGCCATCTTCGGCGCCGACGAACAGTTTCTCGTCATGCAGGGCCAGGAGCTCACGCAGTCGGTCCGCGATCCCAAACACCCCGACGGCGAGCGCCAGGCGCACGTCAACGCTATCAATATCGGCAAGGTCATCCTTCCGATGACCTCCGAAGGCGTGAAGAGCAATCTCAGCCCGCGCGTCTATACCGTGTCCGAGAAGGTTTCGATCGCCGAGACCTACACGCGCAATCTCGGCTTGATCCGCGAGGCAGGCGGCGTCGGTCAGGTCAACCATCCGAACTTCCGCTGGTCGGTGCGAATGGAGGACATGATGAACCTCCCGGACAACACACTGTTCGAATTATGGAACGGGCAACTTGAGATCAACAACCTGGGCGGCACGGACGATGCCGGCAACAAGGCCTTATCGACGGAAGCGCTTTGGGATGCGCTCCTCAGCAAGGGCCGCCGCCTGTGGGGCGTCGCCGTCGACGACAGCCATGGCTTCAAACACCTCGACGAACCGAACGGCGCCATGCCCGGGCAGGCGTGGGTGGTGGTTCGCGCCGACCGCCTTGCGCCTGACCTTATCGCCGCGTCGCTCGCCAAGGGCGACTTCTACGCTTCCACCGGAGTATCGCTCGAAGACGTGGTCGCCAACGAAAAGGAAGTCTCGCTGAAGATCAAAAAGGCGACGCGCGGCGCTATCGCCCGCTTCACCACCAAGTTCATCGGCAAGGACGGCAAAGTGCTCGCCGAAGTCGGCAGCACGCAGCCCAAGTACGTCATCAAGGGTGACGAAGGCTATGTCCGCGCCGCCGTGATGGACTCCAACGGCCGGCGCGCCTGGACGCAGCCGGTGTACCTCGGCGCCCGGAGATAATGTCTAAGGGAGCGGGCTCTCCGGGGAGAGCCCGCTTCACCTACTTCACGTCAACCGTATGACCCGGCAGCGCCGGTGTATTCACCGGACGGCGCACGGCCTTGGTGGTCTGCTCGAAGGCGTAGCCCATCGACAGCAACTTGGGTTCGCTATACGGCGCGCCGAAGAACGACACGGCCACCGGAAGATCGTCCGTGGTGAATCCCGCCGTCACGATCAGGTCCGGAAAGCCGGTGAGCGGCGCGATCACCGTCGGCGAGACACCCCCGCCACCTGACGTCAGCGCCGAGCCGACGATCGTGCCCGGGCGCGTCCGACTGGTCGGATAGACGATGGCATCCAACTTATCCTTCTGCAGCGTGCCCATCATCAGCGCGCGGGACATCGGCATGCCGTGGTCGTGCGCGGCGATATAGCCGGGATCGGTCATGGTGCCGCTCGCCTTCTCCACCTTGAAGAAGTTCCAGCGGTAAGGGTTCGGTCCGGTACCGTCGGGGCGCAGATCGTTGTAGGCCTCGGCCGCGGCGATCAGCCCGTCCAGGCTCTTCGGATACTTCGGCCCTGTGGTCTTCAGATAGTCGCCGATCTGCACCGCGAACTCAGGTGGATAGATCGACCACAACATCGTCGAGGCGGAGTCCAGGAACCACTTCGGCAGGCGCACATCGACCACCGTGGCGCCGGCGCGCTGCATCGCCTTCACCGAGGCTTCCACGATCCAATCCACATCCGGATCGGCGCCCATGAAGTCGCGCGCGAGACCGATGCGTGCACCCTTCAGGCCGTTCGCGTCCAGGAACTTGGTGTAGTCCTTCTGCGCGTTGCCCTTCTGCGTTTGCGTGGTCGGATCGGCCTTGTCGATCCCCGCCGTCACGCCCAGCGACACGGCGATATCCGTGACATTGCGCGCCATCGGTCCCGCCATGTCGAGGCTGAGCGACAAGGGAATCACACCGTCATGGCTGATGAGCCCGTAGGTCGGGCGCATGCCGACGATCCCATTCGTCGTGGACGGACCACGCACCGATCCGCCCGTGTCGGTGCCGTAACCCAGCGGCGCGTAGCCGGCGGCAATGCCGACGCCCGTGCCGCCCGACGATCCCGACGGCGTGCGGGTCAGATCGTGCGGGTTCAGCGACTGGCCGCCCATCGAGCTCTGGAAGCCGTTCGCGAACTCCCCAAGGTTCACCTTGGCAAGAATGATCGCCCCGCCGTCGCGCAGCTGCTTCACCAGATGCGCATCGTCCGGCGGCATATTGCCTTCCAGCAGCACCGAGCCGCCGGTGGTGGCGATATCGGCGGTGTCGATATTGTCCTTGAAGATCACAGGAATGCCATGCATCGGCCCGCGCACTTTCCCGGCTTTGCGTTCGGCATCCAGAGCCCGGGCGATTTCCATCGCCTTGGGATTTAGCGCGATCACCGCGTGCAGCTTCGGACCCGCGCGGTCATAAGCCGCGATGCGCGCGAGGCACATCTCGGTGAGCTTTTCCGCGGTCAGCGTTCCGGCCGCCATGGCGGCTTGCAGTTCCACGATGGTGGCCTGGTCAAATTCCACCGGACGCGCCTGCGCCGGAGCCGATGTCACCAAGACGCCGGCGAGCGCGGCGGCAAGGACGAGCGTACTGACCTGCTTTTTCATGTGAGCGTTTCCCCTATTTGGACGGAACTTCGATGGCGCCGCCTGGCAGCGCCGGCGTATTCACGGGACGGCGGATCGCCTTGGTCGCCTGCTCGAGGCTATAGGCCAGCGAGATCAGGCGCGGCTCGCTGAAGGCGGGCCCCAGGAACGAGATCGTCACCGGCAGATCGTCTGTGGTGAATCCCACCGGCAGGATCAGGTCCGGGAAGCCCGTTAGGTTCGCGACCGGCATCGGATAAACGCCCGTGGCGAAGTTCGGCGTCGGCCCCGCGATCTGTTCAGGGCGCATCGGCGTGGTCGGATACACGATTGCGTCGAGTTTCTCCTTTGCCATCACCCCGCCCACCAGGTTCGCCGCCATGGGCATCCCGAAGTCGTGCGCGGCGATATAGCCCGGGTCCGTCAGTGCGCCGCTGTCCCGCTCCGTCAGGAAGAACTGCCAGCGGTAGGGATTGGTGCCCTCGCCGTCGGGCCCGAGGCTTGTGTATTCCTGCGAACGCTCGATCAGCTGCTCCAGTGTCTTGGGATACTTCGGCCCCGTGGTCTTCAGATAGTCCGCGATCTGGACATGGAACTCGGCCGGATAGATCGACCACAACATCGACGTATGGGAGTCGAGGAACCACTTGGGGAAGCGCACATCGACCAGCGTCGCGCCCGCTTTCTCCATCGCCTTCAAGGCGGCATTGATAGCCCAGTCGACATCGGGATCCGCGCCCATATAGTCGCGCTGCACGCCGATGCGCGCACCCTTCAGGGCCCCCGCTTTCAGGTACTTCGTATAGTCCTTCTCGAACTTGCCCTCGCTTTTTTTGGTGGCCGGGTCCGCCGCATCGACGCCGGTCATGATCCCCAGCGACACGGCGATATCGGACACGCTGCGCACCATCGGCCCGCCGGTGTCGAGAGACAGCGACAGCGGAATGATGCCGTCGCGGCTGACGAGGCCGTGCGTCGGCTTCAGGCCGACGATGCCGTTCACGCTCGACGGGCCGCGGATCGATCCGCCCGTGTCGGTGCCGAGCCCGATCGGAGCGTACCCCGCCGCCACCGCGACGCCCGTGCCCCCCGAGGAGCCCGACGGCGTGCGCGTCAAATCGTGCGGGTTCAGCGACTGCCCGCCCTTGGAACTCTGCATGCCGTTCGCGAACTCACCAAGGTTCACTTTGGCCAGGATGATCGCGCCCGCATCGCGCAGCTTCTTCACCATATAGGCGTCATCGGGCGCCATATTGCCGTCCAGCAGCACGGAGCCGCCGGTCGTCGGCATGTCGATGGTGTCGTAATTGTCCTTGAGGACGACAGGGATGCCGTGCACCGGCGAGCGTACCTTGCCGGCCTTGCGTTCGGCGTCCAGCGCCCGCGCGATCTCCAGCGCCTTGGGATTGAGGGCGATCACCGCGTGCAGCTTCGGCCCCTTGCGGTCGAAGGCATCGATGCGCGCAAGGCACAACTGCACCAGCTTCTCCGCCGTCAGCGTGCCCGCGGCCATCGCCGCCTGCAGCTCGGCGATGCTGGCTTGATCGAACTCAACCTGTTTGGCCGCTGCCGGTGTCGTCAGCAGCGTGGCGGCCAGGGCGCAACTCGCGACAAATCCGGCCAGATGTTTCTTCAAAGTCATGGTCCCCTCCGATTTACTTTCCTGGAATGTCGACGGTCGCGCCCGGCAGCGGCGGCGTATTCACCGGACGGCGGATCGCTTTGGTGGCTTGTTCATAGGCGTATCCCAGCGCCAAAAGCTTCGGTTCGCTGAACGCCGTTCCGGTGAACGAGATTGTCACCGGCAGATCGTCGGTCGTGAAGCCGACGGGCACCACCAGATCCGGGAAACCCGTCAGGTTGCCGATGCCGGTGGGCACGCGGCTCACGGCGGGCGGCGGATTTTGCGGACCGGCGATCTGCACCACGCGGCGCATCCCGGTCGGATAGACGATGGTGTCCAGCTTGTCCTTGGCGAACATCCCTTCCACCAGCGCACGCGACATGGGCATCCAATAGTCGCGCAGGGCCAGATAACCCGGATCGGTCAGCTTCTCCGCCTTGGCTTCGACATTCTTGAAATAGATCCAGCGGGACAGGTTCGGTCCCTCGCCGGTGGGGCGCAGATCGTTATAGGCCTCCGCGCGCTCGATCAGCTGCGCCAGGTTTTTCGGATACTTCGGACCCGTGGTCTTCAGATAGTCGGCGATCTGCACCGCGAACTCGGCCGGATAAAGAGTGAAGACCGTCGGCCCGGTCTGATCCAGGAACCACGTGGGATATCTGACATCGACCAGCGTAGCGCCCGCGCGCTGCATTGCTTTCAGCGCCGCCTCGAATGCCCAGTCCACGTCCGGATCGGCGCCCGTGAAGTCGCGCGCCACGCCGATGCGCGCGCCCTTCAAGGCGCCCGCGTCGAGGAACTTCGTGTAGTCCTTCTCGAATTTGCCCGCGCTCTTCTTGGTCGCATCGTCCGCCGGATCGACCCCTGCCGTCACGCCCAGCGAGATCGCGATGTCCGACACGCTGCGTGTCATCGGACCGCCGGTATCGAGGGACAACGCCAGCGGAATGATGCCGTCGCGGCTGATCAGTCCATGAGTCGGCTTCAAGCCGACGATTCCGTTCACATTGGAAGGCCCGCGGATCGATCCCCCCGTATCCGTGCCGTAGCCCAGCGGCGCATAGCCCGCGGCGATCCCGACTCCGGTGCCGCCCGACGATCCGCCCGGAATGCGCGTCAAGTCGTGCGGATTGAGCGATTGCCCGCCCATCGAACTTTGATAGCCGTTGGCGAATTCGCCGAGGTTCACTTTCGCGAGCATGATCGCGCCCGCGTCCCTCAGCTTCTTCACGAAGAAGGCGTCGTCCGGCGCCATATTGCCTTCCAGCAGCACCGACCCGCCGGTGGTGGGCATATCCACCGTGTCGATGTTGTCCTTGAAGATCACCGGAATGCCGTGCAGCGGTCCGCGCACCTTGCCCGCCTTGCGCTCGGCGTCCAGCGCGCGCGCCACCTCCAGCGCCTTGGGATTCAGCGAGATCACGGCGTGTAGTTTGGGACCGGCGCGGTCATAGGCCGCGATGCGGTCCAGGCAAAGCTGCGTCAGCTTTTCCGCTGTCAGCGTGCCCGCCGCCATGGCTGCCTGCAGTTCGGCGATGGTGGCCTGGTCGAACTCCACCGGCTTCGCTGAGGCCGGCGCGGCCGACAGCAGCGCCGCACTCATCAGAAGCGCGGCGATGGCTCTTTTATAAGGTGACATGGACACGTCCTATTTTTCGGGAACGTCGATGACCGCGCCCGGCAGCGCCGGCGTATTCACCGGGCGGCGCAGGACTTTGGTCGCTTGCTCGAACGAATAGCCGAGGCCCAGCAGCTTCGGTTCGCTGAAAGCCGGGCCGAAGAAGGAGATCGACACCGGCAGATCGTCCGTGGTGAAGCCCGCCGGGACGATCAGGTCCGGATATCCTGACAGGTTCGCAAGGCTGCGCGGCGATTTCACCGAGCCCAGCGCCGGCGCGGGCGGACCGGCGATCTGCTCGGGGCGCGTGACCGTCGTCGGATAGACGATGGCGTCCAGCTTATCTTTCGCGAACGTCCCGTCCAGCAGCGCGCGTGTCATCGGGATGTAGTAGTTCAGCATCGCGTCATAGATCGGCCCGTCCAGCGGCACCGACTTCGCTTCCACATCCTTGAAGTATGTCCAGCGCGAGAGGTTCGGCCCCACGCCGTCGGCGCGAAGGTCGTTGTACGCCGTTGCGCGCTCGATCAGCTGGTCCAGGTTTTTCGGATACTTCGGACCCGTGGTCTTGAGATAGTCGGCGATCTGCGCCTTGAACTCGGCCGGGTACAGCGTGAACACGACTTGCGTCGCCGAGTCCAAGAACCATTTCGGCAGGCGCACCTCGACCACGGTGCCGCCGGCTTTTTGAATGGCCTTGAGCGCGGATTCGATCACCCAGTCCACGTCCGGATCGGCGCCCATATAGTCGCGGGCCACCCCGATACGCGCGCCTTTCAGCGCGTCCGCTTTCAGGAACGGCGTATAGTCCTTGTGCGACTTGCCTTCGCTCTTCTTAGTATAAGGATCGGCCGGGTCGATCCCGGTCATTGGTCCCAGCGCCACCGCGATGTCGCTGACGCTGCGCGCCATCGGTCCGCCCATGTCCAAGGTCAGCGCCAGGGGGATGATCCCGTCGTGGCTCAAGAGCCCGTGGGTCGGCTTCAGGCCGACGATCCCGTTCACGCTCGACGGCCCGCGGATCGAACCGCCCGTGTCGGTGCCGAGACCCAGCGGCGCGTAGCCCGCCGCGATCGACACGCCCGTGCCGCCCGAGGAGCCCGACGGCGTGCGCGTCAGATCGTGCGGGTTCAACGATTGACCGCCCATGGAACTCTGCATCCCGTTGGCGAATTCGCCGAGATTCACTTTCGCGAAGATGATGGCCCCCGCGTCGCGCAGGCGCTTCACCATATTCGCGTCGTCCGGCGCCATATTGCCTTCCAGCAGGACCGAGCCGCCGGTGGTCGGCATGTCGGCCGTATCGAAATTGTCTTTCAGCACCACGGGAATGCCGTGCAGCGGACCGCGCACTTTTCCGGCCTTGCGCTCGGCGTCCAGCGCGCGGGCGATCTCGAGGGCCTTGGGATTGAGCGAGATCACCGCGTGCAGTTTGGGCCCGGCGCGGTCATAGACCGCGATCCGGTCAAGGCAGAGCTGCGTCAGCTTTTCCGCCGTCAGCGTGCCCGCGCGCATCGCCGCGCTCAGTTCAAGGATGGTGGCCTGATCGAATTCGACCTGTTTGGCGAAGGCCTGCGGCGGCGCGGCGAAAAGCGACACGGCGAGCGCGGCAATGGATACAAAGCGGGTGGCGCGGCTGGTCACGGCGTGAGTCCCCCTCATCAGATGTCCCCGGCCAAGCTTACGCCGCGGCACGCTCGGACCGCCAGACCTTAGCTGCGCATGAAAGCGGCGCGTTTCAGGCGATTCTAACTAAACTGATGTTGAGACTCGGCCGCCGCTGCCCTGTCACCGGCATCGCTCTCGCTTGGGTGGCCTTCTATTTGGTGGCCTTCTATTTGGTGGCCGTGGCCCGCTCCGTGTCCGCGGGGTTGCGCAAGGCCACGGGGATGTCGGCGGCCAGCGTCGGCGCCAGTCCGCCCCGCAGCGTCGTCGGAAGACAGCACACGTTCACGCGCCAGGTGGATATGTACAGCAGCGCGCCCATCCACGCCGCCAGCATCGGCAGCGTGTCTTGCGCCGCGCGGTACTGTTGCGCTGCGACCGGTGCGGGCGCACGCACCGCCCCGGCCAGCAACGGCGTCATGATCCCGGCGCATATTAAATGAATCCACCGACCCCAATCCCAGCCGAGCAGAAAGAGAACGGCCGTCGGCGCCGTCGCCGCCAGGAGAAGACCGAGGGGCGCTTGTCCCTCGCGCGGCAGGGCGCGGCGCACAAGAAACGGCGGCACCAGCGCCAGAAGCAGTGAAGCCGCAAAAATGGACAGCGCGCGCGTGTCGCTCACCAACTGCACGACGTAGATCCAGACTTGGTCGTAACCCCACGCCAGAAAATTGATCGCGTCGCAAGCCGTCTCCGCCCGGCCCGTCCACGCATTGCAGACCGCCGCCGCCATGGCCGCATCGCCATGATGAAACACGGCGGACACGAAACACAGCGCCGCTGGCGCCATCGCCGGTCCCTGAACCGTCAGGATATGACGCACCGGGGGCGGCGTGCCGCACGCCATATAAATCAGCAGCGCGTGCACCGGCAGGAAGATCGCCTGATTCTCGTGGATGAGCGTGGAGACGGCCAGATACGGCGCCAAAACCGCGAATGCGAAGACGCGATAAGCGCCCTGTGTGCGCGTTCCGGCCATCACGCCGCGCGCAACGATGGCGTGGACGAAGAGTCCCAGAACGATGAACGCATCCTTGCGCAGGTAACCGCCGTAATCATACGCAGGGAACAGCACCAGCGCCGGCGAGAACATCACCAGCAGAAACAGGGCCGGCCGCGTCCGCAGCGGCCAGGCCAGGGCGGTTTGTAATGCGATCAACGCAGCCGTCAGCAGCATAAAGAGTGCCGGAAAGAACACGCCGGTCGAAAGCCCGGTCGCGTCCTGCAGCCGCGCCGCCGCTTCACCCAGCAGGCCCCGCCGAATGAAGCCCGCGGCGTAACTGATGTGAAGATCGCTGACAGACCAGCTTGTCCCGTCGCCGAAGGAGCGGGCGACCGAGGGAAGATAGAGCGCCGCGATCAGCAAAGCCGATCCGGCGGCGAGAAGATAATGCGATCGGTGGGCTGTCATGGAGTCCGCGTCCGGTTTCAGACTCAACGGCCATGACAGCCTTAAGTTTCAAAGATGTTGGCGCGAGGTATCGCCTGCATTTGCGCGCGCTACGTGCTACCGCGTTCAGGCGATCAACTTCTCCACCGTCTCCAGATGATCCGCCTCACCGGCGGGTTTGTCCCAGCGGATGCGCGAGACGCGCGGGAACCGCAGCGCGAGGCCAGACTTGTGACGCCCCGAGCGCTGGACGCCGTCGAACGCTACTTCCAGCACCAGGCGCGGCTTCACCGCGCGGACGGGTCCGAACCGCTCCGTCGTATTGTCGCGGATCCATTTATCGAGTTCCTTCAATTCGGCGTCCGTGAAGCCGAAGTAGGCTTTGCCGATGGGTACCAGTTCGTCGCCTTTCCAAACCCCGAAGGTGTAATCGGAATAGAACGAGCTGCGCTTGCCGTGTCCGCGCTGCGCGTACATCAGCACCGCGTCTGCCGTGTGCGGGTCGCGCTTCCATTTGAACCACAGACCCTTCGGGCGTCCGGGCACATAGGCCGCGTCGCGCCGCTTCAGCATCAGGCCCTCCATGCCCGAATGGCGCGCGCCGGCGCGGATCGCCGCCAGCTCGTCCCAGCTTTCGAACCCCACCGTCGGCGACAGGTCGAATTTGGTGTCGTTCAGCGCCCCGGCGCGGCGTGCGAAAAATGCCTCCAGCCAGGCCCGCCGCTCGGTCCAGGGCAACGGCCGCAAGTCCTCGCCGTTCGCGAACAGCACGTCATAGACCCGCACGAATGCGGGATAGTCGCTCAGCATTTTCGCGGTGACGGTCTTGCGGTTCAGGCGCTGCTGCAAATCCGCGAACGGCGCGGCATCGTCGCCGCCCCGCACCAGAAGCTCGCCGTCCAGCACCGCGTCGAAATCCATCGCGTCGATGACATCGGGAAAGGCACGGCTGATATCTACGCCCGAGCGCGCATAGAGCCGCGGCGCCCCGCCACCCGCCGCCTGCACGCGGATCCCGTCCCATTTCCACTCCGCGGCGAAATCGGCCGGGTCCAGCTTCGCCATGTCGGTCTCTTCCAGCGCATGGCTCAACATGAACGGGCGGAAAGCCGCTTCTTTTGACGGCGTGGGTTTGGCGCCGCGCTTCTCGGCCCACGCGAACAGCTCCAGATAGGGCGGCTTCAGCCCGTGCCACAGTTCCTCCACGTCGGCCACGTCCACCTGTCCCCATTCGGCGAAGGCGGTTTTTGCCAGGCGCGCCGACACGCCGATCCGAAGACCGCCGGTGATCAGCTTCAAAAGCGCCCAGCGTTCGGTCGCCGACAGCGCGTCCAGCCAGCCCGCGATCTGCTTGGGGGCGTCCAGCTTCGAGCGCGACAGGCCCGTCACCACTTCCCATAACAAGGGCGCGGGCCGCGCCTCCTCGCCCGCCGGCTTCGGCCACATCAGGGCGATCGTTTCCGCCAAGTCCCCGACGTAGTCGTAGGAGTGTAGGAAGAGCGTCGGGTCGGTCCGCGCCGCGATCAGTTCGCGCAACATCGCCGGTTTCGCGAACGGAAGATCCAGCGTGCCGGCGAGTGCGGCGAGGCCATAGCCCCGGTCCGGGTCCGGCGCACTGTCGAAATAGTCGGCGATCAGTCGCAGCTTGCCGTTGCGGCCCGGCTGATAGATCAGCGCGTCGAGCAATTGCGCGAAGCGCTTCATTCCGCTTCGTCCTCGTAGCCCGCCAGGGACAAAGGCTTGGCGGGAATGCCAAGCCTGCCCAGCGCATGCGCCAGCGCCTCCTCGCGCCCGTGCGTGATCCACACCTCGCCCGGCCGCAACTCCTGCGCCGTCTCCAGAAGTTCCTCCCAGTCGGCATGGTCCGAGATGACCAGCGGCAGTTCCACCCCGCCTTGCTTGGCGCGCTGGCGAATGCGCATCCAGCCGGACGCCGTGGCGATCACCGGCTCGTGCATGCGCCGCGACCAGCGATCCTTGAGATCGCCCGGCGGACACAGCACGATTTGCCCCTTGAGGGCGTCGGCCGATACGCCCGTCGCTGGCAACAGGGGGCCCAGCGCCACCCCGTGGCGCTCATACAAGCGGCACATTTCGATCAGGGCGTCGTGCAAATAGATCGGCCGGTCGTAGCCGCGCGCGCGCAGCAGCATGATGACGCGCTGCGTCTTGCCCAGCGCATAGGCGCCCACAAGATGCGTGCGCTCTGGAAATACCTTGAGCGAGTGCAGCAGCTTGTCGATCTCGGTCAGCGCGGGCGGATGACAGAACACCGGCAGCGCGAAGGTCGCCTCGGTGATGAACACGTCGCACGCCACGGGCGCGAAGGCCGGACAAGTCGGATCGGGCCGGCGTTTGTAGTCCCCCGACACCACGATCCGTGCGCCCGCGTACTCCATCACCACCTGGGCGCTGCCCAGGATATGACCCGCCGGTTCCAGCCGCAGATCTACCTCGCCGATCCTGGTCGTGGCGCCATAGGCCGCCGCCTCGGTGCCCGGCGCGGCGCCGTAGCGCAGGGCCATGATGTCCAAGGTTTCGGCCGTCGCCAGCACATGCCCGTGCCCGCCCCGGGCATGGTCCCCGTGGCCATGGGTGATGACCGCGCGCGAAACCGGCTGGAGGGGATCGACGTAGAAGTCTCCCGGTACCACATAGAGACCGGAAGGCGTTACCCTGACCCAGGACGTTGATGATGCGCGCGGCACGGAACCAGTGAACAAGATTTCAGTTCCGGCGAATATGGGGTCGAAGCCCACACGGGGCAACGCGGCCAAAAGCGCCGTGCACGCGGTGAAGGCAGCAAGGGTGAAACCAAGAGCCGCGAAGTCCACGCCATCCGCACAACTGCCCGCGGCTTTCCAGGCCTGGTTCAAGCGCCACGGCTGGACGCCCCACGCGCATCAGTTGGAAATGCTCGCCGCGGCCCAAGCCGGCGAATCTGTCCTTCTCATCGCTCCCACCGGCGGCGGCAAGACGCTCTCCGGCTTCCTGCCCAGCCTCGTCGATCTCGCCGCCGCACCGCGCCGCGGCCTGCATACGCTGTATGTCTCGCCCTTGAAGGCCCTCGCGGTGGACATCAACCGCAATCTCGAGAAGCCCATTGCTCAGATGGGCCTTCGCATCTCCGCCGAGACACGCACCGGGGATACGCCCGTCGGCAAACGGCAACGGCAGCGCAAGACGCCGCCGAACATCCTCATGACCACGCCGGAGTCCCTCGCGCTTCTCCTGTCGCACAAGGACGCGAAAAAGCTGTTCGCGAACCTCGCCTGCATCGTCATCGACGAAGTGCATGCCCTCGCCAACACCAAGCGCGGCGATCTGCTGGCGCTGGCGCTGGCACGGCTTGCGCGCGTGGCGCCCAAGGCGCGGCGCGTCGGCCTCTCCGCCACCGTTCCCTACCCGCAAGAGATCGCGGCCTATGTCGACGAGGCGGCGCGCATCGTTCAGGGCACGCCGCGCAAACCGCCGGATATCGAATTGCAGGAGTCCACCGGACGCTTGCCCTGGTCGGGGCACATGGGCCTGTATGCCATGCCCGACATCTACCGCGAGATCAAACGCCACACGACCACGCTCATCTTCGTCAACACCCGCGCCACCGCCGAGGTCGTTTTCCAAACCTTATGGAAGATCAACGACGACAACCTCCCCATCGCGCTCCATCACGGATCGCTTGCGCGCGAGCAGCGGCGCAAGGTCGAGACGGCCATGGCCGAAGGGCGCCTGCGCGCGATCGTCGCCACATCCTCTCTCGATCTCGGCATCGATTGGGGCTCGATCGATCTCGTCATTCAGATGGGCGCGCCGAAGGGCGTCTCGCGCCTGATCCAACGTATCGGCCGGTCCAATCACAGCTTCGACAAATCCTCGAAGGCGCTGCTGGTGCCCGGCAACCGCTTCGAAGTGCTGGAGTGCATCGCCGCCAAGGACGCCATCGCCGAGAATGTGCTGGACGGCGACCATCTGCGCCCCGGCGCGCTCGACGTCCTGTGTCAGCATATCCTCGGCATGGCCTGCGCCGCCCCGTTCCGCGCCGACGATCTCTACGACGAGGTGCGCCGCGCCGCGCCATACGCGCAGCTCGCCCGCCAGGACTTCGACGACGCCTTGGCCTTCGTTGAAAACGGCGGTTATGCCTTGCGCGTCTACGATCGCTATGCGCGGCTCGTGCGCGACAGCTCCGGTTTCTATCACATCCGCGGTCCGTGGGTGGCGCGCCAGTACCGTCTCAATGCCGGCGTCATCGTCGAGGCGCCGATGATCCGCATCCGCATGAAAGGCCGTCGTCTGTTGGGCGAGGTCGAGGAATTCTTCATCGCCGGCCTGACGTCCGGCGACACCTTCATGTTCTCGGGCCAGATCGTGAAATTCGAAGGCATCCGCAACGGCGTGGCGATCGTCTCGCCCTCAAAGGGCGCCGATCCGCAAATCCCCTCGTACATGGGCGGGCGTCTTCCGCTCACCACCAATCTCGCCGAGCGCGTGCAAGGCATTTTCGCCGATCCACGGCGATGGAAAACACTGCCGCCCGACGTGCGCGAATGGCTCGAGGTGCAAAGCGAGCGCAGCGCCCTCCCCCAGCCCGGCCATCTTCTCGTCGAGACCTTCCCGCGCAGCGGCCGCTGGTTCACCACCATCTACGGCTTCGCCGGGCGCAACGCCCATCAAACCCTCGGCATGCTGCTCACGCGCCGCATGTACCGCCTCAACTATAAGCCGATGGGCTTTATCGCCACCGACTACGGGATTTCCGTCTGGAGTCTCGAGGAACCGGCAGCCATCGACGTGCTGTTCGATCAGGACATCCTCGGCGACGAACTGGAGGAGTGGATCACCGAATCAAACATGATGAAGCGCATGTTCCGCACCGTCGCGGTCATCGCCGGTCTGATCGAGCGCGTCCATCCGGGCCAGGAGAAGTCCGGACGCCAGGTCACCTTCAACTCCGATCTCATCTACGACGTACTGCGCAAACACGAGCCGAACCATATCCTCCTGCGCGCCGCCCGCGGCGATGCACTCGGCGGTCTTATCGACCTGTCGCGTCTCGCCGCCCTTCTCCAGACGGTTCATGGCAAAATCATCCATCGCCGCCTCACCCGCGTAAGTCCGCTGGCCCTGCCGGTACTACTTAACATTGGCAAGGAAGGCATGGGGCCGCGTCTGGTGGATGAATTGCTTGATGACGCGGCCGAGGATTTGGTAACCGAAGCGATGGGCTGACCCCGAACGTTCAGAGAACCCCTTGGCGATCATCACTCTTCACGGCGTCTGTCTGCGCCCGGATCTCTCCGGCGCCTTGATATGGGAGGACGAACGCACGGTGATCGTCGCGGACCTCCATTTCGAAAAGGGCTCCAGCTTCGCGCGCCGCGGGCAGCCGCTGCCGCCCTACGACACCGCCAAGACGCTCCTCGCCCTTGAGCAGGTCCTCACCGCATCGGCTGCGAAACGCGTGATTTGCCTCGGCGACAGCTTCCACGATGCCGAGGCCGCCGCCGGGATGCCTTCCGTCTACGCGTCGCGCCTGCGCGCTCTTATGGCGGGCCGCGACTGGATCTGGATCACGGGAAATCACGACCGCGACATTCCCGCGGCGATGGGCGGCGACGCGCACGGCGAAATCCGGGTCGGCCCTATCGTCTTTCGTCACGAAGCTACCGCCGGGGAGTGCCCCGAAATCTCCGGCCACTTTCACCCGAAGGCCACCGTCGTTGCACGCGGACGTTCTGTCACGCGCCCTTGTTTCATCTTTGACGCGCGACGCGCGATTCTGCCGGCCTTTGGCGCCTTCACCGGCGGCTTGAACGTCAGCCATCAGGCCATCGCCGCGCATTTCAAGGCAGGCTTCAACGTTGCACTGCTCGGACGCCAGAAGTTGCACTGGTTTCCGTCCACTGCGCTGCTCTAAGCGTCGCAACTCTTTACGCGTGAACCACGCCACGCCCGCCCTGAGTCCGGGAAATTTGACACCTTCCCGCCGCAATCGAGCGGAATCGCCCGTTTTTGTTCACAAATTCGAACTGGCACACAGGTTGCAACTCCTTGGGCGCACGCGGCAGGTGCCGCGCACGCATTTGAAGGAGCAAAGAGATGACAAAAAAATGGTTGAGCGGTCTCGCCGCCGCCGCCGCGCTGTTCTGCGCAACGACCGCGTCCGCGGCCCCCGTTCTCGGCAGCAATGTCGAGTCCGCGCTGTTCACGTCGCTGCTCGGCAGCACCAGCGGCTGGTCGTATAGCGGCGCAAGCACCGCGGCCTTCACCGGCACGGGCACGGCGACGCTTCTCAGCCGTTCCTCGTCCTACGCCAACAGCTTCGGCTATTCCAATACGTCCCACACCGGCCGTACCACCATTTTCAGCACCGGCGCGGCCGTCGGCTCCTCGGCGATGGTGACCGGTTATTCACCGTCGTACCTGATGTATTTCCAGGCCGATGGCGCGGATGCGTTCATCTTCTCCGACGACAACCGCCAGTACACCGACGGCTATGACAGCGGCAGCTTCCCCGGTCAGGGCCAAGGCGGCATCGACATCTTCTTCAACGCGGCCATGTCGAAGTGGGCATTCTTCTTCGATGACGCGGGTGGCGGCTTCGGCGGAATCTTCGGCGACGACAACGACTATGACGATATGGTCGTCAGCTTCCAGATGGGCGAAACCCCGGATGAAGAACCGACCGGCGTGCCTGAACCGGGCGCGCTCGCACTCTTCGGTCTGGCGCTGCTCGGCTTCGGTGCCGCGCGCCGCCCGCGCAAGACCGCGCTGGCCACCCGCACTCTGGCCTAGTCGGCCGCGGCGGGCCGGTGATCCCCCGGCCCGCCGCATCGCGGCTGTTGTCATTTGGCGGGCGGCTTTTCAGCCGGCCCCGTCGCGGACCGAGGTCCGCTTATGCTGAGTTTCGTTTTGGCGCGGGTTTGAATCGCTTGCGGCATCCACCTGCGTAAACGAGCTTAGATCACCCCGGCGCTGACCGCACGCCGCAGGCCGCTATCGGTTTAGCGTGTGGGTGATGGCGTCCTTAATTTGCAGCCGCTTTTTCCGCAGCTGATTCTCAGCAAGCTCGTCGACCGGCGCGATCCTCGTTTCCGCGCGATGAATCTGATCGTTGACATCATCGTACTCGCGAAGAAGCCGCGCGAAGTGCGCGTCGGAAACCTTCAAATTGTGAATGGCCTCCATTTGCCCAGGGAATTCTTCAGCAAGAGTATGCGGCGTATTCGACATCGGTAATCCAACCTTCTGAATGAACGAGAGGTCGGACGCTAACAGCCGCAAGACGCCGCGCACATTGATCGGTGGCAATGACGCTGGCCATACGTGTGCTAGCAGCCGGCGGTGAGGAAGCGCCGGAGGGAAGACGGACCGTGGGCGCCCCGCGTAGGGCAGCGCTGACCACCCGTACCCGGCCTCGCCGGCCGCGGCGAGGCCGTGCCTCCCGAGCCGCCGCATCTCAGTCTCTCAGCAAGTGCCGCGCCGCGCTCTTCCAGGACTACTTTGCTGTCCGACCTCAGGACCTCCGACTGTACGTCTTACTGCCCATGTTCGAATCCGTTGCGGCACGCCATTCTTGATGAAATAGGGAACACCTCGCGGCTAGAGATTACGCTCTCGCCTGCGGAATTGAACCGCGGGCCCACTGATTATGAATCAGCGAACCGAAGTTGAGTCATCGCGCAGATAAGGGGAATCCCAACGCCCGAGACGCCCAGCACGCCAATAGGCGACCGGGCTTCATGCTTGCTTGGCAGGATAAGGGCTCGGCGCACGGGCGGATGACCCGACCGCAATAAAAAAGGGCCCCGACCGAGGCCCTTTTTCGATCTTCTTTGGCGGGTTAGGCCGCTTTGCGTCTCCGCGCGGCGCCCAAGGCAACCAATCCCAGGCCCAGCAGCGCCAGCGCGCCCGGGGCCGGCACCGAGGCCGATCCTGCCTGATAGGTGAAGTTGTCGATGAAGATGTAATCATAGCTGCTGGTCGCCACCAGGGTTGCGTAGGTGATGCCGGCGGCGGCGATGCCGAAATAATTTCCCGAGTTGCTGCCGTACGTCGGCGTCATCGTCAGGGATTCGATGAGGCCGCTGGCCCCATAGGCGCTCAGCGTCCAGTTGACGTCAGACGCGCCGAACAGTAAGGCGAAGGCGCTGGTGGGTGCGCCGAACGTGAAGGTGAAGGCGAACGGATCGTCGCCATGATTGGTGATGTGCCGCAGGCCGCGTGTGTTGTAGTTGCCGGCATAGTCGCTATCGATCTCGATCTGTGTGCTGGCCGTGAAGGTCACCGAGGGGCTGCCCTGGCTGAGGCTTGCGTAGTTGCCGATCGCCACCGTCTCGAAGTCCACCACGGTCGCGCCCGTCAATGGGGCCAGCGTAGTCAAATCGCCGCTGGCGACGGAGCCGACGATAGGAGCGGCCTGGGCCGACGCCGCGGCGAGGACAAAGCCGGCGGCCAGAAATGAGGTTTTGAGCATCGCGCGCATCGGGCAACTCCCGTATGAAAATGGGTTTGCCGACACACGTAGCAATATACATGCCATCGCCAAAGAATTGATAAATCAATTGGTTAGCACAGCTCCGGCGGCGCGATTGTGTAAAGAATCCCGACGCCTTGGCCGGCTAGCCTTGCGCGTTTCCGAATGCGGCGCCACGGCTTTTGAAGATCGTTCATAGGCGTCGCCTCTGCGATCATCTGGCAGCTATTAGTAAAGCTCCAGCTGCTCGCGGCGATTGAGCGACGCCGATCCGCCTTCCTGTCGAGCATTTCTTGGAAGTTCGAATCGCCGACGTGCGTGCCATCGGTGAAGGAAATGCGAGCGGCTGGTCGGCGCTACCGTATCCAGCCGGGGGGTACGATTGACGAGATCGCACTCTCGTCCACTCCGTCAAGTCGAGGCCTGTGCCACACCAGGCTGTCACGAACATCCCTGATGCCGGGAACTTGTTTGATTGCGTTGTGTACGGCGGCACGTTGGTGCTCGTCCGAGATCATACCCCAAAAGTAGACGACGCCATCTCTAACCACGAGATGAAATAGGTGAGGTCGGCATGGCTGCTCGCGCACGGCCCGCTTGAGCATTTCTCTAATCGTGTGGGCTTCGGGCCCATGGACTGTTGTGCGAGTTGCGAGGAGCGCGCGTATCAAATTAGACCGCGTCAGGATACCGACCACATTGCCGTCACGAACCACTGGCAATCGCTTCACATGATTATGGTCCATAAGCTCAACCGCCGCTTCTAGCGCAAGCGATTCCGTGGCGACTATGACGTTCGGTGTCATAACTTCAGCTACGGATCGCGCGGCGAAATGTTCGAATTCACCATATAGATGGCCGCCCGCTGCCATGAACTTCAGCCAATTCACTTGGCCCTTCTTGCTCTTGATCTGCGACCGCCTGAGAAGATCCCCTTCTGTCACGATCCCTACGAGACCGCGCCATAAAGTCATAACTGGAAGGCCGGTGACGCACTGATGGAGCATCAATTCCGCCACATCTTTAATGCGCGAATCTGGAGGAGTCCAAATGACATCTTCCGTCATGATTTCGCTGACAGTCATGATCGCGCTTCTTTCGCGTCATTCAGTGCTGCGGCTTACGAAAGAGACTCCAGGGAAAGACCCTCAAGTAAGAATAAGCTTTTCTTACTTGTAGCGAGTCGTAACTACCTATTTGCGTTCCCCTACGCCTCATTCAAAAGAGATGACGCGCGACCGTCAGCGCCCTCCGTCCGGGTCTCACTTGTCATACGACGGCCGTAAAGCCGCTTCGATCTGTAGCAAGTCTTTGACCGTTTCCATTCAGCAAAGCCGCCCCCGTCGCAGTACCACGGAGGGTTACGGATACATGAGGGGATTGTCGCCCCGTCAACGAACTTGGTGGGTAGAGATCAGGTTCTAGCCCGTCGCGGCGATTGAGCGATCCGGTCCCGCCTGTCCTCGGCGATCGCAGAAGCTCCTGCGACGATGAGCCGGTGCTACGCGTCAGGAGCGCCTTGCCGGTTCCCTTGGCCGAGCATCCTTCATTTTCACGCGCCCGGCATGATGCACAGTAGCAAACAAAACTGCGAACTGCTGGCACGTCGTGGTTCTGCGAGAGCGCGGCCGAGGGGCTCGATCAAGTGGCCCCTCTTCTTTGGTCCATTGAGAGGCCGACACCGTGGCCGTCTTCGTTCAATCGCTTAACGTACGCCAGCTGCAGCTTCGCACCCCCGCCGCACCTGTGATCAATTTCACGCAATATGAACAGGCACAAATCGAAGGAACAGAAAACGTCATGTAGCAGCACGGCCAGCCTCACCAATTGCTCAGTCGGCAACCGATCAAAGCTCATAAAATCACGAACGTAGAGGGCGTCGGACCAGATTTGCTGACTCCCTTTAGGTGATGCGTCGTCCATTTTAAGGAATGGCTTGAAGCTACGGCTGCCGAACCCCAGGAAACGATGAAATTGAAAGCCTCGTGCGCGAAGGAATGCGTCGACATCAGCGAATAATGGTTGTTCCTTGTACAAAGGGATGAACTCGACTTCCGTCTGGATGACAAGGCACTCCTTAAGCAGCCGATCCGCGCCTTCAAGGACGGCGAGCTCGCCTCCCTGCACATCAATTTTTAGCAAGTCCATCGCGTCGATCTCAGGGATTTCGTCAAGCAGATGAGTGGAGACGGGATGCTTCTCAGTGAGCAGCACGAATTCGTTTAACATCTGGAAGTGTTCCAGAAGCGGAGTGTTGGGTTCGAGCAGTGAACCGGTATAAACCCAATTCGTCTTATGGAAAGTGGCGGGTCCGCCGCGCCCTATGAAGTATGGAAGAAACTTCCGCCGGTAAGGATAGCGAGCCTCAAGCTTTTCGCGTTCTATCGCATCCGGCTCAAAGCCAATGACCTTCGCCCCTCCTCGTTCCACCAAAGCTGCGTAACTCTCGACGGTCCCTTCGACAATACTGGCGCCGACTTCGACCACAACCACGATCGGCGGCTCCGAGAATAGTTCGCGAATACTGAACGTTGCGGGCATTGGATCAAACCTAAAGGTGGGGATGTACTTGGAATGCTGTGCCGTAGGTGATGAAGCTGCGAACCGTCGGGCAATGCGGCTCAAACGACTAGTTTGCGGTAGGCCTTGAGGGTCGCGAAAGGCCCTGCCGCCAACCCAGCAAGGATCGAGCGATGCATCCCGACCATCCGGCGTCCGCGCGGCCAATAGTCAATCGTAGCGCCCAGCGATCCTATCGCGCCACCGCGCTTTAAATGCCGTGGGCGTGGCGGCGATTAGACGCCGGCAATGGGAAACGCATCCACGAATGCTTGGACCTTATGGTGAGTTCTGGATCGCAATCGCCTGAACACTGCGGGAATGTTGAGCGTTACGCCATCAATCTTTTCGTGGCTGGGCATAACGTAGGATGGAGGCGCGCTATCCCAGTGGAGATGGCCCTCGTAAAGACAAGCATCGCTAAAGTAACGGCTAAGTCCTGTGACCAACATGATGGTGTTGTACATGTCCCGCTCAGCCGGGCTCCAAGTTTGATAAACTCTTGAAGGCTCTTTTTCTGGAGAAGATCGATGTTTGTTGGAAGCTGGTTGTGCGAAGCAGTTCTCTACAGTGTCGGCGTCAAGGACTTTGCCTATCACGTGTTCTACTAACTTACGAAACGCACCTTGATTCTCTGTGTAGTCCTCAAATCGAAAAACTGGGTATAGATCCTCGCGCTTGTGCAATAGGCGTAGCGTTCCTTGATAGAAGGCTATTTCGGTAGCCTCCACGGAGATGCGCGACCAAATGCCCGCCAAGCGCCTTATTGAAGTTTCATCGCCCCGATCGATAGTTGACCTCACAGACTCTGGCCAATCGACAATGGCTGCTCCAAGGCGATTGGTCCGGACGTCCTCGCACATCAGACGCGCGCGACGACTGAAGCGCTCGTCCACATTCCAATTGCGTGACGAAACAGAGGCACCCGCCTCCGCAAGCATGATGGGGTTCCGCGTGAGGTGTGCAGTTCTCACTGAATAGGGATTTAGTCCCTCTCGCATGAACGCGGCGAATAACATCGCGGCATTTACGGAATGGACTATGCCGGCGACCCTTCCGGGAAAGCTTTCCTGTATGGAGCGGATGTGGGTGGAAAGCGTGGGAAAGCGAGGCGTTTCGGTCAGCGCACCGTGAACGGCGTAGGTGCCGGGAATTTCATTTAATGCTGCTGTCAACCATGCAGTGGCCATGTAGCCACGCGATGTAACTAAGAACATCAATCGAACACTCAAATTAGTAGAATTCTAAAATTTCTCTCTGTGATTTTAGGATATCATATTTGATACAGACGGCCACATAACCGTCTTGTCGGCGGACCATTTCGGACGTTCGATGAAAAGGCTATTTGCGGCGGTTGTTACCTTGGCTGCTCACAAAGGCCCTGCGGCTTAGCCAGGACGCATGAACTCTTACGTTCGAACCTCGCCACTTCTCTCCATTCACCGCACCCCGCGTCTCGCGGCTTCATCGCCGAACGGTTACGGCGTCATCTTGATCCCGTTCTTCTCGCCCTTCCCAAGAAGGTAGTAGGCGATGAATTTGGCCGGTGTATCGCCGCTGTCGAAGTGAGTCACGACGGCCCCTGCGGGTTCGAGGAACGCATCGCCGGCCGACAGGATCTGCTCCGGCTGCTGTCCGATTTGGAAGCGGATCTTACCCTCGATGACATAGCCGATCACCGGAACGGAGTGCACATGCGCGCCCGGCTTTTGATTGGCGGCCATGCTGATCTTTTGCACCTCGACTCTGTCAACCGTGTGCTCGATGGGAAGCTGCAGGCCGGGAAGGATGTCGCGCGCAATGGGAGGCGGCGCTTTTTCCTGAGCGAACGACGCCGCGCTGAGCGTAAGAAACACAGCCGCAGCGAACAGGGCTGGGGTACGAATGGGACTCTCCTTGCCGAAAGGAACATGAACGCAGCGGCTGGGCCGCCACCGCAATACCAAGTGAGATCCGCACGCGCGCGGCTACGGGTTTGCTCAGGGATTGTATCAAAATCGCCGAACACTGAAACCGCGCCTTACTTCTATGTCTGCCGGCTCGGCGGGGAGGAACGTTTAGCGGGCCGCCCTGCGAAAGACAGAAGGCCCTGGAGGCTCGCGGTCTTTAGGGACCGATCCCAGGCCGCCCGTCACGCCCCTCAAACGAAACCTTCGCGCTGCCGCCCAGATCCGGCTGTGTCTTGGCGACATTGGCTTTGGTGATCTCGTACGCAAAGCCCAGCAGTCCCTTCTCCGACACCCACACCTGCCCGGTGCGCGGGCTGAACTTCATCAGCGTCAGGTGCGGATCGTCCTTTCCGTCCGGATACCAGGCGGCGACGACCGGGTTCCAGTAGCGCTCGATCCGCCCGCGGTCGTGATCGATCGTCAGCGCACCCGAGATGTCGGCGAAGACCTTTTCGTCTTTCGCGGCAAAGATCAGCCGCGCTTCGGCCCCGCCTGCGGCCTCCTGCGCGAGGTCGGTGTCGTTGCGGGTGAAGAACCACACCAGCCCGTTGTCCGGCTCGCTGAATGCGGTCATGGGTTGCGACCGGTCGCCGCCGGCCGCGCCCAGCATCACCGTCGCGCGATCTTTCAGCGACTCCCAGAACGTCTCGATCGCCTCGCGGCTTGAAATCTTGTCGTGCGCCATGGCGGTTCCTTTCTTTGCGGAGACAGGTCGTTTCACAACGGCCCGCCGAGGTTCCGGTTCCTTTCGCCGCGGCTGCGCAATCCGGCGGCCGCACGCGTGCCGCGTGAAAACCGCGCGACCAAACCGGGATACATAACGTTACGAATATTTAGGATCGGCCGCCTTGACCCGCCTGTGCCGCGTCGATTCAATGGCGTGTAACGCGTACTGGTCCGGGACGGCTCGAAAATTGCGGAACGCGGCTGCAATAGGTATGGCGCTCTTGATGGCGAGCCCCGCAACCACGGGTGCCGCCCCTCTTCAACGCCTTGAGGAATTCGGCGCGCCATACATCCCGGAGACCGGGATCATCCAGACGCTGCGCAAGGACGACGGCGGGCTCGCGGGCGGCGGGCTCCCCGCGTGGCCGATCACCGCGGATATCGCACCTGTTTCAGATGAATACAGCCGACTGTGGCAGGGCGAACCCCGCCCTCATCGCGGAACCATCGCGCCTTCCGTGTCGCTCACCTACGGCCATGCCCTCTCGAACCGCCTCCGGGTCACGCTCGATGTGGATGGCGGTATTGTCGACCCTGCGTCGCCCGTGAAAGGCGACGCGCTGGCCCGCGTGAACTATACGGCGCCCCTGGGCGTTGAAGCGGAAGTCCGGGCCTCCAAACAGGTCCAATTCCCCAGCCTCGAGAAAATCCGTCTGAAGGAGCACCCGGGCGGGGTGTCGGCGGAGCTCGGCCAAACTTATCGGGCGGCTTTGAAATGGGCGCCGGGCGGACGTGCCCATGTTGAAGCCGCCGTTTTCAGCAGCGACGCGACAACGCCGGATCTTCTCCCCGCGGCTCACGGGTTCGCGCCGGAAGATGGGCGAGAGCTCTTGGCCGACACGCGTTTGGGCGAGGCTGTCCGGCTCAGCGCCTCCTATCAGTGGCTTGCGCCTTCCAGTGCCGGGCGCCGCCTGTTTCCGGCCCAGGGCCCTGTTGAAGTCGCCTCCGTGAATGCGGCGGTACGGCTGTCTCAAAAATGGGATGTGTCCCTCCTTCACCGCCAGTCCGTGGCGAAAGGCCCCGACGCGGGCGCCGCCACCGATGCTTCCGCCCAGCTGCGTACCACCTATGCCACCCTGGGCAACAAGGGGAAGGTTTGGTTTTCGTGGGATAACGCGGTGCTGCGCACCGGAGACGGAAGAAGGACACCGCAAATCTCGGCCGGCGCCAGCCTCGCGTTCTGACCTTTCGCTGGCCGCCCTCAAGCGGGCGTCCGTTATTTCAGCGGCGGGCTAAACATCCAACACGCCGATCTTGATCGTCTTCGTGCCCGGCTTGGCGCGCTCGTACAGGGAGCGCCCCAGTTCCTGCAGCCAGGCCCGGTTCCGGTCGTACACCTTGAACTTCTCTTGCCGGGTCAAATCCTTCGGCGCCTTCGCCAGGCGCTTCAGCGCATCGCCGGTGATCAAGAACTTGATCCGCGCGTCGCCGTCCACGCCGGTGAATTGAAGATCATTCCCCGCCAGCGTGACGCTGCCGCCGACTTCAAAGCGCAAGGTCATCCGCGATCACCCCATATGACAACGCGACTCGCACGCGGCACATTTTGGATTTTTTGAATCATTAAATCCACACGTGGCGACAAGATCGCTGGACGAAAAATCGTCCTATCCCGCATCATAATGCGATTTGGCGCCGGGGTCGGCGCGCGCGCTTTGAGAGGCTCTTTGACATTGTGAATCGATTGACTGCGAGCGATGCGCGTACTGCATGGCTGTGCGCGGAGCCATGCAATCGCCTAGCTTTGCCGCGCGGCAGCCGCGTAATTCACGCGGCAGACAACGCCCTGCGCCGCCGACAGAAAGTCGCTTTTTCCGACTGCCGCGTGCCGCGTAAAAACGTCGTTACAATTGGCCGCGGCGCCGCGGTTGGTGCGCTCCTTGTCTCATCCGGCAAAGAAAAACGCCGCAAGGCGAGAACCCTGCGGCGCTTTCCGGGACCGGCCGAATCGCGGGGCATCGCACCCTCTCCGTCGCGGGAGAAGGCTGCACGCCCCGGCGGCCGGGGTCTCCTGATCTAGACGCGCTGTTCGGCGCGGGCGTGAGCGTGCGGCGGCGGAACCACCTCGTTCGCGGCCTCGACAGGCTTTTCGACCGGGCGGCCCTTCGCCGCGGCGGCGGCTTCCTCCATGGCGGCCAGCGAGCGGGCCAGCTCATAAATGCGCCGGCGCACATGTTCGTCGCCAATCTCGTAGTAGGCCCGCACCAGCTCCAAGGTCTCGCGCCGCACCATTGGATCGTCTTCGTGCGGCATCTCGATGTCCCCGGCGCCGGCCTGGTTGCGCGGGCTGGCGTCGGCGGTGGAATCGTCCATCTCCTCGAAGAAGTATGTCACCGGGCAATCGAGCACGCGGCTCATGTCCCACAGGCGGCTTGCGCCGATGCGGTTGGCCCCGCGTTCGTACTTCTGGACCTGCTGAAAAGTCAGCCCCATGGCTTCGCCCACCTTCTCCTGGGAAAGGCCAAGAAGCGTGCGGCGAATGCGCAGGCGGTTGCCCACGTGGGCATCCACCGGATTGGGTTTCCCCGTCGTCCGCTGCCGCTTCGGTTTTCCTTCGGTCGTGGAAGAACCTTGATGTTGCAAGTCCATGTCGCGCACACCTCTATTACTAGACATCCCGCGACCCATAACGCCGCCAGCGCGAACTTGTTCTCCCCTTGCGATAAAAAGGTTCGCCCTTGCCTCCGAAAAGTTTGTATCCGGTGTCCAAAAGGGGGCGAAACCACGGTCAAAAAACGTCTCCCTGCCCGGTTGAACGGGATACAACCCCCTGAAATATATCTAGAAACAGGAACGAATTTTGAAACCTGACGTTGCCCCTGCACCCCCAGGTGCAGGTCCCGGATGTCAGCTTCACAATCGCGTTTTTCGATCTCCCCCGAGGATGCGGTGCGCAAATTCCTCGTCGACATGAGGGTCGCGGCGGAACGCGCCTTCCGCACTTGGAAGGGGGCCCTTTTGGACGGTTTTGATGCCACCACCTTTACCGCCCCGGAGCGGGACGAACTCCTGAAGCCCCATCCGCTGGAGGACTATTTTTCCGCCGCCCTGATCGGGCTCCAGGCGGCGGGTGCCCGGCCGGTTTTCACCCCCACGGTCACCGAAGCCCTCCTTCGCCAGATTGCCCTTCAGGTGGACGAAGCGGTCGGCCGGCAGGACCGCATGATTTCCACCATGGTTTTCCTCATGTTGGGACGGATCCGCAAGAACATGGACCTCGGGCTCAACGCCCGCCCCGAGGACGTCGTGTGCGATGTGGTGCTGGAGCGGCTGACCATCGACCGCATGTCGGCGACCCGCCACCTGATGCAGAGCCTTCGCTTTCGCTATGCGCTTAGCGTTCCCCTTATCTCGCGTCCGATCTGGTGGCAGGCGTTCGACGAACTTTACAGCGTCGAGGTCGTCCCGCTCGCCCCGATCCGCCGTCCACCGCTTTCGCCGCGCCTCGCCCATGCACTCGATGACACAGGCGGAGGTGCCCTTCACGCGGCGGCTCCGCGCGCTCTACCGTCGCTCGCGGCGAAACTCGGCGCGTGGCTCACGCCGCGGCCACACCTCCACTCCTAAGTCTTAGATGGCGGCCTGCGAAAGACCGGCGCTGCGCTTCTCCGAAGCCAGCGCCTGTTGCGCCGCGCGCGCGACGCGCACGTCCCGCGGTGGAGTCTGACGCAAGCGCTCGAGCATGCGCGGCGTCACGACCGTCACGCCATTGGGCGTCACCTGGAAGCGCGCCTGATCGTCCGCGACATCCTCGCCGATCACGCAACCCTCGGGAACCACGCAACCCGGCGCCAGGATCGCGCGGGCGATACGTGCGCGGGTCTTCACCTCGCAGCCGGGCAGGATCACGGAGTCCTCAACCACGCTGGCCGGCTCAATCCGCACGTCCGAGAACAACTGCGAGCGCCGCACCGTGGCGCCCGACACGACGCAGCCTTCCGCGATCATGGCTGCACTCACCACGCCGAGGCGCTCCATCGGATCGAACACGAGTTTCGCGGGCGGACGTTGCTCCTGATGGGTCCAGACCGGCCAGTTGCGATCGTAGAGATCGAAGGCCGGCTGCGCGGCCACCAGGTCCATATTGGCCTGCCAGAAAGAGTCGAGCGTGCCGACGTCTCGCCAATACGGTTCGTCGGCGCGGCGCGGCGTCACGCAGCTGCGGCTGAACTGGTGCGCATAAATCCGGCACGCGCCGACCAGCGACGGCAGGATGTCGCCGCCGAAGTCGTGTTTCGACGTGGGGTTCTTCGCATCGGCCCGGAGCGCCGCGATCAGCACTTCCGTATTGAAGAGATAGATTCCCATGCTGGCGAGGCAGCGGCTGGAATTGTCGGGCTGCGGAACAGGAGCGGCCGGTTTTTCCGCGAAGCTCGCGATTTGCTCCTCGGCGTTCACGGTCACGATGCCGTAGCGGCTTGCCTCGTCTTTCGGAACGCTGACGCAGGAGACGGTGACATCCGCGCCGCGGGCGATATGTTCCTCAATCAATACTCCGTAGTCCTGCTTGTAAACATGGTCTCCCGCCAAAATCAGCACGTGGCCCGGCTGATGGCAGCGGAGCAGTTCGATATTCTGATAGGCGGCGTCAGCGGTGCCTTTGTACCAACCGCCGTCGGTGGACTGCTGCTGCGCGGGCCACACTTCGACGAACTCACCGAGTTCGTGGCGCAGAAAGCCCCACGTCCGCTGCACATGATGAATCAGTTCGTGCGCGCGGTACTGCGTCGCAACGCCCACCTTGCGAATGCCGGAGTTGATACAGTTCGACAGCGGAAAGTCGATGACGCGATGCTTCGCGCCGAAGGGCAACGCGGGCTTGGCCTGGCTATCAGTAAGATACCGCAAACGCTCGCCGCGACCGCCGGCAAGCACCAGCGCCAGCGTTTGGCTCACCGCTTGGCGTGTCGGGCTGTTGAAGGTTGGCATTGCTAGTCCTCGGCCGTGGGGTTGCGAGAGGTTCGCAGATCGGAACGTTCATATAAGACCATGAAGCGTGTCCCCCACTGCTTCACGGCGCGCGGCATTGAAAACCATCGCCGTACGCTTTGCAATCGCCCGGACCCATAAAATTTTTAAGAACAAAATCGGGCAACGGGTAGTTGGTACCCTTGGGCT
>JAYRKY010000013.1:0-94202 GCA_041905525.1 Rhodospirillaceae bacterium
CACACCGCTCAGGAGGTCGTTCTCAATCGTGACCTGAACGGGAATGAAGCGGTTATCAGCGGTGAAAAGGATCTTACCGCGCGACTCCCGCATCCGCTCCTCGCCGCGTTCGGAGAAACCGGCGATTGGTACGAGCGTGGTGTTGACGGTGATCACGGTGTGTTGTTGGCCGTTGATCGTCACCGCGCGCGGCGCTGTCGTGTTGCCTACAATGTCGTATCGCCGTTGCCCGTCGTAAACGGGAACGCGAAATTTGATCGCCGCCTTGTCGGCGCCCTGCATCATGACCTGGTGCCGCGCAGCGATGAACGCAGCCATTGGATCCATAGCGCCGGTGCGTTTGTCTTCTGGCACAGGTTTTTTCCTGTCGCGCCCGCGGTCATTCTTGTTCCACGGGAGATCCTCGTAGCTGAGCTCGGCGCCAGTCTCGCGCTGTATGTATCGTTCCTTTGTCAGGGGAATACGCGTGGCCGGGTCATACGTCATCAAAAGGCTGGAATCGATCTCGGAACCCGACCAATCGCGCCGGTAGTTCGTCGGGAGTGGCTGCGCGTTTTCGCCGCCGGCCGCGAAGGTGCCTTCGCCGCTGAGGTCAGCGCGGAATTCCCGTACCCACTTTGCGACGCCCCCGGCGGTGAGTTTGAGGCTCGTGGCATAACTGTCCGAATCCTGTGACAGAGTCACGACCGCGTCGCCGACGTGTAGGCCGCCGATCATGAGGGAATATGCCAGGCGCTCGTCCTGCGCCGCCTCTTGGGCGAGGGCCGGTCCGTTCCAGGCGCTAAAGGTCAAGAGTCCACAAAACGTGACCGCCGACATGCGGCGGCAAAATGCGTGCATCGGTCTTCCTCCGGTGCCCCCAATGGCTCTTCCAGAGCGAATCTATAGGGTTTTCCCGGCGTTTTTCTAGGGGCGGACCGCGCGCGCCACGAAAAGACCTTTTTCGCTCCCGCAGCGATTGCCGGGCCTGTTGGCAAGGTCGCGTAAACTGTGTCAGGTTTCTCGTTCGTTACAGCACTCGTTACAAAGGGATGGTTCGTAAAGGGTGACCGCTCCCCGGGCTAGACCGGGGGCTGAAGGGGTTTTCCATGCAAATTGGCGTACTTAAGGAGCGCCGCGCAGGCGAAACGCGCGTCGCGGCGACACCCGACACAGTGAAGAAACTTGTCGCCGCCGGGTGCCAAGTTGCCGTCGAGACCGGAGCGGGTGCAGGGTCCCAGATCAGCGATGCTTTATTCCAGGAGGCGGGCGCCAGCATAGCGCCCAGTGCCGCGGCCACGGCCGCGGCGGATGTTGTCTTTAAAATTCAAAAGCCCATGACGGCGGCGGAAGGCCTGGACGAGATCGGTTATCTCAAATCCGGCTCTGTGCTCATGGCCCATCTTTCGGCGCAAACGAGTAAGGACGTGGTCGAGGCGCTGGCGCGCCAGGGCGTGACCGCCTTCGCCCTCGAACTGATGCCGCGTATCAGCCGAGCACAAGCGATGGACGTGCTGTCGTCGCAATCCAATCTCGCGGGCTACAAGGCGGTCGTTGACGCCGCCGCTACTTTCGGGCGCGCCATGCCGATGATGATGACGGCCGCCGGAACGATCGCGCCCGCGCGGGTGCTGATTTTTGGAGCCGGTGTTGCGGGGCTACAGGCTATTGCGACGGCCAAGCGGATGGGCGCGGTGGTCTATGCGACCGACGTTCGATACGCGACGAAGGAGCAAGTCGAATCCCTCGGCGGCAAGTTCATTGTCGTCGACGAGGAGAAGATGAAGGCGGCGCAAACCGCCGGCGGCTACGCCAAGGAAATGGACGACGACTTTAAGCGCAAACAGGCCGAGGCCGTGCGCGCCGAAGTCGCCAAATCCGACATCGTCATCACGACCGCGCTTATCCCCGGAAAGCCCGCGCCGCGCCTGGTTGCGGCCGACGTCGTCGCGCTGATGAAGGCCGGCTCCGTTATCGTCGACCTCGCCGCGGAAGCCGGCGGCAATGTAGAGGGAACGGTGAAGGATCAAGTGGTCACGACGTCCAACGGCGTAACCATCCTCGGATACACCAATATGTCCTCGCGCCTCGGCCGAGATGCCAGCTCGCTTTTCGCGAAAAACATTCTCAACTTCATCACGCTGATGCTCGAAAAAGGCACCGGCAATCTGAAGATCAGTTGGGACGACGAACTGATCAAAGGCACGTTGGTCACCAAGGACGGACAGGTCGTTCATCCGTCGCTCGCGGGTTAAGGGAGAACGAAGATGGAAGCAGTCGGTCAAATGGCGGCCAGCCCGGATACCTTCTGGTACCTCGTGACGATCTTTGTCCTGGCGGTATTTGTCGGGTTCTACGTGGTGTGGAGCGTCACCCCCGCGCTGCACTCGCCCCTGATGGCGGTCACCAACGCCGTCTCCAGCGTCATCATCGTCGGCGCCATTCTGGCGGCTGGCCCTGAAGAGATCACGAGCTCGAAGATCCTCGGCTTCTTCGCCGTGGTCCTGGCCTCGGTGAACATATTCGGCGGCTTTATCGTCACCCAGCGCATGCTTGCCATGTTCAAGAAGAAGGGCAAGTAAGATGTCAGCAGGCGCAACGCTTTTTGCCTATATCGTCGCCGGCGTCTTCTTCATCCTGACGCTGCGCGGCCTCTCGAGCCCTGAAACATCCCGGAAAGGGAATATGTTCGGGATGGTCGGTATGACCATCGCCATCCTGACCACGCTGACGAGTTCCGTGGTGCAGGAATATGTGTGGATTGTCGCCGGCATCGCCGTCGGCGGTGCGATCGGCACGATCATCGCGCAAAAAATCGAGATGACAGCGTTGCCGCAGCTTGTGGCGGCATTCCACAGCCTCGTGGGGCTCGCAGCCGTTCTGGTGGCCACCTCAGCGCTTCTCTCGCCCATGAGTTATGGGTTGGGCGAAGTCGGCAGCATTCCAACCGGCAGCCTTGTGGAAATGTCGATCGGCCTTGCGATTGGCGCAATCACTTTCTCCGGATCCGTCATCGCCTTTGCCAAGCTGCAAGGTCTCATGACGGGCAATCCCCTGGTGTTCAAAGGACAGCACCTGCTCAATGCGATTCTGGGAATCGCGATTGGCGTGCTGGTGGTGATGTTCTGCCTTAGCGAAAATCACAATCTGTTCTTTGCCCTGATGGCGATCAGCTTCTTGATTGGGTTCCTGCTCATCCTGCCGATCGGCGGGGCGGATATGCCGGTCGTCGTTTCGATGTTGAACAGCTACTCCGGTTGGGCGGCGGCGGGGATCGGTTTCACGCTGCACAACAGCCTGCTCATCATTGTGGGCGCGCTCGTCGGATCGTCGGGCGCCATTCTGTCCTACATCATGTGCAAAGGGATGAACCGCTCGATCTACAGCGTCATCCTTGGCGGCTTCGGCGGCGATACCGCGGTCGCGGCGGGCGGAAAGAAAGAGGCCCGTCCGCACAAGGCCGGGTCGGCGGACGACGCGGCATTCATCATGAAGAATGCGAGCAAGGTCATTGTTGTGCCCGGCTATGGGATGGCCGTGGCACAGGCCCAGCATGCCTTGCGTGAAATGGCCGATAAGCTGAAAGCCGAGGGCGTGACGGTGAAGTACGCGATTCATCCTGTGGCGGGCCGCATGCCTGGCCACATGAACGTGCTACTGGCCGAGGCGAATGTGCCGTACGACGAGGTGTTCGAGCTTGAGGAGATCAATCACGAGTTCTCGACCGCCGATGCGGTGTACGTGATCGGTGCGAACGATGTCACCAACCCGGTCGCCAAGACTGATCCGAAAAGCCCGATTTACGGCATGCCCATTCTCGACGTGGAAAAAGCAAAGACGGTCCTATTCGTCAAACGCTCCATGGGCGCCGGATACGCGGGTGTCGACAATGAGCTCTTCTACCGGGACAACACGATGATGCTTCTTGGCGACGCCAAGAAAATGACCGAGGAGATCGTCGGCGCGCTCTAGCGCTCCCGATCATTGAAAGGCGCCGCGGCGGCTTGGCCTCGCGGCGCTTTTTTTATGCGCGCAATGTGTGCCACACTCACCGGTGCAACAGATAGAGGTCCACCTTGAAGGAAGCGAGCGAACTGACGGTCCGGGGCATTGCCATAGGCGCTGCGATCACGTTCATCTTTACTGCGGCGAACGTTTATCTAGGGCTCAAGGTCGGCCTCACGTTCGCGACCTCGATCCCGGCTGCTGTGATCTCCATGGCGATCCTGCGCAAGGTGCGCGACGCGGGCATCCTCGAGAATAACATTGTGCAAACCGTTGCCTCGTCCGCGGGCACGCTGTCCTCGATCATCTTCGTATTGCCAGGGCTGATCATGATCGGCTGGTGGAGCCAGTTTCCGTACTGGACCACGTTCGGCATCTGCGCCGCCGGCGGCATTCTGGGGGTGATGTTCTCGATCCCGCTGCGCCGCGCCCTCGTGGTGCAGTCCACCCTCCCGTTTCCGGAAGGTGTCGCGGCGGCGGAAGTTCTTAAAGTCGGGACCCAAACAAAAGACGGCGCGCAGGAGGCGCGCGCCGGATTTGCCGTTATCACCATCAGTTCTTTGGTGTCGGCGGCGCATACCGCGTTGATCGGCGCAAAGCTGCTCTCGGGAGAACTCGCGGCCTATGTGCGGATCGGCCCGTCGGCGACTGGCATCGCGGGTGGTCTCTCTTTCGCTTTGCTGGGAGCGGGACACCTGGTCGGCCTTTCCGTCGGCACGGCCATGTTTTGCGGATTCCTGATTGCCTGGGGTGTGGCGACGCCGATCCTGACGGCGCTGCATCCGGCCGATGGCACAGCGGCGGATGTGGCGCGCGCGGTGTGGGCGACAAAGGTTCGCTTCATCGGCGCCGGAGCGATCGGTGTCGCGGCGCTATGGAAACTCGCCGAACTAATAGGCCCGATCTGGCGCGGCATGGCCGCCTCGCGCGCTATTGCGGTCAAGGGGAGCGTAACGGCGCGGGAGGACATGGACATACCGGCGCGCATTGTTGCTCTTGTGACGCTGGTTGCGCTTGGCCCGGTCACCCTCTTGCTGTGGGATTTCCTCGCCGGTGGTCCTCTCGGCGAGAATGTCGTCGGATTTGTCGTCGCGAGCCTTGTTTACATCGTGATCGTCGGGGCCTTTGTCGCCTCGGTCTGCGGCTATATGGCTGGACTGATTGGCTCTTCAAACAGCCCACTGTCCGGGGTTGGAATTCTCGGCATCCTTGGCGCGGCACTGCTCCTGACACCGTTCGCCGCTGAGGCGAGTGACGAGACGCGGCACGCGCTTATAGCCTTTGCCTTGTTTGTCACCTCAATCATCTTTGCCGGCGCGACAATTTCCAACGACAACCTCCAAGACCTCAAGACGGGCCAGTTGGTTGGCGCCACGCCCTGGCGTCAGCAGGTCGCGCTCATGTTCGGTGTCGCGGCAGGGGCGGCGGTGATTCCGCCGATCCTCGATCTTCTCAACCAAGCGTACGGATTTGCCGGTGCGGCGCGCCCCGAGGGGCTGACGACCGATCCCTTACCGGCACCGCAAGCGACCCTGATCTCAAGCCTTGCTCGGGGCGTGCTCGGCGGTGATCTCGACTGGAGCCTCCTGGGCATCGGCGCGGTGGTTGGTCTGGCGCTGTTGGCTTTCGACGCAATGCTCGGGCGGAAGGGTTGGCTTCGTATCCCGCCGCTCGCCGTGGGAATTGGGATCTACCTTCCGATGACCATCACCGTCCCGGTCTTCATTGGCGCGGTTTTGGGCCGGCTTTACGACCGGCGCGCCGAGCGCGCCCGCAATCCCGCGGCGATGAAGCAGATGGGCGTCTTGATGGCGTCCGGCATGATCGTAGGGGAAAGTATCTTTGGGGTGCTGCTCGCGGGCCTCATCGTCGGTACCGGCAATGACGCGCCCCTCGCGCTTGTCGGTGACGCCTTTGCCGGAACCTCCGAAGTCCTTGGACCGCTGGCCTATGCCGCGTTGGCGTGGTGGCTTTACCGGGCGGCGGCAAAGCGCGGAGCTTAGTTCCGCGCCTTGTCGACGAGGCGGCTGTTCTTGAGCCACCGCATCATGCCGCGCAGATGCGTGCCCACCTCTTCAATTTGGTGGTTGGCGGCATTACGGCGCATCGCCTTGAAGCTGGGTTGGCCGGCCTTGCACTCCGTCATCCAGTTGGAGACGAACTTCCCGGCCTGAATCTCGCTCAGGATCCGCTTCATTTCTCGCTTGGTCTCGTCGGTCACGATACGTGGCCCCGCCGTGTAATCCCCGTACTCGGCGGTATTTGAGATCGAATAGCGCATATCGGCCAATCCGCCTTCGTACATCAGATCGACGATCAGTTTCATCTCGTGGAGGCATTCGAAATAGGCCATTTCCGGAGCGTAGCCGGCCTCCGTCAGTGTTTCGAAGCCCGCCGTGATGAGGGCGGACAGACCGCCGCACAGCACCGCCTGTTCGCCGAACAGATCGGTCTCACACTCCTCGCGGAAAGTCGTTTCGAGAATCCCGGCACGACCGGCGCCGATCGCGCTGGCGTAGGAAAGGGCAAGCGATTTAGCCGTGCCGGAGGCGTCCTGATCGACAGCGATCAGCGCCGGTACGCCCGCACCGCGGCTGTATTCCGCGCGCACCGTATGGCCCGGGCCCTTGGGCGCCACCATGAACACGTCCAGATCCTTGCGCGGCTCGATCAAGCTGAAATGGATGTTGAGACCGTGGGCAAACGCAAGCGCGGCGCCCGGTGGAAGATTATCGCGCACATCGTTCTTGTAGATATCCGCCTGGAGTTCGTCGGGCGTCAGGAACATGACGATGTCGGCCCACTTGGCCGCTTCAGACGGCGTCATGATGGCGAAGTTGTCCTTAGCGGCCTTCGCGCGTGTCGTCGAACCTTCCTTGAGCGCGACGGCAATATTCTCGACGCCGGAATCTCTCAAGTTGAGTGCGTGGGCGTGGCCCTGGCTACCGTAGCCGACGATGGCAATGCGTTTCGCCTTGATGATGCTCGAGTCCGCATCGCGGTCGTAATACACTTTCATGGAAGTCCCTCTTCGGTCTGAAAACGTGAAATGATTCGATTAGCTAAGCGCGAGCAGGCCGCCGACGCCGCGCGCGATGGCGGCGATGCCGGTGCGTGACACTTCGGTCAGCCCCAACGGACGCATAAGGTCGATGAAAGCATCGACTTTCTGACTGTTGCCGACGATCTCGAACACAAACGACGAGACAGTGGAGTCGACAACATTCGTCCTGAAGATGTCGCCGATCCGCAGAGCCTCATTACGCTTCTCGCCGGTGCCAACCACTTTGACCAAGGCGAGCTCGCGGGCCACGGAGGGTCCTTCCGCGGTCAGGTCTCGTACTTCATGCACCGGGATCAGTCGGCCCAGCTGCGCCTTGATCTGCTCGATGATCCGCCGTGTTCCCGCCGTCAAAATGTTGATGCGCGAGAGGTTGCGGTTGTGATCCACCTCCGCGACGGTGAGGCTCTCGATGTTGTATCCCCGGGCGGCGACCATGCCGATGACGCGGGCGAGTACGCCGGTCTCATTGTCCACGAGAACGGAGATCACATGCCGGCGCATCTCTTCGGAGATTTCTTCGGACATTGAGATGGGCGCCGCAGGCCCTTCGGCGTTCATCTGGGGGTGGCGAGGGGCTCGCACGGCGGGACGCGCCCGGGTTCGGTTCTTCCGCATGACGATCTTCCCTAAACAAGCGCCCGGCCTTCGGCCGAGAGGTTCGCGAAGCCGTTATCGGCCGCGCTCAACATCATCTCGTTATGCGCTTTGCCAGACGGGATCATGGGAAAGCAGTTTTCGTGCGGGTCGACCTGGACGTCGACGATCACGGGGCCGTCGATTTCCATCATCTTGAGGATGGTGGCGTCGAGTTGCGATGGATCGCTGACCCGCAGGCCGGCGCAGCCGAATGCCTCGGCAAGCTTCACGAAATCCGGCAGCGCCTCGCTGTAGCTTTGCGAATAACGGCCGCCGTGCATGAGTTCCTGCCATTGCCGGACCATCCCCATGTACTGATTGTTGAGGATGAAAACTTTCACCGGCGCGCGGTGCTGCACGGCGGTCGAGAGCTCTTGGATATTCATGAGAATCGAAGCTTCGCCGGCGATATCAATGACCAGGGCGTCCGGGTGCGCGATTTGCGCGCCGATCGCGGCGGGCAGGCCGTAACCCATTGTTCCGAGTCCTCCGGACGTCAGCCAGCGGTTCGGTTGTTCAAAGCCGTAATATTGGGCCGCCCACATCTGGTGCTGGCCCACCTCGGTTGTGACGATGGGCGCGGACCCGCGCGTGAGGTGGAAGAGCCGCTCGAGCGCATACTGGGGCTTTATCGCACCTTGGGCTTGATCGAACGCAAGGCAGTCGCGTGCGCGCCACTGCTCGATCTCCGTCCACCAGGTTTGAATTGCCTTTGCGTTGCGTGGCCGCGCTCGGGATTTCCATTCCTCGATCATGAGACGTAGCGCGGCGGCGCAGTCGCCCACGACCGGCACATCGACCAGAATGTTCTTGTTGATTTGCGACGGGTCGATGTCGACGTGGATTTTACGCGAGTCCGGAGAAAAGGCATCGATGCGCCCCGTCACCCGGTCATCGAAGCGTGCGCCGATGTTGATCATCACATCGCACCCGTGCATGGCAAGATTGGCCTCGTAGAGACCATGCATGCCCACCATACCAAGCCACGCGGGCCCACTCGCGGGATAGGCGCCCAGGCCCATCAGGGTGGATGTGATCGGGAACCCTGTGATCTCAACGAACTCGCGCAGAAGCCGCGACGCCTCGGGCCCGGCATTGATGACGCCTCCGCCCGTGTAGAACAGCGGCCGCTCTGCCTCCATCATGAGGTCGACGCTTAGCTTGATCGCCGCTGCGTTTGGGACGATCTGGGGACGGTACGTCTTGTGCTGTCCGTGAGGCGCCGGAGGCGTGTAAATGCCATGGGCGACGGCGATGTCCTTCGGAATATCGATCACCACCGGTCCGGGCCGGCCAGACCGCGCGACATAAAAAGCTTCGTGAACGATTCGCGGAAGATCGTTCGCATCCTTCACGAGGTAGTTATGCTTCGTGCAGGCGCGCGTAATGCCGATGGTGTCGGCTTCCTGGAAGGCGTCGCTGCCGATCAGCCCGGTGGGCACCTGACCCGTAATGCAGACGACCGGAATCGAATCCATCATTGCATCCGTAAGCCCCGTCACCGTGTTCGTCGCGCCAGGACCGGACGTCACGAGCACACAGCCCACACGCCCCGTCGATCGGGCATAACCCTCCGCCGCGTGCACAGCAGCCTGCTCATGGCGTACGAGCACGTGGCGAATGCGGTTCTGGGCGTGCAACTCGTCATAGAGCGGAAGGACGGCGCCGCCCGGATATCCGAACAGAACCTCGACGCCCTGATCTTCGAGGGCCTTCAACAAAAGTCGCGCGCCAGAATAGGTGTTCTTGCTCATCGAACTGCTCGGTCGGGGTTTCAAAGGGGGCGGAACCTATTGAAAGCCGCCAAGCGAGGTCAACAATTAATGGACAAAACGGACGATAAATTTGTAATTTGAATACGTAAATTTCTTAAGAACGCAATATTATTACTTAATTGCCGCGAAAACGCGCCCGGAGGGCGTCAGGCGCGACCTCCCGTTTCGAATCGAGGCCGAATTACTGGGAAAGGTTACGCGGGGGCGGCGTGGCGCGAAGACGGCGGCACGCGGCTTCCGCATGGTCGGGCGAACGGAACAAGCGCCGATCCAGCTGCGCGAACGCCTCATGGGAGGCAAAGAAGCGGTAGCGCTGCTTGTCTTAGACAACGAGGCCAGCGGCGGTATCGCCAAGTTCGATTACATAGCGCAAAGGCTGCGACATGACATTCGTCTTTCGCGGATCAGAGGAGAGGAGTGCCACGGGGGAAATCCAAGAACGGGGGGAGGACCCGTATAGGGGGGATCTCACCCCGTGGCTCGTTCGTGTAGGTCCTGAGGGCCTACCCGGTTTCTAACATCGATGCGCGTGGTGCGCGTGATGCGACGAATGCGAATGAATGGCAGTCATTACCAGATCTCCTCGGGCCGCATTTTCCACGGACGCGGCCCGCGCACGAGACGTGAGGGCTCCACGCCCCAAGAAAAGTGGAAATGAAAAAAGAACGTTCTCCCCCAGCGGTGTGAAGGAGAACGCTCAGCTCTGGCAGGAGGCCGAGCCTTACTAGCGGGGCGGCTATTTCAACGCGGCGAGGGTCTTCTCCGCGAGGGGCCGCTGGTTTTCGATCAACGTGCTGCAGGCCTTGATGCGCTCGAGGGTCTGCGCGAGGCTGCGAGGTGCTCCGCGCATATCGTTGGCCTTCGGCGTCATGAACTTCTCGTAGTCCGCCGCTTCAGGCGCCGTGCAGAAGTAAGCGCCGACACCGACCAATCCCTCGCGATTGTTTGGCGGCGTACGCTGTTTCAGAGCCTCAAAGTTCTCCTTGAACCATGTCCACGCCGACGCGCGGTTGGCGGGCTCCGCCATCATCCCGTAAATGATCGTGGGGATTTCGTTTGTGCGAAGATCGTCGGACAGGGCGAGGGAGCGCACCTGCGCGGCGATGGTCGGCTCTATCGATCGCGTCAGCGCGCTCAGCAGCCGCTGACGAATGATCCCGCTGCGTTCCGTCTTCAAGTGGGTGAGAATATCTTTCACAAAGGGAGCGCCACGCTCCTGGACCGCGACTTGCAAAGCTTCATCGACGAGATCCGGGTCGATGGCGTCTGGATGAACATTGCCGTCCCCGGGCGCTCCGAGATACGCGACGGCTCGCTTCGTCAGTTCGGCCCGCACCGGGGATGATTGAGCCTGGAACGCCATCGCGCCCACGACGGGCGAGCGCATCAACGTCGCCTGATTGGGTGCTGTTTTGTCGAGGTCCGACGTCCGGTCGAGGCCGAGCCGTGCATAGAGTGGCCCGTACATCTCGGTGACAACGCGGCCCATCCGCGCGCGGGATGATTCCGGCAATAACACGCGATCGAACCACGCCAGCCGCTCGCCAATGGCTTCCGCCATATCCCATGTGAGGCCTCCGCGCGCTTTTTGCCGGATCGAGACGATGGTGCGAAGGCGAGAAAGATATTTGTCGAAACCCATACGGCCGGCCATGAAAGAGGCATCCATGCTATCGAGCAGTGACAGGACCTCTTTCTCGCTCAAGGACGCCGTATTCTCGACCAAATTTGACCAGCCGGCATCGTCGAGATCAAAGCGGAAATAGCCCGCACCGTCGGCGTTGGGCATGATCCACGTTGGGCAGCCGCCCGTCTCAAGAGCGATCCTGGTCTCCGGCTCTTTCACGATGACGCACATCTGGTCGCGCTCTGGCCCACGGCCGAAGGCCACGCACGTCGGGATGCGCCACTGCTGCTGCTTGGACGCCGGTGTGATCGGACCTGGAAAATACCGGCTCTGGGACACGACGAACGTCGCGGTGGGGCCCTTGCATTCAAGGCGCGAGGTGAGGAGGGGAACGCCCGACTGATTGAGGAAGGACTCGAACGCGGCGACACCTTCCGTATCCTTATTTGCGTCGGCAACCGACTGCAGGAATTCGCTGGCTGTGGCATTGCCCCACGCGCGGCGCTGAAGATGCAGAGTCACCCCTTTCTGAAAGTTCTCGGGGTTATAGAACTGCTCGAACATCGCCAGCACGCCACCGCCCTTCTGATAGGTGATGCCGTCAAAAGCGTTTTGAATGTCGTCGTTCGACTTGATGGGTTGAGCGATGGCGCGCGCGGCATGCCAGCTATCGGTACTCATCGCATCGAGCGCACCCGTAAGCGTTAGGCGGCCGAATTCGCCGGCGGGGTCGAACGCGGCGGCGGCTTTGTTCCCCATCCAGGTGGCAAAGGCTTCGTTCAGCCAAATGTCATTCCACCACGCGGGCGTCACGAGATTCCCGAACCACTGGTGGGCCAGTTCATGGGCGTGAACCAAGGCGTAGGAGCGCTTTTGCGCGAGAGACGAGGTCTCGTCGATCAGAAGAAGCTGTTCGCGATAGGTGATTGCGCCGGCATTCTCCATGGCGCCGTAGGCAAAATCGGTCACCGCGATGATGTCGAGTTTTTCGAAGGGGTAGGCTGTTCCGAAGTAGTTCTCGAGCGCACCGACGATAGCCGGCGTATTGTCGAGCGCATACTTGAGCTGTTTGCCTTTACCCTTTGTCGCCACGCCTCGCACCGGGATTTCGCGATCGCGGAATCCCGTTTTCGGGACCGGGGGACCTTGCACGACGTCGAACGGACCCGCGATCAGCGCGATCAGGTATGTCGGCAGCGGTTTCGTCGTTGCGAATGTCACGCGCTTGAGGCCGCCCGCAACCGAAGTCTCTTTTGCGACGGGGGCATTCGAGATCGCGGCATCACGTTCGCGCACGGTCATCGAAATGTCGTAAGGCGTCTTGAAGCGGGGTTCGTCGAAACTTGGGAAAGCGCGGCGGGCGAAGATGGTTTCCATCTGGCTATAGAGGTAGCGTTCGCCGGCGTCGTCGGCTCGGTAGAGTCCTTCAAGCTGCCGATTGTAGTCCGCATCGTAGGCGATAGAGATGCGCGCCTTCGGACCGCGCACCTCTTGCGAAAGCTCGAGTTTTACAACGCCGTCGCTATTCGGAATCTCGGTCCACGCCGCAGACAATGGCTTGCCGCCCTCGGGAATTACGCGGGCTTCCTTCACTCGCAGGTCTTGTCCATGCAGCCATATGAGTTTGGTGGGAGCGGCGAGTGTGATGTCGATGTCTACTTTGCCGGTGAACGTGTCCCGGTCGGGACGCGTGACCAGATCGATGGTGTAGTGCGTCGGTGTCACCGAGGCCGGCAGTTGTCCTGTGGGGTAGTCCTGGGATTGCGCGGTCGCCTGCGCCGTGACAAGCAGGAGCGCGAAGGTGGAGGTGATGAATGTTCTCACTTCAAACTCCCGATATTAGTGGATCCGACGAATACATCGCCATTTGCGTTATTGACGAACCGGAATTGATGCGGACCGCAATCGCCCGCCTCGGTGCACTCAACGAGGCTTGGCGTGAAGATCGCAATGGCTTCTTTGCCTTCCAGGCTGAGCTTATGTGAGAGCTCGGATTGGAGGCGGGTCCGTTCCTTAGCCCACAGCTTGATCCCGATCGGTTGCGTATTGGCGTCGCCTGTACCGACAAGAACGATGCCCTGGACGATCCAATCGCCGTCACGCGGTGCTACTTCCCAGTCGAATTCGTAGTATCGTATGAGCGAACCAATGGAACTGAGGATGATCGTGTCCGAGGCGTGCCACATCTCATAAATGGAGATATTGGTCGCGAGAGCCCAACGATAGTCGCCCTCCGTTTTTATTTCTCCGGTGACGAGCGCCGGATCAATGCCGCGCGGCTGGGGCTTCGACTTCGCGGACGCGGCGGAGAGCGCAAGCGCCGCCATCAATACGCACGCAATTCTCGAAAAAGCGCCCATGGGGTCTCCCAAAATCCATAGAACACTTTTATAGACTGCGGTACCGCTTCGCCCAAGGGGCCGGGCGGGGTATGATTACCGTCGCACCTGAATAGATGTTCCAAAAATGGCGCATGTCGTTCTCAATTCACGGACCTTGCGCCTTCGGGTGTTTCCAAAACCCAAGGGCAAACCAGCCCGCGCCAAGCGCGAAAACAAGACCTTGGCCCTTTTTGAACCGCCGGCCGACGATGCGGCCGACCCTCCTTCGGATAAACTTGCCGAGAAGGTGGCGGCGCTGTGCCTGCTGAACCGGACGAACGCCGAAGTGCTCGCGCGTGCGTCTCAGCTTGGGCTGCGCGATTGGTGGCTGACGGCGGGCTCGCTCACGGCGACGGTCTGGAATCTGCGCAGCGGTCGCGCCGCGGTGCAGGGAATCCGCGACTATGATCTCGCCTATTTCTCCGAGGATGCTTCACAGGAAGCCGAGGAGGAGGTGCGCCGCGTTGCAGCGAGACTGTTCACCGGCCTCGACGGTACAGTGACAGTCCGCAATCAGGCGCGCACGCATCTTTGGTACGAGCAGGAGTTCGGCGTTGCCTATCCGCCGCTCACGTCGGCCTCTGAAGGGCTGCTCCGCCAACCAGCCAACGCTTTCACCATCGGTATGAAGTGTACCGGGAACGACTTTTTCGACATTTACGCGCCGCTGGGCGTCGGAGATGTCTGGGATATGGTGGCGCGGCCCAACCGCGTGATGCCGTTGTCGAAGGCCTATGAGGAGATGACCGCACGTTGGCTTGCCCGATGGCCGAGACTGGTCATTTATCCCTGGGTTGATGAACAAGAAAAAAATAAGCAAAAACAATAATCTAAGGTTGATATTTCAGCTTTCCAAGGCCGGGCCATGGTGGTACACCCGCGCGCCTGCCGAACGGCCTTCATGGATTGCCGCTCCGACAGAGTTCTAACCGTCAGCGGTCATGCACATGAACCAGGACCCATCCCCTGGATCTCAAACTCCGGCGCTCTCCGATTGGGCGCCGCCTCGTTCGCAGAACTCCCCTCACCGGGACCACCGCATCGCGGCGCTAGTGGTGGGCGCGGTTGGCGTGGTGTTCGGGGATATCGGCACCAGCCCGCTCTACGCTCTGAAAGAAGCTTTCAACGGCGCCCACCCGATGCCGGCCGACGAGCCGCATGTGTTCGGCGTGCTGTCGCTGGTGTTCTGGACCTTCATGCTCATCGTGACACTGAAGTATGCGGTGATCGTGATGCGCGCCGACAATAAGGGGGAAGGGGGCAGCCTCGTCCTGGTTGCTCTTGCAAGCCAGGCCCTCGCGGACGGCAAGAATAAGTGGCTCATGCCCATCGTCGTTGCCCTCGGGATATCCGCCGGGGCGCTGTTCTACGGGGATAGCATGATTACCCCCGCCATCTCGGTGCTCAGTGCTGTCGAGGGGCTGAATGTGGCGGTACCCAAACTTGCCGATTTTATCGTCCCGATCACTGTCGTAATCCTGATTTTTCTCTTTATGATTCAGCGTTTCGGCACGCGTGTCGTGGGACGTGCGTTTGGACCCATTACCGTGACGTGGTTCGTCGCGCTTGCCGTGCTCGGGGTCATGAACATCGTTGAATCGCCCGAAATTCTGAAGGCGATCAATCCGTATTACGCGGCCCACTTCTTCATTGCCTACAAGGAAACGGCCTTTCTCGCGCTCGCCGCGGTCTTCCTGGTCGTGACGGGCGCCGAAGCGCTTTACGCGGATATGGGCCACTTCGGGAAAAAAGCGATCCGCATTTCCTGGCTGTGGATCGTGTTTCCCGGATTGATGCTTAACTATCTGGGTCAGGGGGCGCTTCTTCTCGACAATCCGAAGGCCGCCGAGAACCCGTTTTATCTGATGGTGCCGGAATGGGCCGCGCTACCGATGGTGATCCTCGCGACGATGGCCACGGCCGTAGCGTCGCAGGCCGTTATCAGCGGGACGTTCTCGCTCTCGCGCCAGGCGATGCAGCTTGGCTTCCTGCCGCGCATGGCAACTATTCACACCTCCGAAACCGAGCGCGGCCAGATCTACGTTCCGTTCATCAACTGGATGCTGATGGTCTCGGTGCTTGCCCTGGTCCTCGGTTTCGGCTCATCGAGCAACCTTGCTGCGGCTTACGGTGTCGCGGTGAGCGGCGATATGATCGTGACGACGGTTCAGTTGGCGGTCGTCATGTTCTTGCTGTGGCGTTGGCCGGTTTGGCTCGCGGCCACCATTTTCTTCGTCTTCTTTGTTATCGACCTAGCGTTCTTTGCCGCGAACGCGACAAAGATCCCGCACGGCGGCTGGGTACCCCTGGCGATTGGGGCGGCAGGATTCACATTGTTGACGACCTGGAAGAAGGGACGCTCGCTGCTATTCGCGCGCATGGCGGAAGAGGCGATGCCGGTGGAGCTTTTCCTGAATTCTCTTTCCGCCAACGTCACGCGCGTCCCGGGCACGGCGGTCTTCCTCTCGGCCACCTCCGACGGCGTGCCGCATGCGCTTCTGCATAACCTCAAACATAATAAGGTCGTGCACGAACGTGTCGTGTTCCTCACTGTCGTCACCGACGAAATGGCGCATGTGCCCGACTCCGCGCGGCTGGAGGTTCAGCATCTCGGACGACGATTTTATCGCTTCGTCGTGCGCTACGGCTTCCTCGATGCCACGAACATCCCCGAGGCGCTAAAGTGCGCCGCGAAGCACAACTTCGAATTCAACGACATGGAAACGTCGTTCTTCCTGGGACGGGAAACGCTCATCCCGAGCCGGCGCCCGGGTATGGCGCTCTGGCGTGAAAGCCTGTTCGCCTGGATGTCGCGCTCGGCGACCAGCGCGCTCGACTTCTTCCACCTGCCGCCGAATCGCGTGGTGGAATTGGGCACCCAGGTCGAGATTTGACGCCTTCAAGATGAACTTTTTGTAGGGTCCCGCCGTAGCCTCGGCACTCCCGCTTGACGATCCGCGCGCGAAAATTATTTCGCCCGACGTAAGGTTGTCTGCATGGGAGAGCGTTATGACCTCAAAATCATCTCTTCTTGGATTGGCCCTCATCTGCGCCGCGACGACGGCACACGCGGCGGAGACCGGGTGCAGCTTCGAGCCCCGCATCCCCGCGACCCGCTATGAAATCAATGGCGGGGAAGTGTACGACAAGGAGAAAAACCTGACATGGCAGCGCTGCAGCCTCGGCCAGCAATGGAAGGAAGGACCGGGCTGCGTGGGCGAGACCCGCGAAGTCAGCCGCGCGGAGGCCAACAAGGTTCCGGGGAACTGGCGGTTGCCGACCAAGGATGAACTTGGAACGCTGCTGTCGAGTGCGTGTCTGAAGTCCGTCAACGCCGAAGCGTTCCCCGGCATTTCACTCCAGCACCCCAATTATTGGAGCAGCACGGAAACCGCTCCGGGTCTGACATGGACGGTGAATTTGACATCGGGAGGGGAGTTCAATGCCATCTCCAGCTCCAGCAACGCAGTGAAGCTGGTCCGATCGGGACGGTAATCACAAGAACTGGCGCTCTAGAAAAAAGGCGAGTCCTGCCGTCGCCAGCGGCGGCAGGAATACCACCGCGGCCAGCGGCGCGAACGTGCGGCCGGCGATCGCGATTGCGTACACGGCTTTGGCGACCGAGTTCACGGCGGCGGCAAGGAGCACGGCCGCGGCGACTTCAGCGACGGTAGCGGCCCCGGTCGCACCGAGGCGCGCCATGGTCGCATTTGTCGCGTCGATGTCGACAAGTCCCCCGAGCGCGGAGGTCACCAATGCGGCCTGATGCCCAAAGGCCTCCCGCGCATAGTGGGTGAGAAGGGCGACGGCGACGAAGGCGGCAACGAATTTCAGTCCGGTGCCGATATCGGCGGAGGCGTCCAACTCGATTGCACCGTCTTCGGCGGAGCGGGCGCTGAGGCTGAGCGCGATCGCAGTGACGATCGAAGTCACGCTGCCAACGATCATCGGCAGCCAAAGAATTTCGATCGCGTCCTTAAAGAGCACTCCGGTCAATACAAGCGCGCGGATGAACATGACCGCACAGGCGAGCGCGATGCTGGCGGCGGCATACCGTGCCATCGAGCCGTGTTTCTTTGCGAACCTTGCGAAGGCGATGGTGGTCGCAGTGGAGGAAACAAGACCGCCCAGTATTCCGACACCGGCCGCGCCGGCCTTTTCTCCAAAAAGTCGCATCGCCGTATGGGCGGCAAAGGATATCGCCGCGATGACAACAACGATCCACCACAGGACATAAGGGTTGATCGTCTCTCCGGGCCCATATCCCTTATTGGGGAGCAAGGGCAACACTACGACCGATATGATGAGAAGCTTTATCGCGGCCGTCAGTTCCTCCTCATCGATCCGCTTGATCCATTGATGGAGCGGTTCCTTGAAGCCGAGGGTGGCAGCGACAATCACTGCCGCGGCGGCGGCGACTTCCATTTCCCCCCGCATAGCTACGACGCCGAGCACATAAGTGAGTATGGCGGCGATCTCGGTGGTCGCACCGCGGCCCTGGTCGCGCATCAGTCCGGTGACGTAGATCACGATGATGAGTGCAATGAACCCGACACTCGCAACCGCCAGCACCAGATCGTCCGTCACTTGCCCGGCCAGACCCATTGCTCCGCCCAGAAGCCCGATCAGGGCGAAGGTGCGAACGCCGAGGGCCCGCGTGCCGGTCTCCATGGCGCGGCTTTGCCATCCGCGCTCGATGCCGATCATGAGGCCGATGGCGAAGGCCAGGGCCAAGCGGCCGAAAAGTTCAATCTGATCCATACGTAATCTTCTACTTGCGCGCCTGGACGTTCAAGCTGATGAGCATGCCGCCCGGCGCTCTCAAGCGACTGTTATCGTCAAACTCGCCAAATTCCGCGACGCGTTCGATTTCGCGAAAGCCGGCACCGTGAATCATTCCGCCGAGATACTCGTAGAACATGCCGGTGTAATGAACGTCGTGGGGCGTCGTGCGTCCGCCGAACAAGCTGCGCATGACGTGATATCGGTGCTGGAAATTCATGTTCGGAAGCAGGAAGAGGCGGCAGAGCACCTCCATGTCCGGCACGGATACCCGGATGCGGCCGCCTGGCGCGAGAACGCGGTGAAACTCCTTCAAGGCCCGCTGCACTTCGCCGTCGTAGGCCAAGTGCTCAAGGACGTGAGACGCATAAATCTCGCAGCAGCTTTCGTCCGGTAACTCGGCCAGGTTCTTGCAGTCGCCGACGATGTCGACATGGGGGCCGGGGGCGATGTCAATGATTGTCCACCCCTGGCGGGGTTCCTTGCCGCCGATGTGGAGTTTGAAGCCGCCGGGTGGTATATCGCGCACGAACTGTACCTTCTCACGAGGTGCGGACCGCAACATTTCAGGGAGGTCCCTATGAGCCACGCACGTAAAGCCAGCAAGAAAATGCGTTCGAACAAGCGCAAGGCAAAGGCCAAAGCCCGCCAGGCCCGCCGCCGCGCCCGTTCCGAACGCACCAACCGCTAGGGTGCGCGGACTTCTCGCGCTCGTCGGTTAGGCGAGCGCGAGACCCATGCGCAGGGCAGTGAACCGGAAACCCGGGATATGCTCGGTGCGGCGCCCTTCGGGTACCCACCCGCGCGCCCGATAAAACGCCACAGCGTTTTCATTGGCAGCCAAGACTTCAAGTACGGCCTTACGCTGACCCGTTGACCGGAGAGTGCCGATCGCGGCGTCGTACAGAGCGGATCCCACGCCGCATCCCTGGTACGCCGGAAGCACATAAAGCATCCAAATGACTCCGCCTGGGTTCACGCCCACGGCGCCCACGATCTCGCCGTCGATCAGGGCCACATGAATGCTGTTCCATTCCCCAGCCACGAAGGCGCCAAGATCGCGGGAATTCTCGAGGGCGCGTTGGCTGTCGGCAGGAATGAGATGCTTGTTGGCCGCGAGCCAGGACTCGCGCACGACGGCGGCGATGGCCGTACTGTCCTCGGCGGTGGCGGAACGAATTTCCAATGCGCTCACGTGACTCGACCCCTCGTTTCGTCAGACTCAGAAGGGTAGGAGCGCGGTGGTTTCCACTGGGTTAAGAGTCCGCCCAAGCGATGGGCCACAAACACAAAAGGCCGCGATATCATCGCGGCCTTTGCAGTAGTTCAGTCGCAGGCCCTGCAGCGGCTAGAAGCCTTCGCGCTCCAGGCGCTTGCGCTCCATCTTGCGCGCGCGGCGGACCGCTTCGGCCTTTTCACGGGCCTTGCGTTCAGACGGCTTTTCATAGGACTTGCGCAGTTTCATCTCGCGGAAGAGTCCCTCGCGCTGCATCTTCTTCTTGAGCGCCTTGAGGGCTTGGTCGACGTTGTTGTCGCGCACTACTACTTGAACCAGGACCGTCTCCATCGGTTGGATAAACTAAAGGGCGACGGCCCATAGGTAACCGTCGCCTTGAGGGCCGGGGGTATAACATAGGGTCCCAGGGCTGGGAAGGCCGCTTTACGTATTGTTTCGCCCAATTTTCAGAGGTCTAGCGGACCTGATGCAGAGATGCCACAGGCGAGCCGGAAGCGGCTGGCAAGTCCCTCGGCGGCCTCGGTTTTCGCCATCGCGGTTGCGGCGGGAGTCACCTATATAGGCAGCACCTGTTTGCTGAAACGGACCTACAGATGGCTATCCAACCGATCGCCCGCATGGGCGCCGAGATCCTCAAGCGCCGGGCCGCCGAAGTGACGGATTTCAAGGACCCGGCGCTCCCGGCCCTGGTCAACGATATGGTCGACACGATGATGTCGGTGCGCGGCATCGGGCTGGCGGCGCCCCAAATCTCCGTGTCCAAGAGGGTGGTGATCTTTTTTGTCCCGGCCGACCGAAATGGTGGCGTGGAAATCCCGCTCACGGTCATGATCAACCCTGTCCTCAATCCCACCACTCTCGCCAAGGCGGAGGGGTGGGAAGCCTGTCTTTCCGTGCCGGGTCTTACCGGCCGGGTACCTCGGTTCACCGGGCTGCGCTACAGCTACTATGACCTCAAAGGCGAGAAGCATGAGGTTGACGCGAAGGACTTCCATGCCCGCGTGGTTCAACATGAGTGCGACCACTTGGACGGCGTCCTCTATCCGCAGCGCATGACCGACATGGCCAGCTTGTCCTTTGCCGATGTCCTGTCCAGCGAAGCAGCCGCCGCTGGTAAGAAGTTGGATCTCGACCCGGAGGGTTAAAATGAACGACCTCGCGTCCGACCCCGTCACGGCCGCCAAGGCCGAAAAGCTGGCCCAGAAAGATTCCGTTCTCCGGGCGGCTCTGCCCAACATCCCGTTCGACGGGTGGAGCGTCACGGTGCTGGAGGCGGCCGCGGAGAAGGAGGGGCTTGGCCGGGCGGCGGCTCACCGCCTCTTTCCGGCGGGGGCCAAGGATGCGGTTGCCCATTTCCGCAATCTGGCCGACCGGCTCATGCGGGAAGACCTGGCGCGGCTTGACCTTGCCGGAATGAAGATCCGGGAGCGCATCGCGACCGGGGTGAGATTGCATCTCGAGCGGTGGACCCCCTACCGCGAGGCGGTGAGGTCGGCGCTGGCCCTCAGTCCGCTTCCGCCCTACGCGGGCGACTCTTTGAAGGGCTGGTACCAAACCGTCGATACGATCTGGCGCGCTGCCGGCGATAAATCAACCGACTACAACTTCTATACAAAGCGGGGGCTGCTTGCCGGCGTCTACGCCTCCACGCTTCTTTACTGGCTGAACGATCGCTCTGAAGGCTGCGCCGAAACCTGGAAGTTCTTGGATCGCCGGATCCAGAACGTGATGGAGATTCCCAAACTGCAGAAGCGCATCACCGACGGATTGAAGTTGCTGCCGGACCCGCGGCGGCTCTTTCATCGCGTACGTGAACGCGCGTCGGGATTCAGGCGTCGGACGCCAGAATATTAGATAAATCAATAAGCTATGAGTCACTGCTGAACTTGTGACGGCACTTTAAGAGAGAAAAATTTTCTCTTAGTTCCGACGCGGCTTAAGCAGGTTGACGTGACCCATCTTGCGGCCTGGGCGCGCATCCCGCTTGCCGTAAAGGTGCACCCGCGCGCCTGGATCGCGGAGGTAACGGTCGAGGTCGTTCACATCGTCGCCGATCAGATTGATCATGGTGACGTCGGCATAGCGCGTCGGCGTAAGGAGAGGCAGACCGACCACCGCGCGCACGAGTTGTTCGAACTGGTCGACACCGCCGGCGTCCATGGTCCAGTGGCCCGAGTTGTGCGGCCGCGGCGCCATCTCGTTGCATAGGACCTGGCCGGACGAGGTCACGAACATCTCCACCGCCAGAAGCCCGACCAGGTTCAATGCCTCGGCGGCCTTGGTGGCGATCTGGACCGCGCTGTCGATGGTGGCGGCATCGACCCGGGCAGGGACGGTCGACGTCGCGAGGATATGGTTCGCGTGATCGTTCTCCGCCGGCTCGAACGTCATCGTGGTCCCATCCGCCGCCCGCGCCACGATCACCGAGATCTCGCAACGGAAGTCGACGAAGGCCTCAAGGACCGCGAAGCCATCCTCCTTGGGAGCCCGGCCGCCCGTGACGGTCGCCCAAGCGCTCTCGGTGTCGTCCAACGACCTGATCTTCGCCTGGCCTTTACCGTCGTAACCGAGGCGTGCGGTCTTAAGAACTGAAGGCGTACCTAATGCTTTAATAGAATCATTTAACTCGTTGTAATTATTAATAATACTCCAAGCCGGCGTCGCGGCTTTGATCGAGGCGAAGAACTGCTTCTCCTTGATCCGATCCTGCGCGATTTCGAGAATGGCCGGCGCGGGGCGCACGGGAAGCCGGGCGGCCAATTCCTTGGCCGATTGCACCGGTACGTTCTCGAACTCGAACGTCACGGCATCGACGGAGGCGGCGAAGCCAACGAGCGCGCCGACGTCTTCATACGCGGCAACTGTCGAGCGTGTGGCGACCTGCTCGGCGGGACTGTCTTTGTCGGGGCCGAAGACGTGGGTCCGGTAGCCGAGCCTAGCCGCGGCGAGGGCCAGCATTCGACCCAGCTGGCCGTTGCCGAGAATGCCGATGGTTGCGCCGGGCGGCAGGGGGCGGCTAGGGGTGTCCATAAGATCCTGAGTCAGGGCGTTAACGTTTTGGCTTTTCGGCCACGGATTTTGTCTGCGCCGCGCGCCACGACTTGAGGCGTTTGGCGACGTCCGGGTCTTGAAGCGCAAGAATCGCCGCGGCAAGGAGGCCGGCGTTCTTGGCGCCGGCTTTCCCGATCGCGAGGGTACCGACGGGAATGCCGCCCGGCATCTGCGCAATAGATAGAAGGCTATCCAATCCCTGGAGTGTCTTGCTTTCGACGGGAACGCCGAGAACGGGGAGGGTCGTCATGGAGGCGGCCATTCCCGGAAGATGCGCCGCGCCGCCCGCCCCGGCGATGATCACTTGAATCCCGAACTCTTCGGCGTTGGTCGCGTATTCGTAAAGGCGTCGAGGGGTGCGGTGGGCCGAAACGACTTTCGCTTCGTAGGTCACGCGCAGTTCGTCGAGGACCTCGGCCGCATGGCGCATGGTCTCCCAATCCGACTGGCTTCCCATAATGATACCGACGCTGGGCGCTTCAGCGCGCGCGGCCGGTTTTTTGATCGCTTTCTTGGCCATAAATCACCCCCGGGCCCGGAAAGCGGCGCACTTTATATGGGCCGGTAAGAATTCGCAAAGGCATAAGGGCTATTCTCGCGCACGATCTGCGTGTCAGGACCGCGAGCAGGATGCCCGACATAACCCAACAAGACGCCCTTCGGCCGGTGGAACGCCGCCTGGATGGCCGCTCGCAAGGCGGCGGCTCCGGGGGTAAGCCGGGCGCGTCCGAACAGCCCGCGAAAAAGGTCGTCGCTCAATACGAAGAAGTCGCGAAGGCGAAACCCGCGGACGACCGCATCACGATCCTCGGGATTCCGGTCGAACAGATCACGCCGGCAACGCGGGCCGCCCTTGCGGGCCTTGTCGCCGAAATCAACTTTCTCCGCGGCGTCGTGAGACGGCACGAAAAGTCGGCTGCGGCCAAAGCCGAGGTCCCCGCGGCCGGGCCTCTGGAGCCGGAGATGTTCATCAAGGCGCTCGGCGGTGCCTTGGGTCAGCCCGCGCCCACCGGCACGGGCTGGGCCTTAGTCCTCGTCCATGTGCCGACTTACGAGGATATCCGCCGATCGTCAGGTTTGCTGGCGGCGAATAGTGTGTTGGCCGATGTTGCCCAGCGATTGGGCCAGTTTAAGGGCCAGCCCCCGGATGGAACGGCCGGGACCGTTGTCGAAGTGGCCGCCGCCATGACCAACACCTTTGTGGTTCTCGGTTATGCCGGCGGTTCGAATGTCGCAGCCCTGACCGCTCTCGGCGCTGAAGAAGACCCACAGGGATTCGCGCGCGCGGTGCGGACGCATCTCACGCAAGGCGGTTACACGGTTGCCGGTATCGAAATGGCGCTGGTCATTAAGTCCGCCGCCGCGGTGGTCGGGACTGGAGAAAGCGCGACTCTTGCTCTCGGGCGCGTCGACCATCTCCTGCGCTCGGCCTGAGCGCGAACGGATGAGGCCCACGCCACTCCCGTCTAGGCAATAATGTCGGGGATGAGCTTTCCGCGCAGGGCGGTGATCTGGTCTTTCAAGGCCAGCTTTCGCTTCTTGAGGCGCCCGACCTTGATCTGGTCAAAGTCGGCTTCGTTAATCAGGCGATTGATCACATCGTCCAGGTCACGATGTTCGAGCTCAAGCTCAGCCAGCTTGGTTTTGACCTGATCTTGATCCCATTGCATCGACGGCGCGCCGTTTCCAAACACAAAATCGGAGAGCCGTTGCTCGCGGCTCGGTTGTAGACAGCGATCCCCGCCGCCGGTTTTTACGCCGGCGAGTTGTAGGTTTTGCCGCGATTACAGAAGTTTACACCCGGCCCCGCCCGCCGAACAGTAAATCCGCGCGCACGGCCGAGCGACTCCGCAAGAAACTAAAGTTGCGCCCGTCATCTTTCGCCCGCAGGCGGCGAAGTCAAATCTTGGCGCATCAAGATGTTATTCTAGGCGCTGGAAACGGGGCCGCGCCCGGGCGTACACTTTCCAGGTTCTGAAACAGATCCGGAGGACATCGCCTATGGGTCAAGATGCGAGGACGGAAGCGCTTCAAGCTAAGCACAAAGAAATCGAATTCATCCTGGTCGAAGAAGAACGACGACCTTTCCCGGACTTCTCGCTGGTTCACGAACTCAAAAGGAAGAAGCTGAAGATCAAGGACGAGCTGCAGCGCATGGCGATGAGCTGACGTTCTTCATTCAGACACAAGAGGCCCAACGCCAAGCATCAACGCGGGTGACTCGACCGCCGCTTGCGAAAGGGTAGGATCCCCAAACAATTAAGGCCCATCGCCGGATGGGCCTTTTTTTTGAAATCGCGGGATCCTGTCGACCCCTAAATCTGTTCGCCGTTCTCGGCGGCCGGCTCTGCGGCCGGGGCGTCAGCCGGAGCATTGGCCGCCGCTTCGGCCGCTTTCGCCTCACGTTCGCGGCGGTTCGCTTCGCGTTGTGCCGCTTTCGCCGCGTTCGCCACGCGGCGCTGCGCGATCACCACCATCTTTTCCAACTCGGCCTCAGTGCAAAGCCCAAGGGTGACGGGGTTCTGAGGCTTGATGTTCGCAGCGTTCCAATGCGAGCGGTCGCGCACCGACAGAATCGTCGGCTTCGTGGTTCCGATTAGACGGCTGATCTGCGCATCGGTGAGTTCGGGATGATGCTTGAGCAACCACGCGATCGCGTCGGGGCGATCTTGGCGCTTTGACACCGGCGTATAGCGTGCGCCTTTGGCACGCGCTTTCGGGATCGGAATGTCCGTCTTGTTCAGGCGCAGCTTGACCTTCGGGTCGCCTTCGGCGCGCTCGAGGTCTTCCTGCGTCAGTTGGCCGTTGGCAACGGGATTCACGCCGACAATGCCGATCGCGACTTCGCCGTCGGCGATAGCCTGGACTTCCAGTTCGTGCATGCCCGTGAATTCGGCGATCTGTTCAAACGACAGAGCCGTGTTTTCCACCAGCCAAACGGCTGTTGCCTTCGGCATAAGAGGCAGCACCATAGTCTCTTCCTTTCGGATTGGGCCCGGATTGCGGGCTCCAGTAAGCCGAGCCGTCGCGAAACCGGACGGCCGACGCCGGCAAGTCCGGCGGGCCCGGTAGTTTAGATTACCGGGTATATATCGGTTTTAACGCGCCAGGGTCAAACCGTTTCCGGGAAAATTTTGGTAAGTCTTTGTAATAAATGCGTTATTTACCAGTCGTTAAGGGATGAGGATGATTTTCCCAATATGAGCGCTGCTTTCCATAAGCCGGTGGGCCGCCGCCGCCTGCGCCAGCGGAAAGGTTGTATGGATCATGGGCTTCACCCGGCCCGCATCCAGCAGGGGCCAGACATTTTCCCGCAGCGCGGCTGCGAGGCGGCCTTTAAAGGCGTCGTCTCGGGGACGAAGTGTCGATCCGGTCAGGGTGAGGCGCTTCACCATGACCGGCATCATATCGATGTCCACCTTGCTTCCGCTCAGGAACGCAATATTCACGAGCCGTCCATCCGGTTTTAGCACTTTGAGATTGCGGGCGGTGTAGTCGCCGCCGACCATATCGAGAATGACATCGGCACCCTGCACGGGAGTCGTGGTCCTGATCTCCTCGACAAAGTCTGTGGTGCGGTAATTGATGGCAATATCCGCACCGAGTGCGCGGCAGGCCGCACATTTTTCGTCGCTGCCGGCGGTCGTCATGACAAACGCGCCGAACACGTGCGCAAGTTGGATCGCGGTGGTGCCGATCCCGCTGGACCCACCGTGAACGAGAAAGCTCTCGCCCGCTTTCAGTCCGCCGCGCTCGAACACATTATGCCAGACGGTGAAAAAGTTCTCAGGGAGCGCGGCGGCTTCCGGCGCTGAAAACCGCGCCGGAACAGGCAGGCATGTCGCGGCATGCGTCACGCAGTATTCGGCATAGCCGCCGCCAGGCGTCAGCGCGCAGACATCTTCTCCGACCTGCGGCCACGACACGTTTGCACCGACAGCCACAACACGTCCCGCGACTTCAAGACCCGGAAGGTCGGAGGCGCCCGGTGGAGGTGGATACAGGCCCATGCGTTGAACGACGTCGGGGCGGTTCACACCCGCTGCGCTTACACGGATCAGAACGTCGTGGGGTCCTGGGCGCGGGCAGGGGCGGCGCGCTTCGACCAGCGCCTCCGGTCCTCCGGGCGTTTTGATCTCGACGCATGTCATGCTGTCCGGAAGTGTGGCGACCATTGCGAGTCCGACCCGTTGTCCGTTACGAATACCGACACCAACGATAAGCGGCCTGCGAAGGCGAAGGAAGCGCGATGGATACCGACGATCTCGAACCGGTTCGTAAGAAACCCGTGATGAAGGATTTATCGCACATGTCGGTCGGCGATCTGAACGCGTATATCTCCGAGCTGAAGGCAGAGATCGCCCGCACCGAAACTGAAATCGAGAAGAAGCAGAAGGCGCGCGCCGGGGCGGACTCGTTTTTCAAGTCATAGCCGATATTCACTTTCTCGCCTTTCCGTCTTTATTCCGCGTTCACATAAATTTTCGCTTCTTGCTCCGCGGGAACTTCGCGCGTAGGTTCCCCTCATGTCGCTCACTCGACTTCGGCGCTTTGGGTTCGCCGCGTGGCTCGTCGCAGTCGCGTTAATCGCGAATGCGGCGGCGCAGAACCAACTCGCCCTCAACGTTGTTGAAGCTGCGACCGAACAGGCCGCGCAGCCGCCGGCACCTGCCGATCCCCACGCTCACCACGATCATGCGCAGCATATGGCCGCTATGGCCACCGCCGCGCAAACACAGGCGCATGCGGCGCACCAGCATCACTCGGACGCCGGCGGACATACGCACAAAGGCCATGCTGATTGCGCGGTTTGCGGTGTTGTCGCCGTCATGGCGGGCCTTACCCTGCCGGCTGCGATCGCGTTTGATATTCCCCGGGATTTCGTGCGTCCCGGAAATGTCGTATCGGCGTCGGCGGCTCGTATCGCGCGGCGTTACGAGCGATACATCTCTCGGGCGCCTCCGCGCTCCATCTGAACTTCCATAAACAACCGAAATAACCCGACGTCCGGACTCCGTTCGGGGTGAAGGCGTCGCTGCATGAATGGATATTCAAATGGAACATGGCGAAAGCCGTGCGCCCGCGCGCGCGAGTATGCGTGGGGCACGGAGTACGATTTCATGCGCGTCGATCATTGCGATCGCCGCGCTGACATCGCCCGCGACCGCAGATGACGGCGACCTCGCGGATGAGATCTTGATTCAGGGCCAGCGGCTGGCGCCTCAAGAACTCAAGGTCCCAATGATGATTGAGAGCGTCACCGCTGCGGATGTCGCGGCAACCATCAACGCGACAAATGCCGAGGACGTGTTGAAGTATTTGCCGAACGTCCTGATTCGGAAGCGTCACATCGGCGATACCCAAGCGCCGATGACCACCCGTACATCTGGAGTCGGAGCAAGCGCCCGGAGCTTGATCTACGCCGACGGCGTGCTCTTGTCCGCGCTCATTGCGAACAATAATACAATCGGCTCTCCAAAATGGGGGATGATCGCACCCGAAGAAATCGACAGGGTCGACGTGATGTATGGGCCCTTCGCCGCTGCATATCCCGGCAATTCGATGGGAGCGGTTGTCGAAATCGCTACCCGAATGCCGCAGGAGCTTGAGATTAGCGGCAAGGTTCAGACCGTTTGGCAAAAGTTCAGCCAATACGGCACGCAGAATACCTATCCGGCGCAGCAGTACACAGGTTTCGTCGGAAGCACGATCGGAAGAGTAGGGTGGTGGCTGAGCGCCAATCATCTCGACAGCAAGAGCCAACCGTTGGCGTACGCCACGATTGCGCGCCCCGCTTTGACCAGCAGCGCGGGAGCCGCCACTACGGGCGCTTTCTTGGATGTTAATCGCACGGGCGCGCCGATTTATGTCCTGGGAGGGGGCGGCCTCGAACATCAAGTTCAAGACAACATCAGCGGCAAGGTGCGCTTCGATATCACGCCCACCTTACGCCTTACATATACAGGGGGCCTCTTTATCAACGACGATGACGCGGCCATCGAGAGCTATTTGAGGGATGCATCGGGTCAACCGGTCTTTGCCGGAAGCCTGAACATCGATGGCTATAACGTGAATGTGCCGGCCAGCGCATTCTCGAACAACTTCTATCGACTCGACGAGCGGCAATTCATGCAAAGTCTTGCCCTGAAATCGACGATCGACTCGTGGACCTTCGATGTCGTCGCCAGCGACTATAATTATTTGGACGCCACCCAGCGCCTGCCGACGGGCGCGATGCCCGGAGCGGCGACAACCGGCGCCGGGACTGTGACCGACGGGCGCGACACAGGCTGGCGCACCCTTGACGCTAAGGCGATCTGGCGGCCGAAAGACGGCGTGCATGAATTGAGCTTCGGCGGTCACTTCGATCGATATGTCCTCGGGAACGCGCGTTACACCACCGCCCAATGGATCGATGGCCCGCGACTTGCCCTGGCGTCGGATTCTCAGGGGAAGACGAGGTCGTTTGCATTTTGGGGGCAGGATGTCTGGAGGGTCCACCCAGACTTCACCGTTACTCTTGGCGGCCGGTATGAAAACTGGCGCGCTTTCGACGGCCTGAACTACTCGTTGGCTCCTGCCTTGAACGTTACGCAACCGGAGCTGACGGCAAAGCGATTCTCTCCCAAAGCTTCGGCCCGATGGGTTGCGACGCGGGACGTCGTTCTGACAGCGTCGTTTGGCGTTGCGTATCGCTTCCCAACGGTCAGCGAGCTTTATCAAGCGATTACGACGGGTTCCACGCTTACGACTCCGAATCCGACCCTCAAGCCCGAGCGGGGAATTTCAGAAGAGATCTCCATCGAGAAGGATTTTGCGTCGGGTCGCGTGCGTGTCTCGATTTATCAGGAGCACATCAACGATGCGCTCATCTCGCAGAGCGCTCCTCTCGTTGCGGGGTCGACCACGCTGTTCAACTACGTTCAGAACGTAGAACAGGTGAGGGCCCGCGGCGCAGAGTTGGTGGGTGACTGGAACGATGCATTCATCCCTGGTCTCGATCTCAGCGGCAACGTCAGTTACGTCGACCCGAAAGTGACGAAGAATCCTGTCTTCGCCATCTCGATCGGCAAACAGACGCCGCAAATCCCGCAATGGCGCGCCACGCTCGTCGCGACCTATCGTCCAGACGAAAAGTGGACCCTCACGCTGGCAGGCCGTTACAGCGACCGGATCTACGCGACGATCGATAACAGCGACATCGTCGGCCACACCTATCAGGGATTCGAAGGCTACTTCGTCCTAGATGCGCGCGTGCACTACCAGTTCAATCGAAATTGGAGCGCCGCAATCGGGGTCGATAACTTCAACAACCGCGATTACTTCCTGTTCCACCCGTTTCCACAACGGGCGGTGTCGACGGAAGTCAAATTTAACTACTGATCATTGATGGGATGAAAAAATGAAATCGCAGACCATTGCAGCGATAGCCGCTGTTTTTCTTATGGCTTCGTCCATCGCGTCGGCCCATGTCGTCGTTGAACCAAGAGAGGCGCCTGCGGGCGATACCACGACCTACACGGTGCGCATTCCTTCACACCTCGAGGCAACAACTACAGCAATTGAGCTTGAGGTGCCGCCTCGCGTCGAGATCGTGACAGTGGAAAAGACCGCTTTAGGACATGAGTTGATGCAAGCAAAGGACGGCCCCCTGGTGATCCGGTGGATGCTGAACATTCCGGCCGATGAGCGCGGCGAGGTGAAGTTCGTCGCTCGAAACCCCAAACAGGCAGGTGAGGTGGCGTGGAAAGCGCGGCAGATTTACAGCAATGGGGTGACGGTGGAGTGGACGGAGCCGAAGGGCGGAAAACAACCGGCCGCGGTCACGCGGATCGTGGAGGCGGGCAGCAAGTAGCTACGGCGAAATGAGGGGTGCGGCGCCGGCGGAGGGGCGCGGATCAGAGGTCCGCCAGCTCATTCTTGTGGGCGTCGCTCCATCCCACTTCGAAAAGACGCTTCGAACCCTGGATGCCTTTCATCTCGAAGGCGCCGCGCGGGATGAAGCCGAACTTTTGGCCCTTGCAAGCATCGACCACAGCTTGCGAGACCCAGATATTGTCTTTTGACGCTTTGTCGCAGATGCGCGCCGTCATTTGCACAGCCGCGCCGAAGAAGTCGTTTTCTTCCTCCACGGCCTCACCGGCGTTGATGCCGATGCGCAAATGGACATCGATGTTGGGATTGGCGGAGTTGTGAGCGGCGATCTCGCGCTGGATCTTGATGCAAGCAGCTACGGCGGACGGGGGATCGGGGAAGGTGGCCATGATGCCGTCGCCGGTATGCTTCACTTCGCGGCCCTTATACGCCTGGATGGCGCCGCGCACGGCGGTGTTATGGGCGCGAACTGCTTTTTGGGCGCCGGCATTGCCCAGGCGCTGCGTCATCGCCGTCGAGCCGACGATATCTGTGAACACGAACGTGAACACCGACGGGATGGCAGCGCGCTTCTCCGGAAGGTTCCATTCCGAAAGGAGCGCCGCGATCTGCGATGTGACGCTTGCGTTGCCGCCGAGATAGTCTTGCATCGCCTTCACGCCGGCTTGGATCATGCCGGCGTATTTCGGATTCTTGCCATGGTTCGGAAGTTCGACGCAGAAGGATTCCGCACGCTCCCCCGGCATGCCTGAGGCCTGTAACCCTTGTTTCACAACACCTAGCTGCGCTTCGCGTGGCAAGCGTTTCGATTGGCCGATCACGGAGCCGGCGCCGGCAACGTAGAGATTGAGACCGAAACGCGTGAACGTATTCAGTTCGCTGGGCGCCTGGCGCATGACATCGCCAACGAATTTCGTGAAGGTCGCCCGCGCTTCAGCTTCAGCGGCGGGCGGCTGCGGAGTGGTAGGTTTGGACGGCGGTGTATCCTTCTTCGCCTCCGGCTTCGGCGCGGCTTGCGCAGGGCGGGGCGGGGCGGGTGGCGCTTCAGGGTGTTGAGCCGTCTGGGGCTGCGGTTGTGCCTCGGGCGGTGCCGGCGCGTTATCGGTGACGACGGCGGTCTCCATCTCGGCGTCGAGGGACGGCGGAGGTTCCTCCGCGTCCAATTCGGCATCGATGGCGGCGCTTTCCGCCTCCAACTCTTCGGGCGCTCCGTTTTCAACGGAAACCTGGTCGAATTCGGCGTCCTGGGCCGGCTTCTTCGGCGGCGCGGCCGTCATCATCATTTCCGGCCCGGGCACGCGCTTGGGAGGAGGCGGGCTGGATTTCAGCATCCCAAGGATGCCGAATTGCTTTTGTAGATTAACGAACATGGCCATGAAGAAGCTGAGCACGAATGTGCCCGCAACCATCGGGGTGTAGTCTCGCTGCGGTAGGATGTTCATGTCGACAAGGCCGGCGACGGCGATCGCCGCGGCGACGGCGCAAAGGATGGAGATCGCGGCCGACGTCCCAAGAACGATCAAGAAGCGCGTGACTGCGCCACGCTGCTTCTTCTTTTTCTTCTTCACTGTCTTGCGGACAGGCGCCGCTTGAAAGGCGGCCGGCTTCGCTTGCTTCTGCGCCTGGGGCTGCGTGGGAGCGGCAGGGCGGGGGGCAGGACGCGGCGCGGCCGGTGCCTGTTTCTTTGGTTTCGCAGGCGCTTTCCCGCCCGCCGGACCGACGCCGAACATGTCGTCCGAGTCATTGATGTTCTTCGCCTTGGCGCTTTGCCAGGTAATGACATCCTCGGTGGTATTATTTTCGGAGTTGAAGGTCTCGCGGACGACGCGGGTCGCGTAGCCTTCCTTCTGCTCGACGGTCTTGGCCTCTTCAATGGCGAGCTCGCGCTGGCTTGCTTCAAACGAGGCATGAAGCTGCCATCGGCCGTTCTGGTGATAATAGACCTCGAATGTGTCGCGCGACATTGTTTACCAACTCCGCGCGCGCTCCCAGAACTCGCGATGGCGCTCGCGGACTTTGACTCCCTTAACTCACTGGTGACCTAGTTCTTTTTTGGTCAACCGCAACCGGCATGCCGGCCGCTTAACATGCGGAAAATACCCTAAGGATGGATTAAGCATCGCGCGCGAAAACGCGTTTGTTTACGGCGCGTTAATGGCCTGCGGCTGACCCGCAGCGCCCAATCCCTGGGCCGGGATGTGATGATAGAGGGCGGGCTCTTCCTCACTGGCGTCCGTGGGAATCCTCACCAGCGCCGTCGGGTCGCTTTCGCCAGCCGGGGCCTGCGGGGGCAGTGCGCCGGCGGCGTGACCGACCCGCCATTCGGCCAGGATCTCTCCATTGACCGCCTGTTCCACGGCAGTCTGGGCCTGGCGGTAAAGGCCTGCGGTGATGAGAGGGTCATCGTGACCGGAATCCTCAACCACGCCGACGGCAAGCATCGAACCGGCGCTGGCCGTGAATCGGCGTTGAATCTCGATAGCCGCGGCGACGGCGGTGCCCGCCTGCCGGAAGCGGGCGAAGATCCCGCTGCCTGTATGTTTCACCTCGTGTCCGTGGTGGGTGCCAAGAACGCTCCGCACCACGCTGTTATGCACACCCATCGCCGCATCGCGGCGGGCGTCGAGGCCGACGTCCGTGATCTCGTCCGAAGCCGCAGGATGAGTCACGCGAAGCTCGGTCAGGAGATAGATGTCCGGTAGGTCTGCCTCCATCGGCGTGGGTTCGATCACTGGAGCCGGTGCGGCGGGTTGTCCGAACGGCGTACGCCACCCCGCAAGGGCCACCGTCAGGATCCTCGCCACATCCTCGCCCTCAAGGTGCTTTGAGAGCGCGGAGCGCCCGATATTCACAAGGTTCGCATTGGCGGGCACAGCGACCAGTGTCTCAATCTGAGCGAGGAACGCGGCGATACTTGCGGGAGCCATCCCGAAAAGAGACAGCCCCTCTTCGATCAACTGTTTGCGCCCGTCGTCGCCCGCGCGCGCGCTATCCGCAAGCGCGGCGGCGGCGCCGGCCATCACTAGCGAAACGCCGCGGCGGGTGACCGGGTCGTCGGGCATCGTCCCGGTGACGGCAGGGCGTAGAACCTCGCCGGCGAACTTGCCGATAATGGCGCGTTCGAGAGGAAGAGGCTCGATCGCGGCTTTTTTCGCGGCTTCTGCGGCTTGCTCTGCAGCCGCCGCGCGTTGTTTGGCCGCTTCCACGGCCGCCTGTTCCGCCAAGGCTTTCTCTTTCGCCTCTTTTTCCTGACGCTCTTTCTGTCCGCGCTTTTCCCGTTTCTTCTGCGCGGCGGTGGTTTCGCCGGCGAGAAGATCGCGCAGTTGCGGCGATACTTCCGGCGCGGGCGCGGGCAGCGGCGGTGGATCGTAAACGGCGACCTCGGGTGGGGACGGGGGATCGCCGCGCATCATCTTCAATTCGTCTAGCGCGCGTTCGGCCTCCGCAAGCGCCAACGCGGAGGGCTGTTTCGGTCTCACTCTCGGCGCAATTTTCGCGGCGAGCGACTTCACATTGTCTTCGGCTCTTTCCTCTTTCTGCGGCGACTGCTGCCACAGGTAAGTGAGCACGCGGTGGAGCGGTAACTTCGATCGCCACAGCGACAAGAAGAAGAAGAGGAAGAAGACCGCATACGCGTAGGTGAGGATGGTGGTCGAGAGGTTCCCGCTAATGGGTAAGCCGGCCTCGATCGAGCGCTTCATTCCCCAGGAGATGACGACAGTCGAGATGGTCGCCGCCACGAGGCTGAACACCGCCGCGACGAAGCCTTGCATCAGATACTGGCGAAGGCCGACACGGCGCCGCGCGTCGGACCCGCCTCGGGCCGCGCTCGCGCCGCGGGCTAAGCTCTGGGGGCGGCCGGGACGACGGGCGGTTTTCCCGTTTTCACGGAGCTCGCGCGCCTTCGGACTCACATAGGCGGTGACGAGCTCGCTTTCGTTGGTTTCCGGAAAATACGTCTCGACGACGACTTTCGTCGGGAAACCTGTCGTGTATTCCGTGTTTCGGGCGTCCATGATGGCCGCCTTGCGCTGGTCGCTGCCGTAGCGCGCATGAATCGTCCATCGCCCGTGCTCAAGCACGTAGACCTCGAATTGGGTGATGGCCAACATGTCTAAGTCCGCTTATCTGGCGCCAACGATCCCCCGACCAATTCCCCGCCGGGCTATTAACGTTTAGGCGACGCTAAGGTTGCGGGAGCGCCCCGCCGGACAAGCAGTCTAACACAAAAAAGCCGCACCGGAGGCCGGTGCGGCTACTAGATTTAGTGGTGCGGAACGTCCCGAAAGACGTCCAGGCCTTACTTTTTGGAACCGAAGGCCTTGAAACGCTTGTTGAATTTGGCCAACTGGCCGCCGGAATCGATCATACGGTGCACGCCGGTCCACGCCGGGTGGCTCTTCGGATCGATTTCAAGGCGCAGAATGTCTCCCGCTTTGCCGTAGGTGCTGCGGGTCATGTACTCGCTACCGTCGGTCATGATGACCTTAATGTCATGGTAGTCGGGGTGAATATCCTTCTTCATCGCGCGCCTCTAAAACCTGGAAAACCGGCCGGAAAGCCGGAAAGGCGGCTGTATATAGCGTTCGGTTCCGCCCCGCAAGGCCCGGGACAGGGCGGCAGAGGCGAAAAACGGCGCGTTGGTAGGGCGGTCGCCCGGCCCCTTAGGCCCAATGTCACGCCCGGACGGAAGGCGCCACACTGCTCTTCCACCCCCTATTTGTTGAACAGCGGCATGCTTTTGGAAGGCCTAGGGAGGCCGGGGGGCGGAGGAGAGGCCAATGGATCCAGACCGCAAGCTCGCTGAAATTCAAAATATCGTCGCCCTGTGGCGGCCGGGCGTGCACGCCCTCACAAGCCAGGAAGCCATGCGCGAAATCGAGAGTATCCTCCAGGAATTGCCTCGTCCGGAGACAACCTTGCCGGTTCAGGTGTCGGCGCATTTGGGGGGCTCTTTTCCGGCTCGACCAAGGTTTTCAAGTTAGGTGACGAACATTCTCACGCTCCGGCGTTGTCATAGGGACAGTTTGGACACGTGGGATTCATATGCAGTTCACCGAGGGCGAGATTGAACGCTCCGCCGCCCTTTTAGCGCAGAGATACGGCGCGGACGCGTTGCCCATGGCTACGCGCCGACTAAGGCAGCTTGCGAGGACCGATGATTCCGTTGGGGCCGAGGTTTGGCAGAGGATCGTGGACGCGCTCGAGAAAATCTCGCGGCCGCTGCATTAACGCACTTTTCTAGGCAACCCTGCGTTTTCACGTCCACAGCCATGCTCCTAGTAGAGGTGGCGCGGCGGGTCACGTTCGACTATACCTGCGCCACCCGGCGTCCTCATGTGGCGCACAATCCCCATTAAGGTTTCAACGTGGCGTTTCCCCATACTACTTCCGCGCTCGCGCGCGCTTTGACCGAGCGCGCCTACACCGATCCGACGGAGGTGCAAACCGCCGTTCTGGCGCCCGCGACCGCGGGTCGCGACCTTCTGGTGTCCGCGCAAACGGGATCGGGAAAGACGCTGGCTTTCGGGCTTTCCATCGCCGTCACATGCTTGGACGGCGCCGACGTATTGCCGCCCGCCGACAATCCGCTAGCGCTCGTCGTCGCACCGACCCGTGAGCTTGCGCTGCAGGTTCAGCGCGAGCTCACTTGGCTTTACCAACATATCGGCGCGCGTATCGTGTCTTGTGTCGGGGGCATGGACCCTCGCGCCGAGCGGCGCGAACTGAACGCCGGCTGTCATTTCGTGGTGGGGACTCCCGGTCGCCTCCGCGATCACCTCGAGCGCGGGAGCCTGCGCGTTGGACAGCTGAAGGCCGTCGTTCTCGACGAGGCGGACGAGATGCTCGACCTCGGTTTCCGTGAGGATCTCGAGTTTATCTTGGAGGCGACACCCAAAGAGCGGCGGACGCTTCTTTTCTCGGCGACCTTGCCGCGCGACATCGTTGAGCTTGCAAAGAATTATCAGAACGACGCTTTGCGCATCCAGGCGGCCGGGGAAAAGCGCGCGCACGCCGACATCGAATACCGCGCCATGCGAATTGCCGCCCAGGACGGCGTGCACGCCGTCGTCAATATCATCCGCTTCATCGACTCGCCCGCATCGATCGTCTTCTGCAACACGCGTGACGGTGTTCGCCATCTTCACGCCGCGCTCGTCGAGCGCGGATTCTCGGCGGTTTCGTTGTCCGGGGAGTTCAGCCAGGAAGAGCGAAATCACGCGTTGCAGGCATTGCGCGACGGCCGCGCGCGCATTTGCGTGGCGACAGATGTGGCGGCGCGCGGGATCGATCTTCCCAATCTCGGCTTGGTGGTTCACGCCGATCTTCCGAATGATGCGGAAACTCTCCAGCACCGCAGCGGCCGTACAGGCCGCGCGGGGCGTAAGGGAATCTCGATATTGCTGGTCACACCCGCCGTCCATCGAAAGGCGGAACGTCTGCTGGCCCACGCCAATATCAAAGCATCTTGGGTCAATGCGCCGTCCCCTGACGCCATCCGCCAACTCGACAATGTGCGCCTGCTGGAAAGCGTGCTGACCGCGGAAGCGGGGGAGGCGGAGGATTTCGAACTCGCCAAGCAGCTTCTTTCGCAGCGGTCAGCCGAGGAGATCGCCGCCGCTTTGGTACGCAGCTACCGCGCGCGGTTGCCGGCCCCCGAAGATCTCATGGACACCGGTATGCCGGAGAAGCGCGAACCGCGCAGCGGACTTGCGAGCGCCGAGTGGTTCCGCATGAATGTGGGCCGCCATCGCAAGGCTGATCCGAAGTGGCTGATCCCCGAAATCTGCCGCCAGGGGGGAGTCACAAAGCGCGAGATCGGCGCCATTCGCATCTTTGACGACGAGACCAAGTTCGAGATTGCGACTGAAGCTGCCGAAGCCTTCGCGGCCAAAGTCGCCAAGGTGACCAAAGGCGACATCCATATCTCGCCCAGTGACGCGCCGGCGGGTGGCGGTCACGTGCGGCGTACTACGCGCGAACATCGTCGCGACGATCGCGCGCCGCGCCCGGGTAAGGAGTTCCAGGGCAGAGGGTTCCGCGGCAAAAACTTCCGCGACAAAGACGGGCGCGACAAGGATTTCCGCGATAAGGACCGTGATAAGAAACCTTTCGGGGGAGATAAGCCCTTCGGCCGTAAGCGCGAAGATCGCGACGTCACTGCGCCGCGTGAGAACTTCGGCCACGCCCACCCGAAAGCGGCCCACCAAAAGCCGGCTCAAGACAATGGCGCGCGCAAACCAGGTCAAGAGCGGCCGGTGCACGGTAAACGACCACAAGGCAAGGACCACGGGAAACCGAAGTGGGCCGGACACGGCAAAAGCCAATCGAAAGACGGCGTGAAACTGGATCGGAAGTTTCAGAAGCGTCCGAAGTAAGGCGCCGGGGGGCTTGCTCATTCACTTTAACTTCGGCCGGCGCGGATCATGTCCATCGGTCTGCCGAGGGTGTGGAGGGCGACCGCGAACGGCAGTAAACTGACGCGTATGACTCTTGCGATCTCAAAGGCCGATCTCAATGACGCTGCAGCCATTGCGGAGCTGGGACGCATCACGTTCGCGGAAACCTTCACGCACTACGAGCCTGAAGACCTCGCAGCCTTTCTGGAAGAGAAGTATCAACCCAAGATCTTTCGGGAAATCATCGCCTCGCCCGAGGAGATGATCTTCAAGGCCACCCTCGAGGACAAACTGGTCGGATATGCGCACGCCGGCCGTTGTGCGCTTCCCCATCCCGATGTCACAGCAAACTGCGGAGAGTTGAAGCGCCTCTACGTCAAAGTGGGTCATCAGGGCGCTGGGATCGGTAGCGGCCTGCTTACCGCAGCCCTCGATTGGCTGGTGCGGCCTGGGCGCAAGATTTGGATCGGCGTCTGAACTTTCGTGCCCAAAAGCTTTACGAAAGCCATGGTTTCAGAAAAGTCGGAGACTATAAGTTTGCCGTCGGAAAGGCTCTCGACGAAGAATTTATTCTGATGCGGGAATAGTGAGGTATAACGCCTGCACGTGCCGATTGTTCCCTCACGCCTGCGAACTTCTCCGCGTTGAAAATCCGCCGACTCAAAATATATAGACTCCAGTAGGCGGGCGCGCGCGACGCCGGATGTCAGGCCTTTAGGAGTAGGGCGATCCAACAGCCATCAGCTGGGGACAGCACAAAGGTTGCGAAGAAGGACTCGTGCACCGTGCTTGTGGTGGACGACGAGACCCTTGTGCGCGCTCTTGTGAGCGAGATGTTGCGCGAGCTTGGTTATGCTGTGTGCGAAGCAAACTCGGCGAAGAGCGCGCTCGCGCTGATCAAGAAGGGAGCGTCGATCGCTACCGTCATCACCGACATTCGCATGCCGGACATCTCGGGTATCGAACTGGCAGGTCTTATTCGCCGGGCGCGCCCTGAGGTGCGCGTCATTTACATGACCGCATACGCCAAGGAAGCGGCACAGAGTGGCAGTCAGTTGCTGCAGCATGACGTGCTGGTTAAGCCGTTCACTTTCGGCCAGCTCGAAAGTGTGATGATTGAGCGCCTTCAAAAACACTAGGCGCTGCGATCGATCACCGGACCTTCTGTCGCGATGACGAGCGCGCGGTGTGATGCACTGGCGCGAAAAGCCGCAAAGCCCGCTGCGCCGGATGGCGTGGTCATGATCCCATAGTTCAAATCGAGGTCGTGTTGCCCGGCGACCGCCTCTGCGTCGCTCACCGTCTGGTATTCCACTTCGCAGCGCCGCAAAGTATCGAACGCGATGAGGGACGGCTCCTTGCAGTCCAGACGGCCCATATTCGAGACCGGCCCATCGACAATCACGGGCCGCCCATTTCGCGCACTCTCGCGCAGACACGGGGCGGCCTCCGGTTCAACGACGACAATCCGCGGTTGGACAGACCAGTTTTTGCGGATCATGTAAGCGATGGCGCCCGCGAGACCGCCGACGCCGGCCTGCACAAAAACGTCCGTCGGCCACGATCCCCGCTCTTCGAAGGATAGCCGGAGTTCCTCCGCCATGACGGTGTATCCCTCCATCACCAACGCCGGAGCCTGGTGATAGCCAGGCCATGATGCGTCGGCGAGGAGGATCCCGCCGGTCTCCCGCGCGTCCTTGCCGGCTGCGGCGACACTTTCTTCATAAGTTTTCCCCGACCGAACCACCTGCGCGCCCTGTGCCGCGAGCCGATCTGCGAAAGTTTGCGAGACGGTCGCTGAGAGATACACGCGCGCGCGAGCCCCGACGTGCTTCGCTCCGGCCGCTACCGCCATTCCATGGTTTCCCGCACTCGCGCAAACAAACGTGATACTGCCTGCAAAGGTGCGGAGCCGAGAGTCCCTGACGTCGGCGGGCATCGGTTCGCCGGTCGCTGTAGTCCATCGCTCTCGTAAAAGTTCGGCGACGGCGAAGGGGCCGCCCAGCGCTTTGAACGCGCCAAGCCCCATGCGTTCGGTTTCATCCTTAATGAAAAGGGTGGTCGAGGCCGTCTCGAAAACGTGTAGCGGCGTCGGCCGGTAGATCGGCCACTGCTTGAGAAACAAAAGCACACGGGCCGGATCGGGTGAGAAGGGAGCGGGGTCCACGATCCTAGTCCAGAAAAGAAAGTTGCGGGACACCGTCGATGTTCAGCGGAGCCTCATGCACCGCGACGACGTTTTCGGTCGGTAGCTTGGCATAAAGGTGCGGGAAAAGCTGGCCTCCCCGCGATGGTTCCCACACCAAGTCAGAGCCAAGCTTCTCCGCGTCGACCTCAAGGACGACGAGATCCGCGATGCCCTTAAAATGCAAGCGCGCGGTCTCCTGCGCCTGCAATGCTGTCGAGAAGTGGATGTATCCGTCGCGATGATCGATCCCGGATCCTTCGAACACGCCTGCGGTTTGGGCCGCGCGCCACTCATCGCGGCGCAGGATTTTAAAGACGGATGCCATCGTTACCGTTGGTCGAGCTTCAGTTCGATCCGGCGGTTGCGAGCCCGCGCGGTCACGTCGTTGCCGGGATCGATCGGTTGATATTCCCCGAAGCCGGCGGCGGCGAGCCGATCGGCCGGTACACCCTGCGTGATCAGGTAGCGCACAACGGAGATCGCGCGTGCGGCCGACAACTCCCAGTTCGAGCGGAACTGCGCCGTGTTGATCGGGGCGGTATCCGTATGCCCGTCCACGCGGAGAATCCAATTGATGTCCGAGGGAATGCGGGTGGAGACGTCGAGCAGGGTGCGCGCGAGTTGGGCGAGCTGACGTTGGCCCTCGAGACCCAAGTCAGCGGATCCGGAGGTGAAGAGCACCTCGGATTGGAAGACAAATCTATCTCCAACGATCATGACGCCGGGGCGGGTACCCAGGATATCGCGTAAGCGTCCGAAGAACTCCGATCGAGAGCGTTGCAGTTCCTGCACCTTTCCCGCCAGCGCGCGGTTCATTCGCCGACCCAGATCCGAGATCTGCGCCTTCTGCTCGGCGGTGAGCTTGTCCGACGCATCCAACGTCGCCGTTAGCTTCTCCAACTCTCTCTGCATGTCTTGCAGCTGCTGGCTCATCAGGGCGGCCGCCGCCTGGGCCTCCACGGTCAGAGCGCGTTCTTTCGCAATCTCACCATCTGTCTTGGCCGTTTGGGCCCCCAGTTCGCTGATCTGCTTTTCCAGGTTGGCCTTCAAGGCCTCCATCGCCTTGATGTTCTGTTGGAGGAGCGCGAGCTGCTGAGCCTGCTGCTTGATCGTCGTGCTCTGGTCGGCGCCCGCTTTATTCAGCGCCGCGATTTCGGCGTTGCGGGCGGCAATGTCGGCGGTCGCCGCATTCAGCTTTGACGTCAGCTGCTCGTTATCCAGCTTCACTTGCGCCAGAATATCGAGTTGTTGGTTTGCAGCCTGCAGGTCCGTCGACAGCCGCCCGATCGTCAGCTCAAGATCGCCGCGGGCCTTGCGTTCGATATTCAGCATATCTGTCAGGCTGGCCATCTGCGAATTCAATGACGCAAGAGCGCTGTCGCGGGACTGGAGGGCCTGTCCGAGCAGCGCCTGCCCCAGCACGAAAACCAAAAGCACAAAGATAATGATAATCAACAGGGTGGAGAGCGCATCCACCCAGCCCGGCCAGGCATCTATGACTGTTCGTCTACGGCGCAGGAAACCGGCCATCGTGCGTTAGGACCCCGCGCTTTCACGCGATCCTGCGGTTGCGATCGTCTTAGCCAGGAGTTTGATCTCGCCGCGAATTTCGCGAACGATTTCCTCGCGGCCTGATGTGACCGACGAGGCGAGCCGCGTTAAGGCGCTGTCGATGTTACGAATGTGACCGCGTGTGACGTCGTCCATGCCGCCCGCATTCGAAATCGTGGGTGAGGCGACGGCGGACGCGATATCACTCATACTCCGCACGATGGCCGAGAGATCGCGCTGTCCTTCCGCAAGGCGGAGGAGCACTTGCTGTTCTGCGCGCATCTGATCGGCCAGGATCGAAAGCTTATCGTTCAATTGATGAAGTTGCTCATTGCCGGCGACACGACTTTGTTCTCCGCGCGCCATGATGTTCTGCAGTTCTTGGAGGCTCTCCGCGGTTTGTTCGAGGAGCGCCTCGGTGTAGGCGGAGACACCTTGCTCGCCTTCGCCGCCCATACCGCCGGAGGAAAGCTTAGTGACGCCGGAAAGCCACTCCTCGAGATCGTTATAGAACGCGTTCTGAGCTTGTCCGGCTTGCAGGTCGAGGAATCCGAGCGCCAGGGAGCCGCCGAGACCGAAGAGAGACGATGAAAACGCGGTGCCCATGCCGGAGAGCGGCGCTTCAAGCCCGGATTTCAGATTATTGAACACCGTCGCCATGTCTTCGCCGGTGACGGACAGATTGCGGATCACGTCGGCGATGGAGTTGATTGTCCCGAGCAATCCCCAGAACGTACCGAGCAGGCCGAGGAAAATGCAAAGCCCCGTAAAGTAGCGTGACAATTCGCGGCTCTCTTCGAGGCGCGAGCCGATGCCGTCGAGAAGGGTGCGCATGACCGGCGCACTGATCGATAAGCGGCCACGTGTCCGCTTCTCCTGCAGCATCCGCGCCATCGGCGACAGTAGCTTGAGTTTGCTTTCGTTGGGATGAAGCCGCTCGTCGGTGAGGCCGTCGCTCTGGCTTGTAGTCTGGAAGCTTTCGATCCATTCGGCTTCCGGCGCGATTTGCAACACCTGACGGAAATTGAGAATGATGCCGGTCAGGATCACGCCGAAGATCAGGGTGTTGAGAACCGGGTTGACCAGAAAGATGTTGAGCAGCTGCGGCGCAACGAAGGCCGCTCCCGCGCCGACGACGGCGAGGAAGATGATCATACGGGTGAGGTAGGTCTTGGTATCGGTCATCCGTGTTCCTTTACCCGGCGCGCGCGCAGCGTGTGGGTAGCCGGAGAGTCACAATTGAATGCGGCAATGCTAGGGCGCGTGCGGCCCGGGCAGGGCAACCCTGTAACACCTAGCGGCGGACGAGCAGCACGTCGACGCGATCGGGCGCGCCGCCGCCGGATTGTTCGCCAAGAGCGCGCAGATTGATCCGCGTCGACTCAACGCCGGCCGCAAGCAATTCCTTGCGTACGTTCACGCCGCGCTCCGTCGATAAACGCCGCGACCGGCTTACGCTCTTCTGCGGGTCCGATGCATAGGCGATCAATTCAACGCGCAATGCGGGATCCTTCGCCATCTGCGCCGCAAGGGCCTTGAGGTTGGAGTTGGCATCGGACGGGACGGCCGACGCACCGACATCGAATGAGATCGTGAAAATATCGGGTTGACGCGGCGTTGGGGCCTTCGGCGCCGAGGGCGGAAGTGCCGCGACCTGTGTTTCTTTGGCCGGTTCCGCAGCCGCGGGAGGCGGCGTCGGCACCAATGTCGCCGGTGCAGCGGCGACAGTTTTAGCGGCCGGGGCGGCGGCCGGCGGAGTCAGAGGAGTTGGCGCGCTCGTCGCGACGCCGGGCGAACCCTTTGCGGCTGGGGGCGCAGTGGCCGACGCAGGCGCTTTTACGGCGGCCGGTGCTAGCGTCGCCGGAGGCGCCGCTGGTTTCGCGGCGGCTGCTGCCGGTGCGGGCGGCGGCGGTGCGGCGGGCTTGGCCGCTTGTGGCGCTGGAGGGGCAGGAGCACTTGTGGCGGGAGCCGGAGGCGCGGCCGGTTTGGACGCCGCAGGCTGGGCGGGCGCCGTCGTGGGCGCCGTGGGCGCTGTCGTCTGTGCTTGCGGCTTAATGGCCGCCATCTGAACGGGTTTGGCTGGGGTGGCCGGTGCAGGAACGACAGGTGTCGCGGCTGGGGCCGTCGGTTTTGCCGCCGGAGATGCGCTCGCCGTTTGAGCTGCAGGTTTCGCAGGCGCTGGCGAAGCGCTGGGCGGCGGCGACGAGGGTTTCGGCGGCGGAGCTGCGGCGGTTTGGCTCGCGGCAGGGGCCGGCTTCGCCGCGGGCGGTGTCGCGGCGGGCGCAGCCTTCGCCGTTGCAGGCGGAGTGTTTGCTGCGGCGGGCGGCGGCGTACTCGGGGCCGCCGGTTTTGCTGACGCGGCCGGCTTTGCCGCAGGCGGGGCAGGCGGCTTCACAGGCTCGACGGCGATAGGCGCGCTCGGCTTGCTCTGCTCGGGCGCTACCGCGCGCGCCATTTGGATCGGCGCACTGTTGATCGGCGCGACGCCCGGCGGCGGGCGAAGGCGGATTGCCTGAGGACGCGCAATGGCGGGCGCCACGCCGGCGGGTGGGCGCAGGATCACGCGTCCGCTGGCACCGCCTGCTGCGGGGCGGGCCGCGAGATTCATACCGACGCCCGGGACCAAGAGGCGGCGGCCGCTGGCGGCCGTGTCTCCATCCAACACCGAAAGATCAACGGAAACGGAGGAATCGCTGCGGGTCGCGGAGGCGGCGGCTTTCGCGGTCGGAATCCCGTCCGCATGCGCGGGCACTGCGGCGGCCAAAATAATGGTCAACGTCCACAGGCTCGACGTCCGGAGCAGCTTCACTCTGCTGGTGACGTTTTTCATGCGTTTCACGTTCGGCCCCCACACATACCACGTTGGCCCGCGTTTTCTGCGTTGACCAAAGTCGTTGAAAAATCTTCGCTTTGGCCTTTTCCCCAGGCCCAAAACTACAACAGCCGTCTCTATCGAGACAACTGATTCAGGCCCGTTACGGCCAATCTGCCAGATATAGTATGCGGGAGGTCAATTGCTGGTTAACAAGCGGTGACCCAGGGTTCTAACCCTTGGTCACCAGATCCAAAATTTGCTTATGGAGCTTGCCGTTAGCAGCCACAATGTTTCCATTGTGGACCACGTCCTTGCCGCCTTTGTAATCGGTGGCGAAACCGCCGGCCTCGCGGACCAGGAGGACCCCGGCGGCGATATCCCAGGGTTGGAGACCGGTTTCCCAGTATCCTTCGTACCGGCCTGCTGCGACGTAGGCGAGGTCGAGTGAGGCGGCGCCCATCCGGCGGATGCCTGCAACCTCGGCCATGACGCGCCCCATCTGATCCAAGAAAGGCTTGTGGCCGGGGCGGCCCAGGAACGGAATCCCGGTCGCGATCACGGCTTCCGACATACGGTTGCGCGAGGACACGCGCAGGCGCCGGTCATTCAGGAAGGCGCCTTTGCCTTTCTCGGCGTAGAACATCTCTTCCACGATGGGATTGTAGACCAGTCCCGCGATCACCTCGCCTTCCATCTCAAGCGCGATGGAGATGGCGAAGTGAGGAATGCCGTGCAGAAAATTGGTTGTGCCGTCGATGGGGTCGATGATCCAGCGATGCTTACCGTCCTCGGCTGGAATTTCGCCCGCTTCTTCCATCAGGAAACCAAAGCGCGGACGGGCCTTTTGCAGTTCGGTGCGGAGGGTCTTTTCAGTTTTGACGTCGGCGGCCGAAACGAAATCGCTCGGCCCCTTGTTCGAAACCTGCAGCTGCTCGACTTCGCCGAAGTCGCGGCGCAGCGCACGAGCGGCCTTCTGCGCGGCCCCTGTCATGACGGTCCAAAGAGCGGAACCACGCGCCATCAATAAGCCCTAACGAACAAAAAAGGCCGGTTTGCGCGAGCTATTTCGCGCGTTCGACGTAGCTGCAGTCTTCCGTGTTCACCACGATCTTGGTGCCCGCTTCGATGAACGGCGGGATCAGGATCTTAAGGCCGTTCTCCAGAAGACCCGGCTTATATGACGAGGCGGCGGTCTGGCCTTTGACGACCGGATCGGCTTCCGTGACGGTGAGAACGACCGACTTCGGAAGCGTCACTGACACCGGCTTGCCTTCGATGAAATCCACCGACACATCCATGTTGTCGGTGAGGAACGCGGCGCGTTCCTCAAGCAGATCGCCGTTGATGCTGAACTGATCGTACGTGCTCTTATCCATGAAGGTGTACATGTCACCTTCCTTGTAAAGGTACTGACAATCGATTTCGCGCACTTCAAGGCGTTCCACGGAATCAGCTGTACGCCAGCGGGCCTGGCTCTTGGTTCCGGACGCGATATCGCGCATTTCGACCTGGATGAACGCGCCTCCCTTGCCGGGCTGAACGATCGCGTGCTTGATCACGGACCACTGCTTGCCTTCGTGTTCGATGACCATGCCGCCGCGGAGCAAGTTCGCATTAATCTTCATAGGGAGCGCCTGTTCGTCTCAATAATGTGCGGAAAAACCGCGGCGCTTGTATCAGTTTGACCCCTGATCTGGAAGCTCTAAAAGGGGGGATGGCCGAGACTTGGTGGCATCGTGAAACCCTCGCGCGCAAGCGCCCTTTCCTTGACGCCCGCCGCGCGGCGGTAAAGGCGGTGAGGGCCTATTTCCAGGCCGAAGGCTTCACCGAGGTCGAAACCCCGGCAATCCAGCGCTCCCCCGGGATCGAACGTCATATCCGGCCCTTCTCGCTGAGCTTGCGTGAGCCCCTGGCCGAAGCCGGTTCGCCCCGGTACCTGCATACCTCGCCGGAGTTCGCGATGAAGAAGCTTTTGGCCGGGGGGCTGCCCAAGATCATGCAGCTATGCCGGGTGTGGCGGGACGCGGAGCGCTCGCCCCAGCACGAACCTGAATTCACCATGCTCGAGTGGTACCGGGCCGACACCGACTACGGTTCGATGATGAAGGACTGTGCCGCAATCGTGCGCAAAGTCGCCAAGGCAGCGCAGCGCAGCCTCGCTCATGACGGCCTCCTCCGGCGCGGCGACAAGGCATGCGACCCTTCCAGGGTGCCGCGGCGGCTGACCGTGGCACAGGCTTTCTCCGAATATGCGGCGATCGACCTTCTGGGCGCTACCGATGGCGCGCTCATGCCGGATCCCTCGGCGCTTCGCGCCGCCGCGCGCGGGCAGGGGCTTTTCGTCAGTGATACCGACACCTGGGAGGATATCTTTTTCCGGGTGATGCTCGAGCGGATTGAGCCGCATCTCGGCGTCGGCGCATTGACGATTCTGTGTGAGTATCCAGCGAACCTGGCCGCCCTCGCGCGCAAGAAACCGGGGGACAAAAGGGTTGCCGAGCGGTTCGAGCTCTATGCCTGCGGTGTCGAACTGGCAAACGCGTATTCCGAGCTCACAGACCCAGTCGAACAGCAGCTTCGGTTCGATGCCGATCGCACCTTGCATGCGCAGCTCTATGGCGCCGCACCTCCCGTCGATGACGAATTGTTAAGCGCCCTCGGGCAACTTCCGCCGTCCGCCGGTTGTGCGCTAGGCTTCGATCGCCTCGTGATGCTTGCTACCGGGGCGGAGAAGATCACCGATGTTTTATGGGCGCCCGTGACATGAAAATGAGTCCTGAAGTCGACAGCTATATTGCCGCGTACCCACCGAAGGTGCGGGCGCTGATGAAGACGATTCGCGCACGGATCCACAAGGCGCTGCCCGACGGCGAAGAGAAGATCAGCTACGGCCTTATCGGTTATTTCCGCGACGGCGCGGTTGCCTACTTCTCGGCGTTCAAATCGCACATTGGCTTCTTCCCGCCCACGGATGATCCAAAGCTGCAGAAGGCCGCTGCGAAATTCGCGAATGAAAAGGGAAACCTCAAGTTTCCCCTGAACGCACTGCCGCCCTACGATCTTATTGCGAAGTTCGTCACCAGCCGCGCCGCCGCCAATCGTAAGAAGGCCGAAGCGAAAGCGAAGGCAGAGAAGAAGACGGCGAAGACGTCCGTGAAGGCCGGGCCGAAGGCCGCAAAGAAAGCCGCCAAGAAGGCGGTCCCGAAGAAAGCCGTAGCGAAGAGCAAGGGCGCGAAGAAGAAGTGAGCGACGCGCTCAGCCGCGGAATGGGTACTTCGCGAAGATGGCGTTGAAGTCCCGTACTGCCGCCGCCGTTCCTTGCGGATAGTTCCAGACCCCGCCGCACACGGCGAGGAAGTCTGCCCCCGCGGCCACAATGGGTTCGCAGTTTTCCACCGTGATGCCGCCGATGGCCACAGATGGGATCATCGTGGTTTCAGTCCAGATCTCGATGATCTCGGGCGTTACCGTCGATGTTGTCTCCTTCGTGGTCGTCGGAAAGAACGCGCCGAACGCCACGTAATCCGCGCCGGCCTCCGCCGCTTCCATCGCGGCATGACGCGAGTCCTTGCAGGTCACTCCGACGGTTGCATCGGGGCCGACCAGCGCGCGGGCCTCCTTATAAGGCATATCTTCGGGGCCGATATGAACGCCGTCGCAATTGAGGCGGGCGGCAAGATCGGGACGGTCATTCAGGAGAAATGCCACATCGTGCGCGTGGCAGATCGGCATGAGCGCCTTCACGGCCGCGACTATGACGTCGTCCTTCACATCCTTAAGACGGAGTTGAAAGCACGCCACGTCACCCGCCGCCAGCGCGTCCTCAAGCTTTTGCTCAAAGCCGTCCGGGAGCGCTGGCGGGGTGATGAGATACAGCCGGCAGCTGGGTGTTTGCGCGGCCATGGCCGGTGCGCGGGGGCGGTTAGTTCTTGCCCTGATAAATGTCGACCAGCTTCTGCAGCAAAGCCAGAGCCTCGCCTTGCGGACGCTGGAAGGCATTGCGGCCGATGATGGAGCCGTTGCCGCCACCATCGCGGATCGCGCGGGCGTCGTCGAAGATGCTGTCTTCGCCCTTTTTGGCCCCGCCTGAGAACACAACGATGCGGCGGCCGCCGAAGCAGCTCTGAACCACGTGTTGGACGCGCTCAGTCAGGGTCGCGCGCGGGATCTTGGCGGATTCATAGACCTTCTTCGCTTCGCCCAAATCAAGGTAGTCGCTCGGAAGCTTCACTTTAATGATGTGGGCGCCCATCAGCGCGGCCATGTGAGCGGCATAGGCGATGATGTCGAAGCCCAATTCGCCGTCCTTCGTGACGTACTTGCCGCGCGGATAGGACCACACCACGACGGCGAGCCCCTTGGCCTTGGCTTCGGCGGTCAGCTCACGGAGGTCGTTCAGCATGTCGAACGCCTTCTCGGAGCCGGGATAAATCGTGTAGCCGATGGCCGAGCAGCCGAGGCGAAGGGCGTCGTCGACCCCGGCGGTGATCGCCTGCGTCGGGGCGTCTTTCTCGCCGTTCAGGGAGTTGGCGCTGTTAACCTTCAGGATCGTCGGGATTTGGCCGGCGAAGGTGGAAGCCCCATCTTCGATCATGCCGAGAGGAGCCGCGAACGCCGAGAGACCCGCGGAAATGGCAAGCTGCCAGTGGTAGTGGGGCTCATAGCCCGGGGGGTTGGCGGCGAAGCTGCGCGCCGGACCATGTTCAAAACCCTGGTCAACGGGGAGGATGACAAGCTTTCCGGTCCCGCCCAGCTTACCCTGCATGAGGATGCGGGCGAGGTTCGCCTTCGTGCCGGGATTGTCGCTTTCATAAGCGCTGAGGATCGTCTTCACCCGGGGGGTCATGGTCATGTGGTTGCGTGTCCTTCTCTAATCGTTTCAGGGCCGAGGATATGTACCGGCCGCGGCACGAACGGAAGCGTGCCGGCGAGGCGCGGGCGGAGATATAACGAGTGGCATTCCCCTTGAATAGATGCCTGTACAACGCCCACGCGGTTCAGTTGTTCGCGCCTCCTGGAGGGTGTTGTTGACGGCTCAGGTAGAACTTCATAGGCTTAATCTCGTTTTCGAGGTTGGGGCGCTATTTCTTTGAAAGATATCGTGAACCCGCATGTTCGTGAGGCGCTCGAACGGCTTGAGCGCGCGATCGTTCGTATCGATTCCGCCGCGCGCGGGCGCGCTCCCTCCGACGACGTTTCCGGCCTCAAAGATGCTTTTGACCAACTCACCCGCGAGCATGCGATGCTCAAGAGCAGCGCGAGCCGGGTTGCCGACCGGCTGGATGCGGTCATCGGTCAAGTCACCGCCCGCTTGGACGAATAGGCCGGTTGGAATGGGGCAAGTTTCAATCACTATCCGTGGGCGCCAATACCAGATTGCCTGCGACGACGGGCAGGAGGCCCACCTCGCGCGGTTAGGCCGTTTCCTCGATCAACGGGCTGAGCAGTTACACGGCTCCGCGGGGTCCGTCAGCGATGCGCTTCTCCTGGTGATGACTGGTTTGGTCGTCGCCGACGAGCTCACCGATACCATTGCCGAACTCGAAGCGATGAAAGCGGCGTCTGGCAATGCCAGCCGCATGGCCTCCGAAACCGCGATTACGAACTCAATTAATAATCTGGCGGAACGAATTGAGCGTATTGCCGCGCAGCTCGAAGGCACCTAGATTCATTAACGGAGCTGCTGGGCAGGTTAGGCCTATGAACCCCCAGGGGCGATAATCTTCGCTCGGGAGCTGTCCCTCGCCGGATTCCGGTCTGGTGAAACGGCGCCCACCTTAACTCGTGGCCCATTGGGAGGTCACGCACGGTCGACGGCTTTCGGCGGCTCCACTTCTTCCCTCGTTCCTGTAATCGTCATGCTGCGGGCTCTATGTCGGTAGCTTTTCCTGCGGATGCCAAGGCAGCTTTGCGCCGGGTCATGCTTGAGCGCCGGCGGACGGCGCACATGGCCGGGGCGTCCGAAATCGCCGTGGAGGTTGCTCGGAGCGTCCTCGAAACAGTGCCGGCAAAAGATAAAATCATAGCGGGCTATTGGCCGCTGGGCGATGAGTTGGATTGTCGGCCCGCGCTTGAGGCATTAGCGCAGGCGGGTGCGACCGTGGCCCTCCCGGTTGCCGCCGGGCAAGGGCATGCTTTGGTTTTCCGCCAATGGCGGCCCGGCGATCCGCTCGAACGCGGTCCGTTCGGGACCAAGCACCCGGGGAGTAAGGCCGCCGTTGTGGATCCGGAAACCCTTCTGGTGCCCTTGCTGGCATTCGATCTAGCGGGACACCGCCTCGGATATGGCGCGGGGTACTACGACCGCACGATCTCGGCCTTAAGAGCCGTCCGGAAGATCACGGCGATCGGCCTCGCCTACGACGTTCAGCGGGTCGATACGGTTCACGCCGATGCGCATGATCAGCCGCTCGATGGCGTCATCACCGCAAATGGCGTGTTATGGTTCGACTGACATCTCGCCTCGGAATGCCCGCATGCCGCGAGCCCTTCTAATGGGCTTGTTCCCGGGCTAAGGGTCGGTTACCCCTCCGCCATGAGACTTCTGTATTGCGGCGACGTGATGGGCAAAGCCGGCCGAGACGCGGTCGCGACCCATATCCCTGAGCTTCGAAAAAACCTCGGCCTCGACTTCGTCGTGGCGTGCGGCGAGAACGCTGCGCACGGCTTCGGTATTACGGCCACCATTTGCCAGAACATGTTTGATGCCGGGGTCGATGTCGTCACCCTTGGCAACCACGCCTGGGATCAGCGCGAGATCATCACCTTCATCCAGGCCGAACCACGGCTTCTTCGTCCGCTCAATTACCCGATTGAAACACCCGGCCAAGGCTTCGGGTTTTACTCCACCGCGAAGGGCCGGCGGGTGATCGTGATCCAGGTTATGTGCCGGCTGTTCATGGACGCGTTGGACGACCCCTTCCGGGCCCTGAACGATACCTTGAACACCCATCCTCTCCGCGATGCCGCCGACGCGATCATCATCGACGTGCATGGCGAGGCGACCAGCGAGAAGAATGCTCTCGGTGTCATCGCCGATGGTCGGGCCTCCATGGTGGTCGGCAGCCACTCGCATGTGCCCACCGCCGACGCGCGGATTCTGCCGGGAGGGACGGCCTACCAGACGGATGCCGGCATGTGCGGTCACTATGATTCGGTGATCGGTATGAAGAAGGAGGTGGCGACCCAGCGGTTCGTCACCAAGATGCCGACGGAGCGCCTCGAGCCCGCGGACGGAGAGGGCACCTTATGCGGCGTCTTTGTCGAAACCGATGACCGGACGGGCCTCGCCCTTCGGGTCGAGCCGGTGCGTGTCGGCGGCCTCCTCAAGCAAGCGATCCCGGTTTAGGGCCTACGCCGGGGAGGCGTGGGCGGCCTCTCCCTAGGAGGAACGCACCATATCTGGTATAATGGAAGACATTTCCCGCCGCTTATTGTAAGCAAAACAATCATTTGAGACGCGCACGGATCCGACGGACGAACCCATGGCTGGCCATTCCCAATTTAAGAACATCATGCACCGCAAAGGCGCGAAGGACGCCAAGCGGGCCAAACTCTTCACCAAGCTGGCGCGCGAAATCACCGTTGCCGCCAAGATGGGACTGCCCGATCCGGCCTACAACGCGCGTCTGCGGACGGCGATCAATGACGCCAAGGCCGAGAGCATGCCGAAGGACAATATCGAGCGTGCAATCAAGAAGGCCACCGGGGCCGATCAGGAGAACTACGAGGAAGTGCGTTACGAGGGCCGTGGCCCGGGCAACGTCGCTCTCATCGTCGAAGTGCTCACGAACAACCGCAATCGAACAGCGACGGATCTTCGCGTTGCATTTAGTCGGAACGGCGGCGCGCTCGGGGAAAGCGGCAGCGTCGCTTATTGCTTTCAGCGCGTCGGACAAATCCATTTTCCGTCCAACGTCGGCGATGGCGACAAGGTGATGGAGGCCGCGCTCAACGCCGGGGCCGACGATGTCGCTTCCGACGAGAAGGGGCACGACATCTTCTGTGCGCCGGACGATTTACATACGGTGGCGAAGTCACTGGAAGGCGCGCTCGGCCCCGCCGAGACCACGCGGCTCGAGTGGCGCCCGACCATGACAGTCGATGTCGCCGGCGAGACCGCCGAGGAATTGATGAACCTGCTTACGGCGCTGGATGATAACGACGACGTGCAGCGCGTCGTGGCCAACTATGAAATGTCCGATGAGGTCATGGCCAAGTTCGGCGGTTAAGGATAAGTCGTCCGAGGCTGGAACGGGCGGAGCCGGATGTGTCCGTATCCTTGGGCTCGACCCTGGTCTGCGCCATACCGGCTGGGGCGTGATCGAGGCGCACGGCAACAGGCTATCGTTCGTCGCCGATGGCGTTGTCGAACCTGATCCCAAGTTATCACTCGCCGAGCGGCTTCGTATCCTGTTCAACGAGGTGCAGGCCTTGGTGGGCCGCTACGCGCCTCACGAATGCGCAATCGAAGAAACGTTCGTGAACAAGAACCCTGTTTCGACATTGAAATTGGGGCATGCCCGCGCCGCGGCCATGCTCGCGCCGGCCAACGCCGGGATTATGGTTGCCGAATACAAACCCAACTTGGTGAAGAAGTCAGTGGTCGGCGCCGGCCATGCCGAGAAGGGTCAAATCGTCGCGATGATGCGCATTCTTTTGCCTGGGAGTAAGTCGGGCTCCGAAGACGCGGCTGACGCGCTTGCTGTGGCCGTATGTCACGCGCACCACCGGGCGAGCGCGATGCGGGGCGTGAAATGATCGCTAAGCTGCGCGGGCGTCTTGATTCGGTTGGGACAGACTTCGCCGTCATAGATGTCGGCGGCGTCGGTTACCTGGTCTTTTGCGGGTCGCGCACCTTGGCAGGGCTCCCCGGGATCGGCGAGGGGGTCGAGCTCTCGATCGAAACTCATGTCCGCGAAGATCACATCCATCTTTACGGTTTCGCCACCGGGCGTGAGCGCGAGATGTTCACGACGCTGATGACCGTCCAAGGCGTCGGCGCCAAGGTCGCGCTGGCGATTTTGTCGGCCCTCTCCGCGGAACAGATCGTTCAAGCCATCGGCGCGGGCGATCAGGCCGCTTTCAAGCGCGCCAATGGTGTTGGCGGCAAACTCGCGCAGCGTCTCGTGACTGAGCTGAAGGACAAGTTGGCGGCCTTTGCCGTGGCCGGCGCCTCGCTGCCAAAAGCCGCCGCGCCATCAAAAGCGTCGGTGAAAAGTTCAGCGGTCGAAGATGCAGTGTCCGCGTTGGTGAATCTCGGCTACGGTCGTATGGAAGCCTTTGGCGCGGCCTCGCGGGCGGCACAGGCCGCCGGCGAAGGCACCAACTTTCAAGCGCTAATCAAAGCCTCCTTGCGCGAGCTGGGAGGCGATGGTGGTTGAATCGCCCCGCGTGATCTCCGCTGATCGTCAGGACGACGACGCGGACAGCTCGCTGCGTCCGAAGCGGCTCGGCGACTTTATCGGTCAGCGCCAAGTTCGCGAGAATCTGTCCGTTTTTATAAAGGCCGCGAAAGAGCGCAAGGAGCCGCTGGACCACGTCCTGTTACACGGCCCGCCGGGCTTGGGCAAAACGACCCTTGCGCAGATCGTCTCGAAGGAACTGGGCGTAGGTTTTCGGGCCACGTCGGGGCCGATGATCGCCAAGGCGGGCGACCTTGCGGCAATTCTTACGAATCTCGAGGCTCACGACGTTCTGTTCATCGACGAAATTCACCGCCTCAATCCCGCCATTGAAGAAGTGCTCTATCCTGCGATGGAGGACTTCCAACTCGATCTCATTATCGGCGAGGGGCCGGCGGCCCGTTCGGTACGCATCGAACTGCAGCCCTTTACGCTTGTCGGTGCAACGACGCGGTCGGGTCTTTTGACAACGCCGTTGCGCGATCGCTTCGGCATCCCGCTGCGCCTTGAGTTCTATAACGCTGCCGAGTTGATGGACATCGTCAGCCGTGGCGCGCGCGTACTCGGCATCGCGATGACCGAAGACGGTGCGATGGAAGTCGCCAAACGCTCGCGCGGCACGCCGCGGATCGCCGGACGGCTGCTCAAACGCGTTCGCGACTTCGCGGCGGTGGACGGCGTGGATAAAGTGGATGCGTCGGCGGCTGACAAGGCACTGCGGCGTCTTGATGTTGATGAACTGGGATTGGATGCGATGGACCGGCGCTACCTGCGCTGCATCGCCGATCACTACGCCGGCGGGCCGGTTGGCGTGGAGACTCTGGCCGCGGCGCTGGCCGAGGAGCGGGATACGCTTGAGGACGTCATCGAACCCTTCCTGATCCAGCAGGGGCTGATTCAGCGTACCCCGCGTGGGCGGATGGTGTCGGATGCGGGCTTCAGACAACTCGGCCTCTCGGTTCCCCGGCGCGAGCCCGCGCAGTTCGATCTCTTGAACCGGAACGAGTTGCCATGACAAACGCCGCTCTGCCGACCAGCGGCGAACTTCGTGGCCGCATCCACGTTCTCCCCGTACGGGTTTATTACGAGGATACGGACGCCGCAGGTGTCGTATATCACTCCAACTACTTACGTTTCTGCGAACGTGGACGGACCGAGATGTTGCGCTCAATCGGTGTCGAGTTGGGCCAGGTGCAAGCAAATGACAACTTGGTTTTCGTTGTACACGCGGGTGAGATCGAATGGCGGCGCCCGGCGCGCCTGGACGATGCCCTCACCGTGGAAACCGCGCTCACGAGCCTTGGGCGGGCGTCGATCCTGATGCGCCAGGTGGTCCGGCGGGGCGACGAGGAGATCGTGCGCTTTAATGTAAGGGTCGCCTGCATGGATCTCGCGACCAGTCGGGCGACACCCGTGCCGGACCATCTGCGAAGCAAGTTCGAAGCATTTGTGGCTGAAGTCTGATATGGAGACCGCAAAATCGGCCTTCGTGGCGATCGGAAAGTGCGGCGGCGCTTCGCGCCAAGGCGATATGAGACCAGCGTCCTCTTGAGAGGACCAAAAGCGAAACGAGACGAGACGAATAGGTGAACGATGGAAAGTACGGCTTTAGCGACGGTGCCCGTGGTCAACATGTCGGCCTGGGCGTTGTTCATGCAGGCGGACATTATAGTAAAGGCCGTCATGATCCTGCTCGCGTTCATGTCGCTCTGGAGCTGGGCGATCATATTCGACAAGATCTTCCGCCTTCGCTCGCTCTTTAAGCAGGCTGAACAGTTCGAAGAAAAATTCTGGTCGGGACAGTCGCTGGAAGATTTGTTCGAGCGGGTCGGCCAACGTCCTCGGGAGCCGATGGCCACAATATTCACCGCCGCGATGCGAGAGTGGCGGCGATCCTCAAAAGGCGGCGTGCCTGTCGCCTCGGGCACCGCCATGCTGCATGAGCGGATCGACCGCGTCATGAAGATCAGTCTGGAACGCGAAATGGATCACCTGAACCGCCGCATGATCTTCCTCGCCTCCACCGCCTCCGCGTCACCATTCCTCGGGCTATTCGGCACGGTGTGGGGGATCATGAATACGTTTACCGCCATCGGCGCGTCGTCGGACACCAGTCTTGCCACCGTGGCGCCGGGGATCGCCGAAGCACTGTTCGCCACCGCGCTCGGCCTCGTGGCCGCCATTCCGGCCGTGATTTTCTACAACAAGATCTCCAGCGATCTGTCGCGCTACGCCTTGCGTCTGGAGAACTTCGCCGGCGAGTTCGGCGCCATCCTGTCGCGTCAATTGGACGTGAAATCGGCTTAAGCGGAGCATCCAATCATGGCGGCTTTCATCAAACCATCTGCGGGCGTGAAAACAGGACGCCGGACGTTCCATGCGGTGGCCGAGATCAACGTCACCCCGATGGTGGACGTCATGCTCGTGCTGTTGGTCATCTTCATTGTCACGGCGCCGCTGCTGACAAAGGGCGTTGACGTCAATCTGCCGCAAACCAACGCCTCCAAGTCTTTACCGCAGGACAATCAGCCGCTGACCCTTACGGTGCAAAAAGACGGTACGTTGACGCTCAACGAAAAGACCAATGTTCAGTTCGACGCTTTGCGGGCGCAGATGACCGCGATCCGCGAGAGCAATCCGAACGTACGTGTCTATGTGCGCGGCGACGCCGACGTCTCCTACGGTCAGATGATGCAGGTGATGGCCGAAGTCACCGGGGCGGGGATCACGCAGGTCGCCTTCGTCACAGAAAAACCAAGAAATCCGGCTAAGCCACGATAGGGCCGCTAAAGAAGAGACTTAAGTCGTTTGTCTAAAGTGCCGACCGAAATGTTGCGCGATACGCCCAATACCGGCCTGATTGCCTCCGTGGTGCTCCACGCCTCGGTAGTCGCGATCGCATGGGTGGGCGTGCCGTTCCTACAGAAGACGGTCGTCGAAACGCCGCCGGTGTTTATGGAAATCCCGGTGATCGACGAGATCACCGCAGCGCCGCCGCCGCCGACGCCCGAGCCGATCAAAGAGCCCGAGCCGGTTACGCCGACCACCGAACAACCGCCCGCCGCTGAAGCGCCGCCCTCCGACGCGATGCCCCCGCCGCCCGAAAAAACCTCGCCGCCGGAGGAGATCAAGAAGGCCGACGTGCCGATCGTGAAGCCGCCGCCGCGCAAGCCCGCGCCGCCGGATACGAAAAAGCGCGACGTTGCGATGCTGCAGGACCTGTTGAAGGACATGCAGAAAAATGCGCCGAAGCCAAAGCCGCAGGCGGAGAGCAAGACCACGGATACTGCGAAGAACCTTGCCCCCAGCATCGGCGAACGGGCAACGATGACCGAAAAGGACGCGATTATCCGCCATATCGAAAGCTGCTGGCGCATCGATCCCGGCACCGAAGGCGTGCAGAACATGTCGGTGGAAGCGCGCGTGTTTTTGAATCCGGATGGATCGGTTCAGAAGTTCGAGTTCGTCGACATGGCCCGCTATTTCGTCGACGCCCAGTTCCGCACACTCGCCAACTCGGCCCGTAACGCCGTGCTTGGGTGCGGCAAAATTCCGATGATCACGCCGGCGAACTACCCCACTTTTAAGGAAATGGTCTTAAACTTTTCGCCCCAAGGGCGGATTAATTAGGCTTGGACCCCGTTATGGTCCAGGTCGCGGGCGGTTTTCCCGTTGCTTGAAAGCCCACCACGCCGCCGCCACAATTGCGTTTGAACCTAGGCCGCGCGTCCAAGCCGCCGGGTTCTCGTTTTGCGGATTGCGGCGGCCTGAACTACAAGGGGCGGGTCCGATCGTTGACGTGACCAGTGTCGGGTGAGTGTAACTGCGGAGCGAATTCGTGATTTCCAAGAATTTGAAGAAGTTGGTCGGTGCCGGCATCGTCGCGGCGATAATGACGCTATTCGTGCCGCAGGCCGAAGCGCAGGTGCGCCTCGACATCACGCGCGGGCGCGTGGAACCGATGCCGATAGCCGTCACCGTGTTTCCCGGTGCCAGCCCCGAAGTGCAGCAGCTCGGCCGCGACATCTCGCAAGTCATCACCGCCGATCTTGAACGCTCGGGACTTTTCCGCCCGCTCGATCCGAAAGGATTCCTCCAAGATCTGACGTCGCTCGATGTGCAACCCCGGTTCCAGGACTGGCGCACGCTCGCAGCCCAGGCGCTCGTCCAAGGCGCGGTGGAGCCGCTGCCGAACGGTCAGGCGCGTGTCGCGTTCCGTTTGTGGGACGTTTTCGGCGGCCAGCAGATGGAAGGGCAGGCCTACACAACGCAGCCCGAAAACTGGCGCCGCGTCGCTCACTTGATCGCCGACCGCATTTACACTGCGATTACCGGCGAAACGGGCTACTTCGATACGCGCATCGTCTACATCGCGGAAAGCGGCCCGCCGCTTGAGCGCGTGAAGCGTCTTGCTATCATGGACCAGGATGGCGCCAACAACCGCTATCTCACCAATGGCGCAAATCTTGTGCTCACGCCGCGCTTCTCGCCGACGGCGCAAGAGATCACCTACATGTCTTACTTCCGCAACGTGCCGCGTGTGTACCTGTTCAATATCGACACGGGACGTCAGGAAGTGCTGGGTGATTTCCCCGGTATGACATATGCCCCGCGCTTTACGCCCGACGGCAATAAAGTTCTGCTGTCCATGGCGACCAACGGGAATTCGGAGATCTATGAAATGGATCTTCGCACGCGCAAGACGACGCGCCTGACCGACCACCCGGCGATCGACACCTCTCCAAGCGCCTCGCCGGACGGATCGCAGATCACATTTGCCTCTGACCGCGGCGGCAGTCAGCAGATCTATGTGATGAACGCGGATGGAAGCGATGCGAAGCGCATCAGCTTCGGCCAGGGCAAGGGCCGTTACGGAACGCCGGTCTGGTCGCCGCGCGGGGATCTTATCGCTTTTACCCGCTACGCCACCAACGACGGGAATTTCTATATCGGCGTGATGAAGCCGGATGGATCGGGAGAACGCCTGTTGGCTCAGGGATTCTTAGTGGAAGCCCCGACCTGGGCCCCGAACGGACGTGTGCTGATGTATTTCGCCCAGTCCCGGAATGGGGGGCGGACCAGGCTCTACTCGATTGACCTAACTGGTTATAATCAAAGGGAAATTATCACCCCGCAGGATGCGTCAGATCCGGCGTGGTCGCCACTTATTCCCTAAATTACACGATTATTCTTGCATTAAAGGCAGCAACGGTTTAGCTGCGAGCCATCGTTGTGCACCGCACAGCGTTGGCTGCTGCTCCTTTGCAACACTGCTTAAAAGGTTATATATTTCCGGGGCTAAGGAGCCCGACCTAGCCGGGCAGGCTCTTGCGTCTGCGCGGTTTGCTGGTAAAAGAGTGGCCGAATCAGCGCTGGGAACTACCTCCAAAAATCAGGGGAAAAATAAATGAAACTCCGCACCGTCGCCGCAGTCGCCGCTATGGCTCTTCTTGCGGCTTGTTCGACCAAGAAGACTGAAGTGCAGGCGACCGCTCCGGCTGCTGCTCCGCCGCCGCCGGCTGCTGCGAAGCCGACGGGTCCGGCTCCGGACTCGCTCGAGTACTTCAACACCGTTGTGGGTAACACGGTTCAGTTCGATTTCGACCGCTATGACCTCGACGCCGAAGACCAGGCGCGTCTTCGTGCGCAGGCCCAGTGGCTCAACCAGTACGCGAACCGTACGATCACGGTTGAAGGTCACTGCGATGAGCGCGGTACCCGCGAATACAACCTCGGCCTCGGCGAGCGTCGTGCCAATGCCGTGCGTCAGTACCTGCTTTCGCAGGGCGTGGCCGCTGGTCGCGTGAAGACGATCTCGTACGGCAAAGAGCGTCCGCTGTGCGTCTCTTCTGACGACGCTTGCTGGGCTCGTAACCGTCGCGGCGTGTCGGCGGTTCAGTAAGAAAGACTAACAAGCGGCTCCGGCACTGTCGGAGCCGCAAGTTTTTGGGGCGCATGTCGTTTACGGCATGCGCCTTATTCTTGCCGGTATGGTGAATCAGATTCACATTAGCCCCGGTTCGTGGGCCGGGCTCAGTTTCAGGGCATATGTGCAGTATCCTGCCGCGGCCTCCATCGCCGCGATGCGCAAAAGGAATTGATCATGATGGTTTTGTTTCCGCGCCCTCTCATCCACGTCACACGCGGCCTCGCGGTGCTCGCGCTCTGTTGCGCTGCGGGTTCATCCGCGTTCGCGCAAAGCAATCGCGATCTTGCGGCGCGACTTGACCGCATCGAACAATCGCTCACGCAAATGCAATCGCAGGCGCCGAACGAGGGGAGCCTCCAGGTTCGCGTGCTGAAGCTCGAAGCGTTGATCGAGCAGCTGACGGGGCAGGTCGAGGAAGCGAACTTCCGCGCCAGTCAGCTGCAGAAGCAGCTCAAGACGCTTGAGGACGATTTGCAGCTACGGGTCGCGCGCCTCGAGGCGGGCGGCGCGGCTGCTGCTGTTCCCGGGGCCGCGCCGGCGATCTCGCCTGCATCGCCGCCCGTAACTTTACCACCCCGCGCCGAGGCGCCGCCGACGGCACCCCAGCGGCGCGCAGCGGCCGACGAACCGCTTTCTCAACCGATGACGCCGCCGCGCGTGACGCGCCCGGCTTCGGCTCCCCCGCCCGGCACCCCCGGGGCGGAGGGCATGGGCGCTGATGGTTCCTTCGTCATCCGCACCGATGCCGATGGAAAGCCGTTGCCTCCGGACCCGAGCACCCTCTCGGCTCCGATCGCGGAAACGCCGCCGGAGCCGGCGCCCGCTCCTGTCGCCGCGCCTAAGCCGGGGGCTGTGAACGCCGGCCAGCTGGCCATGGCGCCTCCCGCAGGCCAAGTGAAGCTGCCTGAAGGTACGCCGAAGGTTCAGTACGACTTCGCCTTCGACCTTCTGCGCCGCAATGACTTTGCGCGCGCTGAAGTCGCGTTCCGCGACTTCTTGAAGCGTCACCCCAAAGACCCTTTGGCGGGCAACGCCCAATATTGGCTCGGTGAAACGCACTATGTGCGCGGTGACTACCAGCAAGCCGCAGTCGAGTTCATGGCCGGCTACCAGAATTATCCGAAAACCAACAAAGGTCCGGACAACCTCCTGAAGCTCGCCATGTCCATGTCGAATCTCGGGCAGACTCAGGGCGCGTGCACGGCGCTTGGCCGCCTCGCCAAGGACTATCCTAAGGCTCCCGACGAGGTCGCGAAGCCCGCGGCGGCGGAGCGTGCTAAACTGAAGTGCAAGTAGAACCGATCTCCGAGACGTATTCCTACGACATCGCCGGCGAGTTCGCCGGAGCGATCGGTGCGATGGCGCTGCCGGCAAAGGCGCGCGTGGCTGTCGCCGTATCCGGCGGGGCGGACAGCATGGCGCTCGCGCTTCTCCTCGCGCGCTGGGCCCGAAGCACCGGGGCGGTTGTTCATGCCCTCACAGTCGACCATCGCTTGCGCGACGCTGCCGCCGAGGAAGCCGGTCAGGTCGAACGCTGGATGAAGGCGGCGGAAATTCCGCACACCACGCTTCGATGGGATGCCGGCGCGGGCTATAGAGAGCGCGCCGCGAGCGCCCAAAGCGCCGCGCGTGAGGCCCGATACGGTCTGATGCTAAGATGGTGTTCGGAGAACGGTTTTACTCACTTGTTTTTGGCGCATCACGCGGACGATCAGGCGGAGACCGTGCTGCTTCGCCTCTCGCGTGGAAGCGGCGTCGACGGTCTCGGGGCGATGGCGCCCCTCACTCAGAGGGCTGGCGTTTATCTGGCGCGCCCGCTGCTCGGCATTCCCAAGGCCCGCCTCACGGCCTTCTGCGAAGAGGTGGGGCAGCCATGGATCGATGACCCCTCCAATCAGGACCAAACCTATGCCCGCGTGCGCCTTCGTGCGGCCCGCGAGGTGCTCAGTCGGGAGGGGCTCTCGAACGACCGTTTGTTAGCTACCGCCGAGCATATGCGCCGCGCGCGCGCGGCATTGGATCACTACGTCGCCCGGCTTTTGCACGAGGCTTGCGTGTGGGACCGATTCGGCGTCGGCCGGGTGGATTGCGCCGCGCTGATCGCCGCGCCCGCCGAAGTCGGCCTTCGCGCGCTAGCCTCGATTTTGAAGACGGCGAGTGGTCAGGTTTACAGGCCGCGCTTTGAGCGTTTGGAACGCCTCTATCAAAGCCTTCGCGACGGCTCGTGGCACGACGCAAGCCTGCACGGCGCCCTGCTGCAGCGGCAGACCTCGGTTCTCACCGTTAGTAGAGAGCCCTCGCAGATTGGCGACGAGCAAACATTCGCGTCCGATGGGCAAACGATTTGGGACGGGAGATTCGACGTGGAGGTAGCCGGGTTACCGCCGGGCCGACGCGTGTTGGTCCGGCGGCTGTCCCGGGCTCACCTAGCGAGCATGGATAATCCGCCCGAAGTCCCCCTTTTGGTCCGCGAAAGCCTACCGGCGTTTTTCGAATCGGGGGGGCTGATTGCCATTCCTGCCATTAATTTCATCCGACCGGACCTTACAACGTTACCGGGCGTTACCTTCCGGACGGCCTTTATTTGCCCGCGAATTGACCAAATCCCGGCAGATGATGCTGAATTGTGACACCGGCTATACGTTTTTCTCCGGATAGGGGATTAACGCTTTGCTTGCCAATATGTCTGGGCGCACTATCTAAAAAGGCGAGACCGTTCTCAAATTTTCGAGACCATCACTCCGGGCCGCGATCGGCCGGGGCTAACCCGTAAGAGGGCCGTTTTGAATATTAGCCGCAACTTAATGCTCTGGGCGATCATCCTGGTCTGCGTGGTGGCCCTTTTTAATCTTTTCCAGAACGCCACCCCCCGCAGCTCCAGCCGCGAGATTTCCTTCTCGGAGTTTGTCTCGGCTGTCGAGCGCTCGGACGTGCAAGATGTGCTGATCCAGGGGCCAAACATCTCGGGTTCGTTCAAATCGGGCGGTGACTTCCGGACCTACTCGCCGGATGACCCGTCGCTGGTTCCGACGCTGCGCGAGCATGGGGTGAACATCAAGGCCGTTCCCCGCAGCGACAACGAGGTTACCTTTTGGAGCGTGATCATCTCTTGGTTCCCGATGCTGCTTCTCATCGGCGTGTGGATTTTCTTCATGCGCCAGATGCAGTCCGGCGGCGGTAAGGCCATGGGCTTCGGCAAATCGCGGGCGAAACTTCTTACGGAGAAGCAGGGCCGCGTGACGTTCGAAGATGTGGCCGGAATTGAGGAAGCTAAACAGGAACTGGAAGAGATCGTCGAGTTCTTGCGCGACCCGCAGAAGTTCCAGCGCCTTGGCGGCAAAATCCCCAAGGGCGTTCTGCTCGTCGGTCCTCCGGGTACCGGTAAGACTTTGCTCGCGCGCTCGATCGCCGGCGAAGCTAACGTTCCTTTCTTCACGATCTCCGGCTCCGACTTCGTCGAAATGTTCGTCGGCGTCGGCGCGAGCCGCGTGCGCGATATGTTCGAGCAGGGGAAGAAGAACGCTCCGTGCATTATTTTCATCGACGAAATCGACGCTGTCGGCCGCCATCGCGGCGCCGGTCTAGGCGGCGGTAACGACGAGCGCGAACAGACCCTCAACCAGCTGCTGGTCGAAATGGACGGCTTCGAAGCTAACGAGGGTGTGATCCTCATCGCCGCGACCAACCGACCGGACGTGCTCGACCCGGCGTTGCTACGTCCTGGCCGCTTCGACCGTCAGGTCGTGGTGCCGAACCCCGACATTATCGGCCGCGAGCGCATTCTCCAGGTGCACAGCAAGAAGACCCCGCTGGCGCCAGATGTCGACTTGAAGGTTATCGCGCGTGGGACGCCGGGTTTCTCCGGCGCGGATCTCGCGAACCTCGTGAACGAAGCTGCGTTGCTCGCCGCACGCAAAGCGAAGCGCGTTGTCGGCATGCAGGAATTCGAGGAAGCAAAAGACAAAGTGCTCATGGGCGCCGAACGGCGTTCCATGGTCATGACAGAAGACGAAAAGAAGCTGACCGCCTACCACGAAGGCGGCCACGCGCTCGTCATGCTGCATGTCCCGAGCCACGAGCCGCTCCATAAGGTGACCATCATTCCCCGCGGACGCGCTCTGGGCGTGACCATGTTCCTCCCGGAACGCGACAAGTACTCGATGTCGCGCGTGGAACTGGAAGCACAACTTGCCAGCCTGTTCGGCGGACGTGTCGCGGAAGAGGTGACTTTCGGACTGGAACGTGTGACCACAGGCGCCTCGGACGATATCCGCCGCGCCACGGACATCGCGCGCCGCATGGTCACGGAGTTCGGGTTCTCCGATAAGCTTGGTCCGCTGCGCTACACAGATAACCAGGGCGAGGTATTCCTCGGTCACTCCGTGACGCAGCAGAAGAACGTCTCCGATGCGACGGCCCGGTTGATCGACGAAGAAGTCCGTAGCTTCGTTGAAGCGGGCGAGGCCACCGCCCGGCGGATCATCGAAGAGCATCGCGATCAGCTCGAAATCATCGCGCAGGGATTGCTCGAGCACGAAACCTTGTCCCGCGAAGAGATCGATGCACTCCTGCGCGGGGAGAAGATCAACAAGAGCGAGCGCCAGCCGCCTCGTAAGGATAGCGGCCGTCGCACATCGGTTCCGACGTCGGGGACCGAAGCGACGGGGCGTCGCCCAGGCTTCGGGCAAGAGCCGACGCCGCAGCCCGGCGCTTAACGCGGATCTCGCAGAACAAGAAGGCCCGGTCGAGACCGGGCCTTTTCTTTTGCCCGCTTGCCCAACTGCGCATCTGGGCGACGCTCGGAAACGTAGGGTTGGGTGGACCGGCGAATCTGTTTAGAGTTCCGCGATCGAAGACCCATGACTTTGTCGTCTCCATATGTGACTCCGCGCGGCCTTCTGTCCGGCGCCTCCGCTCGGAGCGCCGTGGGTCAAGCGCGCGCGTTTCCCCTCGGCGGAGACCTGGCCTTTACAGCCATCGAGATGACGAATCCCGGCCGACCGGTGGGTTCCTCCGACCTCCTTCTGTGCCGCGATTGCCCGGATCCGAGCAAGGCGTGGCTGGAGGCCTACGCGGCCGCCCCGGCGGCCTTTGCGGGTCTCTCGCTCTCGGCGCCGGTGCTGATGGGCGTCGTCAACGTGACCCCTGATAGCTTTTCTGATGGCGGACAGTTCGCGTCGCATGCGGCAGCTGTGGCCCACGCGCGCGCGCTCGCGCAGGCCGGCGCTGAGATCATCGATGTCGGGGGAGAGTCGACGCGTCCTGGCGCCGCGCCCTTCGATACGTCCGAGGAAATCGCGCGCGTCGTGCCCGTCGTTCGGACCCTGGCCGAAGCCGGGCTTTGCGTCTCCATCGACACGCGGCACGCTCCGGTGATGGAGGCCGCCATCTCGGCCGGCGCGAGGATTGTCAACGACGTCACCGCCTTGAAGGAGCAGGGTGCGTTGGAGGTAGTTGCCCGCGCGAAAGTGTCGGTCATTTTGATGCATATGCAGGGTGAGCCTCGCACGATGCAGGAGAACCCAGCTTACGTTTGGGCGCCTGGCGATGTTTTCGACTTTCTGGCGAACCGGATTGCGGTGTGCGCGGCCGCGGGTATTCCGCGCGAGCGCGTCGCGCTCGATCCGGGCATCGGCTTCGGCAAGACGGACCTTCACAACGCGCAGATTCTCGATCACGTCGCGATGTACCGCGCCCTTGGCTGCCCGGTGGTCCTGGGCGTGTCTCGCAAGAGCTTCATCGGGCGCATGAGCCGGGGTGAGCCGGCGAGCGACCGGTTGCCGGGATCGATCGCGGCGGCCGTACACGGGGTGCGCAACGGCGTGCAGATCGTCCGCGTACATGATGTCGCCGAGACGAAGCAGGCGCTGGCGGTAGCGACGCGCATCAACCAAGGGGAGTAATCCGCAGCCCGCCTGACAACGTAGTCATTCCTTCCGGCCGTCACCGGGGGTATTCTCGCAACTTCCAAGGTTCAAAGGTCGTTAAGCAGAAAGCTGCGCGTGTGGTTGCATTTCCCGCGCGGGCGTTTCATATCCCCGGCCAGCTAAGAAGAAGGGCCTCCTTATGGCGACACGTAAGCTTTTCGGCACCGACGGCGTTCGCGGGCGTGCGAACGTTGAACCGATGACGCCCGAGACCGCGATGCGGCTGGGCATGGCCGCCGGGCGGTATTTCACGCAAGGGGATCGGCGCCACACGGTCGTCATCGGCAAGGATACGCGGTTGTCCGGCTATATGTTGGAGCCCGCGCTCACCGCCGGCTTTGTGTCCATGGGCATGGACGTGATCCTCGTGGGCCCGATCCCTACACCGGGTATCGCTATGTTGACGCGGTCCATGCGCTGCGACATCGGCGTCATGATCTCCGCGTCCCATAACCCGTACGAAGACAATGGCATCAAGCTCTTCGGTCCGGACGGTTATAAGCTGTCGGACGAGATTGAGATCACCATCGAAAAAATGATGGCCGATGGTCTTGATGACGTTCGCGCGCCTTCCGAGCGTTTGGGGCGGGCCAAGCGCCTTGACGACGCTCAGGGCCGCTACATCGAGTACGCCAAGTCGACCTTTCCGCGGGGCCTGCGTTTGGATGGTCTTAAGATCGTGGTCGATTGCGCGAATGGCGCCGCCTACAAGGTCGCCCCGACCGTTTTTTGGGAGCTCGGTGCAGAAGTGATCTCCGTCGGCGTTACCCCTGACGGGTTTAACATCAATAAGTCCTGCGGCTCTCTTCATCCCGAACAACTTTGCGCACTTGTGAAACATCACGGGGCCCATATGGGCCTCGCGCTCGATGGGGATGCCGATCGCGTTCTCTTTTGCGATGAACACGGCAAGATGGTCGATGGCGACCAAGTATTGGCGCTCATCGCCGCTCATTGGCAAAAGACCCAACAGCTCTCGGGTGGAGCCGTGGTCGCCACTGTCATGAGCAACCTTGGCCTGGAGCGGTACTTGGGAACGTTGGGTCTGCCGCTCGTCCGGACGAAAGTCGGTGACCGGTATGTCGTCGAACATATGCGTCAGTCGGGCTGCAATCTGGGCGGCGAGCAGTCGGGCCATATCATTATGGGACAGCACGCGACCACCGGCGACGGCGTCATTGCCGCGCTACAGGTGCTGGCCGCGCTAGTCAGCGAGGGGCGCCCGGCGGCGGAAACGCTACGCTTGTTCGAACCGGTGCCGCAGCTGCTGAAGAATGTCCGTCTCTCTCAAGGCGCAAATGCCGAGGCCGTTTTGGAACTCGATACGGTGCGTCAGGTGATCAAGGCGTGCGAACAGCGGTTGACTGGCCGGGGCCGCCTCTTGATTCGCAAGTCGGGCACCGAGCCGTTGATTCGCGTCATGGCTGAGGGTGACGACGCGGGCGAGGTGGACGATGTGGTGAATTATGTCGTCGAGGCGATCAAGAAGGCTGCGGCTTAAGCGCCAGTCCACTCGATCTTTGCGCCATGCGGATGGACGTTGGCGAGTAACTGGTCGGCGCCGCCGGGCCAGATGCGAATTCGCAACGTGAATCTGCCGGAGCCGTCCTGTTCCATGCGCACCCAGGAAAAAGGCGCGTCGGGGCTGGTGTGCGCCCCGACCAATTCCGCCTGCGCCGTCACCCGGCGTTTCACGTCATCGGAAAAATACTGGAATGCCACGGAGTGCATGAGCACCCGGTGAACGCCCGTCGCCCCGGTCGGTAAAAGGACCTTCTCAACCCAGTCGGCTGCGTCCATCTTGTCGATGTGCGGCGGGTCGGCGGCGGCGATATTAAGGGCGTTTCGGATCCGGCGAACGCGATCAAGTTGGTCTGCCCAGACATAGGCCAGGAGACGCTCCCGGCCCAAGGGAGACGAGATATCCACTGGCGATTGGTCGACGCCCCGCCGCGCAACGACGCGCACCCTGGAGGGCAATGGCGACGGTCCGGTCCAGGCGGGAGTGAGGCGCACTGAGCTGACCGCTGCGCCCGCCTCGGTCGCCCCGAGCAGGTACGAATAACGATCCAGCACCAGGTTGAGGCCGCCGCTGCTGCCAAGCTCAAAGAGCGAGAAGGGGAGTCCATACTCGGAGGCCAGCGTGAGCAGTCCGGCCATGAGAACCGCCGAGCGTCCGACCTCGTTTGTTTGAGGGGGCAGGTCAAGCCACGGCAAGAGAGCCGCCTCAAATCGAACCAGCACAGAGTCCAACCGCTCCCCCAGCGACGCGCGGTCCATCGCGAGCGCGGGTGGGTACGCTGCGGTCCAAGCAGGGTCCACGTCCCGTTCCGCAAGGGCGTGCAGGCCCGCCACCAGCCGCAAGGCAAGCGCGTCATGCTCCGGTTCGGGATCACCGGCCCATGTTAACACCCGTGCACCGATTGTTCCGGCGGGAGAGAGCCGCTCACCCAATAGATCGCACAACTCCGCTGTGAACGGCGCAGCCATATCGCGGCAGTACCGGGCTTGCTGAAAGAAAGAGTTCCGAACGCGCTTTTCGATTTCTGTCATGGTCGGTCCTTATGCGCGGCGAGCTTGCACCCGTCATGGCTGCCTGAGTTATGCAAAGGCGACGCACGAGATTTGATCCACACGACGCGGTCGGTTTATTCTGGCTGGATGAAAAACAGCGCAAATACACCTGGTCGCGTTCTTATTATCGCTGGCTCGGATTCCGGCGGCGGCGCGGGAATTCAGGCTGATATCAAAACGGTGACGTCCCTTGGCGCATTCGCAATGACAGCCGTGACGGCCATTACGGTTCAGAACACGCAAGGGGTGACCGCGGTCCACGAGGTTCCGTTGGATATAGTCGCGGGCCAAATCGAAGCGGTCGTGGCCGATATCGGAGTGGATGTCATCAAGACCGGGATGCTCGCCTCGTGCCCGATGATCGAGACGGTCGCGGATACACTCGCGCGTGCGGCACCAGGTGTGCCGCGGGTGGTCGACCCCGTGATGCGGGCAAAGGGCGGGCACGCCCTACTGGCCGAAGATGCGGCGCAGGCATTGGTAAAGCGTCTTGTGCGTGGGGCAGCAATGGTCACGCCAAACCTCCCAGAGGCGGAAGTGCTGACGGGGCGCCCGATCAAGAGCATCGCCGATATGGAACAGGCGGTCGAAGCGTGCCGGGCCCTCGGCGCGCAGGCCGTCTTATTGAAGGGCGGGCACCTTGAGGGCGCCCAGCTTTTGGACCTTCTCATTACGTCCGATCAGGTGATTCGTTTCGAGGATACACGCATCGATACCACTTCGACCCATGGCACAGGCTGCACTTTGGCCTCGGCGATCGCGGCTGGCCTCTCGCGCGGTCTGGGACTCCGGGACGCGGTGATCGCCGCGCGGACCTACGTCCGCGGGGCGATCCTGTCCGCACCCGGCTTGGGCCGCGGGCACGGGCCCTTGAACCACGGGCATGTCTTCGGCGCCTTCCAGCAGCGCTAAATCGTAAAAACCCTAGCCTTGGCCCGCATTGACGGCCCCCGTCCGCGGTTCCTACACTCCGCCTCTTTTTGGCGGGGGAAAAGGAACGCCAATAGCCCCGCCTTCCCTGGGGAAGGATGTCACAACTCAATGTCCGCTGTTCAGAAGCCGTCAGCGCGCCCGGCGCGTAATCACTTCTCTTCCGGCCCGTGCGCCAAGCGCCCCGGCTGGTCCCTTGAGGCCCTGAAGGACGCGCTGGTTGGCCGTTCGCATCGTGCGAAGCCGGCAAAAGCGCGCATCAAGCAGGTGATCGATAAAACGCGTCAGATTCTTGGCGTCCCCGCCGACTATCGCATCGCCATTGTGCCCGCGTCCGATACGGGCGCGGTCGAGATGATGTTGTGGTCGGTGCTCGGCGCGCGCCCCGTGGATATGCTGGCGTGGGAAAGCTTCGGCGAGGGTTGGGTTACGGACGTCGTGAAGCAATTGAAGCTGAAAGACGCCCGCGTCATCAAATCCGATTACGGCAAGCTCCCGAACCTGAAAGACGTCAACTTCGACAACGACGTGGTCTTCACGTGGAATGGAACGACGTCCGGCGTACGGGTTCCGAACGGGGATTGGATTCCCGCGGACCGCAAAGGCCTTACCATTTGCGACGCCACATCTGCAGTGTTCGCGATGGTCATGCCCTGGAGCAAGCTCGATGTCGTAACATACTCTTGGCAAAAGGTGCTGGGCGGCGAGGCACAGCACGGCATGTTGATTATCTCGCCGCGCGCGGTTGAGCGTCTTGAGAGCTATACGCCGCCATGGCCGATGCCTAAGATTTTCCGTCTCACGTCGAAGGGCAAGCTGAGCGAGGGGATCTTCGAGGGGGATACGATCAACACGGTCTCGATGCTCTGCGTCGAGGATGCGGTCGATGGTCTCAATTGGGCCGAGAGCGTTGGCGGCCTTAAGGGGCTCATTGCCCGCTCGGAAGCAAATTTGAAAGCGATTAGCGCCTGGGTGGCCAAAAATCCGTGGATTTCGTTCCTGGCCGAAGACCCGGCTGCCCGCTCGTGCACCTCCATTTGCCTCAGAATCACCGCCGATTGGTTTACCTCGCTGCCGGCGGAAAAACAGGCGGAGGCCGCCAAGAAGCTTGCGGGCCTGCTTGAGAAGGAAGGCGTCGCTCTGGATGTCGCCAGTTACCGCGACGCCCCGCCGGGACTTCGCATTTGGGGCGGCGCCACGGTTGAAACATCCGATATCCAAGCTCTCTTGCCGTGGATCGAGTGGGCGCACGCGGAAGTCCAAAACGCGTAGTTCATGTGAGCGAGCAAGGCCTCTCGCGCTCCGAGGAAAGCGCCGGCGTCTTCTATGCCGTCGGCGCTTATCTGCTGTGGGGATTCCTGCCACTCTATTGGCGGCAGGTCCACGAGGTGCCGGCTGTCGAAATGACCGCCCACCGCACGCTGTGGTGCGTTGTTCTCCTCGGGGTGCTGACGCTTGTGCGGGGCAGGGTCGGTGAGATCGTCGCGATCCTTCGCACACCTAAGACCCGCTGGACGCTCGTGGCGACCAGCGCCCTTATTACGGTGAATTGGACGTTGTTCATGTACGCCCTGGTCACGGACCAGGTAGTGGAGTCTTCGCTCGGCTACTACATGACACCCGTAATCTCGTTTGTCCTGGGAATTGTGCTCCTGCGCGAACGCCCGTCGAGTCTGCGTATGTTCTGCATTGCACTGGCGACCTGCGGCGTGCTGGTCCAGCTGTTCGCATTCGGCCGGCTGCCTTGGGTGGCGTTAGGGCTTGCCGTCACGTTCGGACTCTACGGTTACCTGCGTAAAAAGGCCCCGGTGGCCGCAATGGACGGCCTCCTTGTCGAAACGGGCCTGGTTGTACCGATTGCGATCGTGCTGATCCTTTGGTGGTACGTCCACGGTGAGGGGCTGTTTCTGATCGGAAATGTGAAACGCGACGTTCTCCTTGTCGTCGGCGGGGCTTTGACCATCGCACCGCTGGCATTGTTCGCCGCGGCGATGCGGCGCGTTCGCATGACAACCATGGGATTCCTTCAATACATGGCGCCCACGATCTCATTGCTCGTGGCGATCTTTATCTTTCACGAACCGTTTGATTTAGGAGATCTCGTTTCTTTTGCGTTTATCTGGGCCGCGATCGTGATCGCTGTCCTTGAGAGTTTGGTGACGAAAGCGCCGGGGGTGCCTGACGCCGCGTAGGGTTAGTGTCTTTTTCGATTTCTCTGGGAGGGGATAGTTAGATGACTAAGCCGAAAGTGTTGATCAGCGACAAATTGAGTCCGGCCGCGGTTGAGATTTTCAAAACCCGCGGAATTGATGCCGACGTTAAAACCAATCTTACGCCGCAAGAACTGCTGGCGATCATTAAGGACTATGACGGCTTAGCCGTCCGTTCCAATACGAAGGTCACCGCAGAGGTGTTGGCCGCCGGCACGAACCTTAAGGTCGTGGGGCGGGCGGGAATCGGCGTCGACAATGTTGATGTTGAGGCTGCCACCGGACGCGGGGTCGTCGTGATGAACACGCCCTTCGGCAACGCGATCACCACGGCGGAACACGCGATTTCTATGATGATGGCGCTCGCGCGTCAAATCCCCGCCGCCAATTCTTCGACGCATGCGGGCAAGTGGGAAAAGTCCAAGTTCATGGGCGTCGAGTTGTACGGCAAGACCCTCGGCGTCATCGGCTGCGGCAACATCGGTTCCATCGTCGCCGATCGAGCGCTTGGTCTGAAGATGAAGGTATTGGCGTTCGATCCTTATCTTTCGGAGGAACGCGCGCGCGATCTTGGTGTCGAGAAAGCGGATTTGGAGACGATCTACGCCCGCGCCGACTTTATTACCTTGCATACGCCGCTCACCGACGGGACGCGCAATCTCATCGATGCCAAGGCGCTGGCGAAAATGAAGAAGGGCGTGCGCATCGTCAACTGCGCACGCGGTGGCCTCGTCGTCGAAGCCGACATCAAGCAAGCCCTCGAGTCCGGCCACGTTGCAGGTGCCGCGTTCGATGTCTTCGAGGAGGAGCCGGCAAAGTCGAACATCCTCTTCGGTATGGAAAACGTGGTCTGCACGCCGCATCTCGGCGCCTCCACCAATGAGGCGCAAGAGAATGTAGCCCTACAGGTGGCTGAGCAAATCTCTGACTATTTGCTCACAGGAGCTGTCTCTAACGCGCTGAATATGGCGTCGGTGTCGGCGGAGGACGCGCCCCGTCTGCGACCTTACATGAAGCTCGCTGAGGAACTCGGCAGCTTTGCAGGACAGATCGTGAGTTCCGGGCTCAAGGCGATCACTGTCGAGTATGCCGGGCATGTGGCGGAGCTCAACACGCGTCCCCTTACGGCGATCGCACTGAAGGGCCTTCTGGGACCGTTGATGGAAAGCGTGAATATGGTGAACGCCCCCATGATTGCGCGCGAGCGGAACATCAAGGTGACCGAAGTCAAACGCGGCGAGCATGACCTGTACCAAACGCTGATCACGCTGCAGGTCGTGACGGACGGACAGACGTCCACGATCTCCGGAACGCTCTTCGGAAGCATGCCCCGCCTGGTCGACGTGGACTCCATCCATATCGAAGCCGAGGTCGGTCCGAATATGTTGTTGGTCCACAACAACGACAAGCCCGGCTTTATTGGCGCCTTAGGAACGCTTCTCGGCCAGTCAGGTATCAATATTGCCTCCTTCCATCTCGGACGGGCGAGTTCGGGTGGGGACGCGATTGCTCTTTTGAAGCTCGACCAGGGGGTGACCGAGGACGTGCTTGGGAAGGTCAAATCCCTGCCACACGTCCGGCAGGCCCGGAGTCTCGCGTTTTAAGGGCGAATTTTTGCTCTTCCTTTTGGTGTCGGGCGGCGTGCTAGACTTTTTCCATGGTCACGCCGTCGCCCGCCCTTCGCGAAGAGCTTTTCCAGCTGGAACTCCGGCAGATCGAACTGAACGCGCGTATGCGCAACGGCGTGGTATGGGCCTTCATCGGCGTCTCCATCTGCCGGGGCATCTACGAGTATTACTCCCACGGCTTCGAGGCCCTCGAAGTCGCGCTCCTTTACGCCTTCCTTCCGGCCGCGCTTCTGGCCGTGATGGGTTTCCCGCTGGTGCGCTATTACGCGCGAAAAGCCGAGGAAAAGCTGCGGGCTCGCTTCGCCGAGCAACCGCGCCGGGATCCGCGAAAATAGCTTTCTTGGCGTCCGCTGGCTGGGCGCGTATAACCGCGCTTCTGCACGGTCGGGCAGGGCCTTTGCGTTCTGGGTAACTGGGGATAAAACGGGATATCGAATGGGTAACGTCGCGGTTGTCGGTTCTCAATGGGGCGACGAAGGCAAAGGCAAGATCGTCGACTGGTTGTCGGAGCGCGCCGACATGGTCGTACGCTTCCAGGGAGGCCACAATGCCGGCCACACCCTCGTTATCGGCGACAATACGTATAAGCTCTCGCTCCTCCCGTCCGGCGTGGTCCGCGGCAAGCCGTCGATCATCGGCAACGGGGTCGTCGTGGACCCTTGGGCGCTTCTCGACGAGATCAAGCGGATCGCCGACCAGGGCGTGAAAGTCACACCCGAGGTCCTGAAGCTAGCCGATAACGCCGTTCTCATTCTTCCACTGCACAGGACCTTGGATCAGGCGCGCGAAGCTGCCGCCGGCTCCAAACAGATTGGCACGACCGGGCGGGGCATCGGCCCAGCCTATGAGGATAAGACCGCCCGCCGCGCGATCCGCGTGTGCGACCTTGCCGATCCGCCGGCTCTCGCGGCAAAAGTCGAACGCTTGTTGGTTCACCACAATGCGCTCCTGCGCGGGGTCGGCCATGCCGAGATCGACGGCGCCGAAGTGCTCGCGCAGCTGAAGGACGTTGCGCCCAGAATCCTGCCCTTCGCGGTGCCGGTGTGGGAAATCATGGCCGAGGCGCGCCAAAACCGCGCCCGCGTCCTGTTCGAAGGTGCTCAAGGTGCCATGCTCGACGTCGATCACGGCACCTATCCGTACGTCACGTCATCCAACACTGTGTCCGGCCAAGCCGCCGCCGGATCCGGCATCGGTCCGGGCAGCGTGGGCTATGTGCTTGGGATCACCAAGGCATATACGACGCGCGTGGGTTCGGGTCCGTTCCCGACCGAACTGACCGATGATGTGGGACAGTTGATCGGAGAACGCGGCCGGGAGTTTGGAACGGTCACGGGCCGGAAGCGCCGCTGCGGCTGGTTCGACGCCGTCATGGTCCGCCAAGCCATCAAGATTGGCGGTATCAATGGGATCGCGTTCACCAAGCTCGATGTTCTGGACACACTGGCCGAACTCAAAATCTGCGTTGGCTACGAACTGAACGGCCAAAGTATCCGGCGTTTGCCGTCCGGTATGTCCGACCAGGCGGCCGTGAAGCCGATCTATGAGACGCTTCCGGGGTGGCAGACCTCGACCCAGGGCGCCAGAAGCTGGGCCCAGCTGCCGGCCGATGCGATCAAGTACATTCGTCGGGTCGAGGAACTGATCGAAGCCCCCGTCGCCCTGCTTTCCACCAGTCCGCAGCGCGAAGACACGATTCTGGTCCGGGATCCGTTCGCCGATTAAGCGGGGGAGGGGCTGCTGCCGAGCGGAGCGCCTCCCAAAAAGCGCCTCCGGCGCCTAAGCCGAGGAAAACCCTAGATTTACGCCCGTCTAAGGCGTTGTGTTGTTCTTAAGACTTCCTTAATATGCCCGTTCGGACCGGCAGAAGCCGGTCCCAACGCTATTGAGGATAGGGACCATGGCCGAAGCGGCTGCGGATCTCAGACCGGCGCCAGAACAGGCGCCCACAGCCGCGCCACCCGCGGCCCCGACGCCGCCGCCTCCATCGCCGGAGACGGTGGTCGCTCCGTCGTCTCCAAGCGGCAGCTACATCATCGTTCGCGATCGCTTCACGATTTTCTGCGACCGCCCGATCCCCAGTCTCGATATGCCCAACGCGCTCGCCTACGAAGTGGCGGACCGCAAACAGGAAGGCCGTCCGCTCTACGCGTTGGTCTGTCGGCCGGACATGCCGGCGCGCGTTTCGGTGATGCGTGTGCTGAAGGGGCTCGAGATCCCGGCCGTTCTGCACATGGTCGATTGGGGCATCGCGGAATGGCCGCTCCTTGAGCGCAAGTGCGTCATCGTGATCTACCACCGCCCGCTCGGCGGCAAGGTGATGGACGCCCACTTCGGTTCGACGAAGCGCATTCCCGATCATCTCTTTGCCCGGACGGTGATCAAGCCGATCGCCGAAGGCCTGATCGAGATGGGTTTGAAGGGCGTCACGCACCGCGCCATCCGCCCGGACAATCTCTATTACATCGATGAGCAGAAGACGCGAATCGTGCTCGGCGATTGTGTCACCGCCGTGCCGGCGCATGACCAGCCTGTGCTTCTGGAGACCATCGAGTCAGGGATGGCCCAGCCGGCCGGACGCGGAGCCGGGACCTACGCGGACGACATGTACGCGTTTGGAGCTTCTGTCCTCATGATTGCGCTGGGCCGCAATCCGCTGGCGGGTGTTCCGGACAACGAAATCATTCGCCGCAAGATCCAGGTGGGATCGTACGCGACACTCGTTGGCGATGAGCGGGTGCCCGTCGCCCTTATTGAATGTCTGCGCGGGATGCTCACGGACGACGCCGAGCAACGCTGGCAACCGAGCAATATCGACCTTTGGCTGAACGGTAAACGCCTCACGCCGATCCAGGCCAGATCAGAGCCGCAGTCGCAGCGGCCTCTGCGCTTTGCGGATCTGGAATTCCACTCGATCCGCCCTTTGTCATACGCGATGTATCACAATTGGGATAAAGCGCTGACGATCATTGCCGACGGAACGCTGGAAGTATGGATACGCCGCGGCCTGGAGCTGAATGACCTCGCCGATAGCATCGCAAGTGCCATCCGAGGGACCGGCGCGGCCCTCGGGAAGGGCGAGGCGGAAGATATGATTATCGCGCGCGTCCTGATGCTTCTCGATCCACGCGCGCCGATACGTTATCGCGATTTCCGACTGTTCGTCGAAGGCTTCGGATCTTCGCTGGCGGTGGCTATGCTGCGGAAGCAGAAGCTGCAGGCGTACCAGGATTTCATCTTGCGCGAGTTATGGCGCTATTGGATTCTTGCGCAAACCAAGTACATCGCCGAAAACCAACAGTACGAAGGCGTGTTCCGCGAGTTGCGCAACTACCTCAAGGATCAGAACTCCGGCGCGGGGATCGAGCGCTGTGTTTATGAACTGAACGAGTGGCAGCCGTGCATGAGCCCGCTGATCGCCGATCAGCACGTGATGGAAGTGAAGGGCGTTCTTCCCGCGCTCGATGCCGCCTCCAAAACTGCAAATACAAAGGTTTGGCCGGTTGACCGTCACATCGCGGCGTTCTTGCGTGCACGTTATGCCAAAGGGACGGGAAGCCAAATCGATGCCATGAACGACCAGCGGCCCGAGCGCGCCACTATAGGTATGCTCTCAGTGCTCGCCATAGTGCAGTGGCGCCTCGGTCCGGAAGCTTTGTACGGATTGGCGCATTGGGTCGGCGGCCTGATGGGTCCCGTCGTCAACAGCTACCAGAACCGCAACAAGCGCAAAGAAATCGAAAAGGAACTTCCGAAGCTCATCCGGAAGGGAAACCTGGCCGAGATGTTCAACTATCTCGACAATCCGGAAGAGCGGCAAAAGGACGCCGAAGGCTTCACGTGGGCGAAGGCCGAGTACGCGGCGGCCGAAAAGCTCGTCTATGACCTGGAACACGGCCAAGTCGACCGCCAAGAGTCCGCCATCCTGACGGGCCGGCAAGCGGGCGCGGCCGGCGCCGGGTTCATCATGTTTATGACCTATCTGGTCATATTGCTGGGAAGGCTGTTCTGACGACCATGAAGAAGCGCAGCAACTTTTTCCTCTATGCTCTCATCGCGGTCCCGATCGGCCTGCTGATCGTGCCGACGGTGATCGTGCTCTCGGTCGCGCTGGTCCCCACCGGTGTCGCGTTCCTGTTGGAACGCCGCAAAGGCTATTACGGCGGCCTGACAGTCGGAGCCATGAACCTCGCGGGCGCGGCGCCGTTCCTCGCCGACTTATGGTTCGACGGCCACACGGTGCAGGCGGCGGTTGGGATCATCACAAACGTGTTTGCATGGATGTCCTTCTACGGCGCGGCCATGTTCGGCTGGGCGATTTATTCGACGACGCCTTCAGTCGTGAGCACATTCATGGCGATGACGGCCGGGCGCCGCATCACCGCCATGCGGGAGCAGCAGAAGGAGTTGGTACAGAAGTGGGGGCCGGATGTAGAGTCCGTTTACGAGGCCGACGGCAAGTCCGCTGCGCCCGCCGGGCCGCCGGACAGTCTGACCCAAGGCTTAACGAAGGCGGTCTAAGGCCGAGATCAGCGCGCGCATGTCGTCCGGCAGCGCACTTTCAAAACTGAGAGTCTTGCCTGTTACCGGATGAACGAATCCGAGAGTTGACGCGTGAAGGGCTTGGCGGGCGAACCGTCGCGCCTCCTCGGGCGCGTTGCGCGCGGTGCGGCCACGGCCATAGACCGGATCGCCAATCAAGGGGTGACCCTTGCTCGTCATGTGGACCCGGATCTGGTGAGTTCGCCCAGTCTTGAGGCGGCACTGCACATGGGCTGCAAGCGTCCCAAACGCGGCAACGGTGGCATAGGCTGTCTCCGCGCTTTTGCCCCCGCGGTTGACGACCGCCATCTTTTTGCGATCGCTCTGGCTGCGGCCGATATTGCCGCTGATGGTTCCCCGGGCCGGCTTGGGGACACCCCAGACGAGCGCGTCATAGCGACGTTCTACATCGTGTGCCGCGAACTGCGCCGTGAGTCCCGCATGGGCCTTTTCGTTTTTTGCCACGACAAGAAGACCGCTGGTGTCCTTGTCGATGCGATGCACGATCCCCGGCCGTTTGACGCCTCCGATGCCCATAAGTGACGGTCCGCAATGCGCAAGCAAGGCGTTCACAAGGGTGCGGTCCGGATTGCCCACGGCGGGATGCACGACAAGTCCGGCCGGCTTATCGACGACAATGAGGTCGGCATCCTCATATACGACGTGCAGGTCCATCTCCTGCGCCTGAGGCAGCGCGGCGACGGGAGAAGGAATGAGGACATGGATCGACTGGCCCGCTACTACCTTGGTCGCGGCGTCGCGCACTACCTTCGATCCCATACTTACGGCGCCCTCTTCGATCAGCGCTTTCAAGCGTGAGCGTGAGAGATCAGGCAGCGCCTGCGCGAGCCACTTGTCGAGGCGCGCGCCGGTGGCGTCGGCGGGGACGGTTACGATTTTTTCAGACGCGGACATTCGGCATCAACGGGAAGGGGCAAGCGCACTCTAACCGGTCGCGCCGCGTTCGTCCGCAGCGAACTAGAAGATCGCGGCGCGCCGCGGAGCCTTCCGCGTTGAACTTAAGGGGATCGCCGGTGAGGTCCACATCTCCTGATGTTCGGCAGTTAACGAATACTTCGTGCGGAAGGTCTGCCACCACTGCGGCACCCCGAGAGCGAGGGGTTCGCCAAGCTCGTGACGGAACAGAATGGCGCGCATTAGGTGCACCGTTTCCTCGGTCCGATCCACACCGAGTTTCTGAAGCAGCGCTTTCACCACTTCATCGTGAGGCATCTTCTGCGTGTCGACGCTGGCCGCCTGTTCGAGGCGGCCAATCAGGAAGAATACCATGTCCGAAACGAGACGATCCTTGCGCTCTGCCGCGGCGTCCACCCGTTCCGCGATCTGACTCAACAGTTCGCTGGCTTCATCGGGCGCAAAAAGGCGGCGAATCTTGGCGGCTTCCAAGGCAACGACGCCGGCGTAGTAGTAGTCGTCCAGCGGATGTGCATCGATGAGCGCATGTTGGACATCGTAAGGGAGGACGCATTCGTCGAACCCTTCGACCAGTTTCTTTTGCCATGCGGGGAATGTCTTCTTGGCAGCTGTCCCCATGTCTTTGAGGAACCGTATGACAGCGGCTTTGGCTTCGACCGTGGGCTTCACAGCGGTTGCGCCAAGAGACATTGTAACACCATATGTTGTGCTATACTCCGAGCAGTAACGCTTGATTGGCGAGCGCGGTTGCTATCTGTCGCGTCTTTGCCTACCGAAAAAGCGGCGCAAGGGTTTGACGGCGCGGCGAAAAGGGGATGGAAAAGTGGCAGATACGGCGCGGCGGCATCCAGACGTCATCTTGGTGGAAGTGCAGCCTGGTGAAGGATTTGGGTTCACCTATCTTTCGGCCGAAGATTTTGACTACGCCGCCGACCATTTTTTGCTCCCGGCTCAGAAATACGCCGCGCTTGATCCGAACGATGCCGAACAACGCCGCACGGTCGCCTATGACTTCTTATGGCGTTACTTCAATAAGCCTCAGTCGAAAGGCTACTTCCGCGAGAACGTACGGTGGATCGCAGCAGCCGCCGTCCGCGAGAAGTTCACGGCCGAAGCGGAAATGGGAACCATGCCGCGGGTGATCTCGATCCAGCGGAAATCGGGCGACGGCGGTATCGCGATCCGGCCTGGCACCGAATATCTTGAACATCCCGGCTACCCTTTGGCGCTGATCATCGGCAAACCGTCCGCCGGCGGGGGTCAGGCGCACTTCTTCTCTCGCCGCGAGGACTATGAGCGTGCGGGTCAGAAACCGCCGACGCAAGACGTGTGGTTACCGCAGATCGTTTATCGCCTGTATTCCGAAACGCCATCGGTGGTCATGGGAATGCCGAAGCAGGGCAAGGACGGCGATATGGCGGTTGAATGCCGCGCGCTGGCGTTCGGGCAAAAGGCAAAGCTTATCGAACGAACTTAAGTGGACGCCTCGTCCAGGCTGACGCGTTCGAGGATTTCGGGTGCCGCCACCCCCTTCGCCAGGACAAGCTTGATCAGCTTGGCGTCAAAGCTGTCGTCCTCGCCGCTCGCGATCACGGCGTCGAACCGCGCTTCACGTTCCGCCCGAACGTCCGCACCCCACATGGCCTCGGTCTCTCCAGGGCCCAAGATGCAAAACGAGATGAGCGCGGCCGCTTCCCGCATCAGGGCGTCGACCACGCCGTTCTCCGCGACAGTCCCTTCGCCGGCCGCGCGTGCCCATCGGTAAATCGCAAACCGCATCCCATCGTCGATGTAGGCGGGGTTAACCTCGAGATTCGCTAGCGTGCGGTCCAGAAGCTGGATCGCGGCGCGCCGGCGGCTGCCGCCGAAGAAGTCCACAATGTCCATTGAACGATACCGCCAAAAGGTGAGAATGCGCGTAAGATAAGGTCGCTAAGTGCAATTCGCGAGGGGGCGTGTCGTGGCACTGAAATCATCGAACACAAGTGGCGCTTCGCCGCAGCTCCCGCCGAAGCAGACTTGCGGAAAATGCGACGCCGAGTTCCGCTGGGAACCGAGCGACCCTCGCGTGAAGGGTTCTCCGCTTGTCGCGCGGCTGTCCAAACCCTCCGAGGACTGCGATTGCGGCTACGGAAGCCTGCCGCCGCGGCTGGAGTAGCTCGTCAGGCGAACCGATCGAGGCCGAGACCATCGAGATCTATTTCCGGCTCGCGGCCTGAGATGAGATCCGCGATCACGCGGCCTGATCCGCACGCCATTGTCCATCCCAGCGTGCCGTGGCCTGTGTTCAAGAACAGGTTGTCGAATGTCGTCGTCCCCAGGATCGGAACGGAGTCCGGGGTCGTCGGGCGCAAGCCGCACCACGCATTTAGGTCCTTATACGAAGACGCGCGCGGAAAAAGGCTCATCACGTTCTTGCGCAACGGTTCGACGCGCACAGGATCTAGATGCGTGTTCCATCCCGCGAGTTCGGCTGTGCCCGCGACGCGCAGCCGATTTCCAAGGCGCGTGAAAACCATGAAACGCGTTTCATCGGTGATGCTGACGGTCGGCGCCGCGCTCGGGTCCTCGATCTCGGCGGTGATCGAATATCCCTTTGCCGGGTACACAGGCAGCTTCAAACCCAGCTGCTTTGCAATGAGCGGGCTGTAACTGCCCAGAGACAACACAATCGCATCCGGCGTGAAATCACCTTGATCGGTGATGATCTGTGTGACGCGCCGGCGCTCGTGTTCAAGGCGCTGGATGCTTACACCATAGCGGAATTCCACGCCGCGCGCGGCGGCGAGCTTGGCGAGTTCCTCGCTGAACTTACGCGCATCGCCGCTCTCGTCTTCGCCGCTCATGAGTCCGCCGACGACCTCACCCTTGCGCACCGCGTCGATCAGAGCTGGCTCGACGTTCACGCACTCCTGCGGGGTAAGCACATCCTGGGGAAGGCCGAGCGCCGCGAGTTGGTCGCCGGTGTGGCGTCCGTGGTCGAACTCCGGCTTCGTGCGATAGATGTGAAGGATGCCGTTCAGCTGCTGGTCGTATTGAATGTTCGTTTTTTGGCGTAGCGCCTTCAGCACTCTGCGGCTGTACAACGCAACGCGCAGCGTGCGGTCCATGTTCACGCGCTCGCGTTCGCTGGTGCAGTTGGCCAGGAACTTCAACCCCCAGGACCAAAGGGCGGGGTCGTACCGCCACGGCCGGAAGAGGAGAGGGGCGTCCGGCTGAAAAGTCCACAGGAAGGCTTGTAGAGGTACCTTTGGCGCCGCCCACGGCTTGGCATGGCAGGCGGAGATCTGTCCCCCGTTCGCGAAGCTGGTTTCCTGGCCGGCGCCGGGCTGGCGGTCGAGCACAACGACGTCGTGCCCATCTTCCGCGAGGAAATAGGCCGTGCTTGTCCCGACAACGCCTGCGCCAAGTACGGCGACCTTCATTCTCGATCTCTCTATAGTCCTTCGATTATCCCGGTGAGATAATCCGGAAACGTAGAGCAGGATAGATTTATGTCGCCGCCCTCGGCTTCACCAGCCCCCCTCTCACATACCATCCCTGACGAATGCGCGATTCTGTCGGTGGCGGAGATGTATGCGGCGGACAAGGCGGCGGAAGCCACGGGGGTTCCGTCGCTCGCGCTGATGGAATCGGCCGGCGCCGCCGTGGCAAATCTTATCGCCGCCAAATGGCCGCGGAAGCGCGTCCTCGTTCTGTGTGGCCCCGGGAACAACGGGGGCGACGGATTTGTAGCCGCGCGGCGGCTGGCGGAGCGAGGTTGGCCGGTGCAGGTCGCGCTCGCGACGGAGGTCGCATCGCTGAACGGCGACCCCGCTGTGAATGCCGCGAGGTGGAATGACATCGGGCCCATCTCGTCCCTTAGCCGGGAGCTCTTGACCGATGATCCGCTTGTTGTCGACGCACTCTTCGGGGCGGGTTTGTCCCGGCCTCTCGAGGGTGCAACTGCGGATGTCGTCGCCGCGATCAATCATCGCGCGCTCACTTGTGTCGCGGTCGATGTTCCTAGCGGCGTCGAAGGCGACACAGGCGAGATCCTTGGCGGCATTGCGCCGCGCTGCGCGGCGACGGTGACGTTCTTTCGCCCGAAGCCGGCGCATTTTTTGTATCCAGCGCGCGCGCTCTGCGGCGAGCTCGTCGTTGCGGACATCGGAATTCCGCAAAGTGTCCTCACTCGAATCCGGCCCCGGACCGCGCGCAACGCGCCGCCGCTTTGGAGGCTGCCGCGATGGACATGGAGCGATCACAAATACGACCACGGCTACGGGATCGTGTTTGGCGGCGATGCGATGACGGGGGCCGCACGGCTCGCGGCGCGGGCCGCGCGCAGGGTGGGGGCGGGGCTCCTGCGTCTCGCCGTGCCGGCGGCATCCGTCGCTCAATATGCGGCTGCCGAGCCGGGCGCGTTCGTGCAAGCGCTCGAGACCGAGGCCGATCTGGAAGAACTTCTGGCCGATCGCCGTCGCAACGGCGTGCTTATTGGACCGGGAGCCGGGGTGGGGGAGACCACACGCCGGCGCGTGCTTCGCATTCTCGCCTCGGGAAGGGCGGCGGTGATCGATGCCGATGCCCTGACCAGTTTCGCAGACGAGCCGGCACTGTTCTTCGCGGCCATCGCGGCGGCGAAGGCGCCGGTGGTGCTCACACCCCACGATCAGGAGTTTGCCCGGCTTTTTGGTGCTCCTACCGGATCGCGCCTGACGCGCGCCCGCGCGGCGGCAGCGCGGAGTGGAGCGGTGATCGTGTTGAAAGGCGCGGACACGGTAGTGGCTGCTCCCTCCGGTGCCGCCAGTATCGCCTCCAACGCGCCGGTCTGGCTCGCCACGGGAGGGACGGGGGACGTGCTGGCCGGGCTCGTTTTGGGCCTTCTGGTTCAGGGCCTGGAGGGGTGGGAGGCGGCAAACGCCGCGGTCTGGCTCCATGGGGAGGCCGGGCGGCGTATTGGGCGGGGATTGCTCGCCGAGGACCTTCCGGAGGCGCTCCCGGGCGTGCTGGCCGATATTTAGGGGTTAAACCCCCGCAAGGCCGGGTCATAAGGCTTGATCCACCCCCATGTTCTTGGCTATCTACCGCATCCTTTTTTAGCGCTCAGCGGTGTCCTGGCCCACGGCCATGCGGCCGCGGCTCTGGCCTCTGGCGGGTGTGGTGGAACTGGTAGACACGCCAGGTTTAGGTCCTGGTGTCCGTAACAGGACGTAGGGGTTCAAATCCCTTCACCCGCACCAAGTCGAGGGGCATTGGCGCCGGCGAAAAGGACGAGACAACGGCGGCGCGACGCTCGCGCCAGAAGATAAAGTTTCTAGACGGGATTGCGGATTCTCATGCAAGTCATTGAAAAACCGGCTGATGGTTTGAAGCGTGCGTTCAACGTCGTGGTGCCCACGGCGGCCATCGAGGAGAAGGTCAACGAGCGCCTGAACGAAGTCGGTCAGCAGGTTCGCCTGCCGGGTTTCCGCCCGGGTAAGGTCCCCATGAACCTCTTGAAGAAGCGCTTCGGCGAAGCCGTTCGCGGTGAAGTCCTGGAAAAGACGATTGATGAGTCGACCCAGGCCGCCCTCAGCGAAAAGGCGCTGAAGCCCGCCGTGCAGCCGAAGGTCGAACTCGTGAAGTTCGAAGAAGGCCAGGATCTGGAATTCTCGGTGCAACTGGAAGTCCTGCCGGAAATCACGGCAGAAATCGGCGCTTTGGATCTGGTTCGCCCGACCGCGCAGGTTTCCGATGTCGAGATGAGCAAGGCACTTGAAGGCGTTCAGCGCTCGAAGTCGACGGCGGAACCGGTCGATCGCGAAGCCAAGAATGGCGATGTCATTGTTGCCGACTTCGTTGGCCGTATGGGCGGCGAAGTCTTCCAGGGCGGCACGATGCAGGACGCCATGATCGAACTGGGCAGCGGCAATTTTATTCCCGGCTTCGAAGAACAACTGGTCGGCGCGAAGTCGGGCGAAACCCGCACTTTGAAAGTGACCTTCCCGGCCGACTACGCGGCCGCGCCGAACCTCGCGGGCAAGGACGCAGAATTCGAAGTTAAAGTGAAGGAAGTTCGCGAACTGAAGCTGCCGGTGCTCGACGATGAATTCGCCAAGGGCATCGGCGACAGCAGCATGGATGCTCTCAAGGAGCGTCTGCGCGCGTACCTCCAGCAGAACCACGACGCCACGTCGCGCCAGCGCGTGAAGCGTCAGCTTCTCGACAAGCTCGCCGAAGCTCATAAGTTCCCGGTGCCGCAGGGCCTCGTGGATATCGAGTTCGAGTCCATCTGGCGCCAGATGGAGCAGGTGACCCGCGGCGGTCAGGTTGATCCGGAAGACGCCGGCAAGTCGGAAGACGAGCTCAAGAAGGAATACCGCGACATCGCGGAGCGCCGCGTGCGCCTCGGTTTGTTGCTCTCCGAAGTGGGCCAAAAGGCCGGCGTCGTTGTTAGCCCGGACGATTTGAAGTCGGCCATCATGCAGGAAGCGATGCGCTACCCGGGCCAGGAAGCCCAGGTTGTCGAATACTATCAGCGCAACCCGCAGGCGCTCGAAGGCTTCCGTGCGCCGCTGTTTGAAGAAAAGGTCGTCGACCATCTCATCAGCAAGGCTAACGTGACCGACAAGACGGTCACCGTCGAAGAACTGCTGAGCGAAGAAGACGAAGTCTAAGACGCTCTGCTTCGTTAACCTTTTAGGTCTCAAGGGCTGCAAGGCGTGACCCGCCTTGCGGCCCTTCGCTTTTTGCTTATGTTAGGCGGAACCCTTCCCGTACGCCTTTAGGTGACCCATGAAAGATCGCAGCCCCATCGAAGTGTTGGACAACCTTGTGCCGATGGTGGTCGAGCAGACCAATAGGGGCGAGCGCGCATACGACATCTATTCGCTGCTGTTGAAACAGCGCGTCATTTTCTTAACGGGTGGCGTTAACGACCAGATTTCCTCGCTGATCTGCGCGCAACTCCTGTTCCTTGAGTCCGACAATCCGAACAAGGACATCTCGTTCTATATCAACTCGCCGGGCGGCGTCGTGACCTCCGGTTTGGCGATCTACGACACGATGAAGTACATCCGCTGCGACGTCTCCACTCTGTGCATTGGACAGGCGGCCTCCATGGGCTCGCTCTTGCTGGCGGGCGGAACGAAGGGCAAGCGCTACTCCCTGCCGAACTCGCGCATCATGATCCACCAGCCGTCCGGCGGTTTCCAAGGCCAGGCGGCGGACATCGAGATCCAGGCGCGCGAGATTCTCCAGCTTCGCGAGCGCCTCAATCAGATCTACGTCGAGCACACCGGCCAGACTTTGAAGGCCGTGGAAAAGGCGATGGATCGCGATAATTATATGACCGCCGAAGACGCCAAGAACTTCGGGCTGATCGACACGGTCATTAAGGAGCGTCCCCGTCCGCTCGATAAGGACGGTAGCGGCGTGACGCCGCTAAAGACCGCCTAAAGCCACGAAACGGGCTCGCGCTCTTCAACTGCTGGCTTCACAAACGCGCGTGTGTCTGCACTTTGTGCACGCCGGCTATGCAACTCTGGTGCTCTGTAAGCATTAAGCTCAGGACAGCCGGAGGGTGGACGTTATTGAATATTAACGATTAAGGCCTCAGTTACCGAGGAGACACGCGCGCTGTCCGCGTGAATTCTTTCGGTGGTTCTAGGTTGTACGGGGCGGAAAGCCTCGGTTAACATACGAAATGTAGTATTAATAACCATGGCGGCCTCCCTTCCGGAGAGCGGCCATCGGTGGAGAGGATGATGACCAAGGCTTCCGGCGGAGACTCCAAGAATACCCTGTACTGCTCGTTCTGCGGAAAGAGCCAGCACGAGGTCCGCAAGCTTATTGCCGGCCCGACCGTGTTCATCTGCGATGAATGCGTCGAACTCTGCATGGACATCATCCGCGAGGAGAACAAAACCAATCTGGTGAAGTCGCGGGAAGGGGTTCCGACCCCGCGCGACATCCTCAAAGTTCTGGATGATTATGTGATCGGCCAGGACCACGCCAAGCGCGTGCTCTCGGTGGCGGTGCATAACCACTACAAGCGCCTGTCGGCCACCGCGAAGAATGCGGAAGTCGAGATCTCGAAGTCGAACATTCTGCTCATTGGCCCCACGGGCTGCGGGAAGACGCTGCTGGCGCAGACGCTGGCGCGTATCCTTGATGTGCCATTCACCATGGCCGATGCCACGACGCTCACCGAAGCCGGTTATGTCGGTGAAGACGTCGAGAATATCATTCTGAAGCTGCTGCAAGCGGCGGACTACAACGTCGAGCGTGCGCAGCGCGGCATCGTCTACATCGACGAAATCGACAAGATCAGCCGAAAGTCGGACAATCCCTCCATCACCCGCGATGTGTCGGGCGAGGGCGTCCAGCAGGCACTTCTCAAGATCATGGAAGGCACGGTCGCCTCGGTGCCGCCGCAAGGCGGCCGCAAGCATCCGCAGCAGGAATTCCTGCAGGTGGATACGACCAACATCCTCTTTATCTGCGGCGGCGCATTCGCCGGTCTCGAGAAGATCATCTCACAACGTGGCAAGGGAACGTCGATCGGCTTCGGCGCGGACGTTCGTTCGCCCGACGAGCGCGCGACGGGCGCGATACTGCGCGAAGTCGAGCCCGAAGATCTCCTCAAGTACGGGTTGATTCCGGAGTTCGTCGGTCGCTTGCCGGTGATCGCCACCCTGGAAGACCTCGACGAGCAGGCGTTGGTCGATATTCTGACACGTCCGAAGAACGCGTTGGCCAAGCAGTATCAACGTCTTTTCGACATGGAAAACGTTCACCTCACCTTCACCGAGGACGCGCTGCGGTCAGTGGCTAAGAAAGCCATTACGCGCAGGACCGGCGCGCGCGGTCTGCGGTCCATCATGGAAAGCATCCTTCTCGATACGATGTTCGACCTCCCCGGTCTCGAGGGCGTCGAAGAAGTGGTTGTGAACGGAGAAGTCTCCGAAGGACGCGCGAAGCCGCTGTACATTTACGCGGATCGACGCGGCGCCGAAGGCGGCACCTCTGCCTGATCTTTCAATGGCTTGATACTTCGCCGGTACAACCTACATAGGGATTGTCCGGCTGGGTTGATTAAGGTCATATTCGTAAGCCTGTTCCTGCCGTAGCTTCGTTGAAGTGCGGCAACCCAGAGCGAAAGCTTTCCGTTCATGTGAAGGAAAGCCGACCTCCAGCGCAGACGACTGAAAGAAGGGTGTTGTAGTGGATATCGCCAAAGGCCAGTTGCTTCCGGTCCTGCCTCTCAGGGACATCGTTGTCTTCCCGCACATGATCGTCCCGCTGTTCGTGGGCCGTGAGAAATCCGTACGCGCCCTGGAAGACGTCATGGCCGACGACAAGCAGATCCTGCTCGTCGCCCAGAAGGACGCCTCGCAGGACGATCCGCAACCGAAAGACATTTACGACGTCGGCACCGTGTCGACGGTTCTGCAGCTGCTCAAGCTTCCGGACGGCACGGTGAAAGTGCTGGTCGAAGGCGGTAGCCGCGCCAAGATTTCGAGCTACAAGGAAAACGACTCTTTCTTCGAGGTGTACGTCGAGGTGATCGACGAACCCAAGGAAGAGGACAAGGAACTCGAAGCGCTGGCGCGCTCGGTGGTCTCCCAGTTCGAGCAGTACATCAAGCTCAACAAGAAGATCCCGCCGGAAGTTCTCGTGTCGGTGAATCAGATCGAGAACCCCTCGAAGCTGGCGGACACGGTCGCCTCCCATCTGACGTTGAAGATCGCCGAAAAGCAGGAACTGCTTGAGGTGAAGAGCGTCTCCGAACGCCTCGAGCGCGTCTACGGATTCATGGAATCCGAGATCAGCGTTCTCCAGGTGGAAAAGCGTATCCGCAATCGCGTGAAGCGCCAGATGGAGAAGACGCAGCGCGAGTACTATCTCAATGAACAGATGAAGGCGATCCAGCGCGAGCTGGGCGAGAACGAGGAAGGCAAGGACGAAGCCTCCGAGTTCGAAGAGAAGATCAAGAAGCTTCGCATGAGCAAGGAAGCGCGCGAGAAGGCGCTTGCCGAAGTGAAGAAGCTGAAAACGATGAGCCCGATGTCAGCCGAAGCGACCGTGGTGCGCAACTACCTCGACTGGCTCACCGGCATTCCGTGGAAAAAGCGCTCGAAAATCCACATCGATCTGCGCGCCGCGAAAGCGCAGCTCGACAAGGACCACTACGGCCTTGAGAAGGTGAAGGAGCGCATCATCGAGTACTTGGCGGTGCAGAGCCGGACCAAGAAACTCAAGGGGCCGATCCTTTGCCTCGTCGGGCCTCCCGGTGTCGGTAAAACCTCTTTGGGCCGCTCGATCGCGACCTCCACGGGGCGCCAGTTCGTGCGCGTATCGATGGGCGGTGTGCGGGACGAAGCGGAAATCCGCGGCCATCGCCGGACCTACATCGGCTCCATGCCTGGCAAGATCATCCAGGGCATGAAGAAGGCCAAGACCTCGAATCCGCTATTCTTGCTTGACGAAATCGACAAGCTTGGCGCCGATTGGCGCGGCGATCCGTCGTCGGCGCTGCTGGAGGTGCTCGATCCGGAACAGAATTCCACGTTCCAGGATCACTATCTGGAAGTCGATTACGATCTCTCGGATGTGCTTTTCATCACGACCGCGAACACGCTGCGGATGCCGCAGCCTCTGCTCGATCGTATGGAAGTGATCCGGGTCTCCGGTTACACCGAAGATGAAAAGGTCGCGATCGCGAAGCGCCATCTCATTCCGAAGCAATTCCCGGCTCATGGTCTGAAGAAGACCGAGTGGAGCGTATCGGACGATGCGCTGCGTGATCTGTGCCGCTACTACACCCGTGAGGCCGGCGTGCGCTCGCTGGAACGCGAGATCGCGAATCTCGCGCGCAAAGCGACGAAGGACATCATTCTTCGTAAATTAAAGAAGGTGTCGGTCACGCGCAGGAACCTGAAAAAGTATGCCGGTATTCCGAAGTATCGTTTCGGCGAAGCCGAACGCGAGGATTTGGTGGGCGTGACCACCGGTCTTGCGTGGACCGAAGTCGGCGGCGAACTCCTATCGATCGAAGCGGTGGTGATGCCCGGCAAGGGCGCCGTGACCACGACGGGCAAGCTGGGCGACGTGATGAAGGAGTCGATCTCTGCGGCTCGTTCCTACATCCGCAGCCGCGCCGCAGTGTTCGGTATTCGTCGCAAGGTCTTCGAGAAGAACGACATCCACTTGCACGTTCCCGAAGGAGCGACGCCGAAGGACGGACCGTCCGCCGGTGTTGCGATGATCACCTCGATGGTGTCGGCGCTGACAGGCAATCCTGTCCGCAAGGACGTCTGCATGACCGGTGAAATATCGCTACGGGGACGGGTGCTGCCCATCGGCGGTCTCAAGGAAAAACTCCTCGCGGCGCAGCGCGGCGGTCTCAAGATCGCGCTGATCCCGAAGGAAAACGAGAAAGATCTCGAGGAGCTTCCTGATAACGTCAAACGCGATCTCACGATCATTCCGGTGACGACCGTCGATGAGGTGTTGGAGAAGGCTCTGCTCAATCCCCTGGTCCCGATCCTAAAGGAAGTGGATGAGGACGAGGAGAAAGAGAAGGAAAAGCCGATCCCGACCGCGAAACCGGATGTTGAGGAAGAGCCGCTGACCACCCATTAGAAGCAGCGGATGATTTGAAGATGGCGGGCGCCGCAAGGCCCCGCCATTTTCTTTGCGGTTTACGTGTGGTGGCCCATCTTGCGGAAAAGCGGCCTTTGCTTTTGGCCGCCGGGCGTTTAGGTTCCGCGTCACGGGCGGTTAGCTCAGCCGGTAGAGCGCTTGCTTTACACGCAAGATGTCGGCGGTTCGATCCCGTCACCGCCCACCATCTTTCATCGCGCGCCTGGCGGCGCGCGATGAAAGATGTACCGCCGAAGGCCCGGACAGCATGCGTGCCGGGCGATGATGGGGGCCTCGATGCGCCGTCTCACGAACCTTTTCGCGATCCTTCTTTTCTCGACAGCCGCGCTTGCACAAAGCAAGCCCGTCGTCGTCGACGACGCCTGGGTGCGTATCTATGAGGGCGCCACCAGTGCATATGTCCATGTTTCAAACACTGGAGCGGAACCGGATCGGCTGATCGAGGTCTCGACGCCTGTTGCCGACAAGGCGGAACTTGTCAGCACGCGCGTCCGCAGCGGGAAATTTACCTATCTTCCGCTCCGCACGCTGGAAGTCGCCGCGGGCGGCGAACAGCGTCTGCGGCCGGGCGGCGTTTTCATCAGGCTTTCCGCAGTGAAGCGCGACCTGAAGGTCGGCGATCTCGTTCCTCTGACGTTGCGCTTTGAGCGCGCGGGGCATATCGAAGTCACGGCGCGCGTCGCCAACCAACTCCTGGGCAATCGTTAGACCATGACGGCTTATCCCCGCGGCGCGAGTGCTGCGATGCTCACGCTTTACCGCGACGACGGCGGTGTTGATACGGCGGCCATGGGCCGCTTCGGCCGATGGCTGATGGACAACGGATGTTCCGGCCTTTTGGCGTTCGGCACCACGGGTGAGGGACCTTCCGTGTCCGTTACCGAGAAGATCGCGGCCGCCCGGGCCATGATCGATGCCGGTATACCGCCGCACGCCCTTATCGTCGGTGCGGGCGCTCCATCCCTCTACGACGTTGTGAGTCTCGTCAGTGCCTTGGGTGAGCTGGGATGCGCGGCCCTCGTCCTTCCTCCGTACTTTTTCCGCGCGGCGCCGCGCGCCGGCATTCACGCGTTTATGGATGAATTGCTTCGCCGTACGGCCTCTGCGGCCACCCCGGTCTTCCTCTATCATTTTGTCGAAATGTCGACCGTGGCGGTGGATGTAGAGATGATGGCCGCGCTGATGTCTGCCTATCCCGGCCGAATGCGGGGGGTGAAGGATAGCAGCGGCGATCTCGCCAGCGTGACGTCCTGGTTGAGGTTTCCGGAACTAGCGGTCTTTGCCGGCGATGACCATTTGGCGCGCCCGCTCCTCGCCGCGGGCGGGGCCGGGGTGATGACCGCCACGGCGGGTTTGGCGCCGGGCCTGGTTTCGAGGGTTTTGGCTGCCGGCGAGGCCGCCGACGAGGCGCGGTTGAGCCGGTTATGGAAGGACGTTCTCCTCCAGGTGCCGGTCACGGAGGCCGTGAAGGCGGTTTTCGCCCAGATGAACGGGGACTCCCGGTGGCTCAGGATGCGCCCCCCTCTGCGGCCCCTGGATCCAGTGGTGGTTTCCGCCACACTGGCAGGCGTCCTCGACGTCGATGACGGCTCCCTTTCGTGCGCTCTGAAGAACTTGCCGCCGATCTTCAGCTGAACCGGAGGCGCGGCGGTCCCTCCGCGCTCGTTTTTGAAGGGTGCGAAAGCGCAAAATATCGCGGTCTGTCAATGCTCTTACGCACAATCAGTTGCCTTGACTCTGTTACCCGTGGCCGGTAAATCACCCCCCACGACGCGCGTGGGGACGGGCGGAAGTTAAGGGGCTTCGGGCACGTTCCTGTCTGTGCCGTAACCTATTGTAATCATTATTTAAAGGTCGACCCGGCGCCCCGGTGTCGGCGGCCTTCGTGGCAAGGCTGGTCGCATGCAGCAGCTGCTCGTGGAATACCTCCCGATCCTGATATTTCTCGGGATAGCCTTTGGTCTCGCGCTGGTGATTGTCATCGCCTCGCTGATCGCGGGTCCCAGCCGGCCCGATCCTGAAAAAACCTCCGCTTACGAGTGCGGTTTCGAAGCCTTCGATGACGCCCGTTCCAAGTTCGACGTGCGCTTCTACCTGGTCTCGATCCTGTTCATCATTTTCGACCTGGAAGTGGCCTTCCTGTTCCCCTGGGCGATCACCCTCGGGAAGATCGGCATGTTCGGCTTCTGGTCCATGATGGTGTTCCTCGGCGTGCTCACCATCGGCTTCATCTATGAATGGAAGAAAGGAGCACTGGAATGGGAGTAACCGTTCCGGCCGCGCCGAAAACCGACATCATTCGCGCGACGACGCCTCAAGATGCGCAGGTCATGGCGCGCGTCTCTGAGGAACTTCAAAACAAGGGGTTTCTGCTTACCTCGCTCGACCAGCTTGTGAACTGGGGGCGCACCGGCTCCCTGTGGCCGATGACCTTCGGTCTGGCGTGCTGCGCCGTCGAGATGATGCACGTTGCCATGGCGCGTTATGACATGGACCGCTTCGGCATGTTCTTCCGCCCCAGTCCGCGCCAGTCGGACTGCATGATCGTCGCGGGAACTCTGACCAACAAAATGGCCCCGGCGCTGCGCAAGGTTTACGACCAAATGCCCGAGCCACGTTGGGTAATTTCCATGGGCTCATGCGCCAACGGCGGCGGTTACTATCACTACTCCTATTCCGTGGTGCGCGGCTGCGATCGCGTCGTGCCTGTCGACATCTATGTGCCGGGCTGTCCTCCGACGGCCGAGGCTCTCCTGTACGGCATTCTTCAGCTGCATAAGAAGATTCGCCGTGTCGGTACGATTGATCGGGCCTAACGCGCATGACGACTGGAATTGAAGGCCTTCGCGAGATCTCTGCCCACCTGACACAGGTCCTCGGCGGCGACGTTGTCTCGGTTGAAATTCAGCGCGGCGAACTCATCGTGTTTGTGAAGCGTGAGTCGATCGTCAAGACCGTGACGACTCTGCGCGACGATCCGAAGCTTGCGTTCACGCAGCTGATCGACGTTACGGCGGTGGACTATCCGCAGCGCCCCGAGCGCTTCGAGATCGTCTATCTGATGCTCTCCATGCGACACAACCAGCGTGTGCGGGTGAAGCTCACTGTCGGGGAAGAAGTCACCGTTCCCAGCGTGACGGGCGTATTCCCGTGCGCCGATTGGTGCGAACGCGAAGTGTGGGACATGTTCGGCGTGTTTTTCTCCGACCATCCGGATCTGCGCCGCATTCTCACGGACTACGGCTTCGAAGGTCATCCGCTGCGCAAGGAATTCCCGCTCACCGGTTATGTCGAAGTGCGATACGACGTTGAGCAGAAGCGCGTGATTTACGAGCCGGTGAAGCTTGCCCAGGATTTCCGCTCTTTCGACTTCCTCAGCCCGTGGGAAGGCATCCAAAAATTGCTGCCGGGCGATGAGAAGGCCCAGCCCGCGCCGACCAAGCAGGGCGGAGCTTAAACATGTCGAATATCGCCGAAGCTGAAATCGAGAATTACACGCTGAATTTCGGGCCTCAGCATCCTGCGGCGCACGGGGTTCTTCGTCTTGTCCTGGAAATGGATGGGGAAGTCATCGATCGCGTCGATGCGCACATCGGTCTTCTGCATCGCGGCACCGAAAAGCTGATCGAGTATAAGACCTATCTTCAAGCGCTGCCGTACTTCGACCGCCTCGACTACGTCTCGCCGATGAACCAGGAACAGGCTTACTCCCTGGCGGTCGAGAAGCTGCTCGGAATCGATATTCCGAAGCGCGCGAAATACATCCGCATGATGTTCGCGGAGCTGACGCGCATTCTCAATCACATCATGAATATCGCCTCTTACGCCATGGACGTCGGCGCCATGACGCCGTTCCTATGGACGTTCGAAGAGCGCGAAAAGATCATGGGCTTCTACGACGATGTCTGCGGCGCGCGCATGCACGCCAATTACATCCGTCCGGGCGGTGTGTCGCAGGATATGCCCGCCGGTCTCACCGAACGCATTCACGAATGGGCGAACGGCTACTCCAAGGTCCTCGACGACATGGAAGGGCTGCTCACTGAGAACCGCATCTTCAAGCAGCGCGTGGTCGACATTGGCGTCGTCTCGAAAGAGCAGGCGCTGGCGTGGGGCTTTACCGGC
>JAYRKY010000058.1:0-1769 GCA_041905525.1 Rhodospirillaceae bacterium
CGCGCGCTGCATGGCGGGCGTTTCGCTGAAAAAGCAGGGCGTGAAGGGGGAGGTGATTCCCCCCTATTACTCGGTCAAGGAAGCCGTGTTTCCGTTTATCAAGTTTCCGGGTGTCGATACCATCCTCGGGCCGGAAATGAAGTCGACGGGCGAGGTCATGGGGGTCGGCATGACCTTCGCGGAGGCGTTCGTGAAATCGCAGATGGGGGCGGGCGTCAAGCTGCCGGCGACCGGGCCGAATGCGGGCAAGGCGTTCATCAGCGTCAAGAATCCGGACAAGCCCAAGGCCGAGGAGATCGCGCGCACGTTGCAGGAACTGGGTTTCGGCATCGTCGCGACCAAGGGCACCGCAGCTTATCTGCAAAAGTGCGGGATCGACTGCCAGCCGGTCAACAAGGTGCTGGAAGGCCGGCCGCATATCGTCGACATGGTCAAGAACCGCGAGATCACGCTGATCGTCAATACCGTTGAAGAAGACAAGCGCTCGATCCGCGATTCGTGGTCGATCCGCAACGCCGCGTTGCAGGGGCGCATCACGTACTACACTACCATTGCGGGCGCCCGTGCCGCCTGCCTGGGCATGCAACACATGACCGAACTGAAGGTCTACGATCTTCAGTCGTTGCATAAAACGCTCGGCGCGGTCACCTAGTCGCCGTTACCATGAAGCCTGAAACGCCGCGCGGCTGCGCCGTGCGGGCACAACCCTTTTTTCCACAGGATCGTTCCATGAGCAGCATTGTCAAAGTTCCCCTCACCGTTGCCGGCGCGGAAGCGCTGAAGGCCGAATTGCACCGCCTGAAGACGATCGAGCGTCCGGCGGTGATCCTCGCCATTGCCGAGGCGCGCGCGCAGGGCGATCTTTCCGAAAACGCCGAATACGATGCGGCCAAGGAGAAGCAGGGCTTCATCGAGGGCCGCATCAACGAACTGGAAACCAAGCTGTCCAGCGCGCAAATCATCAATCCGGCCACGCTTGAAGAGGACGGGCGGGTGGTCTTCGGCGTGACCGTCGATCTCGAGGAAAGCGAGTCGGGCGAAAAGGCCTCGTATCAGATCGTCGGCGAAGATGAGGCCGACATCCGCTGTGCCAAGATTTCATTCTCCTCGCCGATCGCCCGCGCCATGATCGGCAAATCCGCCGGCGACGTAGTCGAGGTAAGGGCCCCGGGCGGCGTCAAGGAATACGAGATCGTCGAAGTGCGGTACGTCTGACCGCGGCGGTGCCGTCACCCGTCGCGGTTATCAGGCCGGAACGTGGCGGGGCCGTGGAAGCGCAGGCGATCGTGGAAGTACGCCGCGCAGTATGCGGGCAACCAGGCCGCGCTCGGCCCGGCCGCGATTACCGGGGCCGCCGCCGCGTCTTGCCGGCCGCGAGATTCTCTTCCTGCTGGCGTGTGCGCCGCGGCGCTTTTTTCTTTTGCGGCGGCAGGAGGGCCTTGGCGCGCGCCTTGGCCAGTTCCGGATTCTCGCGCCAGATCACCAGCGTCTTGCCGATGTGCTGCACCGGCGCGGCGTGCAGCGCATTGCAGATCTCGTCCAGCCAGGAATCGCGTTCCGCGCGCTCATCGTTGAACGCGCGCACCTTGATCAGCTCGTGCGCCTTCAGGTTGCGGTCGATTTCGCGGATGACCGCGGCGGTCAGGCCCTGGTCGCCGATCATCACGACGGGGTCGAGCGGATGCGCACGCGCTTTCAGTGCCCGCCGCTCGATGGGGGATAATGTCATTTTCATCCTGCGATTATACGGTTTGTAACCGGTCGACTCA
>JAYRKY010000059.1:0-1644 GCA_041905525.1 Rhodospirillaceae bacterium
TGGAGGAAACGCGTCTCGCACCACGTGTGCCGGCTCCCGAGAAGTTCCGTCCTCCGGCGGGCCGTGTGGATGCGCACACTTATATAAAGAGGCGCCCCCGCCCTCAGACACATGTGTATATTAAAATTAACGATTCAAAGTGTCAAAGTGAAATGACACTTTCCGTGTGTCCGGGGACGGTGGTGTTCGCACCCGCAACATCAATGCGAACGCGGCGTTCGAGGGCGCTTTTGAGCCGCTCGACCACATCTGCGGGGCCTTCAATGCACCGCAGCATGGGTTCCGGTTGGGTGAGGCTGCCCAGCCGCACATGAGGCCACAACGCGACATACCCGGCTCGCTGATCAGGGCTCAGGACGAAGCGGATATCGCCGCGATCGTGCGTCTTCAGTTTTACGTCCGCACTGGTGACCGCCGCAAACGGGAGATTGATGGCGGTCGGGAGCGCAACCCCGCTCCGGATCACGACCCGGCGGTCGGTGACGGTATAGACCGTCGTCCGCGCATAGGCCCGCGCCAGTAGGCATAGAATCAAAACCGTCCCGACGGCGACGACCGAGAGGGAGATTCCGCTCAGAAGGGCGTAACCGCTGGCGCCGGCCTGCACGTGGCCGTAGGCGCGCCAGGCAATGAGTACAGCGAAGTAGATCGCGACCGCCCTCACATGGAAGACATCGATAGCAAGGCCCTTCCAGGATGGAGAGCCCTGCCAGAGGATTTCTTCCCCGGAAGGCGGTCTCGCCGGCAGCCCAGGGATAGGCTCCTGGGCGTAGTCGTCGTGGTCAGCGCTCATAGCAGCGGTTCAGAACGCGCTGCTGTGGCGTAGAGGTAGCCGCCGCCGAAGTAGCCGACGACACGCTCTTCTTCGTAGGCCGTGATCTGATCGCCGCTGGTGAGAGCGGGAACTGAGGCGAACTGCGCGGCCGTGATGGCATCGACGTTGACGCGGCGCTTACCGCTGTCGATCAACGCCATGGTCATCGGGACGAGGACGCCCGTGCGGCCGCTTTGCGTTGCGATCTCGAGATAACGCGCCACAAACTCGCTACGGTCGATCCAGACGTCTTGGACCGTTCCGGCGATCTGGCCGTCGGCTGCGATCACCTGCATGCCGCGCGGATCCGCGTCCTCTTTCGCCAGCGAGAAATCGCGGGCAACGCGAAGCGGCACGATGCGCGGATCCCCGTGCGAGGTGAGATCGGGCGTCTTGGCGCGTTCCGCATAGGCCGCGGGACCGACGCCGTCGACGAGTGGATTGCCCGTCGGGATAAGCGGCGAACCTGGAGCCTTGCTCGCGCGGCGCGCCGCGACCGGACGGCGATCGCGATCTTTGTTCGGAAACGAACGAGTTCCCTGGCCATTCGGCAGGATGAAGGTTTTGGGCAGGCCCTTGTACAGGAACCCATCCTCAAGCCATACGCGGCCGCTGGTATCCTCTTCAAGCGGATAGCCTTCGCGGCGGTCTTCGCGGCGGAGGTAGAAAATGAGTCCTACAAAGAAGAGGAAGAAAGAAATGATAGATACGAGTGCGAAGTCGACTTGTGGCCCCGGCATGGCGGCTCTCCCGACTAGGTTGGAAACTGAGCAAGATGGAATTTAGAGCTGGAGGCCGACGCCTGATGTTTGGCGAGGGGTCCAATAACG
>JAYRKY010000014.1:0-81816 GCA_041905525.1 Rhodospirillaceae bacterium
AGGCCCCCCTCTATTTCCTCCTGAAGTCTATACGTGGTTTCACTCATTACGAGAGTGGGGCGTTTTTTAACTTTTGTTAACTGCTCTGTGAGCACCTGCTCCCAGGCAAATAGTTAACGCCGTTTTGTGTCGAAACTTGCTGGAATATCAGGAGATTTACGTATTTCAGCAGGTCTTTCGCTCTCCTTAACCTAGAAATGTTCAAAACTACGACCGAGTTTAGGCAAAGGGCTCCTGGGACTATGAATGCATCTATTACGAGTATTGATCGCTTCGCTGGAGTTCCCCGGTATCGCCGCGTTCTGACAGTTCTCGGCACGCGCCCGGAAGCGATCAAGTTCGCGCCGGTTGTACGCGCGCTTGAGCAGGCTGGCGTCGACCACGCCGTGTGCTCCACGGGCCAGCACCGCGAAATGCTGGCGCAGGTGTTCAATGTGTTTGGCTTGAAGCCCGACTATGACTTGCAGCTCATGACGGCCGGCCAGGCGCTTGGCGAAATCGCCGGGGCCGCCGTCGCGGCCGTCACGCGCGTCATCGCCGAGTACAAGCCCGATCTCGTCCTCGTGCAGGGCGATACCACCACCGCGTTCGCGGGAGCCGCTGCGGCGTTCTATTCCCGGGTGGCTGTCGGCCATGTCGAGGCCGGCCTCCGCACGGGAGACCTGCAGTCGCCCTTCCCGGAGGAGGCCAATCGCAAGCTCATCGGCGTCGTCGGCGACTGGCACTTCGCGCCGACGGTGCGTGCCCAACAGAACCTTCTGCGCGAGGGCATCGACACCCGCCGTATTCTCGTCACCGGCAACACCGGTATCGACGCGCTGCGGATCGTACGCGAACGCCTTCTGAAGGATGCCGATCTGCGCGGCGCGTGCGAGGGGAAATTCGGCCTCCTCGATCCAACCAAGAAACTCATCCTGGTCACCGGGCATCGCCGCGAGAACTTCGGCGAAGGGCTCGCGCAGATGTTCCATGGTTTGAAGCGCCTGTCGCAGCGTCCGGACGTGCAGATCGTGTATCCTGTGCATCTGAACCCCAACGTGAAGGGGCCTGCCCACGCCGCCCTCGACGGGATCGGCAACGTTCATCTGATCCCGCCGGTTGAGTACCATGAGATGATCTATCTCATGGAACGCTCCAGCCTGATCATTACGGACTCAGGCGGCATTCAAGAAGAGGCGCCGTCCTTCGGCGTGCCTTTGCTCATCACCCGCGACGTGACTGAGCGTCAGGAAGCCGTCGAAGCCGGCTGTGCGAAGCTGATCGGCACCGATCCGCGCAAGATGCTGCCCGAGGCGATCCGCGTTCTGGAAAGCGCGGCTCCCCGCGTGATCGGCGCGGCCCATCACAATCCATTCGGCGACGGCTACGCCGCGACCCGGATCTGCGCGACGTTGCTGGGCGTTCCCGACGCCATTGCCTCGCTCTCCAGTTCGCGGAAGGCATTGCAGGCAGTCTAAAAATGAAGGACGCTCCTCTCTTCTGTCGTGCGACGATGAAGTTGTGGCTGATGGTCACCACCGCGGTGGCCTTGGCGGCGGCCTCCAGCATCGCGCTCGGCGCGGAGGCGCCCGTGGGTAAAACCGCCGCGTCGCCGGGGAAGGGGACAGCACGCCCCTTCCTGGAGCGTTCCTTTCGCCTTTCGGATGTCAATTTCGCCAATCCGCTGGTTTTCAACGGGGCTGAGTTCAACCAGCAGATCTTCTTCGCGATTCCCCGCGACGTTCCGGTCCATGACGTTGCCATCGACATCGAAGGAAATTATCTCCGGGGTGACCTTGGGCATTCGGCGCTGGTTGCCAGCGTAAACGATGTGCCGGGATTTGCGATCGAGCCGAAGGATGCGAGCGGCGCTTTCTCGCGAACAATCCCGGTCGCCGAAAACCGCCTCACTGATCCCTTCGTGAAACTGGACCTGCGTTACTCCTCCATCGTCTCCGAGGATCGGTGCACCGAGCAGCGCTCCATTGCCAACGTCATCACAGTGTCCCCGGATAGTAAGCTCCGCTACCGCGTCGATGCGGATGATGTGAAAGATGTGCGCAGCGCGTGGGGGATGTTGCCCTCGCGCCCCGCCATCCTCATTCCGTCCGGCGCGGTTGACGAAACGCACTATGCGGCGGCCCTAAAGGTCGCCCTTGCGATGTCCGCAGGCGGGCGCCAACCCAAAATTATCACCACGCCGGCTGTGGGTGATGCCGTTGAAACCAGCGGCCTGGCCGTTCCCCCGGAACTCGCGCGTATTCCCGCTTTTCGTACTTTTGACGGGAGGGAACAGGTAAAGCTCGCCAGCCAAGCTGAACGCGGGGCGTACACGGTCCTCATGGTCCTCAGCGGCCGTGCCCCCGGCGAAGTCGCTATCGGGGCAAAGTGGCTCGCGAGCCAGGCGAAAGCCGATGTCGCGGCGCTGATTGCTGATGCGGAGGCGGCCGGACCCGATGCCGCTCGCGCTCTGGCCAGCGTGCTCGCCCAGTTGCCGACGGCGGCGTCCGCTGAAGCGAACGACAACCTTACGCTAGAGACCGTATTGGGGCAGCCCATCATCACGCTTGCCAACGACGCATCGCGCGCGGCATCGCTCCTTGCAACCCAGTGGTCGCGCCTCGCGAACGGGAATGGGCTCGACGTAACTTATGCCGGCGCGGAGAGCGCCGATGTGAATGCAATTCAGCTCGGTGAGTTCGGCGGGAATCTCGCCGCACAGTCCATTATTCAGTACGGGGAGTGGGTGACCGCCTTTGACGCCGCCCAACTTCCCGCCGGCCGTTGGCCGTCGAATATCGAACTGGAAATGCGCGTTTCCCCGGACGCCTCAGATGTCTCGCCCCTGGTCACCGTCATGCTTAACGACGTGTTGTTGCGCGCCGAGAAGGTGAACGCGAACAGCGAGACCGTACGGGTAAATGCCGACGTGCCGGCGTACTTGCTCGCTTCGCGCAATACCCTCCGCATTTCGCTGCAGCGCGGCCCGTCGTCGGGCGACTGCCGCACGCTGAACCGTGGATATCTCGCCCAGATCCTCCCCACCAGCCGCCTGGTTCTCGGCAACGAAAACATCGATCGCCAGTTCTTCGGGCTCAAGTCGAAGCTCGCCAACGGGGCTCTGATCGCGGTGCCAAAGGCCTATCTCGATACCCCGGCCCAAAGCCTTCCCTATGTATTCCAGTTCTTGCGCGAGCTGAAGGTAAGTCCTTCGTCCATTCGGCTGCGCACGGTTGACGATGCGACCGGCTACCGCCCGGAAGGCACGTTCGTGTCTTTTGGAATCCAGATACCCGGTCAACGAAAGAATTTGAAGGCCTCCGACAACGCGCTTCTGTTGACCGACGAGAAGGGTTCTCCAATTGCCAACGTGAGCGGTGCGCGCGATGCCGCGGTCGTCCAGATCGTAAGCATGGGTGAGGTTGGGGGCCTTTCCGTCACCTCCACGACGGGCAAACCAATTCCCAACATCATCGTTAATGATCTCGGCGAGGGGGACGTGGCGATTTACGACGCGTCCGGCCGCATTGGAGATCTTGGCGCCGGCGACTATCGCATGCAGGAAATCAAGCGCGCCCTTCTATCGCCATCGGCGCTATTCAGCCGCTATTCGATCTGGATCATGACCGGAATCGGGGTTTTCCTCACCATGCTCGTCATGTCGGCCATCCGGGCCTTTGTCGTGGCGCGCAAACGCCGCCGCACGGCGGAGAAGGCCGAGCAGACGGCGGCGTAGCGCTCCATGATGGCGCTCGAGCCCTATCTCCTGGCGGATTACATTCGGATCATCGAGTGGGCCGGGGTACTCGTCGCGCTGTTCATTCTTCTGTCCAGCCTGGATGACCTGTTCATCGATGGCTACTACTGGCTGCGCACTGCCTATCGCTTCATCTACGTCCAGCGCAAACATAAGCCGCTCAATATCGAAAAGCTCCTGGAAGGCGAGGAGTTGCCGATCGCGATCATGGTGCCGGCGTGGCGTGAAGACGGCGTTATCGCGCAGATGATCGAAAACACCGTTGCCACGCTCGAATACTCCAACTTCAAGATCTTCTGCGGTTCATATCCAAACGATCCGGCCACCGGGAACGTCATCGACGCGATGGCGCGACGCTACAAACACGTGGTTCACGTGCGCGTGCCGCACCCAGGCCCGACGTGCAAGGCCGACTGCCTGAATTGGATCATTCAGGCCATCTTCTTGCATGAAGAACAGCATGACATGAAGTTCGGCGGCATCGTCATGCATGACAGCGAAGACGTCATCCATCCGATGGAGTTGAAGCTTTTCAATTTCCTCCTGCCGAAGAAGGATTTCATTCAACTCCCCGTGCTCTCCCTCGAGAGGCCTTGGTGGCAATTGATTGCCGGCACCTATCTCGATGACTTTGCTGAGTGGCACTCGAAGGACCTTGTCGTGCGCGAGAGCTTTCTGGGCGAAGTTCCGTCGGCGGGCGTGGGCACGTGTTTCAGTCGGCGCGCCATCATGGCGCTGTGCGCGGATACCAATAATCAGCCTTACAACACCGATAGTCTGACTGAGGATTACGACTTCAGTTTCCGCCTGGCGAAGCTTGGCATGAAACAGGTGTTCGTGCGAGTGCCCGTCGCCTACAAATCGCGCCGGAAATCCATAACGGGCAAGGAAAAGGTGGTCGACGTTGAAAGCGTGATCGCCATCCGAGAATACTTTCCCGATAGCTTCGTGGCCGCTTATAGGCAGCGTGCGCGCTGGATCTACGGCATCGCATTCCAAGGCTGGCTGGAGATGGGTTGGCGCGGCAGTTGGCGTACGATGTACATGCTGCTGCGCGACCGGAAGGGAGCCATCACCTGCATGGTCACCATCCTGGCCTACATCCTTCTCTTGAACTACCTCGTCGCGACCGCGGCGGCGGATTACTTTGATATCCAGGTGTTCACCGATCTGATTGCCTCGCATGATTGGATGCAACAGGTCATCGTGATGAATGTGGCGCTACTGATGAACCGGATCGCGCAGCGCTTCTATTTCGTCACCAATATGTATGGCCCTCTGCAGGGTTTCATGGCCATTCCGCGCCTGGTCGTGAACAATGCGATCAACTTCATGGCCGCCGCGCGCGCCTGGCGCATGCTCGGGATGCACGTCTTTAGGAACAAGTCGATCGCCTGGGACAAGACCGACCACATTTATCCCTCCACGGACCATTTGCGAGAAAACAAGAAGCGGCTTGGTGACTTGGTGGTCGCGTGGAAGGCGATCAGCGCAGATCAACTCGCGCATGCCTTGGCCAAGCACGTGGGCAGCAGGGAGCACCTCGGCAAAGTGTTGATCCGCGAAGGCTGGCTGACCGAAGACATGCTGGCGGAAGTTCTGGCCTATCAGAATGACCTCCCGCGCGGGGCCTACGACCAAAAAACGGTGCTCGCGAATAAGGAGTTGTTGCCGCTGGCGCTGGCCGTTCGCCACCGCGTCCTGCCTGCCGGCCTCACGGAGGAGGGCGGGCTACACGTCTTCTCATGCGCTGCTTTGTCTGAGGAGAGCCTTGCCGAGATCCAGGGCGAAAGCCCGCATCGCCCCCTCATTTCCATCCTATGCGAGTCCGAGATCGTCGACGGCCTCCGGGCGCTGACGGCGGGAGAGGCCGTCGCGCCGATGGCCCACAAACCCCTCCTCGGAGACTTGCTGGTGGAATTGGGCTTTGCGCGCCGCCAGGACTTGAATTACGCCCTTCGCCACTATGCCCCGGAACGTCATGGCCGCTTCGGCGACTTCCTGGTATCCGAGGGAGTCGTGAGCCGCGAAAATCTTGACAGCGCGCTGGTCCATCAAGCAACCCTGAGCAAGACCCTCAATTAATCTACCATGAACGTGTCCTTCTCTTCCCGCCGTGCCACACAGGCCCTCGTCATCGCGGCGATGCTGGGCGCCGCCGTGCCCGCGGCCGGGGCGGCGTTGGAGGGCGAGGCCTATAAGGCGGCAGAAGCAGCCTATGCGGCGATCGCCAAGGGCGACCTAGTTGGCGCGGAGGCCCAGGCGCGCAACGCGCTGGCGCTCCAACCGGGCAGCGCCGACGCAGTGCGACTCCTCATGGACATTCTCAACCGGCAAGGCCGCGCATCGGAAGCGCTGAAGATTGCCGACACGGCCATTGCGGAGGGTCATGGAGACGCGGACCTTCGCGCTGCGCGCGGTTATCTGCTCGCCGCCGCCGGGCGGACCGACAGTGCGATAGCGGACTTTCAGGCCGCGCTTGCCGACCCGGGTTTGATGGCTGATCGCCGGGCCTTGAGCCTTTCACTTGCTGATGCGGCATCCAAGAACAGCGAACTCGTTTTGAAGACGCTCGCGCCCTATGCGTCCGATACGTCCTATGATGTCCAAGCGCGCATCGGCTTCGCCGCTTTCGCTCTCGGTCGGTTCGAACAAGCCGCTGGCGCTTTCGCGGTGGCAGCGGTCAGCGCTCCGTCCGCTGAACAGAAGTCCGCGGCTTATAAAGGTCAAGCCCAAGCTGAGGTGGCGCTCGGCCACAGCGACACTGCTGCGTCGCTTGTGCGCATGCTGCTCGGGTCGTCTTCCGCATGTGATATGGATGTCGCTTATTTGCTGATGCGTCTCGGTGACGACGCGACCGCCCTCGCAACCTTTGATGGCCGCTGCAAGGATCAGATGACGGCGACCTCCCATCTGGATGCCGCCGATGCGGCGCGCCGGTTGAATCGTCCGGAGCAAGCTGCGGCCCACATCCGGGCCGCGCTGGAGAGCAGGGATCTCGCCCCCGAGCGACAACGCGACTTGCGTCTCGCGCTCGCCGATGCATCGGCGAGCGACAATACTCACGTTCTCGAAACTTTGGCGCCGATCGCCAGTGATGAATCTTACGCTGTGCAAGCTCGGATTGGGTTCGCGGCATTTGGCCTGAAACGCTTCGATCAAGCGGTGGCGGCATTTGCATCGGCGGGCGCCCATGCGGGTAGTCCGGAGGAGTGGGCCACAGCCGTTAAAGGGCAGGCGCAAGCCGAGGCGGCTCTTGGACGGAATGATAACGTGCGTGCTCTTGTTGGTGCGCTGATTGATAAGACCGCGGCGTGCGACATGGATTTGGCGTACATCCTGCTCCGGGTTGGGGAAGATGGTGCGGCACTCAGCTTGTTCGAAGGACGTTGCAAGGCTGGGATGACGGCGGCGGCGCATCTCGACGCCGGTTACGCGGCTCGCCGGCTGCAAAGAAATGACGCGGCAAGTGCCCACTTCAAGGCCGCTCTTGACCTCGATCGTGCGGCGCCGACTCCCAGCTTCGATACGGTGACGACGTTCGGTATCAAGCGCGGTATAGATGCTCTGGATCGTCAATTCGGTTTGAGCGCGGGGGCTTTCTATCGCGGCGACAGGTCAGCCGCGGGCGGCGGCAGTGTCGGGCAGGGGATCGTGGAAGCCTATTGGCAACCACCCGTAATAGGCAATCGCGACGGAAAGTTGTTTCAGGTCTATGGCCGCGCCGGGCTCAACGCCCTCACGCCATCCAGCGCTGTGCAGACCGATTCCACGCAGGGCGCGGTGGGTGTGCGCTACAAACCGTTTTCGGAACTCAATCTACTCGTCGCCGGTGAGAGATTGTTTCCGATTGGGAACAGCGCGATGAAGGACTGGTTGCTGCGCGCGGGCTACTCCATCGGCGCCAACACCGACATTCAGCCGTCCCGGGCGTGGTATTGGACCGGCCAACTCTACGGAGAAGCCGATTACTTTGTGAATCAGGACCGTTTCATCGGTACGGTCGAAGGGCGCTACGGCCTCGACACACGCGTCGGCGACAGCCCGAATCTCTTGGCCTCCGTGTTTGCGAGTGGCGCTTACAATTATGACGCCGCCGAGCGCACAAAGTTGGCCGGCGCGGTTGGGGTCGGCGCGGGCTTGCGGTATTGGTTTCGTGAAACCCAGTACCGCGCGCCCGCTAGCTTTGTTCAGTTTGATGTGATGTACCGCTGGAAGCTTGGCCCCACGGATCGAGCCGCCGGTCTTGTCCTCCAAACTTCACTTTCCTTTTAGGGGCGTGCTCCGCTCGCCATCCGCGTGGTCCGCCGAGAAAGTTTCCGCTGCAGTCGTATGTTCGCGACACCAGCGAGAAATTTGAAAATCGTTGCGACGGAAAACCCCGCCGCCGCGTTTCAGGAGAATGAAGAGTCATATTACCGCCTCTGTCGTTCGCCCGCTGATCAGCGAAGACCGAGAGTCCATTACGCTACAAATCGAAGCGCAGGACGCGAGCGCTTTAAGCGTCTCCTTTAATCGTGATCTGCTATACCGCGTCATGGCCGGGCTGGTCTGGCTTGATGCAGCGCCTGCGTCGCTTGGGTGCGATGCCGTTCGGCAAGATCGAAAGTCCTGATCGCACCTCTAAAGGCCCTGAAGCGATCGTGGGTGACGTCGGCTTAGTGCTTCGTGGAGTCGAACCGCCGCCCATGGAGATGGTGGAGGACTTCATAACTATGACCGGGATCGTAAAGCTCCCCGCAGAGGTCGCAGCGCTCGATGCGACCGGGGAGCGAACGGGCGGATTTGGGGGCTGGGTCGGTGTGCGCGGCTGGCGCCGGGCCCCAGTGAGGACGATAGCAATGTACGTAATGTCTCATGAAAGTGGGAACGCGACGCGCTCTACTTTGTTCAGCCCGCCATAGACCATTGAAAATAAAAGGGTTTTTTCGGCGAGCGAATTTCCTCTCTTGGCGACGGAAATCGTCACCGGGTACGTTTAACTGGTGACGGCTGCCGATGGTTTTAGCTCTGAGCAATAACGAACCGCTTGCCGACGATGGGCGGATATCCGGCGACGCGGCGCTGATGAAAGCGGCCGCGCGCGGCAACAATAATGCGTGGGCCACGATCGTTGCGGACAATTTGCCGATCGTTCATCGCACGGTATTTCGGCTACTGCGTGACGACCAACTGGCCGAGGATATCGCGCAGGAGAGTTTCGTCCGCTTGTGGAAACTGGCGGAGAGTTGGCAGCCGCGCGGGCGCATTTCCACTTGGCTTTGCCACGTGGCGCGCAACCTCGCCATCGACGCCATCCGGCGCCGCGGCCGCGAGCAAACCGAGGAGGTCGATGATGACCTTGCCGCGACCGGGCCATCGCCCCTCGACAGCTTGGCGTCGCGCGAGACCGAGGCCGCGATCGATCGGGTGATCGCCGAACTGCCTGAGCGCCAGCGGATGGCGATCCTGCTGATCCACTTCGGCGATTGCACCGGCGCCGGCGCCGCGGAGATCATGGGAATATCGGCCGAAGCATTGGAATCCTTGTTGGCTCGGGGGCGAAGGTCGTTGAAAGCGGTGCTCTCGGGGAACCGAGGGAAGTGACACAGGTGTGATCATGAACGACAAGACAAAACGTATTGAAGAATTGATCCGCGCCTATGGGGCCGACCTGGATCGCTGGCCCGCCTCGGAGGGCCTTGGCCGCCCGCGCCTCAGCGGGACGCTCGAAGAGATCCGGGCTGAGGAGCAGGAGTTGGATACCCTCATCCGGCGCGCTCCAGTACCGGCGCCAAGTGAAGCGCTGCGTGCCCGTATTCTTTCCATTCCGGGGTCTTCCACAGCGGCCGCGCCGCTACGCGGAAGCCGTAGTTTCTCGTGGCTCCTTCATGGCTTTTGGCGCCCTGCGGGTGTCGCCGTGTGCGCGCTGGTGCTGGGTGTATTCATGGGACAGGTGACGCTTCCGAAAACGACGCAAAGCGCTTCCACCATTGTCGATAGCGAGACTGAAACGCTGTTCGCGGATCTCGTCTTGGGGCCGGCCGATAACCTCTCGGAGTTCCCACAATGACTTCTTCCCGCGTCCTGACGGCTGTCGCCGTCGTTTCGGTTATCTTGAATCTTCTCATGATCGGGTTCTTCATCGGGCAGCGATTGCCCCATCTGGGCGGGCCCCACATGGATGGCCCGCCTCTGAGTGGGCCGGGCTCCGAACGAGATTTTGCACGAGGCCGCGACCTTGCGGGAGGCGAGCGCCGCGAACGCATGCGCGTCGTCATGGGCCCCAACGACCTTAATCTCATGGCCGCACTACGCACGCTCGACCCCGCAACGCGCAAGGCCGTTCAGGAAAAGTTTCGCAGCGACATGCCTGAGATTAGAGCTCGCGTCGAAGCGATGCGTGAAAAGCGGCGCGCATTGCTTGACGTGCTGGCGACCGAGCCACCCGATATGAACCGATTGGACCAGGCCCTCGGAGACGTGCGCAACGCGGCGGCCGCCGCGCAAGAGCATTCCCACAAACTGTTTATGGAGATCGCGGCGGACCTGCCGGCAGACCAGCGCGCCGCTTTCATGAAAGCAGCGGCGGAAAACCGTCCGCCCCATCCGCCGCGTTGATCATTCTAAAGATCGTTGAGAATCCTAAAAAACCCGTAACGCGCGACGGAACTACCTCAGCTGGTCGTATCACCGGTACGACCACAGAAGAACAAGGAGGTTCAAAAATGGGTCAGAAGTACAGCGCTCGCGCCGTCACTCTCGGCATGGCGTGCATCACGATGCTCGGTGCAGGAACGTTCGTCGGCGTATCACAGGCGCAGGACGCCCGTCCGGCTCCGCCCCCGGCCGCCGGCAGTCCGCACGAACACGGTCCCGGTCCCGACTTTCGGGGCGGCCCGGGTTTCGTTGGTCCGGGTTTCGAAGGTCCGCGCGGGCGCATGCATGAACGCATGCGTGGTGGATTCCGCGGCGAGCGCATGGAGCCAGGCCGTCATATCGAAGGGCGCATCGCCTTTTTGAAGGCCGAACTCAAGATCACCGACGCGCAAGGCCGAGCTTGGGATCAATACGCAACCTACATGCGCGATACAGCCAAAGAGCGTCAGGCGATGCACGAGAAGCGTGAAGCGGAGATGAAGGGCCGCCGCGGAGAGCCGGGCAAGCCTCCCGAGCGCAAAGCCTTGCTTGACCGCTTGAACGACCGCGAAACGATTGCGAAGGCCATGTTGCAGGCGGTTGAGAGACGCAAGGCGGCGACCCAGGCTCTCTATAAGGTCCTTAACGAAGAGCAAAAGAAGCTCGCCGAGGAACTGCTCTAAAGGCCCTGCCGGCGGCCCTCTCCCGCGCCCGGCGGGGGAGGGCACCCTTTAGATGATCTTCGGCAACGGCACAGCACGCACCCCCTTGAGGTTCTGCCTGAACGTTGCTTAGAATTCCCAGAGAGAGCTAGCAAAACATCTGGGAGGGTGATTTGTCGGACGCGTTAGATCGTTACCTCGCTCATATCCGCGAGGAGCTCGATACCAATAAAAAGTCGGTCGAGATGATGAAGCGGGGTGATCTCAAGACCGGCGAGCGCTCTATGGCCGCGCCGCAGTGGCGTGATACAACCGCGGAAAGCTTGGCCCGGGCGAAGCATATTATTTCGACCTACGAGGACATTCTGGCGCGCCATGCGCAAGGTCAGTAACGCCTCGCTGTATCGTTGCCCTAACAACCTCATTCATTCCGAGACATACCGTGCGAAGCCGTTTTTCGCAGCGGCGGCGCGTGTCCGAATTGACCTCCGGCAAGCACCACCATAAGTTAGAACGCATCTAACATTTGTGGTTTTCCGGGAGACGCTGTCATGGGTTCGGTCGCCATCGATATTGGAATTGCACCGAAGGAACGCAAAGCCATCGCCGACGGCCTGGCGAAAGTTCTTGCGGATACATACACGGTGTATCTGAAGACCCACGGTTTCCACTGGAATGTCACGGGGCCCATGTTTCAGACGCTGCATCTCATGTTCATGCAGCAGTACACCGAGGCCTGGACGGCGGTGGACCTGATCGCCGAACGCATCCGCGCATTGGGCTTCCCGGCGCCGGGCAGTTACGCCGCCTTCGCGAAACTGGCCAGCGTTAAGGAAGAGAAGGACGTCCCGAGCGCGACCGACATGATCAAGATTCTCGTGAAGGATCACGAGCGCGTGGCGAAGACTGCGCGGGCAGTGCTGCCTATTGCCGACAAGGCCAACGACCAGCCCACCATCGACCTGATTACGCAACGCCTTCAATGGCACGAGAAGACGGCTTGGATGCTCCGGAGCCTCCTCGAGAGGTAAAGCCCCATTTTATTTTGGGTCGAAGAGATGCACAGGTATTCTACCTGGGGTATTTGGCGCGCGCCGCTTACTTGATCTAAGTCATATGAATTGTCCCGGTCGTCCGTCACGCTGGTCAGGCCCGGTTTTGGCCCAAGACCCCGTAACGGCGGGGTAGCTCGGAATTCCCACGCGGTGGTTGACACGCATACGCCTTCAATCCCCCGCGGTGCGGGTGTTCGCCGAACGCTCGACGCCATCAAGGTCGAGGTCTGCGACGCCACGCTTGCCGTGATGTCGTTGCTCATTATTCCGGCGATCGGTGTCAGTGAGCGGCCCCCACTGAGTGGTCCGGTTCGAATGTTAGTTTGCCGGTCGGGTTTCGGCCAGCGGCGGAATAGCGGACCGAGCGACCGGCAACCATTCAGGCGAGGTCGGCCAGGAGATGACCTCTGGCGCTGGTGGCCTGTACCCCAGCGATGAGTGCGGCCTGATGTTGTTGTAGTACTTGCGCCATTGCTCGATCACGATCTTGGCCTCGGCCAGGGTGTAGAAGATCTCGCCGTTCAGGAGTTCATCCCGCAGCTTGCCGTTGAAGGATTCCACGTAGCCATTCTCCCACGGACTGCCGGGCTCGATGTAGGCGGTTTTGGCACCGACGGCGGCAATCCACTCCCGCAGGGCCAAGGCCACGAACTCCGGCCCATTGTCGGACCGAATATGTTCCGGGATGCCTCTGACGATGAATAGATCGCAGAGGGCAGAGATGACGTTGGTGGCGTTGAGCCGCCTGGCAACCTTGATCGCCAGACATTCCCTCGTGAACTCGTCGATGATGCACAACATGCGATACGCCTTTCCATCGTGGGGCCGGTCCGCAACGAAGTCGTAAGACCAGACATGGTCGGGCCGTTCCGGCTTGAGACGGATGCATGATCCGTCGTTGAGCCAGAGCCGTCCGCGCTTGCGTTGTTTGCTGGGGACCTTCAGCCCCTCATGCCGCCAGATGCGTTCAACCCGCTTATGGTTGACCGTCCAGCCCGCCGCCTTCAGCATCTTGGTGATCCGGCGATAGCCGAACCGGCCGAATTGGCGGACCAGCTCGATGATGTCCGCGACCAGCGCGGCTTCATCATCGGGTGTCGTGGGCGTCTTGCGCTGCGTGGACCGATACTGACCAAGAACCCGACATGCGCGTCGCTCCGATACGCCCAGCTCCTTGATCACATGATCCACGCAGGCCCGGCGGCGTGCGGGGCTTAGAAGTTTCCCTTGGCGGCCTCACGAAGGATCTGTTTGTCGAGCGTCAGATCCGAGACCGCCCGCCGCAGCCTGGCGTTCTCCGCCTCAAGCTCCTTTAGCCGCTTCACCTGATCGCCCTTCAGGCCACCGTACTCGTTACGCCAGCGGTAGTACGTGACTTCCGTAACGCCGATTGCACCGATCGCATCCGCAAGGGCCTTGCCCTGGCCGCACAGAACTTCAACCTGCCGCAACTTCGCGACGATCTCTTCCGCTGTATGTCTCTTTATTCCCATCGTGGTCCTCCTTGCAATCACAATACCTCAGGATGGACCACTTCAATGGGGGCACCTCACATGGGCTCAGGCTCCGCCATATGACTCAACTCACGCGGCGGGGATTAGTTCCCGTAATCGGCGAAAAATTTTGGCGGCTCGCAAGGCATAGACAGCCAAGGCCTCGCTGAGACTCCGCAACATCGAATAACGGCGACGAAAGGGAGAGGGCTACCCGGCCTGGGCGGCGTTCGCGGCTTTTGCGGCGCGGGCCAGTTCGAAGGCCTTCGATAGCTTCTGGATCGTCCCCAGCTGCAGGCTGGTGGGGTTTTCATAGCCCTCAGCCATTTCCTCGACCTCGCGGGCCATTTGAATACAAATAGCCGCGAGATCCGGCTCGCGCAGGGCGTTCGCCGTGCGGCCCGCGTCTTCCAGCACGCCGACGAGCACCAGAAGCTGCTCGTGCAGCGACTGGTCGATACGCTTTTCCTGGTAGGCCTTGAGAATGTTGCCGCACACCCAGGCCAGTTTGAGGCCGTTCGAATCCAAGCGGGCGGCCATGACCTCGTTCATGTTCGCCTGCACGGCGCGCATGAGTTCCCCCGGGGACATGCGGCGCCCTTCGATGGTATCGCGCAGGGTGTTTACCACGTCCAATTGGCGGATGGCCGACGGGCGGGTTGGCTGAGCCGTCCGGCGTTCCGGACCGAGATAGTCGTTGGTGACGATGAACGGCTGCCGGTTCATGGTGACATGGGCGACGCGGTCTAGCATCCGGGCCGGGGCGACGGGCTTCACCATCACGTCGTCAGCACCGGCAAGGATCGCGCGTTTCACGGCCGTGCCGTCCGCTTCGGCCCGAACCATCAGACTGATCATGATGAAAGGATTCACGCCGATCCGCGAGTGCCGGATGTCGCGGATCGTATCGAACAGCTTCGGGTCCGTATCATCGGCCGCGATCAATAGATCCGGCGGCGATTCCTTGATAGCGTTGACGAGGTCCGTGAGTCGGGCGAACGAGCGCGTCCGTTTCATGCCGTAATCGCGCATGATCCCGCGCATCCCCTCACGCACTTGCTCGTTGGGTTCGGCAAGATAGATTTCGACGTTACCGAGGCTGTCGCGACCGAAGTTCTTCAAAGCGATATCCGTTAATCAATCGGGGCCCGGGGCCCACCTTGCCGCTGACCTTACCCTTACGGCCCGGGAGGCTTCCAGATTTTTCCCCCTGTGGATAACTATTCGAGAGCGTTTTCCACAGGTTGCCTAGGCATTTCCGGCGTCGCGCCGGTCATGCCGAGCCTTGTCACGAAACAACCGGGACCAGCATGAAAAGGCGTATTTCACCGAGAGAAGATGCGATCTTTGCTGTTCCTCGACCCTGATCCGCAAGGAGGAGAATGAGTTCGGCATCGTCGTCCGGGATCGTGAGGGTCTCGCCCGCGGCTGTTACAACGACCGTGATCTCCGCGAAAGTACCGCGTCGCTCGATCTGGAGTCTCACCCGTCGTTGCGGCTCTCCCAGGGTGTGGGCCGACGCGAAGCGAAGGAGTTCACAGAGGGCGAAAGCCAAATTCAGCGCCGGATCGCGGCGCACGTAGGTAACCTCTCCCGACACTTCGACGGCGCCCGACGGCGAGAGAAGCGCTTCGGCAACCCGTTTGAGAGTCTCCCCCAGATCGACAAGAGGGAGCGGCGCAGCCATTTCTTGATGAACCACGAACAGCGAGTTGAGCCGCCCCCGCAGAAGTGTCAGCGGAGCGGCGGCTTCAGACGCCCCGCGCCGGAGGCTGCCACGCTCTTGAAGGCGCACCAACGACCCAACAATTTGCAGATTGTTGTTCACACGATGGTGCAGTTCCTCCAGCAGCAGGTCCTTCTGCGCCATCGCGGCCGCAAGTTCGCTTGTACGAGCGCGAACCTGCGCCTCTAAGGTCTCTTCCGCGCGCTTACGCTGCTCCATGAACGTGGAGAGCGACAAGAGTCCTACCGCCAAACTTAAAACGCCTGCGACGCCGAGCAGCCAGAGCCGGCGCGCGAGATAGACGATTTCGGATCCCAGGTCGCGGGAGAGATGAACGCGCCACCCGGTTGTTGGGCCGACGGCCACCGCGCCGGCGCTCGTGAGGGCGTCCCCATCCACGATAACGGCCTCCGCTCCGGTCATCATCGTTACGATGCCACCGAGCCCGATCCGGGCCAGCAAGCGGCCATGTTCGTTGACGATCAAACCGGTCACGTCGCGCGGGAGCGCGGCCTGATCAAGCACTTTCCCGATGAACACAGGGGCAAAGGTCGAAGTCAGCACATACTTTACCTCGCCGTCCCGCACGACGGGCGCGCGCATTCCGTAGATGGGTTGCGCCGATGTCGGTCCGAGCGCGTGCGGACGTGAAACCACGACGGTCCTTTTTTCCGCGACAACAAGATTGTGGCTGTCCATGTGCGGAAAGACCGGGAGCACGGATCCAAGCGGCCGCAAAGTGTTGACCAACTGCTGACCCGTGCGATCTGACAGGATGATGGAGAGCCACTCGGGTTGCATGCCCGCGACCCGGGTCGCTTCCCGATAGAAAGTGGATAGATCTCCGTGATCGAGCGCATCAGACGCCGAAAGAGTGACGAGCCCAGCGGTTTGAGCGGCGATTTCACGGTCAACAGCCGCGGTGAAGGTATTTGCCGCGCGGATGAGCCCGGTCTTACGCAGTTCGTGATCGCGTAGGGCCAGAAGTCCGAACGCTACAGCGGCAAAAATCATGACCGGGGCGACAGTGAGTGCAGCCCTGCGCCAAAACTCTTTTGTGAGACCAGGGGGCCGCTGCGCAGCCCGCGCGCTGGCGAGCGGGTTTACCGGGGTCGTGTCATCGAACGCTGGAACGTACATGACGTTGACTGTGCCGCTGGACTTGTCTGACGCGCGCGTCAGTCTCCCCTCAGAGATTTCAGTGGTACCACACGGCCGACCGTCCGGTCAGGTGGTGAAAGTGCGTACGCAGAGTTGCGTAGTGTGTGCGCGAGATGGCTATCGGATTCTCGCGCGCCGGTCGTGGCAAAAGGCGCGCGCGAAGCGACAACGCATCCTTTGCGTTAGGAATGTTGCCTCGACAGCCAAGGCGTTAGCGCTTGTCGCGAGGCCGAACTTATCCTAAGTTAAGTTCGCTTCGTTTACGTTGCGTGCGGAGATCTGCCGAGGGGCTGGAGTTTCGCTGCGCGGGGGCACTCGCCGATCCACGAACAAATCTGTACGTGGACACATAGAACCATCAGGTCCCCTCGTGCCGCATCATGCTCTCCAAAAGCTCTCGATGAGCTGCCCTATGTCGTTAGCCGAGAGCGCCGCATTTCTCGAGGCGCTCACCAAGCCCAAGAAATTCTCAGTCGGCCAAGAAATCATTCGCGAAGGCGAAAGCACTTCGCGGTGCGCAGTGCTCCTAGAAGGGTTCGCCAAGCGGACGCGCGTCCAGCCCACAGGCGCCGCGCAAATTCTCTCTTTCGTCTTGCCGGGTGACATGTGTGATGTCCAGACTCTCCTCATTACGCCGCTGGATCACACGGTCATCGCACTGATGCCCACACGGGTCGCATATCTGCCGCATGCGATTTTCCGCAGATTGATCGCCGACCACCCGGGGCTGGCGCTCTCGTTCTGGCGCGAGAGTCTCATTGACGGTGCGATTTTTCGTGAGTGGATGGTGAATATCGCGACGCGCGATGCCTACACGAGATTGTCTCACTTGTTGTGCGAAATCTACGTACGGATGGATGCGGCGGGGCTGATTAATCAGCTGGGCTATAAGCTTCCGCTTGGCCAGCAGTTATTGGCCGATGCGACCGGTCTCACCGTCGTTCACGTCAATCGCACACTGCGGCGCTTGAAGGCCGAGGGCATGGTCACGGTCCGGCCGCTGTCCGTGACGATCCATGACTGGCGCGCGCTTGCACGGGCTGGAGATTTTGATCCCGGATATTTGCATTCGAGAGCCGTGCAGAAATCACTGGCCGCAGCGGCGCCCGAGCGCCGCGCCGTGATGCACTGAAGAGGCGTTGCGCCACTAGGTCGCCCACACAACGAACAGCCCTAATGCAACGACCGCCAGAAGCACGCCGCAAATGCCGGCGAGCAATCCTTTAGCGACTTGCGGTACGTCTGGCGTCGGCGGTGTTGCTCCGGGATGGTACAGCCGCCATATCGCGACTCCGAAAAAAAGCCCGGCGATCGTCACGAAGATCGAGGCCACCGCCCCGGTGACGACTTGGGAAAGATGATCGGCCAGCAAGGCCTTTGCGCCGAGACCCGAGGCGAGGGTCGCGATCCCTGTACGCACCCAAGCGGCATAGGTCCGCTCGGATGCGAGCACCGTGCGATTGGCTGCCAGTTCGGTCCGGCGGTCGGCGCTGTCGGCCTGCTCCCGCGCGCTCTCCTTGAGGACCTCGGCGCTACGCTCGATCCGTTCGGTCGTTCCCATCCTCGTCTTGTTCTCACCCGCGCGTGATCTCGTCCACCCACTCGGCAACGCTTGTGAGGGTCGGGGGTTCCAGTCCTCACCTGCCTGTGTTATCGGCCAGTCTTCGGCGCTTAGGTCTTGTTTCTTCAGGTCATGTTGCGTTTCGTTTCGTTCGTTGTGTTTGTGGTTTTCATCGTTGCACCCGCGGCTGCCGACACGCTTATTGGGCGGCCCACCGTCACGGACGGCGATACGTTCCGCTTCCAAAGCGGCATCCGCGTCCGTCTGTTTGGCGTGGATACGCCCGAGAAAAATCAAAAGTGCGAGCGCGCCGACGCCTGCTATCCCTGCGGCCGGGACGCCGCCGCCTTTGTGCGCGAGTTCATCGGCAGTAACGATCTCGTCTGTGAACTCACGGGCGAAAAAACTTATGACCGGTACGTCGCCATTTGTTCGGTCGGAAAGAAGGACCTCGGCGAAGCCATCATCGCTTCTGGCTGGGGATTTCCGTACCGCCAATTCCTCAAGGGGCATCGTCTCCGCGTCGCGTATGAGGCCGCCGAACGGCAAGCCCAATCGCGTAAGCTCGGACTGAACCGCGGTACTTTTATTGCGCCGTCGGATTGGCGGAACCACAAGATGCGCCTGGAGTGCGAACGCTAGGCCGCCTGGAACTTTTTCAGCGCCCGCGCATTACAGTACACAGCGGCGCGCCCCCAGCCCCCCAGCATCAGCGCCGCGAAGACACGTAGAGCCCTTCGCTTTCCCCCAAGCGAAGGGCTCATTCTTTTGTCTCCTGTTTCACTGGCAACATATAGCAATCGATCACGTTCATGTGTTCATGAACACCCCAGAAGAACAACTCGATGCCATCGCCCGAACCGCCGGCCGTTGGCTGGCGCCGGGCAACGCGCTCACCAGCTACCAGGCCATGATGGAAATTGTCGCGATCCTGGAACGTGCTCCGCGCGAGCAGGATGTCCGGCTGCTGGATCACCACCACCCGCGGCGTCGTCCTGCGCGTGCCTTGCGGGCATCCTCCTTCCTCGGCTGAGGCCTCGCGTCCCAGGGGCAAGCGCATTAAACCTTTGTCGTGCATGGGACGTTTTCGCGCGCGCGTAGTTACACCGTCAGTCAGTGGAAGAGGGCTGCGATGACGGATAAGGAACGTGCCGCCGAATATCTCAATCGTTCGAAAGAGGCGCGTCGAGAGGCCCGGTGCGTGATGGATCCTGTTGTGCGTGCGGGTTTCCACCGCGTCGGCGACGAATACGAACGGATGTCGGCCGCGGTCCTGAGGGGATTACCGGCCGCGCGGGTCGTCGGCTCCTCTGAGCAACTTTAAAGAAGGTCTGTCTTACGCGTTCGCAGTACTCGAGGCTTGCGACCGGTCCGGGTCGACCGCTTGTGCGCGGCGTTCCGCGGCGTCCGCCATTTCATCCCATGTGGCGGCCTGTCTCAAAAGCATCTCTCGTGTATGACGATCCACCACCGCGCCCGCGATCTGGCGCATTGTGATCGCCCGCATCCGGCAGGAACGCGCCATCTGACGCGGGTTTTCGGCCATGCGCTTATTCAGCATTTTGTCTGGCATGCGGGATCCCCTTGCGGTGAGCCTCCACATAGTTTGAATGCGAAACGAACTGCGTCATTGATCTATGTTGTGCGGGATTCTGCGAAGATGAGCGGGAACGCCGCGTAGCCGATTGCGGCTCTTTCATTTTTTCCCCCGTTTCACATGCGCGTGGCAGGCAAGTTTTTGGCAATAATTGAGGGGCCTCCCAATTCCTGATGGCGGCTGCAACTGTTGTCTGCACGAAGCGAGAATCCACTCCCGAAACCGTAGTCAATTTGCGGGTCGGAACCCGAGCGTCACCTTACGATGGTTCGCGACTCCATTCCGGCGCGACAACTCGGGTCGTGAAAGCGCAAAATCGGCACGGGGGCTGTGGATAATCCGCTGGCGGCGGGTGACGCGCCCGTGCCGGCAAACTATGTTCGTGCCATGACTTACGCCCCGTTCGTACATCTGCGCGTCCACTCGGCTTACTCGATGGCCGAAGGAGCCATCAAGGTTCCCAAGCTGGTCGCTCTTTGCGCCGCTAACGCGATGCCGGCGGTGGCTCTAACTGACACCCGCAACCTCTTTGGCGCCCTCGAATTCTCCATTGAATGCACCAAGAATGGGGTTCAGCCGATAATCGGCTGCCAGCTCTCGGTCCGGCGGGATGACACCACCACGCCGGGCCACGGCCAGTCGGCCCGTCTTCCCGAGCCCGACGTTCTGGTGCTGCTCGTCCAGACCGAGAAGGGCTACGGTAACCTTCTGAAACTCACGAGCAAGGCGTTTCTGGAAACGGAGAGCGGCGAAACTCCGCAAATCAGTTGGGCGGACGTCGAGCGATATAACGAGGGTCTTCTGGCGCTTACCGGTGGACCCGCCGGGACCCTCGGCCGGCATCTACTGGACGGTCAGCGCGCGAAAGCCGAAGAAGCGCTAGAGCGGCTGAAGGCGATCTTCTCGAACCGCCTTTACATCGAGTTGATGCGTCACGGCGTGCGCGCCGAGGAGCGGATCGAGCCCGGCTTGATCGATCTCGCCTATGCGCACGATGTCCCGCTGGTCGCGACGAACGATTGTTTCTTTGCCGACGAGGGCATGTACCAAGCCCATGACGCTCTGATCTGCATCGCGGAGAAGTCTTTTGTTTCGGTGCACAATCGCCGTCGGCTGACACCCAATCACCGTTTCAAATCCGCCGCGGAGATGGTGAAGCTCTTCGCCGATATCCCGGAAGCTATTCAAAACACGTTGGTGATCGCACAGCGGTGCGCTTTCAAGGTCGAGGAGCGCAAACCCATCCTGCCGCGCTCGCCGAAAACCGGTCAGCGGACCGAGGAAGAGGCCCTGCGCCAACTTGCGCGCGACGGCCTCGACAAGCGGCTCGAAGATCAGGTCCTGAAGCCCGAAATGACCGCCGAGCAGCGGGCGGAGATTACCAAGACCTATAAGGACCGGCTCGAGTTTGAGTTGGACACCATCGTCAAGATGGGGTTCCCCGGCTACTTCATGATCGTCGCGGACTTCATTCAGTGGGCCAAGGAGCGCGACATTCCGGTTGGTCCGGGTCGCGGTTCGGGCGCAGGCTCTGTCGTTGCCTGGGCCTTGACCATCACCGATCTCGATCCGCTGCGGTTCAACCTGCTGTTCGAACGCTTCCTCAATCCGGAACGCGTCTCGATGCCCGACTTCGATATCGACTTCTGTCAGGACCGCCGCGACGAAGTCATTCGGTACGTCCAGAAGGAATATGGCCGCGACCGCGTCGCGCAGATCATCACCTTTGGAAAGCTCCAGGCACGCGCGGTGTTGCGCAACGTCGGTCGCGTGCTTGAGATGCCGCTCGGCTACGTCGACAAGATTTGTAAGATGGTTCCGATGAATCCGGCCAATCCCGTGTCCTTAAAGGATGCGCTGGAATCGGAAGAGGAACTCAAGCGCTTGCGCGAGACGGACGACAGCGTCCGTCAGCTCATTGATATCTCCCTGAAGCTCGAGGGCCTCTACGCCCACGCATCCACCCATGCGGCCGGTCTGGTGATCGGCGACCGCCCATTGGATGAGTTGGTGCCGCTCTACCGCGATCCTGCGTCCGATATGCCGGTGACGCAGTTCAATATGAAGTGGGTCGAGCCGGCGGGGTTGGTGAAGTTCGACTTCCTCGGCCTGAAGACGCTGACGGTGATCGAGACCGCGGTAAAGCTGTTGCGTAAACGCGGGATCGAACTCGACATCTCGAAAATCCCTCTGGACGACAAAGCCACCTACGCCATGCTCACTCGGGCGGATGCCGCCGGGGTGTTCCAGCTGGAAAGTACGGGCATGCGTGACGTCTTGCGCAAACTGAAGCCCGACGTCTTCGAAGACCTGATCGCGATCGTGGCGCTTTACCGGCCGGGTCCGATGGACAACATCGATACTTTCGTGAACCGCAAACACGGCCGCGAGCCCATCGAGTATATGCATCCGGCGATGGAGCCGATCCTCAAGGAGACTTACGGCATCATCGTGTACCAGGAACAGGTGATGCAGGCCGCGCAGGTGTTGGCCGGCTACTCCCTGGGTGGCGCCGATCTCCTGCGCCGCGCGATGGGGAAGAAAATCCAGGCCGAGATGGACAAGCAGCGCGCCACCTTCATCGAGGGCGCGGGAAAGTTCCGTCAAATTCCGCCGGACCGTGCCTCGACCATCTTCGACACCATCGACAAGTTCGCCGGCTACGGCTTCAACAAGTCTCACGCGGCGGCTTACGCTCTAGTGGCTTATCAAACGGCCTACCTGAAAGCGAACTATCCGGCCGAGTTCCTGGCGGCATCGATGACGCTCGATATGCATAACACGGACAAACTGGCTGACTTTAAGACGGAGCTTAAGCGTCTTCATATCGAGATTCTGCCGCCGGACGTCAATCGATCCGACGTGACCTTCAGCGTCGAGAGCGGGGCAGTGCGTTATGCGCTGGCCGCACTCAAGAACGTGGGGGCGGGGGCCATGCAGGCCCTTGTCGACGAGCGCCGGAAGAATGGGCCGTTCAAATCGCTGTCGGATTTCGCCAATCGCCTCGATACATCCATCATCAATAAGCGCTTGCTGGAGAATCTCGTCAGCTCCGGCGCGCTGGACGAACTCCATCCCAACCGGGGTCAGTTGTTCGCCGGTATTGAAATAGTGCTGCGCCATGCCCAGCACAGCGCGGGCGCGCGCAATTCGAATCAGGTGAGTTTGTTCGGCGGCGACGACAGCCACAGCACGATCACCCTGCCGAAGGTGAATGAGTGGCGGAAGTTCGAGAAGATCGCCCATGAACATGACGCATTCGGATTTTATTTGAAGGATCATCCGCTCGATACCTACTCGGGCACGCTTGAAGCGTTGAAAGTCGTCAAGGCGCGCGATCTGGAGAACCTCACACCGGATCAGTGCGCGAAGCCCATCCGCATGGCGGGAACGGTCCAGGAAAAACGCGAGCGCGTCGGCAAGCGCGGCAACAAATATGCTTTCGTGAAATTCCAGGATTCAACCGGCACCTTCGAGGCCATGATGTTCTCCGAAGTGCTGGCGGCGAGCCGCGAACTCTTGGATGGCGAATCCGCGGTCCTTCTCACCCTCGATGCGCAACTCGAAAACGGCAAGGTGCGCCTTCTCACAACGCGCGTCGACGATTTGGAGAAGGCTGCCGCGGCCCGGGTGCGGAACATCGAACTGCATGTCACGCCCGAGTTGCCTGTGCACGAGCTGTCGGGGCTCCTGGCGGCGGACGGACGCGGCAATGGGAAGATCGTGGTCGTCACCCGCCAAAACGGGCATTACATTCATCTCGCGCTGTCCGATCGCTACGCCATCCAGCCCAAGACGCTGACGGGGCTGCGTGAAATGCATGGCGTCGCAGAAATCAGGGAGTTCTAGATCGGAGGTCTGTTTCGTTCACGGGATGGATGTTTAGGTTCTAACGCACCCGCCGGGGAGGGGCACGATGCGTAAAGTTCTTGTCATGGGTCCGCCCGGTGCGGGCAAGTCGACACTTGCGCGACGCTTAGGCAAGCTGACCGGTCTGCCCGTCATTCATCTCGATCAACACTTTTGGAATTGCGGGTGGGTTCCAACACCGCCCGACGTGTTCCGGCAGAAGATCGCCAACTTGGTCGCTACACCGACCTGGATCATGGACGGTGGATACGGGAACACGATGGACCTTCGCCTCGCTGCGGTGGACACGATTGTGTACCTCGACATGCCGCGTTGGCTTTGCATGATGCGAATTGTCAGGCGCGCACTTCTGCATTACGGCGAGGTAAGAGCGGACATGGCGGCGGGCTGTCCCGAAAAGGTCGACTGGGGGTTTCTCGTGTACGCTTGGAATTATCACCGGCGGCAACGCCCCGTTCGTCTCACACAAATCAGAGCGGCACGCGTCAATCATGTGATTTTGCGTAGTCCGCCCGAAGCGGAGTTGTTTCTCCAGCGATTGGCGAGGGCGGCGGCATGACACCGCTCTGTTGCTGCGGATTTTGGGTCTCAAGTTTCTTGCTCACGATTGTGGCCGGTTGATGAAATCTCAAACCACTCTCATTGCCCTCGCACAACTTCTCGCGACATCTCTCTGGTTCTCCGCCAATGTCGCCGGCGGTTCGGCGGAATATCTCGGCGCCATGACTATGGCCGTACAGGGCGGCTTCATCACCGGCACGCTTCTGTTTTCGTTCGGCGGCCTCGCGGATCGGTTTCGCCCGTCGCGAATCTTCGCGCTGTCCGCCACTCTGGGCGCTCTCTTCAACTTCGCATTTGCGTCTTCCGCGGACTCCACCTTTACGCAAATTATCTTGCGGATTGCGGTCGGCGTTTCGCTGGCCGGCGTTTATCCCATCGGCATGAAGATGGCGGTGGCCTGGGCGCCAAGCCGTGCGGGGCAGACCTTGGGCCTGCTCGTCGGCATGCTTACGCTGGGCACCGCGCTTCCGATGGGTGTCCGCGCGCTGGGAAGCCACGGCGCTTGGCAGACTCCCATCATGGTGTCGTCGGTTCTTGCGCTCATTGCCGCCGCGATGATCTTCAAGCTGGGGGATCCGGTTGCTGCCGCGAAACCTTCCGGGCCGGCCGATGCTGGCAGCTTTTTTCGTGCCTTCAAGCTCCCGAAATTCCGCGCCACTGCCTTCGCTTACTTCGGGCATATGTGGGAGCTCTACGCCTTCTGGACGATCGTTCCGCTGCTGGTGGCCTCGGCCATTGCGGACACTTCCTTCAACGAGCCCCAGATCGGCTGGGCGCTGTCGTTCCTCGTCATCGCGGTCGGCTGTATCGGATGCATCTGGGGCGGCGGCATCACGCGAAGGCTCGGCTCAGAGCGTGTCGCCGGTGCCTCGCTCGCGATTTCCGGCGCCATGTGTCTGCTCTACCCGTTGCTGGACAGCGCGCCGTTCGCTTTGCGCTTTCTTGTCCTTCTGGTATGGGGCGGGGCCGTCATCGCCGACAGCCCGCAATTTTCGGCGCTCGCTGCGCGCCATTGTCCCCCGGCGCTCGTGGGCAGTTCGCTCGCACTTCAAACCAGTCTCGGGTTCGCGATTACGATTGTCTCGATCCTGATCGCCACCAGGACCCACGCGGATCTGGGCGACAAGGTCGCATGGCTCCTCTTGCCCGGGCCATTGCTCGGCCTCTTTGCCCTGCGGAACATGTGGTTCACGCCTTTCGAGGAGATCTTGCCGCCGCTTGCCCCCACGCAAGCCGCGCGCGAGGAAGCAAAGAAGGGCAGGGCCGATTGGTACCGCCGCCGGGCGCAAGAAACGTTCGAGCGTGCGGCCCGCACCGAGGACGCCGAGACGCGCGCGGGTTTGATCAGGGTCGCGGAAGATTGGAAGCGGCTGGCGGAAGCCGCGGCGAAAGAGTGAGCGCCTAGCCGATCAAGGCGCCGAAAGAGCTCGGCGTTTTGTCGCCGCTCGCCGCCAGCGAGAGCCATTGCTCCGCCATTTCCAGAAAGATGGCTTTGTCGGTTTCGTCGGGCGTGCGCCGAGCCTGGGCAAGGCACTCCGCCGCGCGGAGGCGGTAGCTGTCGATCATCTGTGGCATTGAGGGGTCCTTACGCATTTCGGCCCCATGTAATCGCGGGCGACGGGCGGACGGTAGATGGGCGAAGGCCTCGGACGGCCGTTTTGCCCATGGCGCGGGAAGAAACTCCCCCGAAATCCACCCGTCGGGAAAAAGCTGTTTTTCCTAGCGCGCGAAGGCGCGGCGGCGCCCCACACCGAACGTCAGGCGCAGACGGCGGGCGATGGCCGCGCGCGAGCGGCGCCAGCGGGTGTAACTGGCAATGTCGCGGCGGATCGACCCGATCACCAGCGCCACCATCGACATATCGTCCAGGTACCCGATCCCGGGAATGAAGTCCGGCATGAGATCGAAGGGATTCAGGACATAGAGAAGGGCGAATGCCCCGGCCAGCACCGTCGAGCGCGGCACTTCTTTATATGTGCCGTTGGTATAGTCCTTGAGCATGGCCAGAAGCTGGCCCGCGTCTTCGCCCATCTCGGCGAGGGGGCCGTTGATCAGACGCTTGAGCCCTCGTGAGCGGCGCACGACCCGCAGCACGTCGGATCCGCGCATTTTCCGAACCCCGGTCCGGAACAAGCGGGCAAGTGTGTCCTGATCGATCTGCATGGCGGATTCCTACTTTCCAGTGGAGTCTTAATGGCTTATGGGCTGGAAAAGTTTCGATTTCCTGGCGATTCTAGGTTTTTACCTAGACATTTAAAGGGGGAAACCCTATACCCCCGCCCATTCCACACCTGGGTGCGGGCGTTTTGGTGTTCAAGACGTCCATTCCGGTGTCTCCCCGTCGGGGGGAGATTCCACCACCTGGGGAGGCACAACCGGAAAAAAAGAGGATCCCATGGCAGCTCTGCCTGATTTTTCCATGCGTCAGCTCATCGAAGCCGGCGCCCACTTCGGACACAATACCCGCCGCTGGAACCCCAAGATGAAGCCGTACCTGTTCGGGGTGCGCGATGGGGTCCACATCATCGATCTGCAGCAGTCGGTTCCGATGTTGCAGCGTGCGATGCAGGCGATCCATGACGTGACCGCCGCCGGTGGGCGCGTGCTCTTCGTGGGCACGAAGCGCCAGGCGCAGGAGATCGTGAAGGAATACGCCGAACGTTGCGGCCAGTACTTCGTCAATCACCGTTGGTTGGGCGGCACGCTCACCAACTGGAAGACCGTTTCTCAGTCGATCAAGCGCTTGAAAGACCTCGAAGCCCGTCTCGCCGACGAGCAGCAGCTTCATGGTCTGACCAAAAAGGAACAGCTTGAACTCGCGCGCGAGCAGGAAAAGCTGAACCGCTCGCTGGGCGGGATCAAGGACATGGGCGGCTTGCCCGACATCCTGTTCGTGATCGACACCAACAAGGAAGCCATTGCGGTGAACGAAGCCCGCGTTCTGGGCATCCCGGTTGTCGCGATCCTGGATAGCAACTCCGATCCGGCCAATATCACGTACCCGGTTCCGGGCAACGACGACGCCATTCGCGCGATCAAGCTGTACTGCGAACTCGTGGCGAACACCGTGCTCACGGGCATCAAGGACGAAATGAAGACCGCTGGCGTTGACATCGGTGCGCAGGAAACCGCGCCGGTCGAAAGCCTGCCGGGCGAAGACGAAGGCGACAAGGGCCCGGTCGTGGTGAAGAAGCCGCGTTCGCGCAGCCGCAAGAAAGAAGCCGACGGCGCCTCCGCCGCTGCGGAAGCTTAAGGCTTCGTATCGCTTCTCCGCGGAACGAAAATCGGTCCACCGCTTTTTCGTTCCGCGGACCAATGACGCGGCAGGGGCCTATCCGGGCTTCGCCGCACTTCTGACATTCCGAGGATGACATGGCCGCTATTACCGCCCAACTCGTAAAGGACCTGCGCGAAAAGACCGGCGCGGGCATGATGGACTGCAAGAACGCGCTGAACGAAACCAACGGCGATATGGAAGCCGCCATCGATTGGCTGCGTAAGAAGGGCCTTTCCCAGGCCGCCAAGAAGTCGAGCCGCGTGGCCGCCGAAGGCCTCGTGGGCGTCGCCACCGCCGGCAACGCCGGGGCCGTGATCGAAATCAACGCCGAAACTGACTTCGTCGCGCGCAACGTTCTGTTCCAGGACTTCGTCGACAGCGCCGCCAAGATCGCCCTGGAAGTGAAGGGTGACGTGGAAGTCCTGAAGAACGCGCCGCACCCGGGCGAGAGCCGCACGGTGTCGGAACAGCTCACGCATCTGATCGCCACCATCGGCGAAAACATGGCGATCCGCCGCGCGGCCGCGATTGCCGTCACGGACGGCGTCGTGTCGTCGTACATCCACACCGCGATCCGTCCGGGTCTCGGCAAGATCGGCGTGCTCGTCGCGCTGGAGTCTTCCGGCGACAAGGCGAAACTCGCCGAACTCGGCAAGCAGATCGCGATGCACGTTGCGGCGGCGAAGCCCGAAGCTCTCGACACGGCGTCGGTGGACCCGGCCATTCTCGAGCGCGAGAAGGCGATCTATCGCGAGCAGGCGATGGCGTCCGGCAAGCCGGCCGACATCATCGAAAAGATGCTCGTGGGCCGCGTGCGCAAGTACTACGAGGAAGTTGTGCTGCTCGAGCAGGCCTACATCATGGACGATAAGCAGAAGGTCGGTCAGGTGGTCGAAAAGATGGCGAAGGACCTGGGCACTCCGGTGAAGCTCGCGGGCTTCATCCGCTACGGCCTCGGTGAAGGCATCCAGAAGAACGAAACGGACTTCGCGGCCGAAGTGGCCGCCATGTCCTCTCGCTAGAAAACCGCGCCCCAAAGGCTCCGGTTCGAAAGCGCTTTCTCCCCGTTCCCGTGCGCTGGGTTTAGTATATGATGCCCCAGCGCACGGACCGGACTCTCAAGGGACGGCAAAACCGTCCCTTTTTCATAGGTTTAGTCCGCTGCGGCGGCCGCCCGTTCTGGGCCTGAACAACGCGAAGGTGAGACATGGCCCCGCTGCCGTACAAACGCATCATGTTGAAGGTCTCCGGCGAGGGGCTGATGGGACCGTCGGACTACGGCCTTCACAACGAAACCGTCATCAAACTGGCTCGCGACATCAAGAACGTCACCAGCATGGGCAAGCAGGTCTGCCTGGTGATCGGCGGGGGCAACATCTTCCGTGGGATTTCAGGTGCGGCGCAGGGGATGGACCGCGCGAGCGCCGACTATATGGGCATGCTCGCGACGGTGATTAACGCCCTCGCGGTCCAGAATGCGCTGGAAGCCGTCGATGTTCCCACGCGGGTGCAGTCCGCCATCGCCATGTCGCAGGTCTGCGAGTCCTACGTCCGGCGGCGGGCCGTGCGGCACATGGAAAAAGGCCGAGTGGTGATTTTCGGTGCGGGCACCGGCAATCCTTTCTTTACAACCGATACGGCTGCGGCCTTGCGCGCGGTGGAGATGAACTGCGACGCGCTGCTCAAGGCCACCCAGGTCGACGGCGTTTACGACCGCGATCCCAAGAAACATGCCGGTGCGGTCCGCTACGACCGCCTGACTTTTGACAAGGTTATTTCCGACGATCTTCGCGTGATGGATACCGCCGCCATCGCCTTGGCGCGCGACAATCACCTGCCGATCGTTGTGTTCGATATGCACCGTGACAACGCGGTCGCCGAGGTCCTGGAAGGCCGCGGACAATTCACGGTCATCGCCACCAAGGCGGCGGCCTAAGATCCAGAGGAGGGGTGAGGACATGGCCCAAAGCTATCAAGATCTGAAAAAAGACCTTCAGCACAAGATGGAAGTAAGCTTCGAGCACGCCAAGAAGGAGTTCTCTGGCCTGCGCACTGGCCGCGCCAGCGCGCAGCTCCTTGAGCCTGTGATGGTCGACGCGTACGGCAGCAAGATGCCTCTCAACCAGGTTGCCTCGGTATCGGTACCTGAGCCCCGCCTAATTTCCGTGTCGGTGTGGGACAAGGGCATGGCGAAATCGGTTGAAAAGGCGATCCGCGAAGCCAACCTTGGCCTCAACCCGATGGCCGACGGCACCTTGATCCGCGTTCCCATTCCGCCGCTCACGACCGAGCGCCGCCAGGAACTGACCAAGGTCGCCCATAAATATGCCGAGCATGCCCGTGTCTCGATCCGCAACGTGCGCCGCGACGGTAACGACGTCCTCAAGAAGCTGGAGAAGGACCATGTCATCTCCCAGGACGAGCACAAGAAGTACGCCGAAGAGATCCAAAAGATGACGGATCAGTACATCGCGAAGGTCGATGAGGCGTTGAAGCATAAAGAGCAGGAAATCACCCAGGTCTGATCCCCCGTATGCGCGCCAGTCCCGCCCAGCCTTTGCAGCCGGCCAGCGACCGCCCCGATCCGGGAACGCCGCTGCATGTGGCTATCATCATGGACGGTAACGGGCGCTGGGCGAAGGCGAGGGGGCTGCCCCGTACCGCCGGCCACAAACGTGGCGCGGACGCGGTGAAGCGGGTGGTAAAATGCGCGGGCAATCTCGGCGTCCGGTACCTAACCCTGTTCGGCTTCTCGTCGGAGAACTGGCAGCGGCCCGAGACCGAAGTGCGCGACCTGATGGGGCTCCTGCGGTTCTATCTCGAGCATGATGTCGCGGAATTGGTCGAGAACGGTGTCCGCCTCCGCGTGATCGGTGATCGCACGCGATTTAGCCCCGATACGGTCGGTCTGATCGAGCGGGCTGAACGCAATAGCCTCACCAATACCAAGATGGACCTGACCATTGCCCTCAGCTACGGCGCGCGTCAGGAAATCATCGAGGCCGCCCGGGCCCTTGCGGTCGACTGCGCCGAAGGCCGCCTGAAGCCAGGGGAAATCGATGAGGCCGCGTTTTCGCGTCGGTTGTTCACGGCCGGCACGCCTGACCCGGACCTCCTGATCCGGACCTCGGGCGAGCAGCGCATCAGCAACTTCCTGTTGTGGCAGATGGCCTATACCGAACTCGTGTTCACCGACACCCTTTGGCCGGACTTCGGCCAGGCCGAGCTTGAGGCGGCCATCGCCACCTATCGCAGCCGCGAGCGCCGGTACGGCGCTGTTGTGACTTAACCGGGCGGCCGCATGTTATTGCCCCGCATCGTCTCGGGCATCGTCCTGGGGCCGTTGTTCCTGGCGCTCGTCTATTTCGGCTATCCGTCTTTCCATATTCTCCTCGGGGTCATCACCGCGGTGATCACTTGGGAGTTCGTGCGGATGGATAGCCAGCTTGGTAAGCAGACCCGCACGGTCCTCATGGGTTTGGGTTTTGTCGGCGCCATCCTGATCCCGCTCGCCTCGCCCTGGGCGATGATCGTCGTCGCGGTGGGGCTGGTCGGCGTGATGCTCCGCCGTGAACCCGTCTTCGTCGCTGTACCTTATGCTGTCCTACCGGCCGTAACCCTGGCCTACGTCTGGGCTGCCGGTGGCGGAGGACGCGATGACCGGGTTGTCTCGACCGCGTCGGGCTTCCAGGTCGACGGCGGTAGTTTCTCGATTTTCTGGATCTTGGCCGTCGTTTGGGCGACCGATATCGGTGCCTACGCTGTCGGGCGAACGGTCGGCGGACCGAAGCTTGCCCCGTCCGTCAGTCCGGGAAAGACCCGCTCCGGGGCGGTCGGCGGGTTGGTGTGGGCGGTCGGCTTCTCAGCCCTTCTTTTATGGGTGTTCAGAATTGATATTAAGGCCGCCCATATCGCCGTGGCATTGTTGATGTCGATTGTGAGCCAGATGGGAGATCTATTTGAATCTGCTGTAAAAAGAAGGTATGGCGTCAAGGATTCAGGCGCGATCATCCCGGGGCACGGCGGCTTCATGGACCGCTTCGACGGCCTGTGGGCGGCCGCTCCCATTATGGCCGTGTTTTGCGTTATTCTCGGCGGGGGCGTTCAGCGGTGGTAGGGGGAATGGACCGCAAGCGGATCACGATCCTGGGCTCGACGGGTTCCATCGGCGACAGCACGGTCGACCTGATTGACCGCGACCCTCACGCATATGACGTCGTCGCCCTGACGGCGAACGGCAACTGGGAGAAGCTGGCCGAACAGGCCAAGCGCCTGAAGCCGGCCATTGTGGCGGTCGCGGACCCGGCGGCCTATAGCGACCTCAAGGCGGCGCTTGCGGGCACCAACGTTCGCGTCGCGGCTGGGCCCGAAGCGGTGTGCGAGGCGGCCGCGGAACCCTCGGACTGGGTTATGGCCGCCATCGTCGGCGCCGCGGGCCTCAAACCGACCCTGACCGCCGTGTCGCGGGGGGCGACCATCGCTCTGGCCAACAAGGAATGCCTGGTCAGTGCCGGGACGGTCTTCACCGACGCCGTGGCGCGCCACAGGGTCACGCTTCTCCCGGTGGACTCCGAACATAATGCCATCTTCCAGGTCTTCGACTTCGACCAGAAGGAGAAGATCAGCAAGGTGATCCTCACGGCTTCCGGCGGACCGTTCCGGACTTGGTCCCTGGCTCAGATGCGGGAAGTGACCCCGAAGCAGGCTGTCGCCCACCCAAACTGGTCCATGGGGGCCAAAATCTCGGTCGATTCCGCGACCATGATGAACAAGGGCCTTGAGGTCATCGAGGCTCATCACCTGTTCGGTCTTGGCAGCGAGCGGATCGACGTCGTGGTCCATGCCCAATCGGTGATCCATAGCATGGTGGAGTATTGCGACGGTTCGGTCCTGGCACAGCTCGGTTCGCCGGACATGCGCACGCCCATCGCCTATGCCTTGGGCTATCCGAAACGTCTGGATGCGCCGGCCGCGCGACTCAACCTGGCCGCGCTCGGTACCCTGACCTTCGAACAGCCCGATGAAATCCGCTTTCCGGCCCTCAGGTTAGCCCGGCGCGCGTTGCAGTCCGGCGGTAGCGCCCCTACTATCCTTAACGCCGCAAACGAGATCGCCGTGGCCCGCTTCCTGGCCGGAGATATTGGCTTCCTTGATATTGCCGCAATCGTCGAGCACACCATGGACCGGGTGGCACATCAATCGCTCCAGAGCCTGGACGACGTTATGGCGATCGACGCCGAGGCCCGCCGTGTGGCGCAAGCGGCCCGGAACCTGAGCGCGGCGGCCGAGTAGCCAGGATGATGTACCGCCGCGAGACTGCGGCCTTAGGAGATGCACAGCGTGCTTGAACACCTTTTCGGCGTTCCCTTTACCCTCGTCAGTTTCTTCATCGCCCTCTCGGTCGTGGTTTTTGTCCACGAGTTCGGCCACTTCTTCGTCGCGCGGCGCTGCGGTGTGCGCTGCGATGCGTTCTCCATCGGTTTCGGCCCGGAGATCTTTGGCCGCACCGATAAACACGGTACCCGTTGGAAACTCTCCCTGATCCCGCTGGGCGGCTACGTGAAGATGTTCGGTGAGGGCGAGACGATGCAGGTCGTGGAAGGCGGCAAGACCACGGAAGTGCCACGCGAGCTAACCCCGGAAGAGCGGGCCGTCTCCTTCAAGCACAAGACCCTCGGCCAGCGCGCAGCCATCGTGTTCGCGGGCCCTGCGGTGAACCTCCTGTTCGCAATCATCGTGTTCTGGCTGACCTTCTCGATTGGCGGCCGCCCGACGACCGATCCGGTCATCGGCGGGGTCGTGGAGGGCGGTGCGGCGGCGGAAGCGGGCATCCAACCGGGCGACCGCATCGTCACCATCGACGGCAAGCCGGTCGAACGCTTTGAAGACATCCAGACCATGGTTCTGCTCGCCAACGGCGCGCCCATGGAAATCGGCATCAGCCGCGAAGGCGGGGGCGAGCAGGTAATCTCCGTCACGCCCCGCGTGCGCGAAGACAAGGACGAGGACGGCAAAGTCACCAAGCGCCTGATGCTGGGCATCCAGGCTTCACGCGAGCATATGACGGTGACCCGTCTGGATCCGATTTCCGCGGCCGGCGCCGCCTTCGGCCAGGTCTATGACGTCATCCACACGACCAAAGTGGCGGTCGGTCAGATGATCATGGGCGAACGGGGGACCGAGGATCTGGGCGGCCCGATCCGGATTGCACAAATTTCCGGGCAGGCGGCCAAAACCGGGGTACTTGGTTTCATTCTTTTCATGGCGATTCTGTCGATTAATCTTGGGGTTGTGAACCTTTTCCCGGTCCCGCTCCTTGACGGCGGACACCTCATGTTTTACGCCATCGAAGCCGTGCGCGGACGACCGCTTTCGGAACAGGTCCAGGAATGGGGTCTGCGTGTGGGATTGGCTCTTGTCCTGACTCTGATGCTGTTCGTGACCTGGAACGACATCGTCCAGTTGATCCGCACATAGAGGGTACACCGCTGCGTTAAGCGCCGGCGGATCGATAAAGCTGGGAAGGTTTCTATGATTGGGGCGGCTGAGACGGTTCGGCGCAGCGTGCGGCGCGGGTGGCATCTTGTGCCGCTTTGCGCCCTTCAAGCGGGCGCGATGGTTGCCCTTCTTTCTGGCGCCGCGACGCTGGCTCTGCCTGTGTCCGAAGCGCGGGCCCAAAGCGCGGCCGATACCATTCAGGGCATCGCGGTTCAGGGCAGCCAGCGTATCGAGCCGGCGACCGTGCGCACCTATGTCACCGTGCGGGAAGGCGATCCATTCGATCCCTCGCGCATCGACCAGTCGCTGAAGAACCTGTTCGGCACGGGTCTGTTCGCGGACGTGTCTATCACGCGCGGCGAAAACAACATCCTCGTCATCCGCGTGGTGGAAAACCCGATCATCAACCGGATCTCGCTCGAAGGTAACGACAAGATCAAGGACGACGACCTGACGAAAGAGATGCAGCTACGTCCGCGCGTGGTTTACACGCGCAACAAGGTGCAGCAAGACGTCGAGAAGATTCTGGAACTGTATCGCCGCAAGGGCCGCTTCGCTGCACGCGTCGATCCGAAGGTCATCGAACTCCCGCAGAACCGCGTCGACGTGGTCTTCGAAATCAGCGAAGGCAGCCCGACCTACGTGCGCACCATCAATTTCGTGGGCAACGACGCCTTCGACGACGATGAGTTGCGCAACGTGGTGCTGACGCGCGAAGAGCGTTGGTGGCGCTTCCTGACGTCGAACGATACCTACGATCCGGATCGCATGAACTACGACCGGGAACTTCTGCGTCGCCACTACGTGCAGAATGGCTACGCTGACTTCGAAGTCATCTCCGCCGTCGCCGAACTCGCGCCGAACCGCGAAAACTTCTACATGACCTTCACCGTGAAGGAAGGTCCGCGCTACCGCCTGAATAAGGTGGACCTTGAAGTCAACATCAAGGATCTGCCGCGCGACGTTCTCGAGCGCGCCGTCATTCCGCAGCAAGGCGATTGGTTCAACGGCAAGGCGATCGAAGACACCATAGACGCGATCACGAATGCGGCCGGCACCGCCGGCTATGCCTTCATCGACATCAACCCGCGCGTCCGCCGCGACGAAGCCAACAAGACGATCGATCTCACCTTCCAGGTCCAGCAGGGGCCGCGCGTGTTCGTTGAACGCGTCGATGTGAAGGGGAACGTCCGCACGCTCGACCGCGTCATCCGCCGCGAGCTGTTGCTCGTCGAAGGCGATTCGTTCAATACGGCGCGTGTGCGACGCTCGCGCGAGCGTCTTGAGAACCTCGGCTTCTTCAAGCAGGACACCGTCAAGATCGACAACGCGCCGTCCGACGTCTATCCGGACCGCACCATATTGACGGCAACCGTGGAAGAGCAGCCCACCGGCGAACTCAGCTTCGGCGTTGGCTATTCAAGCGCCTCGGGCGCCCTGTTCGACGTTGGGGTTCGCGAACGCAACTTGCTCGGCAAGGGGCAGAATCTCGGCGCCAACTTCAGCCTCGCGCAGCAGCAGATGCAGGTGAACCTCAGCTTCACCGAACCGTACTTCCTCGACCGCCGCTTGGTCGCCGGCTTCGACATCGTCGCCAGCCAGGTCGACTATCAGTCGCAGTCGGGCTTCACGTCGAACACCCTTGGCGGCACGGCCCGCCTGGGCTTCCAGTACAACGAATATCTGTTCCAGCGCTTCAACTATCAGCTCTTCGTCACCAAGCTCACCGGCCTCACCAGTTTCTCGTCGCAGTTCGTGCGCGAGCAGGCGGGCAGCGCGGTCACCTCGCAGGTCAGCCAGGTCATCGGGTACGACCGCCGTGACAACGTCATCGATCCGCACAACGGCTACTTCCTCACGCTGTCCACGGACCTCGCGGGTCTGGGCGGTAGCGAACGGTACGTCCGTGGCGGGGTTGGCGGCGCGCTCTATCTCGAGCCGCTCGAAGGCTGGATCTTTTCGGCGGCGGCCAGCGGCAGCTACATTGTGGGGCTCGGCCAGGAAGTCAAAATTTATCAGCGTTCTCAGATGGGTGGCACCACCTTGCGCGGCTTCAAGGACTTCGGCGCCAGTCCGCGCGATGCCACGACCTTCGACGCGGTCGGCGGCGACTGGATGGCCACCGCGTCGTTCCAGCTGCGCGTTCCAGGCCTGCCCAAGGAAAGCGGCCTGAAGACCTATCTCTTCAACGATTGGGGTGTTATTGGTCCGCCGAAGGATTTGAAGCGGCGTGCCGGGATCACCATTTTTGACACGCAGAAATTCAGGGGTTCCGCCGGGATTGGGGTGGAGTGGACGTCCCCTGTGGGTGTGATCACGGTCGACTACTCACCGTTTATTTTCAATGCGCAGCCGTGGGACCAAAAGTCCCGGTTCCGCATCAACTTTGGTCAACGTTACTAAAACAGGTTCGAAAAAAGGCTCAACCTATGACAACGAAACTCTTCACGACCATGCGTCGCTCCGTCGTCCTGGCGGTTGCTCTCGGCATGGCTTCCATGACCGGCGTTTCCGCCGCGCAGGCGCAGAGCCGTCCGGCTGTTGTGTTCGGCGTGGTCAACACCGATCGCATCCTGCAGGACAGCCTCGCGGCGAAGGGCGTGCGTCTCGAGCGCGAGAAATACGCGCAGACCTATCAGTCGCAGATCAAGGACGAAGAAGCCAAGCTTCGCGCCGAAGATCAGGAACTGTCGTCGCAGCGCAGCGTGATGGCGCCGGAAGTGTTCCAGCAGCGCGCCCAGACGTTCCAGCAGAAGCTGGCGGACTTCCAGAACCAGGTGCGCGACAAGCAAGAGCGCCTTGATTTCTCGTTCCAGCAGGCAATGCAGGAAATCGGCAATACGATCATCAGCGTCTCGCAGGAAATCGCCAAGCAGCAGGGCATCACGGCGGTCGCCGCTCACAACCAGCTGCTGTTCTTCGACCCCGGCATGGACATCACCCAGCCGGTTCTCGAGCGCCTCAATCAGCGTCTCGCCTCGGTGAAGTTCCAGGATCCGGCCACGTTGCAAGCTCCGGCTCCTGCCGCCGCTGCGGGTGGCGCGGCTCCGGCCGCCGGTGGCGCCGCCGCGAAGGCGAAAGCCAAATAAGCTGGCGTAAGGCATTACATGCCTGATCCACGGTTTTATCGCCGCGAGGCTCCGCGATCACTCGCAGACCTCGCGGCGATGACCGAGACCCGGCCGGCTCCTGGAGCCGATGCCGGGCTTCTTGTTTCTGACGTGGGGCAAATCGAGACCGCCGGGCCGGGCGAGATTGTATACGTCGCCGACAAGGAGTTCGGCGCCGCATTAAGCGCAAGTTCGTGCGGCGCGTGCATCACGACCGAAGAACTTGCGGCGCATGCGCCGCCGCGTTGCGCCGTGCTGATCGCAAAGGATCCGCGCGCCGCGTTCGCGGCTGTAGCGGCATATTTTTATCCGATGGGCGAGCCGTACGATTACGCCACGCCAATCGCCCCCGATGCGGTCATTGGGCAGAACGTTCGTTTTGCCCCCGGTGTCGTCATCGGATCGAAAGCGAGCGTCGGCGACAACGTGAGCCTCGGCGCCAATAGCGTCATCGGCCCCGGCGTCAAGATCGGCGCAGATAGCGTAATAGGAGCCAACGTCACTGTGCTCTATGCGTTGGTCGGGAAGCGTGTTGTGATGCATCCCGGCGTGCGAGTGGGGCAAGACGGCTTCGGGTTCGTGCCGACAGCGTCCGGCTTGCGAAAGGTCCCGCAGCTCGGTCGCGTCATCATCGAAGACGATGTCGAGATCGGCGCCAATACGACCATCGATCGCGGGGCCGCCGCGGATACGGTTATCGGCGCGGGCACCAAGATCGATAACCTGGTTCAGATCGGCCATAACGTCGTGATCGGGCGGAGCTGCGTCATTGTCGCCCAAGTGGGAATCTCAGGCAGTTGCACGCTGGGCGATGGCGTCGTTCTAGGCGGGCAAGTGGGCCTAGCCGACCATTTGACCGTTGGCAACGGCGCTCAGGTGGCCGCCCAATCGGGCCTGATGCGCGATGTCGAGCCGCGCGAGGTCGTTATGGGTAGCCCCGCAAAGCCCATACGTCAGTTTTGGCGTGAAATTGCGGCCCTATCGCGGTTGACCAAGCGTAACAAGGGGCCGTAAAACGTGTCCTTCTGGACGCGGGAGTGAGCCGCGTTCGAGAGCCGGAGCCTGCCATGGACGGACAAACGCCTAATCCCGCCATCACCATCGACATCCACCGGATCGTCGAGATGATCCCGCACCGCTACCCGTTCCTGATGGTCGATCGCTTGCTCGACGTCGTTCCCGGCGAGTCCGCCGTGGGCCTCAAGAACGTCACCGCAAATGAGCCATTTTTCCAGGGTCACTTCCCTGGACGTCCGGTGATGCCGGGCGTCCTCATCATTGAGGCCATGGCGCAGACCGCGGCGGTGATCGTCGTCGCCTCGCTGGGCCAGGCTGCGGAAGGCAAGTTGGTCTATTTCATGAGCATTGAGAACGCGCGTTTCCGCAAGCCGGTCGAGCCGGGCGATCAACTTCGCCTCTACTGCCGTAAGGAGCGCCAGCGCGCCAACGTGTGGCGTTTCACGGGCGAAGCGCGCGTCGGCGACACGGTCGTTGCCGAGGCGGTTTATACCGCCATGATCATGGGCACCTGATCTCTTGGATACCGCTCGCCCCATCGTGAATATTCATCCGACTGCAATTGTCGATCCCTCGGCGGCCATCGGCGAGGGGGTCCAGATCGGTCCTTACTGCACCGTCGGTCCCAACGTCGTGCTGGGCGACAATGTGCGTCTCATCTCGCACGTGATCGTCGATGGCCACACCAGCGTTGGCGCCAACACCGTTATCCATCCCTTTGCCTCCCTCGGCCTCGCGCCGCAGCACCTTCGCTACAAGGGTGAGCCGTCTCGCCTCATCGTCGGGCGCAACAACACGATCCGCGAACATGTCACGATGCACATCGGCACCGAACAGGGCCGCATGGAAACGCGCGTCGGAAGTGATTGTTTCTTCATGGTGGGCTCGCACGTCGCGCATGACTGCGTCATCGCCGACCATGTCATCCTCACTAACAGCGTTGCGCTCGGCGGCCATGTCGAGATCGGCGAATACGCCATCATCGGCGGTCTGTCGGGCGTGCATCAATATGTGCGTATCGGTAAGCACGCCATGATCGGCGGCGTCACCGGCGTCGAGAAGGACGTCATCCCCTACGCACTCGCCATGGGCAATCGCGCACGTCTGACCGGTCTGAATATTGTCGGACTGCGTCGCCGCGGCTTCTCACGCGAGGACATTCGTTCGCTGCGTACGGCTTACGGTCTTCTGTTCTCGCAGGGCGGTACGATGGCCGAACGTTTGATCGAAGTCGCCGAACTGTTCAAAGATCACGCGGGCGTGATGGATATCATCAACTTCATCCGCGAAGATTCCACCCGGCCGATGTGCACGCCGGGGATCGTCAACGGCAACGGCTCTCCGTAAGTGACCGCGGCCCTACGCGCGGCCAAGCTTGGGGTCATCGCCGGCGGCGGTGCGCTCCCGGGGCTCCTTGTGTCGGCATGCCGGTCGGCGGGGCGCGATCACTACGTCCTTGGCCTGACGGGTTTCGCCGACAATGCCGCGCTTCCACGCCCCGCCGACGCTTGGATTAAGTTGGGCGAGGTCGGCAAAGGCTTCGATCTCTTGCGCGGTGCTGGGGTCAGCGAAGTCGTGATGGCCGGGGCCGTGCAGCGCCCCAAATTCAGCGAGTTGATCACTGATTTCAAAGGCGCCGCCATGCTTGCGCGCATCGCAGGACGTGCGGCGTTGGGTGACGACAGCCTGCTGTCTGCGCTGGTCGGCGAGATAGAATCCGAAGGCTTCAGAGTGGTGGGCGCCGACAGCATCTTGTTCGAGCTTCTCGCGCCGTTCGGGGTGATGGGGCGCCATAGCCCTGTTTCGTTTGCCGACGACATCGCCGCCGGGTTCCAAGCCGCCAAGACGCACGGTGCGGCCGATATAGGGCAGGCCGTCATCGTCAAGGACGGCAAGATCGTTGCTGTCGAGAACAAGGACGGCACCGATGCGATGCTGTCGCGTGCGCAAGGCGGCGTCCTTGTGAAAGTGAAAAAACCGCAGCAGGAGCGGCGTGTCGATCTGCCAACCGTAGGCCCCGCGACGGTGAAGAACGCGATTGCAGCGGGGCTGTCCGGGATCGCCATCGAAGCCGGCCATACCTTCATGCTTGATCGCGCGCGGATGATTGCAATGGCCGACGACGCGGGTTTGTTCATCGTGGGGGTCGCCGATGGCAAATTCTGACGAAGGCCCCTTGATCTATGTCATAGCCTGCGAGGCGTCCGGCGATCAGCTTGGGGCGTTATTGATCCAAGCGTTGCGCGACCAGACCTTCGGCCGGGTGCGGTTCGCCGGCCTCGGCGGGCATCAGATGGAACGCGACGGCTTCAAGAGCCTGTTCGACGTTCACGAACTGGCGCTGCTTGGCGTGTTCGAAGTTCTCCCCAAGGCGCGGCGGGTGCTGCAGCGTGTCGCGGAAACCGTGCGAGACATCGAGGAAAGGCAGCCCGATATCCTGGTGACGATCGACTCCTGGGGTTTCACCGGGCGGGTGCACGAACGCCTCGCCAAGAAAAAGAGCACAATCCCGCGTGTGCGTTATGTCGCGCCTCAGGTGTGGGCATGGCGTCCCAAACGCGCGAAGCAGCTGGCTAAATGGGTGCACCACCTGATGGCGCTTCTGCCGTTCGAACCGCCGTACTTCACGGTGCATGGTCTGCCGACGACCTGGGTGGGACATCCCGTGGTCGAGGCCGGCTTCGAGCAAGGGAACGGCTCGCGCTTCCGCCGCCTGCATCACATCGCCGAGGACACAAAGCTGATCGGCGTGCTGCCGGGCAGTCGCAAGAGCGAGGTGCTGCGCCTCCTGCCGGTGTTCAAGGACGCCGTGACGCTTCTGGCGCAACGCTACGCCAACCTCCAGGTCGTAATTCCGACAGTACCTGCCGTGGCTGCCGAGGTCGCGCAGGCCGCGACAGGGTGGGCGGCGCCGGTCGTGATCCTGCAGGAATCGAACATTCGCCCCGACGCCTTCGCCGCCTTCGATGTGGCGCTGGCCGCGTCCGGCACGGTGTCACTGGAGTTAGCCGTTGCCCGGGTGCCCCATGTCATCGCCTACCGCGTCCACAAGATGACCGCGTTCCTGTTCCGCATGCTGACCAAGCTGCGGCGTGTGAATTTGGTCAATATCCTGTTGGGCCACGAGGCCGTCCCCGAACGCTTGCAGGGGATGTGCCGGGCGGAGGTGTTGGCTGACGACCTCGCCATGCTGTTGCGCGACGAGCCGCGCCGCACGGCGCAGCGGGCCGATTTTGCTGCGGCGCTTTCAAAGCTGTCGCCGCCGGGCGAGCGGCCGAGCCGGCTTGCCGCCAAGACGATTCTGGCGCTTCTCGCTAAAGGCTAGGCCGTATACCATCCCGGCCAACGCCGCTTCTGGTTCAATAGGCGTTTCAATATGGGGAGATTTCCGATGCGTAAGTTTGCTGTTACCGCCGCCGCGTTCGCGCTCATGGCGGGCCTGCAGTTCGCCGTGGTGGCGCCCGCTCACGCGGCTGCCGCGACCAATCAGGTCGAAATGGAATTGATGACGTGGCCCGAGCTGAAAGCCGCTATCGAAGGGGGTAAAACCACCGCAATTATCTACACCGGCGGCACCGAACAACGCGGTCCGCAGAATGTGATCGGCGGCCACAACTTCATGGGCAAGCCGCTCGCGCTCGATATCGCGCGTAAGCTTGGCAACGCCATCGTCTTCCCGGTGCTGCCGTACACGCCGACCGGCATGTCGAAGGAAGTCCCGGGCAGCATCAACCTTTCGGCCGACGTTCTGCAGTTGGTACTCGAGCAACTCGCCGAAGGCGCTATCGTCAACGGCTTTAAGAACGTCGTGCTCATGGGTGACAGCGGCGGCGGCCAGGGTCCGAACGGCGGCGTTTACGCGGCCGCGGCCAAGAAGGTGCAAGAGAAGCATGCCGCTGAAGGCGTGAAAGTGATCTTCGCCGATCAGGCCTATGCCGTGAACAACGAGTTCCTGAAGCAGATCGTGGCGGAAGGTTATCCGATGAGCACGCACGGCGGGATCCCGGATACCTCGCTGATGTTGATGCTGGATAAGGACAACACGCTGGTCCGCAAAGAGCTGCTGGCGACCGCCGTCGGCGACCCGGTGCTGCCGCCGGGTGAGAAGCCGGATCCGAACGCTAAGCGCGTCAACAACGGCATCAGCGGCGACGCCCGCCGCTCGAGCGTCGAACTCGGCAAGCGTCTCTACAATATGAAACTCAATGCGGCCGTGACGCAGATCCAGTCGCTGCTGAAGTAAAGCTGATACACGAAAAACCCGCGAGAGCCTGACTCTCGCGGGTTTTATCTCACCCAAAAGAAAACGGCGCGCGGAGTAACCCGCGCGCCGTTTGCGTCTTGCGAAGCCGCCGCGACTATTTGCGCTGCTTCATCGGCGTGAACTTGCGCTTCGTCTGGCCGGTGTAAAGCTGGCGCGGACGGCCGATCTTCTGCTGCGGATCTTCGATCATTTCCTGCCATTGCGCGACCCAGCCCGTGGTGCGGGCCAGGGCGAAGAGGGCGGTGAACATGGACACCGGGATGCCCATGGCCTGGAAGATGATGCCCGAATAGAAGTCGACGTTCGGATACAGCTTCTTCTCGATGAAGTAGTCGTCTTCGAGCGCGATGCGCTCGAGTTCCATCGCGATGTCGAGCAGCGGGTTGTTCTTGATCTTCAGCTCGTTGAGCACTTCGGCGCAGGTCCGCGACATGATGCGCGCGCGCGGATCGTAGTTCTTGTAGACCCGGTGACCGAAGCCCATCAGGCGGAAGTTGTCGTTTTTGTCCTTCGCCCGTTTGACGAACTCGGGGATGCGCTTCTTGTCGCCGATTTCGCGGAGCATGGTCAGCACCGCTTCATTGGCGCCGCCGTGCGCGGGGCCCCACAGCGAGGCAATGCCGGCCGCGATGCAGGCGAACGGATTGGCGCCCGACGAGCCGGCGAGACGGACAGTCGATGTGGACGCGTTCTGTTCGTGATCGGCGTGCAGAATGAGGATGCGGTCCATGGCTTTCGCGAGAACCGGGTTGACCTCGTAGTCTTCGCACGGGGTCGCGAACATCATGTACAGGAAGTTTTCCGCGTAGGAGAGATCGTTACGCGGATAGATGAACGGCTGACCGAGCGAGTACTTGTACGCCCACGCGGCGATCGTCGGCATCTTGGCGATCAAGCGGTAGGTCGAGATGCGGCGGTGGTCGAGATTATTGATGTCCAAGCTGTCGTGGTAGAACGCGGACAGGGCGCCGACGACGCCGCACATGATGGCCATCGGGTGGCCGTCGCGACGGAAGCCCGAGTAGAAGTTATGGAACTGCTCGTGCAACATCGTGTGATAGGTGATGTCGCGCTCGAACTGCTTGTACTGCTTTTCATTCGGCAGGTCGCCGAACAGGAGGAGGTAGGCCACTTCCTCGAAATTGCACTTCTCGGCCAGATCCTCGATCGGATAGCCGCGGTGCATGAGGATACCCTTATCCCCATCGATGAAGGTGATCTTGGACTCGCAGCTTCCCGTCGAGGTGAAGCCCGGGTCGTAGGTGAACATGTCGGTTTCGGCGTAGAACTTGCGGATGTCCACGACATCCGGACCGGTCGTGCCTTCAAGTACGGGGAACTTCCACGACTTGCCGGTTTGATCGTCCTTGACGGTGATGGTCTTAGCCATGGGTGCGCTCCTTCCTCGTGAAGACAGGGACCACACCGCCTTGTCTCCCCTGGGCGGGCCCCTTTTTGTTGCGTTGCTTATAGCGCGGAAAATGCTTGAGAATCAACGTTCGCCCGCGCGAATGTGATGTGGCTAACGGGCCACAGAATCCTTCAACCGGGCAATGGTTTCCGCCTGGCCAAGAACCTCCATCACCTCGAAAAGCGGCGGAGAATTCAGCGTTCCACACACTGCGGCGCGCAAGGGCGGAGCGACTTTCCCAAGCTTCTGGCCCGCCTGTTCCGCATAGCCGCGCACCCTAGCTTCGATCTCGCCGTGGGTCCAGGAGGGGGCCCATTCCAGGGCCGGCAGGACCCCTTCGATGGCGGTCTTGCCGCCGTCAGCGAGGATGGCGGCGGCCTTTTCGTCGATTTGAACCGGGCGCTTACCCACGAAGAACACGGCGCCCTCGGCGATCTCCACCAGGGTCTTGGCGCGTTGCTTCAGGATCGGCATCGCCTGCTTGAGGCGCGACATATGTTCCACCGGACCGCCAAGCTTCTGCTCGACGAAGGGTAGCACCAGTTTCATCAGGCGATCGTCCTCGGCGTGGCGGATATAGTGCCCGTTGAGGCTGGTGAGCTTGTCCATGTCGAAGCGCGCCGCGCCGCGGTTCACATCGACAATGTCGAACCACTCGATGGCTTCTTCGTCCGAGATGATCTCGGCATCGCCGTGGGACCAGCCGAGGCGCAGGAGATAGTTGCGCAAGGCTTCGGGCAGGTATCCGTGATCGCGATAGAACTCGACACCCACCGCGCCATGACGCTTGGAAAGCTTCGCGCCGTCGGCGCCGTGAATCAGCGGGATATGTCCGTACTTCGGCGCAGGCGCGCCGAGTGCGAGAATGAGTTGATACTGGCGGAAGGCGTTGTTGAGGTGATCGTCGCCGCGGATGACATGAGTGATGCCCATGTCGATATCGTCAACGACCACCGAAAGCATATAGGTCGGCGTGCCGTCCGAGCGCAGCAGGATCATGTCGTCGAGTTGCGCGTTGGCGACGCGCACGGGGCCTTGCACCAAATCATGCAGAATCGTGTCGCCTTCCTGCGGCGCCCTGAAGCGCACCGCGTAAGGGCGGCCGACTTCGTTTGGGCCGGGGGTGCGATCGCGCCAGCGGCCGTCGTAGCGGATCTGCAATCCCTTCGCCTTTTGCTCCTCGCGCATCGCGGCGAGTTCTTCCGGCGTGGCGTAGCACTTGTAGGCCTTACCTTGGGCAAGCAACTGCTCGGCGGCTTCGCGGTGCTTGTCGGCGCGGGCGAACTGGTAAACCGGCGCGCCGTCCCACGGGAGCCCGAGCCACTCCAGACCCTTCATGATGGCGTCGATGGCGGCGGGGATCGAGCGCTCGCGGTCGGTATCTTCGATGCGCAGCAGGAACTTACCGCCTGTGTGCTTGGCATAGAGATAGTTGAACAGCGCCGTGCGGACCCCGCCGATATGCAGGTAGCCGGTGGGCGAGGGGGCGAAACGGACGACGACGCTCATCAAAACTCTCGTATTAGGCTGGCTAAAAACAAGCCGTGGTTTACCATATCCCCGGGGGGATACCATGCGTCCATATGCGGCGTGGGGGAATTTCCGGCAAGAGCTGAAACAGCAGGAAGGCCGCGCGATCCTGTGGATCGTGGTGGCTTTCGCCGCGGGAGCGGCTTTGTTTTTCTCCTGGCGCACCGATCCCTCCGACTGGCTGGGCGCCATCGCCGCCGTCGTCGCGATCGTGCTATTGCGCCTGAAGATCGCACGGTCGATCACCAAGCCGCTCGCCATTGCCATCATCGCCGTCGCCGCGGGCCATAGCGCCGCGCAGTTCAGGACCGCGTTTGTAGCGACGCCGTTGCTTACCAAGGAGATCGGCCCCGTGGACATCACCGGCCGCGTGGTGGAGACCGAGCGCCGTCCCGGCGTAAACCGGGTGGTGCTGGCGCCGACGCATCTGCCGCGCGTGCCCGAGGGCGCCGTCCCGAAGCGTCTGCGTATCAACATCCCGCGCGGTCATGGATTGCCGCAAGTCGGCGAGACCGTCACGGTGCCCGCCGTTGTCGGACCCGCGATGCGCCCAGCGGTGCCTGATGGATTCCAGTTCCAGCGGTTTCTGTACTTCGAGCGCATCGGCGGCACCGGTTATTCTGTAGGCCGCTGGGAGGTGGCCACCGCAGCCGGAGAAGCCACGTGGAGCGCGAGGTTCACGGCCGTCACGGAATCCTGGAGGCGCGGGATCGGCGAGCGCGTCGCCAAGGTGCTGCCCGGCGACGCAGGCGCGGTGGCAACAGCGTTGATCAACGGCGAGCAAACGGTGATCCCCGACCCGCTACAGGACGCTTACCGCGCGGCGGGGCTCGCGCACCTTCTCTCGATCTCCGGGTTCCATATGACCCTGCTGGCGGGTGCCGCGTTCTTCCTGATCCGCCGAATCCTCGCGTTGATCCCCGCCGTGGCTTTACGCACCGACACCAAGAAGATCGCGGCGTGGGCGTCGCTCGCGTTGACCTTCGGATACCTCCTGATTTCCGGCATGAGTGTGCCGGCGGTGCGCTCGTTTCTGATGATCGCGGTGGTGCTGGTGGCGGTGCTGTTGGACCGGACAGCGCTGTCCTTGCGCACCATCGCCTGGGCCGCGTTGCTGCTCTTGCTCGTGTATCCCGACGCCATCATTGGGGCGAGCTTCCAGATGTCCTTTGTCGCGGTGCTGGCGCTTATCGCGCTGTATGAGCAGACGTGGCTGAAGATCCCATGGCGGGACGCGAAGGGCGAGTTCTCGTTCGTGAGGGCGGCGGGTGTGTACATGATCGCGCTGGTCGCGACCGATCTTGTGGCCGGTGGAGCGACCAATATCTTTGCCCTGTATCACTTCAATGTCTTTCCGACCTATTCGCTGGTCGCGAACCTCGCCGCCGCGCCGTTGAGCGGTCTATGGATCATGCCGGCGGGCGCGCTGGGCGTCGTTTTAATGCCCCTCGGCGCGGAGGCCATACCTTTGCGCATCATGGGCGAGGGCATCGATGTGCTGAATGCCATCGTGCGCGAAATCGCGCGCTGGCCCGCGGCGCAAGTGCACGTCCCGCCGATGAAGACCGCATTCCTGGTGCTCGCGGCCGGCGGCATCGTCTTCATCTGTCTGTGGAAGGGACGCCTGCGGTGGCTGGGCGTTGCGCCGGTGCTGGCGGCCTTGATCCAGCCTTGGGTAACGCGCGCCCCGGATCTTCTGATCGACGAGAGCGCGCGGGTTATTGCCGTAAGCGACCCGGCCGGCCATCTGGTGTTCGCGCCGGGACGGGCAGGCCGCTTTGTGCGCGAGGTATGGACGGAACGCTACGGCGCCTCGGAGGCGAAATGGCCTGGCCCCGACATGGCCTGCGACAAGAGCGGCTGCGTGATGACGCGGGCCGGCAAAAAGGTACTGCTGGCATTCGATGCATCGGCGCTGGCCGAGGACTGCGGCAAGGTGGACGTGATCGTCAGCACTGTGGCGGCCTACGATCTTTGTACCGATGGTTTCATTGTCGACCGCATCAATCTCGCCCGCAATGGCGCGCACGCGCTATGGGTGGACGCGCACGACATCCGCGCGCGCTCGTCGGCACAGGCGATGGGCACCCGCGTGTGGATGCGGGGCAGCGTCGGGCTGGAGTTGTTCGGCGAGAGCGCGGCGGATGAGGATGCGCAGCGGTGAGGCGGCGCCTCTAGAAGGACGTCGAGCAACCAAAAATGACGGAACCCCCTGGATCCCGGGCTTCGCCCAGGATGACCAAAAAAGGGACGCTCCAGCGCGGATGTTAGTAGCGGCGCAGGAGGCCGACGAGCTTTCCCTGAACGCGCACGCGGTCTGGGCCGAAGATGCGGGTTTCGTAGAGTTTATTGGCGGGCTCGAGTGCGACCGTCTCGCCTTTGCGGCGCAGGCGCTTGAGGGTCGCTTCTTCGTTGTCCACCAGCGCGACGACGATGGAGCCGTTGTCCGCGCTGTCGCAGCGCTTGATGATGATGGTGTCGCCGTCGTGGATGCCGGCTTCGACCATGGAATCGCCTTCCACCGTCAGCGCATAGTGATCGCCCGCGCCGAGCAACGCCCCGGGCACGCCGACATGTTCAGAAGGATTGCGCAGCGCCTCGATGGGCGTACCGGCGGCGATCTTGCCGTAGAGCGGCAGATCGATGATGTCCTGTGCGCTCGAAGCCTTGACCGAAGCGCCGGGCATGGCGCCCGAGAAATTGCCCGTGATGACGTTGGGCGTGAAGTTACCTTTAACCGTGCCGGACGCGCCACCGTGAGAGCCGCTGAGTGTGCCGGGCGTCACGCCGCCGAGGCCTTCGGGCACCTTCACCACTTCCAGGGCGCGGGCCCGGTGGGGCAGGCGGCGGAGGAAGCCGCGTTCCTCGAGGGCCATGATCAGGCGGTGGATCCCAGACTTGGAGCGCAGCTTCAGCGCCTCCTTCATCTCGTCGAAGGACGGGGCGACCCCGTCGCGGGCCATGCGGTCGCGGATGAACAGGAGAAGTTGGTGCTGCTTCTTGGTGAGCATGTAACAGGGCTCCGGCCGGGATATCGGGCGCGAACGAAAGGAGCCCGATATAGGATAGATGAAGAAGGGTAGAACAAACCAAGAATGTTCTACTTTAGTTCTTGTCCTTCGTCAAGCATCCAGCGGGATCGTTAAGACCAGCGTGCCCGCGGCGGCGGCGGGCGCGTGCGGCGGGCGCACGATCAGCGCGTTCGCCTGGGCCATGGACGAGATCATCCCGGAGTCCTGTTTCGGGAACGGCGTGACCACAAGATCGGGCGCGAGCACGGCGCGCAAGTAATCCTCGCGAGAATCATTTTCCTTGAGGTCGGCGCCGAGACGCGCGGGAACGGTGGCGGGCGCCTCGCCCGGCAGTCCTTGTAGACGGGCAATGGCGGGACCGAGGAACAACACCGCGCACACCATCGCTGACACCGGATTGCCGGGAAGCCCGAGCACCGGAAGCTTCTGGCCAGCGCCGATGCGGCCAAACAGCAAGGGCTTGCCCGGGCGCATCGCGATTTTATGGAAGGCGAGGCGGAAGTCGTCCGACTGCAGCGCTTTGCGCATCAGATCGTGCTCGCCCACGGACACGCCGCCGCTGGTAACGAGCATATCGAGTGGCTCGGCGCGGGCGATGGCTGCGCGCAGGGCCTCGAGTTCGTCGCGCGCGACGCCGAGATGAATCGCATCACCGCCATGTTGCTCGATGAAGGCTGACAGGCCGGGGCCATTGGCGGAGACGATTTGGCCGTGACCGACGGTCTCGCCAGGCATGACAATTTCATCACCGGTCGACAGGACGCCGATACGGGGCTTCCGCGCAACGGGCACGCGCGCGATGTTCATGGCGGCGAGGAAACCGATGTCGCGCGCGCTGAGGCGGCGCGGCGCCGTCAGACCGGTGTCGCCGGCGCTGAAGTCCTGCCCCTTGCGGCGAATGTGGCGCGCGGGCTGCGGCATCTCGGTGATCACCACCTGCGCTCCGTTCGTGCCGTGCGCCTTGGTGTTCTCCTGCATTACGACGGTGTTTGCACCCGCCGGTACGTGCGCGCCGGTGAAAATGCGCACCGCCTGTCCAATCCCGAGCGTGCCGAGCCACGGGTGGCCGGCGCCGGACTCGCCGACGACTTCTAGCGTCAGGGGCACGGACGGAACGTCTTCGTGACGGATCGCGTAGCCGTCCATCGCGGAGACATCGGCGGGGGGATGTGAGACGCCGGCGACGGCGTCCTCTGCCAGCACGCGGTGAAGCGATTTGGACAAAGGCACATGCTCGACGCCCAGGCGCGCGAGGCCTTCGACAATCATGCGGCGGGCATCGGCGACGGGAATGAGAGCGGGCATATCAGGAGGCCGAGAAACAGGAACGGGAGGAGGGTGCGCTGAAAGCTGTATCCCCCGGACGTGCTCCGCGGGCCCGAGGATGACAGGACGAGGGAAGGCCGTGCGCGGCCTGCGCATAAATACCCGCGTCATCCTGGGGCCACGGCCCAGGATGACCAGATAAGCGAATGATGCTCGCCGAGCGCGCCATCAATCCTGCTCGAAGGAGCCGGATTTGCCGCCGCTTTTTTTGACGAGGCGGATGTCGGTGATGTGCATACCGCGGTCGACGGCTTTGCACATATCGTAGACGGTGAGCGCGGCGGCGGAGACGGCGGTGAGGGCTTCCATCTCGACGCCGGTTTGTCCGACCAGTTTGCAGGTGGCGGTGATGTTAACCGCGCTTTTCTTCGGATCGGTCTCGAGTTCGACTTTCACCGATGTCAGCGCCAGCGGGTGGCACAGCGGAATGAGATCGGAGGTACGCTTCGCGGCCTGAATGCCGGCGAGTTGGGCGATGGCCAGCACGTCGCCTTTCTTGTGCTCGCGCTTCTCGATCATCTTCAGGGTGTCGAGCTCCATGAGCACCGAACCTTTGGCGATGGCCTCGCGCGCGGTCGCTTTTTTGTCCGACACGTCGACCATGACGGCGTTGCCGTCTTTGTCGATGTGGGTGAGTTTCTTGCGGCGGAAGAGCATCGGTCACTCCTCGGAAAAACAGGAAACAGAGACCCCTGGATCCTGGGCTTCGCCCAGGATGACGAGAGAATGAGGGGCAGACCTACACATGCGCGGGCACCTGCAAGAGTGCGCGGGTGGCGGATTCCACGTCGGGTTGGCGCATGAGGGACTCGCCGATGAGGAAGCGATGCGCGCCGGCTTTGGCCATGCGGGCGAGGTCGGTAGGAGTCTTGAGGCCGCTTTCGGCCACGAGCACACGGCCCTTCGGGAGCAGTTTCGCCAGACGCTCGGTGGTGCCGAGGTCGATGGCGAGAGTCTTGAGGTTGCGGTTGTTGACGCCGATCAGCGGCGAGGAGAGGTTCATGGCGCGGTGGAACTCGTCTTCGTCGTGCACCTCCACCAGCACATCGAGCCCGATCTCCCTGGCGTAGGTTTCGAGCTCACGCGCGAGGGCGTCGCCGAGGCAGGCCATGATGAGTAGGATGCAATCGGCCCCGAGCACCCGCGCTTCGGCGACCTGATAGATCTCGAGCATGAAGTCCTTGCGCAGCACCGGAAGTCCGGAGGCGGCGCGTGCCGCCTGCATATATTCGTCGCGGCCCTGGAAGTGATCTTCCTCGGTCAGCACCGACAGGCATGCAGCGCCGGCCTTGGCGTAGGACACGGCCAGCGCGGCAGCGTCGAAGTCCGCGCGAATGAGACCGGCGGAGGGCGAGGCTTTCTTGATTTCGGCAATGAGCGCGTAATCGCCGCGCGCGGCTTTCGCATCCAACGCCTTCGCGAACCCGCGTACGGGCGGCGCCTCGCTCAGACGCTTTTCGAGGTCCGCCAGCGAAACGCGTTCCTTGCGCTTCGCCACCGATTGACGTTTCACGGCGTTGATCTTCTCCAGCACATCGCTCATGCCGCCGCCGTCTCATTGGTGATGGCGACGAGAGTCTCCAGCGCCTTCTTGGCGCGGCCGCTCATGATGCCGTCCAACGCCATGGCGACGCCGTCCTTCAAATCGCGCGCCTTGCCGGCAATGAGCAGGGCGGCCCCGGCGTTGAGCGTGACGATGTCGCGGTAAGCGCCGCCGCGTCCGAACAGAAGCGTGCGCAGCGCCGCCGCGTTGTGCTCCACGTCGCCGCCTTTCAATTCGTCCGGCGTGGCGCGCTTGAGGCCGGCCTCCTCGGGCGTGAGCTCGAACGTCGTCACCGCGCCGTCTCGCAACTCGGCAATGAAGGTGGCGCCGGTGGTGGTGATTTCATCGAGGCCGTCGGAGCCGTGCACGACCCAGGCGCGCTCCGAGCCAAGGTTCGCGAGGGTTTCCGCGATGGGTACGATCCATTTGCGCGCGAACACGCCCATCAACTGGCGCTTGGCGCCGGCGGGGTTTGAGAGCGGGCCAATGAGATTGAACAGCGTGCGCTGGCCGAGCTCGGCGCGCACCGGTGCGACGTGTTTCATGGCGAGGTGATGTTTCTGCGCGAACAGGAATCCGATGCCGGCTTCGCGCAGAGCACGCGCAACCACCTCGGGAGGCGCATCCAGATTGACGCCGAGGGCGGCGAGCACGTCAGCCGTGCCGGACTTGGACGACACGGCGCGATTGCCGTGTTTGGCAACCGGCACGCCGCAGGCCGCGACCGCAAAGGCAACGGCGGTCGAGATATTGAACGTACCCGCGCCGTCACCCCCAGTGCCGCATGTGTCGATGGCGTCCGTGGGGGCGTCGACCTTCAGTACCTTGGCGCGCAGGATGCGGGCGCCGCCGGTGAGTTCAGACACGGTCTCGCCGCGCACTCGCAACGCCATGAGGAACGCGCCCATCTGCGCGGCGGTGGCGCCGCCGGACATGATCACTTCGAACGCGGCTTCTGCGTCTTCTTCCGACAGCGGCACGCCGTCGGCGACCTTCGCGAGAAACGGTTTCAGGTCGGACATGTTAGGACGCGGCCTTCATAGCGGCGGAGACCTGACCGACCTTGAAATCCGGCTCGGGTTTCGCCGCGAGCCCGGTGGCGACGAGGAAGTTGCGCAGGATGCGGTGGCCATATTCCGAAGCGATGCTCTCCGGATGGAACTGCACCGCGGTGATGGGATGCTTCTTATGGGCCAGACCCATGATGAGGTCGTCCTCACTGGTGGCGGTGATCTCGAGATCGGCCGGCAGGGTGCCGCGATCGACCACCAGCGAGTGATAGCGTGTGGCGGAGAACTGCGGCGGCAATCCGGCGAACATGGCGTGGCCGGTGTGGGTGATGCGGCTGACCTTGCCGTGCATCGGCACGGGCGCGCGCACGACCTTGCCGCCGAAACACTGGCCTATGGATTGAAGGCCCAGGCACACGCCGAATAGCGGCACATTGGCCTTCGCGGCTTCGGCGATCAGCGGCAGGCAAATACCGGCGCGATCGGGATCGCACGGGCCGGGCGAGATCACGATGCCGGCCGGTTTCATCGCCAGCACGTCCGCGACGCTGGCCTTGTCGTTGCGCACGACGGTGAGATCGGCCCCGAGCTCCGAGAGGAAGTGCCAGAGGTTGTAGGTGAAGCTGTCGTAGTTATCGATGAGGATGTAGGTCGGGGACGCGGTCATGGCAGCTCACTTACGTACTTAGAGACAGCTTCTATAGAAACGGCTTCGAAGAGCAGGGCGCTTCGAGAGACCGGTGCGCGCGGCGGGCCTTGCGGTCCAGGCGCCGGCGCAGCCCCTTGCCTTATAGTGAAGCGGCGCGCGCCGAGCAAAGGCCGGGGGCGGACCACAAGATGGTGTGGGCCGAAATCCGGCGGACAATCTGCATTTTACGCAGCACCGATTTACGCGGCAGACGGGCAAAAAGTAAATGACTATAAAGGGTTAGCGCGACTTTGCGTTACGGGGCAGTACGCGGCAGTGAGGGGTGCTCTGCCTGTTCAAGCGGGGAGGGCATATCCTCAAACTACTTTTGGAAGTCGTCCCAGCGCAGAAACTCTCGGTTCCGGGGCGAGGTCACTTTTCCCCCGTCAAATACTCCCGCATCAAATACGCGATATCGCCCTTCAGCAAATTCGCCGGCGTGTCGCGGTCGGGGGTGTGATAGAGCGCCTTCAGATAGGCCACATCGTATTTCGTGAGCCCCGTGGCGATGTCGTCGCCGCAGTCGAGGAACATGTTGGTGATGCTGGGCACCGGGCGACAGCGCTCGAAGGCTCTGGCTTGCGACAGGGTGAGCATGGCGGCGTGGTCGGCAATGGCGCCAATCTCCTGATTCTCGACGCGCACCAGGTCGATCACAATGGTGACGGCCAGGAATTCGGCGCGAAAGCCGGTGCGCAGGCGGCTGCCCTCGACCGTCGCGGTGGCGAAGCCATAAGGGTTGTCCGGGATGAGCTGACCCATGCGGTCGCGGGTGCCGGTGGCGTACCACCCCTGGATGGGATGTTCGACGGTGGCAAGTTCCTTGGCTTGCGCGGCGTAGTGATAGCCGAGCAGGGCCGGCAGTTTGGTGCGGATGGTGTCGAGCATCTCCTGCGGGCGCTCGGTGAAAATAATCTGCAGATTCGGCGAACAGTCCGGGTCCGTGTTGACCGGCGCGCCGATCTGTTGCGCGACGCTGCGCACGCGCGCATCGACAAACTTCGTGAAGTTCGGCGACATGCCTGTCGTGTGCGGGCAGAGGCGTGTTTTCCAGCGCGAGACCGCGTTGAGCGGCGAGGGCATGGTGGCGACGTCGACGAAGTTGCGCACGATGGTGCGCATGCGGTTCGCGGTGATGGTGATTTCTTCGGTCGGGATCGGGGCGACGATCTTAGGCAGCGGCGTGGAGCGCGCGGGCGCCTCGGCCGGTGCATCTTGCGCGGCGGCGTCGCCCAATGCAGCACCGGCGAGCGCGAGGAGGACGCTGGTGGTGAGGAGGATTTTCAAATGTGCCCCGCCCTGATTGGAATGGCCCCGGGGGAGTATAGCCGGGATTGAGGGGTGGTGCAGGGGGCTCGCACGGAGTGGGCGTCGGCGCGCCAAGGCGCTCACGAAAAATGGGCTCAGGTCGGTAACCTGAGCCCATTGCTTTATCGGAGTGAAGAAACGAGCCGCGCCTAGTCGTTCCAGACGTGGATGACTTTGCGGGTGGTTTTATCGACGATCACCGGGTCATCGTTGATGATCACGTAGGCGTATTTATCGGGTTGTTCGACGTGGATCGTGCTGGGCAGCGGATGCACGGTGATGGTCTGCGGCAGCGAGGCGCCCACCTGCACGTTCACTTTCGGATCGACCACCGGCTCGAACTTCTTCGTCACGGATTCCTGACGGATGATGTTGCCGTATTCGTCCGACCAGGTGCTGGTCGTCGTAGTCGTCGTGGCCGATTGGGCGAACGCCGCGCCTGAAATCAGGAGCGCCGCGGCAAGGGTGGGGAGCACTGAGCGTTTCATAGGATTCTCTCCTTATTATTGTAGGTGCCGTGCGGCGGGTGACGCACGGACATAAACGGATATGGGACCGCGGAAGGAGAAGCCCACAGGCGGAGCGGGAGAAGGAGACGGGTGTGCGCGTCGGGGGAACTCGCGTGGGAATCATTCAGTGTCATTACCCGCTTAAGGCGGGCAATCCAGGAAGGGGTGCGAAGGGGGGAGAGAAATCCCCGGGGCGCGTCAGTCGCGCGGGGAAGGATTACAGGCGTAAAAATGGAGTACGCATTGGCCCGCATATACTGCGTCTGCACTATTTCCGCTCTGCCCGCGTTTGTGACGGTGCGCGTGGCGGCTTTTTTGGGGCGGGGAAAGGGCTTAAGCTGCGGGCATCGTTTCATTCCAGAGGGGGGACTTCATGACTGTTCGAGCGGTGACGCGGCGGGTGTTGATGGCCGGGGCGGCGACGGCGGTGCTGGCGCTGGGCCTTGCGGGCTGCGGCGAGAAGAAACAGGCGCAGGCGCCTTACGAGGTGGAGGAGGTGATGCTGTCGCAGATCTCCGCCGACCTCGCGGCCGGCAAGACCACAGCGGTGGCGGTGACGCAGGGCTATATCGACCGCATCAAGAAATACGACAGCGCGCTGCACTGCGTGATCGGGGTGATGCCGGATGCGATCCAGCAGGCCGAGGCGTCGGACGCGCGGCGTAAAGCGGGTAAGGCGCTGGGTCCGTTGGACGGTATTCCCATCCTCCTCAAGGACAATATCGATGCGGCCGGTCTGCCGACGACGGCAGGCTCCTATGCGCTCGAACATAATGTGAAGCCCGATGCGGAAGTGACCAAGCGCCTGCGCGCGGCGGGTGCGGTGATCCTCGGCAAAGCCAACCTGTCGCAGTTCGCCGGCTGGCGTCCGGCCGAGACGGTGCTGAATAGTTCCACTGTCGGCGGCGAATGCCGCAACCCCTACGACCTGACGCGCAGCCCGGGCGGTTCGTCCTCGGGCGGCGGCGCCACCACGGCCGCGAGCTTCGCCGCCGCCAATATCGGCAGCGACACGACGGGATCGATCATCGGGCCGTCGTCGTTCAACGGCATTGTCGGGCTGCGGCCGACCATCGCGCTGGTGCCGCGCACCGGCGTGGTGCCGATCAGCGCGACCATGGACACCACCGGGCCGATGGCGCGCAGCGTGCGCGATGCGGCCATGCTGCTGACGGTCATGGCGGGAACCGATCCGCGCGATCCGGCCAGCGCCGAAGCCGATGCGCATAAGACTGACTACGCCGCGGCCTTGTCGACCGAGGCCCTGAAAGGGAAGCGTTTGGGTGTGGTGCGCGACTTCGGCGGCTACACCGAGGCGACAAGCCCTGTGTTCAACGCCGCGCTCGAGGTGATGAAGGCGCAAGGGGCGGAACTGGTGGAAATCCCGGAAGGGCAGTTCCCCGATCACCGCTTCGAGCAGCTGGCGATCATGTCCTTCGACTTTCGCGAGGACTTCGCCAGCTACATGAAGGATGCGCCCGACACGCAAAAGGTGCGTACGGTCGAAGAGCTGATCGCGTTCAACAACGCCGATCCGCGCGAGAGTGCCTTCGACAGCGGCTTGATCGAATATGCCGCCCGCCGCACCACCGGCCGCGCGGACCCCGAGTATACCAAGATGCGCGAGTTGGTGACCCAGCGCACCGCGCGCGACGGCTTCGACAAGGTGTTCGCGAGTTTCAACGTCAGCGCCGTGGTGCTGCCGACGCGCGATGTGGCCGACGTCATGAAGCCGAACGGCGAGAAGCAGCCGAACCGCATCCCGAAAGACAACGCGAAGGCACCGGGCTCGGGCTCGAGCATCGCCGCGCTCGCCGGGTATCCGAACCTCAGTGTGCCGATGGGCAGCGTGAACGGGCTGCCGGTGGGTTTGTCGCTGATCGGACCCGCGTGGAGCGAAGCCGATCTCTTGGCGATGGGCTATGCCTATGAACAAGCCGCGAAGGTGCGCGTGGCACCGACCGCTTACAAGGAAGCGGTAGCCGCGGCGGGGGAGAAGAAGTAGCGGGAACGCACGCGACAGACGCGAGAAAAGGGGTCGGGGGTTCCTGGCCCCTTTTTCTTTAGAGGAGTCGCCGCGGCGGCCTACCGCCTTATGCTGTCCGCTCACGAAAGGAGGTCAGACGCCAATTCCGAATAGAGCCTTCGTGCCGATGAATAATCTTTAGCGGAATGGGTATCTGACCGCGTTTCGTTCGCTATACTCGTGCCTGACCCCAATCCTTTGCTCTCATTCGGTATGAACCTCTTTCAACGACTCAACGAAGCGCGGGAGCGACGCCGCGGGGAGCTGCGCCATGCGGTGCGGCTCACGGTGGCGGCCGTCATCGCCTATTTTGTCGGTGAAACGCTTGCGCTGCCGCAGGCGTATTGGGCGGTGTTCACGGCTGTGCTGGTAAGTCAGGCCAGTGTCGGTGGCTCGGTGAAGGCGGCCGGCGATTGGCTGATTGGCACGCTGGGCGGTGGCGCCTATGCGGCGTTGGTGAGCACGCTGGTACCCGAAGGGGATCCAGTGACCAAGGGCGCGGCGCTGGGCGCGGCGCTATTGCCGCTCGCGTTCCTGGCCGCGGTGCGGCCCACCTTCCGGTTCGCGCCGGTGACGGGCGTAATCATAATTTTAATCGCGCCGATCACGCAGATGTCGCCGCTGGAAGCGGCGATGAACCGCTTGATCGAAATCTGTCTGGGCGGGGCGATCGGCATTGTCACGTCCCTGTTCGTGTTGCCGGCGCGCGCGTCGGGCATTCTCAATCAGGCGGCGGCGCGCGGGCTTGAAACTCTGGCCGCGATCCTTGCGCTGCTGCCGCGTCTGCACCAGGGCGGTGAGGTGGAAGGCGAATATAATGCGCGCCACGATCAGGCGCTGGTGGAACTGGAACGCCTGACGCTGGCGGTGGACGAAGCCAAGCGCGAACGCGCGAGCTTCCTGTCGGGGGCACCGGACCCGGAACCGATACTGCGCGGCCTGCGGCGTCTGCGCGCCGACATCATCATGCTGGGGCGCGCGATGGCGTCGCGCCTACCGGAAAGCTATCACGCGCGGTTGACGGAAGATCTGACCGGTGTGCTCGACGTGGTGCGCAGCTATTTTCTCGCCCTCGGCGAAGCGCTGCAGGCGCGCACGCCGCCGCCGCCGCTAGAGCCTGTGGACGCGGCCCTGCGCGAATACGGCGCCGAATTGGAAGCTGTGCGCGAGGAAGGGCTGACGCGAGGGCTGGCGGCGGATGTGCTGGCGCGGACCTTTGCGGTGGGCTTTGCCCTAGAGCAGTTGCGCACGAATCTGGGCGATCTCGCCAACCGCACCGCAGAGCGGGCGCGGAAGGCGGAGAAGGCGGGGTGACGCCGGTGTAACAGAGGCGACCCTCGCGAGGCGCCGAGAGGTTCTGATAAAGTCCGCGCGGAATGCGGGTTTGAGGTTAGACACGAAATACGCCGCGCGGGTGCAAACGCCCCGTTCACCTGGTTGTTCGTATCTGACCTCAATTCCGCTTCATGCATTTCTTCGTTTTCGGAGTTTTTATGGTCAAGAGAACTTTTCTTGCGCTGGCCGCTGCAGTCCTGTTTGCGGCTGGCGGGGCCCAGGCGCAATCCAATCTCAAGGATCTCAAGCTGGAGCTTCCGGCGTCGAAGTACACGCTGAAGAACGGTCTCACTCTCATTGTCCACGAGGACCGCAAAGCCCCGGTGGTGGCGGTGCAGGTCTGGTACAAAGTAGGCTCGCGCGACGAGCCGGCAGGACGGTCGGGCTTCGCGCATTTGTTTGAACATCTGATGTTCAACGGCAGCGAGCATTCCGACACGGACTGGTTCAAGCCGGCGCGCGCCATGGGCGCGACCTCGATCAACGGCACCACCAACGGCGACCGCACGAACTATTTCCAGGTCGTGCCGCGGGGCGCGCTCGATTCTATTTTGTGGTTGGAATCCGACCGCATGGGTCACTTCCTAGGCGCGGTGACGCAGGCGAAGCTGGATGAGCAGCGCGGCGTAGTGCAGAACGAGAAGCGCCAGGGCGAGAACCGCCCCTATGGTTTCGCCGCGGAGCGCATTGCCCGGGCGATCTATCCCGCCGGGCATCCTTACGCGCATACGACGATCGGATCCATGGACGATCTCAACGCGGCGACGTTGGACGATGTGCGGGGCTGGTTCCGCACCTGGTATGGTCCGTCGAACGCTATCCTCGCGCTTTCGGGTGACATCAGCCCGGCCGAAGCGCTTGAGAAAGTCGAACGCGCTTTCGGCGATATCCCGCCGGGACCGCCGGTGGCGCGGGTGAAGGAGTGGTCCGCCAAGCGCACGGGGGTGCAGCGCGACGTCGGTTACGATCAAGTGGCGCAGCCGCGGATTTATAAAATCTGGAATCTGCCCTCCAGCGCCACGCGCGATACGGCGCTGCTCGATTTGGCGGCCGACGCGCTGGCCGGCGGGCGCACCGCGCGCCTCTACAAGCGTTTGGTTCACGACGAGCAGGTGGCGACCAGCGTCGGCGCGTCGATCGACCACGGCGAGATCGCGAGCGCGCTTTATGTGACCGTCGATGTGAAGCCCGGCGTGAATGTGGCGAAGGTGGAAGCGGAGGTCGATGAGGAACTGGCTCGGCTGCTGAAGGACGGACCGACCGCGGACGAGCTCAATCGCGCACGAACCGACATGGCGGCGAGCACGGCGCGGGCGCTGGAGAGCAGTTTCGCCAAGGCCGCGATGCTGATCGGCGCGGAATCCCTGCACGGCGATCCGCATGCCTGGCGCAAAAGCCTTGATGTGGCGTTGGGAGCGACCTCGGCCGAGGTGCGCGACGCCGCGCGGCGCTGGCTATCGGATGGGCAGTATATTTTGACGGTGTTCCCACAGGGCAACTATGTGACCGCTGCACGTGGAGTCGACCGCGCGCAGATTCCGAAACCGGCGCCGACGACCCCTGAAACCTTGCCGCCGCTCGAACGTGCAACACTCGCCAACGGCCTCAAGCTCACGGTGGCGGCGCGGCGCGGCACGCCACTGGTCACCATGACGCTGGCGGTGGAAACCGGCTTCAGCGCGGCGGAGGCGGCGCTGCCTGTGGGCGCCGCGGACATGACCGTGGGGCTTTTGGACAAGGGGACTACCACCCGCGACGGGCTGCAGATCAGCGACGAGCTGCGCGGTCTGGGCGCAAATTTATCGGTCGGCGGCGACGATGAGCGCGCCACAGTGTCCTTGAGCACCCTGAGCGTCAACCTCGACCCCGCGTTGGCTCTATTCGCCGATGTCGCTTTGAACCCGGCGTTTCGGCCCGAGGATGTGGAGCGCGAGCGCAAGCAGGCGATCCTGGGAATCGCGCGGGCCCGTCAATCTCCGAATGCCGCGGCGGGGCGCGCGCTCCAGGCGCTGGTGTTCGGCACGGAGCATCCCTACGGACGGCTGACGACGGAGTCCTCCTTGACTGCGTTCACGCGGGAGATGGCGCTTGGCTATCACAAACGCTGGTTCACTCCGGACAAGGCGACGCTGGTGATCGTGGGCGATACGACGCTCGCGGAGATCAGACCGAAGATCGAGAAGGCTTTCGCTGGCTGGCAGAAGGGCGCCGTCGAGCGGATGCCGGTGCCCGAGGCCCCGCCCGCGAAACCGGGCGTCTATGTGATCGACCGGCCGGGGGCGCAGCAGTCGATCATCATGATCGGGGCCGCGGCGCCCAAATGGACGGTGGAAGACCAGGTTGCGTTGGGGCTGTTCAACGATGCATTCGGCGGCGCATTCACGTCGCGCCTGAATATGAATCTGCGCGAGGACAAACATTGGTCCTACGGGGTGCGCAGTGCCATCGGGGGCGACGGCCGGGGGCCGCGTCTCTTCCAGGTGGGCGCGCCGGTGCAGACGGACAAGACCGCAGAGAGCGTCTTGGAGCTACGGCGCGAATTCACGGAGCTGGCGAAGATTCGTCCGTTGTCGCAGGACGAAATCGGCCAGGTGAAGAACGACACAACGTTGTCGCTGCCGGGGCGGTGGGAGAGCCTGGACGCGGTAAAGAACACAATCGTCGATCTCGCCTACCGCGGGCTGCCGGATGATTACTGGTCGTCTTATCCGGCGCGCATACAAGCCACGACGCAGGAGGAAATCGCGCGCGTAGGCGCCAAGTTCGTGCGCCCGGGGGAGATGGTCTGGGTGATCGTCGGCGACGCCGCCAAGATCGAGCCGGAGCTGACCAAGCGCGGGATCGGCCCACTGACCCGCGTGGATGCGGATGGGAAGGTGGTGAAGTAGGGGCGAAGAAGGAAGAGCCGATAGAGCGCTCCCAAAAAGGGGTCAGGCACGAAAAGCGCTCCGTGCCTGACCAACATGACCTTCATCGTTGCTCTTCGAATCTGAGCCGTTTTCTCGGCGTGCGCGCGTGACCCGTGGCTAGCTCTTCGCCGACTGCGGGGCCGGAACGCTGCGGCTGATTTTGTACATGAAGAACAGCGTGAACACGGCGGCGCCCGCGACGACATAGCCGACGATGGGATAGTGCTCGAGGCTACCGTCCGGCGCGCGGCTGACAATAGCGCCGGCGAGGGCGGCGCAGACACCGCCGGAAATCTGCTGCAGGGACCCGCACACCGCATTGAACGAGCCGCGTTTGGTCGGCTCGGGCACGGCGCTCATCAGCGCCTGCGACGGCACGATGCGCGAGAAGATGCCGATGAACAAAAGGATGTTGATCGCGATCACGCCGAGCAGCGGCGTTTCGCCGAGGTGGGTATAGAAAATCACCATCACGATCGACAGCAAGGTACCGAACATGAACACCGGAAACTTGCCGAACTTGTCCGCGGCGCGGCCGGCCAGGGGGCCGACGAAGATCATGCAAATCCCCGTGACGAGATAGATTTTCGGCAGGTCCGTCGCGGCGACTTTGAAGTTGTTGAGGGTGAAGTCGGCGCCAAAGGGCAGCAGCATATAGCCGCCGGTGGCGAGCAACGCGACGACGCCGTAGGCGAGGAAGTGGCGCGGCTCGGTGATGGTGGCCACGAGATGCTTGAAGGCGTTGCTCTCGGTCTGCAGCTTCAGATGCCCGTCCACGGGCTTCATGGTGACGGCAATCACTGCGCCGACGCACAGGCCGATAACGACGATGGTGAGGAATGGCGCGTGCCAGTTCCAATGATTGGTGAGGTAGAGCCCGGCGGGAAGGCCGAGCACCTGGCTGGCCGCGAAGGCTGTCTGAATCATGCCCATCACGCGGCCGCGCTTTTCCATCGGGAACAGATCGGTGGCGATGGCCATGACGGTCGCGCCGATGACGCCGGCGAACATGCCGGTGATGATGCGGGCGAGCAGGAGGATCTCGAAGCTTTGCGCGAGGCCGCACAACAACGTCCCGATCATGAAGCCCGAATAGAAGAAAAGCAGAAGGCGCTTGCGGTCGAATTTGTCGGCGAAGCCGGCCGCGACGAAGCTCGTGACGCCGGCTGCAAGGGCATAGGCCGAGACGACGATGCCGAATTGTTGCGGCGTTATGCCGAGGGCCGGCATGACGAACGCGCCGAGCGGCGAGAGGATCATGAAGTCGATGATGATGGTGAATTGAAGGAACGCCAGCATCGCGACCACGAATTTCTCGTAGCCGGTGAAAAAAGGCGGCGCCTTGGCGGCGGGGTCGACGGCGGTCGCGGACATGGGGGCCTTGGGAATGGGAGGGGGCAGGGCGCTAAAATACGGAGCTACAGGCCGCTTGGCGCTGCAAAAATTTTGCAAGCGGCGACGTAAAAAAGCCGTGAGCTGAAATATTTTGGAGGAGCGTCGCCTCGAAGCGCCTCCGCCGTGCGTTCATAACAGTGAACCCCGCTGTTCGCTGCGCCTAAAATCTGGTCTTCTCCCGTCCTGGGGGAGACCGGCTTCATGACAGAAGTATTGCTTTCCGGGGCGGAGGCGCTGGCGGAACCGCTGCGCGGTTTCTACGCCTATTGGAACAGCTTGCCGAAGCAGGGCGCGCTGCCGCGTCTCTCGGACTTTTTCGATCATGTACCGCCGGTCTATGCACCGTACCTGGCGATCGTAGATGTGCATGGGCCGCAGGAAGCGCGCATCCGCCTGTTCGGGACACGTCTGGTGGATCGGGCGGAGTTCGACCCGACGGGTCTTTCGGTCGCAAATATCTATATGGAGTCCCTGCGCCGAAAGATTCACGATGTGATGTGGGCCGCGGTGCAGACGCCGTGCGGCTACCTCGTGCATCGCACGATCGTGGTGCGGAGCGGCTTCCTGAACGAACATGTCAGCCTGGGTTTGCCTGTGGAGATCCCGACCTCGAAGGTGCGCGGGGTGATCACGCTCACGCATGGCGTGGCGGACGCGCGTATGATCGATCGCGGCACGGATACTCTCGTACATGAGTTGAGGCTGGACCGCTGGATCGACCTCGGCGCCGGTGGGCCGCGGTAGGCCGAAATATCATTGAGATCGGACCGTCATCGCGGTGTAGCATTCGGGGCATGACCGGTATTTCGCAGGATCGGGCGGCGTGGCTGGCGCGGAATGTGCTTCCGCACGAGGCCGCGCTGCGCGCCTGGCTGCGGCAGAAATACACCCTCGGAATTGAAGTGGACGATATTGTCCAGGAAACTTATGCGATCCTGGCCGCGCTTGAGAGCGTGGACGAGATCCGCAATCCGCGCAGCTACGCCTTCCAGACCGCGCATTCCCTGATACTGGCGCATCTGCGCCGCTCAAAGATCGTCTCGATCCGCAGCGCCTCGGACCTTGAGCTGGCGGGGGCGCTGTCGGACACGCCGTCACCCGAGCAGGTGGCGGAGGATCGCGACGAACTCGCGCGAGTGGCCCAGGCGTTGCGCGATCTGCCGCCCAAGGTGCGCGAGGTTTTCATCCTGCGCCGGGTGCAGGGGCTGTCGCAGCGGGAGACCGCCGAACGTCTTGGAATCACCGAAAATTCCGTGGAAAAGCGGATCTCTCAGGGAATCCAGGTGCTGCTAGCGGCGTTTGGGCGGGGCGGAAAACGCGCCGCCAAACCTCTAAGGAGTGACAAAAGCGCGGCGGGACCGGACGGTATCGCGCGCGGTGAGACGGAATCCGATTGAGGTTTCGTATAGGAAATCGGCCATGCCGATGGCGTTTGGCCGGCGCGCCAAACACCCCTATATGAGCCGGCGTTTATATATAGAGTATCGAGTACGGTTGTGACGAACGAAAGCGCGAACAGCGACGACGAGATGGGGCCAGGCCGGCAAAATGCCATCGATGTGGCAGCGGCCGCGTGGGTTGCGCGCCTCGATCGTGGACTGACGGCGGAAGAAGCGAGCGCATTGGAGGCGTGGAGTGTGTCCGATGCGCGCCATCGCGGAGCGCTGGCGCGCGCGCAGGCGGTGTTCGTCTATCTGGATCGCGCCAAAGCATTGGGCGCGGACTTCGTGGGCGCCGACACCACGGATACGCCGAACGTCGCTCCCATGTTTTCGCATGCAGCGCCGCGCGCCTCGCGTCGGCGTGTGCTATCGGGCGCCGCGGCGGCGGCCGCGGCGGTTCTCGGCGGCGTGATTTTGGGGCCTGGCGCGTACAACCGCTGGCGCAGGGGCACGCCGCCGGAGCTGTACACGTCAAAAAAAGGCGAGATCAAACTCGTTTCCCTCACCGATGACTCGGTCTTGACCTTGAATACACATTCGCTGGTGAAGGTGGCCTATACGGGCGAGCGTCGCGGCGTGGAGTTGATGGACGGCGAAGTGATGTTCTCGGTGGCGAAGGATCACGCGCGTCCGTTCTCAGTGGTGGCGGGTGAACTGGAAGTGCGCGCCGTGGGAACGAGCTTCATGGTGCGCAACATAGCCGGACGTGCGCCGGAAGTGCTGGTGCAGGAAGGCGTGGTCGACGTGGTCTATCGCGCACAACCCTCGTCACTGGTCAGAGCGACGGCGAATACGCGCGTGACGGCGGAGGCCGGTGTGGCCGGCGCCCCGCTGATCAAAGCGTCCGTCACGCCGGATACCGTGATCCGGGAGACCGCTTGGCGACAGGGCATGATCGCGTTCGAGGGCGTGAGTCTAGGCGCCGCCGCGGCGGAATTCTCGCGCTATTCGGAAACCCGGATCGTGATCGACGATGCCGCGATCGCGGCGACCACGATCACCGGCCTGTTCCAGGCAAACAATCCGGCGGGCTTTTCGGAAGCGGTCGCCGGGAGCCTCGGCCTGAAGGTCGAGGCGGGGGTCGGCTTTGTCCGGCTGCACAGCGAGTAAAACCGGCCCGCTCGGACGAGTGAGGCGTTCCCGCAACAGTGTGCAGTGCACACAAAATAAAACGAACGGTCGGTTCAATTTAACCGGCGGAAACCGCCCGCGCGTCCATCTAAAATGCCGAGAGCGCCCTCCCGCGGAGGGTGCCGGAATGACCATCGAACGAGCACCTAGGGGGGATTATGTACCGTTCATTCAAATCGAGACTCTGCACGTCCGTTGCCGTGATGGCCGTGGCCTTGACCGGCGCGGTGAGCGCGCAGGCGCAAACGCAGACCGGACCGCAGGCCGCGCAGACGGAAGGCGCCGCGGTTGACGAAATCGTCGTTACCGGAACGCGCGTCGTGCGCGACGGTTATGAGGCCCCGACCCCACTGACCGTGCTGGGCGCGGAAGCGCTGGAAGCCGCCGCCCCGGAAAACATCGCCGACCTCGTCAACGATCTTCCGTCCGTGATCGGCAGCGCCACGCCCCAGACCTCGAACCTGTCCTTCTCCAACGGGCAGGCGGGTCTCAACACCCTCAACCTGCGCGGCCTGGGCGGCAACCGCACCCTGGTCCTGCTGGACGGCCAGCGCTCCGTGCCGTCGACCATCACCGGCCTCGTAGACGTGAACGACTTCCCGCAGCAGCTGGTGAGCCGCGTCGATATCGTCACCGGCGGCGCCTCGGCCGCTTACGGTTCCGATGCGCTCTCGGGCGTCGTCAACTTCGTGCTCAACAAAGACTTCACCGGCATCAAGGGTGAAGTGTCGGGCGGCCTGACCACCTATGGTGACGATCCGGCCGCAAAAGTCGCGCTGTCTGGCGGCACCGACTTCGCCAATGGCCGCGGTCACGTGCTCGCCTCGGGCGAATGGAGCCGCCGCTGGGGCATCTTCGGCGTGCCTCGCGAGTGGAACAACGAGGGCTGGGCAATCATCAACAATCCCGCCTACGGCACCAACGCCGCGGCGGGTCAATCGACCAGCGTGCCGCAGCGCCTGCTGCTCAACAACGTCGGCCTGGGCACCGCGATGCCCGGCGGCATCATCACCAACACGGCGCTGCGAGGCACTTACTTCGGTCCGGGCGGAACACCGGCCCAGTTCAACTACGGCTCGATCGTCTCCGACCCGTTCACCCAAGGCGGCGACTGGAAGGCCTCGCAGGTTAATTTCTACAACACGCTGGATCAGCGCGTGACGCGCGAAGGCGTCTTCCTGCGCGCTGCCTACGACCTGACTGACAACGTGACGGCGTTCGCGCAAGCGCAGTGGGGCTTCGCCCGCTCGATCGGTCTGGCGCTGAAGCAGTTCAACATCGCCAACCTGATCATCCGCGCGGATAACGCGTTCATCCCGACAGCGGTGGCGCAGCGCGCGCAGGCTCTGGGTCTGTCGCAGTTCACGCTGGGTTCGAACAACGTCGATATGCCCACGATCACCTTCGACAATGAGCGCACGGTCAATCGTTATGTCGTCGGCGTCAATGGCGCCTTCGATGCGATGGGCAAAGAGTGGACCTGGGACGCCTACTTCCAGAAAGGCGTTTCCCGCACGTCTGAAAACGGTCTGAACGTCACGGCGAAGGCCGAGTTCGGCGCCGCCATCGACGCGGTGCGTACGGCGAACGGCACCATCGCCTGCCGCGTCAACACTGACGCCATCACCACCAACGATATGCCCGGTTGTATCCCGTACAACGTGATGGGACTTGGCGTGAACAGCCAGGCGGCCATCGACTATGTGTTCGCGAGCCCCGAGCATCCGCAACGTAATCAGCGCTTCGCGCAGGATGTGTACGCCCTGACCGTGAACGGCGAGCCGTTCGACATCTGGGCGGGCCCTGTGTCGCTCGCGCTCGGCGTCGAACACCGCAAAGAGGGTGTGCGCGGCCGCGCCGACCGCATCTCGCTCATCAACGGCTGGTTCGCCGGCAACTATCTGCCGACTTTCGGCAGCTACAACGTGACGGAAGGTTTCGCCGAAACCGTCGTGCCGCTGGCCAAGGACGAAGCGTGGGCCGATGCGCTCGACCTGAACGCCGCCGTCCGTGCAACCAGCTACTCGACCTCGGGCATGGTCGTGACCTGGAAAGTGGGCGCGACCTATCAGCCGATGAGCGATGTGCGCTTCCGCGTCACGCGCTCGCGCGACATCCGCGCCCCGAACCTGAATGACCTCTATCAGGCTGGCACGGCGAACACCAATAACGTGACCGATCCGTTCAACAACAACGCGCTGACGCTGTACCAGGGTCTTGCGGTGGGTAACCCCGCCCTCGAGCCTGAAAAAGCGGATACGCTGGGTGTTGGCGTCGTTGTGGCGCCGTCCTTCGTTCCCGGCTTCACGGCGTCGGTGGACTACTACAACATCGACGTGAAGGGCGGGATCAACTCGGTCGGCGCGCAAACCATCGTCGACCGCTGCTTCCAGGGCGTGACGCAGTTCTGTTCGGCGATCACGCGCGGCGTCAACTCGTCGGGCGCCAACGTCATCACGCAGATTCGTCTCCAGCCGTTCAACTTCGCTCAGGCGACGTCGCGCGGGATCGACTTCGAAGCGTCCTATTCGATGGGGATGGACACCTTCGCCGACGACTTGGCGGGCAATTTGAACCTGCGCTTCCTGGCAACGCGCTATATCAAGAACTACGCCAACGACGGCATCAACCCGGCCTACGACACCGTGGGTGTGCTGACCGCGGGCAACAACGGTCCGCCGAAGTGGGTGTACACCAGCTCAATCACCTACTCTGCCAATCCGGTGAGCCTCAGCCTGACGGGCCGCGGCATGTCGGGCGGCGTGTACGGATCGGGCAACTATGCCTACATCGCCTGCACCACGGGCTGCCCGGTTTCGACGGTGGCTGCGCCCACCATCAACAACAACCGGATCGCCTCGGTGTTCTACCTCGACACCGGCATGCGTTATGAGTTCCTTCAGGCCGAAGGCGGCGCGAAGGCCGAGATGTTCCTGAACATCAACAACCTCCTGAACAAGAATCCGCCGGTGGTCGCGTCGGGCCCGGGCGGTTTCCCGTATGCCTCGATCCCGGCTTCGCCGGCGCTGCACGATGTGCTGGGCCGCATGTTCCGGGCGGGCATCCGCTTCCAGATGTAACGAAGGGTTGCGGGCGCCGGCAAAACCGGCGCCCGAACTTTATAGGATTTAAGGACACTGCTGGCGCCGGGGCGCGTAAAATATCCGGCGCGTATTTGACCTCCGAGGATTGCCATGCGTTCCATCAAAGGGCCGCTCGCGGCCGCCGTGCTTCTCACCGCCGCCGCGTTGCCGGGTGCCGCGTCCGCGCTTGAGTCACGCAGTGTGGTGATAGGCTGGCTCGGCCAGGCGACCATGAACGGCGACAAGGATTGTCCCGGCGGTCCGAACCCGGTGATCGGCGATCAGTATCTGAAGCACCTCAAGGACCTGGGCTACTCGGGCGAGGAGATTGAGGAATTGGCGAAGAAGTCCGCTGAGGGCGGGCCGGGCATGGACCCCGTGCTGGAAATCGTGTGGATGCGCGGGCGCGTCGATGGCAAGCCGACGAACCCTTATGTCTATCCGGAGACCGCGATCGATCCGAAGCTGAAGCCGCTGGAAGGCAAGTTCGCTTTCGGGTTCGATCTGGACGGCAAGGGTGACGCACAAACGAGCGCCTTCACCGACCCAGACACGCTCGAGAAGGGCGTCGATCACGAGATGTACCGCGCGCTGGGTTGCATGCGCAGCTTCCGCGGCTCGCTGACGGGCCGCCCGACCTACTGGGCTTGGGCCTGGGGGCAAACCCGCGACTCTCAACCCGCGTGGATCGTCACGGTGACGGGTGAGAATCTTTCGAAGGACGGCAATGTGACCGTGACCTTCGACCGCGCGCTCGAGCATATCAAGTCGAACCCGGACGGGTCCCCGAAATCGGACGCGACCTATCGCCCGGATCCCGATCCGCGCTCGCACAACGTGTTCAAGGGCACGATGAAAGACGGCGTGGTGACGGTGACCGAAGCCGTCGATTTCCGCATGCTGCAGAACCCGCTTATCGCGCCGGAGCTGCGCCTCGATAAGGCCAAGGTGCGGATCAAGTTCAAGGAGGATGGATCGGCGACGGGTATGATCGGCGGCTATCAGCCGTGGCGCGACATCTACTGGGGCATGGCGAACGGCGCGCCGGGCGTGGAGTTGTGCGTCACCGGCGACATCGTCGGCATGTATTACCTTTTGAAGCACCACGCGGATTACGACCCGGATCCCAAGACAGGCCAGAACCGCGCGATTTCAGCCACCTATTATTTTGAAGCCGTACCGGCCTTTACGACCGACGCGGTGCGGACCGCGAGCAAGTGATGAAACAGATGCCTTTGAAGAGCCGTGTGATTTCCGTTGCCGTGATCGCGGCGCTGGCGGCGTGCACGCCAGCGGAACCGAAGGTTTCGGGCGCCGATACGACAGCGGGAGCCGCGGCTGCGCCAGTGGCGGCGGGCGAGGCGACCATGCGCCGCCTGACGGCGGAGCAGTATCAGAATGTAATCTCGGATTTGTTTGGCGACACCATCGAACTCGGCGGACGGTTCGAGCCGGAGTTGCGCGTCAACGGCTTGATGGCCGTGGGTGCATCGAGTGTATCCGTAACCGCGGCCGGCATGGAACAGTACGACATGATGGCGCGGCGGATCGCCGCCCAAGTCATGGATGAACGCCGCCGCGAACTGATGATGCCGTGCAAGCCGTCGGATACAAAAAAAGCCGACGACGGCTGTGCGCGCCAGTTCCTGAGCGAAAGCGGGCTGTGGCTGTATCGTCGCCCCCTGACGGAGGCGGAACTGACGTCGTATGTGAACACCGCCAACAAAGCCGCCGTGCGCTTGGGCAGTTTCTACGACGGGCTCGCCATGAGCTTCTCGGCGATGTTGTCTTCGCCACGCTTCCTGTTCCGTCAGGAAACGATTGAACCGGATCCGTCCAAGCCAGGGCAGTATCGCCTGACCGCATACGCGAAGGCCTCACAACTGAGCTTCTTCCTGTGGAACTCCGGCCCCGACCGCGCGCTGTTCGAAGCGGCGCGCACGGGCGAGATCCACACGCCGAAGGGCTACGCCAGGCAGGTGGATCGGATGCTCGCCAGCCCGCGTCTCGAACGCGGTGTGCGGGCGTTCTTCGTCGATAATTTCCATTTCGACGAGTTTTCGGTGCTGACGAAGGATGCGGAAATCTTCCCGAAGTTCAGCGCCCAGGTGCTCGCCGACGCGCAGGAGCAAACCCTGCGCACCGTGGTGAATCTTTTGGTGAAAGAGCGCGGCGACTACCGCGACATCTTCACGACCAAGAAAACCTTCCTGACGCAGGAGTTGGCTGCGATCTACCGCGTGCCGATCTCCCAGCACGGACCGAACGGCGCGCCGGACATGTGGCAGGCCTATGAGTTCGATGCCGACAGCGCCTACGGCGGCGTGCAGTCGCAGATCGCCTTCACGGCGCTACATTCTCATCCGGGGCGCAGCTCGCCCACCATTCGCGGCAAGGCGATCCGCGAGATTCTGATGTGCCAGAAAGTGCCGGCGCCCCCGGGGAATGTGGATTTCAAACTGGTGCAGGACACCAATAATCCTGTCTACCGGACAGTACGCCAGCGCATGGATGCGCACGCCACCAATCCGGTGTGCACAGGCTGCCACAAGATCACCGACCCCATGGGCTACGCGCTGGAGACCTTCGACGGTGGCGGCGCGTTCCGCACAAAGGAAAATGGCGCTGACATCGACGCCTCGGGCTCGCTGGACGGCAAAGCATTCAAGAGCGCGCTGGAGTTGGGGCAGGTTCTGCACGACAGCCCTTCGACCGCCAATTGCCTCGTCAACCGCATGGCATCCTACGCCACCGGCCGCTCGTTCAAGCGCGAGCCGTGGCTGGAGGACATGGAGAAGGGCTTCGCCGCCAAGGGATATGTGGTGCCCGAGCTGATGCGCGCCATTGCGCTGCATGATGTGTTCACCCGCGCGACGCCGCCGGCCCAAGAGGCCCGCGACGCCGGGAACTGAGGAGATGGTCATGAACAAACTTGCCTCTCGCCGCCGCGTTCTGCGCTCGACCACTGTCGGCCTTGCGACCGCCGTCGGCCTACCGCTGCTCGATTGCTTCCTGAACACCAACGGCGACACGCTGGCGGCGACGGACGGCAAGAAAGGCGCGCCGCTGCCGGTGTGTTTCGGCACATGGTGGCAGGGCCTCGGCCTCAATCCCGGACGCTGGATTCCGGAGAAGGTGGGTGCCGGCTACACCCACAATGTCGAGATGAAACCGCTGGAGAAGTTCACCAGCCGTATGAACGTCATCAGCGGAACGAAGTATTTCCTCGACGGACGTCCGCTGGAGACACACACGACCGGCCTGCAGATCGCCTCCATGGGCCGTATTCCCACCGGCGTGAACAGCGTGGCGAGCCTCGATAGCGAGATCGCCGATGTGATCGGCAGGACCTCTCGCTTCCGCTCGATCGAAATCGCCCTCGACGGTAGCCGCATGAGCGTGTCCAAGCGCGCGGGCAGTGCCGTCAATCCGTCCGATCCGTCCCCTGAAGCCTTGTATGCACGCATCTTCGGGCCGGAGTTCAAGGACCCGAATGCGGCGGAGTTCACGCCAGACGTTGCCGCGATGGCGCGTCGCAGCGTGCTGTCGGATGTGCGCGACGAGCGTATGAGCCTTGCCAAGGAACTGGGCGCCGGCGACCGCGCGCGCCTCGACGAGTATTTCACGGCGTTGCGCCAGATCGAGCAACAGCTCGATATCGAGCTCAGTAAACCCGATCCTCTGCCGGCCTGCACGACGCCGGGCAAACCGACCGATGTGAAGACAGGGCGCGAAGTGGCATTCGTGGAGCAGAACATCAAGATGTTCGGCGGCCTGATGGCCCATGCGCTGGCCTGCGGACAGACCCGAGTGTTCAATGTGATGGTCGGCTCGCTCGGCTTGCGCAAGCCCGGCACCACGCAGAGCTGGCACCCGCTGACCCATGAAGAGCCCATCGACGATGCGCTGGGCTATCAGAAAGAGGTGACCTGGTTCATCGACTTCATGAACCGTGGGTTCGCCTCGTTCCTGACCGAACTGGATTCCATCAAGGAAGGCGCCGGCACGGTGCTCGACCGCACGGTGGTGCTGTGGCAGACCGACCACGGCTATGCACGCACGCACACCATCGATGCCCTTCCGATTTTCACGGTGGGCGGCGCAGCCGGGCGTCTGAAAACCGGCATTCATATTTCGGCGGCCGGCGATCCGGCGACACGTATTGGCCTGACGATGCAGCAGGTCATGGGCGTGCAGATTCGCTCCTGGGGCGGGCTGTCGAACGAGACGTCGAAGACCTTCACCGAAATCCTGGCGTAGGGACGTGGACACATGATGAAGCGCACCATCTTTCTGACCGGCGCGGCGCTGTTCGCGGTCGCGGTTTCCATGTCCGCCACCGCGGCCGAACGCGTGAAATGGAAGAACGTTGATATTGCGACACCGGTCGGCATTACGCTGCAGCCGCTGGACAAGGGCCAAGGCTATGATCTGGGCAAAAGCGCCGCGTCGTTCATCGCCCGGGAACGAATTGCCTTCACCGATGCGAAGGGCCTGACGCTCTATACCTACGCGAACGACCCTGTAGGCAAGGCGACATGCCTCGATGAGTGCGCCAAGACGTGGATGCCGGTTCCAGTGTCGTCCAAGGCGAAGGCTTTTGGTCCGTGGTCGATTGTAACGCGCCCGGATGGGACCAAGCAGTGGGCCTATGAGGGCAAACCGCTTTACCGCTTCGTCAACGACGTAGACCCGGGCTCGGTCGGCGGCAATAGCCCGGCCCGCTTCGGCGCGCGTCGTTTGAACGGCGCCGGTGTGTTCGTCGGCGGCGGGATCCGCGGCGCCGGTGCGCGCGGGGCGGCGGCGGATGTGCCGCTGCCGGCTGAATGGGCGCCGGCTCTGGCGTTTCCGGTCAGCGGCGTGAAAGCGCCGGAAGGTCTCGGCGTGCGTGAAGTGCCCGATGCGGCGGCCGTGACCCTCGTCGACAGCAATAACTTCACGATCTACACGACCAGCGGAAATCCCGGCAAAGACGAGGGTGTGGATTGGAAGCCGGTGGAAGCGCCGATGTTCGCCAAACCACAAGGCGCGTTCGGCTTCATCGACCGTACCGACGGTATTCGGCAGTGGTCGTATAACGGCCGTGGACTCTACACCTACGCGGGCGACTTGGTGCCCGGCGACGCCAACGGCGTCGGCACCGGAAAGAACTGGGACGTCGCGGCCGTGGTGCGCTTTTTTATGCCGGAGGGCGTCTCGCTTCAGGCGACCCCGGGGCAGGGCAAGGTGCTGGCCAACGCCAAGGGCATGACACTGTATCGCCGCGATGGCCACATCCTGCAGTCCGGCGGTGGGCATAACTTGCGTCGCGGGGCGCCGCCGCGTCCCGCGGTCGGCCGCGATATCGGCACCGACCCGCGCTGCCCCGGTGAGTGTCTGAAAAACTGGCATCCATTCCTCGCGCCCGCGGACGCCGAGCCGCAAGGATTCTGGAATGTGGCGGTGCGCCCCGACGGGACGAAGCAGTGGGTCTATCAGGGCTATGCCCTGTGGACCTTCGACGGCGACCTCAAGCCGGGCGACATCAACGGGCATGACACCTATCACATCATGTTCAGCGAGGATAAAACCGCGCCGCCGCTGGACGCCGGAACCCCGTACGATGGGGCGCCGGGCCTCTACTGGGCGATCGCGATCCCGTAGGTCTCCGCCGGCTACCGCCGCGTCACAAGTTTCTGCTTAGCAAACCGGCGGGGTCATCCTCTACGATACCGCCGGTCGCGGGCCCATCCACGGGCCTCGCGCGCTATCTGAGTGGGGATCGTGCACCGCGCCTTATCGAGAAGAGCATTGCGCGCATCGGCGGTGGCACTCCTTGTCGCCGCGGGCTTAAGCCTGCCTGCCGCCGCACAAACCCGCAGCTTTACCCTGACTGCCCAAGAGGCGGTGCGGGCGATCCCGGAGTTTGCCCGGCAAGCCGGCGTGCAGATCATCGCGCCCGCCGACCGTCTGCGCGGCGTGCTACTCCCCGCGCTCTCCGGCGCCTATGACGTGCGGGAGGCGCTACGCCTTCTGCTGGCAGGCACGACGCTGGAGATCGCCAGCGACAATGGCCAGATCATCACGTTGCGCGACAGGAATACGCGCTTCGCACGCGCGCGCACGAAGCCGGGTCCGGCGAAGGAAGGCAATCCTATCGCGTCCCCGCCGTCAGTCACGTCGCCATCGCTCACCGAGCTGATCGATGAAATCGTTGTGACGGGCACGCGCATTGTGCGCGACGGTTTTCAGTCGCCGACCCCGGTGACGGTGCTGGGTGCGGAAGCGATCGACGCCGCGGCGCCTGAGAATGTCGCGGATCTGGTCAACGACCTACCGTCCGTTGTCGGCAGCGCAACGCCGCAGTCGTCCAATCTGCAGTTCTCGAGCGGTCTCGCCGGCCTCAACACCCTGAACCTGCGTGGGATCGGATCCAACCGCACGCTTGTCCTGCTCGACGGGCAGCGTTCGGTGCCCTCGACGATCACCGGCCTTGTCGATGTGAACGACTTTCCTCAGCAGCTGATCAACCGGATCGATGTGGTGACCGGAGGCGCATCGGCGGCCTACGGATCAGACGCCCTGTCCGGGGTCGTCAATTTCGTCTTGAACAAGGAGTTCACGGGCGTCAAAGGCGAAGTCTCGGGTGGGATCACCACCTACGGCGACGACCCGTCGTCGAAGATCACGCTCAGCGCGGGGTCGGATATCGCGAACGGCCGCGGCCACATCCTGATGAGCGGGGAGTGGAGCCGCCGCGCGGGCATCTTCGGGGTGCCGCGGGATTGGAACGACGACGGCTGGCTCATCATGAACAATCCGCGCTACACGCCCACAAACGGCGAGCCGCAGCGGCTGCTGGTATCCGGAGCGGGCCTGACCATGGCGACGCCGGGCGGCATTATCGTCAACACGGCATTGCGCGGGACCTACTTCGGGCCCGGAGGCGCCCCCTTGCAACTCACTTACGGTCCGGTGGTCAGCGACCCTTACATGCAGGGCGGCGACTGGAAGTCGACCCTCATGACCGACCACAGCACTCTCGATCAGCGGGTCAATCGCCAGGGGCTGTTTTTCCGGGCGGCGTACGACATCACGGCCGACGTCGAGGCGTTCGTGCAGGCACAATGGGGGTTCGCGCACTCCTTGGGATGGGCGCTCAAGCAGTTCAATATCGGCAATATTGTCATCCGCGCCGATAATGCCTTCATCCCCGCATCGACCGCGGCGCGCGCCCAGGCCTTGGGACTCTCGCAGTTCACGCTTGGCACAAACAACATCGATATGCCGACAATCACCTTCGACAACGAGCGGACCGTGAACCGCTACGTCGCCGGGCTGAGCGGCGCTTTCGATGCGTTTCAGGCGGTCTGGGACTGGGGTGCCTACTATCAAAAGGGCATTTCGCGCACGTCCGAAAACGGTCTCTTTGTGACCGCAAAGGCCGAATTCGGTTTAGCGGTGGATGCCGTACGGGGGCCTGCGGGAACGATTGTGTGCCGCTCGACGCTCAGAGACCCCGGCAACGGCTGCGTCCCCTACAACGTGTTCGGGATCGGCGTAAATAGTGCGCCGGCGCTCGACTATGTTTTCAGACGGCCGGAGCATCCGCAGCGCAATCAGCGTTTCACGCAGGACGTGGCCGCCTTCACGGTGAACGGCGAGCCGGTGGAAGTCCCGGCCGGGCCCGTGTCGCTGGCACTTGGCGCCGAACATCGCGTGGAGAAGGTGAGCGGGCGCGCCGACCCGGTTTCCTTGATCAACGGGTGGTTCGCCGGCAACTACCTCCCGACCTTCGGCCGCTACCGCGTGACGGAGGGCTTTGTCGAAACGGTGGTTCCGCTCGCGCGCAATGAGGCTTTCGCGGATTCCCTTGATCTCAACGCCGCCGCGCGGGCGACGCACTATTCGACATCGGGTCTGGTGGTGACTTGGAAACTCGGAGCCAGTTATCAGCCGCGCCGCGATCTGCGCTTCCGGTTCACCCGTTCGCGCGACATCCGCGCACCGAACCTCAACGACCTGTTCCAAGCTGGCACCGCGAACACCAGCAATGTCACCGACCCCTTCAACAACAACCTCACGACGACCTACCAGGGGCTGCAGGTCGGAAATCCACTGCTGAAGTCGGAGAAGGCCGACACCACGGGGGCCGGGATTATTGTCGCGCCCTTGTTCCTCGAGGGGTTCACCGCCAGCGCCGACTACTACGATATCGATATCAAAGGTGGCATCCAGAATGTCGGCCCTCAAACCATCGTCGACCGGTGTTTCCAGGGTGTTACGGAGTTCTGCGCTGCGATCACGCGGGGGAATTCTTCGACGGGTGGAAGCGTGATCACGCAGATCCGTCTGCAGCCATTCAATTTCACGGCCCAAGCGGCAAGGGGACTCGACCTGGAGGCGATCTATCGTTTGCCGCTGCAGCGCGTATTCGAAGACGTTGCAGGCTTAGTCACCGTGCGGCTGCTCGCGACGCGGTATTTCAGGAACTACACCGATGACGGAGTCAATCCGGCTTACGATACGGTCGGGAGCAACAGCGGCAACGGTCCGCCGCGCTGGGCCTATACCGGCTCGATAATCTATTCGAACAATCCGCTGACGCTGGTGTTCACCGGACGCGGTGTGAGCAAGGGCATCTACAGCGCGAACAACTATCCTTATGTCATGTGCGCCAGCGGATGCCCGGCGGCGACTCTTGCGGCGCCGACCATCAACGACAACCGCATCAATGGCGCGTTCTACCTTGATCTCGGCGCCACGTACAAAGTGTCCGCAGGCGAGGCGGGGGTGGCGGCGGATCTTTTTCTCACCGTGAGCAACGCACTCGACAAGGATCCGCCAGTGGTGGCGACCGGCCCAGGCGGTTTCCCGTACACTGCCAGCGCGATCAACCCCGTTCTCTATGATGTGCTCGGACGCATGTTCCGCGCCGGCGTGCGCTTCAGCATGTAGCGCGACTCCATCCGCGCGTGTCGCAAAATTGAACGACCGCCCGGACGATGATTGATGCGTTGCAGCACGGAATTTTAGCTCACCTCAAGAGAATGTTCTCTCAGCTAACGCTTTCAGCGCGTCGAGCAACTAAATCTCTCTCTTTTGCCTCTGTAACACGAAAAGTGCGTGAAATTATCTGTCGGAGCGGCGGAAGATTGTGCGCCGCACATCCGATCTTCGAGGGGTGCGGACCGGGTGGGACCGGCACGCAAAACAAGATTAGGGGAATTGCATGAACCGCTCATTGTTCAAGTCACGCCTGCGTACGTCGGCCGCGATCACCGTGCTCGCGCTGTCGCCGACACTCGCGTCTCAGAGTTACGCCGCCGCCGATGCTGCGAACCCGCAGCTCGCCGCGGCCGCACCCGATGCGGCCGCCGTAGACGAGATTGTGGTGACCGGAACGCGCATCGTGCGCGACGGCTACGAAGCGCCGACGCCGGTGTCGGTGATAGGCGTAGATCAGATCGAAGATGCTGCCGTGGCGAACCTCGGCGACTTCGTCAACACGTTGCCGTCACTTGTCGGCAATACCTCGCCGCAGACGGCCCGCACCAGCATGACTGCTGGCGGGGTTGGCTTGAATACGCCGCAGGCGCGCAACCTCGGAAGCTCGCGCACGCTGATTTTATTGGATGGCCAACGGACCGTTGGATCGCAGCCGACCGGTCAGGTCGACATCAATACGTTTCCGCAACAGCTCGTGAGCCGGGTGGACATCGTGACAGGAGGCGCGTCGGCGGCTTACGGATCCGATGCGCTTGCGGGCGTCATCAACTTCGTGCTCGATCGAGAGTTTACGGGCGTGAAGGGAGAATTGCAGGGCGGCCTTACGACCTACGGGGACGGGCCGAACTGGAATGGCGCGCTGTCCGCGGGCACCCCATTCGCGAACGGGCGGGGGCACCTGCTGATCAGCGGCGAAATCGCCAATAACTACGGCATCCACGGCGCGCCGCGCGATTGGGCGAAGGAAGGTTGGCACATCATCAACAACCCGGCTTATGGCACCGGCGCAGGACAGACGACGAGCGTTCCGCAGCGCCTTGTGATCGACAAGGCCGCGATGGTGTCGATGACTCCCGGCGGCATAATTGTCTCCGGGCCACTCAAGGGCATCGCGTTTGGGCCGGGTGGGAAGCCTTACCAGTTCCAGTATGGGCCTGTGGTATTGAACCCCTGGATGGCCGGTGGCGGCGAATGGCAAGCAAATAACTTTGCGGCCGACGGCGCAGACTTGGACCCTGAAGACTATCGCCACAACTTCTTCACGCGCGTTAGCTATGATCTTGCCGACAACATCAACGTGTTCGCACAATTCAGCTATGCTTGGTCGAAGAGTTACTCGGTCTGCTGTAATCACTTCGCGTCCGGGGACCTCACGATCCGGACGGACAACGCCTTCATGCCGGAAGAAGTCCGGACTCGCGCGCTGGCGCTTAGCCTGACCACAGTCACCATGGGTAGCTTCTTCAGCGACCTACCCTATAAATTGGTGCAGGATGCACGGCGCACCGTGCGCCGTTATGTGGTCGGTGCGAACGGCAATTTCGACGCATTTGGCTCAAATTGGACCTGGGATGCGTACTACCAGCTTGGTTCGACAGGCCATCGCAAGAGTTTCTACGACCGCTGGAAGTCGACATACGTTCTGGCGATCGACGCCGTACGCAATAGCAGCGGGACGATTGTTTGCCGCTCAACACTGACTAATCCGTCTAACGGGTGTGTGCCCTGGAATGTCTTTGGCACGGGCGTGAACTCAGCAGCAGCGGCCGACTACATCGCTGGCTGGTCGTATGCGTATGAATCCTACGAGCAGGAGGTGATGGCCGCCTCCGCGTCGGGTGAGCCTTTCGATTTGTGGGCCGGTCCAGTTTCGTTGGCGTTCGGCGTCGAACACCGCAAGGAGAGTGTCGGTGGTATTGAGAGTGCCCGTAACGCGGCGAACGACTCCTTCGTCGGGAATTCGCGACCGACGGTAGGTAGCTACAACGTGACCGAGGGCTTCGTTGAAACAGTCGTTCCACTGGCCAGCAATGAATCGTGGGCCAAGGTGCTGGAGTTAAACGGTGCTGTGCGCGCTACGAGTTACTCGACATCGGGGTATGTCACAACGTGGAAAGCAGGTCTCAGCTATAGTCCGGTCGACGATCTCCGTTTCCGTGCGACCCGTTCCCGAGACATCCGTGCGCCGCACAACGTTGAACTTTTCGCGGCCGGGATCTTCGTGGGTAATCTTGTCAACGATCCGTTCCGCGGGGGTGTACCGACCAATATTCAATCCGAGACCTCGGGCAATCCGAACTTGAAGCCTGAGAAGGCAGACACGACTGGCCTTGGCGTCGTCTTTCAGCCGACGTTCGTGCCAGGCCTGCAGGCTTCGGTCGATTACTTCAACATCGATATCAAGGATGTGATCGGGACGGTCGGACGCCAAGAAGTGCCGGATCGCTGTTTCCGCGGTGAAACTGAGTTCTGTCAATTCCTGGTCTTCGATGCCAACGGCATCCTTTCGATCGTCAAGACTCAGCCGACCAACTTCATCAAACAGGTCAACCGTGGGGTTGACCTCGAAGCCAGCTACCGGACGCCGGTGGATGTTCTTCTCGATGGTGTCGGAGGAAACCTGTCGCTCCGAATCCTAGCAACGCGCTACCTCAAACAGCTGCAGGACAATGGAACCGGGATCGGCATCATCAACACGGTCGGCGGCGGGAACGTCCGCAAATGGAAGTATACGGCTTCGCTGACTTATGACCTCGACCCCCTGCGCCTCAATCTCACGGCGCGCGGATTCAATAAAGGCGTCTACAACGTCACGAATATCGAGTGCGTAACGGGTTGTCCGGTTTCCACAACGACAAATGTCACTCAGAATATCAACGCGCTGCCAGGTGCGGCTTATTTCGACCTCACGCTCCGGTACGGATTCATGCGCAATGACATTGCTGAGGCGGACGCGTTCTTTAGCGTGCGAAACATGATGGACAAGGACCCCGCCATTGTCGCCCAAGGTCCTGCTGGTACTTCACATTCCACAATGCCTTGTAATGCAGGGCTTTACGATTGTTTGGGCCGGGTGTTCCGGGCCGGCATTAACTTCAAAATGTAGTTTGGATTAGGCTACGCTCGTGAAACCGCCGGCCTTCCCGTGGAAGGCCGGCGCCTACTTAGGGATGAAGGGGAGAGGGTCCATGACACAAGCTAGGTTTCTGCGCCGCGTTGTCGTTGCCGTCGCGTTCGTCGCGGCAGCGGCCTCGCCGGTCTTCGCAAAAGTACCGGCGGACAAGCTGCAACCGGCAGCCATTGAGAAATGGGCCGACGAGGCCTTTGGCAAGATCGTTGCCGAGCATCGCGTCGCCGGACTGGGATTTACCATCATCCAAGGCGACAAAGTCATTTTCATGAAGGGCTACGGTTACCAGGACTACGCGACCAAAAAGCCGTTCGATCCAAACGTCACCAAGACGCGGATCGCGTCAACGACGAAGCAGTTCATTGGCGTGTCGGTCGCGCAACTTCTGGAGCGGGGAAAAATCGCCTCGCTCAACGACCCCGTGAACAAGTACCTCAAGCGCTTCCAGCTGCCAAAGAACGACGGCGAAGACGTGCTGATCTGGGATTTGCTCACGCACCGCGGCGGCTTCGCGGGCAACGGCAAGAACCTCGATATCACGCCGGAGACGACCAAGACCCCGCTTTCGGCAGACATCATCAAGGCCTCCCTGCCGGACTTTTGGCGTAAGCGCGATTCCGTCTCGGTCTATTGCAACATCTGCAGCGGCGTTCTCGGCTTCATGATCGAGGACATCACGGGCATGGGGCTGCCGGACTACCTGCGCGAGAATATCTACAAGCCGCTCGGTATGACGAATACCGAGCTTGCCGTTGGCGACCAGCCTCCCGCCAACATGGCGGTGCAATACGCCTTTGTCGAAAACGGCGTCGCGGTCCCGCTGCCTTATCCGACGCTCAGTCCCCATCTCGCCGCGGCGGGCAGTAATGTCTCCACCGTTGGCGATATGTCCAAGTGGCTGATTGCTAATATCACCGAGGGCTCCGGTACAGGAAAGGCGCTCCTGAGCCAGAAGACCTGGGACCTCGTGCATACCCAGCACCGCCAAAGCATCCCCGGCGCCAGTGGCTTCGGCATGCACTTCTTCACCTACGAGTACAACGGCGAGAAGATGATGGAGCAGTACGGAAGCCTTCAGCATTACTCGATGTTCTTCCTGATGCCGGACTCTGATGTTGGGATCTTCATGACGCTGATCGGGGGCGGCGCGCCGCGTCCGAATGTCGAGATCCCCAAAACCGGCGCGAAGGTCGAAGGCAAGGTAATGCCTCAGATGTCTCACGCGGGCATGCGCGATCTCGTGCTCACGCACTTCCTCGGACCTTTGCCTTACGACAAGAACGCCAAGGTCGACCTGTCGAAGTACACGGGGCTGTACAACGATATTCCGCGTCAGCCGCAAACTACGCCGGGCCAGGTGCGGCCGCCGATGGAAGTGAAGGACAGCGGCGACGGCGGACTGATCATCGACGGACGCGGAACCTTCCGCCCCTCGGGCCCTAACGTTTTCACTCTCGATCATCCGTTGGAACTGGACGCGGGCTTCGGCGCGGCCAATCGCTACGTATTCAAGATGGACGCGTCAGGGAAAGCGGTGGAAATCTATCAGCATGTGAATGCCGGCCGTTTCGAGCGGGCGCAGTAAAGGCATTAAATTGGTTGTTGATGGGGCCGGGTCGTTGATCCGGCCCTTTTCTTTTGTCGGACCGAAGTTACGGACCCAGCACGCCCGCCAACCAGCGCACGACATTCAGCACGAATTGCTTATTTGGTTCGGCGCCCGGTGCGGAGAAACCAATTTTCGCGCCGTTGCTCTCTTCGATCTGCGCGGAAAACATAGCGGCTTCTCCGAAGACCGCCACACGCCCTCGACC
>JAYRKY010000015.1:0-80769 GCA_041905525.1 Rhodospirillaceae bacterium
AAGACAGTGTCATGGGTCCTCCGGATAAGTGAGCAGAAGGAAAGACAGCGTTCTGAGCAGGCGAATTATACCCCCGGCGGCAGTCCCGGGGCGTTGCAAAAATGTCATCGCAAATGCACGAAGATCGTTGAGATCTATGCGATTTTTCGATGGTTGAATTTAGATAATTGAGTTTTGGTCAAGCCTGCGGTTAATTGGCGCCCCACGGTCTTGGGGAGACCGCTTCTCACCGTACCGTATATATAGACTCGCAGCCTTGAGCTGGCAGGCGCGAAGCGTTGGCTTCGCGGCTTTGCCATTTTCAAAAGCCGTATCGACGCTAGAGATCGGAAGAATTGCCTATGAACGTTCCGGCCAAACAAGGCCTCTATGATCCGCAAAACGAGCACGACAGCTGCGGCGTCGGCTTTGTCGTTCATTTCAAGGGCAAGAAATCTCACGAGATCGTCCGTCAGGGTCTTCAGATTCTCCTGAACCTAGAGCATCGGGGCGCGGTCGGCGCGGACCCGCTCGCCGGTGACGGCGCGGGGCTGCTGATCCAGACCCCGGACGGGCTGCTGCGCGATGAGTTCACGAAGCAGAACGCGACATTGCCGCCCGCCGGTGACTACGGCGTCGGCATGATCTTCCTGCCCAAGGACAGGGTGATCGCGCGCTCTTACATCGACCTGTTGGAGAAGACGATCGCGGCGGAAGGGCAGTCGGTCCTCGGCTGGCGCGATGTGCCGGTCGATACGTCGCCGCTCGGCGAAACGTTGAAGGCTTGCGAGCCGTGGATAAGGCAGTTGCTCGTCGGACGCGGCGCAAACACGCCGGCCGGTGATGTCTTTGAACGCAAGCTATTCGTGATCCGGAAGCAGATCGAAAGCTTCGTTGCCGCGAGCGCCTTTGAGGGCAAGAGCGACTTCTATATCCCGAGTTTCTCGTCGCGCACCCTTGTCTATAAGGGCATGTTCCTCGCGCCGCAGCTCGACAAATACTACCGGGATCTTGGCGATCCGCGGCTTACGTCCGCGCTTGCGCTTGTTCACCAACGCTTCTCGACCAACACATTTCCGTCCTGGCGTCTCGCCCATCCCTACCGTATGGTTTGCCACAACGGCGAAATCAACACGGTGCGCGGCAACATCAACTGGATGAATGCCCGCCGTCATAGCATCAAGTCCGCCATCCTTGGCGAAGACATGGAAAAGCTGTGGCCGCTGATCGCCGCGGGTCAATCGGATACCGCAAGCCTCGACAACGCGCTCGAACTCTTGGTGATGGGCGGCTATTCGCTCGCCCACGCGGTCATGATGCTGATTCCGGAAGCTTGGGCCGGCAATCCGCTGATGGACGAGAAGCGCCGCGCCTTCTACGAGTACCACGCGGGATTGATGGAGCCATGGGACGGCCCGGCGGCGCTCGCCTTCACCGACGGACGCCAAATCGGCGCGACGCTGGATCGCAACGGGCTGCGCCCGGCGCGTTACATCGTCACCAGCGACGATATTGTTGTCATGTCCTCCGAAGCGGGCGTGCTCGAAATCCCCGAGCACAAGATCGTCAAAAAGTGGCGCCTGCAGCCAGGCAAGATGTTCCTGATCGATCTGGAGCAAGGCCGTATCATCGACGATGCCGATTTGAAGGCGGAACTCGCGAACGCGAAGCCTTATAAGGCGTGGCTCGAGAAGACGCAGTTTGTGCTCGAAGACCTGCCCGGCAACGTGCCGCCGGAGCAGGAAAAGACGACCGAAGCGCTGCTCGATCGCCAGCAGGCGTTTGGATATACGCAGGAAGATCTATCGCGGTTCCTGTTGCCGATCGCTCACAAGGGGGAAGACCCGGTGGGCTCGATGGGAACCGACACCGCGTTGTCGGTGCTCTCGCGCCGGCCGAAGCTCCTCTACACCTACTTCAAGCAATGTTTTGCGCAGGTCACCAATCCGCCGATCGATGCGATCCGCGAAGAGCTGGTGATGTCGCTCGTGTCTCATGTCGGGCCGAAGCCGAACCTTTTGGGTTTCGACACCGAAGGCACGCATCTGCGTCTTGAGGTGCGCCAGCCGATCCTGACCAATCAGGAACTCGCCAAGATCCGCAATCTCGGCGATTTGGTCGGGGACGCGTTCAAGACGCGCACATTGGACCTCACCTATGAAGTCCAACGTGGGCCCGAGGGCATGGAACCGGCACTGACCCAACTCTGCGCCGACGCCGAAGAAGCGGTGCTGCGGGGCTACAATATCCTGATCCTTTCGGACCGCGGCGTGAATCGTCACCGCGTGGCCATTCCGGCGCTGTTGGCAATCGCAGCCGTCCATCATCATCTCATCCGGAAGGGGCTGCGCACCGAAACCGGGCTGGTGTTGGAAACGGGCGAAGCACGCGAGGTCCATCACTTCTGCACCCTCGGCGGCTACGGCGCCGAAGCGATCAACCCCTATCTCGCCTTTGAAACGCTGAACTCCCTACGCGGCGATGAACTGCCGCTGGACTACACCGAGGAGAAGCTGGCGAAGCAGTATGTGAAGGCGATGGGCAAGGGCATGATGAAGGTCATGTCCAAAATGGGCATTTCGACCTTCCAGTCCTATTGTGGCGCCCAAATCTTCGATGCGGTCGGCCTCCATTCCGATTTCGTCGAAAAGTATTTCACGGGCACCGGCACTCAAATCGAAGGCGCCGGTCTGGCCGAAATCGCACGTGAGACAGTCGAGCGTCATCGTCTTGCGTTCGGGGATGCCTTGCACCTGCGCGATGCGCTGGACCCGGGCGGCGAATACCAATATCGCCTGCGCGGCGAGAACCATATGTGGACGCCCGACACCGTGGCCAAGCTCCAGCATGCGTCGCGCAGCAACAGCAAGGACCTGTACAAGGAGTTTGCGCAGCTCATCAACGATCAGTCCGAGCGGTTGATGACCTTGCGCGGGCTGTTCGACCTAAAGAAGGCGGTGCAGCCGGCGCCACTCGAAGAAGTCGAACCGGCGAAGGAAATCGTGAAACGTTTCGCGACCGGTGCGATGTCGTTTGGATCTATCAGCCGCGAGGCGCATACCACGCTGGCCGTCGCGATGAACCGGATCGGCGCCCGCTCGAACACCGGCGAGGGCGGCGAAGAACCGGACCGTTTCAAACCGTTGGCGAACGGCGATTCTATGCGCTCGGCAATCAAACAGGTCGCTTCGGGACGTTTTGGCGTTACCATCGAGTATCTGGTCAACGCCGACGACATCCAGATCAAGATGGCGCAGGGCGCGAAACCGGGTGAGGGCGGTCAGCTGCCCGGCGACAAGGTCAATGGCCCGATCGCCAGGGTGCGTCACTCGACGCCCGGCGTCGGCCTGATTTCGCCGCCGCCGCATCACGACATCTATTCGATCGAGGATTTGGCGCAACTGATCCATGATTTGAAGAACGCCAATCCACGGGCGCGCATTAGCGTAAAACTGGTGTCGGAAATCGGTGTCGGCACGGTCGCGGCCGGGGTTGCAAAAGCCCGCGCGGACCATGTGACGATCTCCGGCTTCGAAGGCGGCACTGGGGCTTCTCCCTTGACCTCGCTGACGCATGCGGGATCGCCGTGGGAGATTGGTCTCGCCGAAACCCATCAGACGCTCGTCCTCAATAATCTGCGCGGCCGCATCGCGGTGCAGGTCGATGGAGGCTTGCGCACGGGCCGCGATGTGGTGATCGGCGCTCTCTTGGGCGCGGAAGAGTTTGGCTTCGCGACCGCGCCGCTCATTACGCTCGGCTGCATCATGATGCGGAAGTGCCACCTGAATACCTGTCCGGTGGGCGTTGCCACGCAGGATCCCGTGCTGCGCGCGCGCTTCACCGGTGTTCCCGAAAATGTCGTGAACTACTTCTTCCTTCTGGCCGAGGAAGTGCGCGAACTGATGGCCGATCTTGGAATCCGCAAGTTCGACGACCTCGTGGGCCGCATGGATTTGATCGATACGCGCCGGGCCGTGGGTCATTACAAGGCGAACGGCCTCGATTTCTCGAAATTGCTCTACCGTCAGCCGGTGGGACCTGACGTGAAAACGCGTTGCAGCGAGGTCCAGGACCATCAGCTTGACCGCGCCCTCGATCATGAGCTGATCGCCAGAGCCAAACCGGCGTTGGAGAGCGGCAAGGCGGTGCAGTTCGAACTCCCCATCCGCAATGTCAATCGCACCGTGGGCACGATGCTCTCGGGCGAAGTGGCCAAGCGCTATGGCCAAGCGGGACTGCCGGAGGACACAATCTCCATCAAGTTCACCGGTATCGCCGGTCAGAGCTTCGGTGCGTTTCTTGCGCACGGAGTTTCTTTGGAACTGGTGGGCGCAGGCAATGACTACGTGGGCAAGGGGCTCTCGGGCGGACGTATCGCGGTCTATCCCCCGGCCGAATGTCCAGCAGTGCCTTCGGAGAACATCGTCATCGGCAATACCGTGATGTACGGCGCAATCGAGGGCGAAGGCTATTTCGCCGGCGTCGCCGGTGAACGTTTTGCGGTTCGTAACTCCGGCGGCTTTGCCGTCGTGGAGGGCGTCGGCGATCACGGCTGCGAATATATGACCGGCGGCGTGGTTGCGGTGCTGGGGATGACGGGACGCAACTTCGCGGCCGGCATGTCCGGCGGCATTGCCTATGTGTTCGACGAGGACGGCACGTTCCGCCAACGCTGCAATCTGGCGATGGTTGAACTCGAGGCCCTCAAGCCGGAGCCTCAGCTGAGCGCCGAGAATGGCAATTTCCGGCAGTTGATGCAAAACCATCTGGAGCAGGACGCACCGCGTCTGCATGCCCTGATCTCGCGCCACCGCCACTACACCAATAGCGCGCGGGCCGCCGAAATTCTGGCCAACTGGGAGCAGTACCTTCCCAAATTCGTGAAGGTCATGCCGATTGATTATAGTAAGTCGCTCAAGATCCTGGCCGCTTCGCGCCACCAGGAATTGGACGGCGAGAGGACGTTCAAGATCCATGGGTAAGCCAACTGGTTTTCTGGAAGTCGGGCGGCAAGATCGTTCGTACGACAAGGTCTCGTCGCGCATTTCGTCATGGAAAGAATTCGTCCACGACCTTCCGGACGATGTGATGAAGAAGCAGGGTGGCCGCTGCATGGATTGCGGCATCCCGTTCTGTCACAACGGCTGTCCCGTCAATAACCTCATCCCCGACTGGAACGACCTCGTCTACAAGGGCAAGTGGCGCGAAGCGCTCGCGAACCTGCACTCCACAAATAACTTCCCGGAGTTCACCGGTCGCATCTGCCCCGCGCCATGCGAAGCCGCCTGCACGCTCAATATCAACGACGATGCTGTGACCATCAAAAGCATCGAGTGCGCCATTGTCGATCGCGGGTGGACCGAAGGCTGGATCAAGTCGGAAACACCTTCGCGAAAGACGGGGAAGAAGATTGCCGTGATCGGCTCCGGGCCTGCGGGGCTGGCGGCGGCGCAGCAGTTGGCGCGCGTTGGCCATGACGTGACCGTATTCGAGAAAGATGACCGGATCGGGGGACTTCTTCGCTACGGGATTCCCGATTTCAAGATGGAGAAGCACCTGATTGATCGCCGCATCGCGCAGATGGAGGCTGAGGGTGTGGTCTTCAGAGCGAACTGCCATGTCGGCGCCGATCTGAAAGCGGATGACCTCCTCAAGGGCTTTGATGCGGTGCTGCTGTCCGGCGGCGCGCAGGCGCCGCGCGACCTGCCGGTTCCGGGACGCGACTTGAAGGGCATTCACTTCGCGATGGATTTCCTGGGGCAGAATAATAAGCGGGTCGCTGGAGATCGCATCGCGCCGGAAGAGGAAATTCTGGCAACCGACAAGCATGTCATCGTGATCGGGGGCGGCGATACGGGGTCGGACTGCATCGGCACGTCTATTCGCCAAGGCGCGGCATCGGTCACGCAGCTCGAAATCATGCCTCGCCCGCCGGAGCAAGAGAACAAGCCGCTGGTATGGCCGTATTGGCCGCTGAAGTTCCGCACGTCATCGAGCCAGGAAGAGGGCTGTGGGCGTGAGTTCGCCGTTGCGACCAAGGAGTTCATCGGCGACGGCGGACGCGTGAAGAGCCAGCGGATTGTGCATCTGGCGCAGGGCCAGGAAGTCCCGAATAGCGCTCAAAACTTACCGGCCGACCTCGTCCTCCTGGCGATGGGATTCGTGCACCCGCTTCACGGCGGGCTCCTGAAGGATCTCGGGGTGACTCTCGACGGTCGCGGCAATGTTCTGGCCGATACCTTGAAATACCAGACCTCGGTAGCGAAGGTTTTCACCGCGGGCGATATGCGCCGCGGTCAGAGCCTCGTGGTGTGGGCGATCCGCGAAGGGCGGCAGGCGGCCTGCGCTATCGACGAATTCCTCATGGGCGCGAGCGACCTGCCACGCTAAGGCGTCACCAGCGGTAAGTCAGTCCAGCGGTGAAAGTCCGGCCGGCGAGAAGGTCGTTCGCTGTCATGGCGCCCGACACAAAGCCTTCCAGTCCGGCGGCGATGGCGACATTCACTCCAGCCTCCGCCTCGAGGGCGAACTTCTTGCGTGGATCGCCGTAGAGTTCGAATCCGCTTCCGGCCACCCCGATCAAGACCGCCGGGATTTTCGGAGCCCGCTGCAACAATTCCGTGGACACCGAGAGGTCCACGTGCGGCCGCACGTGGCCGACGGCGCCGCTGACGGTCACCCCCGCACGGGCGCGCAAGGACTCAATGGCGCTCGCATCCGTGCGGACCGCAAGCACGCGGCCTTCATCAAGCGCGCCAAGGGACGCGCGGCGGTAGTCCGCACCGAGATAGGGCGAAAGGTCGACCAGCCCGAGCGACCCGTGCGACGTCCCGAGGACCGTTGCGGACCAGAGATCTGTATTCGAGTGTGCCGACAAGACCTCTCCATTTCCTGCGAGGCGGTGGGTGCGCGGCGATCCGTGGCCGTAGGACGCTGCCGCGTCGAGCGCAAATGACTCCCAGCGCCATGAAGCCGTGAGCGCCAACAGCGTCGCATCATAGGAAGCGACGTTGGTCCCGCGCGTGAACGAGCCGTCAACGCGCGCCGCGCCGATCCCGAAGCGGGCTAAGCCGAGCGGAAACTCGATCCCAGCCATCACCCCATCAAGACCATAATGGCCTGCGGAAGAAACATCTCCGGAGCGGCTGGCAGACGTGAATCCGCTTGCCCAAGTGAGACGTTGCCCCTCGCTTGAGGCTGGCCGGTTGCGCAGTCCGAACGCAAGACGTTCGAGAGTCAGAATACCCATGTTCTGGATTGCGCCAGCGCCTTCCGGCGTAAAGCCGGCGAGAATTTCGGTCGCGGTTTCCGGTGTCGCCCGCTCAAGCTGATCGAACGTGGAGGCAAGTGGGATAGGCGAAGTGGAACGCAAGCGATCCAGTTCCCGGCCCACGGAGGTTTGCGCGCCGGTGGCTCCCGCGCTGCTGTACGGCAATCGCGACATTTCGACAGTGATGCCGCCGGAGGGGCCCGTGACGAGTGCAGCTTTCACGAACGCGAGGTCAGGCGCCTGCAGCAAAAAGCTCCCGGTGCTGGAAAGAGAGCCGACAATCGGGGATATCACATCGAAGCGCTGACCGTCGCGAAACGCCGTACCGTCATAGGTGACGGCAAGCGTACCGGCGAAGGTCGCGGGACCGCCGAGAAGCAAGCGGTCTGAACTTCCGTCGGGCGCCAACCGCATTGCAAGTGTTCCCTCCGCAAACTGACGGAAGGGACCGGTGATTGTCAGGACACCTTTTCTGTTCTGTGTGCCCGGTGCGAGCCGTCCGCTATTGGTGACCGCGCCGTCGATCGTTCCAAAGCCCCGCAAGCCTCCAAGGTTCCCTGTCGCCGCCGCCGCCAGCCGCACCCCCTCGTTGAGGACCATTTCGTTGTTTGGAAAGACATTGACCTGCTGACGAACACTCAGATTCCGCGCGAGCGTGAGCGTGCCGGTTGCGCCGGTCGAGAGGATCTCGAGGTTCAAGACGCCGTAGTCGATCGTGCCGCCGCCCTCAACGATCAGGAGATCATCCCCTCCGCCGAAGTCGATGGTCCCGCTCAGCGTGCCGCCTTGGCGAAAGGTGACGACATCGCCGCCCCCGGCGAGCAGAACGTCCCCGGTGATCGCACCACTGTTGATCAGTGTAACGCGAGGTCCAAGACTACGAAGCGCCGGGAGCCCGTCGCGTGTTTTGATACTGCCGGTGTTCGTTACGAGAAGCCCACCAGTCCCGGCCGCGACGATAGCGCCGCCGTTTGTCAAGGTAAGCTCGTCGGACGTTGCCGGCAGGAAGACTTCGATCTCACCCTCATTGCGAATGTTTGCATCGCGCACATCGAGGCGCACACCGACATGGGTGGCCGCGACAACGCCCGTATTGAGAAACTGCGCCCCTGCGCCCAATAAGGACACCGCGGTGGTGGGCGTAAGTGACCTGACCGATCCCGCGACTATGCTCCTGATCGATCCGCTATTGGTCAGACGCCCATCAGAGATCTGAACTCCAATGGAATTGTTGCCGCTCGCCTCGATATCGCCTTCGTTCACGACATTCGACTGCGGGCCCGCATTGATGCCGGCGCTGGCATCACCACGTACGGCAAGCGTGCCTCGGTGAGTCACTGTGGCGGCGGCGCCCACTGCGATTCCATCCGCGCCCTGGCCGAGCGTGGTGATGGAGCCTTCAGCGTCTACCGTCACATTCATGCGGTCGCCGCCTAAAATCCCAACCCCGGCCTGGTACTCTGTCGCAATGCGGCCGCTATTTATGACCGTGCTGCCGCCGCCGGCGACAATCGCGAACGCGATGATGTCGTGAGTCAGAATCGTGCCGACATTCCTGACTGCGCTGCCGGGGCCCGCAGAGATTCCGAAGCCGCAAACTCCGAAGGACGATATCAATCCTTCATTGAGAACCGTGCTTGAGGGCCCCACCGCAATGCCGGGCAGAGAGAGGGGACAAGTCCCGACAACCTCGCGAGATAGAATATTCCCGATGAACGCGTTCGGGCGAATGCGGACATTCAACGTCTCCGTAGAATTGAACCCGTCGCCGTCACGTCCGGTGCAGTCCACGCTGCTGCCGGTTTGAAAGCATTCAGCGCGCGCATCCGCCGGGCGCAGCAAGATGCAGGCAACAGCCAGCGCGCCGGTGAGCGCCGCGGCAGGGACAATTGAAACGTACAAATGAGTTCTATTGGTCACAGTCAGTCCTTTTTCATCCGCGTCCGTGCGGATGGATGTCGATGAGCGTTAGGGGACTGTGAAAAAAAGCGGGCGACTCTTCTCGGTCGCTTTCGAATTTTCTAAATCATCGTCTCGCACGAGACAAGCCGCGGAATTTTTGTGCCGCGCTATTCAGCGCGCATTTATCCAGTCATATATTATTTTGGTTGTCTCTTGCCGTCCGTCGTCGAGCATCATGCAATGCCCCGAGGCGCGGACCACAGAGAGCTCCGCGCCCAAATATGCTGCCAAGGTTTGATCTTGCCCTTGCGGATGGAGCGGAGAGTCGTCGCGAGCGCCCGAGAGAATAATGCGCGGGCATGTGATCGATGCAGGGGCGATCTGCGCTTCCCCATGGAAACTGTCGTTCAAGAGGCGGGCGCTTTCGGGGCAAAGCCGTGCGAGGTAACTGTCCATGTCCGCTCCGGTTGCGCCGGACATAAACCACTTGCGGGCCCTGGCCGGCGGCGGCGGTTGGACGGAACGCCCCTCTGGGAATTTTGGGAGGGCATGCGCCGACGGCAAGCCGGCCGGTAGAGCGGGGGCCAGGAGCATTAGCCCGCGCAAGGAGACTCTCGTGGCCGCTTGCAATGCCAGCAACGCCCCTAAACTGTGGCCCACGACGACCACGTCGGGGCCGAGCGCGTTGAGCGCTTCCATCATGTCTTCGCCCATGGCCTTCAGCCCTTGATCGGCAAAGTCGGGCGCTTGCGGTAGTCCGCCGTGTCCGCGCAAGTCGATCGCCGCGGAACTGATGCCGTCGTGCGCCAGCCAGTCCATCACCGGCGACCAACACCAGGCGCCGTGAAAACCGCCATGGACAAACAGGACCGATGCGGCCCGCTCGCCACAGAGATGAAGCCGCCCGTGCGAGAGGGGCCTGACGACTGGATCTGGGAGTGAAGCCACGACGGGTTTTGGGCTCAAGGATAGGCTAAAGCGCTATTATAGCGACGAGGCGTTGCTTTACCCGAGGTGATTTCTAAAAGGCGACAGCTTTGCGCCGCCGCCGTCCACGTAACGGCACAATCGCCGCCGCTTGCGCGGCTGGCAATGGTTCTGTCACATCCCCGCACGCCTCAGCGCGCTCCGCGTCGCGTTCCTCCGGCGTCGGCCAATAAAGCCTGAATTGGCCCTGGAAGGATTTCCACCACTGTGGAACGCCGACGGCCAGAGGTTCGCCGAGTTGATGACGCAAGGCTTTGTCGTGCAGGAGCGTGCGCGTGCTTTCAATCTTGTCGGCGCCGATCTGGTGCAGGATTGCTTTCACGACCTTATCGTGCGGCGCCTTCATGCGGTCGATGCCTGAGCCGAGTTCGATTTTCCCCATCATGTAGAAAACCAGGTCCGACACGACGCGGTCGCGCCGCCCTGCCACGGCATCGACCTGCTCGCCGACCTCACCGAGGATTTCGGCGGATTCAACGGGACCGTAAAAGCCGCGCATCCGTGCGCACTCCAGGGCGACCACTCCGGCGAAATAGTAATCATCAATGGGGTGCACTTCGAAGAGAGCCCGCCGTTCGTCGAAGTTGAGCGCGCATTCGCTAAACGCGGCGTCGAGCAGGCGGCTCCATGCGGGATAGGTCCGTGCGGCCGCCGCATTCATCTCGTTCAGGAAGTAGCCGACGGCAAGCTGGGCCTCGACGCTATTGTCGCTATCCTCGGAGCCGAGGAGGCGCCGGACCGGCAGCGAAAGCCGCCACGCAAAGCCGGCCAGACCCCGTTTCTTGCGGGTCGGAATGGGCGCAAACACGTTGTCGGTGGCGGTTTCGGCCACGTTTATCCCCATCGGTCGGCCCGTCAGCCCTGCCGCGTTGGTGCGGTTCTAGGCGCTTTTGGACCGGTCTCTTGCAGTGCCACAAAAGAGTTAACAACTGTTCCGAGAAGAAAGTATCGCATAATTCCGGTAACGGGTGAAGCCGAACCTGCCTATTCCATTTTCGAATCAATATGTTGCCTAATTAATCGCTTGATTTGACTACCCCTTTCGGTGGATGCATGAAGACGGGATGCGCTGCGCACGGGAAGGCTGCCCCTTTAAGGTAGCCGCGGGCGAAGTGGGGAAGTTCTTGTGGCATGAGTGACTTCGACCTTCAGTCGATGGACAAGGTCGTCGCCTTCGTGGGCGAACCTGATGATCAGGTCCGGAAGGAACTGCGTCAGATTCTGAATCACGCCGGGGTGAAGCAGGTCAGCGCCCACGGAAACCTCGCCAACATCTCCAAACTCATCGCCCAGGTTCCGCCGGATCTCCTGATCCTTTCGGACGACCTCGACCCGGGTGTCTTCGATTTCATCCGCGACATTCGCCACAATAAGATCGGCACAAATCCCTTTGTCCTGATCACGACGCTCATCGCCCCCAATCATGTCGATGCCGTGAAGCTGGCGATGCAGTCGGGCACCGACGACATCATCATCAAGCCGGTCAAGGAAGAGCAGCTTCTACAGCGGCTGAAGCGCGTGACGGTCAATCGCGCCGCCTTCGTCGTCACCAGCGATTACCTCGGACCGGACCGCCGCGCCAAAAACCGCCCGTCGGCGATACGCCGCATCAACGTCCTCAACACGATGCTCGAAAAGGCGAACGGGAAGGACGTCGATCTGTCGAATATCCGCGAAGCCGTCGACGGATCGATGAACGAGGTTTTACAGGCGCGCCTCGACTCCCACGGCTATCGCCTTGGATTTGTATGTAACCTGATCCTTGAGGCGTACCAGACCAACAAGATCACCGAGGAAGTCAAAGAAAAGCTCGGTGTACTCGTTGATCTGCTGCGCGATGCCGCGAAGACGGCGGAGCGGTTGGAAGAGCGCGAGCTTGCGCTGCTGTGCGGCTCGCTCTCGCGCGACGTCGCGGGGATCGCCGAGCGCTATACGGCTCCCACGCCGAAGGATATCGAACTCATCCAGAAGCTCTCGCGTGCGGTGGTCTCGGCCGTAAAACCGCGCACGCCGCCCGAGAAGCTGGAACAGGAGACGCGCCAGGCCACGGAAACTTACCAGCAGCGCGACCGGGCGAGCTTCGGCGAAGCGAACGAGATTCTTCGCAGTCCCGGGGAAACTCCCGTCGCCGAGATGGACGAGCCGATCATCGAAATCCTGCCGCTCGCCAAGGGGCAGTATCTCTTCCGCCAAGGCGACCCGCCCACGTCCGCGTACATCCTCAACAGCGGGGCCATCGGCATCTTCAAGGAAGTCGAGGGCAAAAAGGTACCAATCGCCAGGGTGAAGAAGGGAGAGTTCTTCGGCGAAATGGCGATCATCGACAACAGGCCGCGACGCAATTCGGCCATGGCGCTCGAAGATTGCACGCTGTCCCTGGTCTCAAAGGATATGATCGAGGAAAAGCTGGCGGCGTCGGATCCGCTGGTGCGAACGGTCCTTCACATGCTCAGCAATAGCCTGCGCATGGTGCATGAAGCGTATGCGCCAAAAGGGCGCAGCATGTCCGATTCCGTCCGCGAAATCCGCGAACAAACGCGCCATATCCGGTCGTATCTGGAGAATGCGGCAGACGCCGCGGTTCGCAAGGAGGGCGCCGAGGTTGCCCAAAAGGTCTCAGCCCTGTCCGAGGAACTCGCGAAATTGATCGAAAGCGCCCCGGATCTCGACCGGCGCACGCCCGCCGTCCCGACCGAAAAGGACCTCGCCGGCTAAAGCCGCGACGCCTTACAGCCCTTTCATATCCCTCACGGTTCAGAGACTTGCACACCTGGGGATGAATCCCTAACTTTTCGCCCGCGCGTAAGCGAAGCGGGGAAAACGCATGACGGTTATGGTCGAGATCGATCAGCTTTCGAAAACCTTCGGAAGCTTCCGGGCAGTCGACGGCATCAGCCTGACAGTTGCGAAAGGGGAGGTCCTCGGATTTCTGGGACCGAACGGTGCGGGAAAAACCACCACCATGCGCATGGTCGCCGGGTTTCTGACCCCGAGCGGCGGCACCGCGCGGGTCTGTGGCCGCGACGTGGTGCAGGATCCGACCGGCGTGAAAAGCATGCTCGGCTACCTGCCCGAGGGCTCGCCATCGTACGACGATATGTCCGTCGGCGGCTTTCTTAAATTCATCGCGGAGATCCGTGGTTTTGATGGCGCCGAATGTAAAGCGCGTGTGGAGAATGTTGTCGCGCGGCTCGGATTGGGCGACGTCATCGACCGTAAGATCGACATTCTGTCCAAGGGTTATCGCCGGCGTGTCGGGCTTGCCCAGAGCATCCTGCATGATCCACCGGTGCTCATCCTCGATGAGCCGACGGACGGCCTCGATCCAAATCAAAAGCACCAAGTGCGCAGCCTGATCGCGGAGATGGCGCCGGAAAAGGCGATCATCGTCTCCACCCACATTCTGGAAGAGGTCGAAGCGGTCTGCACGCGGGCTGTCATCATCAGCGGCGGGCGTGTTCTTGCCGACGGCACCGCCGCCCAGCTGCGGACGCGCTTGCCGGAAAGCAGGGCCGTCTGTGTTGTGCTGCCCCAATCGGCGGCGGCGGCGGCGGCGGCGCAGTTCAAGGCGCTCGCGAGCGTGGCCGCAGTCTTCGAAACCCCGGCCGAGAACGGGCAGGCGAGACTCCGCATCACGCCGAAGGGCGACGCGTTCTTGGCGGCGGAAATCTCCGCGCTCGTGCGCGCACAAGGACTTCCGGCCACTGAAATCTATCAGGACCGCAGCAGCCTCGACGACGTCTTCCGCCTCATCACCACAGGCGCGCCGCCCCGTGCCGCAGCCTGATTTCAGAGGTTCCCATGCGTCAAATTTGGATCATCGCCAAGCGCGAGCTTGCGGCTTACTTCGCGACACCCGTCGCGTTCGTCTTCATCGCCATTTTCGTCGGATTGACCGGTGCTTTCGCTTTCTACATCGGCGACTTCTTCGATCAAAACCAGGCGAGCCTGCAGAACTTCTTCAGCCACCACCCATGGCTCTACGTTCTCCTGGTACCCGCGGTGGCCATGCGGCTGTGGGCGGAAGAGCGGAAGTCCGGAACGATCGAGCAGCTTCTCACCTTGCCTGTGACCACCACGCAGGCGGTCCTGGGCAAATTCCTTGCGGCGTGGCTGTTCTGCGGCATCGCGCTGGCCCTGACTGCGCCCATGTGGATCACCGTGAATATCCTTGGAAGTCCCGATAACGGCGTAATCGTCCTCAGCTACATCGGCAGCTTCATCGTGGCCGGCGCCTTTATGTCGATCGGCATTTGCATGTCGGCGCTGACCCGCAATCAAATTGTCGCGTTCATCCTGGGCGCGGTGGTCTGTTTTCTCTTTACCATGAGCGGTCTCGATATGGTGCTGAACGCCTTCCGCGGATGGGCGCCCGAGGCGGTTGTCGACACCATCGCCTCGTTCAGCTTCCTCACCCGTTTCGACGGAATGACCCGCGGCGTGATCGCCGTGCGCGATTTCGTGTTTTTCTTCTCACTCATGGCGTTCTGGCTGTTCGCGGCCGTCTTGGCCGTCGATACGCGTAAGGGGGCCTAATCATGCAACGTCTCGACTCACGCACCCTCGGCACCATCGCGATCATCGCCGGTGCAGTGCTTTTTATCGCCGTGAACGTCCTGGCTAACACGTGGTTGCGCAGTATGCGCCTCGATGTCACCGAGGGCGCCTCTTACAGCACGTCGGCGCAGGTGAAGCCGATGTTCGCCAGCATCAAAGAGCCCATCGTTGTGCGCGTCTACTTCTCGGAGGCCATCGGCCGGGCCAGCCCGCGCCATGCCGAGTACTTCCAGCGCGTGCGGGACTTGCTGCAGCAATACGCCGAGCTTGCGAATGGCAAGATCAAGGTTGAGCTGTATAACCCCGAGCCGTTCTCGGACGTCGAGGACCGGGCAGTGGGCTTCGGCCTTCAAGCGGTGCCCCTCGGCCAGTTGGGTGAGGTGGGCTACTTCGGCCTCGCGGCCACCAACTCGACGGACGACCAACAGGTCATTCCGTTCTTCAATCTCGAGCGCGCTCAATTCCTCGAATACGATCTCGCCAAGCTGATCTACAGCCTGTCCGAGCCCGATCAGCCGAAAATCGGCCTGCTCTCGACGCTGCCGATCGAAGGCGCTCCGGCGATGCCGAACATGATGGGCATGCCGCCGCAGCAACAGCGGCCCTGGGCGATCCTCGGCCAAATCAAGGACACCTTCGCGATCGAAACCCTGAGCCCCAGCCTCACGGCGATCCCCGCGGACATCGACATCCTGATGCTCGTGCAGCCAGATGGGCTTTCCGATACGGCCGCTTACGCCATCGATCAGTTTATCCTGCGCGGCGGCAAGGCGCTCGTGTTCGTCGATCCGAACGCGGAGTCCGCCGGAATGGGCGGGCCTCCGGGCGGCGGCGACAAACAAGGCATCAGCAAGCTCCTCGCGGCATGGGGCGTGAAGATGGTGGAAGGCCAGGTCGTCGGCGATATCGAGGCGGCCGCGCGCGTGGGCATCCAGGCGGAAGGCCGTCCGGTGGCGGCTGACTATGTGGCGTGGCTGCAGCTGCGGGCGGGTCACTTCGATACCCGCGATGCGATCACGGGCGATCTGCGCCAGATCAATCTGGGAACATCGGGTGTCCTTGAGAAGGTGGAGGGAGCGACCACCACCGTGACGCCGCTGATTTCCACGGGCCTGCAGTCGATGCGCATGCTCGCCGACAAGTTCCTCGGCTTGCCGGACGTCGTGTCGTTGTTCCGCGATTTCAAACCGCAGAACAAATCGGAAATCCTAGCGGCGCGCATTTCGGGTCCGGCGAAGAGCGCCTTCGCTGCTGCGCCGAAAGCGGAAGGAACAGCGCCTTCGGCCGATGCGCACCTCAGCGAGTCCAAACAGCCCATCCAGGTGGTTGTTGTTGCCGATACGGATATCCTCGGCGACCGCTTCTGGACCCAGAACAGTTCCTTCCTCGGCGAGCAGATTGTCGTTCCCACCGCCGACAATGCGAACTTCGTCATCAATGCGCTCGAAAATCTGACGGGCTCGCCCGCCTTGTCGGCGCTGCGGGGACGCGGAGTCCAAAGCCGGCCCTTTGAATTGCTTGAGTCCATCCGCCGTGACGCCGAGAAGCAATATCGCGCGACCGAGCAGTCCCTGACCGGTCGCCTGGAAGAGCTTCAGAAGAAGGTGAGCGCCATGCAGGTGCGTGAAGATGGGCAGGGCCAGGCGATTCTCAGCGATGAGGATCAGCGGACGATTGAAAGCTACCGCGGCGATATCCTGGAAACGCGTCGTGAGCTTCGCGAGGTGCAACGCGCCCTGCGCGAGGACATCGACCGGCTGCAGGGCATTCTCACCTTCGTGAACATCGCGCTCGTGCCGATCCTCTTCGGGCTCGGTCTCATCATCTCCGCTGCGGTCCGGCGCCGTCGCCGCACCGCAGCCGCTTAAGGAGGTCCGACACATGAGACAGAATACGATCTTCGGGCTGACCGCAGCAGCCGGGCTCGGCGCTGTTCTGGCGATCGCCGCCGTGTTCACCCAGCCGCGGGTGGAAACCGCTGCCGGCAATGGTCAGCCGGTGTTTCCTGGGCTCATCGATAAGGTCCAGGCGAACCTGAAATCGGTGGTGATCCGTCACGCAGGCGGAACGATCTCTCTGGATCGCGACGGCAACGTGTTTCATTACCGGGAGCGCGCCAACTATCCGGCGGATGGGCAGAAGGTTGTCGATCTGGTGGTCGATATCGCCCGCCTGACGAAACTCGAGAGCAAGACAAGTCAGCCGGAGCGATATGCTCGCCTCGACTTGCAGGACCCGACGGAGAAGGGTTCGAACGCGAAGCAGGTCACACTGCTGGACACCAATGGGAAAGAGATGGCGACCCTGATCGTCGGAAAGCGGAAATACACGCTCGGCGGTAAGGAGGGCGGGACTTATATCCGGTTGCCCGGCGACGCCCAGACGTGGCTTGCCCTCGGTGAGGTGAACCCCGGCGTGGCGCCGCGCGACTGGATCGCCAAGGATGTCATGGATGTGCCCGACGCGGCCGTGAAACGGGTCACCGTCACGACGCCGAAGGGCGAGCGCGTGATCGCGGCGCGGGGCGCCGACGAGAAGTTCGTCATCGAGAATCTTCCCAAGAACGTTTCTCTGGAAAGCGAGTTCACCGCCGAGGAATACGGCCGGATTCTCGCGGGACTCCAGGCGGAGGATGTCGCGCCGGCCGACCAAGTGAGCTTCCCGAAGGACAAAACCTATACGACCGTTGTCGAGACGGTCGAAGGCTCCACGATCACGGTCGACATGACCGACGTTAACGAGCAGCAGAGCTGGATCCGGGTCTCCGCCGCTCCGGCTCCAGGCTTAAACGCCGAAAGCAGCGCCGCGAAGGCGATGGCCGGCATCAATGCCCGCGGGCAGGGACGGGTTTTCCAGATCCCGGCTTATAAGACCGCGATTATGAAGCGGACGCTGGCCGACCTGCGCAGCAAACCGGAGCAGGCCCGGAAATAGGCAGAGTTTAACTTTGCTGGATTTTCCCGTTTAGCCGGTGCACGATTATCGCCGGGAATGGGGAGACCGGCATGGGGAAGTTTGCCTTGATTCAAGCCACCTACGCGGTGACGGGGATCTTGTTTTTCGTCCGCGACCTGATGGTCGTCAGGGCGCCGATGGACAAGGCGATGATCAACGCCTTTATCTGGCCGTACGCTCAATTTGAGGTGATGAAAGCTTACGTGCTGAACTGGCTGAATACGGCGCTGTCCGCGATCCAGTAGTCAGTCGACGGAACGCGCGCTCTTCCACCGCGCATAGGCCTCGCGAAGACGCTGGCGGCGGAGCTGGCATCCTTTGCAGGGCAGGGCCAGGGCCAGGATGACAATGGCCGCGACGCCGATGGCCCATGTCAGCAGAAACAGCGTCATGGCGCGGGCGCGTCCGCCTCGGCGGGAAGAGCTCCACGCCGTTCGGCCTCTGCACGGATCGCGCTCATCACCCGTGCAATCGCTGCGGCGTCGACCTCGCCTTCCAGACTGATAAAGTCGCCCCCTTGAATCTTGATGGTGGGACCGTGCAGACAATTGTTCATGCACGGCCCGCGCGTGATTGAGGCCGGCAGACGCTCCTCCATGATCTGCCGCTCGAGGGCATCGGCCAAGCCACGGCTGCCGCGTCCGCCGCAGGATGGGAGCTTATCGGTGTTCAGCCGCTTATTGATGCACACCCGCACGGCGAAAAGCGGCTTCGGAACGGGAATCCAGTCTGCGTCAATCATCCAACACCGTTAGTCCAAGGCGAGCGCGGCTTCAATTATCCGCTGCGTCTCACTCCACAGCCCGTAGGCCGCCAAGTCTTCAATAGCCACCCATCGGGCGTCCATCGCGTCATCGCCCGCACGAGGCTCTCCGGCGGCCCATTCGGCGCGGAAGTCAACGAGGGTCCAATGGCCGGTGACCGCCCCGCCCGCTCTGCTGATGCCGTCGACCACATCGATGAGGCGCAGATTGCGCACGGTGACGCCGGTTTCTTCCAAGACCTCGCGCGCCGCCGTTTCGCGGATGGTCTCGCCCCACTCCTGGCGCCCACCCGGAATGCTCCACTCGCCCGCCCGCGGCGGATTGCCACGCCGGATCAAGAGCACTTCGACACCGGACGGACCGGTACGCGTGACGACGGCGCCGATGCCGACCGAAGGGCGTTGCCGTTCACCGCTTGGGACAGGGGGTTCAACCATGCGAAGATGATGGCATGAACACAGTTCCTCCTCCAATGCCTCTCCCGCACGACGGGCGTCATCCGGTCGTGACCCGGCTGCGCAATTATTTTCTGGCCGGCGTCCTGATCACCGCGCCCATCGCCATTACGCTGTACGTCACTTGGTCCCTGGTGGACTACATCGACGCCGCCGTCACAAGCCTGCTGCCGGAGGCGATCAATCCACGCACCTACCTCGATGTCCCCGGCGTCGGGATTGTTATTCTGGTGGTGTTCCTGACTTTTGTCGGCTTTGTGACCGCGAACTATTTGGGGCGCATGGCGGTTCGGATCGGCGAGGGCATCCTCAACCGGATGCCGGTGATCCGCAGTTTCTATGGCGCGGTGAAGCAGATCTTCGAGACGGTCCTGTCGAAGCAGACCCAGTCGTTCCGCGAAGTCGTCATGCTTGAGTATCCGCGCAAGGAGATGTGGGCGCTTGGGTTTGTGATCGGCCGCGCGCCGCCCGAGGTCCAGACCAAAATGGAAGAGGAAATCTACAGCGTGTTCATTCCGACGATGTCGTTCACGTCGGGTTACCTGGTCTTTTGTCCGCGCAAGGACATGACGAAGGTTGAAATGACGATCGAAGAAGCGCTGAAGATGATTGTGTCCGGCGGGATTGTCGTGCCGGCGGCGAAGAACGTTACCCGGACCTGAGGGTTCGCACCGCTTCGTCCTGTTGAAACAGATAGAGGAGCGTGCGCAGCGCCTGGCCGCGCGGGGTCTCCAGGTTGGGGTCGCGGGCGATGATCAGTTTCGCATCGTCGCGCGCGGCGGCCAGCAGTTCGCCGTGCACCATGATGTCCGCGAGCCTGAAGTCCGGCAGTCCGCTTTGACGGGTTCCCAGCACTTCGCCGCCGCCGCGCAGACGCAAATCCTCTTCGGCAATCACAAATCCATCCTCGGTGTCGCGCAAGGTCGACAGGCGCGCTTTCGCCGTTTCGGTCAGAGGCCCTGCGTAGAGTAGAAGGCAGTGGCCCGGCTTTCCGCCGCGCCCGACGCGGCCACGAAGCTGGTGAAGCTGAGCGAGCCCGAAACGCTCGGCATGTTCGATGACGATGATGGTGGCGTCGGGCACGTCCACGCCCACTTCGATCACGGTTGTCGCCACAAGAATCTGGCAGGCTTGATCCTTGGCGGCAAACCGCTCCATCGCGGCATCCTTGTCGGCGGCCTTCATTTGGCCGTGGAGCAATGCGACTTTCTCACCGAAGCGTTCCTTGAGGAGTGTGTAGCGCTCTTCGGCGGCGGCAAGGTCGCTGGTCTCGGACTCTTCGACCAAGGGGCAAACCCAATACACTTTCGCGCCGTTACCGATCGCGCGGCTGACGCCGCCGATGGTTTCATCGAGGCGCTCGAGATTGATGAGTCGCGTGTCGACCGGGGCCCGCCCCGGCGGCTTTTCATCCAGGCGCGAGACATCCATGTCGCCGTACGCGGTTAGAGCCAGCGTACGCGGGATCGGCGTGGCCGTCATGACGAGGACGTCGGTGCCGCTCCCCTTGTCGGCCAGATCGAGACGCTGATGCACCCCGAAGCGGTGCTGCTCGTCGATGACGGCGAGTGCGAGATCGTGAAACTCGACGTCCTTCTGGAAGAGGGCGTGCGTTCCAATCACGATGTTCACCGCGCCGCTCGCGACGTCGCCGAGGATCGAGGCGCGGGCGGCGCCCTTCGTCCGGCCGGTCAGAACCTCAAGCCGAAGACCTAGGGCCTCTGCATAGGGGCGCAAGGACTCTCCGTGCTGTTGGGCAAGAATTTCGGTCGGCGCCATCAGCGCCGCCTGTCCGCCGGCTTCCACTGCGTTCAGCATCGACATCAACGCGACGACGGTCTTCCCGCTGCCGACGTCGCCCTGCAGGAGGCGCAGCATCCGGTTCTCACCGGCCATATCGGCGTAGATCTCCTCCAGGGTGCGGCGCTGTGCGCCGGTCAGCTGGTACGGCAGGGCCGCTTCGGCTTTCTGACGCAGATGTCCATCGCCATGAAGCGTGCGTCCGCGCCGTGACCGGCTCTTGAGGCGCACAAGCGCCAGGGCGAGTTGATTCGACAGAAGTTCATCGAACGCCAGCCGTTGGCGAGCGGAGGTCGTGGCCAGGAGATCGCTTTCCGAGGCTGGACTATGGGCGATGCCAAGAGCGACTTTCCAACTCGGCCAGCCGTTGCGCTGGAGGTACGCGGGATCGATCCACTCCGGCAGGTCAGGCGCGAGCGCCACGGCGGCGCGCGCCGCCTTGTCGAGAAGCTTAGACGATAAACCTTCCGTCAGGGGGTAGACCGGCTCGACGCGCTTCACGTCCTCGATCTGATGAAGCTGCGCGATGTGGTCGGGATGGGTCATCTGGCGCTTACCGTCGAACAGCTCGATCTTGCCGCTCACCACCCGGGTCTCGCCGGTCGGCAGGACGCGGTGGAGGTAATCCTCCTGGGCATGGAAGAAGACGAGGGTGATACGTCCGGTCTCGTCGCCGCAGGTGATCCGGTATGGGATGCGCTTGTTGCGCGGCGGGGAGGGTGCGTGCGCCAGTACCTCGACGATGAGGGTGGCGATCTTGCCCGGCGGGGCGTCGCCGATCTTGGGCGAGTAGCGCCGGTCGATCAGTCCGGCGGGCAGGTGCCACAGAAGGTTCACGACCTTGTCGCCGGCGATCTTCTCCACCAGCTTTCCCAGGCGCGGCCCAATGCCCGGCAAGGTGGTGACCTTGGCGAAGAGTGGAAACAGGATCTGGGGGCGAAGAAGAGCCATGGACTCCCGGCTGACAAGTCGGACGTGACCCGTTATACCGGAAGCACCCCACAGGAGGTCAATTTTGGCCCGTCCTGCGGGAATCTATTGTTTTGGACCATGGACATAGACCGACCCACCGACCCCAGGCGCAAACGCCTTCTGTTCCGGGCGACCCACCGCGGGACGAAAGAGGCCGATGTGATCATCGGCGGCTTTTTCGGGGAAATGGCGGCGCGCCTGCCGGAGGAACGCCTGGCCGAGGCGGAGGAGTTCCTTGAACTCTCGGACCTCGACCTGATGGATTGGATCCTGGGGCGAAAACCGGCGCCCGAACGTTGGAACGGGTCTCTCCTGGACGATGTCCTGGCCTGGGAAAAGAAGCGGCAAGGCGGATAAGGCATGGAAGGTTTTCTCGCCAAGGTGAATGCGCGGATCATTTCCGGCATTCCCGAGGGGTTCGACGCGTTGGTGCTGGCCGACCGGGCCCGCGAAGCGTTCCGGGATTCGACGTTGCACGTCGCCCGCGACGAACTGCGGCTTGCCGCTCTCACCGAAGCCGTCGCCTTCTTCGCGCCGGATGTCGAAATCATCACAATCCCGGCGTGGGACTGTCTTCCCTACGACCGCGTTTCGCCGAACTCCGAAGTCGTCGCGCGCCGTATCGATGCGTTCACCCGCCTGACGTCGCCCCCGGAGCAGGGGCGCTGCCGGCTGGTGATCACAACCGTGAGCGCCATTCTTCAACGCGTACCGAAGGTCGAGACGCTGCGAAACGCCGCGCTCGAACTCAAGGTGAAGACAACGCTGAACCGAAAGGCTTTCGACACCTTCCTGGCCGCGAACGGTTACTCGCGCGCCGAACAGGTCATGGAGCCCGGAGAGTTCGCTGTCCGCGGCGGATTGATCGATCTGTATCCGCCCGGTGCGCCTGAGCCGGTGCGTATCGATTTGTTCGGGGACGACGTCGAGACCATCCGCACCTTCGATCCTGTCAGCCAACGCACGACCGGCAGCCGCACGAGCGTTTCCCTCAAGCCCATGAGCGAGACCGTCCTCACACCCGAGTCCATCGCGCGCTTTCGCACGCAGTATCGCGAGCTCTTCGGCGCGGCGGCGGATAACGATGCGCTTTACGAATCAGTCTCCCAGGGCCGGAAGTTCATCGGCCAGGAGCACTGGCTGCCGCTGTTCCACGACGGGCTCGGCACGATGTTGGACTACCTGCCGAATGCCAGCCTGAGTCTTGATCAGGATATTGAAGAGTCGGTCGGCGCACGCCTTGAGACGATCCGCGACTATTACGAGGCGCGGCGTATCGTGGACAAGGCAAGCTCGGGGAAAAACGCGCTGTCGATCGAAGAGGGGATCGTCTATCACCCGGTGCCGCCGGGGATGATGTTCCTCGATGAAGCGGATTGGATGAATCTTCTGTGCGGCCGCTCGGTCGCGGCTTTCCGGCCTTATGCCGCGGCGGATGTAGGCGGCGGTGAAGATGCCGGTGGCCGCTTGGGACGAGACTTCGCCGACGTCCGCGCCCGGCCGAACGAAAACGTCTATGAGGCGTTTGTCGCGCATGTGAAGGCGCAGCAGGCCGAGAACCGCAAGGTCGTACTGGCCGCTGCCAGCGCGGGCTCGAAGCTTCGTCTGACCGGCCTCTTGCGCGATCACGGTCAGGAAAAGATCGTCCCGGTCGATACGTGGCGTGAGGCGCTGGAAGCTGATAAGTCGTTGCTGGTCGTGACGGCGGTGCCGCTCGAGCGGGGCTTTACGACCAAAGACGTCTCCGTCACCACCGAGCAGGATCTGCTGGGCGACCGTCTGGTGCGCTCCGCCCGGAAGAAGAGACGCGCCGACTCCTTCATTGCCGACGCCTCGCAGATCAGCGAAGGCGATCTTATCGTTCACGTCGAGCATGGCATAGGACGTTACGAGGGGCTCGAAACCCTCACGGTCGGCGGTGCGCCTCACGATTGCTTGCGCATCACCTACTCGGGCAACGACCGTCTGTACGTTCCGGTCGAGAATATCGATGTGCTATCGCGGTTCGGATCGGAACAAGCCGGCGTGCAGCTCGACAAGCTCGGCGGCGCAGCCTGGCAGGCCCGCAAGGCGAAGCTGAAGCAGCGCATCCGCGACATGGCCGAGCAACTGATCAAGATCGCGGCGGATCGCCAGATTAAGGAAGCGCCGGCCATTGCCCCCGCGGAAGGGCTGTTCGAAGAGTTCTGCGCGCGCTTTCCTTACGCCGAAACCGACGACCAGATCCGCGCCATCGCCGATACGCTCGACGATCTCGGCAAGGGGCGGCCGATGGATCGCCTGGTGTGCGGCGATGTCGGCTTCGGCAAGACCGAGGTCGCGCTGCGGGCTGCTTTCGTCGCGGCCATGAGCGGTATGCAAGTGGCGGTCGTCGTGCCGACGACCTTGCTGGCCCGTCAGCACGCGCGCGGATTCACCGAGCGGTTCAAAGGCTTCCCCTTGCGCATTGCGCAGCTGTCGCGGCTGGTTTCCACCAAGGACGCCGCCGCCGTGAAACAGGGCCTCGCCGACGGTACGATCGATGTTGTCATTGGAACGCATGCCCTGCTGGCCAAAAGCATTTCATTTAAGGACCTGGGGCTCCTTATCGTCGACGAGGAGCAGCACTTCGGTGTCGCGCACAAGGAACGCCTGAAGCAGCTGCGCGCCGAGGTTCACGTCCTGACCCTGACGGCCACACCGATTCCGCGGACGCTGCAGATGGCCCTCAGCGGCGTGCGCGAGATGAGCCTGATCGCCACCCCGCCGGTGGATCGTCTGGCGGTGCGAACCTTCGTGCTGCCGTTCGACCCGGTGGTCATCCGGGAAGCTATTTTGCGCGAGCGCTTCCGGGGCGGACAGACCTTCTACGTGTGCCCCCGCGTCGCCGATATCGACGGCGTCGCCGAGCGTCTGCGCAAGGTCGTGCCGGAAGTGAAGTTCGCCGTGGCCCATGGGCAAATGAGTCCGACGGCGCTCGAGGATGTCATGACGTCCTTCAGCGAGGGCAAATTCGACATTCTCCTGGCCACGAACATCATCGAGTCCGGGCTCGATATGCCCCAGGTGAATACGATCATTATCCACCGGGCCGACATGTTCGGCCTGTCGGCGCTATACCAGCTGCGCGGCCGCGTCGGCCGTGGCAAGGCCCGCGGCTATGCCTATCTCACGCTTCCGCCAGATCGGAAGCCCACACCGACGGCGCAGAAGCGCCTGGACGTCATGCAAACGCTCGACAGTCTCGGGGCGGGCTTCTCGCTGGCCAGCCACGATCTCGACATCCGCGGCGCCGGAAACCTGCTTGGCGACGAGCAATCCGGTCATATCAAGGAAGTCGGGGTCGAACTGTACCAGCATCTCTTGGAGGAGGCCGTGGCGGCTGCGCGGGCGGGAGAAGACGAGGGGGCCGCGCCCGCGTCCGAAGAGTGGTCGCCTCAGATCAACACGGGGGCGCCGGTGCTTATCCCGGAGACCTACGTCAAAGACCTGGGGATTCGTCTTTCGCTTTACCGCCGGATCGGCGGGTTGGCCGACCGGGACGAGATCGACGCATTCGCCGCCGAACTCATCGACCGCTTTGGACCGTTGCCGCCGGAAGTGGAAAACCTGCTCGACGTGGTTGGCATCAAGGCGCTTTGCCGCAAGGCGAACGTGGAGAAGGTCGATGCCGGACCGAAGGGTGCGGTTGTCTCACTGAAGAACAACCTGTTCCCGAACCCGGCCGGATTGGTGGATTTCATCGGCGAGCAGGCGGGGACCGTGAAGCTGCGTCCCGATCAGAAGATCGTGTTTATTCGCCCGTGGGAAACGCCCAGCGCGCGGATCAAGGGACTTCAGACGGTCCTGGGACGAATGGCGAAGCTGGCGGAAAAAGCCGCTTAGGCGCTGGCGAGGCGGCCCGCGAGAGTCGGCGTTGCGGTGGCGGGCTTTTTCGCCGCCGCCAAGTCCGCCTGCTCCTTTTCGAGGAAGCGCATCGCGATGCGGACACGATCCCGATCTTCCGGGCTCGCGAACACAACATTGAAGATGCGGAGCTGCGGCAGCACGGTCGGATCGTGCGCAATCATTTCAATTTCGAAGGGAGCCTTGCAAGCTTTCGCGACAACGGCCTCGAACTTCGAGGGGTTGAACGTCACTTTGAATGCGTGATCGCAGGGGTATGACATCGCGTGACCTTCGCAGTACATGAAAAAGAGCGAAGGCCAGAATGGAACGTGGCTGGTAAGAAAAAGGTTAACGACTCCGCCTGACTGCGTGACGCACGTATGCGCCAATTATGAATATTATTAATGGCTTATCGGGCGATATTCATCGCTAACATTAAGCACACGACGAACTTCAGAAAAAGAATTAGCCGATGCTTTGCATAGCAGGCCGCTCCGCATCCTGTGCGACGGCCATGTCGATCATGCGGGCGAGGATTTCCGGCTCCTGCGCGCCCGCGATGGCACGCCCTTCGTTGAAGATGAAGCAGGGCACGCCGGTGATTCCGAGGCGGTGCATACGTGCGTTCTCAGTGTACACGGCGTTGAGATCGCTATCGCTCGACAAGTGCGCATGAGCCATGTGGCGCTCGATCCCGATCTGTTCGGCGAGACGAATCAAGACTTCAACGTTGCCGAGATCCAGCCCGTGCTCGAAGTATGAGCTGAACAGGAGTTCCACGGCCTCATTTTGCCGACCGAGTGTGTGCGCCAAGCGCACAAGGCGATGAGAGTTCGCCGAGTTCGGGACGCGCTTGATTTTATCGAGCGCGAAGTTAATGCCTTCGGCCTTGCCGGTGTAAACCAGCGCTTCGGCGATCCGGTCGTATTGGTGGCTGCCGCCGAACTTGCGCTCCAGATACTCACGCCGGTCCACGCCCTGCGGCGGCAAATCCGGATTCAATAGGAACGACCGATAGCGCAGCTCCGGCTTCAAGTTCGCGCGCGATTTGAGGGCGCGGTCGAACCGGCGCTTGCCGACGAAGCACCAGGGGCAGACCGTGTCGAAGACGATGTCGATACGCATGGGCCCATCTTAGGACCCCGCGAGCTCCGCGGCTAGGTCCGGACCCACACCTGATATCGGGCGGCGCTGGCGCCGGCGGCCTTCCGCAGGCGGTGAATGATCGCCGGATCGAGCGCGGTGCCCGTTCTTAAGAGCAGGCTGCCGTTGATATCGCGCACATCCCGAGCCAGGACCGCGCCCGGCGTGACCTCGTTGAGCCCGCACATCCGGGCAGGCGCATGACCGGGTGCGCGGCCGCCGGGCTGCACGTGGCGCAGCGGCGCACTGGCGGAGGCGCCTGCCGCAGTCGAGAGTTTTGTCGACACAATCGGTGACGCTGTCACGGGTGGTGGCACCACACACGGAACGGAGGCGTAATGCGATACGTCCTGCAGGACCCAAGACCGTTTGAGCGCGGCTTCGATGCTGCGGCTGAGCTTTTCCAGCGAAAGCGGAGCAACCGCAAAGCCGTTGACGTCCAAATCCACGGCGCATTTGACCGCGGCTTCCTCGGCGCGCGAGGTGAAGATCACAAAGGCCGCGCGCGCATCGACATTCGGAAGGACACGGCAGCGGACCATGCGAAGGAGCTCTAATCCGCCCACCGGCAGCATGTCCCAGTCCGCGACGATGCAGTTCACCTGCGCTCCAGGCTCGCCCAACAACTCGATCGCCTTATCGACGCTCATCGTCTGGCGCACATGTTGCGCGCGATCCGCAAGGGCCGCGTGTACCATTTCGCGGGCCATTGGCTTGTCATCGACGACGAGAATGCGCGCGTGCGCGACATCGCCGGCGGACGCCTGGTGGGAGGGAACCATTTTTCACCCCAAATCCAATGGTTGTGTTTCGCTCCCGGGCTGCAAGCGAGCGCACGCCCTTACGGGAGAAATCACAACGCGTGGAACTGGACTTGGTTCCTCGTTGGTGGACCCCAAGTCTGTTATTGGGGATTTAAGTCGCCGATCCAGACGTATTGCACCGCACCGCGCACTTGATCGATGAGCTCCGCCCGAAGCCTGGTCCCCATAGAGAGCAAGAGCCGCCCGTTCTGGTCGCGAATGTCTTTGGCGACGATAGCGCCCGGTTGCAGGGCGTCGATCCCGCAAATGCGGACGTTGCGGAGCAGAGGGCCCTCCGCGCCCGGAGCGGTTGCCTCGCGCGGAGATTTTTGCGGGGCGGGCGTGTCGTTGGAGAGCGGGGCCGGGGCAACGGGCAGCACGCCGGCATAGTGCTGCGGCTGATGCAGCATCCATGTGCGGCGCAACGCCGTCCCGATGGTTCGTACAAGCTTTTCAATCGACAGCGGCGCGACCGCGAACCCGTTGACGTCGAGGTCGATGGCACATTTGACCGCCGCGGTATCCGCGCGCGCGGTGAGGATCACGTAGTTCGTGCGCGGAGAGGCGCGGGGAATGAGACGGCTCCTGATCATGCGAAGGAGATCAAGTCCCCCCAGCGGCGTCATATCCCAGTCCGAAACGACACAATCGATGCTGGGGCCGTAATGGCGCAACACGTCGACGGCCTTATCGATCGTTGTCGCATCGCGCAGAGATTTCGTGCGGCCCCGAAGCGCGGCGTGAACCATCTCCCGAAAGAACGGCTTGTCGTCCACCACCAGAAAACCGGTCTTCGAGAAGTCGAATTCAGCCAGGGCGTTGGATGCAAAGGTCATGACCACCGGTGCGGGCTAAGGCGCCTTTCCCACCTCAGGATTGAAAATCCATGGCAAGTATAGGCACTAACAATACACAGCCAGTCTTAGTAACGCTACCTCAGGTAGGAACGTCTCAACCTTGTGGATAACTTTACCAATGACCTCGGCGAACGCCGCGGTAAGGCGTGCAGGGGCCATTCGCCCTTCAATAAATTCCGGGGTTTAGACCTGAGGCGGTTCGGAGCGTGCGATCGGAGGAGCCGGAGATCTTCTCGCGGCCAGCCACGCTCCGAGCATGTCGACGATGCGTTTTTCGGTGCCGCCGGGGCGGCCCGCGATAGCCCACAGCAAGGTCACCGTTCCAAAGTACGTCGCGGCGCCGGCACCGGCGAGCACAAGCGTCTGCATCAGATCCAAGGCGAGTGTCTGCTGATCGGCCCACGCCCGATCTATGCCCAGCACGACGGCGGCCATGGTGCACAGCGCGAGGCTAGGCCGCCACAAGACGCCGATGATCTCCGCCGCGGTCACATGCAGTTGCCGCTTGATCATCCAAAAATGGACGATCAAGGCGACGGCCGCGCTCAGCACAAGACCCCACGCCACCCCGACCGTACCCATGACATAGACGCCGCCGATCAGAGCGGGCGGGAGCACAAGCACACTCGGCAAACCTCGCCAGGTAATGAGATCGGGACGTCCGATCGCCAGGTAGATCGCTTGGCCGTTGGCGACCGGGAGATTCAAGAAGCCGTAGAGACTGAGAACCTGGATCAGAGGGACGGCAGGCATCCATTGGACCCCGAGAAAGATCCGCACAATATGTTCGGCAACCAACCCGACGCCGACCGCGAGCGGTGCGCCGAGGAAAAACATGATGCCCAGCGACGCGACGAACCCATCGGCGAGCCGCGCCGGATCGCCTTGCATCTTGGCGAAGCCGGGAAACAGCGCGCGCGAGATCGGCCAGATCAACTCGGTCGTCGCGAGGTTGGATATTTCGTAGGCCACCGTGTAGTGCCCGAGGGCGGTGGCGCTCGACATCTTCCCCACGACAAAGGTGTCCATGCGCTGGCGAATGAGCACGATGAGATTGTTCACCAGCAACCATTTTGAGAAGTGGAGGAACGGCGTCGCGCCCTTCAAGGACAGGCGCGGGCGGTAGGGGTGCATTGTGTAACTGAGAATCAGGGCGACGGCTTTCCCCGTGATGATGCCCGCGACCAGCGCCCGATAATCCCGCCAATACCACGCCAGTGCCAACGTCACGACGAAGGCGGCGCATTTGCTGACGACGAGCATGCGGAACTCGCGGTCGAACTGCAGCTCCATCCGGAACTCGACGATGCCGATATTTTGGAAGCCGGAGGTGAGTGCAATCGCGGCCAGCCACAGCACCACGGTCGCAAGCCGGGGATCATTATAGAACTCGGCCAAGGGGTGCGCCGCGGCGACGAAAAGAATCGCAGTCAGGAGACCGCGCGCGATCGAAAGCGTCCATGCGGTGTCGTATTGGGACCGGTCGGCCGACTGCTTTTGGATTAGGGCGAGATCGAACCCCAGTTCCAGCAATGTCTCAAGCACCGCGAGCATTGTCGTCGCAAGAGCGACGAGGCCGAAGTCCTCGGGAACGAGAAGACGGGCAAGGATGATCGTGCTGATCAGCCCAATGAAGCGTACCGCCAATCGCTGCAGAATGACCCACGTCGCTCCCGCCGCGATCTTATGGCCGAGCCCACCCACTTAAGCACTCCTCAACATGGAAGAGCACCGCACGTGGACCAGGGAGGATAGACGCATCGGGGAACCGCGGCAGAGCAGGAGGGTAAAAAAACAAAGACCTGATCGACAATCAGGCGGTGAGGGGCTGAAGCGCCGGACGGTCTTATGGGCGTCCTAGACGACGTTGAACAGATAAATAAGAAGAATGACAGGCAGGGGAATTTCCAAGAGCCATAGCAGCAGCGGACGCATGAAACCTCGCGGCACTAAGACCGAGCGTTGTCAGCGGCTCTACAACGTGAAGACGGGCACTTGGTTCCCTGGAGACGCGCGATGGTGGTGGGCGCGAGCAGGCGTGTGACGTCTAGCCTGACGGGTGATTTTCCAACGCCCGCAGCCGGTCGAGTTCGGCGCGGGCTTCAGCGGCTTCGATGCTGTCACGCGGACACTCTTTCTGGGCAGTCAGAAATTGTTCGCGCGCACCGTTACCGTTGGCCTTGATGATGCGCATGGCGCCCAGAAAAAGCGCGCGCTCGCAACGCGCGGTCTTGGACCGTAACGCCTGCGGGTCCGCCGCGGGCGCCTCCTCGGAATCGGCCAGCAGCGCGCGTGTCATAGCGCCTTCATTGCCGCCCATCGCTCCCGAGAGAAGATCGCGGTTCACATAGATGCCCGCGCGCATGCCTGACTTCACATACCACAGCGCGGCGAGGGTGTCGTCGGGGGCTTCCTGTAGTGCGCGGCCAAACGCCTCGGAGGCTTCTTTCCATTGGCCCGAAAGATACATCGCCATGCCCTGGCCGAGATCCGAAGTGTTCGATTGTCCGGGGACCGCGCGCAGGCGCTGGTAACGGACCGCCGCTTCATCGAATTGCCCGGCGAGCAATTTCAAGTAAGCCGTGCGCCGCATGGGCGTCACGGCGTCCGGCGTAAGGCGTTCCACCCCTTCGAGATCGGCGATGGCGCTTTCGTATTGTCCGAGCCGTTGTTTGAAGACACCGCGCAAGAGCTGGCTGCGCCAATTGTCGGGCCGTAGCTGCAGCGCGCGGTCAAGATCTGAGATGGCCTCGGCATAATGGGTGAGGCTGCCGTGCGCGGAGGCGCGACGGGTGTAGTCGATCTCGTCGATCGAACCGAAGGCGATGACCCGGTTCAGCTTCTCGATCGCTTCTTCGTAGCGGCCCTCGTCGATCAGCGCCTGGGCCTCGTTCGAAAGCGCCCGCGCCTGCAGATAGTCGGAAACCTTAGAGGAGGTCGTACTGCACGCGGAGACCAAGCAAAGCAGCGCCACAAGCAGATAGCGCGATCGGAAAGCCAAGGTGCGTGTCTCCATCGAGGCGATGATCGGAATGAGCTTAATCTTAGAGTCTTGGGGGCGGAAATTCTAATGCGAAACCCGGTTGTGGGGCGTCATCGCATCGCGCTGCGGTTCCAACGGCAGGTCTATTGGAACCGCCGCGCCGTCATAAATAGTCGGCTATATACTGACTAATGATGGTGTCCAGGTTTGCCGCGGGCGAGAGGCCAATCTCCGCGGCGCGCGTCGCGCCAAGCTGCGACGGCCAGCCCGCCACGATCTTTTCCACAAAGGAGTCGGGGGCGACACTCACCTTGCCGAGGGTGCGGCCCGCGGCGACCCGGTGCATGCTGTCGACCATTTGCCGCAAAGTCACCGTGTGGTTCGGCAAAGTCACGGCGCGATCGTCGCCAAGCTTCGCACCGTCCATCTCATGCAGTTCGATCATGTTCGCGACCACGCTGCGATAGCCTGCGACCGCCATCGCGGTGTCGAGCGCCACGGGCAGGGCCATGTCGACCCCGTTAAGAGGCTCGCGGATCACGCCGCTGACAAACCCCGACGCCGCTTTATTCGGCGCGCCTGGCCGCACGATCACGGCTGGCAATCTCGCGCATCGGCCATCGATGAATCCCTTGCGCGTATAGTCGTTCACCAGCAATTCGCCGGCGGACTTCGTCATCCCGTAGGTGGTCTGCGGCACGTGGCGTGTGGCGTCGGAAACCGATTTCGGGAGCGCAGCGCCGCCATACACCGCCATGGAACTCGAGAAAATATGGCGCGGTTTCGAGCCCAGCCCGCGCAGCGCTTCGAGCACATGCAGATGGCCGTAAAGATTGACGCGCATGGCCAAATCGAAATCGAGTTCGCCGCCGCCGCTGACCACCGAAGCGAGATGGAACACGGAAAGATCGGGCCGGTCGATCAGTTTCGCGACGGTGTCGCGATCCGAAATGTCGCCCCGAACGACTTTCACGCGGCCATCATGGAACGGCAGCGCAGCGGTCGACGGTGTATCGAACAGTAGAATTTCGTCGACGGTTTGAGGCGTCCCACCGGCGCCGGCCAGCGTGCCGCGCGCAAGAATTTCCTGCGCCAGCCGCAAGCCGATGAACCCGGTTCCGCCGGTGATCAGTACCTTAATGGGAGCCTCCCCCGCGTATGATGGGACGAAAGATAACCGCTCGACGATAAGTTGTGGAACCTAGTTTTCGAGCGCCGCATCCAGAGTGATGTTTGCCTTCATGAGTTTCGAGACCGGGCAACCGGCTTTCGCCTTATTGGCGAGTTCGGAGAATTGCTCGGCGCTCGCGCCTGGAATTTGCGCCCGGAGGGTCAGGTGGACGGCCGTAATCGCAAAGCCGTCGGGTTGCCGTTCCAAAGTGACATCGGCTTTCGTGTTCATCTCGCGCGCCGTCAACCCGGCCTCTCCGAGGATGTTCGATAGCGCCATGGTGAAGCAGCCGGCGTGCGCCGCGCCGATCAATTCCTCGGGATTGGTTCCAGGGCCATTTTCAAAGCGCGCTGTAAATCCATAGGGATGGTTTTTGAGCGCACCGCTCTCGGTCGATATGCTGCCTTTGCCGTCTTTAAGTCCGCCGCTCCACACGGCCGATCCGGATTTTTTCACGCGCAACTCCTCGGGTGATGAATTACCCCGCTGGCTATGTAACCGCGCGGCGGGTGGGCGGCGAGAAATTCGCGGCCCGGACATAAGAACGTACAAGCAGATTTCGTGATTTCGTGTAAAATCAAAAAGAATTGTGACATGGCGGTTCGGCGGCTAGGGTCGTCATGTAGGATCCGTGCACGGATAGGCGCGTTGCGCCGCGCACGGCTGTTTTGCGGATGGTTTTGCGAAAGCGTTGGGGGCGGCTCGCCGCTTCGTATCGACGTATCTGGAGGTTTCCTACACGATATAGGCAGGGCGGAGAAGGGGCGGTGTCCGCCGACGCCTGTGCGCCACGAGCTTCGAACCGAGGAGGGTTTGAAATGGACGGCTTGAATAGACGGCGTGTGCTGCGCGGTATGTTGAACGGGGGAGCGGTGACCGTCGGCATTCCGCTGCTGAATTATTTCCTCAATGGAAACGGCAACGCCATGGCCGACGGCTCGGCGATGCCGGTGCGCTTCGGAACATGGTTCTGGGGCTGCGGTATGAACGAAAAGCTGTTCGTGCCCAAGAAGATCGGCGCGAATTACGAACTGCCCGAGGAAATCAGCGCGCTGCGGAACGTGAAGCAGCATGTGAATGTCTTCTCCGGCTACAACGCGTTCAAGGACACGGCGCCCAATCTCTGTCACTACACGGCCTGGATCTGCAACCGCACCGGCCAAGCGCCCGAGAGCGGCGATCACCGGCCCGGCGAAACGATCGATGTGACGATCGCGAAGAAGATCGGCCGCACAACGCGGTTTCAGCAAATCACGGCGACAGCGACCGGCGATGTGCGCAACACGTTCTCGTACGAAAACGCCAATTCGCCGAACACCGCCGAATGGTCTCCGGTGAACTTCTACACTCGCGTGTTCGGGCCCGATTTCCAGGATCCCAATGCCCCGACCTTCACGCCGAACCCGCGGACGATGGCGCGGCGAAGCGTCCTGTCCGGTGTCATGGATCAGACCAAGGTCCTGCATGAGAAGGTGGGTGCGGAAGATCGCGCGCGTCTCGATCAGTACTTCAGCAATCTGCGCGACCTTGAACGGCAGTTCGATCAGCAGCTGACGAAGCCGGAACCGATCGCGGCGTGCAAGCCGGCCGGCAAGCCCGGCGAGGACCCGAAGACCGGCGGCGATACGACACTGACGTCCATCCGCCACAACATGATGACCGACATTCTGGTGATGGCGGTGGCGTGCGATCAAACGCGTGTTTTCAACATGTCTTATTCCGCCGCCCAGTCCGCGACCATCAAGGCGGGCTACGAAAAACCGCATCACACGACCACGCACGAAGAGCCGCTGGACGAGAAGCTTGGCTACCAGCCGATCGTGTCGTGGTTCACGCAGCGTTCGATGGAAAGCTGGGCCTATTTCGTCGAGGCCTTCACGAAGATCAAGGAGGGCGATGGTCTCCTGCTCGACAATTGCCTGATCTATGGCACGACCGATCAATCGCTCGCGCGCATCCACAGCCTGGACGGCGTTCCGATGTTCACGGCCGGGAAGGCGTCCGGCAAGGTGAAGACAGGGATGCATGTCGCCGGCGGCGGAACGACGGTGGTCCGCCTCGGCTACACGATCCAAAAGATCTTCGGTCTCGACATCCCGTCGTGGGGAACGAAGTCGAACAACACGTCCAAGGAGATCGGCGAGATCCTCGTTTAACCGAAGTCGAAGTTCGTTGTCGGGAGGGACAAGGACATGCGGCCACCGCGGACAGTAACGATTTTCTCTCTGGCTTTGGCCGCCGCCGTCTGGTCCGGCGCCGCCGCCGCGCAAATGAAGCGCGGCGAGCAGGTCGAGGATTACCAGCGCCTCCCGCTGCCCCCTGGCATCCAGGTTGTGATCACGGACATTGAAGGTCCCGTGTTCGCGACCGCGGAAGGCAAGACGCTTTATCAGTGGCCGTTCCGCGCGCTTCGCAACGGTGATGGCGGCGAGCAGAAGGGCAAGCCGACCTGTGACAACACCGTCTATCGTGAAAATGCCGGCCTGATGAGCCCCTATCCCGGGGGGTTCATTCTGCCGGACGTCGAGAAGCGTTTGTCGTGCGCGCAGCTGTGGCCTCCGGTTCTGGCGCCGGCCGACGGCAAGGCCGTCGACAAGTGGACGGTCGTGAAACGCCCCGACGGCACGCATCAGTGGGCGTACGACGGCTTCCCCATGTACACCTCCCTCCTGGACAAAAAGCCGGGTGATGTGAACGGCGGCACGCGCCGCAGAATCACGGGTGAGGCCGGCGCGCTGCGCGAACCCGTGGGTCCGCCGCCTGTGATTCCGCCGGGCTTTATCGTCATCCAGGTCGCAACGGGACGTCTCGTGGCCACGGCCGACCGTTCGTCCGTGTACACCTCGGATCGCGACACGCCGAACAAGTCGAATTGTTATGGCCGCTGCGAAGAGGAGTGGACGCCTGTCCTCGCGCCGGAATTCGCTAAGCCGCTCGGCGAGTGGGGCATCATTCAGCGCTCGCCCGGCGTCAGACAGTGGACGTTCCGCACGAAGCCGCTTTACACCTACGCTTTGTCGCCGGAAGGCCGCAATGCGAGCCTCCAAGGCAGCGATGTACCGGGCTGGCAAAATGTGTACACCCAGCGCGCGCCCAATCCGCCGAAGAGCTTCACGGTTCAAGATGCGCCGTCGGGGCAGGTGGTCGCCGATAAACAAGGCAAGACGATCTATATCTACAACTGCAACGACGATGCTGTGGACCAGCAGTCGTGCAATCATCCTGACCTGACGCAGGCCTATCGGATCGCGGTTTGTGGCGGCGGAAGCCAGGAAAAGTGTATGCGCACATTTCCGTATGTAATCGCTGAGAAAGACGCCAAGAGCGACAGCCAAGCGTGGAGCATTATCGAGATCGATCCCAAAACGGGGCACCGGGCATCGCCCGGTCAGGCCGATGCCTTACGCGTGTGGGCGTTCCGAGACCGGCCCGTCTATACGTTCTATGGCGACAAGGAGCCCGGCGACATCAACGGCGACTCTTGGGGTGAATTCCAAGGTGCGCGCAACGGCTTCAAGGCGTTCTGGCTGCGCGACGACTACTTCAATAACGCGTCATGAAGATGCGGGACAGGGTTCCAGGCATGCGCCATCTGCGGAAAGCTTCGGTGTTGAGCATCGCGGTCGCGCTCCTGGCGGGGGCGGCCGTCGCGCAGTCCGCAAAAGGCACGCCGAAGGAACTGTCGCAACGGGCGGCAATGCCCCCCGGGATCCAGGTGATGCAGACGGACGAAGAAGGCCCGGTCTTCGCGACGGCGGACGGCAAGACGCTTTACCAGTGGCCCTTCATTCAGTTGCGCAACGGTGACGCCGGCGACCAGAAGGGCAAACCCACCTGCACCGACACGATCTACAAAGAGAATGCGGGCTTGATGAGTCCGTATCCCGGCGGCTTCATCCTGCCGGACGCCGACGCCCGCTTGAGCTGTGTGCAATTGTGGCCGCCCCTCTGGGCCGCGGACGGCGCACAGCCCGTGGGCAAATGGACCGTCGTCAAACACCCAAGCGGGAAAATGCAGTGGGCCTACGACGGCTACCCGATGTACACGTCGCTTCTCGATAAGAAGCCGGGCGATGTGAACGGCGGAACGCGCCGGAGTGCCAGCCGGGGGAACGCGTCGGGGGCGTTGCGCGAACCGGTCGGGCCGCCGCCTCTCGTTCCGCCAGGATTTATTGTGATCCAAGTCGCTACCGGCCGCTTACTCGCGACCGCGGACCGGCAGTCGGTCTACACCTGGGATCGCGACGCGCTCAACAAATCAAATTGTTATGACAGATGCGCGGACGAGTGGACGCCGGTCACGGCGCCGGAGTTCGCCGAGGCGCAAGGGGAGTGGGGCGTCATCCAACGTTCGCCCGGTGTACGGCAATGGACGTTCCGCGGAAAACCCCTGTACACCTACGCACTGTCGCCTGAGGGACGAAACGCAAGTCTGCAGGGCAGCGACGTGCCTGGATGGCATAACGTCTACACGCAAGCGACCCCGTTTCCGAGCAAAGACTTCACGCTTCAAGACGCGGCTTCGGGGCAGGTGCTTGCGGACCGGAACGGAAAAACGATCTACATTTATAACTGCAACGACGATGCCTGGGATCAACAGGCCTGCAATCACCCCGATCTGACTCAGGCGTACCGCTTGGCGATTTGCGGCGCTGGCAGTCAGGATAAATGCATGAAGGTCTTCCCCTATGTGCTCGCGGGCGGGGAGTCGAAGAGCGACAACGCGGCGTGGAGCATCATGGAGATCGATCCGAAAACGGGACGCCGCGCGGCGGCGGGACAGGCGGATGCCCTGCGCGTTTGGGCGTGGCGCGATCGCCCCGTGTACACCTTTTATCTGGATAAAGAGCCCGGGGACATCAACGGCGATTCCTGGGGCGAGTTCCAAGGCCAGCGCAATGGCTTCAAGGCGATCTGGTTCCGCGACGATTATTTCAATAACGCATCCTGAGCGCGTTAGAGGGAGAATGGGAATGACCAAGGCAAAAGCTTTTGCAGCCGCGTTGAGCGTTACGCTGGGAATGTCCGTGGGATCTGCGGGCGCCGCTTTCGCAGCCGCGGCGACCGATACGCCGCCCGCCGCGCCGGTGAATGGCGTTATTGGATATATTCTCACCGACGAAGTGTGGGCCGTTTATCAAACCCCGGAGGGCAAGCAGGAGTGCCCCGAAGGACTGAACGCCTGGGGTCCGCGCGAGCAGTTCAAGAAGCTGTTCGTGGATGACGGCAAGAAGCGGACGCTGGAGGAAGCGCAACTCGCCTGGGAAGCAAAGATCTGGCATCCCGAAGTGGGCGAAGATCCGTTCCCGTTCAGAGGGCCCGTCGGCAACGTCTCGTACGGCCTCAATCTCGATGGCCGCATCGACCCGGATGATCAGGTGAGTCCGGACGGCGTCAAAGGGATCGACAATCAGCTTTACCGAGCCATCGGCTGCATCGAAGAGTTCCGCGGCCCAACCGGCATTCTGCACTTCCTTGTGAACCGTTATCTGCGCGACTTCGAATTCAATCGCGTGCTGATCGAGATTTCGGGCGTCGAGGATATGGTCAATGACCCGCACGTGGACGTCACCATTCTGCGCGGGCGTGACCGCATGATGGCGGACGCGACGGGCAACGACATCATTCCCGGCGGTTCGAACCGGGTCGACATGCGCTGGGGCAAAAAATACGTCCAGCGGCTGACAGGCAAGATCGTCGACGGGGTCCTGACAACGCAGCCGAGCGATGTGACTTTGCCGCACGCCATCTTCAACCAGATTCCAGGTGAAGATCACATGAAGGGCGCGGTGTTCCAATTGAAGCTAACGCCGGAGCGCGCCGAAGGCCTTCTCGCCGGTTATTCGGATATCGACACCTGGTACCGCCAACTCAATCATTCGTGGTCGACGCATCACCAGAGCTACGGCCAGCTGTCCTCGCCATCCTTGTATAAACATCTGCATCGTCTTGCGGACGGTTATCCCGATCCGAAGACGGGAAAGAACACGGCCATCTCGTCGGCGCTCGCTGTGAAGTTCACGCAAGTCTTCATTCAGCATCCGCCGAAGGAAGTCGCCGCTCGATAACGGGAGCACCTAACGCCGCGTCGATGCTGGGAGGCGTCGGCGCGGGGTTTTATCCGGCTCAATAATCTGAGGTTTTAATGCATGCGCGCTTAAGTGCGCGACAAGGAGGTCCCGACAGAGACGATAGGATATCTGATCGCTGGGAGGCGATTACCTGCCGACGGGTTCACGCGGACCCGGCGGCTGACATCGAGCCGATCTTTCAAATCCTTATGCATCTAGGGGGGAGTCTCCATGCTGAAATCCAGTGCTGCCGCAGGCACAGGTCGCCGTAGCGGAATGCGTCCGCATGCAATGACATCCGTGAGCGCGCTCGCGCTGCTCGCGGCGAGCTTCGCAGGGATACCGAGCGCCAAGGCCCAGACTCCGCCGCCCGCGCAGACGCCCCCGGCTTCGATCGATGAGATTGTCGTTACCGGATCGCGCATCGTGCGCGACGGGTATGAAGCCCCGACGCCCGTGACGGTCGTTGGCGTGGAGCAGATTCAGCAGTCAGGCTTCCCGGACCTCTTCAACGCCGTCAGAACGATGCCCGCGTTCGGAACCTCGGGGGAAGGGACACGCGCCGGCGGAAACTCCGTTTCGTCGGGCCGCCAAGGGCAGAACACCTTCAACCTGCGCAATCTAGGTGAGACGCGCACACTTTCGCTGTTGAACGGGCATCGCATCGTGTCCTCGGACCTCAATGGCGCCATTGATACGAACGTGTTCCCGCAACCGCTGATCAGCCGCGTCGATGTGGTGACAGGCGGCGCGTCCGCGGCCTACGGCTCGGACGCCTTGGCGGGCGTCGTGAACTTCGTCATCGATACCGAGTTCACCGGTGTGAAGGGGGAGATCTCGAGCGGCATCACGACCTACGGCGACGACTGGACCGGAAAGTCGAGCATTGCGGCCGGTATGCCGTTTGCCGGCGGCCGCGGGCACGTCATCGCCAGCTACGATTGGAACTTCGATCCGGGCCTTTTCCCGATGAGCGCGCGCGAATGGAATCGCGTGGCGTGGAAGATGCTGACGAACTCAGCCTATGGCACAGGGCCCGGACAGAGCACCAGCGTTCCGGAGTTTATCATCCGTAGCAATACCGGGCTGATCAACGCGTCGCCGGGCGGCATCATCACCGCCGGGCCGCTCAAGGGCACGGCCTTCAACAAAGAAGGTGTGCCGTTTCAGTTCATCTATCCGGATGTGCAAGGCGCGGGTTTCATCGCCGGCGGCATGGCGCCCCTCAACGATACCTCGCAGTACTCGCAGAACGTCACCACGCGCAGCCGCCAGGAGAACGTCTTCTTCCGCGCGAGTTACGACCTTGCGGACAACATCACGCTCTTCGGCCAATTCATCAATCACTACTCGAAGACCGCGGGGCTTTCGAAGCTTGACGACTCTCAGGGTAACCTGACGATCCGCGCCGACAATCCGTTCATCCCGGCCGACGTGGCGGGGCGCATGACGGCGCTGGGGCTCACCTCCTTCACCATGGGGTCGTTCAATCTCGATATCCCGAACCTTTCCTCCGACTTCAAGCGGCGAACCTGGGTTTATTCGTTGGGCCTCGAAGGCACAGCGAACGTTATGGACAAGGAATGGACATGGGAACTCTTTGGGCAATACAGCCTTGCGAAAAACAATCTGCGTGTCGCGACGCGGAATAACGTGCTGTTCCCGAGAGCCGTGGACGCGGTTCGCAATGCAAATGGCGCCATTGTCTGCCGCGTGAACGCGGATGCCGATCCGGCCAATGACGATCCGCGCTGCCTTGCCTACAATCCCTTCGGGTGGGGTAAGAACGACACGGCTGTCATCAAGTATGTGAAGGGCACGACTCACCGCCTTCAGGACAACTCCGAAAAGCTGATCGAATTCTCCACAAGCGGCGAACCGTTCGAATTGTGGGCGGGCCCCGTGTCCGTGGCCATGGGCGGCAGTTGGCGTGAGGAGAAGGTGGTCGACCCGAACTTCGGCCCGAACGCATACGACCCTGTTTCTCTGACCCGTCCGTTCAGCGCCGGCAATTATCTTCCCACGAACGGCAAATACAGTGTCACGGAAGGCTTCATTGAAACGGTTGTGCCCCTGGCGAAGGATGAAACGTGGGCGCGATCGCTCGAATTGAACGCGGCCGCGCGCGCCACCGACTATTCCACAGCGGGTTATGTCACGACGTATAAGGTTGGTCTGACCTACAGTCCGATCGACGACATTCGCCTGCGTGGAACCTTGTCGCGTGACATCCGCGCTCCGAACCTCGGTGAAATCTTCGCGACCGGGACCGGCGGCCAGGCCGGCGGGATCCGCGATCCGTTCAACGGAAACCAGACCGCCGGTCTGTTCCTGACGGAGACCGTCGGCAATCCCAGCCTCACGCCCGAGAAGGCGGACACCTTGGGACTGGGTATCGTTCTGCAGCCGACGTTCCTGCCGGGCTTCTCGGCGGCGGTCGACTACTACTCGATCGACATCAAGGGCGCGATCCAGACGGTGAATGCACAGACGACGCTTGATTTGTGCTTCATCGGCCAGACCGCGCTTTGCCGAAACATCCAGCGCGGGCCGGCGACGCCCACCAATCCCGCAGGCACCATTATCCTTGTGACCTCGCGCCCGACAAACTACGCGTTCAATCTCACGCGCGGGCTCGACTTCGAGGCGACTTACACAACCAACCTCGACGAGTGGATGGATGGCTGGTCGGGCAGCATTATGTTGCGCGGTCTCGCCGCGCATGTGATTGAGTCCACGTCCGACGACGGTCTCAACCCGCCCCAGAATGTCGCCGGCAATAACAGCAATACGAATCCGGGCCCGCCGTATTGGAAGTTCTTCCTCACCGCGAATTACGCGCTCGATCCGCTCACGGTCGGCTTGACCGCGCGCGGCGTGAGCTCGGGGAACTACGGCCCGTTATACGTGAGACAGTCTTGCACCAGCGGGTGCCCGGTCTCGACGCCGTTCCAGCGGACGCTCGATAACAATTATATCGCCGGCCAGTGGCTCTACGACGTCAACTTCAACTTCCGTTTCCTCCACAAGGACCAGGGCCTGGTGGACGCTGATGCGTTCCTGGTGGTGTCAAATATCCTGAACTCCGATCCGCCGGTCGTCGCAACCTCGTCGCCGGAGTATTGGCACCGCACGAACAGCCTTCTGTACGATGTGCTGGGGCGTGCATTCCGGGCCGGGGTCCGGTTCAAATACTAGGATCGTGCTCGGGCGAGGGAGCCGTCCGCGGCTCCCTCGTTCCCGCGCGGAAAGGCCCGTATTTCGCGCCAAAGATGCCGATCAGGACTGTGTTACCGGGCGTATTTCGGCTGTCCGCGACGCGGGCGGTTGGTTAAGATAATGACGCGTCGTTGTGGAGGAGGAACGTTGGTGTCTCTGGTACGGAAGTACGTGGTTCCCTCGGCGATCGCGCTCGCCGCTGCCCTCGGTCTCGCAAGCTGTTCCGGAGCCGAGAGCCCGGTTGCCAAATCGAGCGTCGCGGCGAAGACAGTCAAGGAACCCCAGGTTGCCGGCTCGCCGGCGCTGCTCCGTCTCATCACAGCAGACCAGTACGTCAACACGCTCGTTCACACCTTCGGCAAGGATTTCAAGATCGAGACCCAGTTTCCGCCGCATAGGCGGACGGACGGCCTGCTTGCCATCGGCGCGGCCACGGCGGGATTTCCGGCCGGACAGATCGAACAGTATCAACGCGCGGCAGCCACGGTCGCGGCGCGGGTGGTCGACGCCGGGCATCGCGACTTTCTGATCCCGTGCAAACCCGCGGACGAGAAAAAGGCCGATACGGCCTGCGCCACGAAGTTCCTGTCCGCGACGGGTCGTATGCTCTACCGCCGTCCCATGGACCCGAAGCTCCTGAACGAAGCAGTCGTCAAAGCCGGAGAGACCGGCGATCGTCTGAAAGATTTCTACGCGGGCCTCGCGGTTGCTCTTGAAGGCATGCTGATCGCACCGGAAGTGCTGTTCATCTCCGATCGTTCGGAACCCGATCCAAATCACCCAGGACAATCGCGCCTTGATTCCTATTCTCTGGCCACGCGGCTGAGCCTGTTCCTGTGGAACGCGTCGCCGGACGATATGCTTCTGAAAGCGGCGGAGAGCGGTGAAATCCAAACCCCGAAGGGCAGGGCGCGCCTCGTCGAAACGATGATGGCCAGTCCGCGCCTGGAAGCGGGCATGCGCGCCTTCTTCGACGACATGTTCGGCTTCGACAAGTTCGACAACCTTGCGAAGGATCCGAACGTGTACCCGGCGTTCACCGGCGTCACCGTTCAAGACGCCCGCGAGCAGACCTTGCGCACGGCTTACAATTTCCTGATCACCAAGGGGCGGGATTATCGCGACCTCTACACTACCCGGGAGACTTACTTGTCCCCGGCGCTGGCCGCGCTCTATCAGCTGCCGACGCCGCCCTATTGGGTCCCGTACGAGTTCCCGGCCGACAGTCCGCGGGCCGGCCTGCTGACTCACATCAGCTTCCTGGCGGTGCATTCCCATCCGGGCCGCAGTTCACCGACCGTGCGTGGCAAGGCCTTGCGTGAATTGCTGTTGTGTCAGCCGGTGCCCCGTCCGCCCGCAAACGTCGACTTTTCGGCCGTGGAAAATCCCGACCCCCGTCTCCGGACGGCGCGGGACCGCCTGAACTTCCACAGCGAGAATCCGGTGTGCGCGGGCTGCCATAAAATCACCGATCCCATGGGGCTGGCGCTTGAGAACTTCGATGGCGCCGGGCGCTACCGGAAGACGGAGGGCGGCGCTGCGATCGACTCCAGTGGCCGGCTCGATGGCAAAGAGTTCACGGACGTCATTGGCCTGGGGAAGGCGCTCCACGACCACCCTGGCCTGACCTCCTGCCTGGTCCGGCGAATGTTCAGCTACGCGACCGGGGCGAACGTGCGCGATCAGACGACCTTGGGGTACCTCAACGAGGCGTTCACCGCCGAGGGCTACCGGATCCCCGACCTCCTGCGCACAATTGCACTGTCGTCGGCCTTTTCGCGGGTTGCGGAACCCTACGCGCCGCCCGGGAAGACCGCCGCTTCGGCGGCCGCGGTTGAACTGAGCCGGTAAGGGGTTACCCCGGGATTTTAGCGCCAAGGGCCCGGCGTTACGTAAAAACGCAGGGATTCTCTCGGAAATCGCGTGTATATTGGCGCCCGTTCGGATCCCGGCCGGACGCGGTACACCCGCGCCCCGGGGCGTCTCAGATGTTGCCGCCCCGGCGCGGCGATCGACAATGAAACGGTGGAGGGTTTCGAGATGAGCGGTATGGATAGACGTCGCGTCCTGCGCGGCATGTTGGGTGGCAGCGCGGTCACGGTTGGACTGCCGCTCCTGAACGTATTCCTCAATGGCAACGGTACGGCGCTGGCCGATGGCAAGCCGATGCCGGTTCGCTTTGGAACCTGGCACTGGGGTCTCGGCATGCAGACCAACGTGTTTGTGCCCAAGAAGACCGGGCTCGACTACGACCTCCCGGAGGAAATCGCCTCCTGGAAGCCGATCCAGAAGTATATGAACCTGTACACAAACACGACCGCGTTCCGTGACAACTACGAAAACCTTTGTCACTACTCCGGCTGGGTGATCTTGCGCACGGGTAGCGCCCCGAAAGACGGCGGCCACATCCCAGGTGAGTCGCTCGACGTAACCGTCGCCAACCAGATCGGCCGCACCACGCGCTTCAAGATGCTGACCGCGACCGGCACCGGCGAAACCGGTTCGACCCTGTCTTACGAAAACCAGAACACGCCCAATCAACCGGAAATCTCGCCGCTCGCGTTCTATACGCGCATATTCGGACCGGACTTCCAGGACCCGAACGCGCCGGAGTTCAAGCCGAACCCGAAGATCATGGTGCGCAAGAGCGTGCTCTCCGGTGTGATGGATGAAGTGAAGGCGCTGAACGGAAAGATCGGTAGCGAAGACCGTGCGCGTCTCGAACAATACTTCACCGGCCTGCGTCATCTTGAGCGCCAGTTCGACCAGCAGCTCACCAAGCCGGAGCCGATCGCATCGTGCAAGCGTCCGGCCGAGCTGAAGGGCGAGCCGCCCGCCGGGAAGGAAATCGAGGTCATCACCGCCCGTCACAAGATGATGACCGACATCATGGTCATGGCGGTCGCCTGCGATCAGACCCGTGTGTTCAACATGGCGATGAGCACGCGTTCGGGGGATCCGAGCAAGGCCGGCTACGAGAAGCCGCACCACACCGCGACCCACGAAGAGCGCATCGACGACACGCTTGGCTATCAGAAAGAAGTGTCGGGCTTCACCCGCAAGCTTATGGCGGCTTGGGCCTACTACGTCGACGCATTTACGAAAGTAAAGGAAGGCGACGGCACGCTTCTCGACAACGTGTTCATCTATGCCACCACCGACCACGGCTATGCCCGGGTTCACTCGCTCGACGGCATCCCGCTGATGACCGCCGGCGGCGCCGGCGGCAAGGTGAAGAACGGTTACCACTTCGACCTGAAGGGCGACACCGGGTGCCGCGTCGGCTACACCGGCTTGCGCCTGATGGGCGTGAATGCCGCCCAGTGGGGCACCAAGAGCAACCAGACCAGCAAAGAAATCGGCGAGATTCTCGCCTAAATCTTTCCGGGCTTAGACCTTTCCGGGATTGAGAAGACTAACGGGCGCCTGGGTATCCTCCGGCGCCCGTTTTCTTTTGTCCGCAGCGGGGGCGGGAAGCCCCGCCGCGGATGCTCAATATTCCTGGGACCGTGTTAGCATGCGGCCCTTGGGGTACTCAGAGGGGAGCCGTCACATGGCCATCAAAGTCTTTCCACGCGCCGCCGCCGTTTTGCTGTCCTGCCTCGCACTCTCGCAGCCCGTGCAGGCGGCCGACGCGCCAGGCGCGCTGACCCGCTTGCTTGAAGCTCAACTGGGGCGGATGCCCGCGAAGTCCGGCATCTACGTCAAACATCTGCCGACGGGCGAGGAGGGGATGGTCCGCGCGGACGAACATTTCGAAAGCGCCTCCACGATCAAACTGGCGACGATGGTCATTGCCTTTCAGATGGCGGACGCCGGCAAGCTGAAATTGGACGAGCGCATGGAACTGACGCCCGCGGTATTGCGGGGCGGCTCGGGGATCTACCGCTATAAGGACCTTGGTCTGCGGCCCACCGTTCGCGATCTCATCACGGAAATGGTGATCACCAGCGACAACACGGCGACGGATATGATGATCGCCAAGGTCGGCGGCAAAGATCGCGTGAATGCGTGGCTCAAGGATGCCGGCTATCAGGTGCTCAATCAAACGCATACGACGGGCGAGTACTTCCGCCTCATTTACGCCGCCATGGACCCGAAGTACGCTGACCTTTCCATGGAAGATGTGTTTGCGCTGTGCTGCGCGGACACGACCATTCGCCGCATGCCGGTGTTTTCGGATCAGCGTAAGGCGCTGATCGATGAAGTACGCGCGCGCAGCAGCAACCGCTCGCCGGCGCCGAGCGATCCGAACAACGAGGCGCGCTGGTTCGGGGCCGCCAGTCCGCGCGAGATGGGCCGCCTGGTCGAAGGCGTCGAAAAGTGCACCGTCGCGAAGCCGGAAAGCTGCGACGAGATGCGGCGGATGCTGCGCGCCCAGCAGGCCGGCACCATGAAGATCCCGCATTATCTGACCGTTCCCGTCGGTCATAAGACGGGCGAGACAACAGGGGTCACCAACGATGTCGGGGTGATCTACGCCCGGTCCGGCCCCATCGTCATTTCGTTCTACAACATGAATATGACGGGAAGCCGCGCGGATACGGAGGACATGATGGGCGAGGTGGCCCGTAGCGTGGTCGATTACTTCGACGGGGGGCGCAAAGAGCGCTAGGACATAAAAAAGCGGAGGCGGGATGAACCGCCTCCGCTTTTGATTTGCCGCGTTCTCCGGCTATTTCTTGATCACGAGTTCCTTGCCGATGAGTTGCGCCTTGTTGGCGTTCTTCTTCGGCACGAACTTCTGGACACGGTTGTTGTTCGCGTCGGCGACGTAGAAGTTGCCTTCGTTGTCGACGTCGATCTGGTGTGCATTGTCGGAAACGCCGGGCTCGTCACCGAGCGTTCCCCATTGCGACAGAAGCTTGCCGTTCAGGTCGTAGCAAGCGTAGCGGCCAAAGCGCGTGGCCGAGACGCAAACGCGCTTATCTTCCGTCGTGATGACGCGGGTGACGCGGGCCGTGCCGGGCCACTGATCCAAGAACTTGCCGCTATGATCGAAGATCTGGATGCGATCGTTGTTGCGGTCCGCCACGTAAACGCGGTTTGCGTCCACGGCCACGGAGTGGACCAGGCTGAATTGGCTCGGGCCCGAACCCTTCGTGCCCCAGGACATCAGATACTTGCCGTTTTTATCGAACTTCACGACACGCGAATTGGTGTAGCCGTCGGCGACGTAGAACGAACCGTCCGGCATGAACGCAAGGCTCGCCGGATCGTGGAAATGGTTCTCGTCGTTTCCCGGCACGCCTTTCTCGCCGACTTTCAGCAACAGCTGTTTCCCGTCGTTGCTGAACTTCAGGATCCGGTGATTGAACCGGTCCACGACCCAGACTGCATGTGCGGGATCGTAGGGATCGATGATGATGTGGTGCGCGATGGAAACTTCGCTGTTCCACTGGGACCAGTTCTCGATCACCTTACCGTCGGCATTGAGAACGAGGATGTTGTTGACGTCGCCCTTTTCGAAATTGTTATTGTCGCGAACGACGGCGGTTTTTTCTTTCATCACCTTGCCGTCGGCGGTCAACATCGGATGACCCTCGCGGGTATCGTTGCGGTCGACGGCGCCGATGAAGACACGGTTGGGGTCTTCCGCGTTGACGGAGACGACGCGCTGATTCCAGCCCTCGATGCCCGGCTTGAACCAGCCGACAACGACGTCGTAGGGGCCGGTCAAATCCAGGCCGCCTTTCTCCTGGGCCGCCGCAGGTCCGGCCGCAGCCAAAAGGGCCACCATCGACACGCCCAAAAATCCGTAAACTTTTCTCAAGAAAGCCTCCCCCACTATTTTTAAGGCATAAGCCCGATGCCCGGCCACCGGCTCATTCCGGTGGCTCAGGTCCGGCTAGGAATTCGACCTCATTACTGCCATAGCGGACAGTCTCCGCAAGGGGACAAATCTCTTGATTTTTCCATGAATTCGCACGGCGCGCGCGCGCACCGGCCGAAAAAATTGGGGGCGGCCCGATTGCGCGCAGCCGCTTGGGGCGGCTTTGCGCTCACCTTTAATTATTTTTGTCCGAAATCAAAATTCCGAATGACGAACTGAGCTATTCAGCCTCAGCAGCGAAAAGATAGACGGCGACTTCGCGCCGCGCGCGAGTCAGTCTCCATCAGTTACAAAACGGAGCCGCCAGATGTTTCAAGCCATTCTCGGCAAGAGCCGCAGCAACGAACGCGCTCTTGAAATTGATCGCGCCGCGAAGTGCGTCGCCGTCGAGAAGTCACAGGCCGTGATCGAATTCACCCCGGATGGCAATATCCTCACCGCGAACGATAAGTTCCTCGGCGCCCTCGGCTACCGGTTGGAAGAAATCGAAGGACGGCACCACAGCATGTTCGTCGAGGTCGCCGAAAAGGACAGTTCGGCGTACCGCCAGTTCTGGAACAGCTTGCGCGCGGGGCAGTATCAGCAGGCCGAATACAAACGCATCGGCAAAGGCGGCAAGGAGGTTTGGATTCAAGCGTCCTACAATCCGGTGGCCGATGAGCGCGGGCAGATTTACAAAGTCGTGAAGTTCGCGACCGATGTCACCGCGGCAAAAATGGCGTCGATCGAGAACGCGGGCATTCTGGATGCAATCCGGCGCACGCAGGCGGTGATATCCTTCAAGATGGATGGAACGATCATCGAAGCGAACGATCTGTTCCTGAATGCCATGGGCTACTCCGCCGCCGAGATCGTGGGCAAACATCACAGCATGTTTGTCGGCCGGGATTACGCGGCCTCGCAGGACTATCGGGAATTCTGGCGTATGCTCAACACCGGGCGCGCCTTGACCGGCACCTATCAACGACTGGGCCGCAACAACAAAGAGGTCTGGATCCAGGGATCGTACAATCCCATCCTCGACCCCAACGGCAAACCGATCCGTGTCGTAAAGTTCGCGACCGACATCACCGCCAGCGTCTCCATGGCGCTTTCGATCGAGCATGTGGTGAATACGGTATCGGCCGCGGCGACGGAGCTCCACGCCTCGGCGGATAGCGTGAAGGCCGCCGCCTCGTCCGGAAATGCCAAGGCGAATACCGTCGCCGCCGCCAGCGAGGAACTCAATGCCTCCATCGGGGAGATTGCCCGACAGGTCACGGGCGCGCAGCAGGCCAGCGACGAAGCGGATGCAAACTCCGCGCGCGCGAAGGCCGTCGTCGACGATTTGGCGAAGGCCGCCAGCAGCATCGGTGAGGTGGTCAAGTTTATCGAGAACATCGCCGAGGAAACGAACCTGCTGGCGCTCAACGCCACGATCGAGGCGGCGCGTGCGGGCGAGGCGGGCCGTGGATTCGCCGTGGTTGCCTCGGAGGTGAAGGCGCTCGCGACACAGACCTCGAAAGCGACCGGCGATATCGGCGCGCAGATCCGCAACATGCAGAACGCCGCTTCTGCGGCGGTCGAGGCGAACGTGATGGTGGCCTCAGCGATCAGGCGGATCAACGAAGTCTCCTCCGCCATCGCCGGCGCGATGGAAGAGCAATCGGCGGCGACGCAAAACGTAGCGGTGAATATTTCGGATGTTTCCCACGCGACCCAGGAAGTGGACCGGATCGCGGTGGATGTGAATTCCGCATCCTCCGAACTGGCGCAGAATTCGGAAACGCTCCTGACCGATATCCGCAAGTACCTAAAGACGCTTGGGGTCGAGCGGCGCTAACGCGCAAAGGTCCGTGAGACCCTGGGTCTTTGGTTTCGCGGCGTCGTGGAATGACGTACATTACCTGAGAACGCCTCATCTCAAATAGGATGCGAATTAGAATTACCTCAATTGGTTTCTAAGCCTCCGATGTTTGAGTGATTGCGACGTCTACCTCGGGAGGGAGGCATGGCGGACCAATCGGCAAAAGCTAGCCTTATCGGGCGCTGTTCCTGGTACGGCATTAGCCTCGCTTTTGGGCTGCTGACGGCTGCCCCGGCGGTTGCCTCCGCCGCGCGCCCAACTCCTCAGACGATGCCTGCAGCGCCGGTGATGCTTCGCCTGACGGCTGAGCAATATCAGGCGATTATCGCCGACACTTTTGGCGAGACGGTCACCCTCGGCGGACGGTTCGACCCGGATCCCCGGGTCGACGGGCTGCTGGGCATTGGCGCCAGTAAGGTCAGCGTTTCGACAGACGGCCTCGAGCAATACGACCTCATGGCGCGCACGATCGCGGCCCAGGTCGTTTCGCCTGAGCGGCGTGCCACCACGGTTCCCTGTAAACCGCGTTCCCAGGTGGAGCCGGACGATGCCTGCTCGCGGGTGTTCCTGAAAACCGTAGGCAGTTTTCTCTACCGCCGGCCACTGACAGAGGCGGAACTGAACACACGCGTGACGTTGTCGCACGACGTGGCGGCGCAGCTCGGCAACTTTTACGACGGGCTGGCATGGTCCCTGGCGCAAATGCTGGTGTCTCCGCAATTCTTGTTTAGGACGGTCGAATTTGAACCGGATCCGAAACGTCGCGGGCAGTTTCGGATGGAGGCCTATGCCAAGGCCTCCCAACTCAGCTTCTTTCTTTGGAACGCGGGCCCGGACGAAGAACTCCTTGCCAGCGCCCAAAAGGGAGAACTTCACACCGCGCGCGGGCTCGCCCGCCAAGTGGACCGGATGATCGCCAGCCCGCGTGTGGAGAAGGGGGTCCGCGCCTTTTTCTCGGACATGCTCCAATTCGACGAGCTGCCCGCGCTTAGCAAAGATCCCATTATTTATCCAAAGTTCAGCGCCAAGGTCGCAGTCGACTCACAGGAGCAGGCGCTTCGCACCATCGTCGATCTCGTTCTCACCAACAATGGCGACTACAGGGATATCTTCGTCACCAAGAAGACGTTTCTGACGCAGACCCTAGCGTCGGTTTATCGCGTTCCCTTGGTCAATAATGTGCCCAACGGGTCGCCCGATACGTGGCAACCGTACGAGATCGCCGAGAATGACCCGCGCGCGGGTCTCCTTTCGCAGATCAGCTTCCTGTCACTTCATTCCCACGCGGGGCGCAGCTCTCCCACATTGCGCGGGAAGGCCCTGCGGGAAATCTTCTTATGCCAACCGGTCCCGCCGCCGCCTGCGGCGGTTGACTTCCAGATTGTTCAGGACACGAGCAACCCGGTCTACAAGACCGCCCGTGACCGTCTGGCGGCGCACGCGCAAAACCCCGTGTGCGCGGGATGCCACAAGTTGACGGACCCGATGGGGCTCGCGCTCGAGAATTTCGACGGCGGCGGCGCCTACCGGGCGACCGAAAATGGGGTCCGGATCGACACCAGCGGCGAGCTCGATCGGCGCAAGTTTGAGGACGCGCAAAGCCTGGGCCGGACACTCCGCGAACACCCTGCCGCCACAGCCTGTGTTGTGAACCGCTTGTCCGCATACGCGCTGGGGCGCGCGCCGACAAAGAATGAGGACCCTTGGATCGATACTTTGAAGGGATCCTTCGCGGCTCAGGGCTACAAGATTCCCGCGCTCATTCGAAGCATCGCGTTGAGCCCCGAGTTCTATGCCTATGTCCCAACCGTTACACCGCCCGCGCTTCGGGCATCGGCGTCGCCCGTAAGCTCATTGACCGAGGAGGCCGCAAAATGAGTGTCCTATTCCCGCGCACCAGCCGCCGGACTGTCTTGCGCGGATCACTGGCGGGCGCCGCAATTTCAGTCGGGCTGCCTTTCCTCGATTGCTTCCTAAATGAAAATGGAACGGCTTTGGCGGACACCGGCAAGGAATTGCCGCTGGTCTTCGGTTCCTGGATCCAGGAACTCGGCCTAAATCCCGGCACCTGGATTCCCGCGAAGGTGGGCCCGGGGTTCGAGAATAATCTGCAGCTCAAGGTGTTCGACCCGATCAGGGACCGAATGAACATCATCAGCGGCACGAAATATTTTCTCGATGGCCGTCCGCTCAACACACACAACACGACGCTCCAAATCGCGACCACCGGCGCCATCTACCAAGGGAACGTATCGGGCCCCAGCGCCGATGTGGTGATCGGCGATACGATCGGCAAGAAAACGCGCTTCCGCTCGCTCGAGGTGAATTTTGCCGGCCGGCGGCAAAGTTGGAGCCAGAGGAGCGGCACCGCCAAGAATCCTTCGGAGTTTTCACCCCTTGCCCTGTACACGCGCATCTTTGGGCCTGAATTCCGCGATCCGAATGCCGGCGACTTCAAACCGGACCCAACCATTATGGTCCATCGCAGCGTGCTCTCCAGCATCGCCGACGAGAGGCAGTCGCTGACCAAATCCTTGGGAGCTGCGGACCGGGCGCGTATGGACGAATATTTCACGTCTATTCGCGATATCGAGGGGCAGCTCGAGATCTCGATGCAAAAGCCGCCCGCGATGCCGTCGTGCACCGCTGCGGCAGCGCCCGAGGAGGTGAAACCGTCTCCGTTGGTCGAGGACTCTTACAAGAACGGCCTGTTGTTCGCGAAGCTGCTCGCCCATGCGATCGCTTGCGATCAGACACGCGTGATCAACATCACAACGGGTGCGCAGGGGCTCCGGCGGCCGGGGTCCGCATCCACGTGGCACATGCACACGCATGAGGAAGCCGTCGACGAGAAGTTGGGATATCAGAAGAACGTGTTTCAGTTCACGAACGACGCAAACAAGCTGTGTCTGAATTTCATGCAAGAACTGGACAAAATGAGGGAGGGCGGGAAGTCGGTCTTCGATCGAGCGACCATTCTTTGGCAGACCGATCATGCCGAAGCCCGTATTCACACCCTTGATCTCACGCCAATCATGATGTTCGGCGGCGCGGGAGGACGTCTCAAGACGGGTATCCATGTCGCCGCGCCGTCCGATCCCGTGACGCGCGCGACCCTCACCATCATGCAGGCGTACGGCGTGCCTGTGAGCACCTGGGGCGAACTCAGCAACAAGACGGATCGCCCAATCACGGAGATCCTGACTTAGGGGAACTGGAAATGCTGCGGCTGTCGCGTTCGTGGTGTCTGATGTTATCGGGAGCAGCGGCGCTTTCCTGCGCCTCTGTACACGCAGCGTCAATCCGCGAACCGGCGGCGTTGGCGACTCCTCCGGGCATCCAAATACAGCCGATGGGAACGGCGGCGGGCTACACACTCAGCGCCGAGGCGGCGGCGGGTACCCCTCACGTCCAAGTGGTCTTCGCGGACGAAAAGGGCATGTCTCTTTACTACAGCGATGCCGACGCGGGTGGTCAGTCGACGTGTGTCGGTGAATGTCTGAAACTCTGGCACCCGGCTCTCACTTCGTTGAGCGAGCAGCCGAGGGTCGATGGCTGGGCGTTTGTTTCCCGCCCTGACGGGAGCAAACAATGGACGCTTCGTGGACGGCCTCTCTACACCTATGCGAAGGACGTCGATATCGGTTCCGTCGGCGGGAATAGCCCGAAGACCTGGGGCCGCGGCGCCCTGGTGGGTCCGCGGGGATATTTGCGCGGTCCGATGCCGAAGGAGGAATCGCTGCCCGATGGCTGGCATGCGGCCATGTTCTTCCCTCTGGAGAAGGATTTGCCGCCGGGCTTCAAGATTCGGCAAGTCGAGGACGTTATCGGGCTCGTGCTGACGAACGAGGCCGGACACACGATGTATGTGCTCGATGGCGACGTGGCGAAAGACAGAAAGCTGTGCGGCAGCGAGAGCGAGTGCGCGAGGTGGCGACCGGTGGCGGCGCCCCGTATCGCGGTGCCCTTCGGTGACTTTGGACTCATCTCGCGCGCCGACGGCATCAAGCAGTGGAGCTTCAAAGGTAAGGGTCTTTACACATTCACTGACGATCTTGTCCCGATGGATGCCAACGGTATCGGCGTGAATCCGTCTTGGGCGCCGGCGTATATCGTCCGACATTTCGTGCCGTCCAATGTGCGCGTCTCACCCAGCCTCAAACTAGGTAAGGTGTGGGCCACCGCTCAAGGGCAGACGCTCTATAAACGCCAGGGCTACATATATCAGTCGGGCAGCGGTCACGCGGCGCGGCGTGGCGATACGGTGCGGCCTGCGGTGGGCAGGGATATCGGGACCAATCCCAGGTGCCAAAAGCAGTGTGACATGTGGCATCCGTTCTTGGCTCCCGCGGACGCGCAACCTTCGGGCTATTGGGCGGTGGCGACGCGAGAGGACGGGCAGAAGCAATGGACATACCAAGGATACGCGCTTTGGACCTACGACGGGGATAAGGCCCCCGGCGACATCAACGGCAACGACTCCTTCGACTTCTTTGTCGGCCAGGACAACAAGACGATCATTGACGTTGGAACGCCCTATGACTGGCCGACATCGCTGTATTGGATCGTTGCTTATCCCTAGGAATGGATGAAGAGGGACTGAAATGCGGCGCCTGAGTTCCATGACAAGCCTACGCCTTGGAAACGTGGCGCTGTGCGCGTTGGCTCTCTTCGCTGCGCCGCAGGCCGCGCGAGCCGAAACGCGAAGCTACGCGATGTCGTGGTTCACGGCCGCAATGAACTCGAAAGAGAACGATTGCCCCGGCGGCATTCATCCTTCCATCCAGGTGCAATATCACAAGAACCTGCTGGATCTCGGCTACCCGCCCGCGGAGGCGGCGAAACTCATCGAAGCCTATGTCGCCGGAGACGAGGACGAACAAGTTTCCGACATCATGCTGATGCGCGGACGCGTGAACGGCAAACCGGTCAATGGCTATGCCCATCCTGGCGCCGTGGTTGATCCCCAGTTGACCTACGTCACGGCGAAGGAGGGTTTCGGATTTAATCTCGATGGGAGGGATGGACCACTCAACTTCACAGACCCGCTGACGAAAGAAACCGGGGTCGACAATCAGCTCTCTCGCGCTCTTGGCTGCAGCCAGCCGTTCCGCGGTACCTACAACGTGAGGCCGGGGCTGTGGATTTTTCGCTGGAGCACCATGCGCGATACCACGCCGGCTTGGTTGATGACGCTGGAAGGCGAAAATCTCAGCGCGGATGGACCCATTACGGTGACCTTCGACCGCGCGATGGAACATCTCGTGTTCAATGGCGATGGCGAGACACGCCCCGACATTACGTACCGCGCCGATCCCGATCCGCGCTCCCACACTGTTCTGAAAGGCGAGATCAAGGACGGTCAGGTGCACATCACGGAGCACGGCCGTATGCAATTGATGCAGGATATCCTCGGCGGCGGCCAGTTGGTCCTCGACAAAGTGCACATGCGGCTGACAGCCACGGCGTCGGGCAACCTGGATGGGTTTCTCGGCGGCTTTCAGCCATGGGAACACCTCTACTTTGAAATCGGACAAGGTGGTCCGGCCTCGGAGGACATGAGCACGGGCGAACTTCCGGGCAAATGGCATTTAATGAGGAAGCTTGCCGACTATGATCCCGACCCGGTCACCGGTCAGAACAGATCTATTTCGGCTACCTACCGTGTCGAGTTTGTCCCCGTCTTCGTAGCGCGCCTGAGAAACGGGACGTTCGTGGTGGACGGTGGCGCTGGAAATTGATGGCGCAGTTCTTCGATCGGCAAGGGGTCACGATTGAGTGATCAGCTCGCGGGAGTTCTGCGTTTACACTGAATTTGTAAGTTGATACGCTTGTAACAATCCTGAAACGACGCAGATGGAGATCGGCTCCGCGACGTGACACAGCTTCCTCGGCGAAAGCTTTGAGACTCATGTGCACCAAGCGTAACAAGCCATCATTTCTGCATCTTGAAGACTGACGTTTGGGGGATGGTGCGTCGATCGTCTCGCGCACTTTGCTTATTCCCAAGACATTCATCGTGTGTACGGGCGGCTGCTTGTCCCCGTGAGTTTCGTTTCGGTCTCGTTCTTCAAGTTTAGCGCACGTCATTTCCACCTCGAGAAGGAGTGACTATGGCACCGTCATAACGTGACGTTTGACCGCTATCTATCGGCGGCCATGTTTTTGTCCGGAGACCTGGGGAGGCCCGGACATCAAGTCATTTTGAGCGGCGCTTGCATTGCGCCGCAGACTCATAGGGGAGGACTTCCGAGATGAAAAACGCTCCGCACAACCGCGTGCGCGCTTCGCGCGCTCAGATGTTGAAGAAGCTTATCTACGCTCCTGCGACGCTTGCGATATCGGTCGCCGCGTCGGCGAGTCCGGCCCTTGCCCAGACCGCGCCGCAGCCAAATCCCGGGGTGCAGGAAGAAATCGTCGTCACCGGAAGCCGCATTGCGCGCGATGGCTATGAAGCGCCCACCCCGGTCACGGTGATCTCCGCGGATGAACTGAACGCGACCCCGCGCAGCAATATCGCCGAGTTCGTCAACGAACTGCCGGCGTTGGCCGCGAGCAATACGCCTACACCCTCGATCTCATCCAGCGCCGGCACCAACGGGATCAACTCGCTGAATTTGCGCGCCCTCGGCGTCACGCGCACACTGGTGCTGTTCGATGGTCAGCGCAATCCCGTGTCCACCATCGTCGGGGACGTGGACATCAACACGATTCCCCAGAGCCTCATTTCGCGCGTTGAAATCGTGACCGGCGGCGCATCGGCCGCTTACGGCTCCGACGCCTTGTCCGGGGTGGTTAACTTCATCCTCGACAAGGAATACACCGGCTTGAAAGGTGAAATTTCCGGCAGCCTCACGACGTATGGGGACGATCCGCAATGGCAGATGAAGTTGACCACGGGTCAACCCTTTGCGAGCGGGAAGGGCCATTTCCTGCTGGCCGGAGAAGTGTCGAACCGCGAAGGCATCAAGGGCAACCCGCGCGAATGGAATAAGAACGGGTGTTATCGAATCAATAATCCAGCCTATGCGGCCGGGAATGGTCAGCCGGAGCAACTCATCACTTGCGGCGCTTCACTTTCGAATGCGACGGCGGGCGGTATCATTGTCAGCGGCCCGCTGAAAGGGATCGCCTTCGGCCCAGGCGGGACGCCTTACAACTTCCAATACGGCACGGTGCGCGATCCGTGGATGATCGGGGGCGAGTGGCAGACCAACCAGTTCACCGATCGCATCACACTCGACACCTACGAAGCGCGCCAGTCTCTGTACGGACGTACCGAATACGACATCACGGATAACATCACCGCTTTCATCGCGCTGTCGTGGAACGACGCGAAAAACCGCTCCACTGGGGGATATCAGTTCAATCAGGGTAACGTCGGGATCCGCGCGGACAATGCATTCTTGCCCGCCGAGATCCGAACCCGAGCGCAAGCCCTTGGGTTGACGTTGCTCAACATGGGTACGATGAACCGCGAGTTGACCAGCCGTCCGACGATGCAGCGCCGTATCGTCAATCGTTACACGGTGGGGGCGAACGGCAAGTTCGACCTCGGTGAAAAGAATTGGGCCTGGGATGCCTATTATCAAAAAGGCATCACGCGTACGAACGAGAACCTGTACGGCGTGCAGAACAATGCCCGCATGACCGCGGCGCAGGACGCCGTCTTTGGCGCCAACGGGCAAATTGTTTGCCGCATCAACGCGGACACGAACCCAGCGAACGATGACCCCGCCTGCGTCCCGCTGAACCGCATGGGGCGTTTCGTTGTCAACGATGCCGCCCGCAACTACGTCCTCGGCGATCCGCACCGGAATCAACGCTTCGCGCAGGATGTCGGCTCGTTCTCGGTCAACGGCGATGCGTTCGATAATTGGGCGGGGACGGTTTCTCTCGCGGCGGGCGTCGAACATCGGAAAGAGCAGGTATCCGGACTGGTGGAGAAGCAGTACGAGACGGGTTGGCTGTTCGGAAACTTCCTGGCCACGACCGGTAAGTACACCGTGACCGAAGGCTTCGTCGAAACCGTCGTACCGCTCGCGAAGGACATGCCGTTCGCCCGCAGCCTCGAGTTCAACGGCGCGGTGCGCGCGACCGATTATTCCACCTCGGGCTTCGTGACGACATGGAAGGCGGGGATGACCTGGTCGCCGGTGGATGACCTCCGGTTCCGCGTGACGCGTTCGCGTGATATCCGCGCGCCCAATCTTTCGGAATATTTCGCGGCAGGTACGTCCAATACCAACAACGTCATCGACCCGTTCAACAACAACTCCAGTACGCAGTACACGGGTTTCCTCACGGGGAATCCAGGTCTGAACCCGGAGAAGGCCGACACACTCGGGCTCGGGGTCGTGGTGCAGCCGTCGTTCCTGCCGGGGTTCTCGACCTCGGTGGACTACTATGACATCAACATCAAGGACGCGATCGGCTCGCTGTCGGCGCAGCAGATCGTCGACCGGTGCTTCGAGGGACAAACGGCCCTTTGCAGCTCCATCACCCGGACCTTGGTGGCCGGCGCCAGCGTCATCTCCCGCATCTCGATCCAGCCCTTCAATTTCGTCAACGAGACCGCGCGCGGGCTCGATATCGAAGCCTCCTACAGAATGCCGATGGATGAGCTGATCGGCGGCATGGACGGGCACCTGACGGTCCGCGGGCTTGTTACCAAATTCCTGAAGGACTACCGGAACGACGGTGTCACGGCCCAGAACGACGTCGGCGCAATCGGAAATAGTAGTGGGGGTACCCCAAATGTGCGCTGGAGGGGAACGCTCGCTTACAATACCGATGTTCTGGATATCACCCTGATCGCCCGCGGGATCACGGCCGGGGTCTACGATACCACCAATATCGAATGCCAAACCGGGTGTCCGGCGACCAGCGCCACCGCGCACACCATCAATAATAACCGCATCGGCGGGGCAGTTTATTTCGATACAACAGTGAGTTACTCGTTCGAGGTGGGCGACAGCCTGGGACTCCAGGCGTACCTGAACATCAAGAATATCGCCAACCGCGATCCCAACTTGGTGGCCCAGGGGCCGGGCGGAAGCGCTTACGCCCTTCCACCGACCAACGGGTCTTATTTCGACGCGTTGGGGCGCGTTTTCCGGGCGGGTCTGCGCTTTCAGATGTAGGTGATCGGCCCAACTAATTGATGCGCCGGGGCGGCCGCACGCTGTAGGATATCGTATCGTAGTGTGCGGTCGGCCTGACGTCCTAAGGGAGGATTAAATGCGGTCCTGCGAGACACTTAACGCACGTTCCCGGTTCAAAGCCCTCCGGGGCGCACTGGTGGCTGGCGTCGCCCTGGTCGGGCTGTCGGTCCGGCCGGCGGCCGCGGAAACGCAAAGCTTTGTCATGACCATGTTCTGGCATGCCCTCGAGACCACGAACGAGGATTGCCCGAACGGCATCAATCCGAAAATCGAAGTCCAGCATGAGAAGGATCTTGTGCTGATGGGCTTCACGCCGGAGGAGGCGAAGAAGCTCGTTCAGGACGGCTATTTCGACGAAAACGCGCCGCGCGGATGGGAGAACGACAAGCTCGGACACATCATGCTGGAACGTGGCCGGATTAAAGGTGAGCCGGTCAACGCCTTCATGCATCCGGCGACCACGATCGACCCCAATATGATCACCAAGGTCGGCAAGTTCGCCCACGGGTTCAATCTCGATGGCAAGGACGGTCCGAACAATTTCGTGAATCCGGACACCGGCGAGAAGGGGATTGATCACCAGCTCGCCCGGGTCTTTGGCTGCTTCGAGAATATGCGGGGCAAGCTCAAGGAAGGGTCGGCCTTCTGGCTCTATAAATGGAGCGCCCTGAAGGAAACGATGCCCGCCTGGTACATCTCGGTAACTGCTGATGACCTGAGCAAAGACGGCCCTGTCGAAATTCGTGTCGGCTCGGCGATGGAAGCGGTGAAGTTCAACGGGAATGGCAAAGGCCGTCCCAATATGACCTACCGCCAGGAGCAGGATCCGCGCTTCGCCAAGAACGTCTACCAGGGCGAGATCAAAAACGGCCGTATCCGCATCACAAAGCCGGGCGATCTCTACATGGAACAGGATCCATTGCTGTTCCCGATCTTCACGATGAAGAAATTTACGCTCGATCTGAAGAAGATGCCGGACGGTTCGGTCGAAGGCGAGATCGGCGGATATCAGCCCATTCTTGAAACCTATTTCGCGATCGCGGCGCCGAGCCTGCCCAGTGAAGTCCTTTATGCGATCGACTTCCCGGGCCTCTACCATCTCCTCCGCAAGAACGCTGACTACGACTTCGATAAAAAGACTGGTTTCAATCGGGCAATTTCGTCCGCGTATCACATCATTGCGGTTCCAGCCCACGTCGTACCGGTGCGCGCCGACCAGTCGGTCACCGGCAACTAAGGGAATTTGACGTGATTAATAAGTATCTTAAGCGTGGCATTCCGGCCGCCCTTGTCGTGGCCGGCATGATGACTGCGGACGTCGTAACTCTGCAGGCAGCGGCTCCCGCCGATGGGCCGGGCCGCGCCATGACGCGCCGTCTGACGGCTGAACAATACGCCAATATCGTCGCTGAGGTCTTTGGGCCGTCGATCGCCATGAGCGGGCGCTTTGAACCCGACGCGCGCGTGGATGGATTGCTCGAGGTCGGCGCCGGACGTGTCAGCGTCTCCGTTGATGGCATGGCCGAGTATGACTCGATGGCCCGCGCCATCGCGTCTCAGGTGATGAGCGAGACCAACCGGAAGGATCTGGTTCATTGCACGCCGGCCAATCCAAAGGCGGCCGATAACGCCTGCGCGACCAATTTCGTAAGTCAGACGGGACGCCTGCTGTTCCGCCGCAACCTGACCTCTTCGGAACTTAAGCACTTTGTCGATGCCGCCGGCACTGCGGCAAAGACAATGGGCGACTTCTATTCCGGCCTCTCGCTTTCGCTGGGCGCCATGCTGTCGTCTCCGCAATTCCTCTTCCGCGCGGAGAAAGTCGAAGCGGATCCCGCGAAGCCGGGAAGTTACCGCCTGGATGCCTACTCGAAGGCGACGCGCCTTAGCTTCTTCCTGTGGAATTCCATTCCAGACGATGCGCTGTTGGCCTCGGCTGAGAACGGTGAAATCCACACGGCCGATGGCCTCGCGCGCCAGGTGACACGCATGCTTGCGTCGCCGCGGTTGGAATCGGGCGTGCGCGCGTTCTTCACGGATATGTTTGCGTTTGATGCGATGGGAACGCTCGTAAAGGACAGCACCCTTTATCCGAGCTTCGACAATATCGTTGTGCAGAATGCGAAAGAGCAGACGCTGCGCACCATCGTCGAGCTTCTGGTTCATCGTCGCGGCGACTATCGCGACATCTACACTACCCGGCAGACGTTCCTCACCGGCCAGCTCGCCTCGATCTACAACGTGGCGCTGGTCAACGACGTCGCCAACGGGGCTGGTGACACATGGCAGAAGTACGAATTTCCGGCGACCGATCCGCGGGTCGGGGTGTTGACGCACATTAGCTTTACGGCGCTTCATTCTCATCCGGGACGCAGCTCCGCGACGCTGCGCGGGAAGGCGGTCCGTGAGATTGTCCTCTGCCAGAAAGTCCCGGCGCCGCCGGGCAACGTCGATTTCACACTCATCCAGGACATCGGCAATCCGAAGTATCGCACTGCCCGCGACCGTCTGAACGCCCATGCGACGGACCCGGTGTGCGCGGGATGCCACAAGATCACCGATCCGATGGGGCTCGCCCTTGAGAATTACGACGGCGACGGCGCCTTCCGTAAGACGGAGAACGGCGCGGTCATCGATGCCCGCGGAGAACTGAGCGGTAAGAAGTTCGACGACAGCGCCGGCCTCGGCACCGCCGTCCGCAACGACCCGGCCACAGCCTCCTGTCTCGTCGACCGTGTGCTGTCGTACGGCCTCGGCAGGACAACGGTTCCCAGCGAGACACCGTGGAAGGCCAGCCTGAAAGAGGCATTTGCGAAAGACGGCTATGTGCTTCCGGAGCTGATGAAGCGGATTGTCGTCAGCCCGGAATTCTTTAGTGCGGCTCCGCCGGTTCAAGCCGGCGCCAAGGATGCGCGTAATGCGAATCCATCAGAACAAACTCGGAAGACGGAGACCCAGCAATGAAAGACCTGTCTCGTAGACACGTTCTTCGCGGCGCATTCGGTGGCGCCGCTGTAACGGTCGCTTTGCCCATCCTGAACTGCAACCTCAACGGCAATGGGACGGCGCTGGCCGCGACGGGCAAGGCGCTGCCGAACATTTTCGGCCACTGGTATCAGGGCCTCGGCCTCAGCCCCGGCAAGTGGATCCCGGATCGTGTCGGCGCGGGATACAACAACAATGTGCAGCTGAAGGTCTTTGACGACTTTAAGTCCAAGATGAACATCTTCAGCGGCATGCGTTACTTCCTCGATGGCCGCCCGCACGAGACGCATACGTCGACGGTGGAAATCCTCACGACCGGCGCCGTCTTCACGTCGCCGGAAAAGATCGGACCGAGCCTCGATACGAAAATCGCCGATCAGATCGGCACGCGCAGCCGTTTCCGCAGCCTCAATATCTCGCTCGACGGCTCGCGGCGCAGCCTGTCTCGCCGGAGCGCGAATTCCGTCAGCCCGTCCGAGACGGTTCCGATGAAGCTCTACGAGCAGATCTTCGGACCAGAGTTCAAGGACCCGAACGCGGCCGATTTCGTGCCCGAGAAGAGCCTGATGGCGCGTAGAAGCGTCCTCAGCCATGTGACGGAGCAGCGTAAGGACCTGATCAAGGATCTCGGCGCCGAAGACCGCGCACGCATCGACGAATACTTCACCGCTGTCCGCGAGATCGAGCGGCAGCTGGACCTTGGGATGGAAAAGCCGGCGCCGTTGCCCGCCTGCTCGCGCTCGGAAGCCGTCGAACAAACCGAAGCCGGTAGCGTCGTGACGCAGATCCAAAAGAACACGCATCTGTTCGGACAACTGATGGCGCACGCTCTGGCCTGCGGCCAAACCCGCGTGTTCAACGTGAACGCCGGGACTCAGGGATGGCGTTTCGAAGGCAATCCGCGTGGCTGGCACACCACGACCCACGAGGAGTCGATGGACCCGGTGCTCGGATACCAGAAGACCGTGTTCGAATTCCTCACCATCGCGAACCAGACCTTCGCCGACTTCCTGCGCGCGCTCGACAGCTACAAGGAAGGCGACAAGACCCTCTTGGATCGCTCTCTTGTCGTTTGGCAGACGGACCACGGCGATGCCCGCACCCACACGATCGAAGATATCCCGGTCATGACTGCGGGTAGCGGCGGCGGCGTGATCAAAACCGGCATGCATATCGCAGCGCCCGGGGATCCGTGCTGCCGCGTTGGATTGACCGTCCAGCAGGCGATGGGCGTGCCCATCTCCACCTGGGGCGAAATGTCCAATCAGACGACCAAGACCATTACCGAAATCATGGCGTAAGCGGAGGAGCCGTTGAAAATGCGTTCCACACGTTCCCGGATTGTCGGGATGTCCACGGCGGCCGTGATCGCGGCCTTCTGCGGTACATCGTTCGCGCAACAAGCGGTGACTGAGCCGTTCGGCGATCTTGCGACGCCCCGCGGCATCACGATTCAGCCACTGAACAAGGCCCAAGGGTATGGGCTCGACAAGTCGACCGCGACGCGCGTCGTCCGCGACCAGATCGTTTTCACCAACGAGAAGGGTATGACCCTTTATGCGTTCGCGCAGGATCTTCCCGGTAAACCGACCTGCGGTGATATCGACGGCTGTTCGAAGAAATGGCCGGCGGCACTCGCCCCGGCGGATGCGACGCCGGTGCCGGGCTGGACTCTCATCGACATCGGCGGCGGCAAGCGCCAGTGGGCTTATCGGGACAAACCGCTTTACACCTTCACCGGGGACGAGGAAATCGGCGCGGTGTTCGGAAATAGCCCCTCCCGGTACGGCCGCGGCCCGAAGATCGGTCCGCGCGGCGAGCAGAGCCCGTCGATCGAAAAGGACAAGCCGGCTCCGGAGGGCTGGGAGCCTGCGTATATGTATCCAGCCGCTGACGTGACGATGCCGGGTGGATTTGCGGTCCGCGAGGTCGAGGACGCCATGGCGTTGACGTTCGTCGACACCGTCGCTGGAAAGACGCTCTACGTTTATCAGGGCGACGCGAAGAAAGCGGAGAAGGAGTGCACGACCCTGCAATGCCGCGCTCTATGGCGCCCGGTCATTGCGCCTCGCCTTGCGAAAAGCGCCGGAGAATTCGTGCCCCAGATCCGCGAAGACGGGATCAACCAATGGACCTATAAGGGCCGCGCGCTGTTCACCTATAACGACGACTACAGCGAGGGTGACGCCTTCGGTATAGGCGCCGACAAACGTTTCGCTGTTGCGGCCTACAAGCGTTACTGGACGCCGCCGAACGTCACAACACAGCGCACGAGCCAGCTGGGCATCGTGCTGGCGACCGCCGAAGGGAAATCTCTCTATCGGCGCAGCAACTACATCTTCCAGTCCGGTGGCGGACACAGCCTGAAGCGCGGAGATCCGATCCGGCCTGCTGTCGGACGCGACCTCGGAACCGACCCGCGGTGCCGCAAGGACTGCGACAAGTGGCATCCGTTCCCGGCTCCGGCCGATGCTCAGCCCTGGGGCGACTGGACGGTTCTCACGCGCCCGGACGGTAAGAAGCAGTGGGCCCAGCGCGGTTTCGCGCTTTGGACCTACGACGGCGACAAGCGTCCCGGCGAAATCAATGGCAACGACCTGACCGATATCATTGTCAGTGAAGACACCACGACAAAAGTCGACATCGGGACCCCCTATTACGGACCCCAGGTTCTCTTCTGGATCGCGGCGTACCCGTAGAGGCACGCCCTCGACGAACGAGTGGACTTTTATCGGAGAAGCCGGCCCGGAGGGGCTGACTTCTCCGATTTCTTTTGAGCGCAGCAAGGGGATAACGGAGTGAGTGGGACGTCCGACGAGTTCGAACGGTCTCTCGACGCCATTACACGCGATATGGCCGCGGGGCGGTCAGCCGCGGCCCTGCAGGCCGCCAAGGTCCTCGTCGACGCACATCCCGGAGCAGCGCGCGCTCATAACGTGCACGGAATCTTATGTGCTGGGGCGGGAGATGGAGGTGGCGCCGTCGCAAGCTTCAACGCGGCGATCGCCTGCGAACCTGGCTTCGGTGAAGCCTCCTACAACCTGGCTCTGGTTTTGTGTCAGCAGCAACGGTTCGACGCGGCCATTGAACCGCTCAAGCATGCCATAGACCTTAACCACAATATTGCGCCATATCACCTCGTGCTTGGCAATGCCCTCCGCCAGATTGGAAAAGGCCAGGAGGCCTTGGCCGCCTATGCCAAAGCCCTCGCCATCGGCGGCATACCCGAAGCGCTTATCCGAAACAATCTCGGTGGCGCCCATCTTGAACTTGGTGAGATCGAACCGGCGATTGACGCTTTCTCTCGCGCGGTCGCGCTCGATCCTCGGTCCGGCGAGTATCACGAGAACCTGGGAAACGCGCTTCGTCGGGCGGGACGCCTTCGGGAAGCTCTTGAGGTTCTGGAATCCGCAGTTCGCCTGGACGCCAAGTCTGCGCGAGCTGCGGCGCTCCTCGCAAACACGCTGCGCGACCTAGGCCGCCACGACGAGGCCATACCCGCTTATCGGAAGGCTCTTCAACTTCGTCCAGACGACAAACAATCGGCTTACCATCTGGGGCTCACCCTTCTTGACATGGGACAAACCGGCGAGGGGCTTCGCGTCATTGAGGCGGGGCCCGGGGTGGCGCGCATCTCGGCGGGAACGACTGCAGACGAGCGGCCGACGCCAATACCAATCGCGCTCACAGGTCAGACACCCACCTTCATCGGTGCGTGGCAAATGACTCGCCCCGACCTCTGCCACGATCTCATTTCACTCTTCGAGAAGAACCACCAATTTCGCGGGCCGGGCCGCACAGGCTCGGGGGTCGACGAAGCTGCGAAACGTTCTATAGATCTCACGCTACTTCCGTCAGAGCTCGATAAACCAGGCCATGAGGTTTTGGGCGAGTATCTGCGCCATCTGGAACAATGTTACCGCGCCTATGCCGCCGAGTGGCCGTTTCTGGGTGGCATTCTGCCGCGGGGCGAAATTATGCCGTTCACGATCCAGCGTTACGGTGTCGGGGGCCATTTCCAGCGGGTCCACTCGGAGCGAGATTCAATGAGCTTCGCGCACCGGGTTCTCGCTTGGATGAGCTACCTGAACGATGTGGAGGAGGGCGGTGAGACAAGCTTCCCGCACTTTGGGCTCGCCATAAAACCCGAGCGTGGAAAAACATTGATATGGCCGGCGGAATGGACTCATGCGCATGCCGGGGGGATCGTGACCAAGGGCGAAAAATACATCATTACAGGCTGGATCCATTTTCCGCGCCATCCGGGCTGATGCGGTCACATTGCGGAGATACAGCGCTTCTGTTTGGACCCGGCGCCGGGTCGGGTTTAATGTCGTCGGCGATTGAATTGATAGGGAGGCCGCATATGCGAAAATTTGCTTTGGCACTCATGTGCTGCGTGGCTTTCGGCGGCACCAGTACGGCGAGCGAGAAACCGTCAAAGGAAGAGCACCCCGGCGAGGTTGCCTTGGTGGAGGAGGACGGCAAGTACCTTTATCGGCGCTTCCCCTCCCAGGTGAGGCTCTACGTCTACGACAAAGATAAACCGGGCAAGTTTGGCTGCGGGGAGGGTTGCATCAATGCGTGGCCTCCGGTTTGGGCGCCGGATGACGCGAAACCGACGGGCGATTGGACCACGGTGGACCGGCCGGAACGCGGGCGGAAACAATGGGCGTACAAAGGCCGTCCTGTCTATACGCGCTTCCATGACACCGCGACCGAAGCCACCGGTGTGGGATTGGACAAGGGTGCGTGGCATCTGCTGGAGCCATAGGCCGGCTCAGCGATTTTGCGGCGTCTAGGAAATCGACGGATTGAGCACGAGCGCCACCGTCGCAAGAACCCGCCGCACGCCCACGGCCATATTTTCGGAAGATAGGGTCGAGCCGGATATGATCGGAATGCGGCTAATGTTGAACTTGCGAATTTGCCCGCGAAAGTAAGACCGCCAAGCGGCGTTGGTGATGCCGTCGTACTTATCCTCGCACTCCAAGACTTCGATCTGCCTGACCGTGCCTTTGGCGTCGATCCCCACGGCATAGGTCACCCAATTGTCCTTTCCGGGGACCTGGTCGAGAACAAACCATTCGCCGGCCGGCGTTCGCCACGCGCGCACCTTGCGGCTGTAGGGCTCTCCCTGCACCTCATCGACAATGGCGTTGTACTGGTCTTGGTCCAGGGTCACAAAATGCTGCGTAAGCTTTGTGTTCGGGAAGATCAGGGCCTGCGCTTCCTCGACCGTCATGAACACCTTCGCCTGAACGGACGAGGGGGCGGCCGCGCTTCCTATGATGGCCATGGGCAAAAGCATCAATGAGGCGCGCATTTGGAATCCTCAGTGGCTCGCGGCGGTAATGACCGCCGCGCAACCGTTTTCGAGAGCCAGTGAACGAAGAAGAAAATCACGCACGCTAACCCTACGATCCAATGCAGCAGCGACGTCCATTCCCGCCAGTCGCGCTCTACGAGATAATAGAGCCCCCAGCCCGTAATGACGAGAAAAAGGCCGCTCGCGGCGATCGCGCCGCCGGACCAACGCCGCCAATTCGCGTTCCAGCCCCTGATGATATGAGGCCACCAGAGGGTGCCGATCAGCCAGGTGGCCGCGATGGCGAAGGCGCCATGGATCTTGAGCGAGGTCACTTCCATCCAGTGCTTCCTCACGCCGAACTCACTCTCCATTTGCATGAAGTAGTGGTAGAAAATCCAGATCACCCCGGTGATCCAAACGCCGAACGAGATTGCGAAAAGCGCGTACCGATGTGTCGCCGACAGCTTCAGGCCAACGGCCCCAGTGGCGCGCGTCGCTGTGGGCGCTGGCGCCGGCGGATTATCTGTGCGTAAGTCAGGCACTACTGGATGCTCCCCTCTTTTGCGGCAGTGTACCGCACTGGCAGCAATTGGAAATCAGGCCTTTCGCGGGGCGGGGGATTGGCGATCCAGGCGGCGCAAGCCTATGAGGCGGGACGCCTCGCAGACGCCGCGGCCTTCGCGAACGCCGCTCTTGCGATCAACGGAGACTATTTGTCGTGTCAGGCGGTGAGGGCGCTGGTGCTAACGCTTGCCAGCGCGCCCGCGTTGAGGGATTGCGTGAATAGCTGCGTCAAGCGCGAACGGCCGCGTCCCTCTTCAACATCGTCGCCTACACCCGCGACATCGAAGCGACCTACGAGACGACGTGGGACGTCTCCAAGCGGTACTTGAGCCGGCGGAATTTGCTGTGAGCGAAGCTCCGCTCAGATCACCTAGCTCCTAAATCACGCGCGCACCATTTTTCGCCGCACGCTTTCTAATCCCGGAGGATTGCGAAGTGCCCGGTCAGCCTATTTCGCCGTCTCCACCAATGTCTTCAGGCGCGCGAACTCGCTGTCCATCCTGCGTGCGGCGTCCGCGTTGGTCCGCGCCGCAAGTCGCGAAAGGTCCGCGGGCGGCATAGCTCCCGGGGCTTGCGAGCGCACAAAGACGTCATAGCGAAGGCGCGTTCTAAGGCCGTCCGAAGCCAATGTCCATGTTGCGTATCCGCGCAACTCTCCGTTCTGACCATCGAGGCGAATGGTCCATCGCTTGGCCGGCTCCAGTTCTGCGGTCTCGATGAAATAGAAGTTGTTCTCGGCCCCATCGGGCACGACTTTAAAACGCTCGCCGACGCCATCGGCGCCGCTGACACTCTCCGTCTTCGCACCGAGTTTCCAGGCGTTTACGTTCCGGAGGTGGGGCCAGACTTTGTCTGGGCTTGCCGGGATGTGGATCTCCGTGTGGGTGATGAAATCGAAAGCAGACGGCGGCTCCGCCGCGCACGCACCGCGGAACATCACACCCGCCGCAAGGGCGAGTGCAGTGCAAATTTGCCGAATGTTCATTGTGTCTCCCCTCCGGGCGCGGACCTGCCGCACCTGACCTCGCACCCAAGCTGGGCACGCTCCCGTCTACGCAACGATAGGCCAAGTGGGACGTATGGCAACGGGAAAGGCCGCGATGCCTAAGCACGAGTGGGTCTGGGAAGGAGGGCATGGCGGATGGGGTGGGATTCGAACCCACGAGACCCTTGCGGGCCTGCCGGTTTTCAAGACCGGTGCCTTCAACCGCTCGGCCACCCATCCGGAGAAGGGTGCTTATAGCAACTCCTGCCCATAAGTCTGCGTAAATTTTGCCGCCGGACCTGCTGCGGGCGGCCCCCAATCATGGCATAAACGGCGCATGTTTCGGGCAGTGGGGGTTCCATGGACGGGCAGGGCGGCGCGCGGCCGGTGATCGGCATTATCGGGGGGTCGGGCCTCTACGATATGGACGCTCTCACCCATAAAGAGTGGCGTAAAGTCACGACGCCGTTCGGCGATCCCTCGGACGAACTCCTGTGCGGCGATATCGGCGGCACATCGGTGGTGTTTCTCCCGCGGCACGGGCGTGGCCATCGGTATGCGCCGAGCGATCTCAATTATCGCGCCAACATATTTGCCCTGAAAACCATGGGCGTGACCGAGATCCTTTCGCTGTCCGCCTGTGGCTCGCTGCAGGAGCATCTTGCCCCGGGCACTTTCGTCATCGTCGATCAGTTCATCGACCGCACCTTCGCCCGGGTGAAATCATTCTTTGAAGCGGGCCTTGTCGCACATGTCTCCATGGCTCAGCCGGTGTGCGGGCGCCTGGGCGACGCCCTTGAAAGCGCCGCGCGCAGCCTTGGAATTCCTTACGCACGCGGCGGGACCTATCTCGCCATGGAAGGGCCGCAGTTCTCGACCCTCGCGGAATCGAATCTTTACCGCTCGTGGAACTGCGATGTGATCGGCATGACCAACATGCCGGAAGCCAAACTCGCCCGCGAAGCCGAGATGTGTTACGCGACAGTCGCGATGGTGACGGACTACGATTGCTGGCACGAAGGGCACGGCGCGGTCACGGTCGATCAGGTGGTGCGCGTCTTGCTCGCCAACGCCGATAAAGCGCGCAACCTGGTGAAGCACGTCACGCCGGCGCTCGGTGGACACAGCGGCCCATGCGAACGCGGCTGCCATCACGCCCTGGATTCCGCGCTGATCACGGCTCCCGCGGCGCGCAGTTCGGAGCTCGTGAAAAAGCTGTCGCCGATCGTCGGTCGCGTCCTCGCACGTTAAGCGCCGGAAGCGGTTCTTTCGGTCCACGCCTTGCACCAGGCGAGCACGTCCTCGCTCGGCATCGGTTTCGCGACATAGAACCCTTGCACCACATCTACGCCGAGACCGGAGAGAAGCTGCCAATCTTCGGCCGTCTCGGCGCCCTCGGCCACGACCGAGAGGCCGAGGCTGTGGCCCAAGGCGGCGCTGGATTGCAGAATCGCCTTGGCCTTGTGATTTTGCAGGGCGCCGTTCACGAAAGCCCGGTCGATCTTGAGTTCGGCGAAGGGCACGCGCCGCAATTGCTCCATCGACGAATAGCCCGTGCCGAAGTCGTCGATGGAAAGCGCGAAGCCTTTCATGTGGAGCCGGGCGAGAATATCGAGCGTATCGGCCGCGTCGCGGAACACGCCAGTTTCGGTGATCTCCAGGACAATTTGCTCCGGATCGAGACCCTGACCGCGCGCCTCCCGCGCGATATAGTCCGGCATCCCCAGATCGACGAGCAAATGGGCGGAGATATTGATGCTCAGCTTTGTCGAAAGCCCGGCCTTGTTCCACGCCGCGCACTGCCGCAAAGCGAGCGAAAGGACGCGGTCCGTCAGCGGCTTGATCAGCCCGCTCTCTTCGGCGAGGGCAACGAACTGACTGGGCGGGACCATCCCGTGGTCCGGATGCAGCCAGCGCCCCAGACATTCAAAACCGTCGATCTCGCGCAGCCGCATGTTGATCTTCGGCTGATAGTGAAGGGTGATATGGTCGGCCGCCAGACCGCGTTCCAAGTCCTTCGCGGTCAAAGGAAGGTACCGCGGCGGCGTGCGCGCCGGTCCTGCGCCGTCCAACTTCGACAGCATGCCGATCACCGCGTCGGAACTGATCGGCTTCTCGATGGCGCCGAGCACCATAAGCCCCCGGGCCCGGGCCATGTCGATCGCCGTGCTGAGCAGAGCTTCCTCGGCACTGCTGATAAAGACGACCGCCGGCTTCACGGGCAGTTCGGCGAGATGACGCACCACCTCGATGCCGTCCATATCCGGCATCATCAAATCGCAGAGGATGAGATCCACGGCCGGCGCCGCGCTGTTCAGATAGGCAATGGCGTCGGCCCCGCCTCCCGCGAGTCCGATTTTTTCCACCCCGGCGGCCTCAAGAAAACGGCCGGTCATGCTCCGGACAATGGCTTTATCGTCGACGACTAATACGTGATGAGGGCGGGGGACCTGGGACATGAAACGGTACAAAACAATTTGCTGAAAATGACGAAAATCTGGGGCAGGGGCGGGACGGCCGAGGCCTACGCCTCCATCGGGCGCGTCATAGCCCCGCGCAGGGCCTCATTGTCATCTGTATGAATTCCCTCAATATTCCCACCCAAGACCTATAGCATATCGTTAATAGTCGAAATCAATAAACAGAAAATCGTTCTTTCGGTCGCGAACCGAACGTTTACGTTTCCGGACCCGCACGATGATCGCCCCACGGTTTGAAACTTCGCGCAACCGTAGTTTTTCAGCCGTACGGGCACGTGCCATATGATCAGCGGGCGAAAAAGGAACCGAGATGCTCATTGAAGGACGGCATTTCCGCACCATCTGGCATGACGATGCCGGCGACGTGCACGTCATCGACCAGACGAAGCTGCCGTTTGCGTTCGAGACCCATCGTCTTTCCAGCGCCGAGGATGCGGCTCACGCGATCCGGCGCATGGTTGTGCGCGGAGCGCCGCTCATCGGAGCGACCGCCGCCTACGGGGTGGCGCTCGCGATGCGCCAGGATCCCAACGACGCCCATCTTGCGTCCGTCTCGGCCCGTCTTCGCGCCGCGCGTCCGACAGCGGTGAACCTGGCCTGGGCCCTGGATGAGATGAACGCCGCCTTGCGATGCCCGCCGGAGGAGCGCGCCGCACGCGCCCTCGCCAAAGCGGCGGCAATCTGCGACGCCGATGTGGCTGTGTGCGAGGCGATTGGGCGGCACGGGCAAACGATCTTTCAAAACGTGTTCGAAAAGAAGGGGGGCACGGGGCCTTTGAACGTGCTGACCCACTGCAACGCGGGCTGGCTCGCCTGTGTTGACTGGGGGACCGCGCTCGCGCCCATTTACCGCGCGCATGATGCGGGCCTTCCGATCCACGTGTGGGTGGACGAGACGCGTCCGCGGAATCAGGGCGGGTCGCTGACGGCTTATGAACTGCGCAGCCATGGCGTTGCGCACACCATCATCGCCGACAATACCGGCGGCCATCTGATGCAGCGCGGCCTCGTCGATGTCGTGATCGTCGGCACCGATCGCACGACTGCGAACGGCGACGTCTGCAACAAGATCGGAACCTATCTGAAAGCCCTGGCGGCGCACGATAACCAGGTGCCGTTCTATGTGGCGCTGCCGTCCACAACCATCGACTGGTCGCTCGCCGACGGCCGCCAGATCCCGATCGAGGAACGCGACGCCCGCGAATTGTCGCACGTCACGGGCCTTACCGCCGCGGGCGCGCTTGAAACGGTGGAGATCTACCCGCCGGAAAGCACCGCTCTCAATGTCGGTTTCGACGTGACGCCGGCGCGCTACGTCACGGCCCTGATCACCGAGCGCGGACCTTGCGCCGCCACCCGCGACGGGCTAATCGCTCTGTTCCCGGAACACGCCAGCGCGGCGGCCTAATGGATACCCTTATGCACGCTCAAAGCGACGCGCGCCTGAAGGCCGAAGTCATTGTCACCTGTTGCGCGCTTGCACAGCGCGGGCTGACACACGGCACCTCGGGCAATGTGAGCGTTAGGCGCAACCCGGAGACGTTTTTCATCAGCCCCACCGGTGTGCCGTACGAGCAGCTGGACGACATTCCGGTGATGGACTTCCAGGGCCGGTGGTACGGCGCACGGCGTCCGTCCAGCGAATGGCGCTTCCACCGCGACATCCTGAAAGCGCGCCCGGACGTCAACGCCATCGTCCACACGCATTCGAAATTCGCGGTCGCGTTGGCTTGTACGGGGCAGGGCATCCCTGCGTTCCACTATATGGTCGCGGTTGCGGGCGGCGCGGATATCCGCTGCGCGCCTTACGCCACCTTTGGTTCCCAGGCGCTATCCGACGGCGCGGTTACCGCGCTCGCGGATCGTAAAGCATGTCTGCTCGCGAACCACGGCGTGATCGCGACCGGCCCGGACCTTCCGAGCGCCCTGCGGCTGGCGGGCGAAGTTGAGAATCTCGCCGCGCAGTACTGCGCCGCCTTGCAGGTCGGAAGCCCGGTGCTTCTGAGCGAAGGAGAAATGGAGCGCGTGCTGCAGCTCTTCCGCACGTACGGAAAGCAGGAAAGCACCCACGACCCGGACCTGGTTCACGCCGGCCCCGCGTTTCCTTAGGCGGACGTCCGCGCGCTTTCGTGCCAGTGGCGCAAGAGCCGCCGGGAGAGGGCGTCGAGCGCCAGATAGAGAACGAGCCCCGTGGCGCTGAGCAGGAAGAAACAGCCGAGGGCGACGGCGAGCTCCAGGCGGTAGCTGGCTTCGACCAGCCGCGACGCAAGCCCGGAACGCGTTCCGGAGGTTCCCGCGACCATCTCGGCGACGACTGTGCCGATCAGGGCGAGCCCTCCGGCGATCCGCACGCCGCCGAGGAAATACGGAAGGGCGCTGGGGATCATCAGCCGTGTGATCGTCTGCGCGCGGCTCGCGCCGTAAAGCCGGAACAGATCCTTGAGGTTCGTATCCACGCTCTTAAGGCCGAGCAGCGTGTTGGCGATGATCGGAAATATCGCCGCCATCCACGCCAGGATCAGAAGCACGACAAAGACGTTCTCAACCCAGATGATCACAAACGGGGCGATCGTGACGATGGGCGTGACCTGGAGAAACACGGCGTAGGGGAAAAAGATGCGTTCCGCGAGCGGCGACTGCGCCAGAAGAATAGCGATCAGTCCGCCCGAGACCGCCGCCAAGGCCAGCGCCGCAAGCGTGACTTGAAGGGTGACACCAAGCGCCGCCGTCAAATCCGATGCATTGGCGCCAATCGAGGCCGCAATCGCCAACGGGCTTGGCAGGATGTAGGGCGGTACGTTTCCAAGGCGAACCGCCGCCTCCCAAACCGCGAGCAGAAAGACCCCAAAGGCCAAAGGCGCGAACACGCGGTTCATCGAACTGGCTCCTCGGCCGCGGCCCGCAAGAGCGCGCCGATCCGCTGACACTGATCGGCGAAAGCATGACTGGCGCGAACGTCTTCATCGCGGTGCGTTGGCAGATCGATCGCAACATCGGCGATGACGCGCCCCGGCCGTGCCGACATGACGATCACGCGCTGCGACAAGAATACCGCCTCGCGGATGGAATGGGTGACGAAGATCACCGTCCACGTGTTCTGTTGCCAAAGCTGGAGCAGATCGTCGTTCAAGCGAAAACGGGTGAATTCATCGAGCGCCGCAAACGGCTCGTCCATGAACAAGAGATCGGGATTTGTCACCACCGCGCGCGCGATGGAGGCGCGCATCTTCATCCCACCCGACAGCTCGCGCGGATAGGCGTGCGCGAACCCGTCCAACCCGACGCGTTTGAGCGTGGGCGCGACGTTGTCCATCGGCCGCTTTTTCAGGCTCAGGGGCAGGGCCACATTGGCCTGGATAGTCGCCCACGGCATCAATGTGGCGTCCTGGAAGACGAAGCCGGTTTCGCCTAGTCCGTCTCCACGGGTGATGCTCCCGGAACTCGCGGGCAGGAGATCCGCCATGATGCGCAACAGGGTCGACTTGCCGCACCCCGACGGTCCGACAAGACTGACGAAACTTCCGCGGGCGATTTCAAAGGATGTGGGGGCGAGGGCGGTGGTTCCGCTCGCGTAGGTCTTTGCGACGCCGTCGAGGCGAAGGACAGGCTCGTTCAACGGGCGCCGCCCGCGCCACCTTTGCCGACAAAGGCGGTCGTGTAAGCCTTCTTGTAATCCATTTGCTTCGGATAGAGGCCATCGGCGGCCATGACGTCGAAGAAGGCCTTCCAGCGTTCGTCGGTCATGATCCCCACGCCCTTACTCTCCGCATCGCCGCCCATGATCATCTTGTATTCGAGGAGTTTGCCGCGGCCGAAGGCGAGCAGCTCCTCGGTCATGTCCGGGTTGTCCTTGCGGATGAGCGCATTGGCGGGCGAGGGGTCTCCGGTCAGATAGCTGATCCATCCCGCGATGCTCGCGTCGACGAATCTGCGCACCAGATCCGGCTGTTCGGTCACGCGCTTGGTCGATGTCATGATCACCGACGAGTAGCTCGCGTACCCGGAGTCCGCCAGCAGCATCACGACCGGCTTCTTCCCCGCGCGCTGGATCTGGAACGGCTCGCTGGAGAGCAATCCCTGCTGGATCGCGGCGGTGCTCGAGAGGAACGGCGTCAGGTTGAAGGTGTAGGGCGCGATCTGATCGTCGGTGTAGCCGTATTTGGCGCGCAGAAAACGCCAGAACCCGATGCGGGTGTCCGGCGAAATCATGATCTTCTGGCCCTTCAATTGCGCCAGGGTGTCGTGGCCCGCGCCGGCATGCGAGATCAGGACGGCGGGGTCTTTCTGAAAGATCGCGGCGACGGCAACAACCGGCACGTCCTGGGCCACGAAATTCAAGGGGATGAAAGAATTCGGCACCGCCGAGAAGTCGAGGCGGCCCGCCGCGAGCAATTGCGAGTGATTGATCTGCGGCCCGCCCTGGCGGATATCGACCTCAAGTCCGGCTTTTGCGTACAGGCCTGTCGCCAGCGCTTGGTAATAACCGCCATGTTCCGCCTGCGCGCGCCAGTCGGTCCCAAGCGAGACTTTATCCGCGCTCCAGGCGGCGACCGAGAAGCACAGGCTCGCAACCAGCGAGCCAAGACCGAAGAACGCGCGGCTCCGCATTAAATCTTGAACACGCCGCCGGGGGCGCCCGCGGCCGCGGGGGCCGCCTGCGCGCCGGGCTTCGCGACCTTGGCCGACTGCTGTTCTTCGATCGGGAACACTTTGAACAACTCGGGCGGCTTCGCGATGTTTTTCATCGGACGCACGCCGATCGACATGAAGTGCGCCGGCACCTTGTTGCGCGCGGCGTTCGCCACCACGTCGGAAACCGTCACGCCGTCCGGATCGCACTGCGGCTCGATACGCGCCGCGATGTTCACGCCTTCGCCGAACACGTCGGTGCCGGTGTGAATGACTTCCCCCATGTGAACGCCGATGCGGATATGGAACTGGTCGTTCGCCGGTTTGCCTTTGTTGTAGTCGGCGATCCCCTTTTGACAGTCGAGGGCGCACTGCACCGCGTTTTCGGCCGAACGGAAGCGCACCATGAAGGCATCGCCGATCGTCTTGATGACCGTGCCGCGGTTGCGCACGATCTGATTGCGCATGATTTCGTTGTGAATGCTCAGCTTCTTCACCATGGCCGCTTCGTCGGCGCCCATCTGCTTCGAATATCCGACGATATCGGTGAACATGATGGCGGTGAGCTGGCGCTTGGGATTCTTCGCCGAGCCTTCCTCCATCGCGTCGAGGTCTTTGTCGCTCTTGCGGAACTTGTCGAGGGCGCGCAGCGGATTGAGCGGTGCAAGCAGGCGCCCGAGGCCCATCGTGACCAGCGCGGTGATGAAAGATTGCAGAACGCGCGAAACACCCCAAACGCCGATGGCGACGAACATCGCCGCGAACACCAGGCTCTTTGCCGTCACCTGCCAGCCCGCGGGCGTGAAATCGGTGACGAAGGTGGAGGCGCGGTAGAGCGAGAAGGCTTGAATTGTGGTATAAATATACAGCGCCAGGCAGCCGAGCGATTTTATCGGGTTCTCGGTGTAGAGGCGCAGAATCACCAAACCAAGCACCACCCCGATGTAAACCAGGGTGAGGATCGGTGAGTGAATTTGAATGTCGATCGCGCCCGCGAACATGTTGAGGACCCACTCGGTGAAGAATCCGGTGTCCTGCGGCGCCGCACCCGTCTTCGCGAGTTCAGTCGTATAGGTGAAAGCTTCGTCAGCCATCGTTCTCAACCCCTGTTATCCGGTCCCACTCCGGAAGCGGCGGGAGTCTAACGGAACGGAGGTTTTATTTCCACTCTTGCGGGCGTCTTGCCGAGCGGCGATTCTCGCCATATTACGGGGGTTTAGATGGTACATTTCATGATGGCTCAGAAGTCCCGTATCCGCCGCCGCGCAGCCCTTGGCCTGATTGGCGGCGCGCTTGTGGCGTCCTGTCAGTCTCAGCCGGCCGCGAAGGCCGTGGCCGCCGCTAGCCCGCCGCCGGCGCCGCCGCCCGAACCCGCGCCGACCGTTGTTCTCTCGTCCGAGAATTTTGCCCGCTGGCTTGAAGGCGTCCGGGCCGAGGCGGCAAAACGCGGCATATCCGACGGCACCATCCGCGCCGCGCTCGATAATCTCCAGCCGGTTCCGCGCGTCGTCGAGCTCGACCGCCGGCAGCCCGAGTTTACGCAAACATTCTCGCGCTATGTGAACAACGCCGTGAACGCCAAACGCATCGCCGACGGGCGCGCGATGCTGGCGCAACACGCCGGCCTCCTGGCCGCGCTGGAGCGCGACTACAATGTCCAAGGGCGCTTCCTCGTCGCCTTCTGGGGCATGGAAACCAATTACGGCCGGGTGATGGGTGACTTTTCGGTGATCGCCGCCTTGGCGACACTGGCGTTCGACGGCCGCCGCGAAGCGTTCTTCCGCGACGAGTTGTTCAAAGCGCTGACCATTCTCGACAAGGGCCACATCTCGCTCGCGCGCATGAAGGGGTCGTGGGCCGGGGCCATGGGCAATACCCAGTTCATGCCCACGACCTTCCTCCGCCATGCCGTCGACCGGGATGGAGACTCCCATATCGACATCTGGGGAAGCGTGCCGGACGCGCTCGCCTCTGCGGCCAACTACCTCCACAGCATGAACTGGGATGGGGAGGGGACCTGGGGCCGGGAAGTGAAATTGCCGCGCGGCTTCGACATCGGCCTCTCGAGCCTCGACGTGGATGCCAAGGAAGACATCAGGCCCTTGCCCGCGTGGGCCGCTCTCGGGGTGCGGCGCGTGGACGGCGGACCGCTGCCGAACCGCGACATCCCAGCGTCCTTGGTCTTGCCGCAGGGCGTCGAAGGCCCGGCGCTCCTGGTCTACGAGAACTACCGGACCATCCTGAAATGGAACCGCTCCGCGTTCTATGCCATCGCCGTCGGTCATCTCGCCGACCGGTTCACCGGCGGTGAGGCGATGACGAACCTGGCCATCGGCGCCGAGCCTCTGCGGCGCCAGGACGTGGTGACGCTGCAGGAGGGACTGATCGCCCAGGGATTCCTGAAAGGCACCGCCGACGGGGTGATGGGATCGGGCACGCGCCAGGCCATCCGGCGCTACCAGCTGGCCCGCGGCCTGCCCCCCGATGGTTACCCCGGCCGGCCTCTGCTTGCGGCCATCATGGGGGCCTGATTGCCCCGGAATGGCGCAAACTTGCTGGCGGCGGGCCTTTCCAGTAGGATACTAGCACTTGTGGGGCTGGACCTACTTAGACGCTAGTAATGAGAAAATTTCACGCGGTACTTCGCCCTGCGGCGATGGGCATGGCGCTGGGTCTGGCCGGCTGCGCGGGGGGCGCCCCGCCGGTCGTCGCACCCCCACAGCCGCCATCCGCCCAAGCGAGCGCCGACACGCCGGAAGGCGGCGTCTATAAAGTCGGCAATCCCTATGAGATTGCCGGTACCTGGTATTACCCGTCGGAAGACTACAGTTATATCGAGGAAGGCGTCGCCTCCTGGTACGGCCAGGACTTCCACGGCAAGCGGACCGCGAACGGCGAGCGTTACGATATGAATGCCGTCACCGCCGCGCACCCGACGCTGCCGCTGCCCAGCATGGTGAAGGTCACAAACCTCGATAACGGGCGCGTGCTCAACGTTCGCGTGAACGACCGTGGCCCCTTCCACAGCAAGCGGATCATCGACCTCTCGCGCCGCGCCGCGCAGTTGCTGGGACTCTATGAGACCGGCACCGCCCGTGTGCGGGTGGAGATCGACGCGCAGCAAAGTATCGATCTCAAGAACGCAGCGCTCCGCCGGGCGCCGCCTGAAATGCCGATGGTCGCGGCCGTTCCGCGCGGCAGCATCGAAGCCGCGGCGTTGCCGCCGCCCTCGCAGGTTGTCACCAGCGGCGTGAAGTCGGTGGCCGCCGCGCCCGTGAAACCGCCTGCCGCAAAACCGCAAGCAAAAGTCGTGGCGCCTCCGGTGGCGCCGAAACCGGCGGTCGCGGTCCCGGCGAGCGGCCCGGCGACAGGCTTGTTCATTCAAGCGGGAGCTTTCTCGGAGATTGCGAATGCGCATCGTCTCGAGCAGCAGCTGAAGGATCTTGGCATCGGTAGCGTCCTGATTTTGCCGGTGACCGCCGGCACGAAGCATATTTTCCGCGTTCGCCTGGGACCGCTCGTCGACCAGACGATGGCCGAGACCCTTCTGACCCGCGTGAAATCCTACGGCTATGATGACGCCCAAATCGTTCGGGATTAGACTCCGGACGTGATCGACCCCATTTTCGGCTGCACCGCGTTTTCAATTTAATGTTCGGGAATTCGATGAAGCGCTTTCTCCTCGCCACCGTTTTCGGTTTTGCCGCTCTTGCCGCCGGCAGCGCCTTCGCGGCCTCCATCGATATCAATGCGCGTGAATACGTCCTGATCGATTTCCAGACCGGCGCGGTCCTTGGTGCGAAGGATGCCGACAAGCCGATGCCGCCGTCGTCCATGAGCAAGCTGATGACCGCCTACATGGCCTTCCAGGCTTTGAAGTCCGGGCGCATCTCGCTCGATGACGAACTCACCGTCAGCCGTTATGCGTGGCAGCAGGGCGGGGCCGCCAGCGGCGGCTCGACGATGTTCCTGAACCCGAATAGCCGCGTGAAGGTGGAAGACCTTTTGCGCGGCATGATCGTGCAGTCGGGCAACGACGCCTGCATCGTTCTCGCCGAAGCGTTGGCGGGAAGCGAAGAGGCCTTCGCCGAGCAGATGAACGCGAAGGCCAAAGAACTCGGCATGACGAACAGCCATTTCATGAACGCGACGGGACTGCCGCACGAGGAGCATTATATGTCTCCGCGCGATCTCGCGACCCTGGCGCGCCACCTGATCACCGAGTTCCCGGAATATTATTCGCTCTATAGCGAGACCTCGTTCACGTACAACAACATCACCCAAGGCAACCGCAATCCGTTGCTCTACCGCGTGGGGAGCGGCGCCGATGGTCTCAAGACGGGTCACACTTCCATCGCCGGCTACGGTCTCACCGGGTCCGCCATCCGCAATGGACGCCGCCTGATCCTGGTGGCGAACGGCATGGACTCCATGAAGGACCGCGACGAAGAAACCGCGAAGCTGCTCGACTGGGGCTTCCGCGAGTTCACCAACCGCTCGCTGTTCACCGCGGGCGAAGTGGTCACCGACGCCGAAGTCTGGCTCGGCGACACCGGCAGCGTGAACCTCGTCATCCCTAAGGACGTCATGGTGACCGTGCCGCGCGCATCGAGCCAGGCGCTGGAAGTCAAGGTCGTCTACCAAGGCCCCATCCCGGCACCCATCGCCAAGGGAAAGGAAGTCGCAAAAGTCGTGATCACTGGTAAGGACCTCGAACCGATCGAGATCCCGCTCCAGGCCGCGGCGGATGTCGGTCGTCTTGGTTACATCGGGCGTTTGAAAGCCGCCGCGTCTTACATCGTGTTCGGACCGCCTGCGGCGCCTGTGTCGCAACCGGCTCCGGCGCCCGCCCAATAGCGCCACGGTGGCTGCGGGCGTTTTCATCACGCTGGAAGGCGGCGAGGGGGGTGGCAAGTCCACCCAGGCGCGCAAGCTGGCCGACGTGCTCACCGCGCGCGGCCGCCATGTCATTCTCACCCGGGAGCCGGGCGGTTCGCCCGGAGCGGAAACCATCCGCAAGCTGCTGGTGGAAGGCGCCAGCAATCGCTGGGACGGCATGACCGAGGCGCTGCTCCACACCGCCGCGCGCCGCGATCATCTTGTGAAGACCGTGTGGCCGGCGATGGATGTCGGCAAGGTCGTGATCTCAGACCGCTTCTACGATTCCACCATCGCCTATCAGGGCTATGGACACGGCCTCGATGTGGACACGCTTCG
>JAYRKY010000016.1:0-78442 GCA_041905525.1 Rhodospirillaceae bacterium
ATCGGCCGAACTTGAGGACTCCGCGAAGGCGACCCTCGCCGCCGCGGAGCTGTACCTTGCTTCGCCGAATGCCGCCGAGCCGTTGCGCGCTGCCGCCGTCCAGGTCCGCGATGCACTGGGGCGTCTCCTTGCGCGGAACGATCCGGACCTCGGCCAACGGCTATCGACCGCGCTGCTGCAAGGGTTTGACGAAGGCCTGGCGCCCTTGCGGTCCATGCTCGCCGCAGCGCCCGTGACCGCCGACGACCTGCCCGCCCCGTTGCGGGAGACCTACGTCGCCCGCGACGGCCGCTACCGCCTGCAGATCTTTCCGAAAGACAGCAGCCGGGACATCGCGGCGATGGCTCAATTCGCCAACGCCGTGCGTGCCGAGGCGCCGGACGCCTACGGCCCGCCGGTCGTGATCTACGAGAGCGGCCGGATCGTCACCCAGGCCTTCGCCACGGCCGGCGGCCTCGCGCTGATCGCCATCACGATCATCTTGCTCTTGATGTTCCGGAGCGTCGTGGACGTGCTTCGTGTGCTAGCGCCTCTTGTGCTTGCAGTCACCCTAACTCTCGGCACGTGCGCGCTGATCGGCTTCCCGCTCAACTTCGCAAATATCATCGCCATGCCGCTGCTGTTGGCGGTCGGGGTCGCCTATCCCATTCATTTTGTTTCTGCGTGGCGCGAGGGCGAAGGGCTGCTCCTGTCCTCGCCGGCGGGACGCGGCATGCTTTTCAGCGCCCTCACCGACACGGCAGCCTTCGGGAGTATGTCCTTGGCCACCCACGAGGGTACTTCGAGCATGGGACTGCTGCTGACGATGGCTCTGGCGTTCAATCTGCTCGCCACTCTCGTCGTACTGCCGGCGCTGCTGGGGCCGGCGCCGGTGAGGCGCTAGCCCGCGGCAGCCAGCTTTCCGGTCAACATCTGGAGATGGGCGATGAGCGCCGGGGCGCCGCCGTTGTTGAACACCGCGGCAAAGTCCGATCTGCGCAATGCAAGCTGGCTGACGGCGCCATCGAGAAGAATGTCCACGACTTGCCACGGCCCATCGTTCTTTTCCGTCGGCTTTTGACGCAGGCGATAATTCAGTACCGTTGGCTTTCCCGTCTTCGGCTTGATCTCCGTGTTCACCATCACGTCCGGTTTCTGGGGATCCGTGAAACCTTTGATGACAAACTCTTCCCCGTTCCACTCTTTGAATTGGGATGCGTAGGTTGCGATTGTCCAACCGGCGAAGGCCTCGGTGAGATTTTTGCGCTGTTCCGGCGTGAGTTTCTGCCATCCGCTGCCGACCGAAACCCGGGTCATCGTCTCAAGGTCGAAAACTTCCTGAACCACTGGCGCTATTTTCAGCCTCCGGGTTTCGAAGGCGTACGCCTTGCCTTGTTTCATGTTGTCGAGAAGCCCCATGTGGAGCTTTTCGATCATCATCACCGCCGCAGGTTTGTCCTCCACTATGACAGCGCGCGCCGGCCCCGCATTCAGTACGCCGAAGAAGCACAAAACCATGAATGCAATGCGACGCATGAGATGCTCCCGAGATAGGTTTTCCGTCGCCCTATACTGGGTCCCGGAATCTGTCAAATCTAGGGCCCTTGCCGCCGCGCGCACGGCGTTGGATCGAAAATGGCTCTGGCAGATTGGTACCCGAAAAAGGTATTCAACCCACCGAAATGGCCCCCCTTTCGTTTTGAGCGCCGTGACCACCGCGTTAAACATCCTGCAAGGTGTGCTGCTGCTTCCGGTACTCGGAGGGTGCGTGTTTTGCCTTCTGTGCGTGTGGGCCGCAGCGCGCTTCATGAAGCAGCCTCAGGCGGCCGGCATGTATCGCCCGCCGGTCACGGTCCTGAAGCCGATCTATGGTCTGGATAAGGGCCTGGAAGAAAATCTTCTCAGCCTTTGCCGCCAGGACTATCCAGAGTTTCAGATTGTCGTATCGGTGCAGCGGGAAACCGATCCCGCATTACCGTTGCTGCGGCGGCTGGAGGCCGCTTACCCGGATCGCTTGACGTTGGTCGTCAAAGTGAGTGAGCCCGTGGTGAACGGGAAAGTCCAGAATCTCGTGAACGGCCTTGCCGCCGCGAAACATGAAGTGCTGGTTATCAGTGACAGCGATGTCCGCGTTCGGCCCGACTATATCGCCACAATCGTAGCGCCACTCGAAGATGCCTCCGTCGGCTACGTCTGCACGCTGTACCGGTCCGTCGAGGCACAGTCGTTCCAGGAGAAGATGGAGCTTCTCAGCCTGAACGCCGACTTTGTGCCAAGCCTGATCTTCTCGGCGGTCACCGGCGCGGCGGATTTTTGCATCGGCGCGACGGTGGCTTTTCGTCGGCCCGACCTCGAGACGATCGGCGGAATGGGCGATCTTGGGAACTATCTCGTCGAGGATTACGAACTCGGCCGCCGCCTGCTGGGCTTGGGCAAACGGATGGTTTTGCTTCCGCACACCATCGAGATCGTCGCCGACTATTCAACCTTCCGCGCCTGGTGGCACCACCAGATCTATTGGGATCAGAATACCTGGGCCGCAAACCCGACGGGTTTCGTCCTCACCATTCTCACGCGCGCGGTTCCTTTTGCGATTCTCTTCGCACTTCTGCGCGGCTTTGATGACACAGGTTTGAACGTGCTCCTCGCGGCACTTGTGGTCCGTCTGGGGACGGCGGAAATCATCGCGCATTATCTTGGCGACCGCGAAGGCAAGCGTGCAGCCTGGCTGCTGCCGGTGCGGGACATATTCGCCTTGGCGTCATGGTACATCGCGATCACGCGGCGTAGTTTCGAGTGGCGCGGATTGCGTTTCGGGCTTACGAAAGACGGGCGGATCGTGCCGCGCGAAAGCGGCGATGTTCTGCCAGGAATAAAAACGTGACCGCAGACCTTCAGTCGGATCCCAACGCGCCCATCCATGTGCTTGTCACCGGCGGCGCAGGATTTATTGGAAGCCACACGGCCGAACTTCTTCTTGCCCGCGGCTGCCGCGTCACCGTGATCGACAACCTGTCGACCGGATACCGCAGTAATCTCGCCGGGTGCGAGGGACGCGACGCCTTCCAGTTCATCGAAGGCGATGTCACGCAGGATGTCGGCGAGATGTGCGCGCGGGCCGCAAAGCGATTCGGGCCTATTGGGCGCATCGTCCATTTTGCCGCCCAGACGGCCGTTCCGCTTTCGGTGGAAGATCCCGTCACGGACATTCACATAAATTTGGGCGGCCTCGCCCGCTTGCTTGAGTTCGCGCGGCGGAACGGCGTTCAGAAGGTGGTGTTCGCCTCTTCGTCAGCCGTTTATGACGACGACGCGCCCGTCCCCGTCAGCGAAGCCTCCACCGCCCGCCCGGCGTCACCCTACGGGATCGACAAACTCGCCGGCGAATTCTTCCTGGATTATTATGCGCGCTACCACGGCGTCGCGTTCACGGCGCTCCGCTTCATGAATGTTTACGGGCCTCGCCAGGACCCTTTGAGCTATTATTCCGGCGTCATCTCGATCTTCATGGACCGCGCTGTCACCGGACAGCCCATCACGATTTTCGACGACGGCGAGCAAACCCGCGACTTCGTTTATGTGACCGATGTCGCACAGGCGGTCGCCACCGCCGCGCTCTCCGCGGCCGGTAATGGCGCGATCATAAACATCGGCACCGGTATCGAAGTGTCGATCAACCAGATCACGCGGACGATCCTCGACCTGACGGGCTCCGCGTCTCCCGTGCGCCATGAGCCGCCGCGCATCGGCGACATCCGCCGCTCGGTGACCACCATGACGCGGGCGCGCGAGCTGTTGAACTTCAGCCCGCGCGTCGATCTTCGCGAAGGGTTGGCGAACACACTTGCCTGGGTGCGCGAGCAGGCGCTGCTCCACGCCCGCCGCGGCTCAGCCGCTTAACCCCTCATGCGCCTCTTCAAGCTCCTCACGCTTGTCGGCGGTGTGGCGGTCTTCGCCTGGATTTTGACGCGCGCGGACATGGCCGCCGTGACCGAGGTGATGAGCCGGTTGGGTCTGTACGGCGCGGCGGCCGTCCTGCTCACCTTTGCGGTCGCAATGGTCTCGGATGTCGCGGGATGGGCGCTCATGTTCCGCAGCGTGCCATTCTCAGGTCTGCTCTGCTTGCGGCTGTGGCTGGTCCAGATGGTGGGCGAGGCGTTCAATCTGTTGACGCCGTTCGGAGCCTTTGGCGGAGAACCGTTCAAAGCCCTGCTTCTTAATCGCCACTACCGCATTTCGTACGAAGAAGGCACCGCGACGCTCATCCTTATTCAGATCGTGAACAGCCTGGCCCAGGTGCCGTTCGTGATCGCCGGCGCGATCTTGATGCTCAACTCCGGACTTCTGCCAGAGGCCATCGAACAGGCGGTGTTGATCACGACGATCGTGATCAGCGTGTTCATGGTGTTCGTCTATTTCGCGCTGCATGGAAGGTGGCTGGCGAAGCTTCCGGCGAAGATGGAGAACAGCGAGTCCGCCGCCCGTCTTGCGCGCGCCATCGCATTCTTGACCGAGATCGAGGAACGGCTGTTCCACTTCGTCCGCAACACCCCCGCCCGCTCCGCGGCGGCGCTTGCGTTTGCCTTCTTAAGCTGGGTCATCGGCGCAGTGGAAATCTATTTCGTGTTCTGGTTTCTCGATGCGCCCATCACCTTCGCCGAGGCGTGGATTGTGGAGACCGTCATCGTCCTGGTGCGATCGATTACCTTCTTCGTTCCCGGGCACATCGGCGTTCAGGACGGCGCCCTGATGGCGGTGGTGGGGGCCCTGACCGGGTCCAATGACACCGGGGTCGCCATGGCCCTGATCCGGCGCGGCCGCGAGTTGTTCTGGGCCGGTGTCGGGCTTTTAATCTACGGCGGGTTCAATCTGCAGGACCGGAAAACCGCCTAGCGACGTTACATACGCAGCCTCACAAAGCCGCAATCCCGCTTTTGCCCAAGGTGAATCCCCTTGTCTCGGCACGGGTTTTGGTTAACGCTTGGACCCCGACAGCGGTGAAGGATGCGTATGAAAAGAGTCTCGCTCTACAGCAGCTCTCGACGCCCGACCAAAGGCAGCGGAATTCCGCTAGCCTCCCAAACCCCTGAATCCAAACCTGAAAGCACTCCCGCCGCGGAGCCGGTCCCCGCGCCGAAGCCGCCGGGGCGCATCCGCGCCTTCCTTGCCCGCCACGAACGCCCGGTCCTGGTCGCGGTCAGCGCCCTGATCACGTTCGCCGCTCTGTTCGTTTATGCGCAAATTCAAAAGCCGGAACGGGTCCTCACGCAAAAGGACATCGATAACGCCGTCCTGCACACGCTTGAGACCAAGTCACTTCCGTCCGCGACCGCGCGGGCCGCGGCCATCATCCGTCCTTCGGTCGTGCGCGTCACGCGCAAGGGCAAAAACGAGGATGATCCGGACGTGGGCGTCGGCACCGGCGTCATTATCCAGGAAGACGGGACGATCCTGACGAACCTGCATGTGGTTGCGGGCGCCGACCGGGTCGAAGTCGAGTTCTTTGATGGAAGCAAGTCCGAGGCCGACGTAACGGGTGTGCAACCCGAGCACGACTTGGCGGTCATCCAGGCAAAAACGCTCCCGGACGATATGAAGCCGGCCACCTTGCGCTCGACAGCCGGCCTTATGCCGGGCGACGAGGTGGTCGCCGTCGGCCATCCCTTCGGGATCGGCCCGTCCACCTCTGCAGGCGTGATCTCGGGCTTGCGCCGTGACTACGTGAATCCGAAAGGGAAACGGGTCCTGAGCAACCTCATTCAATTCGACGCCGCGGCGAATCCGGGCAATTCCGGCGGCCCGCTGGTGACCCTCGAAGGCGAAGTGGTCGGGATCGTGACCGCCATCCTCAACCCCACCGAGCAGCGCGTCTTCATCGGGATCGGCTTCGCCGTGCCCATCGAGAACGCCGCCGCCGGAACGGGCATGTCGCCCTTCTAGATTTCAAAACCTGAATCAGCAAAGCACGGACATATGAACGACATGGCACCAGGGAATACCGAGGTCGCCTCCCTCATGGAGCGCATCCTTTACGAAATCAAAAAGGTCGTGGTTGGACAGGATCACTTCCTGGAACGCGTTCTCGTGGCGATCCTGGCGCAGGGCCATCTGCTGGTCGAAGGCGTTCCCGGGCTGGCTAAAACGCTGACAGTAAACACGCTCGCGCGAACCGTGCGCGGCAGCTTCAAGCGTATTCAATTCACACCGGACCTCGTGCCCGCGGACTTGGTTGGGACCCGCATTTACAATCAGAAGACGGGCGACTTCGCGACCTCGCTGGGGCCCGTGTTCACAAACCTGTTGCTGGCCGACGAAATCAACCGCGCGCCCGCGAAAGTCCAGAGCGCCCTGCTCGAAGTGATGCAGGAGCGCCAGGTCACAATCGCCGGTGAAACGCATAAGGTCCCGGAACCTTTTCTGGTGATGGCGACGCAGAACCCCATCGAAACCGAAGGCACCTATCCGCTTCCCGAAGCGCAGGTCGACCGCTTCATGATGAAGGTGCTGGTCAGCTATCCCACCGAGGAAGAGGAATTCGTCATCGTCAGCCGCGTCACGGGTGTTGCCGCTTCCCTCGCTGCAGTAGCCACCACCGAACAGTTGGTCGCCATGCAGCGCGAATGCCGCAACACCTACGTCGATCCGGCCCTCATCCAGTACGCGGTCAAATTGACGGCGGCGTCTCGCGATCCCGCGCGCTACGGCGTACCTGGGATGAACAATTACATCCAGTACGGCGCAAGCCCGCGCGCCTCGATCAACATGGTCGAGGGCGCCCGGGCGCTCGCGTACCTGCGCGGACGCGACTATGTCCTGCCGCAGGATTTGGTCGATCTCGCGCCGGACGTCATGCGTCACCGCCTTGTGCTCACCTATGAGGCCCTGTCGGAATCCGTAACCCCGGACATGATCGTTCAGCGCCTGATGCAACATATTGCCGCGCCCGATAAGCCGCTGGAGAGCCATGTCCGCGTCGCTGCAGGCTGAAACGCTTCTCCGCAAACTTGAGTGGACGGTGATCCGCCGTCTGGACGGCGCCCTGCAAGGCGATTACCGGACGCTGTTTCGCGGCCACGGGCTGGACCTCGCGGGTTTGCGCGAATACCAGCATAACGACGATGTGCGTCACATCGATTGGAACGTGACCGCGCGGCTGGAAGTGCCGCACGTGCGCCAGTACAACGAGGACCGCGAGATCACCGCGTGGTTTCTCCTGGACCTTGCGCCGTCGGTGGATTTCGGTTCCGTCGAAATCAAGAAACGCGCCGTGCTGATCGAGTTCGTGACCGTACTGTCGCGCCTTCTCACGCGGCACGGCAACCGCGTCGGCACGTTGTTCTTCTCCGGCGGCGTGGACTCGATGATCCCCGCCGGGACTGGCCGCAAACATGTGCTGCGCATCATGAATACGCTGATGGCGCGGCCGGAGCTTTCCACCGCTCCGGCGACCGACCTCACGCCGTTTCTGCGCGCCGCGACAAAGGTGATCAAGCGGCGCTCGCTGGTCTTTCTGGTTTCCGATTTCATTAGCGCGCCCGGGTGGGACGAACCCCTGGGATATCTCGCGCAGCGGCACGAAACCCTGGCGGTGCGGCTGTTCGATCCCCTGGAGCGGGAACTCCCTGATTTGGGCCTCGTTGTCATGCAAGACGCGGAAACCGGCGAACAGGTGTTCGTCGACACCGCCGACAAGCGATTCCGCAAGCGTTTCTCGGGCGTTGCGGAACGCCGTGAGCGGGACCTGCGGGCCGCGTTCGGGCGGGCCGGAGTCGACGCCCTGGAACTCTCGACCGGCGATAACCTTGTAGATACGATTCTTCGCTTCGCCGATTTGCGCAAACGGCGTAGCCTTCTTTCCGGCGGCGCAAGCCTGCCGAAACACTTGGAAGCGCAGGTATGAAGTTTCTTTCGCCCATCATGTTATGGCTGCTGCTCGCCGTTCCGGCGCTCGTGGCGCTATACCTGTATGTGCTGAAGCGCAAAAAGAAGATGGCCCTGCGCTATGCCAACATCGGCATGGTGAAGGACGCCATGGGCGCGGGCGCCAGCCTGCGCCGCCACGTGCCCGCCGCGCTGTTCCTCATCGCCATCACATTGATGCTGACCGCGATCGCGCGGCCGGCCGCGATGATCACGCTGCCGTCGCAACGCTCGCAAGTGATCCTGGCCATGGACGTCTCGGCCAGCATGCGCGCGGCCGACGTCGAGCCCAATCGCCTTGTCGCCGCGCAGAATGCGGCGAAGACCTTCATTCAAGAGCAGCCGAGTTCGACCCAGATCGGCATCGTCGCGTTCGCGGGGGCCGCGCTGCTCGTCCAACCGCCGACGACAAACCGCGACGACCTGATGAAAGCCATCGACCGCTTCCAACCGCAGCGCGGCACGGCGATCGGCAGCGGTATTCTCGTCTCGCTGCAGACCATCTTCCCCAATGCGAACTTCGACAACAAAGTGCCGGAGTATCAGCGCGGGTGGGGACGCGAATCCATGGGCGCGGCGCTCGACCGCAACGCCGAACCGCGCGCCGCCGAGGAGAATGTCACGCCTGTTCCGCCGGGCTCCTATGAAAGCGCCGTCGTCATCCTGCTGACCGACGGTCAAGCCACGACCGGTCCGGACCCGGTTGAGACCGCCCGCATGGCCGCCGACCGCGGCGTGAGGATTTTCACGGTGGGGCTGGGCACCAAGAGCGGCGAGATCGTCGGGTGGGGCGGCCGCTCCATGCGCGTCCAGCTCGACGAAGAAACGCTGCAGACGATCGCGGATCTGACCCGTGGGAAGTACTTCTTCGCGGGTTCGGGCACAGACCTGAAGGAAGTCTATAAAACCCTCAATACGCAGTTCGTGATGGAGCGAAAGGAGACCGAGATCACCTCGTTCTTCGCCGCGGCCGCCGCCCTGTTCGCGATTGCGGCCGCGGGTCTGTCCCTCCTCTGGTACAGCCGCATCCTCTAACCGCCGCCCGCGCGTTCTTTCACAGCTCGAAAAAGATCCGAGGCGTGTCGGAGTGCCGCCAGGACGTTCGTCCTCTGGGCGAGGCCAACGACGGCCGATTATGGAAGGAGACTGAAGATGCGCGTCATGGTGTTCGTCAAAGCGACCACGGATAGCGAAGCCGGGATCATGCCCACGGCGGCGTTGTTTGAGGCCATGGGAAAGTACAATGAACTCCTCATCAAGGAAGGAATCATGGTCGACGGCGCCGGCCTAAAGCCGACGAAGGTCGCCAAGCGTGTGGCGTTTGACGGCCCAAACCGGCTGGTGATCGACGGACCGTTCGCCGAAACCAAGGAAGTGGTCGCCGGATATTGGATCTGGAATGTGCGGGACATGGATCACGCCATCGAATGGGTGAAGAAGTGCCCCAACCCGATGCCGGGTCCGAGCGAGATCGAAATCCGGCCGTACTATGAGATGGAAGACTTTGCCGAGGTGCTGGGCAGCGGCGCGAATTCCGGCGGCTGATAACGCTAAACGACGACTTCGATCCGCCAGTCACCGCCATCGGGGTGGTGACTGTACGGAACGCAGTGAAGCACGCGGCCTGCGGGCAGCCGCATCACATCCCTCAAGGCGTGATAGACGCCGGCATGGGCGACGATGAGTGGCGCTCCCGCGCCGCTCGCGGCGCCGAGGCAGCGATTGACGGCCTCAGACACGCGATCACGGAATCCGACGTAAGTTTCGGCCTGATCGATGGACGCCCCGTTGACCCAATTTCTAAGGAAGGGATCGGCGGCATCGTCTTCGCGGGCGCCCTGCTTCACGCCGAGGCAAGCTTCAAGAAGCCCCGTCTCGGGCGTCATCACGATATCGCGGCCACGCATCACCAGCGCCGCGGTTTCGGCGGCACGTTCGAGGGGACTGTAGTAGACGGCGCTGATGTCGAGGGTGGCGCAATGTCGCCGCGCGGCTTCCGCCTGCTCGCGCCCGCGCGGCGTGAGAGGCCGGTCGAGCTGCCCGATACAAATGCGCTCGACATTCCAGTCGGCCTCGCCGTGCCGGAGAAAATAGAAGGAACGGCGCAGGATCGTCATGCGAGCGCTCCCTTCAGAAATGTGGCCACCGCGCCTCTCACAGACTTTTCTATTTCCTTCGGTGTCGGCAGCGGCGGCACATTGAACAGTGCGCGGGTGTGGAGATCGCCTTTGACCATTTCGAGAAAGTGGCGCGCGGATGCGTGGGGATCGGGAAGTGCGAGGACACCGGCGCTCGTCTGTGCCCGAAGATAGACGGCCAGGATATCCGCGGCCGGCTTCGGTCCGCTCTCGAACACTTTCACGCCGAGTTCCGGAAAGCGGACAGCTTCCGCGCTGACGGTGCGGTAGAGGCCAAGGCCACGCGGGCTCATCAGCGTTTCCATGAACCGGATCCCGATATCGACCAACACATCCTGTGGCGGGCCGGACGTTTCACCTACGGATGCGAGCGGCTCGACGATCAACGCGCACTGCTGGGCGATGATGGCGGCAAACAGCCCTTCTTTTCCCCCGAACCGCTGATAGAGGGTGGCGCGGGAGCCGCCGGCGCGTCTTACAATCTCATCGAGCGTCGCGCCTTCGAACCCGTGTTCCAGGAAGACCTCGGCGGCGGCGGCGAGAATCGCTTCGTGACGCGCTTCGCCCCGCGACGGCTTTCGACCTTCTCCACGAGTTTCTTCAGGCACCGCCCGACTCCCATCCTTATCGTACCGTATCGTACAGTACATATTGTGAAGCTGCGCGCCTAGTCCTTAAGGGGGTGCGGCTTTATGGCGCTTTGCGATGGAGGATGAGAGGAACCGGGCCGCCTGCGGCACCGGCCTGGGTCCAGCGGCCGGAAATTGCGGCGAGGTCCCCGGACACCAGCCCGTCGAACTTCCCGCCAACGGCCGGCACGTCCATGTAGACGGTGTCCTTCTCCCGCCGATACCCAACCACGGGGATGTCCTTGGCGGACGGGTCGAGAACGTCCAGAACCGCCTTCGTACCCTGCCCGGGGGCGGTCTTGATCACGAAGATCATGGGCAAGCCCATGCCCCCGTTCGAAAGGATCCCCTCCCAGGTCCCATCGAGCTCGGCGCCCGGAACATAACGCCCCTCGTCCGGCGCGGGCGCGGCGGAGGCGGGATTAACGAAGAGGGCGGCAAGAACAATGGCGGTGCGGAGCGTCATGGGATCCCCTGAGGGCGGGGATCATAGCACCGGGTCCGACCGCAAGGATCGAAAACTAGAGGGCCAGGAGGAGGATGGGGCCGAAGACGATCACCAGAGCCAATGCGTCTCCAAACCAATTGGGGATGACCCGGTCGTAGGCTTCAAAAAATCGGTCGATGTTTTCCATAGCGGCCTCGAGGCAAGCAAGCTTTCAACTCCTACATTCAACACTCCAACTACGCTGATCCTAGGACGAGCTCGGGGCATTTCAGGGGCAATTGTGATGATTTCGAGGCGAGGTTGTAGGACCGACGCCACGCGGCGCGCGGCGCGTGACCCACGAAATCCGGACACTTAGGCCGTGTAGATGGCTTCCAACGCCTTGATGACCCGGTCCGCCTGCTCGTCGCTCATGCTGGCGAAAATCGGCAGGCAAAGCTGGCGTCCGCAGGCCGCTTCCGCCCCGCGCAGGTCGCCCGTATCGAGATGGGTGAGCACCGGATTCTTGTGGAGCGGCACCTCGTAGACCTCGCCGCTGCATTGGACGCCGTACTCTTCCTTGAGCCGCGATTTCAGCGCCGCGCGGTCAGCGCCCTCGGGCAGCATGACCACATACTTGTAGTAGTTCGAGACGCATCCCTTCGGGATCGCGAGCGGGCGCGGCGCGTCGGATCGGCGCGCGGCCAAAGCACCGAGAGCCGCATCGTAGCGCGCGGCAATTCTCCGGCGCGCAGCCAGCATTTCCGGGATGTTCTGGAGATGGCGCAGGCCAATGATCGCGTGCGGCTCCGACATGCGCCAATTATAGCCCATGCGGATATGGACGTTTTGGTAGAAGCCCGCCTTACCCTGGTCACGGTAGATGCGCGCTTCGCTGTCCATCTTCGCGTCGTCGGTGACGATCATGCCGCCCTCGGCGCTGGTCATCACCTTCGTCGGATAGAAGCTGAAAGAGCCCGCCAATCCGAACGTGCCGGCGAACTTGCCGTCGAGGGAAGAGCCCTGGGCATGCGCCGCGTCTTCCATCAGCCAAAGACCCTTGCGGCACGCGAGCGCAACGATGTCCGGCATCTCGGCGGTGATCACCCCGGCGATGTGGACGATCATGATGCCGACGGTGTTGGGCGTCAGCCGGCGTTCGACTTCGGCTGCGGTCGTCGAGAGCGTCGCGATATCCGTGTCCATCAGAATCGGACGGCCACCGGCCGCGATCACGGCGGAGGCCGTTGCAAAAAAGGTATTCGCGGGGACGAGCACGTCCTTCCCCTCGACACCCACGGTGCGGAGCATGATCTCGAGGGACGCCGTGCCGCTGTTTACGGCGATCGCGTGTTTGGACCCAACGCTGCGCGCGAAATTGCCTTCAAACTCATCGCCGAACGGACCGAGGGTCAGGCGCCCCGTCTCGAGCACCGTCTTGATGCGTTCGGCAATCCAATCCCGGTCATCGGCCGAGAAATCGATGCGGGTGGGCGGTACGGGCGGATGTTGGGAAGAAGTCACGTTGAGTCCGAAGGTGGTTTTGAAGGTGGCGCAGTCTGTCGCGGCACATGATTCCGGTCAATGTTTCTGCTATCCCTGCCGCATGAGCAGGGTGTCCACCATTGAAACACCATCGGGCAAAGGCGCGGGCGACGAAAACTTTCCCGTCGGGTCATGGTTGCTGCCCAAAGAGCTCCGGCCCGACGTTGCCTGCTACTACGCCTTCGCGCGGGCCATCGACGATATCGCCGACGACCCGCACCTGCCAGCGGCCGACAAAATCGCGCGTCTTGAGGGTTTCGCGGCCGCCGTCGAGGGCAGCAACGCCGACCCCGCGTACGCGAAGGGAAACAAGGTCGGCGAGATGTTCCGGCGAAGGGGAATACCGAGCCGCCATGGCACCGATCTCATCTCCGCCTTCATCCAGGACGCCACTAAATCGCGCTATCTGAATTGGCATGAGTTGATCGGGTATTGCAATCGGTCAGCTTCGCCGGTGGGCAGGTTCCTCCTCGATTTGCATGGCGAAGACCCTGCCCTTCACCCCCTGTCCGACGCGCTCTGCAATGCGCTGCAGGTGATCAATCATCTGCAAGATTGCGGCAAGGACTATGCGGACCTCGACCGTGTCTATCTGCCAACCGAATGGATGTCGGCCGAGGGTACGCAGGTGACCGATCTCGCATTGCCACAGCTGACATCCGGCCTGCGCCGCGTGATCGATCGCGCGCTGGCGGGCACAGAACTGCTGATGGCGGACGCGCGCAAGCTTCCACGTGCCCTCAAGCACCCGAGTCTCGCGGCGGAAACGGCCGTGATCGTGTCGATCGCGGATCAGCTGACGCGAAAGCTGGCGCGCCGAGACCCCCTGGCCGAGCGCGTTGTTCTCGGGGCGATCGGTTATGCGCGAGCCGGGATCAAAGGGTTGCTGAGGCTTTGCTTCTGAATGCTGACGCTGGTCGCCGCCGCGAGCCTCGCTATTTGGGTTTACCTTGTCTTTGCCCACAGCGGTTTTTGGCGGGCGGACCAACGCTTACCCCGCGAGTGGACACGCGCGCGCGCTTGGCCATCCGTCATCGCCATCGTGCCGGCGCGGAATGAAGCGGTCACGATCGAAGCCTGTGTCCGCGCACTCGACGCCCAAGCCTATGAGGGCGCGTTCCGTATCGTTCTGGTCGACGATGGCAGCACGGACGGAACCGCCGATCTCGCACGCCGGAGCGCGCGTGCCGAACGTCTCACCGTGATCTCAGCGCCGCCGCTCGCCGCCGGCTGGTCCGGGAAACTCTGGGCGATGCAAGCCGGTCTTGCTCATGTGGCGTCGCAGGGATGGGCGCCGGATTATTACTGGTTCACCGACGCGGACATCGTGCACCCTCCTGAAACACTGGCGCGCCTCGCCTCGTGGTCGCAGGATCAGCACCGCGATCTCGTCTCTCTCATGGTGAAGCTGCATTGCGCTCGGGCCTGGGAGCGGCTTCTCATTCCGGCCTTTGTGTACTTTTTTCAGATGCTCTATCCGTTTCGCGCCGCCAACGACGACTCCTCACGGATCGCCGCAGCGGCCGGCGGCTGCATCCTTCTCCGGCGCGAGAGCTTGGACGCGGCGGGTGGGCTTGCGCCAATCCGCGGAGAAATCATCGACGACTGCGCACTGGCGCGGATCGTGAAACAGACCGGTGGGCGGCTGTGGATCGGACTCTCCGATGGTAGCGCCAGTCTGCGCGAAGCGACGGGGCTCGCGCCGCTCTGGGCGATGGTTCAGCGCACCGCATTCACGCAACTGAAATACTCGGAACTGCTTCTCGCGGGAACGCTGCTTGGCCTGGCGATCATCTTCCTCTTCCCGGTTTTCACGGTCGTGACGTGGCCCTGGCATGGTCGGACGGCTGTGGGACTTGCGGGCCTCATTGCTTACGTCTTGATGACCGCGAGCTACATTCCCACCGTGCGCGATTATGGCTTGGCGGCATGGCGGGCTCTCCTGCTGCCGCTTGCAGCGGCCCTCTACTGCGCCATGACGGTAAGCTCGGCGCTCGCCCACTGGCGCAGGCGCGGCGGCGCATGGAAGGGTCGCACCTATAGCGCCGATCACACCCCGAGCCGCCGCCCGTAGCGACGAACACCCGTTAAGCGTGTGGTGGTCGTTGATGTCAGGCCTTCTTCCACGGCCGGGAATCTGCCAGAATCGTCATAGAAACAAGAGATTGCGCAGTGCTAAGGGGTGGCATCGCCGAGGCACTGCGCGCTAAAGAAAGCGGGAATGTCGCACGAGGTCCTCCACCTCGCGTTGCCGCGGCAATTCACCGGACAGGGAAAGGCGACCCGACTTGGCTCCTCAAACTCCGTTGCTGAACACCCTTGAGTCGATCACCACGCTGCGCCGCTTGAACGTAGACGCGCTCGCCCAGGTCGCGGAGGAACTGCGCGCGGAGACCATCGATGCGGCGTCCGCGACCGGAGGACATTTCGGCGCGGGGCTGGGCGTCATCGAGCTGACGGTGGCCCTACACTATGCCTTCAACACGCCCGACGACAGGCTGGTTTGGGATGTTAGCCACCAAGCCTATCCGCACAAGATCCTCACCGGCCGCCGTGACCGCATTCGCTCGATCCGCAAGCGCGGCGGTCTGTACGGATTCACGCTGCGCGCCGAGAGCACGTTCGATCCGTTCGGTGCGGCCCACAGCTCTACCTCCATCTCGGCGGCGATCGGGATGGCGGTCGCGGCTCTCAAAACCGGAAGCGATCGCCACGCGGTGGCCGTGATCGGCGATGGCGCGATGAGCGCCGGCATGGCGTTCGAGGCCCTGAACAATGCCGGCGCCGCCGGCGGACGGCTGACTATCATACTCAACGACAACGGCATGTCGATTGCGCCGTCCGTGGGAGGACTGACCGACTATCTCAAGAACCTCGCGGCCACGCGCGCGGTGCTCACGGACGCCGACATCGCCGCCCTGCCCGCCACATTGGCGAACACGAAGCCCCTCGCCGCGCCTGACACGACCATGTTCGATCAGTTCGGCTGCACCTATATCGGGCCCATCGACGGACACAACGTCCGGCAACTTGCGGAGATCCTCAGGATCGCGAGGTCCGCCCCCCGCACGCGGCCTCTTTTCCTTCATGTGCTGACGGAAAAAGGGAAAGGCCATCCGTTCGAAAAACCGCATGCCGAAAACTATCACGCGCTCGACCGCTTCGATCCGGTCACGAAAGAGATCGTGAAGTCCAATGCGACCGCGCCGACTTATACAAAAGTCTTCGCAACGAGCCTGATCGAAGAGGCGGAGCGCGACACGAAGATCGTGGCGATCACGGCAGCGATGCCCTCAGGCACGGGGCTCGATCTCTTCCAGAAAAGGTTCCCCGACCGGTTCTTCGACGTTGGGATCGCCGAGCAGCATGCCGTGACTTTCGCGGCGGGCATGGCCGCCGACGGTTTGAAGCCCGTGGCCGCGATCTACTCCTGCTTCCTGCAGCGCGCCTACGACCAAGTCGTCCACGATGTGGCGCTTCAGCGGCTGCCGGTGCGCTTCGCGCTCGACCGCGCGGGGCTGGTGGGCTCCGACGGCCCGACGCATGCGGGAAGCTTCGATCTCAATTACCTCTGCTGCCTTCCCGGCTTTGTGGTGATGGCGCCGGCCGACGAGGCAGAACTCAAGCACATGATCGCCACCTCCCTGTCGATCGAGGACGGCCCCTCGGCCTTCCGGGTCCCGCGCGGCGAAGGTCCGGGCGCGTCATTGCCCGCGCGCGGGGAGGTCCTTGCTGTCGGGAAAGGGCGCGTCGTGCGCCAAGGCAGCACGGTCGCACTTCTTTCGTTGGGTGGCCGCCTCCAGGAAGCCTTGCTTGCGGCCGACGAACTTGCCGCGCGCGGGCTCGCCACCACGGTGGCCGACGCCCGCTTCGCAAAGCCCATCGACGAAGACCTGATCCTGCAACTGGCGCGGCATCACGAGGTGGTCGTGACCATCGAGGAAGGCGCGGCGGGCGGATTTGGCGCGCAGGTCCTGACGCTACTGGCGACACGCGGCGCTCTGGACAAAGGCCTCAAGGTTCGCACATTGACCCTGCCCGACCGCTTCGTGGCCCATGCCAAACCCGAGGAACAGTACGAGGACGCAGGCCTTACGGCGCGCGATATCGTGGCGACGGCGGTCACGGCCTTGGGGAGCGGATGGTCGGAACGCGACGTGGAGACGATCGGCCGCCGCCGCTCGCGTTGATCGCCATGAGTGCCGCTTCCGCTCGCATTGAACCCATGAATGTCGCCCCCGGCGATATCGAGACGGTGCGGGCTGTCGTACAAGCGGCGGGATCGTCCTTTTATTGGGCGATGAGGCTGATGCCCCCGCGCAAGCGCGAGGCGCTGTTCGCCATCTACGCCTTCTGCCGCGAAGTCGATGACATCGCCGACGGCGATCTCCCGCGCGAAGAGAAGACCAAGGCTTTGGCAGCGTGGCGCGCCAAGGTCGAGGCCATGTATGCCGGACAGGGGTCAGACGCCATCACACGCGTTCTTACGGACGCGATCCCAAGGTTCGGGCTGCGGCAAAAGGACTTCATCGCCGTCATTCAGGGCATGGAGATGGATGCGAACGGCCCTGTCGTGGCGCCCAGCCTGGAAGAGCTCGACCTCTACTGTGACCGCGTCGCCGCCGCCGTCGGACGTCTCTGCGTTCATGTCTTCGGCGAGGCGGAGGCCGGCCAGGACGTGGCCGATCAAATGGGGCGTGCGCTTCAACTCACCAACATCATGCGCGACGTGGAGGAAGACGCAGGTATCGGCCGGCTCTACCTGCCGCGCGAAGTCCTCGACCGCGAAGGCTTGAGCGGCCTGAGCCCGTTGGAAGTCGCCCGCGATCCGCGCCTGCCGAAGGTCATTGCCACGTTGGGCGCGATGGCCGACAAGGCTTTCGCCGCCTCCGAAGCCGCGCTGGCGCGCTGCGACCGCGAGAAGATGCGCCCGGCCGTCGTGATGATGATGGTTTACCGCCGCCATTTCGAGCGGCTGCGCGACAACGGCTGGAAGGCGCTGCCGCCGCGCAAGGGGCTCGCGCGGGCCGGGGCGAAGCTCGAGAAGCTCTGGATCGCGCTTCACCACGGACTGTTCTAGGCGATGCGCGTCCACATCATCGGCGCAGGTCTCGCCGGGCTTTCCGCCGCCGTCGCACTGGCGAGGAGCGGCGCCAACATCAGACTCTACGAAGCCGCGCCGCGCGCCGGTGGACGCTGCAGGTCCTATCATGATCCGCAACTGGGCTGCGTCATCGATAACGGCAACCACCTGATGATGAGCGGCAATCACGCCGTTCTCACCTATCTCGACACCATCGGCGCGCGCGACCGTCTCGTCGGCCCGGCGGCTGCGGCCTATCCCTTTCTAGATGTTGCAACGGGCGCGCGCTGGACGCTGCGCCCGAGTGCCGGACGGATTCCGTGGTGGCTGCTCGATTCCGAGCGGCGCGTTCCAGGAACCAGCGCGACGTCCTATTTGTCGGCGTTGAAACTCCTGCAAGCCGGCCCGAGCGACACCGTGGCCGACCTCATTCCGCCGGGTACGGCCCTCTATCGCAATTTCTGGGAGCCATTGGTTGTAGCGGCGCTGAATACCGACCCGCGCGAGGCCGCGGCCGTTCTCATGCGCCCGGTGCTGCTGGAAACGTTCTTCAAAGGCGCCGAAGCGTGCCGCCCGCTGGTCGCGCGCGACAGCCTGGCCGACACGCTTGTCGACCCTGCGCTCGCCCATGTGACCGCGCACGGCGCCGAGGTTCGGCTTGGGACCCGCGTTCGCGGGTTCTCGCTTGCGGAGAATCGCGTGACCCACATTGCCACCGATGAGGAGACACTGGCGCTGGACGCGGGCGATGTCGTTGTTGTCGCCGCGCCTGCGTGGGTGGCGGAGACATTGGTCCCGGGCTTGCGCGTTCCCCCGCCGGGCGAAGCCATCGTCAATGTGCATTACCGTCTTCCGCGGGCCTTCGCGCCGCCGGGCGAGGTCGAAATCACGGGCCTCGTTAGCGGCACGGCGCAATGGGTGTTCGTGCGTGGCGATCTGGCTTCCGTCACCATCAGCGCCGCGGGCGCCTTAACCGACGAGTCCGCGGACTCGCTCGCGACCAAGTGCTGGAGCGATGTCGCAGGGGTCCTGGGCAAGTCGACGATGCCCGAACCTCCGGCGCGGGTGATCAAGGAAAAGCGAGCGACCTTTGCGCAAACCCCCGCGGCGATCGAGCGGCGTGCGGCGTGCCGAACGCCCTATGTCAACCTCTTGCTCGCAGGCGATTGGACGGCTACAGGACTTCCCGCGACCATCGAGGGCGCGGTGCGTTCCGGCGTGAACGCCGCGGAGGCGGTCAAGGACCACCTCGTCAGAGTGAGAGCTGCATAACGTAATGACCATCGACGTGGCACATACCGAACCGAGCACGGATCTGACGAAGCTGGACCGTGTCATCGCGGAGGCGACCGGCGCCATGAAGGCGCGGCAGAAGCCTGACGGCCATTGGGTCTTCGACCTGGAGGCCGACGCCACGATCCCCTCCGAATACATCATGCTCAACCACTATCTCGACGAACTGGAGCCCGAGGTGGAGGCGAAGCTGGCGGACTACATCCGCAGCATTCAGGGCGAGCATGGCGGATGGCCTTTATTCTACAAGGGCGACTTCGACATGAGCGCCACGGTGAAGGCCTATTACGCCCTGAAGCTGGCGGGCGACGACATCGAAGCGCCGCACATGCGGCGCGCACGGGAGGCTATTCTATCGCGCGGGGGCGCCGAGACCTCCAATGTCTTCACGCGTTACGCCCTCGCCTTGTTCGGCGAAGTTCCGTGGCGCGCGGTGCCGGAAATGCCCGTGGAGCTGATGCTCACGCCCTCATGGTTCCCCGTCACCATCTACCGCTTCTCCTATTGGTCGCGCACCGTCATCGTTCCGCTTCTCGTGCTGGCGGCATTGAAGCCGCTGGCCAAGAATCCAAAGCGCGTTCGCGTTCAAGAGCTGTTCCGCACCCCGCCCGCAGACATCAAAGTGTGGCTGCACAATCCCACCGGCCAGTTCGGCGGGGATATTTTCCTGTGGATCGACAAAATCCTGCGCGTCGTGACCTTCCCGAAAGGCATGCGCGCACGGGCGATCGAAAAAGCCGTGGCGTTCTTCAAGCCGCGCCTCAACGGCGAAGACGGCCTTGGCGCAATTTATCCCGCCATGGCCAACGCTGTGATGGCGATGGAAGCCCTTGGGTATCCGAAGGACGATCCCGACCTCGTGACGGCCAAACGCGCGATCAAGAAACTCCTGACACCCGGTGAAGGCAAAACCTTCTGTCAGCCGTGCGTCTCGCCGATTTGGGATACCGGTCTTGCGGTGCAGGCGGTGATGGAGACCGGCGATCAAAGCGCCGCGACACACGCCAGCTGCAAGTGGCTCAAGGACCGCCAGATCCTCGACGTGGTCGGGGATTGGGAAATCAAGCGTCCCGGCCTGCGCCCCGGCGGCTGGGCCTTTCAGTACAACAACGCGCACTATCCCGACGTCGACGATACCGCCGTTGTAGGTATGGCGTTGCACCGCGCCGACCCCGCAAAACATGCCGAGGCGATCGCGCGCGCGGCCGAGTGGATCGAGGGCATGCAAAGCTCCAACGGCGGTTGGGGCGCCTTCGATATCGATAACAACGACTCCTATCTCAACAATATCCCGTTCGCGGACCACGGCGCATTGCTGGATCCGCCGACCGCCGACGTGTCGGCACGCTGCATCAGTTTCCTGGCCCAGATCGGATACGAGACCTCGCATCCCGCGATCACGCGGGGGATCGACTATCTCAAAAGCGAACAGGAGAGCGACGGCAGCTGGTTCGGGCGCTGGGGTACGAACTATGTGTACGGCACCTGGTCGGTGCTCTGCGCGCTGAACGCGGCCGGTGAGGATATGAAGGCGCCCTACATCCAGCGCGCGGTACAGTGGTTGGTGAGCCGACAGAATGCCGACGGCGGATGGGGCGAAGACGGCGCGACCTATTGGAAAGAACGCCGGGCGGAGTGCAAAGCCAGCACACCGTCGCAAACCGCGTGGGCCGTGCTCGGTCTCATGGCCGCCGGCGAGGTCGATCACCCAGCGGTGAAGCGAGGGATCTCATACCTTCTCGAAGCGCCGCGGGAACCCGATGGCCGCTGGGTCGAACCGTGGTACACGGCCGTCGGATTCCCGCGTGTCTTCTATCTGCGCTACCACGGCTATGCCGCGATCTTCCCGCTTTGGGCACTGGCCCGGTTCCGCGACCTCAAGGCCAGCAACACCAAGCGCGTGCGCACCGGGATGTGACGCTACGACTGCCGGCGCGGCGAGTCCGCCGGCGTCAGCGATTCGATCTTGCAGCGTTCGCCGTCGACGATGATTGTGCCGAAGCGATCGAGCGTGCCTGTGGGCCGCGCGTCGACGCCGATGCCGTTGGCGTAAGGAAGGCCGAAGCAGGGGCCAAACAGGTCCGCCCGGTACCAGCGGCGATTGCCCGCCTGCAGATAAACCGTGTCGTCGCTGACCGCGTGGAAGTCGCGAATGTTGCCGTGATCCACGAACGGGATCGACGCCTGAGGACCGATAGACGCGGGCGCGTAATCGCCGCCGCCGGCACAGCCGGCGACCAGTACGGAGAGCGCGGCCGCAGAAAGAAATGCACGCATGTGAGCCTCCAAAGGGGTTGCACGTGATGGCTGAAAGATATGGACCTCGGGTGGCGCGCCGATGGTAGGATTGGGGCGATTTCGTGGAATCCCGCATCCCCCTGAAGAACCAGAGAAATGAAGGCTTGAGCGGTCGATGCTGGGTGTCGTGACAGGGCTGGAGTTCGAAGCTGACCTCGTGCGGCGGTACGCCCGCCGCGGGGACGTCGCCGACCGAGTGTGGGTCGCCTGCGGTTTGGGGCGCGATCAGGCCAACGCCGCCGCGGAGCGATTGATCGCCGATGGCGCGCGCGCATTGCTCAGTTTTGGGATCGCCGGCGGGGTGTCTCCGGCCGTGAGCCGCGGAACCCTGGTGCTCTCCACTGAAATCCGCGGCGAGGCGCTGCACCCGCTGCCGACGTCCTCGGAGTGGAACGCGAGACTGATCACCCTCCTGGACCCGCTAGGCGCGACCACGCATAGCCCGCTCGCGCACACACCGCATGTCGTGGCCACCACGGTGGAGAAGGCTCGTCTGTGTGCGGCCACGGGCGCTGTCGCTGTGGATATGGAGAGCTACGGCATCGCCGAAGCGGCCTTCCAAGCACGGCTGCCATTCACCGCAATCCGCGTTGTGGCCGACACCGCCGCCGAGACCCTGCCTGAGATCGCGCTTCACGCCGTGGCGCCCGATGGATCGGTGAAACTTGCCGAAACGATAGGACGCGTGGCGCGCAGCCCGCAGCAAATCCCGGCGTTGATCCGCCTCGGCCGGGCAACGTCGCAGGCGCGTGCGCGCCTGAACGAGATCGCCGCGCTTTGCACGCGCCGTCTCTTTCTCAGCCAACCGTGATGTGATCTGGCGGGAGTCCTTGCTCGTAGCGCGCCCACATCGCGTTGAAGGCGGCCTCCAGATTGCGCGCATATCTCTTCGAATCGAAGAGCGGGTAGGACGCGGCGTGGCGCGCCAGCTTTTCCTTCACCGCTGAGAGGGCCGCGAGATCCTTTGCGAGCGTGATCGCGAGGCGTTCGTAAGCGCTGGTGTCCTGCGCGACCAGCTCAGGCAGCCCGATGGCGTTGAGCAGGCTCGCCGCCACGCGCCCGGCGAAAGCCGCCCCAAGTCGGGTGACGACCGGGAGGCCGACCATCAAGGCCTCGCTGGCGGTCGCATGGGCGTTGTAGTGGAAAGTATCGAGGAAGATGTCGGCGACACGATAGCGCGCCAAGTAATCCAGTCCGATCGTCCGTGCAGCGAAGACCAGTCGCTCCGGCGCAATCCCCCGCGCCTTGGCTTCCCGTCGCATGTTCCGCATGCCGGTGGGGCCGGGATCGCTGAGCCACAGGATACTGCCGTCCACGGCGCTCAGAATCCGCATCCAACTCGCGAACGCATCCGGCGTGATCTTGAAGGTCGCGTTGAAGCAACAGAAGACGAAGGCCCGTTCCGGGATCCCGAGGTCCGCGCGCGCGGAGAGACGTGCCGGAACCTGCCCCTTGATGTCGTTCGTGACGAGATAGGCGTCGGGCATGGTCACGATACGTTCCGAGAAGCCTTCGTAATGCTCGGGCGGCGTCACGAACTTATCACCGATGATGTAGTGATGGCACGGACTGCCCATGGTGGCCGGGTAGCCGAGGTAGTTCACCTGGATCGGCGCGGCGCCCGCGGCGAAGATGCCCGGCCGCGAGAACGCGGTGTAGCCGTTAAGGTCAATCGCGATATGGAGGCCGGACTCGCGCGCGGCGCGGGCGATCTCGTCGTCTTGCATGCCGAGCCCGTCCACAAAGCGGTCGCATGCGGCGCGGATGCGGCGGCGCGTCGGCCCGTCAGGCTCACCGCCGAAGGAGAACGCCGAAACCTCGAACCGGGTGCGGTCGTGGGCTTCGAGAAGCCCCACGATCAGTTGCCCGACGGGATGTTCGTGCAGATCGGCGGAGAAATATCCGATGCGCAGCCTTTGTCCGAACCCACGCTTCTGATGAACAGGGGGACCGAGAACCGGATTGTTCTTGTTGAAATAGGTGGCCGCCGCCCGCCTCTGCTGCAGGGGCGATGACGGCAATGCGCTCAGGACGAAAGGCTGCGTTGCGTATCCGCCCGCGTCCACCGCGGCGAGTAGGTCCCCCATACGCTTCTCGAAGCCGTCCCACTCGCACGAGCGCAGACTGGTGAGCACGCTTTCGCCCGGGATGAGATCCATCGCTGGATCCAACTCGAGCGCTCCTTCGAAATCTGCAAGCGCCCGCTCCGGCTGCTTCGCCGCCATGAAGACGAGGCCGCGCAGGGCGTAGGCTTTCGCCGAGTCAGGATCGATGTCCAGGGCGCGGTCGCAGGCGGCGAGGGCCTCCGTCGTGCGTTTCAAGGCGTCGAGCGCACGGGCGCGCAGGAAGGCTGCATCGAAAGAGTGCGGGTCTCGCGCGAGAGCGCGGTCGGCCGCGTTCAACGCCTCAAGTGGATGGCGGGCATCCAAATGCATCGCCGCCTTGGCAAGCAATGCGTCAATCGTGTCCGCCGCCGCCCCGCCTTCCGCCTTGGACAGAGCCGCGGCGAGATTGTCACGCGCCGCCGTCGATCCCGGATCGAGTTCGAGCGCGCGGCGCGCACTCGCGGCCGCCTCTTCGTCGCGTCCGAGTCCCAAAAGCGCCGCGGCCCGATTGGCATGGGCGGCGGAGAACTGAGGCGCCATGCTGATCACGCGGTCCAAGCGGACAAGCGCCTGCGTATGCAAACCGCGCGCGAGGTCGATCAGCGCGCGCAGGTGCAAGGTATCGGTGTGGTCAGGATAAGTCGCGAGAATCTGGTCGTAGAGAGAGGCAGCTTCGTCCAGCCGGCCCGCCTGATGGAGGCCGATGGCCCGGTCAAAGACGGCGTTGGGATCCATGCTCTCGTTAGCCGACCTTGGCGCGGCGCGGCTCGTCCTCGTGCAGATCCTTCACGAAGGTCTGCACTTGTTTCTCGAACACGTACTGCGCCGGGCGCTGCTTATCCAGCGGGATTTCCGGCGCCATCGGGCCTTCGGTATCCACGCCCTTGAGGAAGACCTTCAAGGCCTTCAGCGGACGATTGACGGTATCCACGACGGACGTCGGTTCGAAGCCGCAATGGACCATGCAGTTCGCGCACTTCTCGTACTTGCCGACGCCATACTGATCCCACTGCGTCGTTTCCATGAGCTCCGAGAAACTCTTCGCATAGCCTTCGCCCACGAGATAACAGGGGCGCTGCCATCCGAAGACATTTCGGGTCGGATTTCCCCACGGCGTGCATTCGTAGGTTTGATTGCCGGCGAGGAAATCGAGATACATGCTCGACTGATTGAACTTCCACTTACGGCCGTTGGCCTTACCGAGACGGAAGATCGAGCGGAACAACTCCTTTGTCTGGCGGCGCGACAGGAAGTGATCTTGCACCGGCGCGCGCTCATACGCATAACCGGGAGACACAGTGACGCCTTCGACGCCGAGGGTGGCCACATAATCGAAGAACGCGGCAACACGGTCCGGCACGGCGTTGGAATTGAACAAGGTGCAGTTGACGGTGACGCGGAATCCGCGCGAGGTCGCTTCCTTGATCGCTTCGACGGCACGTTCGAAAACGCCTTCCTGCGACACGGCGTGATCGTGCTCTTCCTTAAGCCCATCGAGATGCACGGAGAACGTGAGATAGGGGCTCGGCGTGAACTGGTCGATCTTCTTCTTGAGCAAGAGGGCGTTCGTGCAGAGATAGACGAACTTCTTGCGGGCAATCAGACCCTCGACGATTTCCTTGATCTCCTTGTGCAGGAGCGGCTCGCCGCCGGGGATCGACACCACCGGCGCCCCGCATTCGTCCGCCGCCTGGAAGCATTCCTCGGGCGTCAGGCGCTTATTGAGGATGGAGTCCGGATAGTCGATTTTGCCGCAGCCATTGCACGCCAGATTGCAGCGGAACAGAGGCTCCAGCATGAGCACCAGCGGATAGCGCGCGTTGCCGCGCAGCTTCTGCTTGAGAATATAGGCACCGACTCGAACAGCCTGAATTAACGGAACGCCCAAGAGTGACTCCTACGACGCGATCTGCATGTCCCGCAGTTGCTGCGGGAGTTTAAAGACGATGTTCTCGGTTACACCATCAAGGGGCTCCACCTCGACAACGCCGAAGCCGCGGAGCTTTTCGATCAGCTCCTCCACGAGCGCTTCGGGCGCGGAGGCCCCGGCGGTGACGCCGATCACCTTCTTGCCTTCGATCCATTTCGGATCCAATCCGTCCGCATCGTCGATCAGATAGCTCGGAACATCCATGTCCTCGCCGAGATCGCGCAGGCGGTTGGAGTTCGAACTGTTCTTGGCGCCGAGGACGAGGATGACATCGGAGCGGCGCGCCAGTTCACGCACCGCCTGCTGGCGATTTTGCGTGGCGTAGCAAATGTCCTTCACGTCCGGGCCTTCGATGTCCGGGAAGCGGGTCTTCAGCACCGCGATGATGTCGCGTGTGTCGTCCACCGACAGCGTGGTCTGCGTGACGTACGCGAGCTTGGTTCCTTCGGCGATCTCGAGCTTGGTCGCTTCGTCGACGGAGCCAATGAGATGCACCTTGCCGTCGATCTGTCCGAGCGTGCCTTCAACTTCGATGTGACCGGCATGGCCGATCAGGACGACTTCGTAGCCGCCCTTCGAATAACGCTGGCCCTGCGAGTGGACCTTGGCCACAAGCGGGCAGGTCGCGTCCAGGATATCGAGGTTGCGTCCCTGCGCGTCGCGCACGACCGCGCGCGAAACGCCGTGAGCGGAAAATACCGTGACCGCACCTTCCGGGATGGCCGCGATCTCGTCGACAAACACCGCGCCCTTGGCGCGCAGGTCGTCGACGACGCGTTTGTTATGGACGATCTCATGGCGCACGTAGACCGGGGGGCCGAACTTCTTCAGCGCCAGTTCGACGATATCCACGGCTCGCACGACGCCGGCGCAAAAGCCCCGGGGCTGTGCCAGTAACACCTTCATAAAAGCGCGCCTCGCGATTGATGTGGCGGTTAATTATACCTTGGCTAACGGATGTCCAAGCCAACTCATCGGCTTTCGGTCGCCCTGCCCCGCCCCCAGCGCGCTAAAAAAGCCGTCTGTTGCAAGAAAATACTGTTTTCACAAAGGCTTGTCGATCAGTATGTGACCCATGAAACGCTTTGCAATCCTTGCCATCAGCTGCTGGTCCGGCTTCCTGGTCATGGGCTTCGAGATGCTGAGCGGGCGGATTCTCGCCCCGACCTTCGGCAGCAGCATCTACGTTTGGGGCGCCATCATCACCGTCTTCATGCTGGCCTTGTCCATCGGTTACCTGCTGGGCGGGCGTCTCTCCATGAAGCGGCCGACGATGGCGAAGCTGTGCCTCATCCACGGCGCGGCCGGCGCCATGCTGCTTCCTGTGTTGGTCTTTGAAATCCCCGTCCTGGACGGGATCTTCGGCATCACCCAAGACCCGCGCCTGGGCTCGCTGATGGCCAGCGTCGTCCTGTTTTTCGCCCCGGCCGTGCTTTCAGGAATGGTCACCCCCTATGCGGTCCGGCTTCTGGTCGAGGATGCCCAAGCGGCCGGCTTCTACGCCGGGCTGCAATACTTCTTCTCCACTTTCTTTAGCGCCGCGGGCACACTTCTGACATCCTTCTGGTTTGTCTTATTGTTCGACGTCGACCAAATTCTGATCCTGCTGTTCGGGATCACGGAGGCGGTCGCGCTCACGGCGTTCCTCATTTCGCGTAAAAGGGTCTGACATGGTTCTGCACCGTTCTCTCGGTTTGCTCGCCCTGCTCTGTGCGCTGACCACCGCGCTGCCGGCCTCAGCCGTCCAGATCCATTCGGAGCGCTCGCTGTACCGCAACTTGTTCGTCGTTGAGGACAATGGCCTGCGCTGCCTCACCTTCCGCCGCGCCATCGCGACCGAGCGCCAGACCTGCCTGCGCACGGATCAGCCGGACTATCTCGTGTTTCCCTATACCCGGATGATGCTGGGCTCGCTGCTGGTGAAGCCCGACCCCAAGCGCGTTCTGGTCATCGGCCTTGGCGGCGGCACACTGCCGATGGCCTTGCGCCAGATGTTTCCCGACATCGACATCGACGTCGTCGAGATCGACCCGGCGGTGACGCGAGTCGCCGAGAAGTTTTTCCACTTCAAGCGTGATGCGAAGCTGAACGTATCCGAAGAAGACGGCCGCGTCTTCGTCAAGAAAGCCATCCGGGCGGGCACCAAGTACGACATCATCATGCTCGACGCCTTCGAGGACGAATACATCCCGGAGCATATGTCGACCAAGGAGTTCCTGCTGGAAGTGAAGAGCGCCTTGACGCCCGACGGCGTCGTAGCCGCCAACACCTTCTCGAGCAATCGCCTTTATCCTTATGAATCGGCGACCTACGAAAGCGTCTTCGGCCCCTTCTATAACCTCAAGCTGGGCAACCGCATCATCTACGCGCAGCCGAACAAGCTTGTCGACAAGGCGACCCTGCAGGCCAACGCCAAAAAGTTCGAGGCGCAATTCGACAAACGCGGATTCAAGCCGGACTGGTTGCTGGAGATGGCGACGACGGAGCGCGATTGGGATAAGAACACGCGCATCCTGACCGATCAGTTCTCGCCGTCGAACATTCTGAATTCCCGCTAGAGGCCCATGACCGATTCCGAGCTATGTCCGCGCTGCGCCAAACCAGCGGCGTTATGCGTCTGCCAGGACGTTGAGCCGATCAACAACCGGCTCCATCTGCTGATCCTGCAGCATCCGCAGGAACAGGATGTGGAACTCGGCACGGCGCGCCTGACGGCTTTGCACTTCAAGAAGGCAACGGTCAAAGTCGGTCTTTCGTGGCCAAGCCTCGCAAAAGCGCTCGGTGAAGCGGCCGACCCTAAGCGCTGGGCTGTGCTCTATCTGGGTTCGGCGCAAGCGGCCAAGTTTCCCGCGGGCCGCACCGTAATCGCTCTCAACAAGAAGGGCGATCCCCTTCCGGATCAGGACGAAGCATTGAAGGGGCTCCAGGGCGTCATCGTCCTCGACGGAAGCTGGTCGCAGGCGAAAACCCTGTGGTGGCGTAATGCGTGGCTGCTCAAGGCGCGGCGGATTGCGCTGAAACCAAACCGCCCGTCGCGCTACGGCAGCCTGCGGCGCGAAGCCCGCAAGGAAGCTATTTCATCCCTGGAGGCGACCGCGCTCTTGATGAGCACGCTCGAAAATAATCCCGCCATTTCCGACGCATTGCACGCAAGCTTCGAGAAGCTGCTGACACGCTACCGCCAGCTTAAAGCGAGCTAGCGCGAGAGCGCCGCTTTCGCCTTTTCCAAAGCAACGACGATTTCCTTTTGGCGGCCCTTGTCGGCGCGGGCGTGCGCGACGTCGATCGGGACCTGAAGAGCCTTCTCAAGAAAAGGGATCGCGTCTTTTGGCCGGCGGCGCTGCACCAGGAAGTCGCCGTAAAAGTAGTTGGCATCCCGCCCGTCGCGGTCGTGCGCCAGCGCCTGCTTGAGATGGACCTCGGCCTTGTCGTTGCTCCCGAATGAAATCGGCCAGCCCGGCACCTCGTAATAGAGGGAGCCGAGATTGGCATGGACCGCGCCCTTCATCGCCGCGCCGTCGATTTTCTCCGCCTGTTGGAGTAGTTCGCGCGCCGTGCGCAGCGCGCCCAGAGAGGCCGTACTGCTGTGGACCTCGGCCTCCAGGATATAGATCAAGGCTTCCCAGATGAGCGGTTCGGCGCGGCCTGGATATCGCTGCGCCAGCCCGGCGGCCTCCAGATGCAGCGCCTCCACATTGCGCAGGCGCTGGGCCTTGTCCGCCATCTCGTATTTGGTCAGCGCCCAGCGATCTTCGAGCGCATCCATGTCCCGCTGCAGGTCCGGTTCAAGGGCGACCGCCGCCGCCGAGCAAAAAACCACCAAAGCCGCCAGAAAAGTACGCACGTAAACTCCCGAGCCAACGGCAGACATGCTAAACAGGGTGACTGGAAAGCGGAAGGCCAGGGAATGAATGCCCGCGCCACTCACAGCTTCTACGAGTCCCTGACGCCGATTCCTTCGGCCGCGCTGGCGTTCGACGCCCGCCATTATGCGCCGGCGCCCGACGACTGGTTCATCGCCTGTTCGGACATCATGGGCTCGACGGCCGCCGTCGAAGCGGGCCGCCACTCGGATGTGAACTTCGCCGCGGCGGCCATGATCTCCGCGCTCAGCAATCTCGCCGGCACCATCCCCTACCAGTTTGGCGGCGACGGCGCCGTGGCGCTGGTGCCGCCCGACTACGCCGCCGAAGCCCGCAAGGTCCTCGCCCGCACGCGCAGCTTCGCAAGACGGGAGTTCGATCTGAACCTTCGTGTCGGGTTTGTCCCGGTCCTTGCTCTCAGCCAACGCAAATGCGAGGTCCTGGTGGGACGCTACGAGCCCTCGCCGGGAAACGCCTACGCGGTTTTTCAAGGCAGCGGCGTCGAGGAACTGGAGCAGGCCGTGAAAGCCCGCAGCGCGGATGCTTCACTTACGGACCTCGCCATCGTGCGCGACGACGAGGACGACGGGGAACCGCCCGATCTCACCGGGCTTTCCTGCCGGTGGCAGCCGCTGCAGTCGCAGCGCGGAAAGATGGTCTCGCTGGTGATTCGCGGCGGCGACCATGGCGAACTGCACATGAGCCTACATAAACTGACGGGGGTCGAGGCTCTGAAGGCCGCAACCTTCGGCACTCTGGTAAATAAGTGGCCGGCGAAGGGCATTCTGCGTGAAGCGAAGGCCCTGCACGGCCGCTGGCCCGTGTGGACGCTGGTGACATGGATCGCGCTCAAATCGCTGTTTCTGTCGGCGTTCTACAAATTCGACTGGAAGCTCGGTCCGTGGCTGCCGAGCAAGTACAAGCGTGAGATCACGGAGAACGCCGTCGACTTCGCCCGGTCGGGCGCCGTCCTCGCTCTCGTCTTCGATTGCCCTGCCGATCGTATCGACATGGTGCGCGCATTCTTGGAGGAGCGCCAGGAGCGCGGCGACATACAATACGGGATGCACATCTCCGACCACGCCGTGATGACCTGCTTCGTTACTTCCGCCACGCAGAACGAACACGTCCATTTCGTCGACGGCGGCGACGGCGGCTACACTAAAGCCGCGACCCACCTGAAAGCCCGCCTTCGGGCCGCGGCCGCCGCCTGAAGGCGGCGGGGAACAGGTTCCCGGCATTTCCGTTGAATCCGGCACCAAAAGCGTGGTGCAGGACAAGACATGGCGCGCCGGATGCCAGGGGTGCGGAGTAAAGGCAAAGTCCGCATCGGTCTTTCAGGCTGGCTCTATAAGGGATGGCGGGGAACGTTCTATCCTGAGGGCCTGCCGCAGAGACGCGAATTGAGTTTCATCGGCGAAAAATTCAGCTCCGTTGAAATCAACGGCACCTTCTATAGCACCCAGGCGCCATCCAGCTTCGCGCGGTGGTACGAATGCGTTCCCGACGACTTTCTCTTTGCCGTCAAATGTCCCCGCTTCATCACGCATATGAAGCGTCTACGGGACGTGGAGACGCCGCTGGCCAACTTCTTCGCCTCAGGCGTCTTGCGCCTGCGGGAAAAAATGGGACCGCTGCTGTGGCAATTTCCGCCCAACTTCATCTACCGGCCGGAGGTGTTCGTCCCGTTCCTTGACCTGCTGCCACGCACCACGAAAGACGCCGCCCGGCTTGCGAAAAAACACGACGACCGGGTGCGCAAGGGAACCTGGACCAGCGCCGACGCGGATCGGCCTATTCGCTATGCGGTCGAAATCCGCCATGAAAGCTTTGCGGTCCCGGAGTTCATCGCGCTTTTACGCAAATACAACATTGCCCTTGTCTGCGCCGATACCGTCGACTGGCCTTTGCTGATGGATGTCACGGCCGACTTCATCTACTGCAGGCTTCACGGGTCCACCGAGCTTTATAAGAGCAATTACGGAGCCAAGGATCTCGCGCGTTGGGCGACGCGCGTGGCGGCATGGTCCCTGGGGAAAAACGCGCCGGACGGTCGGCAAATCTCGTCCGCGCCACCTCGCCCACTGCCGCAGCGTGACGTCTTTGTCTATTTCGACAATACCGACAAAGTGAAAGCGCCCGGGAATGCCCTCGCGCTCGAGAAACGGCTTGGCTTAATTCGCTCATAACTGCGTGTGTCAATTTCACTTGTCACGCTTTTACGCGGCACGCGGCAACCGAAAAAACCGAGTTTCAGACGCCTTCGCAATGGGTTGGCTGCCGCGTAAATCACGCGGCAGCCGCGCGGCAAAGGTGCGGATGGTGGACAGACGCGAAACGCGCCGCGGCGCGCCTGAGCGTGGCAGGCGCGCTGATCGATCTTATTCACGATGTCAAAGACCGGCCGCAAACGAACACCGCAGCCTCTCGCATTATCATGCGTCTCTCTCTGATTTTACGTCCAGCGACTTTTGGCGGGCGTCCAAATTTAATGACCAAAAAAATCGGAAATGTGCTGCGCGCGAGTCGTCGTGAGCAACCGGCACGCGTGTGCTCGGTCCGGATTCTCGCGAACACCAAAATACCCTGATGCCGGCATCACCCCTCCGCAATGGCGGAGCAGTTTCATATCCGTGGCAGTTCCGTTGGAGGCGGGCTCATGAAAACACTCAAGATACTCGGCGCGGCATTGGCTTTTGCGGTCGGCGCAGGATTAACAACCGCGGCATCCGCGAATTCTTTCCCGGGCGCGGACGGCGTACACCTCACGAAGGTGCAATACGACCGCGGCTATAATTATGGGCGCGATGGTTATGGACGCGATTACGACCGCGACGGCGTGCCCAATCGCTATGACCGCGACCGTGATAACGACGGCATTCCCAACCGCTATGACCGCAACGACTACCGTCCCAACTATGGTTATGGCCGAGGGTCCGGTCATGGCTATCGCTTCGCACCGACCCGTTATAGCCGTCCTTGGGATTGGGACGGCGACGGCGTTCCCAATCGACGCGATGCCCGGCCGCGCAATCCGTGGCGGTGGTAACGGAGCGGATAAAAATAAGACGAAGAGAAGATGTGGGCGCGGAGCAGGTCAAGTGACCGCGCCCACAGGCTTAGGCCGTCCACGCGTTGAGAATGGTCTGCGTGTCGACGGTTTCGATCTGATAGCTAAAGCGGCTCTCGTAAAGCGCGACGAGACTGTCGTGTCCTTGATCCGATGAACTACAGACCGCGTCGGAGACGAGGATGACGCGATAGCCATAGTCCACGGCATTCATCACAGTCGCCAGCACACAGACATCGGTTTCGCCCCCAGTGATCACCAAGGTATCGGCGCGCGCGTCGCGCAGCGCGTCCAGCATGCGCGGGGCCGAGAACGCGGAATAGGCCGGTTTATCGATGACTTTTGCGGGAGGAACCAATCGTGCCAGCGCCGGCATGAGCGCGAGAAGCTCCGGGTGAACTTTCTCGCGCGTGACCTCGCGCCAGTGTTCGTAATACCGCCGCCAGGCGCCGGGCATGTGCTCCGGACGTTCCGGCGGCATGAAACGGGTGAAAACGGTTCGCTCCGCCATCTTCTCGGCGAGGGCCGTGATAGGGGGAAGCGACGCCGTGATCCAGGGCACCGGCCAAACGCCGTCGGGCGAAAATAACCGCTGCATGTCGATGCAGAGGTGAACGGCCGACGGCGGCAGGGGGCCGAACTTCAGACCGCCGGTTATCGCGAGGCTCTCTTGCGCACGCCTTTACGCGCAGCGCCCTTGCGGGCGGCGCGCTTGCGCGCGGTGGCCCGGCCGCCCTTCGCGCCGGCTCTTGCGCGCGATGTGGATGTCCGGGAGGAGGCGCCGCGCGACGCACTGGTGCGCGAGGTGCGCGCGGGCCGCTTGCGGGTTGCAACTTTCTTGCGGGCCGCGCCGCCTTTGCGTCCGCCCTTTTTCGCAGGTTCTTTGTTGGTTTTTTTGCCCCGGCCAGAACCGCTTTTTTTGCCGCCCCCACTCATTTTGTTCACCGTGGCCCATGCGCGGGACTCGGCTTCCTTTTTGCCGACACCCCGGTCTTCGTAGCCTTCTTCGATATGTTCGGCCTGACGCTTCTGCTTGTTCGAATAACTGGATTTATCGCCGCGCGGCATGGGGACTCCTTCAGCTGGTGATGCTGCAAGCCCAACGGTTCCACCTGTCGGAAGTTCCAATGATTGCAGGTGCTTGCAGGGATGCTTGACTCTCATCCCGACTAGAACAAAACTAGAACAAATCAGAGGACAAAAAATGGACGCACGCCATGGAAACGGGCAGGAAAACTGCCGTTCTCAAAGACTTACGGGAACAGATCCACCGTCTTGAACGGCTGGAAGGCCCGGCGCGCCGGAGCGCCGTAAAGGCCCTGCCTTTCGGCATTCCGGCGCTCGACGGACTGTGGCCCGAAGGCGGCCTGCCGGTGCCCGCACTGCATGAAGTGAACAGCGTCACGGCCGCGGGTTTCGCCGCCGCCAGCGCCTTGGCCGCCGCCAGCGCGGGGCGTCTCGGCAAATCCGTCTTGTGGTGCACCACCTCGCCCGATTTTTACCCCCCGGGTCTGGCGCAGGTCGGTTTGCCCGCCAGCCGTCTTATCGTGGTGCGCGCACGGTCTGAGAAAGACGTGCTGGCGGTGATGGAAGAAGCGCTGCGGCATGCGTCCCTGGGCTGCGTGATCGGTGAGACGCCGCGCCTGACCCTGACGACGAGCCGGCGCATCGCGCTGGCGGCGGAAAGCGGCGCCACCATGGCTTTTGCTTTGCGACGAAGACGCAAGGAATCGGCTTTGGAGCCGATCGCCGCGGCGAGCCGCTGGCGCATCGCGCCCGCGCCCTCTTCGCCTCATCCGATCCCGCAATCGGGACGGGCACGCTGGACATTGGAATTGCTGCGTTCGCGCAGTGGAGCGACTGGAATCTGGAATGTGGAAGTCCCCGATGCGCAGGGTTATCTGCATCTTCCTTCCGCACTGGTCGATGGAAGCGCGGCTGCGCCGCTTGAATGGCGAAACGACCGACGCGCTGTCGGATAAGCCCGTCGTCATCGCCAATCTGGAAGATCAACAAAGGATCGTGCTGGCCGTGAACGCCGCGGCCGCCGCGGATGGCCTCGCCCCCGGCCTTGCGCTGGCGCATGCCCGCGCCGTGCAACCCAATCTGGTCGCGCTTCCGGCGCAGCCGCTTGAGGATGCGCGCGCCCTGGAACGGTTGGCCGCGTGGTGTCTGCGCTATAGCCCACTCGTTTCCGCCTGCGCCCCGGACAGTATCTGGATCGACGCGACCGGGGCGACCCATCTGTTCGGCGGCGAAGAGGAAATGCTGAAGATCATTCAATCCGCCATGACCGGGCACGGACTGACCGCGCGCGTGGCCATGGCCGCGAGCCCGGGTGCCGCCTGGGCGCTGGCGCACTTCGGTCCCTCCTCGCTTTGTGTCTCGGCGGCGCCTGCGGATTTGAACCCTCTGCCGGTCATGGCCCTTCGCATAGCGCTGGAGACGGGGCGCAGCCTGTGGCGTGTGGGCCTCAAGACCATCGCTGACGTGCGGCACGTGCCGCGCGCCACGCTGCCGCGCCGGTTCGGGAAAGATCTTCTGCTGCGGCTCGATCAAGCCTTGGGGCAAGCGCCCGAATCCATCGAGGCGGTGCTGCCACCCGCGGCCAAGCGCAAACGTATCGTCTTCCCCGAACCGATCGGTACCGCGGAGGATTTGAAGCGCACCATCGGCCTGCTTGTGCCGCCCTTGTGCGCGGAGCTCGAAAAAAGTCAGGAAGGCGCGCGCAAACTGGACCTTCTGTTCTTCCGCACGGACAACAGAGTGGAGAGCATCCGCCTCGCGCTTGCGCGGCCCTCGCGCAACCCGGCGCATTTCATCAAACTGCTCGGAGACAAAGTCGAAACGGTCGATCCCGGCTTCGGGATCGACACGGCGGTGCTGACCGCCTGGCGAACCGAGCCTTTGTTTCCGCACCAGATCGACGCCGAGAGCGGCATCCACGGCGCCGAAGATGTGTCCGATCTTGTGGACTCTCTCGCCAATCACGTCGGACCGCGCAACGTCTACCGCATCGCCTCGCACGCCAGCGACATTCCCGAGCGCGCGACGAAAGCCGCGCCGGCGGCGGAAACGCCGTGCGCCTCTTGGCCGGCGCATCTGCCCCGCCCCGTCCGCCTGTTCGCACCGCCGGAACCGGCGGAGGTCATGGCCTTGATGCCCGACCATCCCCCGGCGCGATTCACCTGGCGCGGTGAAGCCCGATTGATCAAGCGCGCGGACGGGCCGGAGCGGGTGTTCGGAGAATGGTGGCAGGATCCGCGTGAGGTTGCGGAAGTCCGCGATTATTTCCGCGTCGAGGACGAACATGGCGAACGCTTCTGGCTATACCGCGCGAGCCGCCTCGCCGAACAGCGTTGGTTTGTGCACGGGGTGTTCGCATGAGACACGGCGGTGGGGTTGGGGAGGGAGAAAGAGAAGAAAGGGAGAAAGAGGAAGAAAGAGAAGAGAAAACGCGAGAGCCGTCATGAGTTATGTCGATCTTCAGGTGACAACCAATTATTCGTTCCTGCGCGGGGCGTCGTTTCCGCGCGAGATGGTGGCCGCGGCGGCGGCCTTGGGGCATGATACTGTCGCCATTGCCGACCGCAACACCTTGGCTGGCATCGTCAAGGCGTACGATGCGGCGAAACAAGCCGGCGTAAAATTGGTGACGGGCTGCCGCCTCGATCTCATGAGCGGAGAGAGCCTTCTGTGCTATCCGCAAGACCGGGCGGCCTATAGCCGCCTCGTGCGCCTACTGACCGTCGGCAAGCGGCGGGCGGAAAAAGGCCAGTGTCATCTGACTTACGAGGATCTGCTAGAATACGGCGACGGTCAGCTTCTCATCGCCCTGGGCGACTACGCGAGCCCCGCCCTCAAAGGATTGCTGCAAAAATTGCGGAGCGATTTCAGGGGACGTTCGTTCCTGGCCCTGACCCGCCGCTTCCGTCCCAACGAAGTCCAGCGCCTGTCGGATCTCGCCGGTCTTGCGGCGGAGTGCCGGATACAGACGGTCGCCACCAACGACGTACTTTATCATGCCCCCGAGCGGCGCATGCTGCAGGATGTTCTCACCTGCATCCGCTTGGGGCGCAGCATCGACGAACTCGGTCACGAACGCGAGTGGTCCGCCGACCGGCATTTCAAACCTCCGGCGGAAATGGCCCGCCTGTTCAAGCTGTATCCCGATGCTGTGGCGCGCACGGCGGAGATCGCAGCCCGCTGCACATTTTCACTCGAGGATCTGAAATATCAGTATCCGGACGAGAACCTATTCCCCGGCTTGACGGCACAGGAGGGATTGGAGCGCGAAACTTGGAAAGGCGCAGCCGCGCGTTTCGCGGGCGATATCCCTCACAAGGTGCGCGAGAAGATCGCACACGAATTGAAGATCATCGCCGAGCTGAAATACGCGCCCTATTTCCTGACGGTATGGCGCATCGTTCAATACGCCCGCTCGATTGGAATCCTATGCCAGGGCCGCGGCAGCGCCGCCAACTCGGCTGTGTGTTATTGCCTGGGCATCACGGAGATCAACCCCATCCACCGCACCTTGTTGTTTGAGCGGTTCGTGAGCGCGAGCCGCAACGAGCCGCCGGACATCGACGTGGATTTCGAGCATGAAAGGCGCGAGGAGGTGATTCAGTGGATCTATAAAACATATGGCCGCGAACGCGCGGCTCTGACGGCGACGGTGATTCATTATCGTTCGCGCCGGGCCGTGCGCGAGGTCGCTAAAGCTCTGGGACTGCCGGAAGACACGGCGGCCGTACTGGCGAAGTCGGTGTGGGGTTGGAGTCAGGATGGAATCCCGGAATCGCAGGCGCGCAACCTGGGGCTCGACCCTACCGACTGGCGCCTCAAGCTGCTTCTTCAGCTGTCCGAGGAAGTCACCGGCTTTCCGCGTCACCTGTCGCAGCATCCCGGCGGTTTTGTGATCACCCAGGAGCGCCTGGACGACCTGGTGCCGATTGAAAACGCGACGATGGAGGACCGCACGGTCATCGAATGGGACAAAGACGACATCGAAGTTCTGTCGATGATGAAAGTGGATATTCTCGGCCTCGGCATGCTGGGCTGCCTGCGACGCGCGTTCGATCTGCTGCGCGATCACAAAGGCTTGGATTACACCGTCGATACGCTGCCGAAGGAAGACCCGGCCGTGTACGACATGCTGTGCAAGGCCGACAGCGTCGGCGTCTTCCAGGTCGAAAGCCGCGCGCAGATGAGCATGTTGCCGCGCCTGCGCCCGCGCCGCCTCAACGACCTGGTGATCGAAGTGGCGATCGTTCGTCCCGGTCCGATCCAAGGCGATATGGTGCATCCCTATCTGCGGCGGCGCGAAGGCAAGGAGAAGCCGACCTACTACAAAGAGGAATTGCGGGAGGTACTGAAGAGCACATTGGGCGTTCCGCTGTTTCAGGAACAGGCGATGCAGATCGCCATCGTGGCGGCAGGGTTTTCAGCAAACGAAGCCGATCAGCTGCGGCGGGCGATGGCGACTTTCCGCAACGACGGGAACATCCATGTATTCCGGGAAAAATTCATCGGCGGGATGGTAAAAAACGGATACCCGCTGGACTTCGCCAATCGCTGTTTCAGCCAGATCGAAGGCTTCGGCACCTACGGTTTTCCGGAAAGCCACGCGGCTTCCTTCGCATTGCTGGTGTATGCCTCCGCCTACATCAAGTGCCGCCATCCTGAAGTTTTTTTGTGCGCGATTTTGAACGCGCAGCCGATGGGATTCTATGCGCCGGCGCAATTGATTCGCGACGCCGTGGACCATGATGTGAGGGTGCTGCCCATCGACATCAACGCCAGCCGGTGGGACTGCATTTTGGAGCGGCAGGACCAGGATGTCTTCGCGGTGCGCCTGGGCTTTCGCATGATCTCGGGCGCGGCCAACCAGGCGATGGCGAAACTGGCCTGTCCCGAAACCCCGTACACCAGCATCGAGGATGTCTGGCGACGAACCGGCACGCCCGTGGCGCAACTGGAAAAACTGGCGGAAGCCGATGTCTTCGCCAGCCTGGGATATAGCCGTCGCGACGCCCTGTGGACCGTGAAGTCGCTGAGCGACAAGCCGTTGCCGTTATTCGCGGCCGCCGACCAGGCGGAGGGGTTCGAACGCCCCGAGATTGTGGAAGAGCCCGTCGCCTTGCGCGGGCTCACGGCGGCGGGAGAAGTGGTCGAAGATTATTCCACGATGGCTTTTTCCCTGCGCGCGCATCCCCTGGCGTTCCTGCGCGGCGAACTCACGCGTCAACGCTGGCGGTCGATGGCGGACTTAAAGCGCCTCAAGGATGGCGATCGGGTCAGGATCGCGGGGCTGGTGCTGGTGCGCCAGCGCCCGGGGACCGCCAGCGGCATTGTTTTCATCACCCTTGAGGATGAAACCGGCGTCGGCAATCTCGTGGTCTGGTCGGCGAAGTTCGACCAATACCGCAGCACTATCATGACCGCCGATCTGCTGGCCTGCGCCGGCCGCGTGCAACGCGAGGGCGATATCATCCATGTGGTGGCCGACAGCCTCTATAGTCTCAACGACATGCTGTCGGGCATCAGCAAAGACGGCGTGGATGTAACCATCACCGCCTCCGAGACATATGGAACACTCACCGCCGATCCGCGCGGGATGCAGTTCCACAGTCATGATTTCCATTAGGTCGATTTAGACACTATGCCCTCAAACCAAGGCACAATGCGCGCCATATCGAAATGGCCGGCTTCAAACATGCGAATCATATCGCGATGAACCTCATCCGACGGCATGTTTCAATACCTTCAGATCTTTCACGAACGCTCTGTAAGCGGCGGCCTTCGCAAGCTTATCTGGAATACGCAGCAGCGCGGAGGGATGGGTGGTTACGACCGCGGTCGCGCCGCTTTCCAACGCGATTGCGCGTCCACGCAGCTTCGCGATGGTCCCGGCCTTGCCGAGCACCGCTGTCAAAGCGGTGGCCCCCAAGACAAGGACCAGCTTGGGCTGGATGAGCTCGAGTTCCTTTTTCAGCCACGGATAACAGGCCTTAATCTCGGTCGCGCCCGGCTTCGCATGAATGCGCCGCTTTCCCCGTGCCTCGAACTTGAAATGTTTCACCGCATTTGTGACGTAGGCCTTATCGATATCGAGGCCCGCCTCCTCCATGGCCGTCCGGAGCATGGCGCCCGCCGGACCCACAAATGGTTTCCCCGCGAGATCCTCCTTATCGCCCGGCTGCTCGCCCACAATCACGATCTTGGCCCGCGTGGGTCCATCGCCGAACACGGTTTGGGTTGCGTTTCGCCAGAGCGGACAGGCCCGGCATCGCAAAGCCGCGGCCCGCTCCTCCGGAATGCTATCGAGATCCGGGAGCAGTGCGTCGCGCGCTTCCCGGGTGAGCGCGCGCACGGCTAATGGGCCATCAGGGATTTGAGAGTCTTCTTCGTGATGCTTTGCTTGGTGGTCAGCATCGCCTTCCAAGGATCCTTGAAGCGTTTGGTGACGCGGGCGATTACCTTGTCCAGCGTGAAGTCCTGCGGGGTCACGCCGGCTTCAAGCTCGGCCCAGGAAATAGGCGTTGCGATGAGCGCCCCCGGCCGCGCGCGGGTGGAATAGGGTGCAATGGCGGTGGCGCCGCGTCCATTGCGGAGATAGTCCACGAAGATCTTTCCCTCGCGCTTCTTCTTGGACATGTTGATCAGATACATATCCGGATCGGTCGCGGCGAACCGGTCGGCGACGACGCGCGTGAACTCCTTCACCGCGTCCCACTCCATCAGGGGCTTGAACGGCACCACTACATGGAGTCCTTTACCACCGGTGGTTTTCACAAAGCTCTCAAGCCCGAGGTCCTTCAGGAAGGCCCGCATGTCCTGGGCCGCCGTGACCACCTTCGGCCATTTGACGGCGGGGTCTGGATCGAAGTCGAACACCACCATGTCGGGCTGTTCGAGTTTTTTGTAGTGGCTGCCCCAGCAATGGATTTCGAGCACGCCGCGTTGGACAAGCGAAACGAGTCCCTCGGCGGAATCGATCAGCAGCACGGTGTCATTATGTCCGCCGCCTTGCGGGAGTTCGCGGATGGCCTCAGGCAACCCCGCGCCCGCGTGTTTCTGGAAAAAGCAGGCGGGGCCGACGCCGTCGGGACAGCGCACGAGGGCCAGAGGGCGGTCCGCCACATGGGGCAGCATTGCGTCCGCGACCGCTTCGTAATATTCGGCGACCTGAAGCTTGGTGATCCCCTGATCCGGAAAGATCGCGCGCTCGGGATGGGAAATGCCGATGCCGAGAACTTCGGGCCGCGCCTCCCCCTTCTTGCGTCCCGCCGCCGGACGCGCAGTCTTCTTTTTGGACGGCTTCGCGAGTGCTGTTTCCACGGCTTCCACCTTCTCCGGTTTAACGTCTTTGGGCGCCTTGTCCTCACGCAGGCCCTGGAAGGCCGCGTGCCGTAAAATCCGATCGGACGTCCACGCCGAGAACTCGACTTCGGCCACCAACTTGGGATCGACCCACACGGCCCCGCGCCGGGCATCGGTCGGCATCTTTTCGAACGATGATGCGGAGCGCTTCAACTTCGAAAGGCGGCGGAAGAGCTCGCCCGCCATCGCGTTGGTGTATCCGGTGCCCACCTTCCCCACGTAGACAAGCTTGCCATCGACATACTCGCCCATGAGCAGGGCGCCGATGGCTGTGTCCGAGACGGTGGACAGCATGAAGCCGCCGATGACGAACTCCTGGCGTTCAACGACTTTGATCTTGAGCCAGCTGCGCGTGCGCCCTGAGACATAGGGCGCTTCGGCCTGCTTCGAGATAATCCCTTCGACCCGCATGTCGGCTGCGGCGCGAAAGAACCGCGCGCCATCGCCGATCTGATGGTCGCTGTAGATGAGGCGCTGCGCCCCTGCGGCCGCAAGCACATCATGCAAGCGTTGCTTCCGCTCGACCAGCGGGAGGGTACGCAAATCCTCGCCGTCCAAAAAAAGAAGGTCGAAGAGATAAAAAACCAACCGGCCGCTTCCGCTGGTGAACCAGTTCTGCAATCCGGAAAAGTCACTTCGGCCGTTCTCGCCGAGAACCACGGCCTCGCCATCGAGATATCCGTTCTGGATCTCGAGCTCCTCCAACTCCTTTACCAGCGGCGCGAACTTATCGGTCCACTCCTGGCCGCGGCGGGTGAGGAGCACCGCCTTGCCCGCATCAATCCGCGCATGCAGGCGGTAGCCGTCGAACTTGATTTCGTGCAGCCAGTCGGCGCCGCCGGGCGCCTTGTCGACGCGGGTGGCTAGTTGAGGCTCAACGAAGCGAGGCGGCGCTTTGAAGTTTTTTTTTGAGCCATCTTGGGCGCGGCCTTTTTCGCCCCGGCCTTTTTCACCGGCGACTTCTTCACCGGCAACTTCTTCAACGGCGACTTTTTCATTAGCGTTTCCGTGGCCGCCAGCTCTTGACCCCGCCGGTCCGGGGCATGGTCCGCCTTTCGGGCACGGTCGGAGATCCAGACATCCTTGATACTCTCGGCGATCTTCTCCATGTCCCGGCCAGTCTTTACGCTGGTGTCCTTCGCCAGCAGCGCATCCGGCTCGCCCGGTTGCGCGTAATCATCCTTGTCCTTGATCAGAAGCCAGGCCGGATTGCGTTCGTTGGGCTTGGGCTTCATTCGCACGAGGGCCCATTGTCCCTGCATCTTGTCGCCGTGGAGGATGAACTTCATACGCCCGGCGCGGTAGGTTTCGCGCGCGTCGCCGATGGGCTCCCAGGTGCCGCGGTCCCACAGCATGACGGTGCCGCCGCCGTATTGCCCCTTCGGAATGATGCCTTCGAATCCGCCATAGGCGAGCGGATGGTCCTCGGTCTGCATGGCGAGACGCTTAACGGCCGGGTCGACGCTCGGACCCTTCGCGACCGCCCAACTCAGCAGTACGCCATCCATCTCGAGACGAAAGTCGTAGTGGAGATGACTGGTGGCGTGCTTTTGCACGACGAACGAATGTCCCTTGCCGCCGACCTTCTCACGACCGCTGGGCTCGGCGGTCTGCGTGAAGTCGCGCATCCGCTGGTATTTCTTGAGCGCCGTGGCGGCGGTATTCCGCCGCGGCTTCGGGGCGGACTTCGTTTTGGTCGCCATTCCAAACCCGCATTGAATCGCGCGCGGCGGACGCCGCACACGACAGACATAACGGATGGTCCTTACCTAGGTTCCGCGCACGCGGAGTCCAGGCGTCAGGTGGGGCGTGCCGGCTCGTCGCAAAGGCTGACCACTTCCTTCAACGCGCCCTGCAGGACTTGCACGCTTGGCGGCTTCTCAATCGGCCAGGACATGTCGATGTCGGCGTACTGACGCTGCGCATACTGCCGGATGGCGCCGGCATCGAGACTTCCGGCGGTGCGCCGCGCGCGTTCCTCGGCCCAAATCCGGCGAATGGCCAACGGCAGCGGACCCGCGGGCGCGGTCCCGCTGATGTAGTCCGTCACCAGACCATGAATCTTCACCAAGAAAGCCTGCGCAGCTTCGTTCCGGTCCATTGCCCCAGCCCCAACAGTTGCGACTCGCAATCATAAAGCGATTGCACTCTGGGAAGCAACATTTGAGGGAGGCCCGCCGTTGCATTGGCCGAGGCTCGGCAACGCAAGGATGGTCCCGATGACTAATATCGTTCTTATTCAGCCGCTTGTGGCGCTTATCGCGGGAATCCTGATCCTGATCGTTCCACGATTGCTGAACTACGTGGTGGCGCTCTATCTGATCATTATCGGCGTGCTGGGACTGGCCGCAGGATGGGCCTAGCCCCCCGGACGCGCAGGACGGGGGCCGGACGGTTTATTTCGCCGCCTCGATCACCGCGAGCACAGTCCCCTCGACCGCCTGGCCACCCTCGGACGCATTGAGAGATGCGACCTTGCCGTCGAACGGCGCCGTCAGCGTATGCTCCATCTTCATGGCTTCGAGGATGAGCAAGGCCTGCCCCTTCGTCACGGCGTCGCCTGCCTTCACCTTCACCGAGATCACTTTCCCCGGCATCGGCGAGACGATCGAGCCGCTGCCGGCACCGGCGCCGTCGGTGGCATGGATCGCCGCGATGGCGAAGGCATGCGCGTCGCCGCCGTCGAAGACGACGATATCGTCGCCGACCATGCGTCCGTGAAGCATAGGCGCGTGCGCTTCGACCTCGACGTCAAAGGTGTTCGCTCCGGCGCGCAAGCGGACGTGCGTGTGCGGTTCGCCGGAGAGACGGAAGCCGCGCAGACGCGACCATGGTGACGGGCTGCCGGCGTGGGGATTGGCCGCAAGGCGCGCGCGCGCGGCGGCCTGCAGAACCGAGGACGAGGGTTCGGTTTTGGGAACCAGACGCTCGAGCCGCTGTTCGATGAACGCCGTGTCGATCTTGCCGGCGATGAAGTCCTCGTCGGCGAGGGCGCGTCGCAAGAACCCGGCGTTGGTGCGCACGGGCCATACCTCGACCTCGCCGCACGCCGCGCCGAGCCGCGCGGCCGCTTCGGCGCGGGTGGGACCGGACGCAATGACCTTCGCGATCATCGGATCATAGAACGGACTGACTTCGCCGCCTTCCTCGACCGCGCTGTCCACGCGCACGTTCGCGGGCATGCGGAAGTGGGTCAGCGGTCCCGTCGAGGGCAGGAACCCGGTGGCGGGATTTTCCGCGTATAACCGCGCTTCCATGGCGTGGCCGGTGATCTTCAGTTCGCTCTGTTTGAGCGGCAGCGGTTCGCCTGAGGCGACCCGCAGTTGCCACTCGACCAGATCCTGACCGGTGATCGTTTCGGTGACGGGGTGCTCGACCTGCAAGCGGGTGTTCATTTCCATAAACCAGATGCGGTCGGCGCGCAGACCTTCCGAGGCATCAGCGATGAACTCGACGGTCCCGGCGCCCTCGTATTTGATGGCCTTCGCCGCCTTGACGGCGGCGTCGCACACGGCGGCGCGGGTCTTTTCGTCCATGCCCGGCGCCGGCGCTTCCTCGATCACTTTCTGATGGCGGCGCTGCAGCGAGCAATCGCGTTCGAACAGATGGACGGCGTTGCCATGCTGGTCGGCGAACACCTGCACTTCAATGTGGCGCGGGCGCGTCACGTACTTCTCGATCAGGACGCGGTCGTCGCCGAACGACGCCGCCGCCTCGCGCTTCGCCGACGCCAGCGCCGCGGCAAATTCGGAGGCCGCGTTCACGCGGCGCATTCCCTTGCCGCCGCCGCCGGCCACGGCCTTGATGAGCACCGGATAGCCGATACGGTCCGCTTCGGCGGCGAGCTTGGCTTCACTCTGATCTTCGCCAAGATAGCCCGGCGTCACCGGCACGCCCGCCTCGGTCATCAACTTCTTGGCGGCGTCTTTGAGGCCCATGGCGAGGATCGAGGACGCGGGCGGCCCCACCCAGATCAAGCCCGCGGCCTTCACCGCATCGGCGAATTTCGCGTTCTCGGACAAGAAACCATAACCGGGATGGATCGCCTCTGCACCCGTCGCCTTGGCGGCGTCGAGGATCTTCTGTTGCACGAGATAGCTTTCGCGCGCGGCAGGCGGACCAATGTGGACAGCGGCGTCGGCCTCGCGCACGTGAAGCGCATTGGCGTCGGCATCGGAGTAGACGGCGACGGTGCGCACACCGAGACGGCGGGCGGTACGGATGACGCGGCGGGCGATTTCACCGCGGTTGGCAATGAGAAGAGAACGAAGCATGGGGGCGTCCTTACATCCGGAAGACGCCGAAGGTGGTCTTCGGAATCGGAGCGTTGAGACTGGCGCTGATGGCGAGGCCGAGCACGTCGCGGGTTTGCGCCGGATCGATGATGCCGTCGTCCCACAGGCGCGCGGTGGCGAAGTATGGATTGCCTTCGGCTTCGTAGCGTTCGCGGATCGGCGTCTTGAAGGCCTCCTCATCCGCCGCGGGCCAGGTTTCGCCCTTGGCTTCCATCGCGTCGCGGCGAATGGTGGCGAGCACCGAGGCGGCCTGTTCGCCGCCCATGACGGAGATACGGCTGTTGGGCCAGGTGAAAAGCATGCGCGGGCTATAGGCGCGGCCGCACATTCCGTAGTTGCCGGCGCCGAAGCTGCCGCCGATCAGTACCGTGAATTTCGGGACCTGGGCGCAGGCCACCGCGGTGACGAGCTTGGCGCCGTCCTTGGCGATACCGCCGGCTTCGTATTTACCGCCGACCATGAAGCCAGAGATGTTCTGCAGGAATAGAAGCGGAATATTGCGCTTGCAGGCGAGTTCAATGAAATGCGCGCCCTTCAGGGCGCTTTCAGAGAACAAGACGCCGTTATTGGCCAGAATGGCGATCGGCTGGCCCCAAATATGCGCGAAGCCGCACACCAGGGTGGTTCCATAGAGCGCCTTGAACTCGTCGAACTCGGAGCCGTCGACAATACGCGCGATCACTTCGCGCACGTCGTAGGGCGCGCGCACGTCCGTGGGCACCACGCCATAAAGCTCCGCCGGATCGTAGGCCGGCGGCTTGGGATCGCGCAGGTCGAGATCGACCTTCTTCACAGTGTTCAGATTGGCGACGATGGAGCGCACGATCTGGAGCGCATGTTCGTCATTGTTGGCGACATGGTCGACGACGCCGGAGCGGCGCCCGTGTGTATCCGCGCCGCCGAGTTCTTCGGCCGAAATGACTTCGCCAGTCGCCGCCTTCACCAGCGGCGGTCCGCCGAGGAAGATGGTGCCCTGGTTGCGCACGATGACGGTTTCGTCGCTCATGGCCGGCACGTAAGCGCCGCCCGCCGTGCAAGAGCCCATCACGCAGGCGATCTGCGGGATATCCATGGCGCTCATGTTGGCTTGATTGAAGAAGATACGTCCGAAATGTTCGCGGTCAGGGAAGACTTCGGCCTGGTGGGGCAGATTGGCGCCGCCGCTGTCGACGAGATAGACGCACGGCAATCTGTTCTGCTGGGCGATTTCCTGCGCGCGCAGGTGCTTCTTCACCGTCAGCGGGAAGTACGCGCCGCCCTTCACCGTCGGATCGTTGGCGACGACGAGGATTTCGCGTCCGGAGACGCGGCCGACGCCGCACACCATGCCCGCGGCGGGCGCGTCGTCGTTGTACATTCCGAACGCGGCGAGCGCGCCGATCTCGAGGAACGGCGAGCCGGGATCGAGCAATTGGCCGATGCGGTCGCGGACCAGCAGCTTCTTGCGCCCGACATGGCGCTTACGCTGGTCTTCGGGTCCGCCGAGCCCGATGCGGGCCATATGCCCGCGCAGCTCCTCGACCAGCGCCCGGTTGTGGGCGGCGTTCTTCTGATACTGCTCGCTCTGCGGATTGATCTGCGATTGAAGCTTCGGCACCTGACGGTTCCCCTCTTCCGCTTATTCTTATTGGTTGGACGGCCAGCCGCCGATGAGCTCGCGTCCGATGAGAAAGCGGCGGATTTCATTGGTGCCCGCGCCGATGTCGTAAAGCTTCGCATCGCGAAGGCAACGTTCCACCGGCCAATCTTTCGTGTAGCCCGCGCCGCCCAGAGCCTGGATCGCTTCGAGCGACACCTTCACCGCATTCTCGGAGGCGAGCAGGATCGCGCCCGCGGCGTCCTGGCGGGTGGTCTGACCCGCGTCGCAGGCCTTGGCGACGGCGTACACGTAGGCGCGCGCCGAATTGAGCGCGACATACATATCCGCCACCTTCGCCTGCATCAGCTGGAAGGAGCCGATCGGGCGGCCGAACTGGCTGCGCTCGCGCACATAGGGCAGAACGATGTCGAGGCACTTCTGCATGATGCCCAGCGGGCCGGCGGCGAGCACGGCGCGTTCGTAGTCGAGCCCGCTCATGAGCACTTCGACGCCGCGATTGAGCGGCCCCATGATGTTCTCTTCAGGGACTTCGCAGTCTTCGAATACCAGCTCACCGGTGTCCGAGCCGCGCATGCCCATTTTATCCAGCTTCTGGGAACAGCTGAAACCTTTGAAACCCTTTTCGATCAGGAAGGCGGTGATGCCGCGGCTTTCCTTCTCGGGCTCTGTCTTCGCGTAGACCACGAGCACCTCGGCGTGCGGCCCGTTGGTGATCCAGAACTTCGTGCCGTTGAGGACATAGCGGTCGCCCTTCTTCACGGCGCGCAGCTTCATGCCGACGACATCGGACCCGGCGCCGGACTCGCTCATCGCAAGCGCGCCGACGTGCTCGCCAGAGATCAGTTTGGGGAGATATTTCTTCTTCTGCTCCGCGTTGCCCCAGCGGCGGATCTGGTTGACGCAGAGGTTGGAGTGGGCGCCGTAGGACAGGCCGATCGAGGCGCTCTCGCGGCTCACTTCCTCCATGGCGACGACATGCTCGAGATAACCGAGGCCCAGGCCGCCGTCCTCTTCCGGAACGGTGATGCCGTGCAGACCGAGGTCGCCCATCGGCTTCCACAGTTCGCGCGGGAACGCATTGTCGTGGTCGATGCGCGCGGCGAGCGGACCAATCTTGTCGCTCGAGAAGCGACGCGCGGTTTCGCGAATGGCTTCGACGGTTTCGCCCAAATTGAAGTCGAGAATAGGAGCCTCCCAGGGTTCGTTTTATTCTTGGTTGCGGCCATTTTGCAGAGGAGCCCCCAGCTTGAACAGGGAATTCAAGGCAAACCTCCTATGCGTCCGGCGTTTCGCGCACCGGCGTGTCTATGCATAATTCATGCGAACGGGGCCAGAGAAATAAATCGCCCGGGACTGTATTCTTCGACCGGTTGGTCGGTAAATAAAAAGGGAAGCGAATATGACGAGAATCATCGGCCTATCGGGCAGCTTGCGGAAGGCCTCCATCAACGCTGGCCTGCTGCGCGCGGCGAAGGACGTGACGCCGGCCGGGGCCGAACTTGAGATTGAGACGATTCGCGGCATTCCCCTGTACGACGGCGACGAAGAGGCCGCGCACGGGCTGCCGGCCGCGGTGACCGCGCTGAAGGAGAAGATCGCCGCGGCGGATGGCCTGCTTCTGGTGACGCCGGAATACAACAACGCCATGCCGGGCGTTTTCAAGAATGCGCTGGATTGGCTGACGCGCCCGGCGAGCGATGTGAAACGCGTGTTCGGCGGCAAAGCGGTCGGTCTGATCGGCGCGACGCCGAGCGGGTGGGGCACCCTGCTTTCGCAAGCCAGCTGGCTGCCGGTGTTACGCCATATCGGCGCGCAGCACTGGAGCGGGGGTCGCCTTGCCCTCTCGAAGGGTGGAGACCTGTTCGATAGCGAAGGAAATCTGAAGGACGAAGCGTCGCGAGGCCAGCTGAAGACCTATATGGAAGGCTTCGTCGCCTTCCTGGGTTCTAAGTCATAAACCCGACATTGGCGGTGGCGAACCGTCCGATGTTCGGGAAAACCTGGGGAAGCGCAGAGTCGGCGACACCGAACCAGCGGGCGAACGTAGCGCCGTACTGATCGAGCGCGGTGGTCGGAATGAGGACGCCGCGCGTGTTGGCGTCGTCGGGCCCACCCAAAGCAAGGGTCGGAAACGTTCCATACACGTCGCCGCCGCGCACGGCGCCGCCAAGCACAAGCTGGTGCCCGCCCCAGCCATGGTCCGACCCGCTGCCGTTGGACTCGAGGGTGCGACCAAAGTCGGTTTCAGTGAACTGCGTGACGTTGGCGGCAACGCCCATCTCGACCGTGGCGTCGTACAAGGCGCGCATGGCTTCGCTGACCTGACGCAACAGATCCCAATGCTGCCAGCCTTGCGAGGAGTGGGTATCGAACCCGCCCAGCGAGGCGAAGAAAACCTGACGTCGCATGCCGGTCGTGCCGCGCAGGCGGATGATATTTGCGATCTGCTGCATCTGGCGGCCCAGACTTGTGCCCGGGAACGGCGTGGTCAGGGCCGGCGCTTCCCCCGTTGAGCGCAGGAGCTGATTGAGTTCGGCCGCGTCGCGCCGCACGCGGTTGGCGGCCTGCACCAAGGTGAGGCCGTTGTCGAACGCGAGAATCTCCTGGAGGGCCTGGCCGCGGGCGGCTTGCGCGGACGCGGGCCACGCGCCCAGTCCGTTGGCGGAAAGATCGAAGCCCGGGTAGAGCGTCGCCGATTGAATCACCGCTCCGGTGGTCATGAGCGCCTGCCCGCTCATCGACACGGCCGCTGGAAAGCGCGCGGCGCCATTGAGGTTCGCCGAGAGATCGGCAATGCGTCCGACCCAGCCGCTGCCGCCGGCGCCCGAACCGTTCGGATCGCCGGCCTGCTTCTCGATCACCTGATCGGCGTGCGAAAAAAGATTGGTGGGCAACGGAACGCTGCGATTGAGGTAGGCCGCGCGGGTGGTCGGGGCCGCGAGCATCCCGACGTTGGCGACGACGGCCAACTGGCCGGTCGCCCATAAGGGATGGATCGCCTGAAGGCCGCTGTTGAAGGCGTAAGGCACGGCGCCCGTGCGCGCGACGATCGGAAGAAGCGTCGCGTTGCCGTCGGGGAGACCGAGGTTCCGTCGGATCGCGCGATAGGAATTGTAGTGCGCGGTTTCCTGCGGCACGACCATGTTGTGACTGTCGTTCCCGCCGAACAGGAATACGCACACCAGCGCCTTATAGTCCGGCGCGGACTGCGCGAGTGCGCTCATCCCGCCGAGGCGGGTCATGGCGGCCGCGGACACGGCCCCGGAGAAGATTCGAGCGAGCGCGCGGCGGGAGAGTGTCGGGTGCATTGGCGCGCTCCTAATACTGCACGGCGTAAAGGCCGGACACGGCCGTGAGATAGAGCGCGATCTGCATGCGCTCGGTCGGCGTGCTTTGGGCCGCCATCACGTTGGCCAGACTTTGACGCATGGCCTGCGGCATCCTTCCATACATCAGCGTCTGATCGATCCGATCGATGAGTTCGACGGGGGTCCTGGCAGTGGTGAACGGCGTCAGGTCCGTCGCAAAGTCCCCGCCCGGGCTGGTGATGACGCGCCAGAAGATGTTACCGCGCAGCACCGCCTCCGTGGGCGAGTAGATCTGGAACTCCGGTCCATAGAGTCCGCCCGCCTGCGGCACACGGTAGGTGGGCGCGTAGAAGCCGAACACCGACGGCGGCGTGAGCGGCATCTGCGAGGCCTGCGACATTTCCCACGACAACTGGTTCTCGGGCGTGATGCGCCCGCCGAGCGCCCGCACCAGGGCGGTGAGATGCAAGGTGGGATCGCGCAAGCGACCGCCGGAGGCGATCGCGGTATCGTTGCGCGCTTCCGGGTCGGTCAGGATCGCGCGCACCACGGCGCGCAGGTCGCCCTTCACACCGGATCCGTTGTCGTTGAAAACCGCGCTAACGCGGCCCACGTAGGCGGGCGACGGATTGCTGGTCACCATGGAGCGGATCAGACGGGTAGAGATGAAAGGCGCGACGTTGGGGTGACGGAAGACGCAATCGAGCGTCGCGTCCATATCGGCGGCGGTGGTTTGGTTGGCCGGAATCGCGCAGCCGAGGAACGCTTTCGCCCGCATGTCGTGGTTGACATCCTTTGGCTGTAGCGGTCCCGAAAAATCCTCGAAGTTATTGTTGCGGGCGCCGGGGTAGGTCCATCCGGTGAAGGCGAGCGCAATCTGCTGAACCGTCGCCTGGTCATAGGTCGGGATCGGCTGCTGGTTCGCATCGAGGCGCGGCGTGCCGTCGGCGTTGAGTTCCCACAAGCCGATCGAAAACAGCTGCAGCAATTCGCGCGGGTAGTTCTCGTTGGCGCCGGCGCCGTTGGCCGGCTTGTTGCTGTTGGCGAGATCGAGATACTTGCCCATCTGCGAGCTGGTCGAGATCTCGCCCAGCAGCGTGCGGTAATTGCCAAACGCATTGCGCGACAGGATCTGCAGATAGGGGACGATCTCGTTCGGGTAGATATTCTTGTTCATCGAAATGACGATGATCTGCCCGAGGGCGTAGGCCACGCGCTGGCGAAGCTGGTCGTTGGCGGCGGACAGCCGGCTGAGATATTGCGCGCGTACCACGCTGTTGTTGTTGCCCTCGGGCAACGTCACCGGCGTTTCGGCCATTGCGAATTGTTCGTTCAGCCAGGCGTCGACGCCGATTTCGCGCACCCGCGCAATGGAAGCGGCGGTCGGACCGAAGGTCGCTTGCTCGAGCAGCCGCGCGGCGGCGAGGTTGGCGGTTCCTTGCGACGTCCCCGCGTCCGGCTGCCCGGCGACCGTGATGGTCGCGGCGCCCACAGCGGAGGGTCCGGCCACGCTGGCGGCGCGGATGGTGAACGTGCGCGCCTCGGCTCCGGCCGCCGGCGCAGTGTAAAGGCCGGTCGGGGAGATGGTTCCGACGTCGGCGTTGCCGCCGACGACATTGTTTACGCTATACGTGACCGAGAGGTTGGTGGCGCCGGTCACGGTAGCCGTGAACTGGCGCGTGGAGAACGGGGCGATGGTCGAGCCGTTCGGCGAGAGCGACACGGTGATCGCAGGCGGAATCGGCGCCGGCTCCGGGGTCGGGGTCGGGGTCGGCGTGGGGCTCGTGCCCGAGGCCGCCACCGTATAGGTGACACTGCCGCTGGTGGTGCCGCCAAGGCCCGGACGTATGACCTTCACGCCCAACTTCTTGCCCGCCTGTGCGGCGACGGTCGCGCCGGTCGCGCGCATGCTGGTGGGCGACACATAGTTCGTGTTGAGCGTGACGTCGCCGACCTGCACCACGGAGTCCGGCGTGAAGTTGGCGCCGTTCAACGAGATGGTGAACGCGCCGACAGGGCCCGAGGCCGGCGAGATGCTCCACAACTGCACGGCGGGATAGGTGATCTTCAGCGTGACGGCGTCCGATTTGTCGGGATAAGCCGTGCTGGTCGCCCTCACGCTGACTTGTCCGCCGGTGGGCGGCACGGCGGGCGCGAGATAAAGGCCGGTGGAGGAGACGGTGCCGACGGTGGTGTTGCCGCCGGAGATGCCATCGACGGACCACCTGACGGTGTCCGGAGAAAGAGGGACATAGGCGGTGAGTTGGCGGGTCTGCCCGACCACAACACTGCCCGCGCTGTAGACGGTGATGTTCTGCGCAATGGCGTCGCCTGCCCACAGGCATGCCACTACGAACAAAAGAAGCCTTATCGCTTTCATTCTGAAAGCCCCCCGCGCATTCGTCCGGTTACATACGCGTGGCGTGACCGTGCGGTTGCACGGTTAATAAAACACTAATCCAACGTGCGGCGATAGCGCTTCAGTGCGAGGGTGGCGACCACCGCCAAGATGATAGCGAGGGGCAACAGGTTCATCCAAATATCCGTGAATCCGCCGCCTTTGAGCATCACGCCCCGGATCGCGCGGAGGAAGTGCGTGTTGGGGAGAATCTGTCCGATCGCCTGGGCCCATCCCGGCATCGCATAAAAGGGAAACATGAAGCCCGAGAGGAGAATCGAGGGCAGGAACATGAAGAAGGTCATTTGCATCGCCTGCATCTGAGAACGGGCGATGGTGGAGAAGAAAAAGCCGATCGACAGATTGACCAGAATGAACAGCGACACCGCCGTCAGAAAAGCGAGCGGATTTCCGGAAAAAGGAACGTCGAAGAGAAGGCGCGCGCCAAGCAACATGACGCTGACTTGGATGAACCCCACAAGGATGTAGGGCGTGATCTTCCCGACCATCACTTCAAGCGGACGCGCCGGCGTCGCGAGCAGAGTTTCGAGGGTGCCGCGCTCGGTCTCGCGCGTGATCGCAATGGCGGTCATCATCACCATGGTCATGGTAAGGATCACGCCGAGAAGACCGGGCACGATATTGATCGCCGAACGGCTGGCGGCGTTGTAGCGCCTGTGCACGACCGCTTCGACCGGCGGCTGGTGCGGCGGGGTGTAGGGCTTCAACGCCTGCTGCACGATTTGCTGGATCGCGCCCGCGCCGGCGCCGGCCGCCACGGGGTCCGACGCATCGGTGTCCAGAAGCAGCTGCGGCTGGTCGCCGCGGGCAAAATCGCGCTCGAAATTCGGAGGAATCGTCAGCACGAACACCGCATCGCCGTTCTTGAGCGCAGCCTCGCCCTCGGCGCGCGTGACGGTGCCGGTGATGTCGAAGTAGAGGGAGTTCTCCATGGCATGCAGCACGGCCCGGCTGGCGGGCCCTGAGTCGCCCATCTCCACCAGCGTGGGCAGATGCCGCGGGTCGGTGTTTATGGCGTAGCCGAACAGGAGAAGCTGCATGATCGGGATGCCGACCATCATGGCGAAGGTGAGCCGGTCGCGGCGCATCTGCACGAACTCTTTCGCGAGAACGGCTTTCACGCGTGCGAGGGAGAAGCGGTCGGCGGTCATTTGAAGTTATCCTCCGCGCCGCCCATGAGATAGATGAAGGCTTCTTCCAGTCCCGTTTTGGCCGGGACCACTTCAAGCCCCGCCTGGCCGCGCAGCGGCGCGACAGCGCGTTCGAGCGCTTCTGCGTCGCGGCCGCTGACATGCAGGGCCGAGCCGAACCGCGCGACCTGCTCAACGCCCGGGGTCCGCTTCAAGCGTCCATAAATCGGGTGCAGGTCCCTGCCCTCAATCCGCCAGGTCTTGAGTTGTACTTCGTTTGAGATATCCGCCGCCGCCGCATCGATGAGCTTGCGGCCGTAGGCCATGAAGGCGATGTAGTCGCACTGCACGGCCTCGTCCATATAGTGCGTGGACACCAACACCGAGACGCCCTTGTCGGCACGGCCTCTGATCCGCTCCCAGAAGTCGCGGCGCGCCTTGGGGTCTACGCCGGCCGTCGGCTCATCGAGCAACAGCAGCTGCGGTTCGTGCAAAGAGGCTGCGGCGAGGGCGAGCCGCTGCTTCCACCCGCCGGACATTTGGCCGGCGAGCTGATCGGCGCGCGGCGTCATCTCGTATTCCTCGAGCGCGTGCGCGACCACGCCGCGCACGTCCGGAAGATCATGCAGACGCGCCACGAAGGTCAGGTTTTCGCGCGCGGTCATGTCCTCGTAGAGCGAGAAGCGCTGCGTCATGTAGCCGACGCGCATCTTGATGGCGCGGCTGTCCTTGATGATGTCGTAACCGAGCGCCGTCCCGCCGCCGCCGTCCGGGCTGAGGAGCCCGCATAACATGCGGATCGTGGTCGTCTTGCCGGAGCCGTTGGGGCCCAGGAATCCGTAGATCGCGCCCTTCGGGACCTGGATCGAGAAGTCGTCGACGACCCGCTTGCCGCCGAACGTTTTCGTCAGCCCTTGAACGTCGATGACGTTTTCAGTTGCCACGCGTCTCGGCCTTCTGAGACCGGGCGCGCTGCACCTCGGCGCGCAGCGGCGTACCCGGCGGGGGAACGAACCCGGTGAATCGCGCCTCGGCCCGGAATACGAGGCGGCTGCGCTGTGAATCGGAATAGATGATGGGCGGCGTGAACTCCGCCTCGTCGGCGACCGAGACAATATCCGCGGCGGCGTTGTCAGGGCAGCCGTCGCAGGAGATCGCGAGATGCGTTCCGACGGGCACGCGCGCTAGGCTCGGCTCGGGGATATAGAGCACCGCGATCACGCGTCCGTCCGGCAAGAAGCGCACGGCTGGGACGGTCGGCCCCGCCACCTCGCCCGCGTAGCGCAGGACCCGTTCGACCCGGCCGGCGGCGGGCGCGGCGACCGTGCGCCGGCGTAGAGTGTCTTCAGCCATCTTCACCTGCTGTTCGGCCTCCTCTACGCCGGCGGCGAGCGCCTTGATCTGGTTTTCACGCGCGGGCAGCTCGGCGAGCGTCACGCGCTCGCGCGCCTCGGAAACTTTTGCATCGGCGGACTCGGAGGCGGCGACCGCCTCATCCAGACGCGCGCGGGGAATGACGCCCGTGTCGGCCAGTTCCTGGGCGCGGGCGCGATCGGCGCGGGCGCGGACCTGGACGGCGCGCGCCTGTTGAAGCTGCTCGCGCGCGGCTGCGATTTCGGGCGTACGGCCGCCGGCAACAGCGTCGTCGAACTTCGCGGAGGCCGCAGCCGCCCGCGCGCGCGCCGCCTCGAGAGACAAGGTTTCGGTGGTCCGCTCCAGGCTGAACAGCACCGCGCCGGCCTGCACGACGGCGCCTTCCGCAACGCCGATCTGATCGATGCGGCCGGCGGTTTCGGGCGCCAGCATGACAAACTCGCCTTCGGCGTAGCCGTTGAGCGTAGGCGTATCGTTGCCGCAGCCGGCGAGCGCGATGATCGCGAGGGTGGCCGTCAAACGCTTCATGACGAAGCTCCGTCTTTCACTTTAAGACCGTTGAGGATCATGTCCGCGATCCCGCTCGCAAGCACGTCGGGCGCGGGACCAGGGTTCTTGGGATCGGCGAACACCGTAGAGAGCAGCATGTGCACGAGCATCGGTCCGGCGCAGCCACGCAGCGCGACCGCGCGGTCAATGTCGCGGAACACGCCCTCCGCGACACCCCGGTCAATCAGCCCCGTGAGCAAGCGCTGCGCACGATCGATGACGGCGCTACGATAAAAGGCCGCCAGTTCCGGAAAGCGCTGTGCCTCCGCGATGACGATACGCGGCGCAGCGGACACGCGAGGATCCGACAGCTGGACCGCCATGAAGGTCAGGAGCATGCGCAGGGTCGCTTCCGCGTCGGCGCCCTTCGCCGTGGCGAGGCCTTCCGCCGCGCCGACTACGCGATCGGCAAGACGGCGCACCAGCGCCATGAGCAGGTCTTCCTTCGATTTAAAGTAGAGGTAGACGGCGCCCTTGGAGAGCCCGGCGCGGGCGGCGACATCGTCGATCCGCGCGCCGGCAAAACCGAGTTCCGAGAACGCCCCAAGGGCGGCGTCCAGGATCTCGTCGGGGCGGGCCTCGGGGCGGCGGGCGCGTGTGGACATCGGACCGGCATTAATGACTGACCGGTCAGTTATAATCCCGCGCAGTGCGTGTGGCAACCTCCGCTAACGCGTTGAAATTGTGAAAACTTACTTCGCGGCGGCGCGGGCGGCCGCGATTTCCTGGGCGAAATTGATCGCCGCAGAAGAGGTTTTCGCCGACACGCCGGACAGCACTGTCGCATTCACGATGTAGCCGGGCGTGAGCGAGATTTTCAGGGCGCGCGCGAGGTCGAAGGTGGCGATGATCTGGTCCGTGACCTCGGGCGATTCCATATCGGCCTTCAGCTTATCGACATTCAAACCCACCTTCCCCGCCATGGCGAAGATGTCTGCGTCGGTGAGCTTGCCCCGATAGGCCATCATGGCCTGATGATAGGCTGCGTACTTACCCTGCTTCTGCGACGCCAGCGCCGCCTTGGCCGCGACGAGAGACACAGGGCCCAGGACAGGAAACTCCTTCACAACGACACGCACTTTCGGATCGTCGGCGATGAGCTTTTCAATGCGCGGATCGGCGGCCTTGCAGTAGGTGCACTGATAGTCGGTGAATTTCACCAGCGTGACATCGCCCTGGGGATTGCCCAGCACGGGAGATCCGGGATCGCGCAGGAGCGCGCTGGCGCGCGCGGCGGCGGCCTGGGCGGAAGCTTTCTCCAATTCGGCTTTCACGATGTCGCTGTTGTCGACGGCGTTCTGCGCAAAGACCGCGGATGAACCGAGCAGCAGCGCAGCGGGCGCAATCGCCGCGCCTACGATGATGACACGCCGTGAAGTCGAACCCATTGCTGTCCTACCTTTTCGCCGTTGCACGCCAATTCTCGATCATGAACTGCACGTCGTCTGTCCGGACGATGACTCTAGTGACGGAGAAAACCAAAATGCAATAGAGGAGGTACTTCGCCGCGGCATTCAAAAGAATGCCTGTGTCGCGCATATACATCAGTAGGGTGTAGTTGCACGCCAACAAGATCGACCCAACGGCAACCCACCCCAAAATCCGCTCGCTGGCCTCGGCAGGGCGCAAGAAATATGGGATCAACAGTACGGTGAAAATCAACCGGTAGTCCCAATTGCTCGCCGTTACGTAACAAAACAGCAGCAACGGGCCGGCGAGAAGAAGTGCGTTCTCTTCGAACGCAGGCACCTTGGCCTGCAGCGGACGCTTGAGGCCAAGCACGAGGGCGACCAGCGTGCCGACCGCGAACACTCCAACGACGGTCCAATCGCCGATGGCGTAGGCACTTCCCCGGAAAAGAAGCGCCGCCGCCTTTACGCCGAATGACAGCATGCCGCCCACCTCGGTCGTCTTCGTGATTTGGATCAGGTCGTTGAAGATCGCGATAAGGTAGACCGTGGTCGCCACCGCGATGCCGAAGCCCACAATCGTGCGCCCGCGGATCGCCTCCACGAGGGTCGTGATAAACGGGTAGACCTTGAGAACGGTCGCAACGCCCAAAAGCGGAGCACGAAACCGGCTCGGGGCAAACAACGCACCTGCGACAAGAGCAAAAATGAGGAGATCCGTGTTGCCGCGCTCGAGGGCAAGCCATGTCGAAGCCGAAAGCCCTACGAGCAGGATACTCACGGAGGCTGCCGTCGTCCTTTGGGTGGCGGCCAGCCAGGCGGCGGGGAGAGAAAAGAGCGCGGCGAGAATAAGGCCCGCCGTGATCACACCCGCCTCGCCCTGAAACTGGCGCCCGATCGCGATCCATATGCGCGGGTAGTTTAAGGCGCGCCGTTGGACATCCTGCGGATTGGCGACGAGCGGATCGAACCCCTGATCAGCGCTGAGCGGCGCCGCCGTGACCACCCGAAAATCGCCGAAGGGAACCGGGAACGGTGGAACAGTGAGGGCCTTGAAGGTGTCGGGCCAACTGCCGGTCAGCGCTGCGGCGAGGACGCCGAAATGGACCACCAGCATGAGCACCGCAAGCGCGGCGCGCGTTTTGGATGGAAAGATATCGGCGCGTTTTCCCACGAGGACCCCGGCTGGAGAGGACAGGACGGCGCGCAACTATAACGTGGTTGCGCGCGCGCCCAATAGTCCCCGGGCGGCTAGGCCGGGTAGGCCAGCGCCTTCTCCATGAGAGCCATGCCCTCGTCCACCAGCGCGTCGGAGGCCGTCAGCGGCACCAGAATGCGGATGGTGTTGCCGTAGGTGCCGCAGGTGAGCAGCAGCAAGCCGGCTTCAAGCGCCTTGCCCACGATCTTTTTGGTGGAGTCCCCGTCCGGCTCATTGCCGCCGCGCGCCTTGACGATGTCGAAACCGATCATGGCGCCGGGGCCGCGGATGGCCGCGATGGGATAAAGATCGTTGCGCTTCTCGAAGGATTCCAGCTTGGCGCGGATGCGCTTGCCGATCTCGTTGGCACGGTCGAGGAGTTTTTCTTCCTTGATGACATCCAGCACGGCGACGCCGGCGGCGCAGGAGATCGGCGGGCCGCCGAAGGTACCGCCGAGACCGCCCGGCGGCGAAGCGTCCATCACCGCCGCGCGCCCGATGACACCCGACAGCGGGAAGCCGCCCGAGATGGATTTGGCGACCGTGATCATGTCCGGCTTAATGCCGGAATGTTCGATGCAGAACATCTTGCCGGTCCGCGCGAAGCCGGATTGCACTTCGTCGGCGATGAGCAGCATGCCGTGCTGGTCACACAGCTTGCGCAGCGCCACCATGAGTTCCTTCGGCGCCGGGTTGAACCCGCCCTCGCCCTGCACGGGCTCGATGATGATCGCCGCGATGCGCTCGGGCTCGACATCGGCGTAGAACAGGCGCTCGATGGCTTCCAGACACATCTGTACCGTGATGCCGCGCGATTCCACGGGGAACGGTACGTGGTAGATCTCACCGGGCATCGGGCCGAAGTGCTTCTTGTAGGGTGCGACCTTGCCGGTCATCGCGGAGGCCAGGAGCGTGCGGCCGTGGAACCCGCCGGCGAAGGCGATGACGGCGGAACGGCCGGTGGCGACGCGAGCGATCTTGATCGCATTCTCGGTCGCCTCGGCGCCGGTCGCGAAGAAAATGGTCTTCGCCGGACCTTCCACGGGAGCGATTTCATTCAGGCGCTCGGCGAGTTCGATATAGGGCTCGTACGCCATCACCTGGAAGGCGGAGTGGGTGACCTTCTCAAGCTGGTCGTGAACGGCCTTCATCACCTTCGGGTGGCGATGACCGGTGTTGAGCGAGCCAATGCCGCCGACGAAGTCGATGTAGCGCTTGCCCTCGACGTCCCAGATTTCCGCGTTCTCGGCGCGGGCCGCGATGACGGCGGTCGCATTGCCGACACCCTTGGGCACGGCGGCCTGGCGGCGCGCAAACAGACTGGCATTGGACTTCGACATGGCGTTCTCCTGGCCTCGCGGCCGATCTTACTTCGTTGCAGGAACAGTAATGTGCTTAACACCGAGGAACGCGTCCATACCCCAAGGGCCGAGTTCGCGTCCAATGCCGCTGGCCTTGAACCCACCCCAGGCGGATTGCACGTAAGGCACTTGCGGCGTGTTCACCCAGATGTGGCCGGCCTCGATCTCGCGCGCCACGGCTTCCGCCTTCGCGGCGTCGCCGCCCACGACCGTCGCGGCGAGGCCAAACTCGGTGTCGTTGGCCAAAGCGATTGCTTCGTCCTCGGTGTCGAAGCGGCGGACAGCGAGCACCGGTCCAAAGATCTCTTCGCGCCACACGGGGTGGTCCGTGGACACATCGTCATAGACCGTCGGCGCGACGAAGAAGCCGTCGCGGTTCAGGGCATGCCCGCCGACGAGACATCTGAGGCCGTCGGCTTTGGCCCGGTCGAACGTCTTGATCACGGAGCGGTACTGATTCTCCGTCGTCATCGGGCCCATCTCGGCGCCGTCAACAAAGGGAGAGTCAACCTTGAGCCCCTTGGTCTTCTCAACCAGACGCGACATCACCTTGTCGGCGATCTTGCGGTCGATGATGAGGCGCGACGTGGCCGAGCACATCTGCCCCGCGTTGAAGAAGATCCCGGCCATGATCAGGTCCACGGCGTCTTCGACTGGGGCATCGGCCAGCACGACGATCGGCGACTTTCCGCCGAGTTCGAGCGAAACGGGCACGACATGCTGCGCGGCGGCGCCCATGACCTTCGCACCCACGGCGTTGCTGCCGGTGAAGGAGAGTTTGCGCAGGCGCTTGTCCGCGGTCAGCGCCGCACCGGCGGACGCGCCGCCGGTGAGAATGTTGAGCACGCCTTTGGGCAAGCCGATCTCGGCGGCGATATCGCCGTAGATCAGTTCGGCGAGCGGCGTGAAGGAGGCGGTCTTGATGACCACCGTACACCCGGCGGCAAGCGCCGGGGCGATCTTCCATGCGCTGGTCACCATCGGGAAGTTCCACGGGACGATCATGCCGACCGGACCGAGCGGCGCGTAGCGAGTCTTCCCGGCGTGGGCGGGATCGGGCAGCGCCACCGCCGCATCCTGGCGCTTGTCCAAGGCTTCCGCGAGGTCGCCGTAATAGGCGAATGTGGCCACCGCGTCGGACGCATCGATCTCCGCTTCCTTGCGCGGCTTGCCGTTGTTGCGCATCAGAAGGTCGATGATGGCCTCGCGCCGGCCCATGAGCTTGTCCGCGATCTCGCGCAGATAGCGCGCGCGTTCCGCGCCGGACAAATGCGACCACGCCGGAAAGGCCTCGACGGCGGCCGTCACGGCGGCCTTCACATCAGCCGCGCTTGCGCCGCCGAGGTCGGCAATGTGCGCGCCCGTCGACGGATCGGTCACGACAATGCGCTCGTCGCCGGTGGAGGCGTGCCACGCGCCGGCAATGAAAAGGCTGCGGTCGCGCTTAAGCAAGGCGGTATCGGTCATGTCTTCGGCCTCTTGTGGGGAGCGCTACCAAGCCAGCGCAGCCGCCTCGTCGATTTCGATCAAGGTTGGGCCCTTGGCCGTGTTCGCCGTACGCAGCTCGGCCTTGAGATGTTCAAGACCTTGGGCGCGCACCGCATTACAGCCGAAGCCGCGGGCAATGGCGAGGAAGTCCGGCGTGTACAGATCGACGCCGATCTGAGGGATGCCGCGCTCGGCCATGTACTTCTTGATCTCGAAGTAACCTTGGTTGTTCCACACCAGGACAACGACGGGCAAGCCCAGTTCCACGGCCGTCGCAAGCTCGCCGATGGTGAACTGGAGCCCACCGTCGCCGATGACAGCCACGGACGGGCGATCCTTCTGCGCGAGCTTGGCGCCGAACGCGGCCGGCAAGGCGTAACCGAGCGTGCCGTAGCCGGTGGTGGAGTTGAAATAGGTGCGCGGGCGCTCGGCTTCGTAGAACAGGTTGGCGCTGTAGATCGGCTGGGTGGAATCGCCGACGATCATGGCGTCCGGCAACGCCTCCTGAACCGCCTTCATGATGGTCTGATGGGCGCGCTGCGGCGGCGTCAGTGCCGCTTGCAGCAAATCGCGCAGCGCCTGGGCGCGGGCGGGGCCCTCGGGATTGGGCGTATGATTGCCGAGCGCGGCCGCGAGCGCGGTCAATGCCGTATCGGAATCGCTGTGGATGGCGATGTCGGGCGAGGCATTGCGGCTGAGTTGATCGGCTTCGATATCGATGCGGATCACCTTACCGTCGAAGCGCGGATGCTTGCCTTCAAACAACCAGGTATCGGTTTCGCCCAGTTCGGTGCCCACCGCCAGAACCACGTCCGCTTTCGCCATCTCCTCGAGGACGAAGGGCACGCTAATGGTGCTTCCAATCGAAAGCGGATGCCGCGCCGGAAGGATGCCCTTGCCGTTAACGGTCGTCAGCACCACGGCGCCGAGCTTTTCAGCGACGGCCCGAGCCGACTCACCGGCATGCTGCGCACCGCCGCCGAGAACCATCATCGGACGGGTCGCGGTTTTCAAAAGTTTAGCCGCTTCGGTGATTTTCGCGGCTTTCGCCTTCGGGCGCGCGGGCGTGCGCAGCGCCTTGCGGGAGATATGTCCGGCCTCGGCCGTAATCACGTCGAGCGGGATTTCGATATGCACGGGACGCGGGCGCTTACTGCGGAATACCGCGAAGGCGTCGGCGAGCACGCCGGGAAGGTCATGCGGGCGGCGCAGGGTGTGGCTGAACGCGGTGAGACCCGACATCAACTTCTGCTGTGACGGCAGCTCATGCAGGCGGCCTTCGCCTTTGCCCAGTTCGAAGGTGTAGTTCACCGCCGAGATCACCAGCATCGGGATGGAATCGGCGTAGGCCTGCCCCATCGGCGTGGCAATATTCGTAAGACCCGGTCCGGTGATGATAAAGCATGCGGCCGGTTTGCCGGTCGCGCGCGCATAGCCGTCGGCCATAAAGCCCGCGCCCTGCTCGTGGCGCGGCGTAATGTGACGCAGCTTGGTGTTCTTGAGTCCCCGGTAGAACTCAACCGTGTGCACTCCGGGAATACCGAATACGGTGTCGATCCCGTAGAGCTCAAGCAGCTCCACCAGCACTTCGCCGCACGTCTTTGTCGTCGCGAAACCTTTTGCGTCGTCTCTCATCGTCCACGTCCCGCCGGGCCGCCATCATGCACCCCGGCTAAAAAAACTCACACTGAACTCTCACGCGGACCGTTCAACCCTCCACGCTTCAGGCGGGGGGAACCACATCCTCTGGCCGCCTCTCCATTCGCCTGAGCGTCGGAACGCCGCGGAAAATGGCGCATTTTCGGCCTCGACCGGACAGATCCGGCCCCTCAGATATACGATCTAACAGGCTTTTTTGCTCATGAAAGCTTTTCACCCGAATGTTGAAAGGAACTAAAACGAGCGCAAAAGGTGTCGGAAAACAGCGCCTTTCTTGAGGGTGCCTCATCCGGCAAAACGGATGACAAATAAAAAAGGAGGGCGTTTCCGCCCTCCTTTTCAGTCTTTACGTGTCGCCTCTGGTTACATGCGGAAGCGGACGCCCACGCGGAACGTACGGCCATGAGAGTCGTAGTTGGACGGGTTGGTCGTGACCGTGTCGGTCGCGAAGTTACCCGTGCCACCGACCATCACCGCGTCCTTGTTGGTGATGTTCTTCACGTTGAAGAAGGCTTCGACGTTGCCGTTGCCCTGCTCGGCCGTGAAGATCTGGTAGCTGGTCGCGAAATCCCAGTAAATCGCACCCGGGATCCAGTTGTTGTTGACCGTGATGTTCGGAGCAACCGACACCGGGCAACCCGTCGTGCACTGGATGAAGTCGTTGTTGTAGGTGCCGCCGCTGATGCCGCGCGCCGTGATCGTGGCGCTGATCGGCTTGGCGTCGTAGGTCGCCAAAGCCTGCCAACGCCAAGTCGCCGGACCGCTACCGTTGTTTTCACCGGCGGTGTCCGTCGGACGCGTCAAACCCGTGTCGCGGTAGTTCTTGAGGTAGCGCGACGCGAGAGCACGAATGCGGAGGTTACCGTCCATGCTTTCAGCGATGCTCGCCAGCGGGAACACGTAGCCAGCTTCGAAGTCGATGCCACGCGCGTTTTGACGTGCGAGGTTGAACGGCTGCACGAAGATGGTGTTCGTGATCGAGGTGGCGGCAAGGCGACCCTGATTCGCGGTGCCCGCGTTGATGGCGGAGCAGAAGTTCGGGTTGCCCTGGGCGCAGAGGTCAACGATCTGCTGCGCATTGATCGTGGTGATCGCGCCCTTCACGTTGATGTTCCAGTAGTCGACCGACGCCTGGAAGCCCGACAGGAAGGTCGGCTGCAGGACGACGCCGATCCCGGTGGTGTCAGCCTTTTCCGGAACCAGGTTCGGATTGCCGCGCGTGGTGCCGACGTACTGCACCGACGACGTGCCGCCCGAGATGGTGTCGATGACATTGTTCGTCACGACCGTGCCGGCGTTGTACAGATCGCCGATGTTCGGCGCGCGGATGTCGCGAGAACGCGTCACGCGGAAGGTCAGGTCGGACACCGGCGTGTAGGTGGCGCCGGCCTTCCAAGTGGTGACGTAACCGGCCGACGAGTAGTCGGTCGCACGGACGGCCGCGTTCAGGTCGAAGCTTTCCGCCCAAGCCTGGCCGCGGGCCAGCGGCACGATCGTCTCAAAGAAACCTTCGGTGACTTTGTACTTACCAAAGGTCGGCTGGTAGTTACCGCCGAAGTAGACGCGCTGCTGGTCGAGCAGGCTGTTGATACCAACCGACTCTTCAACGCGATGTTCGATACCGGTCGCCACCGAGACCGGACCGGCCCAAGATTCGAACGGCTCGCCCTGAACCGAGGCCGCCATCACGTCCTGCGTGAACTTCTGATAGCGGTAGGCGTTATCGAGCACGTAATCGAGCTGGGCGGCCGAGTTCACGCCGACGCCGAACGGATTGTACGGCACGCAGCCGTCCGTCGGATTGGTGAGCGTGGAGCGGCAAACGATCGTGCCATTGGCGTTGCGCACGGAATCGAGCGATTGGCGGTAGTTCGTTTCGATGCGGCTGTTCAGAGCGCGTTCGGAGTTCCGCGAAATGCCGAGCTGGTAATACGCGTCCCAGGTCCACTCGGTGTTGAAGGCTTCAAAGTTACCGTTGAAGCCGCCGACAAAGCGGTTGGTCCAACGCTCGTTGGACTGCCCGATGACGCCCATGTCGTAGTTGCTGGAGCCGATGGTGACCTGGGTGAGCCCCAGAGCCAAACCCTGCGTACGCACGGATTCAGCGAGGAAGGCGTTCGTGATCGGAATGTTCACGCCGCCGAAGTCTTCCATCCCGTAACCGTTCGAGAAGAACTTGTTATGGTACCAGTTCCACTGGCCGTAGACCTCGACATGGTCACCGAGCGCGTAGCTGACGCGGGTGAAGAAGTTCTGCGAGGACATTTCCGGTTCAATCGACTGATTGCGGTGAAGGTCCTGCGCCTTCCATTCGCCGCCGCGCATCAGTCCGCCGGAGACCAGGTCGCCGTAAGAGAAGTTGTACGGAACGCCGCCCGGGCCGAAGGCGATGCCCTTCAGAGGACCGCTGACGATGATGCCGCCGCGCGTCGCCTGCGCCGGACCGACGCTGGTCAGCAGAAGGCGCTGCGGAACGTCACGGGTCTGACCTGCGCCCGTGCCGTAAGCCGGGTTAGTCATAAAGCCATAACCTTGCTCGTTCCACGGGCGGTCGGCCCAAAGGATGCCGGACTGATAGCTCATCAGGCCCGAAGCGATGAAGTGACCGCGATCGTTGGCAAATGGGGTACCACCCGTCAGGGCGATCTTGAAGTTGCCGTTGTCGCCGTAATCGGTGACACCGCCCGACACTTCACCGCCAACACCGGTGTACTTGGTGTCGAGCACGAAGTTCACAACGCCGGCCACGGCGTCCGAGCCGTAAGCCGCCGAGGCGCCGCCGGTGACAACGTCGGTGCGTTGGATGAGCTGCGACGGGATTGCGTTCACGTCGACGCGGCCGCTGACGGTGGAAGGCACCGAGCGCTGGCCGTTGATGAGGATGAGGGTACGTTCGACACCCAGGTTACGCAGGTTCACCGAAGCGGTCCCGGCGGTGCCGGCGCTGATGTTCTGGGTCGACGACTGCGGGGTGTAGTTGCCCGAGAACGTCGGCAGGGTGGTCAGGTAGTCGATGACGTTCGGGGCCGCCTGCTGCTGCAGCTGCTCGACGCCGATCACGGTCGTCGGGGTCGGCGCTTCGTAGCCGTCACGGACGATGCGGCTGCCTGTGACGATGATTTCGTCAACTGCCGGCGCGGCAGCGTTTTGCTGCGCGAAAGCCTGGGAGAACGCGAGCATGGCCACGGCGCTGGTGGCGGTCGCGAGCAGGGCGCGCGAGCCGAAACGGCCGCGAGAAGACTTCGTAATCAGGATCCCCTCCATTTTTTGATGGTGGCGGCACCCGGGCGGTGTCCGTCACAGATAAATTCCCCGTCCCGCCGGAAGCGGCGGCACAACTTAGTCCCGTATATAGCCCATGCTGCGACCGTCACCCAATGTTCGCAAATGAGTTTATTCCGGGGGAGTGTTTGAATTATTCTCATATCTATTGCTTATTTTTCTCGCGATGCGCTGCACCATTATTGGGCACCCCAGTACCGCCCCGCATGCTTTATCCTTGATTTATTGGGGTATTTTGCAACGCAGCGGCTCAGCTTTTAGGCGTTCTATGGTGATGATATTTTTTAAAGCACCTCGAAAATGAGTGATGCACGGGAGCCACAGCCTGCAGTCAAATGCATGCATTGGCGCCTCCGGGTCTCCGGCGCGGTCCGGTCGCGCCGTGAATGTTTCTCACAGGTGCCTCGACGATAACTCCCTTGCGCGAACCTCCGGGCGGTCCCATTAGAGCCTGACCGTCCTTGTATTCGGGAAAAAGCGATGCGCGACGCAGACCTCAAAGCGGCCAAAACCCTCAACTTCGTCAACGGACAATGGTTCGGCGCGGACAGCGCCAAGACTTTCGCCGTCACGAATCCGGCGACCGGGGCGGAAATCGCCCAAGTGCCCGACCTTGGCGCCGCTGAGACAGAACGCGCGATCAAGGCCGCGACGGATGCCTTCAAGAGCTGGTCGCAAAAGACAGCGCTGGAGCGCGCCAACATTCTGATGCGCTGGTACGAGTTGATGCTGGCGGAAAAGGACTATCTGGCCGCGCTTATGACCGCGGAACAGGGCAAACCGCTGGCGGAAGCGGCCGGGGAAGTGGTCTACGGCGCCAACTTCATTCGCTGGTTCGCCGAAGAAGGCCGCCGCGCCTATGGCGACGTCATCCCGTCCCATCGCGCCGATGCACGCATTGTGGTGATGAAACAACCCGTCGGCGTCGTCTGCGCCGTAACGCCGTGGAACTTCCCGATTGCGATGATCACGCGCAAAGCCGGCCCCGCCCTCGCCGCCGGCTGCACCATTATCATAAAGCCGTCGGAGGAAACCCCGCTGTGCGCTCTCGCTTTGGCCGATCTCGCCGAGCGCGCGGGAATTCCGCCGGGCGTCTTGAATGTCATCACCGGTGACGCGGCGACGGTGGTCGGCGTCATGATGAAGTCCAATGATGTGCGGAAGGTTTCCTTCACCGGCTCGACGGAAGTCGGAAAGATCCTCATGCGGCAAGCGGCCGACACGGTGAAAAAGGTCAGCATGGAACTCGGCGGCAATGCGCCGCTGATCGTATTCGACGACGCCGATCTGGACCTCGCCGTGAAGGGCGCCATTGTGTCCAAGTACCGCAACGTGGGTCAGACCTGCGTCTGCGCGAACCGCATCCTGGTGCAGGACGGCATCTACGACCGGTTCGCGGAGCGGCTCGTCGAGGCGGTGAAGAAAATGAAAGTCGCGCCGGGAACGGAGCCGGGCGCCGACCTCGGGCCGCTGATCAACGCAGACGCCGTCGAGAAGGTGGAAGCGCACGTAGCCGACGCTAAAGCCAAAGGCGCAACGATCGCGACCGGCGGTAAACGCAGCGCGCTGGGCGGTCTTTTCTATGAACCGACCGTCGTTCTCAATGCCACGACCGATATGCGCTTCACGAAAGAAGAGACGTTCGGCCCCGTCGCGCCGCTCTATCGTTTCAAGGACGAAGCGGACGCGATCGCCCTCGCCAACGCCTCGGAGTTCGGGCTTGCCTCTTACTTCTTCACGTCCAACATCGGCCGTGCCTGGCGCGTGGCTGAAGCCCTGGAGAGCGGCATCGTCGGCATCAACGAAGGCATCATTTCGACGGAAGTCGCGCCGTTCGGCGGTTTCAAACAATCGGGCGTAGGCCGGGAAGGCTCCCACTACGGCTTGGATGATTATCTCGAAATCAAATACGTACTGTTCGGCGGCCTGAGCAAGTAAGGCGCTATTCGTCTTTTCCCTCCCCTAACAGGGAGTCCTTGGACAGGACGTGGAATAGAAAGCGCCCCCTCCCTGCCCCTCCCCTTTTATTTTAGGGGAGGGATGAAGGGCGGAAAGAGAGAGAGAGAGAGACAAAAAAACACCCGGCACTTGGCCGGGTGTTTTTATTTTTAGCGCTGGCTTGCCGCGCTTCGGGCAGCCGCGGGCGCCTCGGCGACCGGCGTCTTGTTGTCGGGCCGGATGATGTAGACCTGGGCCCACTTGGACACGAGCGCCGACGACACGCTGTTGCGCTTACCCGTCGCTGGGTCGACTGGACCGTCCGCGATCTCTTGCAAGGTTTGGTACAGCAGCGCGGACGGCAGACGGCCGTAGCTTTGGTGGTGCGTGGAGTCCGAGCGCATGTTCTTCGAATGGAAGCTCGCGAAATCGAGATATCCGCCAAGTAAGCCTTCCGCATAGTCGGCGTTCAGGTCGAGGCGCATACGCATCTCATAGATCGTTTCGTCGGTCGGGGTTCCGAAGGTCTGCCATGGGAAGGTATAGGTGCCGGGCTCTGTAATCAGCACACCGTTCTCGATCTTGCCCTTGTACTTCTGGATGTACTTCTTGCCCCAACGCATATCGAGCTTTTGCGTGCCGCCCGGGATGCCCTTGAAGCCGATGGTGTTGCCCGAGGCGTCGCGCAGCACGGGGTGCGTGCCGCGATACATCGTCACGGTGACGTCAGGATCGTTCTGGAGACTGTCGAGGTCTGTGATCTCGAACAGCATGCGGTTGTAGGTGCCTTCCAGGACTTCCTGCGTATCGTAGAAGTTGTTGTAAGCGTCGGGACCGCGGTAACTCTCAATACAGCCGAGGCCGCGATAGAACTGGTTGTCCACGCCCTTCTCGCCGGCGGGGCTCGTGAAATCGTCCGCGTCGATCTTTCCGTCGAGATTGAGACCCGGGGCCACCGGCCCCACGGCCTGCTTCAACTTGAACGGCTCTTTGAACTGATCGGGATAGAAGGCAGTCACTTCGCGCGCGAGCACCGTATCGATGTACGTGCGCTTTGCGCCGTTATCCGGGAAGAGCGCCTTGAATTGCTCGCGCGGACCGTCGTTGAAACCGTTCGGACATTCCTTGGCTTCCTTCGTGTACTGGAGTGCCCAGTTCAGGAAGGTCAGCGTGTAGGCGATCGAACGCGTCTTGGAGATATCGATCTTCGCGACGTCGGCGTTGGGACCTTCCATCGCGCCCGCCGCGGCGGACGCCAGCGAGAGGCCTGCAATGCATGCCCCGCTCAGCAACTTCTTCGACAAAGATGTGATCATGTTTCGCTCCCGTGACACGCCGCGTTAGTTCGCGTTGCCCATAAAATCATCGCGCAAGAAGAAAGCCGTGAACCCGTTACGGGTCCCGATCCACTCGCCAAAAGAATCGCCTTCCGTATCGCCGGGCTTCTTGTCACCCGAATAGGTATGCACAGGCCGGCCGCGGAACGCCCAGACATACATGGCATCGGCCTGCCCCGGCGAAGCGGTCTTGCCGGTCTTGGGATCGAGCGCGACGACGGTCCACGAACGGCTGCCACTCTTGGCGCCCGCTTTCGCCGGCACCAGCGGCCATGTCTTTAGGCACTGCTCTTGACTGCCTGCACCGCAGATCGCGATGCGAAAGGCCTGCGTGGTGTCAGGGTGATCACAATGAAGCTGATCGTAGGAATCATCGCTGCAGTTGTAGCGATAGATCGTGTGGCCACGGCTGTCCGCGAGCGTGAGACCAATGTTGGTCTCCTGGATGGTGAAGCCCGGAGGCGCCGGCGGCGCTTTCTGCATGTAGACATTCTGCCAGCCCGGCGCATCGCCGCCCTCGAGGCTTGCTTTGTAGGAATCCTCATTGTGACGGTAGACGGGTTTGCCGCGGAAGACCCATTGCTTTATCCCGTTCGCGCGTTCGATCGTCGTCCAGTCGCCCTGCGGACGGGCAAGTTCCGGCGCGATCATCGGCTGCCACGTCTCTTCGCAGGCGCCGGAGCAGTTCGACTTCGTAGCGGTGTCGCGATCAGACGCATAGATCGAATAACCGTCGGCCGTCGTCACGAGGATGCCGGTCGCAACGATTCGCACGGCAAAACCGGGCGGTACATTCGGTGGTGGACCGATAGGGCGGCGCGCAGCGGGCGCCCCACCTCCGAAACGTCCACCACGGTCACCGAGGACGTCGCCGGGCGCCTTGTCGAAGTTCGAGGTGTACAGCGCCTGCTCATTGTAGGCCCATTGCTTATTGCCGTCGGCCCGCGTGATGAGACTCCACGCACCGACCGGCTGCGCATCAGCCGCCGCGAGTTCGGGGATCCACATGTCCGTGCACGCGGGGCGCGTGTCGAGATCGGGAAGCAGCAGGCCCGGCGGCCAGGGGCTCGCGAGACCGGCGGTCTCCGTCAGCGGCTTATCGCCGCAGTTGGATTTGCCCTTGGCGTCGCCGGTCAGACCATTGCGCATGCGCGCGAAGGGCCACATGTAGAGCGTGCGCCCTTTTGCATTGGCGAACACCGGGCCTTCCAATTCGGTCGGTTGCACGTTGATTCCCGGCGGCATCGGGACCTTCACATAATCTTCCGCGGCGAAGGCCGCGCCCGCCATCGTGAGTGCCGCCGCAGCCAGTGCAATTCCGAACTTCTTCATGGTTCTGTCCTTGAAGTGCGCCTAGACGAGAATTTCCCCGAACTCTTTCGACGTCGTGTTGCTGAGCGTGCCCCACGACGGGATATCGAGCCCCATCACCTTCATGAGTGTGTAGCCGAGACGCGTCCCTGGCTCTCCATTACCCTGGATGTGATAGCCGGTCTTCACTTTGCCGCCCGCAGTGCCGGCCGTGAACATCGGGATGTTGTCGAGCGAATGGATCTTGGCGAAGGAGATGTCCGACATCGCGTAGACGAGACAGTTGTCGAGCAGCGAACCGTCGCCTTCTTTCTGATCGGCGAACGCCTTCACGAACTCGGCCCAGTTTTCCATGGCGCGGCGGGTAAACCAGGACACTTCGACCTGATAGCCCAGCTTCGGATCGGTCGGCTCTTCATGGGTCGCGGTATGGTGCGGCTTTTCGTAACCCGGCTTGGTGGTCGCGGCGGTTTCGCCGGCATAGCCCATGTTAAACACCCGCGCCTGATCGCAGGCGATGGCCATGACCATCAGCTTGGTCATGAGGCCGTGACGTTCGCCGACGCGCACTGCATCGAGGCCGGCGGTGGGCTCATCGCGGTTCGCGGCACCCGGTTTGCACGCGGCGAGCGGCTGCGGCTTCGTGAGCTGCAGATCGAATTGCTTTTCGAGATCGCGCAAGCTGGTGAAGTACTGATCGAGACGCGCCTTATCTTCCGAGCCGACCTCGCGCTGCAAGTTCTTCGCCTCGTCGAGGACGCCCGACAGCACGCTTTTGCGCACCATGGCGCGCGGGTTCGGCTTGAACTCGGCAGCGTTCGGGTCCTGAAACTCGGCGCCGAAGAGGTTCTGATACATGCGGATCGGAGAATATTCCGGCGCGTTGACCGAGTTCTGGCTTTCATAGCTGTAGGAATCGCGCACATCGCCGGTGGCGGTAGCCGACAAAATGGAATAGCGCGTCGCGTTGCCGATCTTTTTGGCGACCGTCACGTCGATGGTTTCACCGGGGCGTGTCATGGCCGGGGTCGGCGCGATGCCCGAGCGCAGGATCACCCAGCCGGTGTGGTGACACATCAACGGCGCGCCATCCTTGAAGGTATTGAAGCGGGTGAACAGATTGATGTGCTTTTGCACGGGTTTCAGCGCGGCTATCTCTTCCGGAAGGTCGAAGTCGCGGCCGGTCTTCTTCGGCGTGAAGATGGCGTCGTTCATGCCAAGACCCCACACCCAGGTGCCGAAGCGCACCGGCATCGGCGAGCCATCGGCAAGCGCGTTGCCATTGCCATTGAGGAAGAGATTGAGCAGCGGCACACCCACGGTGACCGCGCTCCCGCCCATCATGCCCTTCAGGACACGGCGACGATTGAGATCCATCATAAATCCTCCTCTTTGACCTTAGTTGGCGGCCGACGCGGACTTTTGTTCCGGCGCGCCGGCGGCGCTCTCGGTAACATCGTAGAAAGCGGGGCTCAGGACGATCTCGCGCAGGAGACCGGTATAACGATAGCCGTTCGCGGCGAAGTGGGACGTCAGGTAGTCCACCAGAGGCCGATCGCTGTTCTCGACCGGCGAGCCGGTGCCGTAGCTAAGCACGCGGCGCACCAAGCAAGATGGGAGCGCGGGATGATTGCGCACCGATTCAGCGAGGCCAGCGACATCCTTGAAGTTTTTGCCGTCGAGCGCGCCACTCGGGTCGATTTCGGTGCCCATCTCCGTCTGGCGGTACTGGCCGGCGCCATCGAAGTTCTCGAGCGCGAGCCCCATCGGATCAGTGATCTTGTGACAGCCGGCGCAGACCGGGTTCTGCAGGTGGAAACCGACGCGGTCGCGAGCCGTGCGGAACGGCGAGGTCGGATCGTTCAGCGCCGAGAAGTCCACGTTCGGCGGCGGCAGCGGAACCGGCTGGCATAGAATGAGCTCGCGCAGCGCTTTACCGCGACGAGTCGCCGAGCTGCGCCCCGGATGCGCATGCGAGGCGAGAAAGCTGACGTGCGTCAAGATGCCGACCCGCGGGCTATCGGCGGGAAACTCGTATTTCACCCAGGCCTTGGGAGTCGCCACCCGGTAGATCGGGCCCAGTTCCGGCGACATGAAGGTGGACCGCGTTGTGAAAAGGTCGCGGTAATCGCCTTTCTTGACGATCAGATGATCGTAGATGGTACGGAGCGTCTGTTCGCGCGCGGCGGTCAACGCAGCGCCCGTCTCGGCCGGGTACGCGCTAGCATCCTTGGCCAAGTTATTGAAAGTGTCGAACGCCATCATGTCGTCGAAAAATCCGCGCACGCCTTCTTCGAGACGCGGGCTGGCGAGCATCATGTCGACAATGCGCTCGCGCCCCTTGGCGGTCGACAGCTCTCCGGTCTCGGCGGCCCGCAGCACGCGGTCGTCCGGCGCGGAATTCCACAAGAAGAAGCTGAGACGTGCGGCGTAAGAGTAGGCGTCAAGGCGGCGGCGTCCCGGGCGATCCGGATCCGGCTCGGAGCGATCATGGATCATCAGCACTTCAGGGCTGATCAGCATGCCTTCAAGCACCGACGCGAGCCCGGCGTAGAAGTCCTTTAGCTGAACGGCGGACTTACCCGCTTCATCGACCATCTGGGCAAGGCGCACTTCATTCACCGGGCGGCGATATAACAGACGTCCGGTCATGCTGAGGAAGGTCTTGGCGCAGGCGGCATCGGCCTTCGTTTCATCCACGGGCTTGCAGGGGATGAGCGAATCTCGGTGCGATGGGATACCGAGATCGAGGTTGCCGTTGTCGACGACCTGCGCGGCGACGAGTGCGGCGGCGCGCTGCAGCTTCTGCATTTCACCGAACGGCACGCCCGCGGTCGATGCGCCCAGGGCAAGCAGGCCTTCCGTACGCTGAAGCGGCGCGAATTGAGCGTTGGCGGCAATATCGGCGCCGAAAATGTGCGAGATCGTATTCTGGTACTGCTGGGCGCTCATCAAACGGTGGCGCGCCGGGGAACTGGCCAGCTCAAACGCCGGCGGCACCGGGACTGCCTTCGCCGCCTGATCGGTCTTACCGCCCTCGTTCGAACAGCCCGCCAAGGCCACGCCCAACAAAAGGGCCCCGATCAACGGTCTGCGAACATTCACCTTCATCAAGCCAAATCCCCCGAAGCTGGGGGTCCTCTCCCGGCAATATTAAGCGTGTGCGCGCGGGTTTACCCCAAGCGCACCTTTGCAGTCTGCCTAAAGATGACACTCCCAGCGGGCCCGGCAACGGAGTTTAAGACAACTCCGCGTGAAAAAACCTCACCTCCAGGCCGGCATATTCTCTCAATTCTTTGAAATTAAACGATATTTGCGTGTTCGACGATGGCGTGGAGGAGAACGTCGCAGCCGGCGGCGACGTCCTCTTTCTTGGCGTCCTCAACCTCGTTGTGGCTGATGCCGTCCTTGCAGGGCACAAAGATCATCGCCGTCGGGGCCACCTTGGAGATATTCACCGAATCATGCCCCGCGCCGCTGATGATGCGGCGGTTCGAATAGCCGAGCTTATCGACGGCGGTCTGAACGGACTTCACGAGCTCCGGGGCGAATTTCACCGGCGGGTTGTTCCAGATCTCCTTGATCTCGAGTGTGAGGCCGAGTTCGCGGGCAATCTTTTCCGAAACTTCCCGCATCTCGCGGCCCATGTCCGCGAGAACCGACTCGTCCGGGTTGCGGAGATCGACGGTGAACTTCACACGGCCGGGGATCACGTTGATGGAATTGGGGAAGCCCTCGATGACGCCAATGGTGGCGCAAGCGTTGGGCGGGCGGGAATTCGCGATGCGGTAGGCTTCGGTGATCATGCGCGACGCACCCTGCAACGCATCCTTGCGCACTTTCATGGGCGTCGGGCCGGCGTGGGCCTCCTGTCCGGTGACATAGTATTCGTACCAGCGGATGCCCTGCACGCCTTCGACGACGCCAATGGTCTTGTTCTCAGCTTCGAGGATCGGACCTTGCTCGATATGCGCCTCGAAGAACGCGGCAACCTCACGGCCACCGACAGGCGCCTCGCCGGCGTAGCCAATGCGCTTGAGTTCCTCGCCGATGGTCTTGCCTTCGGTATCCGCGCGCGACAAGCCGTAATCGAGATCGAATACACCGGCGAAAACGCCGGATGCGACCATCGATGGCTGAAACCGGCTGCCTTCCTCATTGGTCCACACGACGACTTCGATGGGGCGCGCCGTCTCGACGTTGAAGTCGTTCAGCGTGCGCACGACTTCCAGCCCGGCGAGCACGCCGTAATTGCCATCGAATTTGCCGCCCGTGGGCTGCGTGTCGATATGGCTGCCAGTCATCACCGGAGCAAGCGTGTTATCCTTGCCCGGGCGGCGCGCGAAGATGTTGCCCATCTTGTCGACCGAGACCGTGCATCCAGCGTTCTCCGCCCACCGCTTGAAAAGGTCCCGGCCTTGACGATCGAGATCGGTGAGTGCCAGACGGCACACGCCGCCTTTCTCCGTTGCGCCGATCTCGGCGAGTTCCATCAGGCTGTCCCAGAGGCGGTCGCTGTCGATGCGAAGATTGGTCGTCATTGTAAATACCTTCTGAATTAAGAACGGCCCTTACCATGCAAGACGGTAAGGGCCGCGTCTCTGAAGCCAGTACAGCGCTTATCGGCGGGCGGCAGTGCGATCCTTGGCGCCTGCGGCAGTCTTGGTCGCGCCATCAGCGGAGGCCACCGGCCGGTCCGGATGGATGATGTGCACCTGCGTCAACGTGACATCCAGCGCCGAGGACAGCGTGGTGTTCTCGCCGGTCTGCGGATCCGGATGTCCGTCGGCCGCGCGGCGCAGCGCGCGATACACGGACGGCAGCGACACCTGGCCGTAAGCCTGATGGTGGGTGGACGACGAGCGCAGCGTCTGGCGGTACCAATTTTCCAGCACGGTATAGCCGCCGATCAGTCCGGTGCCGCCGGTGGGAAGCAACTTCACCTGCATGCGCATATCGCGCATTTCGCGGTCGGTCGGCACGCCGAAGGTCGCCCACGGGAACGTCACGTCGGCGGGCTGCGTCGTCAGGACGCCGTCCTTGATCTTGCCCTTGATCTTCGTGACGTAGCGGCCGCCCCACTTTACATCGACAACCTGACTGCCGCCGGCGAGCATGCCGTTGCCGTCGGCTTTCTTCAGAAGGCCGTCGAGGCCGCGGTAGGTCGTGACCGTGACGTCATCGTCGTTAACGAGGCTGTCGACATCCGTGAGTTCGAACATCCAGCGGTCGTAGCGGTCGGTGATGAGCGTGTTGTTGTCGAAGAAATAGGCGTCGCCATCCGGTGCGCGATAGCCGCGCACGCAGCCGAGGACACGGAACAACTGGTTATCGATCCCCTTCTCGCCGTCCGGGGAAACGAAGTCGTTTTCGTCGGCCTTGCCGTCGAGATTGAGACCCTTCGCGATCTTGCTTTGCGAAAGATGGAAGGTGAACGGCTCGTCGGTGGTGGTTGGGAAGTAGCCCTCCGCCTCGCGCTTCAACTGCGTTTCCACCACGGAGCGCTTCGTACCGTTATCCGGAAAGAGCGCCTTGAAATGTTCGCGCGGACCGTCGTTGACGCCGTTCGGGCATTCCGCCTTGCCGTCGGCCGTCTGATGAACCGCCCAGTAGAGACCGGTGACGATGTATCCGATCGTCCGGCCGGGGGGCGCCGTTTCGTCCGCCTTCGCCGCCGGGGCCGCCGTGAGCGCCGCAACCGCGGCTGTCGTCAGCAGGATGTTTTTCATCGTTAGTCTCCGGCACCGTTATAGAAATCGTCTCTCAGGAAGAAGGCTTTGTAGCCGTTGCGCAAGCCGCGGAACTCGCCGAAACCATCGGCATTGATGTCACCCGGCCTCTTGTCGCCCGCATAAGTATAGACGGGCCGCTGGCGGTACGCCCAGACCTTCAAAGCCCCGGGAGCGCCCGCATCGGCGTATTTACCGGTTTTCGGGTCGATCCAGACGACAGTCCACGACTGGCTGAGACTTTGCGCGTCCTTTCCGGCGATCACGTAGGGGAACGTGCGCACGCAACGGTCGGGGTCAAAGGCGCCGCACATTCCGAAACGGTAGGCCTGCGTCTCCGACGGGTGGTCGCAATTCAGTTGGTCGACCGAATCATCGGCGCAGGCGTAGGTGTAGATGGTCTTCCCGCTGGGGTCGGCGAGCACCTCGCCCGAGCTGGTCACCTGAACCGTGAACTCCTTCGGCGGCGGCGGCGCGAGCTGCAGGTAGACGTTGTGCCAGCCCGGCGTGTCGGTGCCTTCCTGGCTCCGGCTCTCGCGGTCGAGGACGTTGATATAGAGCGGCTTCCCGCGGAACGCCCACTGGCGCACGCCCGGCGAGCGTTCGAAAATTGTCCAGCCTTCCGTCGTCTGTCCTACGCTCGGCGCCAAAATCGGCTTCCACGTTTGGGTGCACTCACCGGTACAGGCCGTCTTCGCGGCCGTATCACCGTCGAACGCGTAGACCGCTTGCTGGCTTGTGGTGGTCAGCATCCGGCCGCGGGTTGTAGTCGCAACTTCGAAACCGGGTGGAATGTCGGAAGGCGGCTTCACCGCCTCGCGATACGACGGCGCGTCACCACGCGCTTTCTTCGGCGCGCCGGCCACTTCGCCGGGCTCCTTATCCAGCACCGAGGTATAAAGCGCGAAACCGTCGTAAGCCCATTGCTTGGTGCCGTCCTTGCGCGTCAACACCGTCCATTTGTCGACCGGTTGCGCGTTCGCGGCGGCGTAGACGGGTTTCCATACATCCGAGCAGGCGGGGCGCGTGTCGAGATCCGGAAGGACGAGGCCCGGCGGATATGGGCTCATGAGACCAGCGGTCTCGGTGGTCTTCACATCGTAGCAGGCCGGCTCGTTCTTGCGCTCACCGGCCGAGCCGTTGCGAAGCGCCTTCAACTGCCACTTGTAAAGCGTCATGCCTTCCGCGTTGGCAAACACGGGGCCGTCGATCTCGGACGGCATGATGCGAAAGCCGGGAGGCATTGGGACGTCTTTGGCGCGTTCAACGCCGATGAGCGCCTTTGCGTCGCGCGCCGCGCGCGCCTTGTCCTGCGCCCCAGCCGACGCGGCGGTCAACGCGGCCGCCATGGCTACGGCAACGAACAGATATGGCTTTCTCATCTTTTTCCCTTCTAGCCCCTCGACGCGAAACATCTCCGCCCGGAGCGTCGCTCCGGGCGGAGGCCTTAGCTTAAACCAATATCTCGTGGATTTCCTTCGATGTTTGGTTGCTCTTGGTGCCGAAAGACGCGACATCGACACCCATGACCTTCAGGGCCGTATAGCTGAGGCGCGTGGCGGCGGTGCCGTCGCCGGCCACGTGCAGACCGGTTTTCACCTTTCCGCCGAGCTTACCGGCCGTGAACATCGGCATGCCGTCCAGCGAGTGGACGCGGGCATAGCCGTGGTCGGTGGTCGCGACGATGAAGCAGTTGTCGAGTAGCGTGCCGTCGCCTTCCTTGATGTTCTTGAAGGCCTGCACGAAGTCGACCCACGATTCCATCTGACGGCGCGTGAACCAGGAGCATTCCTTCTGGTAGCCGAGCGCTTCGTCGATGCGCTCTTCGTGCGTCGTCGTGTGGTGCGGCTTCTCGTAGCCCGATTTGGTCGTGGACGCCGCCGAGGCCGAGTAGGCCATGTTGAACACGCGCGTCTGGTCGCACGCAATGGCCATGGCGAGGATCTCGGTCATCAGCTTGTGACGCTGACCGATCAGGGTCGCTTCGCCGCCCGGAGGGGGCTCCTTCTCCAGCGCCTTCATCGGCTTGCACGAAGCGATGGGCTCCGGCTTCACCAGCTGCTGCGCGAACTGCTGCTCGAGGTGACGCAGACCCGTGAAGTACTGGTCGAGGCGGGCGCGGTCTTCAGCGCCGACCTTGCCATTGAGCGCTTTCACTTCGTCCATCACGCCCGACAGCACGCTCTTGCGCACCATCAGCTTCGGGTTCGGCGTGAACGTCGGCGCGTTCGGATCCTGGAAGTCAGGGCCGAATACGCGCGTGTAGAACGCGATCGGCGAGAACTCCGGCGCCGTCGGCGAGTTGGCGTTTTCGTAAGACACGGTGGTCTTCACGTCGCCGGTCGCCGTGGCGGTCAGGTTCTTGTAGCGCGTCGTGCGGCTGATCTGGT
>JAYRKY010000017.1:0-17988 GCA_041905525.1 Rhodospirillaceae bacterium
CAAACTGCATCTGGAGGTTGACGACGCGACCCTCGCCGAACGGCGCCGGGCGTGGACTCCTCCCGCGTCGCCGGCGCGCGGTTACGTCAAACTCTACGTCGATCACGTCATGGGCGCCGAGAAGGGCGCCGATCTTGATTTCCTTGTGGGGAAGAGCGGCTCTTCGCCCGGTCGCGACTCACATTAGATATCAGCGCGTTAGGAATATCGGCGGCGGGTTCCGGCCGCTGGATCGGCTGGCAGACCTGCGCGGACGGCGTCGGGCGTCTGTGATAGAATATCTAAAGTAGATCATACGGCGTTTGCATTGAGGGGTGGCCTGGGTCGCGTTCTTCTCCAGGCTGAGGGGTCTTCTGCGTCGTATGACCCGAATGCTTTGAAATCAGGGTCTTATGAAAGAAGTTGGACGTCCTGCGTACTTCCGCCGAACCGCCGCTCGGGCCGCGGGCCTCATGCTCGGCGCCGTCCTCGCAGGCTGCAGCGTTTCTGAATCGAGCAATGCGCCGGCTGGCGCGCAGCTTTCAGCTCTCCCACCCGGGATCTCGGCGAGTTCGCCCGCCCAGCGCCGCCTGATTACCGAACAGCAGTATCTCAACACCGTCGCCAACATCTTCGGGAACGATATTGAAGTCATCGCCCAGTTCGCGCCCATGCAGCGCACCGACGGACTGCTTGCGCTCGGGGCGTCGAAGGCCGGCGTGCCCTCGGGCGAACTGCAAAAATTCATGCGGGCCGCGCGTCAGGTTGCCGCGCAAATCGTCGACAACGGCAATCTTGAACTCCGCCTCGCGTCCCATCGCGATGCCTTAATGCCCTGTAAGCCTGCCGCGGCGGACAAGCCGGACGCGGCGTGCGCCGAGATGTTCCTGCGGTCGACGGGGCGCCTGCTGTATCGCCGCCCGCTCACCGAAGACCGTCTGAAACAAATGGTAGCGGAAGCGGGGAAGGCGACCACGCAGCTGCATGATTTCTACGCTGGGATTTCGACGGTCGTGGAGGGGATGCTTATTAGCCCCGAAGTGTTGTTCATCGAAGACCGCACCGAACCGGACCCCGAGCATCCGGGCCGTGAGCGTCTCGACGCCTATTCATACGCGTCGCGTCTCAGCTTCTTCCTTTGGAACGCGGCGCCGGACGACAAGGTTCTCAAGGCCGCGGAAAGCGGCGAACTGAATACCGCGAAGGGCCGCGCGCGCGTGGTTGACATGATGCTGGCGAGCCCACGCCTCGAAGGCGGCGTGCGGGGGTTCTTCGACGACATGCTCGGCTTCGACTCTTTTGCAAACCTCGCGAAAGATCCCACCGCTTATCCGCTGGAAACCGGCGCGACACTGGCGGATGCGCGCGAGCAAACGCTGCGGACGATCTTCGACCATCTGGTCACGAAGAAGCTCGACTACCGCGACCTTTTCACCACCCGCACGACCTTTATGTCGCCGGCTTTGGGACCGATCTACCGCGTGCCGACAACGCCGGGATGGTCCGAGTATCAATTTCCCGCCAATAGCCCGCGGGTCGGTCTCCTGACGCAGGTCAGCTTCCTTGCCCAGCATGCGCACCCGGCGCGCAGCTCGCCGACCCGGCGCGGCAAGGCCTTGCGCGAGCTGTTGCTATGCCAGCCGGTCCCGTTGCCTCCGCCCAACGTCGATTTCTCGGCGCTCGAAAATCCGGCGGCGGCGCATCGGACGCAGCGCGACCGCGTGAATTTCCACCTGCAGAATCCCGTCTGCGCTGGCTGCCACAAGATCACGGATCCCATCGGCCTCGCCCTGGAGAACTTCGACGGCGCCGGAATCTACCGGCGTCTGGAGAAGGGGGCGGAGATCGATGCCAGCGGCGCCCTCGACGGGAAAGGGTTCACGGATATTCAAGGGCTCGCACTGGCGGTCCGGAATCATCCATCGTTGCCGGGCTGTTTAGTGCGGCGCGTCTATAGCTATGGCACCGGCACGGCCATCGACGCGCAGGATAAGCCGCTCGTCGATTTCTTGACGGCTGAGTTCGCAAGGCACGAGTACCGCTATACCGATCTCCTGCGCGCGATCGTGCTCAGCCCGGTATTTTACGAAATAACTCCACCAGCGCCGGCCGAGCAAAAGTCGGCGTCGGCTGCGAACTAAGGCGAGGAGACTCTTATGAACGCTTTCAATCGGCGCCGAGTTCTGAAGGGCATGTTGAGCGGGACGGCGGTCGGCGTCGGACTCCCGCTCCTGAACCTGTTTTTGAACGGGAACGGGAATGCCCTCGCGGATGGTTCACCGATGCCGGTGCGGTTCGGCACCTGGGTGTGGGGTCTCGGTATGAACGACGCCATCTTCACGCCCAAGAAGGTCGGCGCGAATTTTGATCTCCCCGAGGAAATCCAGGCTCTGGCCCCGGTTCAGAAACACATCAACCTGTTCACGCGCTTCAACACCTTCAAGGATGCGGCGCCCTTGATGTGTCATCATACGGGGTGGGTGATCTTGAGAACGGGCATGGCGCCGACCCTCGCGCAGGTCCGCCCGGGTGAAACCATAGACGTCACGGTCGCGAAGAAGATCGGCAACGCGACGCGCTTCCAAACCTTGAGCGCGACCGCAACCGGCGACGTGCGCGATTCCTATAGTTATGAGAGCGCGAATTCCGTGAACGCGCCGGAATTCTCTCCCATCCGCTTCTATCAAAACCTTTTCGGCGCCGACTATCAGGACCCCAATGCGGCGGAGTTCAAACCAAACCCGCGGGCCATGGTTCGCAAAAGCGTTTTGTCAGGTGTGATCGACGAGACCAATTCGCTGATGAAGCGCGCCGGAGCCGAGGATAAGGAACGCCTCGACCAGTACTTCACCAGCCTGCGCGATCTTGAAAAGCAGTTTGATCTTCAGCTGACGAAACCGAAGCCGCTCGAGGCATGCACGCGCGTCAGCGACGTCAAGGGTGAGCCGAGCGCGGGGCTCGACACCGTCAAGGTGGGGGATCGCCACAAGGTCATGACCAAGCTGATGACCATGGCGGTGGCTTGCGACCAGACCCGCGTGTTCAACATGGCCTACGCCGGCGAGACGGCCGCCACCACCAAGGCTGGATACGAAAAGCCGCACCACACGGCCACGCACGAGGAACCGACGGATCCCAAGCTCGGCTATCAAATCGAGGTGTCCTGGTTCACCCGGCGCGCCATGGAGAATTGGGCCGAATTCGTCGCCGCGTTTGCGGCGGTGAAGGAAGGCGACAGGTCGCTCTTGGACAATTGCTTGATCTACGCGATGTCGGACATTTCGTACGCGAAGATCCATTCGCTCGACAACATTCCCATGTTCACCGCCGGCACCGCCGGCGGGAAGGTCAAAACCGGGTTGCACGTGCAGGGGAATGGTGAAGCGGGAACGCGGCTTGGATACACCATGATGAAGGTCCTGGGGCTCGACATCCCGTCATGGGGAACGCTGAGCAATACGACCTCGAAAGAAATCGGCGAAATTCTCGTCTAGGAGCCGGCGATGCGGTTAACTTTAATCTTGGCGGGCGCGGCGATGCTGCTCGCGCCGTTTGCCAATGCGGCCGACAAGTCGCTCAAGGAAGACTATGCGCGTGTGCCGATGCCGCCGGGCTTTCAGGTGATCAACACCGAGCTCGAAGGGAACGTCTTTGCGGATGCAAAGGGGCGAACGCTCTACAAATGGATTTACAAGCCCGCCCGCGTCGGTGCCTCCGGCGATCCGCGCGGCAAGTCCACCTGCACAGGCCAAGTCTTTACGATGGAAGGCGGGCATATGAGCCCGTACCCGCCCGATCTGCGCTTGCCCGACGCTGACTCGCGGCCGAGCTGTGTCGACATGTGGCCCCCGGTCCTCGCGGACGAAAACGCTAAGCCGGTCGGCGCCTGGAGCCTCATTATGCGCGAGGACGGAAACAAGCAGTGGGCTTACGACGAACAGCCGCTGTATACCGCCGCGCTCGACCGCATGCCGGGCGATACGATCGGCGGAACGAACCGCGATATGTCCGAGGGCGTGAGTGCGCGCCCCGCGGTCCGCCATCCTGTCGGACCGCCGCCGGCTGTTCCGCCGGGGTTCGATGTTATCTCGACCGTCAACGGCCGATTGCTCGTCACCGCCACAGTGAATGCGTCCGTATACACCTTCGAGAAGGATACCGCCGCGAAATCCAACTGTGTCGCCGAGTGTCTCCGCGAGTGGACCCCGATGTTGGCGCCCGAATTCGCAAAGACCTTTGGCGAGTGGAGCCTCGTTGAGCGTTCGCCTAGCGTGCGTCAATGGGCCTTCCGGGGCAAGCCGCTCTACACCCACGTCGCGGACATGCCGTTCCGCAGCTATCGCGGGCGCAGCGTCGACGGCAGCGACGTGCCGGGCTGGAGCCTCGTCTACGCCCAACGCGCGCCTGAAGTCCCGAGCGACCTTCGGCGGCAGGTGACGCCCGGCGGCGAGGTTCTCGCCGACCGACGCGGCCATACGATCTATGTTTATTTTTGTCACGACGATGCCGACGATCAGTTGATTTGCGATCACCCGGACACGCCGCAGGATTATCGCATCGCCGTTTGCGGCGGCGGCGACGCGGAGCGTTGTGCGCGGCGCTTCCCCATGGTGCTTGCTTCAGCCGGAGCGAAAAGCGATAGCCGCGCCTACAGCATTATGGAAATCAACCGGTTGACCGGTAAATTCGCGCAGACGGGCGACAAGGATGCGCTGCGGGTGTGGGCCTACCGCGATCGTCCCCTGTACGTCTTTGACGGCGAGCCTGCGCCTGCCGTCGCCGACCGGCAGCCCGGCGATATCGAAGCCGACGGCCTCGGCGAGCACCGGGCCCAACGCCACGGTTTCACCGCGTTCTGGCTGCGCGACGATTTCTACGGCCGCGCCAATTGAGCCACAAGGAGACAGTCATGACTCATATTCTTGCTCGCGCCTTGCGCTCAAGTCTTCTCGCCGGAGCCGCCGCGCTCGTTTCCACCGCCGCGGTCGCTGCCGAAGACTATGCGCCTGAGAATGGCACCATCGGTTACATCGTCACCGACTTTGAGTGGCAGGTCTATTTGACCGCCGACAACAAGGAAGAGTGCGCCAACGGACTCAACCCTTGGGGGCCGCGTGAACAGTTCAAGGCGCTGTACCCGAACGGCGGTTCCGTGCGTGATACGCACATGGCGTTCGAGATCGCGGGATGGTTCCCCGACGCGGACACAGCCGACAAATTCCCGTTCTATGAAGTCACGGGCAAGAAGTCCTACGGGCTGAACCTCGACGCTAAAGTCGATGCGAATGACTTCGTATCACCCGATGGCAAAGTCCAAGGCATCGACAACGAGTTGTACCGGGTCATCGGTTGCATCGTGAATCTCCGTCCGCCCGAGGGCGCGACGGCCTTTTACGCCAACAAGGCCGTCATGGAAGAGCGCTGGAACCGTGTGCTGCTTGAACTGACCAACGTCGAAAGCCTGACAAACGACGACAGCGTCGATGTCACGATGTATCGCGGCTTGGATAACCTCCTGACGGACGCCACCGGCAGTAAGTATCTGCCCGGCGGATCGATGCGCATCGACACAAAGTGGGGCAACAAGTACGTCCAGCACTTCAAGGGCAAGATCGTCGACGGCACGCTCATCACCGAGCCCGTGCCCTACACGGTCGTGCCGTGGTCATCCTTCCAGTTGCCCACGGAACAGAAATTCCACGACATGCGCATGCAGATCAAATTGCAGCCCGATAGCGCCATCGGGATCATGGCCGGGTACGTGGATGTCGAAAATTGGTACTGGCAAACGGTGAAGTCGGAATCGACTCACCATCAGAGCTACGGTCAGTCGACCCCGTCATCGATTTATAAAATCCTGCGCAAACGCGCCGACGCTTATCCCGACCCCAAGACCGGAAGGAACACCGCGATCTCGGCGTCGCTACAGGCGAAGCTTGTTCAGACCTTCATCATTCATCCACCGGGCGGCCCGGTGGCGATGCTGCCCACATCCCAGCCGCAGCGCGCGGGCGCCGAGCGCTAAAGAGGAATTACGTCGAAGGCGAAGGAGATGCGCCGCTTATCGCTGCGGAGCGGGCGCGTATGGTGCCAAAAGTAGGACGGGAACGTTAGCAGCGTTCCCGCCTCTGGCCGCGCCAGGAACGTCGGCATTTTCGTCGTCGGCTTGTTCCACCGCTCATCGCCGCGCCCGAACTCGATCCAGCCGCTGCGCTGAGGATCGTTCTCCGTGATGTCGTCGGGAACCTCCACGTAGTAGACGCCCGAGAGCCACCCATGCGGATGGAAGTGCGGCGCTTGATGCCCTTTCTCGCGGATGATCACGCCCCAGGAGTACAGGCGGAACGCATCGGGCGCAGCCTTGTCGAACGGGTGTGACGGAGCCCGGCGTGCGGCATCGGCCCGCCGCTGAACGGCCGCGGTCAACATCGCGTTCAGGGACCGGATCGCCGGCGACGTGCTGAACCCGATGTCATCGGTTTGGTATCCGAAACGCGTCGTATTCCGCTCGTACGCCAGCGTCGGTTCGGCGGAAATCTCGCGCGCGAGCGCGGCGTTAAAGTCCGCCTGATCCTTGTAGCCTGCTGGCACGGCCAGCCGTTCACGCGCGACCAGTTTGTCGTACGCGGTGAACGGCGCGAGTTCATCCTGACGCCCCAGTTCTCCCAAGGCGATATACTTGTAGGCGAGGGATGTAGTGTGGTTGGGCTTTCCCGCGAGCAGTTTTTCCGCGTGCGCCACGGCGCCCGCATAGTCGCGCGCTTCCATAAGCGCGGGCATCAGATTGTTCGCGGGCCCGAAGTCTTCCGGATCGAATTCGTATCCCTTGCGGTAAGCCGCGGCGGCCTCGTGCGCATTGTGAAGACGCTGCCAAACCAGTCCCAAAAGGAACCAGGCTCCCCATCGGCCCGCCTCTGCGGCCTTCGTCAGGGGGGCAACGGCCTCTTGCGCGCGTCCGGCGGCGAGCAGGGCTGTACCCTGAATGATGGCGGCATAGGATGACGCCGGCGCCAGCGCGCGCGCTTGATTGGCCAGCGCGAGCGCGTCAGCCGAGGCGCCCCGGCTCAGCGCGAGCCGTGCGTGCCCGAGGAGGACCTGGGCGCGTTCGCTCTGCCCCGTAATGCTTTTGAGAAACTCAAGCGCCCGGTCGTCTTGCTGGTAATTGATATGAAGATCCGCGCGCTTGAGCGCGGGTGACGCCCACTCCTCGCCGACGGCGCTGGGTCGGGCAAGGGCGAGGGGCCAATAGGCTCGCAACTGGCGAAGGGGGCGCAGGGCGGCGGCGCGTTCGTAATACGCGTCGGCTTCTCCGAGGCGTCCCGCCTTGTAAGCGGCCCACCCCAGATCAAGGAGTTGTTCGGCAGTTTCGCCAGAGACGTGCGTCATTTGCTGATCCGAGTCGAGTAAGTCGCGGTGCTGTAGGGCATGCCCTTCGCCTCCGCAATGGCGCGCTCGCGTCAAAGTGACGGCGGGGTTGACGCGGGAATTTATTGATAGCGAATCGAAAAGACTGGCTGAAACTGCCCAAAATTCGAGCGAAAACGGGTTTGCTGCGTTGCAGCATCGAGAGAAGTTAGCGACCTAAACCGTTGGCGGACAAAGTCTGTTTCTAAAAACGCCGTGAAGGCGAGGGCTGGGTAGCGTATATTTATAAGCGATACTGCGAGGAGTGGACTCACGGTGAACGCCGGGGTCCCGTCGTGCTGTCCCCGTGGACGAAGAGGTCCGCGGTTTCACGCCGTGTTCATCGGCGCGGAAAAGGATGGCGAGTGAGCAAAGGGAGAGTTTCTTGAAGTCCGATTCCGGTCGTTCCGCCACCAGAAGTCTGCTGAACCGCGCGCTCATGGGCGGCGCCGCATGCGTCGTTGCCTTGGGTCTCATGAGCTGCTCGGAAGGGAGCGCGGAGCGTAAAGTGGCGAGCGCGCCGGCTGTGAAGCCGGCTGAATATCCTGGCACGGTGGCGCACGTCCGCCGCATCTCCGTGGATCAGTATCGCAACACGATTACCTATATCTTCGGGCACGATATCGAAGTCGGGAACCCGTTCGCGCCGCTCCGCCGTACCGACGGCCTCATCGCCACCGGCGCTTCGAGCGCGGGCGTGACCTCGGGCGAACTGCAGCAGCTTCAGCGCAGCGCGGCCACCATCGCGGGTCAGGTGCTGGATAAGGGCAATATCGAGCAGAAGACGCCGTCCCGCCGCGACTTCCTCGTCCCGTGCAAACCCGCTGATGTGGCGGCCGCTGACGATGCCTGCGCCGCCAAGTTCATCTCGCAGACCAGCCGCTTGCTCTATCGCCGTCCGCTTCCGGAAGCGCGCGTCACCGAACTCGTGGCCACTGCGCATAAAGGCGCGACGGACCTGAAGGATTTCTATGCCGGCCTCGGCACCGTTCTCGAGGGCATGCTGATCGACCCGAAGGTTCTTCTGATCGCGGACGTCGTTGAAAACGATCCGGCGAACCCGGGCAAGAAACGACTGGATGCCTATTCGCTTGCCTCGCGCCTGTCGTTCTTCCTCTGGAACGCGGCGCCGGACGATGCCGTGCTGAAGGCCGCCGAACGCGGCGATCTGTTCGATGCCAAGAAGCGTGCGAAGGTCGTCGACATGATGCTGGCCAGCCCGCGCGTGGAAGACGGCGTGCGCGCCTTCTTTGACGATATGTTCGGCTTCGAGGATTTCGGAAACCTCGCCAAGGATCCGACGATCTATCCGATGATGACCGGCGCGGTGATCAAGGATGCGCGCGAGCAGACCTTGCGGACCGTGGTCGACCATCTCGTCACGCAGAACAAGGACTACCGCGACCTGTTCACGACCCGACAGACGTTCATGTCGCCGTCGCTCGCGACCGTCTATCAGGTTCCGACCAAGCCGGGCTGGGTTCCGTACGAATTCCCGGAAGGCAGCCCGCGCGTCGGACTGTTGACCCAGATCAGCTTCCTCGCGCTGCATGCGCACCCCGCGCGCAGCTCGCCGACCTATCGCGGCAAGGCCCTGCGCGAGCGTCTGCTGTGCCAGAAGGTCCCGCCGCCGCCGGCGAACGTGGATTTCTCGGCCCTGGAAAATCCGGATCCGCGCCTGCGGACTGCGCGCGAGCGTTTGAAGGCTCATAGCGAGAACCCGGTCTGCGGCGGTTGCCACAAGATCACCGATCCAATGGGCCTTGTGCTTGAAAACTTCGATGGCGCCGGCCGCTTCCGCGCGACCGAGAAGGGCGCTGTCATCGACAGCTCCGGCGCGCTCGACGGTAAGCAAATCGAAAGCGTGAGCGGCTTGGGCCAGGCGATGCATGACCATCCCGCGCTCACATCGTGTCTCGTGCGCCGCCTGTACAGCTACGGCACAGGCGGTCCGCTCTCACGCGCCGACAATCCGGCCGTCGAAGCTTTGAACAAGGCGTTCGGCGAAACGGGTTATCGCGTGCCGCAGTTGCTGCGCATGATCGCCACGAGCGATGCGTTCTACGAAATTGTCGAAACACCGGTTGAGCAGAAGACGGCTGATGCGGGCGTTGCCCAAACCGTCGCTGCGAAATGAATTCAAGGGAGGATCAGATGATGGATCTCAATAGACGCCGTGTCCTGCGTGGAATGCTGGGTGGCTCCGCTGTCACCGTTGGCCTTCCGCTGCTCAACGTTTTCCTCAACGGCAACGGCACTGCGTTGGCTGACGGCGCGCCGCTTCCGGTCCGTTTCGGAACCTGGGCGTGGGGCCTGGGCATGGACGAGTCGATCTTCGTGCCGAAGAAGATCGGCAAGGACTACGATCTGCCCGAGGAAATCGCCTCCCTCAAGGACGTGAAGCAGCACGTCAATCTGTACACGCAGTTCAACGGCTTCCGCGATGCCGCGCCGAACCTTTGCCACAAGACCGGCTGGGTCGTTGCCCGCTCGGGGATCGCGCCGATGAATCAGACCGACTTCCCCGGCGAGACGATCGACATCAGCGTCGCTAAGAAGATCGGCACGGGAACGCGCTTCCAGCACCTGACCGCAACCGCGACCGGCAACGTGCGCGACAGCTTTTCGTACGAAAACGCCAACTCGATCACGATCGCCGATTGGTCGCCGATCCAGTTCTACGCCAAGATTTTCGGCGAAGATTTCCAGGACCCGAACGCGGCGGTGTTCAAACCAAACCCGCGCGCGATGGTGCGCAAGAGCGTGCTCACCGGCGTCATGGATAGCGCGAAAGACCTGCAGAAGGTCGTGGGCGCGGACGATAAAGCTCGTCTCGACCAGTACTTCACCGGCCTGCGCGATCTCGAACGCCAGTTCGACCAGCAGCTGACGAAGCCGGAGCCGCGCGCCGCGTGCGTTGTCGGCAAAGGCCCGAAAGATGAGCCGGCCGCCGGCCTCGACTACACTCTGGTCGGCAAGCGCCACCGCATGATGACCGACCTGATGGTGATGGCATTGGCCTGCGACCAGACCCGTGTCTTCAACATGGCCTACTCACAGTCGGCCGCAGCCACCAGCAAGCAGGGCTATGATAAGCCGCACCACACCGCCTCGCACGAAGAGCCGGTGGACCAGGCCCTCGGCTACCAGCCGAACACCTCTTGGTTCATCAAGCAGTCGATGATCGAGTGGGCCTACTTCGTTGAAGCGTTCACGAAGTTCAAGGAAGGCGACGGCCACCTGATCGACAACGTGCTGATCTACGCCACCACCGACCAGGCGCTCGCGCGCATTCACTCGATCGAAAACCAGCCGATGTTCACCGCGGGCCGCGCGGGTGGAAAGGTGAAGACCGGTTACCATCTGAAGGGCGACGGCACGCCGAGCACGCGCCTCGGTCTTACCTGCATGAAGGTCATGGGCCTCGACGTCTCCAATTGGGGAACGCAGTCGAACGGTACAAGCAAGGAAATCGGCGAGATCCTCGCTTAATCGACACAACCTCGCGCCCGGTTCGCCGGGCGCGAGGTTGCTTCTTCAAAGGAAGAAAGCTTTATGCGTCAAATCATCACTTTCGCAGGCGCGCTGACGGTCGCGACGTTTCTGACCGCTCCGCTTGTCGCCGCGAACGCCGCCGATGTGGCGCGCGTCGTTATTCCGGCCGAGCGCGAGGAATATGCCCGTGTTCCGATGCCGTCGAATATTCACGTCGAATACACCGAGGAAGAAGGCCCGGTCTTTGCGACCGAGAAGGGGATGACCCTCTACTACTGGCCGCACACGACGATGCGCAACGGCGTTACCGGTGACCCCAAGAATCAGTCGCACTGCACCACCGAGAAGCGCACGCACACCGCGGGGCTGATGAGCCCATATCCGCCGGGCCTGGAATTGCCCGAACTCGACAAGCGCAAGAGCTGCGCCGAAACGTGGATTCCCTACATTGCTTCGAATGATGCCAAGCCGGTTGGTGCCTTCGGCCTGATCACGCGCGAAGACGGTCGCAAGCAGTGGACCTACGACGAGCATGCTCTCTACACCAGCTACCTCGATCAGATTCCTGGTGACGTGCGTGCGGCGACCACGGGCAACTTCGGTGTCGACGGCCCCGCTGCCCGCGAAGTCGCGAGTGCGCCGTCCGCCACCCCGCCGGGGTTCCTTGTGTACACGTCGCTGACGGGGCGTTTGCTCCTCACGGACAAAAACTACTCGGTTTACACGTCGGATAAGGACGGCCCGAATAAGTCGAACTGCGACGCCGCCTGCACAAAGACTTGGGTGCCGGTGATCGCGCCGGCGTCGGCGCAAGCGCAGGGTGATTGGTCGATCTTCGAACGTACGCCCGGTGTGCGTCAGTGGGCGTTCCGCAAGAAGCCGCTTTATACCTACGCTCTGGACTCTCAAATCCGCAGCTACGAAGGCAGCGACGTCGCCGGCTGGCACAACGCCTATGTGCAGAAAGCTCCGGCGATCCCGGCCGAATTCACCTTCCAGGATTCGATCACCGGTGTTGTCCTCGCCGATTCAAAGGCGCGCACGATCTATATTTATAACTGCGCCGATGACTCGGTCGATCAGCTTGCCTGCGATCAGGTCGACAGCCCGCAAGCCTACCGTCTTGCCATTTGCGGCGGTGGGCAGGTCGAACGGTGCTTGCGCGATTGGCCGTACGTGGTCGCCTCGGCGAGCGCGAAGAGCCTGAGCCGCACATGGCAGGTTCTGGAGATCAATCCGAAGACCGGGCATCTCGCGAAGCCGGGCGAAGAGACGCTTCGCGTATGGGCCTATCGCGGCCAGCCGGTCTACACGAACGCTCACGATGAAATGCCGGGCGATCTGTACGGTCACGGCAACGGAGAGTTCAGCGCCAGCCGTAACGGCTTCCGCGCTTTCATCATTCGCGACGAGTTTGGTCGGTAGCCAATTCAGGTGAGGGAGAGGGTTATGAAGAGCATGAAGATGTGGAGCACCGGAGCAGCCGGCGCGGCGATGCTGCTGGCGAGTTCGGCGTTAACGCCGAGCGCGGCTGATACCCCTAACATCACGGGCCTGCAGAACGGCACGATCGGGTTCGTGCTCACCAGCTCCGCCTGGGGCCTCTATCAGACGCCGGACGGCAAAGCCGAATGTCCGGATGGCTTCAACGAAGGCCCGCGTGAGCAGTTCAAAGCGCTGTATCCGAATGGCGGCACGGTGGAAGGAACGCAGCTCGAGCGCGAAGCAGCCTCCCGCTATCCGATGGATAAGGAAGACAACTTTGCCTACCGCGAAGCGAAGGGCGCCGTCGGCATCGGCATGAATCTCGACGGTAAGGTCGATGCCAACGACTTCACGTCGCCGGAGGGGGTGAAGGGGGTCGACAATCAACTTTATCGCGCCATCGGTTGTACGCGTCTCTTCCGCGGTCCGGATGGCACCTACGCACACTTCACCGAGATGTGGGTGCGCGAAATGGGCTTCAATCGCGTGCTCGTCGAACTCACGGGCGTCGATAGCCTCGAGAACGATCCGCAGGTGAACGTGACGCTTTATCGCGGCAAGGACAAGCTGATCACGGACGCCAGCGGCTCGAACATCATCGCCGGTGGTTCCAACCGCATTGAGGACCGCTTCTCCAAGCGTTTCACCAAGACCATCAAAGGCAAGATCGAAAACGGCGTTCTCGTCACCGAGCCGGCGGATGTCGATTGGGTGTGGTCGGTGTTCTACGATCACCCTGGGTACTACGGAATCAAGCAGGCGCGCTTGCAGCTCAATCTCGCGCCGGCGGGCGACCGTGCTGAAGGCATGATCGCGGGCTACACCACGATCGATACGTTCTATCAGCAACTCGTTCGTGCTTGGTCCACGCACCATTCCAGCTACGGCGGACTGTCTCAGCCGTCGCTCTATCGCGCGCTGCACCGTCTCGCGGACGGCGTGCCGAACGAGAAGGGCGAGATGACGGCGCTGTCGTCATCGATCCAGGTGAAGTTCGTGCAGTCGTTCATCGAGCATCCGGATGCGAAGGTGGCGGCCGTTGAATCACCGGCGACGCGTCAGGCCGTGGAACCGGCACGCCGCTAAGCGGGTTGTCTTGAATACGCCTATGTAAAAAGGCGCCGGAAGGCGCCTTTTTTCGAGGTGAAGAGGAGGAAGAATGGAACGTACCAACAAGAACAAATGGACCCGTATCACCTCCCGCGCCGTGTGCGCGGCAGCTCTGCTGACAGGCTTCAGCGCGGGAGCGAGTTTCGCGGACGATCCCGCGGTTGTCGGCCTAAAGAACGGCACGATCGGTTTTGCCCTCGTCGGCGCCCGCTGGGGTTTGCATCAGACTCCGGACGGCAAGCAGGAATGCCCAGAGGGCTTCAACGAAGGTCCGCGTGAGCAGTTCAAGGCGCTCTACCCGAACGGCGGCACCGTCAATGAAACGCAGTTGGAGCGTGAAAGCGCTTCGCGCTACCCGATGGATAAGGAAGACAATTTCACCTATCGCGAAGTGAAGGGGAAGGTCGCCATCGGACTCGATCTTGACGGCAAATCCGACGCGTCGGATTTCGTCTCGCCGGACGGCGCCAAGGGGATAGATAACGAACTCTATCGCGCCATCGGCTGCACGCGCCTGTTCCGTGCGCCGGACGGCACCTTCGCGCATTTCACCAACATGTGGGTGCGTGAATTCAACTTCAATCGCATCCTCTTCGAACTGACCGGCGTCGATAATCTCGCGAACGACGACGACGTCACCGTCACCATGTACCGCGGCAAGGACAAGCTGATCACGGACGCGACCGGCGCGAATATCATCGCGGGCGGTTCGGTGCGCGTGGATGATCGCTTCGGTAAGCGTTTCATCCGCAAGACGAAGGGCAAGATCGTCAACGGCGTGCTGACGACGGACCCTGTCGATATCAGCTATCCGTGGGCGGTCTTCATTGCCCGTCCGGGTTACTATGACATCAAGGGTGCGCGTCTCAGCGTAAATCTCGCGCCGGGCGGGGACAGCGCCGAAGGGGTGCTGGCCGGTTATGCCGACGTGGAAACCTGGTACCAGCAGTTGGTCCGGTCCTGGTCGACTCACCACTCCAGCTACGGCGGGCTCTCTCAACCGTCCCTCTACCGTGTGCTGCATCGTCTGGCGGACGGCTACCCGGACGCGAAGGGCGCCAATACCGCAATTTCGTCCTCGATCTCGATCAAGTTGGTTCAAACCTTCATTGAGCACCCGGATCGGGCGGTCGCGGCGGAGCAAAGCCCTGGAAAACCGCGTGTGGAGCCCGCGCAGCGGTAGTTCTTCACTGCATAAAGCATGCGCAAAAAGGCCTCCTGACGGAGGCCTTTTTTGTATGGCCACGAAACAAGTTGCGAATACGCCACAGCTGGCGGAAATGCTTGATAAAGCGCCGCTTTTCAGCACATCGGCGTTGTCTAGGCCCCGTTTTTCTGTGAAAAATCCGCCCGCACGCACGTGTAGCGAGCGGGAGGCTGCGCACTGGCGACTGGGTCGGCTCAATCGGCCCATGGATTGTCCAGAGCGCTGTGTGCGAATGGTTGGGGAGGTGCCCCTGCGCGGCTGATGAGCCGGCAGGTTTTCCTTCTTCAAATCGTATGTATCTCCTCTGCGCGCTGACGCGGCGGCGTACTAGCCGTCCACATCATTTGGGAGATCTCATGTCCTATAGAAACTCGGCCGCTGCGCGGCGCTTTGGCTTCATGACGACCGTCAGCTCGGTTGCCATGCTTGCCGCGTCGTTCGCCGCAAATGCGCAAACCGCGCCCAATGCGCAACAAGCGCAGACGGCCGCGCCGACGATCGATGAAATCACCGTGACCGGCACGCGCGTTGTGCGCGACGGCTACGAAGCGCCGACGCCCGTCACCGTGATCGGCGTCGAAGCGATCGAGCAAGCGCCGATGCAGCACATCTCGGACTTCGTGATGCGCCTCCCGGCGTTCGCCGGTGCGCAAAGCACGACCTCGGGCGGTAACGAAATCTCCACCGGACGCCAGTCGCAAAACAACCTGAACCTGCGCGGCCTCGACGTGTTCCGCACCCTTGTCCTCCTCGACGGCAATCGTTTCGTCTCGGGCGACGTCAACGGCGCCGTGAATGCTTCCGACCTCCCGACGCCGCTGATCAGCCGCGTTGATGTCGTGACCGGCGGCGCCAGCGCGGCGTACGGTTCCGATGCCGTGGCCGGTGTGGTGAACTTCGTGCTCGACAAAGAATTCACCGGCGTAAAGGGAGAAATCCAGGGTGGCATCACCTCGCGCGGCGACGATCCAAACTACAAAGTGAGCCTAACGGCCGGCGCTCCGTTCGCGGGTGGCCGCGGTCACGTACTGTTCTCGGGCGAGCATGCCTGGAACAAAGGGATTTTTGGCGCGGGTGAGTCGCGCGGTTCCTTCTGGGGCTATGATGTCTTCCACATCGTCGAGAATCCGGCGTGGACGGCGACCAGCAATGTGCCGCGTTTCCTTGTCCGCGACAAGGCCGCGACGCTGCTCGCGACCCCAGGGGGTATTATCACGGCCGGTCCGCTCAAGGGGACGCTGTTCGGCAAGGACGGACGCGCTACCGGTAACTATAATTACGGTCCGGGTAACAACGCACAGTTCACTTGGGGCGGCGGCGATTACCGGATGTCGGACGCCACTTATTACAACCAAACGCTTTCAAATCACGTCACGCGCCAAGCTTATTTTACGCGTGTCAGCTACGACATCACCGACGATGTCACCGCCTACTCCAACTTCTTGTACACATATAGCTACGGTTACGCCCGCTCGAAACTCGACGACCAGCTCGGCAACTTGACCATCCGTCAGGACAATCCATACCTCGATCCGACGATCGCGGCGCAGATGACGGCCCTTGGGCTGACTCAGTTCACGATGGGTAGCTTCCTGCTCGATGTGCCGCCCATCCAGACCGACAACTACCGCCTGCTTTGGACCTACCAGGGCGGCTTGGAAGGTCACGTTGACATGTTCAACACTGAGTGGGAGTGGAAGCTCCACGGCCAGTACGGGCTTGTCAGGTCCGACCTCTCGGGCCGTCTTCTCGATCTCGGTCGTCTCCGCGGCCTCGGAGGCGTTGCGACCAACGCGCTCGACTCAGTGCGTCTCGCCAATGGCCAGATCGTTTGCCGCGGCAATGCCGATGCGAACCCGGCCAATGACGATCCTCTTTGCGTGCCGTTCAATCCGTTCGGCTACGGCGTCAATAGCCAGGCTGCGATCGATTACGTCAAAGGTCGTGCGCAACTCTATCAGCGCAACACGCAGAGCTTCTATGCGTTCTCGCTTACCGGCGAACCCTTCGAGACCTGGGCTGGTCCGGTCTCTCTCGCCACCGGATTCGAGTGGCGCAAAGAGGCGGTGTCGCCGGGGGATCTCGCCAGCTACTGCCCGAAATGCCTCACACGTTCCTACACGGCGGGCAACTACCAGGGCACGCGCGGCAGCTACAATGTCGGTGAAGGCTTCATCGAAACCGTCGTACCGCTGGCAAAGGACTACGAATGGGCCCGCGCGCTCGATTTCAACGGTGCGGTGCGCTTTACGGACTACTCCACGTCCGGCTTTGTTGTGACGTGGAAAGCCGGCTTGACCTACGCTCCGGTCGACGAGGTGCGCCTGCGCGCCACGCGTTCACGCGACATCCGCGCTCCGAACCTGGGTGACCTCTACACTGCCGGGGGCGGTGGCCAGTCGCCGGGCCTCGTTGACCCATTCCGTCCGCTCGCTGGAGCGGCCAGCTGGGTCAGCGGCACCGGTCCGAACCCGAACCTGGAGCCCGAAAAGGCGAACCAGACCAATATCGGGATCGTCTACCAGCCCTCGTGGTTCGAAGGGTTTAGCGCCTCACTCGACTACTACGATATCCAGATTAACGGAGCGATCGAAGTACCGGGCGAAGTTCTGCAACGCTGCTTTGATTCCGGCGGCACTTCGCCGCTTTGCGCTGCGATTGAACGCAACGCGCCGAACCCGGCGGATCCGCTCTATCCGACCATCGGCACGATCCGCGTTATCACGAGCCGCCCTGAAAATCTCGCCTTCCTCAGCCAAAAGGGGTTGGACATCGAGATGAGCTACTCCACCTCGATGGACCGATTCGTCAGCAGCTGGGGTGGTGAAATCGCGTTGCGCGCCGTTGGCACGCACATTAAGGAATCGCTGCGCGATGATCGCCGGTCGGGCGTGGTCGACAGTGCGGGAACCAATAGCAACCAAGGACCTTTGTCATGGCGCTGGCTCTTCCAGGCCAGCTACGCGCTCGATCCCATCAACATCGCTTGGACTGGTCGCTACATGAGTTCCGGCGGATATGGCAGTGCCACGTCGGTGTACGTCCAGTGCCAGCCGGGCGCGTGCCCGATTTCCACGGCGACGTTCCCGACCATCGACTACAACCATATCGACAGCCGTTTCTATCACGACCTTTCCATCACCTATAAAGTGATGGAAATGGACAGCGGCGCGAGCGTCGATACCTACCTCAACATTATGAACCTGATGGATACCCGTCCGCCGATGGTTGCTAGCACAAACTATTGGTATATGAACGTTAACCCGCAGATGTACGATACGATCGGGCGTAAGTTCTATGCCGGGATC
>JAYRKY010000017.1:17998-77650 GCA_041905525.1 Rhodospirillaceae bacterium
CCGCTCGGGTTTATCAGATTGGGCCGCCGGCGTCAGCCGGCGGCCTTTTCTTTTTAGGAAAACTCGTCGCTAGAGCCGGAAATGGCAATATATTTACCATATTCCCGAATATTCGCTTTTCCAGGCGCAGATGGCCTTGTCAGTCCCGCCCTTTTTGTGTGAAGTCCTTCGCTGCACGCACGTACGGCGAGCGGGAGGCTTAGCGTACGGGCGAACGGGTTGTGTTTAAGGACAGTCGACCCGGGTTCTGCCCGTAACGCTGTGTGCGAATGGATGGGGGAGGCGCAACTGTGCGGCTGAGAGGCCGACAGAGCTTTCTTTCCCATGGCGTAATGATTCCTCCCCTGCAAGCTGGCGCGGCGGCGCAAGAGCCGACCACATTAATTGGGGAGATCGCATGTCTAATAGAAATTCGGCCGCGATGCGGCGCTTCGGCTTCATGACGACCGTGAGCTCGGTTGCCATGCTTGCCGCATCGTTTGCCGCCAATGCGCAAACCGCGCCGGGCGCGCAACAAGCGCAGACGAGCGCGCCGACGATCGATGAAATCACCGTGACCGGCACGCGCGTTGTGCGCGACGGCTACGAAGCGCCGACGCCTGTCACCGTGATCGGCATCGAGCAGATCGAGCAAGCTCCGATGCAGCACATCTCGGACTTCGTGATGCGCCTGCCCGCATTCGCCGGTGCCCAAAGCACGACCTCGGGTGGTAACGAAATCTCGACCGGACGTCAGTCGCAGAACAACCTCAACCTTCGCGGTTTGGACTCGTTCCGTACCCTCGTGCTTCTCGACGGCAATCGCTTTGTCTCGGGCGACGTGAACGGCTCGGTCAACGCCTCCGACCTTCCGACCCCGCTGATCAGCCGCGTGGACGTCGTGACGGGCGGCGCCTCGGCCGCGTACGGCTCGGACGCCGTCGCCGGTGTCGTGAACTTCGTGCTCGACAAGGAATTCACCGGTGTGAAGGCCGAAATCCAGGGCGGCATCACCGCCCGCGGTGATGACCCGAACTATAAGGTCAGCCTCACCGTGGGCACCCCGTTCGCGGGCGGCCGCGGTCATGTGCTGTTCTCCGGTGAGCATGCTTGGAACAAGGGCATCTTCGGCGCGGGTAAGTCGCGCGGCGAATTCTGGGGCTACGACACCTACCACATCATCGAGAACCCGCTGTGGGCGGCGACCGCGAACGCGACGACGGGCGCATCTCCGAGAAATCCCCGTTTCCTGGTGCGCAGTCAGGTCGGCTCGATCCTCGCGACGCCGGGCGGCATCATCACCGCTGGTCCGCTGAAGGGCACGCTCTTCGGCAAGGACGGCAAGGCCATCGGCAACTACAACTATGGTTCCCTGACCAACTCGCAGTTCACCGTTGGTGGTGACTGGCGCATGTCCGATGCGACCTACTACAACCAGTCGCTGTCGAACCATGTGACGCGCCAAGCGTACTTCGGCCGCGTCAGCTACGACCTGACCGACAACGTCACCGCGTACGCGAACTGGATCTACACTTACTCATATGGTTATGCTCGTTCGAAGCTCGACGACCAACTCGGCAACCTGAACATCCGCGTCGACAATCCGTATCTCGATCCGACGATCGCCGCGCGTATGACGGCGCTTGGGTTGACGCAGTTCACGATGGGCAGCTTCCTGTTCGACGTTCCGTACATCCAGACGGACAACTACCGCGAACTGTGGACCTATCAGGGCGGCTTCGAAGGCACTGTGAACGCCTTCAACACGGACTGGGAATGGAAGCTCCACGGCCAGACCGGTCTCACTCGCGGCGACCTGTCGGGCCGCGTGCTCGATCTCGGCCGTCTGCGCGGTCTCGGTGGTGTGCAAACGAACGCTCTCGACTCCGTTCGTCTCGCAAACGGCCAGATTGTTTGCCGCGGAAACGCGGACACCAACCCGGCGAACGATGATCCGCTCTGTGTTCCGTTCAATCCGTTCGGATATGGCGTGAATAGCGCTGCGGCCATCGAATACGTGAAGGGCCGGGCTCAGCTCTATCAGCGCAGCCGCCAGAACTTCTTTGCGTTCTCGGCCAGCGGTGAGCCTTTCGAGACCTGGGCTGGCCCTGTGTCGCTGGCGCTCGGTGCCGAATACCGCACGGAATCAGTCTCTCCGGGCGACATCGCCGGTTACTGCCCGAAGTGCCTCACCAGCTCCTACACCGCGGGTAACTACAAAGGCACGCTCGGCAAGTACAACGTGAAGGAAGGTTTCGTCGAAACCGTCATCCCGCTCGCGAAAGACGAAGCATGGGCGCGGTCGTTGGACCTCAACGGCGCCGTCCGCGCGACCGACTACTCCACCTCCGGCTTTGTCGTGACGTGGAAGGTCGGCGCGACATACGCGCCGGTTGACGAACTGCGCATTCGCGCGACCCGCTCGCGCGACATCCGCGCCGGCAACTTGGGCGAACTCTACAATGCCGGTGGCGGCGGTCAGTCGCCTGGCCTTGTCGATCCGTTCCGCACGTTGCCGGGACAGTCTTCCACCCAGGCGCAGCAGTACAGCTGGCTGAACTCCACGTCGGGCAACCCGCTCCTCGAGCCTGAAAAAGCTGATACGACGAACCTCGGTATCGTCTACCAGCCCTCTTGGTTCGAAGGTTTCAGCGCCTCGGTCGACTACTACGACATCACGATCAACGGGGCGATCGAAACGCCGGGCGAAGTGCTGCAACGCTGCTTTGACTCTGGCGGTACGTCGATCCTCTGTAATGCCATCAAGCGCTTTGCCTTGACGGATGCCGACAGAGCGCTCGGCTATACCATCGGTCAGATTCAGGTCATCAATAGCCAGCCGGAAAACCTCGCCTATCTGAGCCAGAAGGGCTTGGACATCGAAATGTCGTACCGCATGAGCCTGGATCGCTTCTCCGATAAGTTGGACGGCGACCTTGCATTCCGTGCGGTCGGTACGAACATCATCGAGTCCTTGCGTGATGATCGTCGTAACCCGCCGGTCGATGCGGCCGGCACCAACAGCGGCACCGGCCCACTGACATGGCGCTGGCTGTTCAACGTCAACTACGCGCTCGACAAGATCGATATCGGCTGGACCGGCCGCTATATGAGCGCGGGCCAGTACGGCGGTGGGACGGCGCGATACGTCGAATGTCAGCCCGGCAGCTGCCCTGATTGGACCAGCTACGCGCCGACTATCGACTACAATCGCATCGCAAGCCGCTTCTACCAGGATCTCGCCATCAGCTACGAATTCATGGAGCTCGGAAATGGCGGCAAGTTGACCGGCTTCTTGAACATTCAGAACCTGATGGACAAGGAACCGCCGATGGTTGCCAGCACCAACTACTGGTACATGACGGTGAACCCGCAGCTGTACGATACGATCGGCCGCCGCTTCTACGCGGGCGTCCGTTTCCGCATGTAAGTGCTGGAATAGATGACACGGAAAAGGGGAGCCGAGAGGCTCCCCTTTTTCATTGCGGGCCGACCTACTTGAAACTAATGGCGGACCAGTAGGTCCAATCCCAGTCCGTGCTTTCGCGCGGTAGCGTCTGGAAGGTGATCCGCGCGGTTTCCGCCGGGATTTCTACTTCCGCCATCTTCATCGGCCTGTCGTCGGGACGTGCCTTTGGGTCTAGGCACTCTTCGAATAACGTCTGCTCGGCCGCGGCGATACGGAAACAGGCGCCGTCGGTGATGCGACCTTCAGCCCAGGCCCCATCAAGAATGCCGTAGCCGAACGCGAGCTTTGTCGCCCCTGTGGGCACGGCGAGCGATAGCGTGGACGGCGCATGAGCCAGTGCCTTGGCATCCGGCAGGATTTGCGCCTTCTTCTGGCCGGGCGTCGACCCCGCGCTTGCCGCCAATGCGCGCAAGGTGCGCATTCCCGAGAGAGCCTCCCGATCCAATCCGCCGGGCTTTTCATTCTCACCGCTGATGTTCAAGCTTTTCAACCGAACCTTGATCGCGCTCTCGAACGCACCTGCGGGGCGGCCCATTGCGGAGATCGAGAATCGCGCAATCGTTTCATCTCGCTCTGGAAGCTGCGCGAACTGGTCCGTGGTTTCGATCAACGGCGATAACAGGAATCCGCTTTGTGTCATGCCCGGGACAATCCGGAATGACTGTATGTTGCCCGCGTCTGTCGTGACTGTCAGAATCAGCAGCGGTGGCTTAAACAGGAAGCTTCGCAGGCGTCCGATCAGCGTCGGGCGGAAGTCGATCTCCGCCCAAAGCAGTCCGTCGGCCCAGGCCGAGACGTCGACATCCTCCGCGAAGCCAATGGTCTTTTCCGCAAGGTCGGTGAGGGTGACATCGCGCGGTGTCGTGCGTCGTTTCAAGATCGCATAGCTGCGTTCATAGCCGGTGACGTCGTAGAGACGCAGAAGGTCCGGCCACAGAGCTCCTTCATCCAGGCTCGGATAACGCCCGTCCACGGTGTCGATCTCGAACAGGATGGTTTCTGGCGCCCGAGGTCCCGTAAGGGCCGCGCGGTTCCGCCCGATCAGGTCGGGCGTGTAGACCGAATAACCCTGGAAAATCGGACGCGGGCGATATTCCGCGTCCCCTCCAAGCACAAGCGCCTGATTGACGCCGAAAATGTCGATGGTTCCCGTCGCGTCGGGGGCGGGACTGGCGGCACGAATATTGGCCATCTCGGCGCGATACGCGGCTTCAAACGCCGCGATTTGGTCTCCGGCGATGACGCCGGCCATCGTCTTCGGCTTGTCGCGAAGTTGCGCCGCCAGATCCGAGGCGAGTATATGGGCGGCTGCCTCGCTTCGCCCCACCTCGCGCGCGCCGCCCACATAGACCATGCAAATTGCTGCCGCGCTCACAAGGATCGTTCCTGCGAGGATGTATCGCGGCCCCGTGCTCTGGCGGCTTTCTGGGAGATATGCGATGGCTGCGAGCAGAAGTCCGGACCATGGGATCATCAGATGCCCCAGGTCGTGGCGGACAAAGCCCGACTTTGTTGTCACGAATAGAAAGCCGGCGACCATCGCCGCCGCGAACAGGGTTTCACGTAGAGGACGCCGAGAGTCAGACAGTATCACGGCGCCAAAGAGAGCGACCGACGCCGTCAGGAAGACCGCCAATTCGCTCATCGGCCCATAGACGTGCATCGCTTCGCCGTAACCGCGCGACACCTCTAGGGCGGTGAATAGATACGTCCCCAGGCCGCCGAGCGACTGGCCGGCGGCGAGATAAAGCGCCAGGAAAGCGGCGGCGAGCATGGGCGTGAAAAGTGGCGCCTTTCGCACGGAGGCCGCGCGGAGCAGATCGACAAGCACGGCGGCTGGAAGCGCCAGCAGTAGCGACGTCGTCTTCATGAGGCTTGCGGCTGCCAGCAGCATGGTCAGAAGCGCGGCGACGCTCGTTGCCGCGCGCTCGTCCCTGCGCGCGAGGAGGAACATGATCACACAGGCTGCGAACAGCGCTCCGTCATGCGCCCAGCTATAGGTGGCGACAAGAGACGCCAGCAGCAGCAGCGCGAGCGCGCCCGCATTCGCCTCGCGATACAACAGGCCATAGCCGAGTGCCAGGGCACCATGGAACAGAAGCCAATAGGCAAGCGACACCCAATAGAGGCCGGGGTGATACTGCGGCACCATAATGAAGCCCAGCGGGCCGTAGGTGAAAATCAGGTCTGTTCCGAACTGCCAGCCATGATCGAAGGCGTGCAGCAGGACCATCGCCCACGAGGGGTCCAGGGACGACGAGGGCATGCCGACCTGCCACGGCGGCTGCAGAATAAGGTTGATGAGGACGACGAGGATCGCGGCGCCGATAAAGATGGGCGCCTTGGCCGTCGCCTGCGGTCCCGTCGGCACCGTCACGTCACCCGCGGCCGATGAACGGCATCGTCGTGGCCATGACGGTCATGAACTGGACATTCGCATTGAGCGGCAGGCCCACCATGAAAGCGACCGCTTCGCCGACGTTGTCGACGTTCATGGTCGGTTCAACCATGATGTCGCCGTTGGCTTGCAGAATGCCTGCCTGCATGGCGCGCGTCATGTCCGTTGCCGCGTTGCCGATATCGATTTGCCCGCAAGCGATATTGTATTTGCGCCCGTCCAGCGAGAGGGCGCGGGTCAGACCGGTGATCGCGTGTTTCGTCGCCGTGTAAGGCGCCGAATTGGGGCGCGGGACAGCGGCGGAAATCGATCCATTGTTGATGATGCGCCCGCCCTGCGGCGTTTGCGCCTTCATCGCGCGGAAAGCCGCCTGCGCGACGAAAAAGGCGCCGTTGAGATTGACTCCCACGACTTCAAGCCATTGTTCCGGGGTAATGTCTTCCAGAAGCGCCTTGGGCCCGCCCATGCCGGCGTTATTGAACACCACGTCAACGCGCCCGAACGCCGTTATGACAGCGTCGAAGAGTTTGGCGACGTCATCCGCCTTGCTGACATCCGTGGCGACGGCAAGTGCATGCTCGGACCGTCCTGAAAGGGCGATCGTTTCATCGAGGGGCGCACGGCGGCGTCCCGCCAGGGCGACCTTGTAGCCTTTCGAGAGCAGCGTTATCGCGACATTGCGGCCGATCCCCGTGCCTGCGCCCGTCACCACTGCGATCTTGCCGTCGCCCGCCATCTGTACCCTCCATGCCGGTTTGGGCCACTTTAGCGCGGCCCCTAGAGCCCTGGAAACAACCGGGTTTTTGGGGCAGGTCTGTGATGGCGGCGATCCGGTTTCCTCGGCTAGACTGGCGCCGCATTAACCCGGCCGCCCTGCGGCCTTAACGTGAGGAGGGGACCTATGTGCGATGAACACTCAATGACCGATATGGCGGAGGCGCAAATCAGCCGCCGCCGCCTTGGCGCGCTAACCATCGGTGCCGGCCTGATGGCCGCGCTGCCGCGGGCCGCCAACGCCGTGGATGTAAAAGAGTCCAATGTCGTCATTAAGACACCTGACGGCGAAGCCGAAGCGCACTTTGCGCACCCGGTGGCCGGCAAGGCCCCCGCCGTCCTGGTGTGGCCGGATGCTTTTGGTCTCCGTCCCGCGTTCACCCAGATGGGGAAGCGTCTTGCTGAGTCCGGCTACGCCGTGCTGACCATCAATCCGTACTACCGGACAGCCAAAGTGCCGGCGCTTCCGGCCGGCCTCGATTTCGCCAAGCCGGATGATCGCGCGCAGATCATGAAGCTGATGAGCACCCTCAGCCCGGCCACCCATGTCACCGATGCGAAGGCCTTCATCGGCTGGCTCGACACCCAAAGCGCCGTCGACACCGGCAAGAAGATGGGAACCACCGGCTACTGCATGGGCGGACCGATCACGATGCGCACGGCGGCCGAACGCCCCGATCGCGTCGGCGGCGCGGCCTCCTTCCACGGCGGCGGTCTCGTTACCGACCAGCCGAACAGCCCGCATCTCTTGGTCTCGAAGATCAAGGCGCAGTACCTGTTCGCGGTCGCCCAGAACGACGATCAGCAGCAGCCCACGGCGAAGGATGTCCTTCGTCAGGAGTTCGACAAGAACAAACTGAAAGCTGAAATCGAAGTCTATCCGGCACAGCACGGTTGGTGCCCGCCGGATGCCGCGGTGTACGATCAGGCGCAGGCCGAGAAAGCGTGGAGCCGCATGCTCGCGATCTTCAAGACCGCATTGGTCTAGAGGCGCTTCAAAGCAAAACGGCGGCTCTCCCAGAGCCGCCGTTTTTTTGTGCCTAGTAGTCCACGGTGAGTTGGAGGGTGACTTTGCGCCGCGGCGTCGGTTGAATTTGGCGCTGCGTCCCTTGGACTTGCCACTCCCATACATCGAACAGGTTCTGCACCTGAAGCCGCAGGAGGGCGTTGTTGTCCGCGAGCTTAAAGCGATACCGCGATCCAATATCGACGGTCCGCACCGAGGCCGACTTGAAAGTATTTTCGACGTTCGCGGTGTACGGATCGTTATAGCTGAAGCGCGCATCCACCGAAAAACCCTTCCAGCTCTGCGGTCCATACTGCATCGAGAAAAGGCCGGTCAGCGGAACAGTCTCAGGCGGAATGGCTCCCATCGTGCCGTTATCGACCAGCGGCCCTGAGAGGCGCGCCTTGAGCCCAACCATGCCGGTGACGACCGTCAGTCCGGGCAGGGGGCTTCCACTCAGCGAAATCTCCACGCCGCGATGGCGCACATCGCCGAGGCGCCCGAACAGGCCCGTTTGGTCGAGATCGAAGAACGGTTTCTTCACCTCGAACACACCGCCGACAAGCGTCAAACCGCGCATGATCGTGTAGCGGAAGCCGCCGTCGATCTGGTTAGTGATTGTCGCGGAGGCGCTTGCGCCGGCGTTCAGGGCATAGGGCGGGGCGCGCGGGGCGTCTTCCAGCCCGCGGGTATATCCGCTGTACAGAACAAGGCTCTTCGTGAGGTAGGCGGCCAGGGTTGCGTTGTAGAGCCACTCGTTGGTGGTCTCTTCCGGCGTCGGGTCGACGAAACGCGTGAAGCGCGTGAAGCGGGTGCGTTGAAGCCCGGCGGAGAACTCCCCGATATCCTTCCAGAGCATTTGGTAGCTCACGCCGCCGGAATATTGACGAATGAATTCGCGTCCGCGCGTGCCCGCGGTGAAGTTGGGCTCGGGCAGGATCGCCGGGGTAAGGATATTGCCTTGGCCGAACGCGCGGGTGACATTGCCGCCGTAGCCGTTTTGCACGCGTTTGGCCCGCGTATTGAATACGAAGGCGTGCTTGCGATCGCCTTCGATGAAGTCCCGCGTCAATCGGGCTTCGCCGGAAATGCTTTCGTTCGGGTTTGACTGGGCGGCGAGCCGTACGAGATAGAGATCGGCGTTACCGCTCGGCTGAACATTGCGCCAATGCACTTGTGTGGATTCTCCCCCGCGACGCCACGAGATCGAGCGGAACACCCCCGCGCTGAAATTCCAGTCCGCCCAGTTGGCGCGCGTGATTGTTCCGAAATTGGCGTCGTCGTTGTCGAAATCCGTCCACTCCTGGGTCAATGACTTCGAGCGGTCATATTTCGGCGGCAAGTTGGCGCCGGCGGCGAAAATGAACGGACCCCACTCGTTGCCGAGCTGCCGCGTCCGGCTATAGAAGGGCATGATTTGAAGGTGGTCGCTCACTTTCCAGCGCACAATCAGCGCGCCGTCCAGGTTGTAGTTCGAGATTGCGAAATCGGTCACGGTCCGGTCGATGCCGAAGCCGCCGCCGATGCTCAGGCTGTCGGTGATGGGAGACTGGGCATCCACTTCAAGCGCGGCGACTTCGGGATATCCGGCGCGCACGACCGTGCTTAAGGCGGACTTGTCACCCGGCACGCGGATCGTGAAATCAGCAATGCCCGTCGGCGCGGGGAAGGGATAGGACTGCGCCGACAGGCCGACGCGAATGGTGTTCTGGCCGACAAGGCGGTTGGAGAGGCGAACACCGCCGCCGCCGCCGCCGCGCCCGTCGAAAAACAAGCCTTCGAGCCGTAGGTTGCCCGCGCGCACCGGGCTGAAGCCGCGCGCATTCGAGGCGCTGTAGAGGCCGATGGTTTCTCCGCCCACCGTGGTTCCGAATGCGTCTTCGGCGGACTCCAAGGCATTTTCGTCGGCCCGCTGGGCGTGAGCGACGGAGGCGCCGCTCAGCGACATGAGCGCGGCCAGGAGGTAGCTCCATTTCGAAGAACGCAAGAGGTCGTTTCCTTTTCTAGATCCGTGCAAGTCTTAGTAGTCCACGGTCAGCTGCAGCGAGAATTTGCGCTGCGGCGTCGGCTCGATTTGCTTCTGGGTGCCGGTCACGCGCCACTCCCAGACATTGAAGACATTGGTCACCTGAAAGCGCAGCAACGCCTGTTGCTCCGCGATCTTGAAGCGATACCGCGTCCCCAGGTCGACCATCGTCACCGCCGCGGACTTGAAAGTGTTCTCGACGTTCGCCATGTAGGAGTCGTTGTAGGACATACGGGCGTCGAGCGAGAATCCGTGCCAGCTGGCGGGGCCGTACTGCACGTTCAGTATGCCGTTGAGCGGAATGGTTTCTGGGGGGATTGCGCCCATCGTTCCGTTGGTGACCATGGGGCCTGAGAGTCTCGCCTGCAGCCCCACGATCCCGGTTACGACGGTCAGGCCGGGCAGCGGGCTTCCGCTCAGCGATACCTCGATGCCGCGGTGCCGCACGTTGCCAAGTTCGCGGAAGAAAACGTTCTGGTCGAGGTCGAAGAATGGCTTCTTCACTTCAAACACCCCGGCCACCAGGCGCACGCCCGGCATCAAGGTGTAGCGAAGGCCGCCGTCCATTTGCTGCGTGAACGTGGCGGCCGCGCCCGCGCCACCGTTTGCCGCGTACGGCGGCGCCCGCGGCGCGTCCTCGAGGCCTCGCGTATAGCCGCTGTAGAGTACCAGGCGGTCCGTCACATAAAGCGCGGCGGTCGCGTTATAGAGCCACTCCTGTGTCGAGCTCTTGGTGTTCGTCGTCCCTACCGTGAAGCGCTTATAGAATGTCCGCTGGAGCCCCGCGGAAAATTCGCCGACGTCCTTCCACAAGACACCGTAGCTGAGGCCGAGGGTTCCTTGCCGCACATATTCTCGTCCGCGCGTTCCCGGCGCGAACGTCGGGCGCGGCAACTCAATGGGCGTGCCGAACTGGATCGGCCCGGCGTTCTGCGATGTGTTGCCGCCGTTTCCGGTCCCGGACGCCTTTCCACGTGCGTTGATGTGGATCGTGTGGCGGCGATTGCCCTCCGTGATGAACCTGGAAAGGCGCAGCTCGCCCGACTTGCTCGAATGGGGCAGGGGCCATACGCCAAGGCGCTGGTATTGCAATTGCGCCGAACCGTCCGCTTGCACATTCCGATAGTGGGCCTGACTTGAGTCCTGCAGGCGCCAGGCGACCGAACGGAAGAGTCCGGCGGAGATGCGCCAATCATCCCAGCCGCCCTTGAACACGCCGCCGTAGTTGGTGTCGTCGGTGTTGTAGTACGCCCAGTCCTGTGTGAACGACAGGTCGCGATCGTATTTCGCCGGTAGCTGCGTCCCACCCAGGAAGATCAGCGGTCCCCACACATTGTTGAAGTTACGGCTGCGGCTCCAGAACGGAATGAATTGACCGAAGCTGCCGATGTTCCAGCGTCCTACGAGCGCCCCGTCGACGGTGTAATACTTCTCACCGTAGTCCGTGCTGTTGTGCTCACCGCTCAGGCCAATGCCGAGACTGAAAGAGTCCGTCACCGGGATTTGCCCGTCGATTTCGATCCCTTCGGCCTCCGGCGATGCGGCGCGAAACACCGTGCTCAGCCGGTATTCGTCGCCCGGAACGCGCAACGTGTAATCGGCGACCCCGGTGGGAGCGAGAAAGGGGTAGGACTGCGCGGAAAGCCCGACGCGGACCGTGGCTTGGCCGATCACGCGCGAAGACATGCGAACCTGGCTGCCACCGCCGCCGCGGCTGTCGAAATACAGACCTTCGATCCGCACATTGCCGGCGCGCACCGGACTGAAGCCGCGGGCGTTGGTCGCGCTGTAGAGACCGATGGTTTCGCCGCCGACGGTCGTTCCGAAGGCGTCTTCGGCTGAGGTGAGAGCATTCTCTCCGGCGCGTTGAGCAAAGGCGGGCGCACTTGCCACCGCCGCGCCAAGAAGGGCGGTAAGACCCGAAAAACAGACTAAAAAACGCACTTTACCCCCCGACCTCCCCGCGGCGCGCACAACGGCCCGCCCCGGCTCCCCTGGGTCAATAAAGCCATGGTCCGCGGGGGCAGTGCAAGTTCTGGAATCGCCCGAATTTTAAGCGGAAAACCGCCTATTTGCGGCGAAGGAAGAAAATCGCGACAAGCCCGGCCACCGCCAGAGCGCCGCCGCGGTAGGCCCAGGGCGTCTGGTCGATCATGAAGCTGGAGGCGGGGTAGGGGAATACGCCGGTGCCTTGGCCGATCCAGATGATCCCAATGACGACGGCCCCGACGGCCAGTCCGAAAAATGCGCGTTTCATGAAACCTCCATGACCAGCATTTGTAAATCTACCACACTGGAATCGGCCCGAACCAGACCGGTGTCCCATGTCAGGCCTTCGGCGCGGCGTTCGGGATATCCCTTTTGGTATGAGGCGTGCGTGAGCGCCGAACCGCCGCCAACAGTCGAAACTTGGTGAAGGCGAAATCCAATTGGTCCCGTTATCATTGAAGGGGGCTCAGCGCCGAAGAATTCAACGGTGCGGAGTCACACTTAACGGAAGGCCGTCACTTTAGCCGGAGACGTTATGACTCACGAAAACGCCGTCACCGCACTGTACCGTGAACTCCTGGCGGCGTGGGATCGCCGGGACGCACCGGGGATGGCCCGGTTGTTCACAGACACCGGAATTCAAATCGGCTTCGACGGCAGCCTCTCGCGTGGGCCTCGCGAGATCGAACTGCATCTCACGCCGATTTTTGCGAACTATCTGACGGCGCGTTTTATCGCCCTCGTGCGCGAAGTCCAGGTGCTCAATGCCGAGACCGTCTTGCTGCGCGGAGATGCGGGCATGATTCCGGCCGGCGCCGAAGACCTCAACCCTGCGGTGAACGCGATCCAGACGCTCGTCGCGGTAAAGCGGGAGGCGGTGTGGCGGATCGCTCTCTTCCAGAACACCCCTGCGGCGTTCCACGGCCGTCCCGCGGCGGCGGACGCGTTCACGCGCGACCTGCGCGGCGTCTTGCAAGCGTCTCGCGCGCCGGGCGCGGTTGGTGGCTAAGAGGCCGGCCTTGCTGTAGTATTCTCTGCAAGATCCCCGACAGAGTTGAAATGTCCTCTAAGATTGATGCTTTTGCCGCGCTCAGAAATCCGAACGTGCGGCGGCTGGCTCTCGCGCGCTTTTGCGGTGTGACGGGCGCGCAAATCGTCAATGTTGCCGTCGGATGGCAACTGTACGAGCGCACCAATAGCGCGTGGTCCCTCGGGCTGGTCGGGTTGTTCGAGTTGTTGCCCGTTCTTCTTCTGACAATTCCAGCCGGGAATCTTGCCGATCGATATCCGCGCCGCACGATCGCGATCTTGGCGCAGGTGGTTTTTGTCGTGGCGTCGTCAAGCCTCGCCGCCATCTCTTATTACCAGGGTCCGGTTAACGCCATTTATGCCGTGATCGCGTTGATCGGAGGCGCGCGCGCGTTTGCGCAGTCCGCCAGTTCTTCGCTGCTCCCACAGCTCGTCTCTCCGGACGAGTTCGTGAACGCCAACGCATGGATGAGTTCGACGTTCCAACTTGCGGCTGTCTCCGGTCCCGCGCTGGGCGGCTTGATCATCGCCCTGACCGGAGATGCGACGGACGCCTACGTCGCCGCCGCGGTTCTGGAACTGGTGTTTATCGTCGCGATGATTCCGTTGCCCACCATCTGGCCGAAAGTTGTCAGCGGAAAGCGCCGCGTGGGGGATCTGTTTGCGGGCTTTTCGTTTATCCGCAAGAGCCCCGTTTTCCTGGCCGCCATAACCCTCGACATGTTTGCGGTCCTGTTCGGCGCGGCCGTCGTGCTTTTGCCGATTTACGCCAAGGATATTTTGCAGGTAGGGCCGACCGGACTTGGTTGGATGCGGGCGGCGCCCTCCGTGGGCAGCATGGTGATGGCGCTGGTCATGACGCGCCTCAAGCCTTGGAAGAGGCCCGGCCACGTGCTGCTGTGGACGGTGGTGGGCTTCGGCCTTGCCACCGTGGGCTTCGGCTTCTCGCGAAACTTTGGGCTGTCCTTATTCTTCCTATTTCTGACCGGCGCGTTCGATTCCGTCAGCGTCGTCATTCGCGTGACCATTGAGCAAATGATCACGCCCGATTCCCTGCGCGGCCGCGTCAGTTCCATCAATTACGTCTTCGTCGGTTTCTCGAACGAGTTCGGCGCATTCTGGAACGGGATGACGGCGACGCTCGTAGGGCCGGTCGCGGCGGTCATCGGCGGTGGCCTCGGATCCGTCGCGGTTGTCGCTGCCGTCGCGCTGTTATGGCCGTCGCTGCGCCGGATCGGCCCGCTCCACCATCTCAGACCCGCGGAGGAGGAGTCTTTGGCGCAGCAACTCGAGCTGCACCGGCCCGCGGGGCTCGGCGATAAGGGCGCTTAGCCCAGATATTTGAGGGCGACAAAACCGCCGGCAATCAGCACCAGCGCCAGGAAGAACAAAAGGTTCAGCCGGCGTTCGATGAAGGACTGGATCGGCGGCCCGAACTGCCGCAGCAGTCCGGCGACGATGAAGAAGCGCGCGCCGCGCGTGACCACCGACGCCGCGAGGAACACCCAAACGTCGAATTGCGCCGCGCCGCTCATGATCGTCACGATTTTGTAGGGGATCGGCGTGAGTCCCTTGATCAAGATGACGTAAAGACCGAAGTCCCGGTACCAGTCATGGAACTTCGCGGCGGTTTCCTGAAGTCCGTAGAAGTCGATCACAGCCTGACCGATGGTGGCGAAGAGGTAATAGCCGATCGCATACCCGAGTAGTCCGCCCAACACCGACGCCACAGTACACACCGTCGCGATCAGCCAGGCGCGCTGTCGCTGCGCAAGCACCATCGGGATCAGAAGGACGTCCGGCGGGACCGGGAAGAACGAGCTTTCGGCGAAAGAAACGGCGCCCAAGGCATGTAGGGCTTTCGGGCGGGCCGCGAGCCTCATGGTCCAATCGTACAGCTGGCGAATCATCTAAAGGGGAACCTGGGGGCCGGGAATGGCCTGTAAAACGGACAAGCGGCCCGTTCTAACGAAGGAAAGGGGCCGATCCAAGGTGCGGCGGCCCTCGGGAGCCCGATTTTGCCCTGTTTGCGCGCGTTTTGACCCCGGATCATGCGACTTAGGCGTGTAACAGGACGGAGGGCGGCACTTCGGGCGTTGCGAAAAAGTGCCACATATCATATATTACAAGGGTCTACTTGCGATGGGTTGCCCCGTTACGCACTCTCTACGAGAGAGCTCGGAAAGGTCTCACCCGTTCTGAAGTTCAGGCCCGCTCTGCATGTGCATAGCGGACATCTTGTTTGGAGAAAGTGCTAATGGCTACCGGAACCGTGAAGTGGTTCAACGCGACTAAGGGTTATGGCTTCATCCAGCCGGAAGACGGCTCGAAGGACGTATTCGTGCATATCTCCGCGGTCGAGCGCGCTGGCATCCAGCGCCTCAATGAAGGCCAGCGGGTCAGCTACGATGTGGTGTCCGAGCGCGGCAAGTCCGCGGCCGGCAACCTCAAGGCCCTCTAAGATTTGTTGAGAAGGGGGCGACCGGCGGTCGCCCCTTCTTTTTTGTCTGTTTTCAGCGGCAGGCGGGAATGCTCTCTGCCGCTTGATGTCGTTTCTCTCGAAGAACGCGCCCCAACGGAGTTTCTCCATGGCTAAAGAAGAATTGCTCGAGTTCGAGGGGGTCGTAACTGAAATTCTGCCCGAAGCGCGCTATCGCGTGCGCCTGACCAATGATCACGAGATCATTGCGTACACGGCCGGCCGCATGAAAAAGAACCGCATCCGCACGCTCGCGGGCGACCGCGTGACCGTCGAGGTCTCGCCCTACGACCTTCACAAAGGCCGTCTGGTGTTCCGTCACAAGGACACACCGACTGGCGGTGGCGAGCAAAGTGGCCCGCCCCGCGGCGGCAATCAGCGCCGTCCGCAACGTCGCTTCTAAACGCCGCAGCGCCGTAGATCGCTCCACGGCGCCGCCGCGACTTTCTAAAAATGACTGTTGGCCTGCGCCTTGCCGGCCATCCAATAAAAAATAAGGAGAACGCGATGACAAAGGTCGCAGGACGCATTTACAAGCGCCAGCCGCCCAACCCGGTTCAGGCGCTGGGCCGCCGCCACAAGTACGCTATCGGACAGACGGTCACCCTGTTGAAGGCTGCCGGTCCGCGCCTTCCGCGCAAGGTCGAAGAAGCCAATACCAACGAATTCGAAATCACCCGTCTGCTCCCCGAGCAGGGGCCGGATTTCCTCTATCGGGTGAAAAACGCTTCCACCTCGCAGGAACGCGTGGTGACGGAAAGCGAGATCAATCCGAAAGCCTAAGTTATTCCGCGCGGTGGCGTGGGAGCAGCACATGTTGCTCCTCCGTCACCACCGTGCGAATCCAATCACGCACCACGGTGACCCGTTCAACGTGCGTGAAATCCTCATGCATCGAGATCCAGAATGAGCGCCGAATGGCGATCTCGTTCTCCAAGACGATCTTGAGTCTCGTGCCCTGCGTCATGAACGCGGGCAGCACGCTAAGTCCCAAACCGGCATCCGCGGCGGCGAACTGGGCATTGATGTTCGAGCTGCGAAATTTAACGCGCGCCTGCGGCACGACTTCGTCCAGATAGCGAAGCTGCGGCGCGTAGATCAGATCGTCGACGTAGCCGATGAGGTCGTGGTTGCGCAGGTCCGCAACCGCCTTGATCGGCGGCTTGCCCTTGAGGTAGGCGGCGCTGCCATAGAGATGAAGCATATAATCGCTCAACTTGCCCGCGACCACGCGGCCGACGCGCGGGCGCGATAAGGTGATCGCCAGATCCGCTTCGCGCTTCGAGATGCTGAGGAACTGCGTTCCCGCCACCAACTCGACGTCGATGCCGGGATACTGCGCATAGAATTGCGCCATGCGCGGCGCCAAAAACCGGCTGCCGAAACCCTCGGGAACGCCGACGCGGATCGACCCGCGCAACACCTCGTCCTGCTGCCCGATCGAGTTTGCGATGTGCACACAGCGGGATTCGACGTCTTCCGCCATATGCACAAGCTGCGCGCCCGCGGCCGTCAGCACGTAACCGCCCGGTGTTTTATTGAAAAGCAGGGCCCCCAGCCGTTGTTCGAGCGCTTCGATCCGCCGCGCCACTGTGGTGTGGTTGACGTCCAGGGCCGTCGCCGCGTTTGTCAGCTTACCGCGGCGCACAACCTCCAAAAAAAACTTCAGGTCGTTCCAGTCGTACATTGCAGGGCGGGGGGTGAGGGGGGTGAGCCGGAGGTTGTGCGAAATTGCACAGATTATCTGCAAAACATAGCATGGGCTTTATGTTTTTGCCCACTAGAATGCCGCATCTTTTGACCGCCTCTGACCTTGGGAGAAGCTAATGCGTGAGATCCATCATTTCGTGAACGGCGCGGAAATGCGCGGGACGTCGACCCGTTTCGGCGACGTCTATAACCCCAATACGGGCGAGGTCCAGGCGCGGGTCAATTTGGCATCCAAAGCCGACGCCGCAAAGGTGTTCGCCGCCGCCGCCGCCGCGGCCCCGGGATGGGCGGATACCCCGGCGCCGCGCCGCGCCGCCGTGATGTTCAAATTCCGTGAACTCGTTCTGAAGGAAATCGACACCCTCGCGCACCTGCTGGCCTCCGAGCACGGCAAGGTGTTGGCCGACGCGAAGGGCGACATCCAGCGCGGGCTCGACGTCGTGGATTTCGCCTGCGGCATTCCACACATGTTGAAGGGTGAATTCTCGGATACGGTCTCGAGCGGTATCGACGTCTTCTCGATGCGTCAGTCGCTCGGCGTCGTCGCCGGCATTACGCCGTTCAACTTCCCGGCGATGGTGCCGATGTGGATGTTTGCCATCGCCATTGCCTGCGGCAACACCTTCGTGCTCAAGCCGTCCGAAAAGGACCCGAGCGTGCCGATGCGCCTTGCGGAACTGATGCTCGCCGCTGGCGCCCCGCCAGGCGTCCTGAACGTGCTCAACGGCGACAAGGAAGCGGTGGATGCGATTCTCACCGACCCGGTGATCCAGGCCGTCAGCTTCGTCGGCTCCACCGATATCGCCCGTTACATCTACAGCACCGGCACCGCTCACGGTAAGCGCGTCCAGGCCATGGGCGGCGCGAAGAACCACATGATCATCATGCCGGATGCGGATCTTGATCAGGTCGCGGACGCTTTGATTGGCGCGGGTTATGGATCCGCCGGCGAGCGCTGCATGGCGATCTCCGTGGCAGTCCCCGTCGGCGACAAGACCGCCGACGCGCTCCGCAAGCGCCTGGAGCCGCGCGTCCAGTCGTTGAAGGTCGGCATTTCCACCTCCACCGACGCTGACTTCGGACCGCTGGTCACGAAGGCGCATATGGAGAAGGTCCGCGGCTATATCGACCTCGGAGTCCAGGAAGGTGCAGAACTTGCGATCGATGGCCGCAATGTGCGCCTCCAAGGCTATGAAAACGGTTTCTTCATGGGCGGCAGCTTGTTCGACCGCGTGACTCCGAACATGCGCATCTACAAGGAAGAAATCTTCGGACCGGTTCTGTCGATTGCGCGCGTCAATGACTTCGATGCCGCCTTGAAGCTTCCGTCCGAGCACGACTTCGGCAACGGCGTCTCCATCTTTACCCGTGACGGGGACACTGCCCGCGAATTCACCCGCCGCGTCAACGTCGGCATGGTGGGCGTCAACGTTCCGATCCCCGTGCCGGTGGCGTTCCATACGTTCGGTGGCTGGAAAGCCTCCGCCTTCGGCGACACCAATCAGCATGGCTCCGAAGGCGTGAAATTCTTCACCAAGATCAAGACCGTCACCTCGCGTTGGCCGACCGGCATTCGCGCGGGCGCGGACTTCTTCATCCCGACGATGAAGTAATCGGCTCGGACCCCGCGCTGGCCGTCAGCGCGGGGTCTCATAATGCGTTCTGCGCGAGCCAGTTCCGGCCCAGAGCCAGATCGGACGTGAATTTCTGTCGTTCCTGCGCCTGAAGCGCCGGATCCTGAATCCGCAACAGGTATGACGGATGGACGGTCACAAGCAGATGCGCGCCGTCGTCCAGCGGCAATATGGTCCCGCGCGCGCGCCCGATGGCAACGTTGCGGCCGGTGATGCCGCGGGCCGCGCTACTGCCGAGCGCAATAATCAATTTCGGCCTGACCGCGGCGCGCTCCTCGTTCAGCCACCAGCGACAGTGATCGATTTCCCCCGCCGAGGGCGACCGATGCAGGCGGCGCTTGCCGCGCGCCTCGAACTTGAAATGTTTCACGGCGTTGGTCACATAAGCGTTTAGACGATCAAGGCCTGCCGCCTTCAGCGCCTCGTCGAGGATTTGTCCCGCCGGACCGACAAACGGGCGTCCCGCCAGATCTTCTTGGTCTCCCGGCTGCTCACCCACAAGCATCAAGGCGGCATCGCGAGGGCCCTCGCCAAGCACCGCCTGCGTCGCCATGACGCCGATCGGGCAGCGGCGGCACGCGTTGAGATCCGCGGCTCTTGCGGTGTCGCTCTGGTTGGCGCCTGCCCGTCGCCGCGCCTCAGCCGCCGTCATGGGCGAGGGGGCGCTCACGCTCGCGCTGATCATGGATTGCGTGCGGCCGCCGGCGCTGCGCACCAGCGCCGGAATTTCTGCCGACTCCGGCAAGTTCCGCCAGTAGCGCTTCGGCATTTCCTTGACCATCGCCCCAAGCTTCAGGCGCGCGGGGTTGAAGATGCTGCGGTAGTACGTCAGCCAATGCGCGTCGAGGCGGTCCTTCTCCGGCACCGCGTCTCGGGTCGCCCCTGGCCCGAACACGACCTCATTCCCGGTCCAACTTGCACTGCGCTCGGGCGTGAAGATCGACCATCTCATTGACGCAAAGCGGTCCACAAAGTGAGGGATCGCGGCGGCGAGGATATGGTGGTCCGGTTCGAACCAGGCGAGCCACAGCGTGTCGGCCTCGCTTTGGACCTCCTTGAAGCGCACGAACGCGTGCATCTTGTGAATGTCGCGATGGACCTGCTTGGCCAAGCGTTCCGCAAGATGGACATCCGGGTCGGCTGCATCGTCCAGAAGGTCCGATTGCATTCGAATTCGCCACAGCAGTCGATACATGAGGGAGAAACGCCCGGCCTCGCGGTGAAGCAGAACCTCTTCCGCCAGGGCAATGAATTTGCGCGGCACTTTGAAGGCGGCGGCCGCATCGTTCGTGAAGCCACCTGCCAGAAGGTCCTCCGCTGCTTCACCGACGCGCCAGATAATGTCGTTTGGCGCGATGTTCTGAGCGATGGCCTGGCGCGCCTGATCGCGCCAGCTGGCGGTATCCGCCTCGTGATTTAGGCGCGCGATGTGCATCACAGAAGCTGAAGCTGCGCGGCTGCGGGCTTAAGACGATGCCGCAGATCAATGGCATCCGCCAACTTTCCCGGACTCCAGTCTGCGCATACGACGAAGGGGCGAAGCATTTTCAAGGAGCGGCAGAGCCGCGCGAGATCCGCCAGGCGCAGACGCCGGTGTCTACGGATCGCGAGGATGCGGTCCACTGTCCGCACGCCCAACCCGGGAACCCGCAGGAGTTTCTCCTTTTGCGCGGCGTTGATGTCGACGGGGAAGTCCTCCCGATGCGAAAGCGCCCAGGCTGTCTTCGGATCGAACGTCAGGTCCAGCATGCCGTTCGGGGCTGCGGCCGCAATCTCCTCCGCCGAATACCCATAGAACCGCAACAGCCAGTCGGCCTGATAGAGGCGGTGCTCCCGCAGAAGCGGAGGCGCCGTGGACGGAAGAAGGCGGCTTGCGTCCGGGATTGGGCTGAAGGCCGAGTAATACACGCGCGACAGCCGGTAACTCGCATACAGGGTCTGGCTTGTTGTAATGATGGCGGCATCCGTTGACGGTTCGGCGCCGACAATCATCTGCGTGCTCTGACCCGCGGGCGCGAACCGCGGCGCCTTTTTGAATGTTTTTGTCGCGTCGCGCGCTTCGTCGATTTGCAAGCGCATCGTGCCCATCGCCTTGCGGATGCGCGTGGCATCCTTCTGCGGAGCGAGTTGCGTCAGCGCCCGGGATTCGGGGAGTTCGAGATTGATCGACAGACGGTCCGCATACTTGCCGGCGTCGGCCAGCAAAAGGGGATCGGCGTCTGGAATTGTCTTCAGGTGGATATATCCCCGGAAGCCGTGATCCTCGCGCAATGATCGCGCCACCGCGACCACCTGTTCCATCGTGTAATCCGGGCTCTGGATAATTCCAGAAGAGAGGAACAGGCCTTCGATCATGTTGCGGCGGTAAAAACCGAGCGTAAGGTCGACCACTTCCGGGATGCTGAAGCGCGCGCGCGGGACATTGCTGGAGACCCGGTTGACGCAGTAATGGCCGTCGAAGCTGCAGTAGTTGGTGAGCAGGACCTTCAGGAGTGATATGCAGCGGCCGTCCGGAGCGTAGGCATGGCAGATGCCCATGCCGGGACTGGTCGAACCGACGGACCCCGCGTCCGATGTTCTTTTCTCTGTGCCGCTGGAAGCACAGGAGGCATCGTACTTGGCGGCGTCGGCCAGGATTGCGAGTTTCTCCAACGAACTAAGCATATATGTTCTCTTTTTGTTCTATTCTAGAGTTGGTCCGCAGGAGCCGTAACGCGAAAACGCGCAGGGGCTGCAGCTCCCGGGTGCGGCCGTGACCGCCCGTTCTGCGGCGGTGATTGGAGCCGGGCCGGCGGGGCTGATGGCGGCGGAGCGCCTGGCCGCCCACGGGATCGGCGTGGACGTGTTCGATGCCATGCCGTCCGCGGGCCGCAAGTTTCTCATGGCGGGCAAGGGCGGCCTCAACATTACCCATACCGAGCCCGAGCCCTCGTTCCGCACGCGCTATGGCGCTCGCGCCGAAGCACTCGGGTCATCTTTGGAAGCGTTTGGTCCAGAGGCTTTGCGCGCCTGGATCCATGAACTCGGCATCGAGACCTTCGTCGGGACGTCGGGGCGCGTGTTCCCGCGTGAAATGAAGGCCGCGCCTCTCCTGCGGGCTTGGCTCCGCCGGCTTCGCGCACAAGGTGTTCGTCTGCACATGCGGCACCGGTGGACCGGATGGGACAAGGACCGCGTTCTGCTTTTCCACACACCGAGTGGAGAGCTGCGTCATCGCTGCGACGCGACGATTCTCGCGCTCGGCGGCGGGTCCTGGCCGCAGCTTGGCTCCGATGGGACGTGGACGTCTCTCCTCGAAGCAAAAGGGATCGGGATCGCTCCGCTCGTGCCGGCCAACTGCGGTTTCGATATCGGGTGGAGCGAGCATTTCCGCGACCGCTTCGCCGGCGCGCCGGTGAAGCCCGTCGCCATCAACCGCCGCCAGGGTGAGTTCATCGTTACAGCGACCGGGATCGAGGGCGGTCTCGTGTATGGCGTATCCGCCTGGGCGCGCGAAGAGATCGCGGCCAAGGGACAGTGTCTGCTGCACGTCGACCTGCGGCCCGATCGTTCGGAACGGCAGCTTGTCGAAGCGCTCTCGCGGCCGCGAGGACGGGCGTCGTTTGCAAACTATCTGCGGAAGTCCGCTGGTCTCGAAGGGGTCAAGGCCGGCCTCGTGCGCGAGCTTCTGCCGAACGCGGACCGGGCCGACGCCCGAACCTTGGCAAGCATGATAAAGGCTTTGCCGTTACCGCTGCGCGCGGCGCGGCCCCTTGGAGAGGCCATCAGCACCGCCGGCGGCGCGCGGTTCGAAGCCCTCGACGGGCGTTTTATGGTGCGGTCCTGTCCGGGGCTCTTCCTCGCCGGCGAGATGCTCGATTGGGAAGCGCCCACCGGCGGCTATCTCATGACTGCCTGTCTCGCCACCGGACGGGCGGCTGGCGAGGCCGCGGCCCACTGGCTTGCCGCGCGAGACATCTCGCGGCCCTGAACGTTTCCTCTTCCTGACAGGTGGAGACACGTTGATGGCACGCGATCACGGGACTGTTGAAGGACTCGAATCCCAGGGAACGCGCGGCCCGCGGCGTCGGCCGCGTGGAGTCACCGGACCGGCCCAACGGAATGCCGCGCGTGTCCCGCGTCAACCCGCCGGCAGCACACGGGAGAGCCGTGGTCCGGAGACGTCGCACTACCTTGAGGACGACACTTTTTCGGTCGGCCGCATAGATCGCCCGAAAGCCGGCGACGACGGGCAGCCAAAGGAATCGGCGCGCCGCCCGCGCTCTCGCGTGCCCAACGATTTTGATGACGATCTCGTCCGCTGATTGCGACCGTGTCATGCGCTGGAACCTGCTCCGCTCCGCGCGCATTTAGCCTGCGGAAGTAATCAAAAGGGAGTTCCAGAATGAGCGATACTTCAAACGGTGGCGGCAACAATGGTCTCTACTTCATTGTTGGCGGGCTGGTCGTGATTGTTGGCCTGGGCGCGTTTCTGTATTTCGGAAACGGAAATCACAGCGGCGCCAGCGCCACCGGCGGTGCATCCACGACGATTGAACGCACCGTCACACCGGACGGCGGTTCGTCAACGACGATCAAGAAGGATTAGCGCCGTTAGGCGTTGACCAACTCGAGCCAGGCTTCGAGGTTGGCGCGGCCCTGAGTCGAAGCGACGAGGGGCCGTTCCTGCCGCTGCAGGGCATTCATCCAGTCTTCCAGTTCCGCGCTGGAGTCGGTGAGGGCCGGTGTCTCATGACGGCGGGCCTGTAGATCTTCCACGAGATAGGTCAGAGAGCTGCTCGACGTCTGCATGACCGGCAGAAGATGGGGCAGATCGGGGGTGTGGAGAGCGAGGCCCATGGCCGCAGTCCTTTTGGGAGAACGAAGGTCTTAACCTTCGTGCCAAAAGGTTAACAAAGCCCTGCGGCGGGGCTGAAACGGCGGTTCGAGGGCCCCTTTTGTCTACTTGGCCCGCACCGCGAAATTCGCCGTCGTCTCCGATCCGTCCGCGAACTTAAGGGTAATCGGCAGGGTATCCCCGGCCTTTAGTGGACCGCTCAGACCCATGATCATGAGGTGACCGCCCGCGGGGGTCAGTTCCGCCCGACCGCCCGCCGGGATTGGAAGGGACTTGATCATACGCATCTTGACCATGTCGCCGTCGGTGACGGTCTCGTGGATCTCGGCTTTACCGCCGCCTGCCATCTCCAGGCCGACCAGGGAATTGCCTTTGCCCGACAGGTCGACCAGGGCCATGTAGCCCGCCGTCGCGCGCGATTGCCCAAAGGTCACCCGGACCCACGGGTCCTCCACTTTTACCCCCGGCTCCGCGGCGGCGAGGGGAAAAGCGACGGCTGTAAGAAGAAGGGTCCAGCGCAGCATCCGATGACTCCTGTCGTTTGACCGGTGGCATCGCGCCGGACCTATGGTAAACGGCGCGCCCATGTTGCGTATCGATAACCTCACCTACCGTATCGGTCCAAGGCTTCTTCTTGAAGAGGTCAACGCGTCCGTCAATGCGGGCGACCGTGTCGGATTGGTCGGCCGGAACGGCACCGGCAAGACCACCCTTCTGCGCCTGATTTGCGGAGACATTGGGCCGGAAAGCGGCAGTATCGAAGTGCCGCGCCGCTGGCGCATCGGCATCACCCGCCAGGAAGCCCCGGGGGGCGATAAGAGCCTCATCGACACGGTCCTCGCCTTCGATAATGAACTCGTCTCCCTGATGGCCGAGAGCGAAACCGCGACGGACCCTTACCGCATTGCCGAGATCCATACGCGCCTCGCCGACAAGGACGCCTATAGCGCGCCCGCCCGCGCCGCATCGATTTTGTCGGGCCTGGGGTTCGATCAAGCGGCGCAGCAGCGTCCTTGCAGTTCCTACTCAGGTGGATGGCGCATGCGCGTGGCGCTCGCCGGGCTTCTGTTCACGCAACCCGAGCTTTTGCTCCTCGACGAGCCGACCAACCACCTCGATCTCGAGGCGACGCTGTGGCTCGAGGAGTATCTGAAGCACTATCCGGGCACGATCTTGATGGTGAGCCACGACCGCGATCTGCTCAATCGCGCGGTCAACGGCATTCTCCACCTCGAGAACGCCAAGATGACCTTGTACCAGGGGAACTACGACCGGTTTGAGGCGACGCGGCGCATGCAGCTTGAGCAGAACGAAAAGCTGCGGGCCAAGCAAATGGCGCGGCGGGCCGAGCTTGAAAGCTTCATCGCACGCTTCCGGGCCAAGGCAACGAAGGCAAAGCAAGCGCAGTCGCGCATCAAGATGCTCGAGCGCATGCAGCCCATCGCAGAGCATCATGAGGAAGCCTCGATCGACCTCAGCTTTCCGGAAATCGATCAGCTCGCGCCGCCGCTTTACGCGCTCAATCATGTGAACATCGGTTATGGAGATCGGGTCGTTCTCCACAACATTTCGCTGCGTCTGGACAATGAGGATCGCATCGGCATCCTCGGCGCGAACGGCAATGGGAAATCGACCCTTGTGAAGTTGCTGGCAGGGCGCCTCGCGCCCATGTCCGGCGACGTCTCCCGCTCGTCCAAACTTCGCATCGGCTATTTCGCGCAGCATCAGGCGGACGAACTCGATCTGTCGGTGACCCCTATCGTGGAAATGATGCGGCGTCTGGAAAAGGGCACTGAGCAACAGGCGCGGAATCATCTGGGCCGCTTCGGCTTCACGCAGCAGCGCGCCCAGACCCAGATTGGAAAGCTCTCGGGCGGCGAGAAGGCGCGATTGCTCTTTGCGCTGATGACGCTTTCCAAGCCGCATATCCTGTTGCTGGACGAGCCGACCAACCATCTCGACATGGACACGCGCGAATCCCTTGCGCAGGCGATCAATGCCTTCGAAGGGGCGGTCGTCATCATCAGTCACGATCCCAGCGTTATTGAGATGACCGCGGATCGTCTTTGGCTGGTCGAGGACGGGAAGGTCATGAACTTCGAGGGAGACCTCGACGACTACCGCACCCGCACCCTCCAGTCCCGTGACAGCGCACCCACAAAGACGCAAGTGATGTCGCCCGAGGATGACCGAAAGGCGCAGCGTCAGAAATCCGCCGAACGGCGCCAGAACCTCGCGCCCCTCAAGAAGAAGCTCGAACAGGCGGCCGCCAAAGTGACCAAGCTGGAGGGGGAGAAGGCGAAACTTGCCGCCAAGCTCGCCGACCCGAAACTCTATGCCGACGCAGCCAAAGCCCTTGAGGTGCAGCGCGAAATGGGCCGGATCGAAAAGGATCTGGCGGTTGCCGAGGACGCCTGGATGGCCCTTGAGGGCGAACTCGAGGAAGCCGAAAACGCCGCCTGATCACGCTTTGGTGACACCCAAACTTCGGTATTATGGGCGGAAGATCGGGCGCCGATCATCAGCCTATGCAGAGCTCATCCAAGGGGAGGATTCCATGCGTATTGCGTCAGTAGCCGCCGTCTTCGTTGCCATGTCGCTCGCGGGTCAAGCCGCGGCGCAGACCGCGGCGCCCGCCGCGCCGCCGCCGCCGCGTGAGTTGTCACCCGAAGACAAAGCGCTGAACGCCAGCCTCGTCGAGATGATCAAAACCGTGCCGGTCATGGTCATGGAGCGCACCGAGATCAAAGTGCCGATGAAACTCGGCATGGTCTCCGCCATGGCGGCGGACAAGGCGGGAAATATCTACATCCTCCACCGTCCCAAGGACGGCGATCCGATCGTGGTCGTGGACAAGACTGGGAAGATCCTGCGCTCGTTCGGCAAAGGGATGTACACGATCCCGCACAGCATTCACATCGATCCGCAAGGCAACGTTTGGACGACCGACGCCAATACCTCGAAGGTGCGCAAGTTCTCCGCAGAAGGAAAGCCGTTGCTCGAGATCACCGTCGGCGAGATCCCCGACGCCAATCGCCCATTCTGCAGCGTCACCGGTATCGCGTTCCCGGCCAGCGGTAACGTTCTGATCTCCGACGGCTATTGCAACGCGCGTATTCTCGAATACACGCAGGATGGCAAGCGCGTGAAAGCGTGGGGTGCCAAAGGGAAAGGCAATGGCGAGTTCGTTTTGCCGCACGACGTCACGATCGGCACCGATGGGCGCATCTTCGTTGCCGACCGTGAAAACGGCCGCGTGCAGTGGTTCGATGCCCAGGAAAAGTATCTCGGCCAGAAGCTGATCGGCGGACGCCTTTACAGCGTCGCGGCGGCGCCGGATGGCGGCGTATATGTCGGCGTGGCGGCGAAGGGCGGAAAGACGCTCGATGAGAACGCGAATATCTTCAAGATCAACACCAAGACCGGCGCCGTCGAAGGCCGCATCGAAATGATGTCGCATGAGACGGAGATTGGGGCCGATGGCTCGCTCTATCCGGGCCACGCCGATCTGATCAAGAACGACAATCCGAACGAATCCACGATCGTCGTTTTCCGCCCGAAGAAATAGCGCCCCGGACTGCGGCCACCCAAGGACCTAATGCGGGTCCTTGGGTGTTTCCGGAAATTCGATCACGAAGCGCGTCATGCTGTCCTTCGTGGCGGACAGTGTCGCCTGGATCTGCCGCGAGAGTGTACGCACCAGCTGAAGCCCCAGGCTTTTGGTCTTCTCGGGATCGAAACCGTCGGGGAGACGCGCGCCGCTGTCGGCGACCGTCAGCCGCACCTCGCCATTCTCACGGCGCAGAACGACTTCGATCCGCCCGCCGGCGGCGTTCGAACAGCCATGGCGGAGCGCGTTCGCAATGAGCTCGCCCGCGATCAGGGACAGAGGCATCACGAGATCCATTCCCCAGGACACCGGCTGCGCGTCGACCTGGAATTCGCAGTGCGTGTCGGGCGCCGCCCGCATGGCGACGTGGCACAATTCCTCCAGGTGGGTCTTGAAGTCGATTTGATGGCCGGACCGATACAGACTGCCGTAGACGGTTGAGATCGTGGAAAGTCTGCGGCCGGCGTCGTTCAGAGCCGCCTGTGTCGTGGGGTCCGCCCTCCGCGCCTGGATCTGCAGCAGGGACGAAACGATCTGCACGTGATTCTTCACACGGTGCTGAAGTTCGCGCAGCAGTTCCTTTTCATGCTCCTCGAAGTCGGCGACATGTGAAGCGATCTGCATAAGCCACCCAACGATGATCGCGGCAGCGGATCCAAGAATGGTGTAGAGCGCCAAGGGCAGCACATATCCGGGGCGTACGCTGAAGGAATTGTATTCCGGGATCAGGAAAAACGCGGCGACGAGGGCACTGCTGGCGACGGCCGTCAGCCCCGCACCGACGCCACCTAGAAAGGTGGCGACAATGATCGCCGGAAAGAAAAGCAGGAACGGAACGCCCTGCAACGCGTCGCCGAACAGCAGGCGCACGCCAAAAGAAAACGCCACTATTGCGAGAGCGGCCGTACATCCCTTCCAGGGTGAAGCGCGAAACGAACGCGTTCCTAAGACGGCGCGCTGGACCGCACTCAGCGTTGGGGAGAGAGGAAGTTTTGTCGGGCCTGGCATGTTGAGAACATTACATCTTCTCGTCCTAACATGGACGAGCGGTGGCGCGCTGACAATGTTGCGCTTCGCTTTTCGCGGAACGCGCGAGAAAGGCCGGATCAGACTCTAGTCGTTGAGGCTAAGCGTTCGCGTTGTCGGGCGACCAAGCCTGGCCGCGTGCGACGGTGACGATTTCCGCAAGGCCCTGGCGCATGTCCGTCATGATGAACTCGCCCTTCGCGCCGGGGCCTCCGGACTTCGGATTGGGAAAGCGAATCACCCAGGCATTCATCTTCACCGTCAGGCCGCAGAGCACGCTGCCGACTTTGACTTGGGTGTCTTCGATATAAGCTTTCACCTGCTCGAACTTGGCGGCCGTGAGGTTGTTCCACATGTCTTGCGACATGGTGCCGAAGTCCTGGAACGTGCGCTTCAGGAAGTTGACGAGGCCTTGGATGAGTTTCTCGACCTTATCCATCTCGGTCATCAGCGGGCGGTCGTTGCGCACCTGCATGCTCTTGCGCATGTCCTTCATCGCGAAGATGAATTCCTCCAGCAGCGGCGCCAGACGATCGAGGCATTGGTTGTAGTAGGACAGCGACATGAAAATGTCGCCGTAGTTCTCAAGGAATCTTGGGATCTGATCGATCGAGATCATCAGCTTCTCGGCCATCTGCTTCAGGCGGGCCAGCGCCTTTTTTACGTCGGGGTCCTTGAACAGCCCGACGATGTCCTCGAAGCGCGTGATGCCCTTGCTGTCGTCGCCGTAGATCTCCTTGATCAGGGGGAGCGTGAATCGCGACATGTAGCCCGTGAGCTGTCGGTTCTTTTCTTCCGACAGCCGCAGGTCGTCGTAGTTGTTTACCGGAATGCCGCGCTCGCGCAGCGTCCGCCGCAAGCTGTACACGTCGAAGCTCGGCAACGGGGCGAGGGAGTGCAGGATCGGCAGATCCGCATGCCCCGCGCCCTCTTTCCACTTGAAATGTTGCGGCAGGTCCCGAATAGCGATTTGGCCGCTGCCGGTCTCACGCTCCGAATACAGCTCGAGCACGCCTTCGAGATGGCTGTTCTTCACCAGCCGGGCCCGGGCGAGGCCTTCGGTTTTGAATGGAATGATCCTGAGGGGCAGGATGAACAGCGAATCGATGTCGCTGTCCACGATCGGGTTTGCCATATGATCCGCGCCGCGGGGGCCCCGGGGTTAATCGCCGGACACAAATCACACCTAACAGTCGTAAATAACGGCCGTCAGGCGCAAGTGCCTCTCAATGAGACCTACTTGTACAAAGAATAGTGTGGAATCGCAACGATTTCGCAGAATGCGCCCGGAACGGCTCAAGGCCCAGGAAAGGGCTTTTCGGACGACTTGAACCTTGGATCAGCCGTCGCTGGTGGCGTTGAGGGCCTCTTCCAGCTCGAAGAACGAGGGCTGAACCTTCGACGGGACGTTGCCGCGGCCGATTTCCACGGACACCTGGGGCGCATTCCCATTCAGGTGGGCCACCAGCACGTCGCGGATGATCAGATAGAACTGATGCTCTTCGCCCATCACCTGGTTCAGGCGCACGGCAAAAGGACCCACGACGGTATAAGCGAGGAAGACCCCGAGGAACGTACCGACCAGCGCCGAGCCGATCATCCCACCCAGAACTTCAGGCGGTTCGGTCACGGATTGCATCGTATTGATGACCCCGAGCACCGCGGCGACGATCCCGATGGCGGGCAGCCCGTCGGCCATGGTTTGCAGGGCCTGCTGCGGCAGCAGTTTCTCGTGGTGGTGCTTTTCAAGTTGAGATTCCATCGCGTCGAACACCTGGTGCGGGTCGTCCAGGTTCATCGACAGCATGCGCAGTGTGTCGCAGATGAAATCGACCGCGAAATGGTCGTTCAGGATTCGCGGATACTTCTGGAAAATCGTGCTTTCTTCCGGCTTCTCGATGTGGCTTTCGATGACGAGAATGCCCTTGGACTTGATCATTTTGGTGATCGTGAACAACAGGCACAGCATGTCCTTGAAGTCCTGCTCCTTCCACTGCGGGCCAGAGAAAACCTGCTTGATGCCTTTGCCGACGCCCTTCAGGGTATCGGCCGAATTACCGACGATCATTGCGCCGATGGCGCCGCCGAAGATGGTCATGAGCTCAGTGGGCAGGGCGTGAATGACGACCATGATGTTCCCGCCGTGCAGCAGGAACCCGCCGAACACCATCACGAAAACGAAAACAATCCCGACAATGCCCATCATGGCGGAAGAAGCCCCTGATACCCTTGGAACGGCCGTTCGGCGCCGTTCGCCCCACTCATTCAATGGGTACCCTACCACGAATGGTTATTAAAAGGTTTAACTGTCGCCTCGGGTAAGGCGCTATAACAGCGGTATAAAGTAACGGGAATGCAGCGGCTTAAGAGCGAAATACGTGTGCAGGCCTGGGTGCGGCGCTGCGCCGCCCAGGGCCTGGTGGCGACCGTCGCCCGGAAAGGCGAGGGGGAGTCCGGCGCCCTGATCCTCAAGGTGAACCGCTTTGCTGCCGGTTGCGAGGTCTTCACCGGGGTGAGCACGCCGGAGGGTGGGGAGGCCTGGATGCGCGCCAGCGGTCCAAAGCCTATTCCCGAAAAGGACGCCGATGCGTATCTTGCGCGCCAAGCTAAATACGACCCTGATGTCTGGGTCCTTGAAATCGAGGACCCCAAGGCACAGTTCACACTAGACGGACCAATTCTCGATGTCTGACAAGCAGCCGAAATCCAAGGGCACTCCGGTGCCGCCCGCCACTGAAGACGCCAAGGCGCCGGCCGCAGCCGGGGCCGAACAGGGCGGCATGTGGAATGATGAAAAGATCGCCCGGCTGAAGAAGCTGTGGTCCGAAGGCCTCACCACGGGCGAGATCGGGAAACGCTTGGGTGTTTCGAAGAATGCCGTGGTCGGCAAGGCGCACCGTTTGGGTCTCAAGGGCCGCCCGTCGCCCATCAAGCGCCAGCCGAACAAGCCCATCGAAGTGAAGAAGGAAACGCGGGTGTTCACGCTGACCGATCTGTCGGCGCAAACCTGCCGCTGGCCCATCGGCGACCCGAAGCATGAAGACTTCCGCTTCTGCGGCAAGCCCGTTCACCCCGGCAAGCCCTATTGCTCGGAACATTGCGCCGTCGCTTACGTCGGCTCGAGCAAATCCTCACGCAGTGAAGACGCCGCGTAACGATGGAGGGGCAGCTTCGCCTCTCGCCTGAAGAACTCGCGCGCGTTCTGGACCAAGCCTTTCCCGCTGAGGCGCGTGGGCGTCTTGGCGAGGTGGTCAGCGTTGCGCCGGGCCATGTTCGCATGCGCCTTACGCCGACGGCCGCGATGTTGCGTCCGGGCGAGATCGTCTCGGGGCCCAGCCTCGTCGGCCTGATCGATGTCGCGGCTTATGCCGTGGTGCTGGCTCACATCGGCGCCGTTGAGATGGCCGTGACCTCGACCATGTCGGTGAGTTTCCTTCGTCCCTGCCGGCTGGAGATGGTGGTGGCGGATGCACGCTTGCTCAAGCTGGGAAAACGCCGGGCGACCATCGACGTGCGTCTCTGGCAAGACAGCGAAGAGCGTGTCGTAACCCAGGCGACCCTGGGTTACGCTATCCCCGCCTAGACGACCGGGAAGGGCGGCTCGCGGCCGTCCAACACGGCCTCCATGTTATCAACCGCCAGCATCGCCATCGCGAGACGTGTCTCATATGTGGCGCTGCCCAGGTGCGGCACCAGCATGGCATTTTCCAGCGTGTAATAACGCGGATCGATCTTTGGCTCGCCCGTGTAAACGTCGAGACCGATGGACGAGAGTTTACCGCGCTGAAGCGCCGTGATGACGGCGTCGTCGTCGATCAAGGGCCCGCGGCCGGTATTGATGAGGCACGCGCCGTCTTTCATCCGCGTGATGCGCTCGGCATTGATCAGGCCCTTCGTTTCCGGGGTCAGCGGCGCATGCAGCGACACGACATCGCTTTCGGCCAAGAGATCCTCGAGACGCGGCATATACGTCGCGCCGGCTTCCATCGCGCTCTCAACGCGCTTGCGATTGTGGTAGCAAACCGACATGCCGAAGGCCCTGGCGCGCGTGGCGACGGCGCTGCCGATGCGTCCCATGCCGATGATGCCGAGACGTTTTCCCGTGATCTGCATCCCCAGCAATTGGGTCGGGCGAATGCCGATCCATTTGCCGGCGCGCATCAGTCGTTCGCCGTCGCTCGCGCGGCGTGTTGCGCCGAGGATCAGTAGCAGCGCGATATCCGCGGTTGCGTCGTCGAGAACGCCCGGCGTGTTGGTCACGCGGATGCCGCGGGCCTTCGCCGCGGCGAGGTCGATGTGCTCGAATCCCACTGAAACCGTCGACAGCACTTTCAGCGAGGGCGGCAGCATCGCGATCGCTTCCGCGTTGATGGGCTCGGTCGGCGTGCAAAGCAGGGCCACCGCGCCTTCGGCTACCTTTGCGACCAGCGCGGGCGTGAACACCGCGTCGTCGTCACCGGCACGAAATTCGAAGCGCGCGGCCACGCGGTCTTCTGCGGGTTTAACGAGACGTCGGGTGGCGGCGACAAGCGGTCTATTGGACATTGGAAGGCATCCCGGTTAGCAAAGGCTTCAACTACGAGTAGAGTTGTTGCATTGTCCCTAGCGTAGATTATCTTTTCCTACGATAAGCCCAAGTGTTACAAGCTATTCTGAAGGTCTTTAAGAGGGCTGAGGTTGACGTTAGCGGTCAAATTCTGGGGTGTGCGAGGCAGTATTGCGTGTCCGTCGCCGGACCATGTGGTCTATGGCGGCAACACCAGCTGTCTTGAAATCTTTGCCGGTGATGAGCGCATCATCATGGACGCGGGCACCGGCATCCGCAACCTCGGTCAGGATTTCATCAAGGATGGAGTGAGAAAGGGCACGTTGCTGCTCACACACTCCCACTGGGATCACATCAACGGCTTTCCGTTTTTCGGTCCGGCTTTCATGTCGAACAGCCGCTTCACCATCGCGGCGGGACATCTCTACAACGCCGGCGGAATTGAGAATGTGCTCGCCAGCCAGATGGCGAACCCGACATTCCCGGTGCCGTTGGAAGCCTTGCAGGCGGCACTGACGTTCGAGGATTTCAAGGCCGGCGAAAGCTGGGGCCTCGATGGCGGAGTCAAAATCGTCACCGCGCCGCTCAATCATCCCAACGGCGCCACGGGCTACCGCGTCGAATATCAGGGCAAGGCGATCTGCTACGTGACCGACACCGAACACGTCATCGGCAAACCCGACCAGACGGTTCTCAAACTGATCGAAGGCGCCGACATCGTTGTGTACGACTGCACGTACACCGACGCCGAATTCAAAGCCAAGATCGGCTGGGGCCACTCCACGTGGCAGGAAGGCATGCGCCTTTGCAAAATGGCCGGTGCGCGTCAGCTCGCGATCTTCCATCACGATCCCGACCATAATGACGACTTCATGCGCCAGCTTGAGTTGGAAGCGCGCAAGGACTGGGCGGGCTCCGTTGTCGCGCGGGAACAGATGATCCTGGTTGCCGGCGGCTAGTGAAACTTCCCGCGCTTGTTCACCGGGACGAACTCCCGGCCAGTACCGTTACCCAAGCAAAGTGGCTCCTCGGCAAGCTGGTGGTGAGGCACACACCTGCTGGCCTGATGATCGGCCGCATCGTCGAGACCGAAGCCTATCTCCACGACGACGAAGCCGCGCATTCCTTTCGCGGAAGGACTCCGCGCAACCGGTCGCTCTTCCTCGAGAAGGGCCATGCCTACGTCTATGTCGCGTACGGGGTGTCGATGATGCTCAACGTCAGCGCGGGCAAGGCGGGCGTTGGAACCGGCGTGCTGATCCGGGCGCTCGATCCGGTTGCGGGCGTGGATCTCATGGAGAAGAACAGGGGCCTCACCAAGTTGCGCGACCTCACGCGCGGTCCCGGCCGCCTCGCGCAGGCGCTAGCCATCGACCTTTCGTTGCAAGGGCTCGATATGTGCCGCAAAGGTCCGCTGTGGCTGGCGAAGGACGGTCAGCGCACCGGGCCTATCGGCGCCAGCAAAAGGATTGGCATAAGCAAGAACGCCGAGCCATTGCTGCGGTTCTTCGTGAAGGGAAATCCCTTCGTCAGCGGTCCGAAAGCCTTGAACGTTTAACGGCTGAACTGCGCCACAAGTTCGACGTGGTGGGACCACGTGAACTGATCGACGATTTGTACGCTGTCCAATCGATAGCCGCCCTCAACCAGGATTCGTGCGTCGCGGGCGAAGGTGACTGGGTTGCAGGAGACCGCGACGAGGCGGGGAACCGCGCTTGCGGCCAGTGCTTTCGCTTGGTCTTCGGCGCCCGCGCGCGGCGGATCGAAAACGATGGCGTCGTAGCGCTTGCTTTCGTCCGCATCGAGTGGCTGGCGGAACAGATCGCGGCGCTGGGCACGAAGCGGATGCGGCCCTTTCGCGCGGTCGAGGGCGCGGACCGCCGGTTCGATGCTATCGAAGGCATCGACGCTTCCGCGGGTTAGCATCGTCCCGCTGAACGTGCCGCAGCCTGAATAAAGGTCGGCGAACACGCCGCGTTCGGGAAGCCCCGACATCACCGCGCGGACCAGCGCCGTCTCTCCAGCCTCCGTCGGCTGAAGGAAGGCGAGGGGAGGCAACGCCACATCGAGCAGGCCGAACCGCGCCGTCACCGGCGTTCTCTCGATCAGGATTTCCGGTTCGCTATAGTCCTTCGATCGCCATGAGATGCGCGCCAGTCCCAAGCTGTGCGCAAGTTCCGCAGCGGCTTCATAGACGCCGAGGTCCGGCCGGCCTTTCTGTCCGACAGCGCCTGTGATCGCGACGTCGCAGAGGCCGTTCACCACTTGGACAAAAACGTCCGCGGGTTTTCCGTCGGCGAGGATCGGGGCAAGGCCCTTCGCGAGGCGCGCGCGCATGTCCATCACGGCGGGCGCGGCGATCAAACAGGAGGCGATGTCCGCGACCGAATGCGAGCGCCGCCGGAAGTAACCGAGGGACACCTGACCCTTTTTCTTGAAAGCGGCAAAAGTGGCGCGGCGGCGCTTTCCTTCAGGCAGAAAGATCGGTTCTGCCCAGGACGTCGGATCCAGATGTTGCCGCGCGAGCGCCATGCGCACCGTTTCGATTTTCCAGGCGCGGTAGAAGTCCTCTCGCGCATGCTGCAGCGTGCAGCCGCCGCACGTGTCGTAATGCGGGCAGGGCGCGGATACGCGGTGGGGCGATGCGTCGAGAAGTCGCAGAACATCGGCGCGCACGATGCCGCCCGCGGGCTTCTGGATCTTCGCCTCGACCACATCGCCTGGAAGCGTCCGGTCGACATAGATGCGCTCCCGGCCCGCGCGGTGAATCCCGTCCCCGAGCGGCGCTAGATCGTGAATCTCCAAACGCTCAGGCATGGCTGTGTCTTCGGCGAAAGTGACGGCAGGGCAGGGCGCGCGCTGCCCGGGCGCAAGTGAGATACCGAGTTTTGGAGAATTTGGCACGGTGCCCCGGTGCGTTCCCAGGGCGGCAGTGGTGAAGCGCAGGCTTCGAGAGGAATGGCTCCGGCGACAGGGCTCGAACCTGTAACCCCGCGGTTAACAGCCGCGTGCTCTACCATTGAGCTACGCCGGAACACTTCACTCTTGTGGAGGCCGAGGCCGGAATCGAACCGACGTACGGGGATTTGCAGTCCCCTGCATGGCCACTCTGCCACTCGGCCGTTCTCGGCCCATGGGAACTGGAAACTCGCCCCCACGCCGCCACCCTTTTCCGCACCGTCCCCGAGGGGTCGGTCCAGCGAAGGAAGCGCTATATAGATGGCCTGCTTAGTCGGGGTCAAGCGTGAGAGTTGCTTTTTTTACATTATGCCAAGCCCTTGGCCGGCGTTGTGAATTTTGGGCGGGGCGCGTATAAGCTGCTCCCATATTTCGCTTTTACAATTGGGGGCTTTCGATGGATTTCGCCGCCGCACGCCGCAAAATGGTGGCCAGCCAGATCCGGACCAACAAGGTGACGGACTCATTGGTCAGCGGAGCGATGGAGCAGGTGCCGCGGGAATATTTTGTTCCCGCCGAGCGCCGCGCGGTGGCTTACCTCGACGAGGACCAGCCCGTCGGCAACGGCCGCTTCATCATGGAGCCCATGGCGCTCGCGCGACTTCTGCAGTTGGCCGATATCCAGGATGGCGACAAGGCCTTGGTCGTCGGCGCCGGCACCGGTTATAGCGCCGCGGTTCTCGCGCGCATCGCGCAGTCGGTGGTCGTGCTCGAGAACGACTCTGACCTGGCCGATAAAGCCAGCAAGATCATGACTGAACTGGTCATTCCGAACGTCACCGTCGTGAAGGGCGATCTCGCCTCGGGCGTCCCGGCGAAGGCGCCGTTCGACGTCATCCTCATCGATGGGTCGGTGACCGAGATTCCGGCCACGCTGAAGCGTCAGCTCGCCGATGGCGGACGCCTTGTCGCCGTCGTGCGCAACGGCCCGGTCGGACGCGCAACGCTCGTCAGCCGGATCGGCGATGCCTACGGCAGCCGTACGGACTTCGATCTTATCACTCCGTACCTGCCGGAATTCGCGCCTCAGCCGAAGTTCGTATTCTAGCGCCGCACCCGCGCTAAAATTAATAACACATAGCGTGCTATTTTCGTCGTCACGGTTACGTCTCCGTGATGTTGCAAGGACTTACGGAAAAGCGGTGGCGTTCCACACTTTCTTCGGATAGAGGTCGACGCGTGTGGGAACGACGCGATGGCTGGCAATATATTTAATCGGGGCAAAGCCATATGAACGACTACCTGAAACGAGCGCTCCTCAGCGGCGCCGCCATGCTGCTGTTGGTGCAACCCACCCACGCCGAAACCCTGCGTGAAGCCATGGCCCTCGCGTATGAGGGCAATCCCAACCTCCGCGCCGCACGCGCTCAATTGCGCGCCGTTGATGAATCCGTGCCGATCGCGCTGTCGGGCTGGCGGCCCAGCCTGCAAGTCACCGGCAACGCCCAGCGCAATCGCAACGAAAGCGAAATCATCAGCAACAACAGCACGGGCGGGCCGGTGAATACCTCCGGGATGACCCTGCGCACGCAGCAGACGCTGAACGCTCAGTTCACGCAGCCGCTGTTCCGCGGTTTCCGCACCGTCGCCGGCACGTCGCAGGCGCGTAATCAGGTGATGGCGCAGCGCGCCCGCCTGGAAGCGACCGAAGCGCAGGTGCTGCTGCAAGTCGCGACCGCTTATCTCGATGTGCTCCAGTACCAAAAACTGGTCGACGTCCAGCGCAACAACGTGCAGGTGCTGACGCGCCAGCTCGAAGCGACCAACGACCGCTTCCGCGTGGGCGAAATCACACGCACAGATGTGGCCCAGTCGGAGGCCAGCCTTGCGGCCTCGCGCGCTTCGCTGGTCCAGGCGGAAAGCGCCTTGCAGCTTGCGCGCTCGGCTTATTTGAATGTCGTCGGCAAAATTCCCGAAGGCCTCGTTCAGCCGGAAATGCCAGCCAATCTTCCGGCGACGCTCGAAGCCGCCATCGCGGTGGCGATGGAGCAGAACCCCGGTTTTCTCGCCGCGAACTACACGGCGAAGGCCGCCGAGGATAACGTCACTGTCGTCCAGGGCGAGCTTTTGCCGACCGTGAACCTCAGCGCCACCTACCAGCGCGGCTGGAACACGCTCGCCGACAAATCGCGCAACGAAAGCGCCATCGCGGCCGCGCAGGTCGTCGTCCCGCTCTACCAGCAGGGCGCCGAATACGCCCGCTTGCGCCAAGCCAAGCACACCTCGGGCCAGCAGCAGCTGCTGGCCGATCAGGCCCGGCTCGATGCGCGCAATACCGCGACATCGGCGTGGGAAAACTTCCAGTCCGCCACGGCGACCATCGCGAGTTATCAGGCCGCGATCTCGGCCAACGAAATCGCGCTTGAAGGTGTCCGCCGCGAAGCGGAAGTCGGTTCGCGCACGGTTCTCGACGTATTGAACGCCGAACAGTCCTACCTCTCGGCACAGGTCAGCCTGATCCGCGCGCAACGCGACCAACTTGTCGCCGCGCACCAGATCCTGGCGTCCGTCGGTACATTGACCGGCGCAGATCTCGCGCTCGCGGTTCAGATTTACGACCCCGTCGCGCACTTTGACGACGTGGAGTACCAGGCGTTCGGCAGCGATGCCGCGGCCGGCGCCGACAAGCGCCACGAAAAATAAGCGAATTGCGCGCAGCAGGCTGACGGTTCGGCCTGCTGCCGCGCCATCTTTGGGGGCAGGGCGGCCGCGTACCGCCAACGGGCCAAGGGCTAAGCGCTCTTTCCCTTATTCGGCGAATTTACCTTTATGAACGGCGCGCCGATATTTGGACTGCCCCTAAATCTTTGGCCGTGTTATAGAATTCTTTAACCAATTCACTTAGGCTTCCTCAGAATAGCCGGGAAAACCGGTGGGGAGCATTTGGACTCATGACTGCCGAAGGCCAACAAGAACCCTCGATGGAGGACATTCTCGCCTCCATTCGAAAGATTCTTTCCGAAGACGACGGCGAGGCTGCAAAGCCCGAGCCGCCGAAGGCTGCGCCTCCGCCGCCGCCGCCACCAACTCCGCCTCCGCCTCCGCCCCCACCGCCGCCACCGCCGCCGCCGGAACCCGAGCCGGAACCGGAGCCCGAGCCGCTGGTGCTGATGCAGGAGCCGGCGATCGAGGAAGAGCCCGTCGCTTCGATCTTTGACGCGCCCCCGGAAGAAGAACCCATTTACAATCCGGAACCCGAACCGGACCTGCCGCTGCAGCTCACCGACTCAATGATGGTCGAAGAGATGCAGGACCACTATCCGGAGCCGGAACCGGCGCCGCAGTTCCATCAGCCGTACGACTACGGCGAGGGGCTCGTCTCGCATGCCGTTGCCGCGGCCTCCGGGGCGTCGATCTCGCAGTTGGCCCAGGCGGTTGCCCGCGAACGCGCGGTCTCGCTTGGCAACCACGGCATTACGCTCGAAGAGTTGGTGCGCGAGATCTGCACGCCGATCCTGAAGCATTGGCTCGACACCAACCTCCCGTACATTGTCGAGCGCATTGTGAAACAGGAAGTCGAGCGCATCGCCAACCGCGCCGAACGCTCGTAACTCGCGCAATTTCCTGACTTTTGTCGGCGTTGCACCCGCCTTCCCAGGCGGGTAAACCCTTGCCTTCCGTTTACGAAGGCAAGGCCGATGCTCGATAAAACTTACAATCCCCAAGACGTCGAAGAAGCGCTTTACGCCCGCTGGGAAAAGTCCGGCGATTTCGGCGCCGAGCCCGCGTCGGCTCACCGTCCGTACACCATCATGATGCCGCCGCCGAACGTCACCGGCAGTTTGCACATCGGCCACGCGCTGACCTTCACCCTGCAGGACGTTCTGATCCGGTACCACCGCATGGCGGGCCGCGACACCCTCTGGCAGCCCGGCACCGATCACGCGGGCATCGCCACGCAGATGGTGGTCGAGCGCCAGCTCGAGCAATCGGGCACCAACCGCCGCGCCCTCGGCCGCGAGGAGTTCGTCAAGCGGGTGTGGTCGTGGAAGGAACAGTCCGGCGGCATCATCACCCATCAGTTGCGCCGCCTTGGCGCGTCGCCGGATTGGCGGCGCGAACGTTTCACCATGGACGACGGCCTGTCGAAGGCCGTGACCAAGGTGTTCGTCGAGCTCTACCGCGAAGGGCTCATCTACCGCGATAAGCGCCTCGTGAACTGGGATCCGAAGCTGCACACCGCCATCTCCGACCTCGAAGTCGAGAACCGCGAGGTGAAGGGAAAGATGTGGTACTTCAAGTACCCCGTGGAAGGCGCGAGCGGCACCTTCATCACCGTGGGCACCACGCGTCCTGAAACGATGCTGGGCGACACCGGCGTCGCCGTGCATCCGGACGACGAACGCTACAAGGATCTCGTCGGTAAGAACTGCATCCAGCCTCTCACCCAGCGTCGCCTGCCGATCGTCGCGGACGAATACGCCGATCCCGAGAAGGGCACGGGCGCGGTGAAGATCACGCCCGGCCACGACTTCAACGACTTTGCGGTCGGCAAGCGGCACAAGCTGGCGATGATCAATATCTTCGACCGCGACGCCAAGCTCAACGAAGAGGCGCCGGAGAAGTACCGCGGCCTCGACCGCTTCAAGGTGCGCGACATGGTCGTCGCCGACATGGAGCTTCTCGAACTGTTCGAGAGGGTCGAAGACAACGTCATGCAAATTCCGTACGGCGACCGCTCCGGCGTAGTCATCGAACCCTGGCTGACCGACCAGTGGTACGCCGACGCGAAGACCCTGGCGAAGCCGTGCATCGAGGCGGTGGAAACCGGGCGCACGCGCTTCGTGCCCAAGACCTGGGAAAACACCTTCTTCGAATGGATGCGCAACATCCAGCCGTGGTGCATTTCGCGCCAGCTGTGGTGGGGGCATCAGATCCCGGCGTGGTACGCGCCCGACGGCCATCCTTTCGTTGCTTATGACGAGGCGGAAGCCCACGAACAGGCGCGTAAGCACTTCGGCAAGGACGTCGCCCTGGTGCGCGACGACGACGTGCTCGACACTTGGTTTTCCTCGGCGCTATGGCCGTTCTCGACGCTCGGGTGGCCGGAGAAGACGCCGGAACTCGCGAAATATTATCCTGGCGACGTGCTGGTCACGGGTTTCGACATCATCTTCTTCTGGGTCGCGCGCATGATGATGATGGGCCATCACTTCATGGGCGATGTGCCGTTCCGCGACGTTTACATCCACGCCCTGGTTCGCGACGAGAAGGGCCAGAAGATGTCCAAGTCCAAGGGCAACGTCATGGACCCCCTGGACCTGTGCAACAGCTACGGCACCGACGCGGTGCGCTTCACCCTCGCGGCCATGGCCGCGCAGGGACGCGACATCAAACTCGCCGAGGGCCGCATCGCGGGCTATCGCAACTTCATCACAAAGATCTGGAACGCGGCGCGTTTCTGCCAGATGAACGAGTGCGTGATCGTTCCGGACTTCGATCCGAAAAGCGCGAGCACGACCCTCAACAAATGGATTGTCTCGAAGGTGGCCGAGGCCGCGCGCGACGTGTCCGACGCCATCACCAACTACCGCTTCAACGAAGCCGCCAATGGTCTCTATCAGTTCACCTGGGGCACGTTCTGCGATTGGTTCCTCGAGTTCGCCAAGCCGGTCTTCCAGGGCGCCGACGAAAAGGCGAAAGCTGAAACCCGTGCGACAGCCGCATGGGTGCTGGATCAGATCCTCATCATCGGGCATCCGCTTATCCCGTTCGTCACCGAGACCCTGTGGGAGAAGTTGGGCGAAGCGGCCGGCCTCAAGCGTGCCTCCAGCCTGATGACGGCGCAGTGGCCGCAGTATGACGGCTTGGCCGCGCCAGACGCGCAAGCCGAGATGGACTGGGTGGTGAACATCATCACTGCAATCCGCTCCGTGCGCGCCGAAATGAATGTGCCGGCTGGCTCGCAGATTCCGGCGCTGGTGAAGGACGGCAACGCCGACACCAAGGCGCGCCTGGCGACCCACAACGCACTCATTTGCGCCAACGCGCGCCTGTCCTCGATCGCTGCATCGGAAGACGTTCCGTCGGGCTCGGCGCAAGTGGTGGTGGGCGAGGCGACGGTGCTGCTGCCGCTCGAAGGCGTCATCGATTTCGCAAAGGAGCGCGAGCGCCTCAAAAAGGAAATCGCCAAACTCGAGGGCGATATCACCAGCACCCAGAAGAAGCTGGCCAACGAGGCCTTCGTCGCAAAGGCACCGCCCGAAGTCGTTGAGGAGAACCGCGAGCGCATCGCGACCGCCGAAGCGTCACGCACCAAGCTCAAGGAAGCGCTCGCGCGCATCGGCGGATAATTTCCGGACGGAAGTCCAGAATATGACTCCCCGGCGCGGGCGCGACCGGTTAGCTTAAATCCTATACGATCCCTGGATTAAGAAGGATTTCCCGATGCCTGACGATGCGAAGCGCCCGGCCAAGTTCGATAAGTCGAAGCTGCCCAGCCGGCACACGACCGAAGGCCCCGCGCGCGCGCCGCACCGGGCGATGTATCACGCCATGGGCCTGACCGAGGCGGAGATCCACGCCCCCCTCATCGGCGTCGCGACCTGCTGGAACGAGGCGGCGCCGTGCAACATCGACCTGACCCGTCAGGCACAGTTCGTGAAGGAAGGGGTGAAGGGCGGCGGCGGCACGCCGCGCGAATTCACCACCATCACCGTCACCGACGGGATCGCCATGGGCCATCAGGGTATGAAGTTCTCCCTGGCGTCGCGCGACTGGATCGCCGATTCCGTCGAACTCACGGTGCGCGGCCACTCCTACGACGCTCTGGTCGGGCTCGCGGGCTGCGACAAATCGCTTCCGGGCATGATGATGGCCATGCTGCGCCTCAACATCCCCAGCGTGTTCCTGTACGGCGGCGCCATCATGCCCGGACACTTCAAGGGCAAGGACGTGACCATCGCGGACGTGTTCGAAGCGGTGGGCCAACATGCCGCCGGGGCGATGTCCGACAAGGACCTGCACGAGCTCGAGTGTGTCGCCTGTCCGTCGGCGGGAGCCTGCGGCGGACAATTCACCGCCAACACCATGGCCACCGTCAGCGAAGCTATCGGTCTCGCGCTCCCGGTGTCGGCCAGCATTCCCGCCACCATCCGCGAAGCCCGCGATCACTATGCGCGGGAGGCGGGCGCGGCGGTGATGAACCTTCTCAGCCTCGGTCTTCGCCCGCGCGATATCTGCACACGCAAGGCCTTCGAGAACGCCGCGCGCGTGGTCGCGGCGTCGGGCGGTTCGACCAACGCCGGTTTGCATCTGCCGGCGATGGCCCATGAATGCGGCATCAAGTTCTCGCTCGACGATGTCTGTAAAATCTTCGACGAAACGCCCTATATCGCGGACATGAAACCCGCCGGCAAATACGTGGCGGCCGATCTTTATCGCGTGGGCGGGATTCCCGTGCTGATTAAGGCGTTGCTCGATGGCGGCTATCTGCACGGTGACTGCATGACCGTCACCGGTAAGACGCTCGAAGAGAATATGAAAAGCGTCGTATTCCCGACGGACCAGGACGTCGTCTATCCGACGTCGCGCGCTATGTCGCCGCGCGGCGGCGTGACGGGGTTGAAGGGCTCGCTGGCGCCGCAGGGGTCCATCGTGAAAATCGCTCACATGGAGCACCTCCAGTTCCGCGGACCGGCCCTTTGCTTCGACAGCGAGGACGACGCCTTCGCCGCCGTACAAACGCGTCAGTACAAGGAAGGCGACGTCATCGTCATCCGCTATGAAGGACCGCGGGGCGGGCCGGGCATGCGCGAAACTCTGGCCACCACGGCCGCTTTGGCCGGGCAGGGCATGGGGCACAAGGTGGCGCTCATCACCGATGGCCGTTTCTCCGGCGCCACGCGCGGCCTTTGCATCGGCCACGTCGGACCCGAGGCGGCGGTGGGCGGACCGATCGCGCTCGTAAAAAACGGCGACATCATTTCGATCGATGCCGCCAAAGGCACCCTGGACCTCGAAGTCTCGCAAGAGGAACTGGATCGGCGCCGCGCCGCCTGGGCCCCGCGCCGCAACGAGTATCAATCGGGCGTACTGTGGAAGTATGCGCAACTAGTGGGCGATGCGTGCGACGGCGCTGTGACTCATCCGGGCGCCAAGGCTGAAACCCACGTATACGCCGATATCTAAGGGACTCCTCGCCGCCGCCGGGTCATTCTGAGGCCTCCATCAGGGAGGTCGGTATGGATCCGAACAAGGCGCTTTGGGAGAAGGGCGACTTCACGCGCCTCGCGCGCACGATGCGCGACAGCGGCGATGCCTTTGTCGAAAGTCTGAGCGTGTCGTCCGGCATGAAGGTGCTGGACCTCGGGTGCGGCGACGGCACGACGGCTGTGCCCGCCGCGAAGCGGGGCGCGGACGTTCTCGGGATCGACATCGCGGCCAATCTTGTCGCGGCGGGTCAACGGCGTGCCCAGGATCTCGGGCTCGCGAACCTGGCGTTCCGGGAAGGCGACGCGTCCAATCTCGCCGGTGTGCCGGACGCCGCGTTCGATCTTGTGGTCAGCATGTTCGGCGCCATGTTCGCGCCGCGCCCGTACGATGTTGCCAAGGAAATGGTTCGCGTCTGCCGGCCCGGCGGACGCATCGTCATGGGAAACTGGATTCCGGGCGATCCCACGTTGGTGGCGCAGATCCTCAAGATCAGTTCGTCCTACACGCCGCCGCCTCCGGAAGGCTTCATCAGTCCCATCACTTGGGGCGTGGAAGCGAATGTGGTGGAGCGCTTCGGGGCGGCGGGCGTTCCGAAAGAAAATATCGTTTGTGTCCGGCACACTTACGTCTTCAATTTCGAGGGCCCGGCGGAGGCCTTTGTCGCCGAATTCCGCGACTTCTATGGCCCCACCATGAACGCGTTCGAAGCGGCGGAGAAGAGCGGCAAAGCCGCCGCGCTGCAGGGCGAACTCGAGGCGCTGTTCGAGGCGCAGAATCGAGGCGGGCCGGCGACAACATCCATTCCCGCCACCTTCCTGCGTGTTACAGTGACTCGTCACTAAGGAAGCTCCTCCGGCCCGTGCCGGCGGCAGGTACGGGTGGAATGAAGGTCGCGACCGAAATCACGCTCTCCGACATCGTGTCGGTGAATGTCCGCAACTACGTCACCAATCGCGCGCGCTACGTGATGTGCGTGGTCATCGCCGTCGCCTACGGGCTCTACCTTGTGTCCGACCTCGGCATGCCCACGGACGCGAGGGCCTGGCTTATCTATAGCGCCGGCGGCGTCTTCTTCGCGGTTGCGTTCTTTCTGCTTTTTCTTTTCATCAACGTCCTGAACGCGGTGGTGATCATTCGCGATACCAGCGGCGTGGTTGGGCCCCACGAGATCCAGATCTCGCCGGAAGGCTTTCGCGATACAACGCCGCTGACGGACTCCCTAACGCGCTGGGCCGGCATTCTGCGCATCACTAAGCGCGGGGATTACCTTTCGTTCTGGATTTCCCCGTTCCTGGCGCATGTGGTACCGGGCAGGGCCTTTGCCGATGCCGCGGCGTTCGAGGACTTCGAACGCTCGGCGCGCGACTTGATGAACCTGGCCCACGGCACGCCGGCGCCCACGCCCACCTCCACGCCCAAGATCGTATCCGCAACGCCACCGGCCGAGCGCCTGCGTGTCGTCGCACCCACCAATCCGGATCTCTGGAAACGGCCCGCCTAGGCCTCAAATGCTAAGGCAGCACCACACGGGTGTGTGGTCCGACGCCTTTTCCTTGCCGCGTGGTTTCTTGTCGATTCCGCTCGCGGTCAGCACATCGGCGGCCTTCGGCGAAAGCAGCAGGAAGTCGATCAGCAGTCCATGGTCTTTCGGCCATGCGCCGCCCTGGTAATCCCAGAATGAATATTGATGGGGCAGGGTGTTGAACGCCCGGAAGGCGTCGGTGAAACCCAGGTGCAACAGAGAGCGGAACCGCGCGCGGCTTTCCGGCTGCAGCAGCGCGTCGTCGGCGAAGGCCTTGGCGCTGTAAACGTCACTGTCGGTGGGAATGACGTTGTAATCGCCGCCGTAGACGCGAATTTCGTCGTCGAGCACGGTGCGGGCCAGATGCGCCTTGAGGCGGTCCATCCAGGCCAGTTTATAGGTGAATTTCTCGGTTCCGATGGGATTGCCGTTCGGAAGGTAAATCGAGGCTACGCGCACCTTGCCGAACACCGTACCTTCGACATAACGGGCCTGTTCGTCGCCTTCGCCGCCGGGCAGGCCGCGCGTCACATCCTCGATCGGCGACTTGGAAAGAATTGCGACGCCGTTGTAGGTCTTTTGGCCGTGGCTCGCGATATTGTAACCGGCCTCTTCGATTTCCATGCGTGGAAAGGCGTCGTCGATACATTTGATTTCTTGCATCAGCACGACGTCTGGGGATTCCTCCTTCAACCAGCTCAATACGTTCGGAAGCCGCGCCTTCAGCGAATTCACGTTCCAGGTGGCGATCTTTATCGTACGGTTGGGCGCGGAGATGGCGTTCACGGGGTCCTGAGCGGCGTGCGGGTGGAAAGCAACAGAGCGGCCATGCTGACATGCGGGCGCAAGCGCAGCAAGCGGGCGGCAGTCGCCGTCCTCGCGGCCGCGCTTTTCCACATCCAACCAGCGTTGGGAGCGTCCGCGCAGGTCTGTCCTCCGTCGTCTACGCCCATCAAGCTCAACTTCAAAACGGCCACGCCGGCCACCCAGTATAATCACCGGCTGACGCTGTCGGGCATCTCCGGCCTTGTGCGCTCCCAAGGCGGCGCGGTGGGGGGAGGTGGCCGTCCGGTCGGCCTTACGGTCGCCAATACGCTCTATGGCCTTGCCGGCGGAACGACGATTGCCAGCCGTGGCGACACGATGTGTGCCTACTTGACGTCGGTCGATGTGAATTTCGGATGGGAGCGGATGGACGTTTACATCCCAAGCGAATTCCCCGAGGGCTCCTGCGAATATCGCGCCGTGCTGGATCACGAGAATCAGCATGTCGCCATGATCAAATCGGCGCTGGCCGAGTTCGCGCCGCGGGCGCGTGCGCAGGTCGAGGCCGTGCTGGCGCAATCGAAACCACTTGCCACGCGAAATCCCAACCGCGCCACCGAAACGGCGCTGGCGCCCGTGCGTGCGAAACTCACGGCGCTCCTGCGCGAGTTCAACGACATCCACAGCGCGCGTAGCGCACGCATCGACACACCGACCAATTATGCGGCCGTGACGGCGATGTGTAAAAATTGGGAGGGGGCCGGAAGCCTCAAATAGGCGAGGCCTCTAATCGTCAAAGGGAGAATGACGTTCCGCATCCGCAGGTCGAGGCGGCGTTGGGATTGATGACCCGGAATGACTTCGCCATCAGGTCGTCGACAAAATCGATCTGCGATCCGTTCAGTAGATCCAGCGATGTCTCGTCGACCACCAGCTTTGCGCCATGGAACTCGAACACGCGATCGTCGGCCGTGGTGTCCCCGTCGAGACTGAACCCGTACGAAAAGCCCGAGCAGCCGCCCCCGGAAATGGCAAGGCGCAGCATGAGGGCGGGATTATTCTCTTCCCGAATGAGCTCCTGAACCCGCGCGGCGGCGGCGGGCGTCAAAGAGACCGGCGGTGTTTCGGTGATCTGATTCACAGGCTCTACTCGGTTTGCACGCGCTGAATGTAGGGTGGCCGGGCGCGGCGTTCAAGCCGCCCGCGAGCCCTGCGGACTGTCGGTCTCCTTTACGCGCCAAGCCGGGATTGTGTCGCAAATGGCCAAAATAAGGCCCTTTCGTGACTGGCAAGGCGTTTGCATTGCGTAGGGAGCCGGGGCCGGATGGCTCCGGTGCGGCAGATTCTTGTATTTACGACGATTGGCGACACAAGACAAATTTGAGTAGCGCATTGACTGCCGCTCGCGACGGATTCGCTAAACTATCATTCTCCGAAAATGCGGTACGGCGGCCGCTCGCGAGGCCGCCGTTTCCGCATTCGCAGTCGCGTAGCGCCCGCGGCGCTCGAAGGCTTTATGGAACGCCTTCATGTTGGCCGGTGTCTTCTCGTCTGTCGTTTCCACCTCGACGGATTCCGCAGGGGCGCCGCATTCAGCCCGCTTGTCGGACTTTCCGCCGCGCTTGGGCGCGACCGCGATGGGGTCGCTCGCGGGGAACGTCTCCTCCAGCGCTTCGTCGAGCGCCTTGCCTTGCGCGGCGGACGGCCCGCCGTCCTGGCGGGGCGTCACGCTCATGAGTGCGCCGCCATCTGAGCCGACTGGCGGCGCTTGGTGCGCGTCGTCTGCTCGAATCCCGAACCTTCCTCCAGCGTACGGCGCATGTCCTGCATCTGTTCAAAAACACCTTCGAACTGATCGTCCGCTTTCTTTTCGAGTTTGGGGAAAAGCTCGTCTTCCTCTTCCTCGACGTGATGATTGATGTACTCTCCGAGCACCTTCACCTTGGCATCGAACAGGGGCTCTTCTGTGTTCATCTGCTCGAGTTCCGCGATCAGTTGCTTCGCCGATGCGTGTTCGACCTGGGCTTCCTCGACCATGTCGGCATCGTCGCCGAGAATTTCGTGGGCGGCCGGATACACCAAATCTTCCTCCAGCTTGGCATGAATCTTGAGCATCGTGCAGATCTGCGGCACGAGCTCGTACCGGCTCTCGTCTTCGGCCTTTTTCAGCTTCTCGAATCGCTTGAACAGCTTGTCGACCTTGCTGTGATCGTCTTCGAGGGCCTTCACAATCTTCTTGAGGTCTGAACTGCGCCGCGCGGTCTGCCGCGGGGAGCGTTTTGCGCGCGAGCGGGGGGGAGCCCGGCGCGATTTCGACTTCGTTTTCGTCGCCATATGATGTCCTGGAAAGAAAAGGCGGGGGTGCGCATTGCACCCCCGCCGGAATGTGCCTTAGCGGTTTTGGTCGCCGCGGCCGGTCGTGTCGCGGTCGGAGTCCATCGAGCTGCCCTGCTGCTGGCTATTGCGGCTGCCCTGGTCCTGAGAGCCTTGGCTCTGCTGGGAACCCGAGCGCTGCTGGCCTTGGCTCTGTTGGTTTTGGCCGCTCTTCGAACCGCTCATCTGGTTCGAGTTGCTCTCCGTGTCTTCCGACATGTCGCGCTGAGAGCCCTGCTGACCCTGCTGCTTCTGCTGGCCTTGGTTTTGATTTTGGCTCTGCTGACGCTGGTTCTGCTGGTCCTGCTGGCTCTTATTCTGATCTTGATTATGTGCCATTGAAAAACTCCTGATTCATTAAATGTGAAGTGACGGCGGTGAGGGAAGGAACCGTCGGAGCATCAACGGGAGCTTTGCGGCCTTTGTTCCGATTTCATTCCGTGCGCTACCGCTGCGTGCGCGCGGGAACGTTGTGTCGCCTTTTGCCCGACTTCGCTCGTTCGGAACCAACCTTCGGCAAACCTCGTTCTTCGTCATATGCAAGGGAGCGAGCCGATGCTCACCCGCGATACGGTCGGTGCCACGTCTGATATCACGCCGGAAACGCGCGTGCTGCTGCGCTGCATCGAAGAATGTTTTGCGTGTGCGCGAGCGGCCCAATTGTGCGCCGATGCCTGTTTAGCGGCCCGCAATTCCGAACGCTACCGGAAGTGCATACAATACACGCTGGATTGCGCAGACGTCTGCCGGATGACGGATGAGCTCTGTGCGCGCCGCTCGTTTCCCAACACCGACATCCTTCTGGCAGCGCTGGAATTGTGCTGCTTGGCCTGCGAGGCGGCGGGCGTTGAAACGCGTCGTCACGGGACTGATATGGAAGAGTGCCGCCGAAGCGCCGAACGCTGCCGCCAATGTATCGACGCTTGTCGCAGTGCTCTGCAGTTTCTGGGTGGCGGTGACGGTATTACCGGAACGGGCGTTTCGGACTGCGCCCGAAGACATTGAAGGTGAATGGATGAGAGACGCAGAGAGCCTCACGCATCTGGTTTACGGCGAGATCGTCAAGCGCTTTCATCTCGGCACTGCGCACGTCTTTAACTCTTGGGATCAACTGAACGAGGATGAGCGCGCGAGGTGGTTGGCCGTGTTTGCGGAAGTGCGCAAAACCCTTGCGGCAGAGAGCGAGGAGCGCGCGACCTCAAAAGAATCTCCTCCCATGTCCGTTCACTGACTGGACTCTTCGGCGCCTCCGCGAGCGGCGCTGAAGGTGGGTGAGGGAGACGCCGCCCGGAACCTCGCGTTCCGGGCGGTCGCCGTCTCAAGCCCTGCGTCTGGATGTTGCCCTGCGTCGCGGCGCTCGCTACTTTGCCGCTCATGGGGGACATCGCCAAACTGCAGAACTTCCTGAAACCGGCCGCGTGCGAGCCGTCGCAATCCCGTGGACGTCTCTACCCGGAGGACGAGTCAGCGACCCGGACCGCCTTCCAGCGCGACCGCGACCGCATCATTCACTGCGGGGCGTTCAGGCGCCTGAAGTATAAGACCCAGGTCTTTGTCTACAGCGAGGGTGAAAACTATCGCACCCGGCTGACCCACAGTCTGGAGGTCGCCCAAATTGCCCGCTCGCTCTGCCGGTTCATGGGCCTCAATGAAGATCTCGGCGAGGCCCTCGCGCTTGCACATGACCTGGGACACACCTGCTTCGGTCATGCTGGGGAAGACGCCCTGCAGGAGTGCATGGCCACTTACAACGGTTTCGACCACAACGCCCAGTCGCTGCGGATCGTCACGAAGCTCGAACATCGCTACGCCCAATTCGATGGTCTCAATCTGACGTGGGAGGCCCTCGAAGGACTGGTCAAACACAACGGGCCGGTGATCGGTCCCGCGGCCGAGGCGAAGCGGAAAGGTGAGCCGGTGCCCTTGGCGATCACCGAATATAACGCGGGGCATGACCTGGAACTCGCGACATGGCCGGGCCCGGAGGCTCAGGTCGCCGCCTTCGCGGACGGTATCGCCTACAACGCCCATGATTTCGATGACGGTTTGAAGGCCGGTCTTTTTGCCATGGACGAAGTCATTGCCCTTCCACTGGTCGGACCGATCTTTAAGAATGTGATGGACCGTTATCCCGGTATCGATCGCACGCGTCTCATCCACGAATCCTTACGCACCTTGATCGCCGCGATGGTGAACGATGTTATTGCCGAAACCCATCGGCGATGGCTGAACGTCAAGCCAGGCGACGTCGCGGGTGTGCGGGCGATGGGACGGCCGCTGGTCGGCTTCTCCGACGCAGTTACGGAGGCGGAGGGCGCCATCCGCGCCTTCCTGTTCTCGCGTATGTACCGCCACACGCGCGTGAACCGCATGACCAGCAAGGCGCGCCGGGTCGTGAAGGATCTTTTCACGCTGCTGCTGGCGGAGCCGTTGCTGTTGCCGGACGATTGGCGCGACGGCACCGAAGTCCCTGGCGGCATGCGCACAGCGCGCCGTGTCGCGGACTATATTGCGGGCATGACGGACCGCTTTGCCCTCGACGAACACTCTCGGCTCTTCGATCCCGCGATTAAGCCTTAGAGACTTCCAGGTCCGCCGTGCAGAATTTGCATTTGCTCGCGGCGATCGGGATGGCCGACAGGCAGCGCGGACAATTCTTTTCCGACGGTGAAGCGGGCGGATTGGCGAACCGCTCCCGCAGGCGGTTGACCTGTCGCACCAGCAGAAATATGGCGAAGGCAATGATCGTGAATTCGATGACGGTGTTGATGAACGAACCGTACGCGATGACCGGTGCTCCGGCTTCTTTTGCCGCGCTGAGACTTGGATAACTCGCGCCCGAAAGACTGACGAACAAATCGGAAAAGTCCACCCGGCCCAAGAGCAGACCGATGGGCGGCATGATCACGTCATTCACCAGCGATGTCGTGATTTTGCCGAACGCGGCGCCGATGATTACGCCGACCGCAAGATCGATGACATTGCCGCGCAGGGCAAAGGTACGGAATTCTTTCAACATAGGCGTAAGGTCCCCTCAGTAGAACTTCGCCCATCATAGGATAAGGCCCGCGGTGGGGGGAACCGCGGGCCTTTGAAAGTTGTTCTGCGCCCTGGGATATCCTGGGGGGAGGGGGCTTCGGGCGCTGGAACACAGGATAAACGCCGCGCCCGCATCACGGTTCCGGAAAACACGGCGAAAAATCCCCTGCGCGCCGCGGAAAATCTAAGGGTATTCACGGAACACTAGGCCGGGAAGCGCGACCCGCGCGGCCGTTATTTCTTTGCCGTCGGCGCCGAGACCAGCATCCAGCGTCCGCCCGCCCGCGAGCAGGACGTCTTCGGCGCGAGGCCGCATACGATCCCTGAGGGAAGCACATCGCTCCGGGCGCGGTCCAAGCCCCACTGGTCCCCGGAGCCCGACATGACGATTTCGTCGGCTTTGGTCTTCAGTCGCAGATGACCGTCGAGACCACCGGTTTCGTTCACCTTCACCTGGAGATCCCACTCGCAGCAATGCTCTGGCTCTTGCGCGGCGAGATTGGTGCTCACCGTGACTTCCATCGTCGGGTTCTCGGGGTTGCGCTTTAATTCGTCCAGCACCGTGAAGCGGCCCTCGAAGAAAAAGCGCTCGATGGCAACCGGCCCCGCAGGCTGTCCGCTCTGCCAGGCGGCCTGACCGGCAAAATACGCTTCGTCGCTGATCTCAAGAACGCCGCGGCAGCAGCCGGCGCGGTCGTCGGGGACCCAGGCGTAGGTGGCTTTTGCTTCCGCCGGCTGAACTCCAAGAAGGGCGGCGGCGCAAAGCGTGAGGACAGACAGTGTGGAGCGATACATAAGGCTAGAATGATGTGCCCGTCCGTCTACCTCAAGGGGAAACTTGTATCGGTCACGGGTATCGCGCAAGCGTGACGGGCGGCATATTGACCTTGGGACCCGCCGATGGACGCGAATAGACGTTCACCGTCTCGCGTTTGGCGCACGTGAAACCTTGGGGCGCGCACCTCCGTTAGGGGAGTGTGTGATTTGTTCACGAGGTTTTTGTGCCCGACCCGATACAGCGAACCAGTTCGCGCGGTCTCAGCAATCTGTTCTCTCGCGTCGCGTGCAAGGCCGGCTACTACTCATCACGGCCGGTCGCCTTCGTCACCTCCTGTCTCATCGTATTTGTCTGGATGCTATCTGGACCGCTCTTCGATTGGGGCACGACGTGGCAGCTCCTGATCAATACCGGCACGACGATTGTCACGTTTCTGATGATTTTCCTCCTCCAGCACTCGCAGGCCCATGACACGACAGCGATGCACTTGAAGTTGGACGAGATTATCCGGGCCGTGAAGGAAGCCAGCAACGACGCAATCGAGTTCGAGAAGATGGACGAGGAGCAATTGTTGGCGCGTCAACGCTACTACTACGATCTTGCGGAACGCGCGCGCGAAGCCGCCGCGCGCGAAAGCCATCCGCGCCGGATGCGCTCTTAGATCTGGTCGCCTCCCGGGAAACCGCGGCACGGAAGCGCACGAACGACGTGTGAGCGCCTAAGCGGCGCGTTACGTATTCGAAAGACGGCAAAAAAATGTCGGCGCAACGCGAACACAATGATTCCCTTACCGTTCGGATTCTGGGGCCGGCGACCATTCTGTTGGCCTCTCTGAGATAATTCGAAATCACATCCAGGAGGAGATGATGGCAAAAAGCCGAAAGGCCGGCGCGCGCTCCCGTACCTCGACACGTGGCGCGAAGGCCAAGACCGCAAGCCGTGCGGCTTCGCGCGGTCGAAGCCAGACTGGTCGCGGGCAGAAGCAGCAATCTCAATCGAGTAATGAGGCAGATACCACGCACCGTAAGGGCCGGGGGCAGACGCAAACCCGCGGCAGGACTCAGTCAACCAATCAGAATCAGTCACGCAGCAAGGGAAGCAGCGAAATGAATTGGAACCGCAATCAACAGAACCAGGGCTCCAGCCGGACGCAGGGCCGTCAGCAGAGCCAACAGAACTGGAATGACGACGACAACGGCAACATGTCCGGTGGACGCGGCCGTCAGCAATCCTCGACCTACGGCGAGAACGAGTACGGTCGCGGCCGCAGCCAGATGAGCCAGGGCCGTTTCGGCACGGACGACCAGGATCAGTACAATCGCAGCGGCAATCGCCGCGGCCAGCAGTACATGGGCATGGAAGACGATGACGAGTCCGGTTATGGCCAGCAAAGCCAGGGCAACTACGGCCGCGGTCAAGGCGGTTATAGCCAGCAAGGCCGCAGCCAGGGCGGCTATGGTCAGCAGAGCCAAGGTAGCCGCGGCAGCCGCGGCGCCTACGAGTCCTACGAGGACGACGACGATTCTTACGGCGGTCGCCAGCAGAGCCAAAGCCGCTCCGGCGGTTACGGTCAAAGCGGCTACGGCCAAAGCGGTTATGGCCAAAGCGGATACGGTCATCAGCAGGGTATGTCCGGTCGTCAGCAGAGCCAGGGTCGCTGGCAGGAAGACGAGGGCGTGTCGCAAGGCCGTGGCTCCCAGTCCCGCTCGCAGGGATACGGATCGCAGTACGGTGGCGACGACGAGGACTCGTATCAGTCGTCCCGCTCCGGCCGCGGATACGGTCAGCAGAGCATGTCCAATCGCTATGAAAGCGATGAGGACTATTCCAGCGGGTCACGCAGTCGTGGCCGGTCCGGTCAGTCGAGCCAGTATGGTTCCGATGATGACGAGGACTACGGCAGCAGCGGGCGGTCCTCGGGCGGCTCCCGCCGCAACCGCTAACGCATTGCGCTTGTCATGAGAGAGGGCGGCCTTCGGGCCGCCCTTTTTTGTCAGCCGCGGTTCACGGCTGTTCAGCGCGAGAAGCGGAGGCTTCCCGCAGCTGCTCGAGAATCCGGATTACGTCTTTTTTCAAATAGGGCTTAGGCAGCGCCGGTCGCATCAGGTGGGCCGCCGGAACAACCGCCTTTGTGTGACCGCTGAGCAGGGCAAACGGGACGCCTCTCCGTGCCAGTTCGTCGGCGACCGGAAAAACCTGCTCATGTCCCAGATTGATGTCGAGAAAAGCGCAGTCGATGTGATGTTGGGCGATCTGGTCGAGGGCGGTTTTCACCGAAGGGACCGTGGCGACGACCTCGCACCCTTCATCCTGCAACATCATCTCCAAATCCATGGCGATGATCGCCTCGTCTTCGACGATAAGGACGTGCAGGCTCATATCACACCATAACTAACTTCGCTGCCGCGTTGCCGCGCAATCTCCCGAATTCCTGAACCTCTCGCAAGCGCGCATTCTCCCGCCGGCTGTAGAGGGCCTCCGTGGGTCGCGTTGTCGGCAACCCTAAAAATTCGCTCCACGGGCTCTGAAAAAGTCACGCGGATTTCGGCCCGACCGCGCGTGCCGGCCACGTACGAAATGGCTAACCATGTGATTTGAAGCGATTTTCCGATCCATTTTGGGTGCTACATTTTTTTTGGAACATCAGGAACAACCGCCGGGATGCCGCGTTTCACTTATGTCCTGCGCCCCCAGCCCCCCAGCCAATAAGTGCAGGACCCCAAAGCCCTCCCGTTCCCCCCGGGAGGGCTTATTCTTTGTGCGCCGGCCCAAGACTTAATCCGCGCGAATGTGGTGGCGGACTTTCGCCTCTTTCGTGCGCCGCTTAAGCGGCTGTTGCGCGCTCCACGACCAGCACGAACATGAGGAGGGAGCGCCCCGTCACTTCATAGACATGTCCGAACGGGAATGTCTCGTGCCGGCCGGAGTCCGGAACATTGGTGTCCAAAAGCATCTGCCAGGCCGTGCCGGCTGGCGCCTCCGGAAGCGTGAAGAGTACGACGTCATGGTGACCGTTCAGGACAAGAAGCAAAGTCGCTTCGCCGCCGCGCTTCGGCACGCCGCTCGGCTGCGCGCGCCCGTCGAGGAGGAGGCCGACGCATTTCGCCTTCGCATCGTGCCACTGTTCTTCCGTCATTTCCGTCCCATCGGGCGCGAACCAAGTAGAGTCCTTCACGCCGATCTCGGGATTGTAGGCGGCGGTGAGAAACCGCCCCTGTCGCAACACCGCGTAATCGCCCCGGAGACGAAGCAAGCGCTGCACAAACCGTGTAAGCGCGGCGCCATGCTCGGTCTCTTGCCAGTCGAGCCAAGAGATTTCATTGTCTTGGCAGTAGCTGTTGTTGTTGCCGTGTTGCGTCCGGCCACGCTCGTCGCCGGCGAGCAACATCGGCGTGCCCTGGGCGAGAAGAAGTGTCGCCAGCATATTGCGCTTCTGCCGCTCGCGGACGTCGACAATTTCGGGATTATCCGAGGGGCCTTCTATACCGTGGTTCCACGAGCGGTTGTCGGAATGGCCGTCCCGGTTCTCCTCGCCATTCGCCTCGTTGTGCTTGTCGTTGTACGAGACAAGATCATGCAGCGTGAAGCCGTCATGAGCCGTGATGAAGTTGACGCTCGCCCAGGGTTTCCGGCCCCGCCGATGGAAGAGATCGCCCGATCCCGTAAGGCGGCGCGCGAGGTCGGCTAGCGTCGCATTGTCTCCTTTCCAGAAACTGCGGACCGTGTCGCGGAAGCGATCATTCCATTCCGCCCACCCGGGCGGAAACCGCCCCACCTGATACCCGCCCGGTCCGCAATCCCAGGGCTCTGCGATGAGTTTTACCGACGACAGCACCGGATCTTGGCGGCATGAGTCCAGGAATCCGCCGCCTTCATCGAAGCCGTAAGGTTCCCGGCCTAAAATGGTCGCGAGGTCGAAGCGAAAGCCGTCGACATGCATCTCCTGCACCCAATAGCGCAAAGAGTCCGTCACCATTTGCAAAACGCGCGGGTGAGAGAGATTGAGGGTGTTTCCGGTGCCGGTGTCGTTGATGTAGTAGCGGCTTTGCTCGGGAAGAAGACGGTAGTAGGAGGCGTTGTCTATGCCTTTGAACGAGAGTGTCGGGCCACGCTCGTTTCCCTTCGCGGTGTGATTGTAGACCACATCCAGCACGACCTCGAGTCCCGCCTCGTGCATGCGGGCGACCATCTCTTTGAACTCCTGCACCACATGCGGCGCGGAGTGCGCGTATCTGCGCGCGGGTGCGAAGAACGAAAGGGTGTTGTAGCCCCAATAGTTCACGAGGCCCTTGTCGAGCAGATAGCTATCGTCGACAAACCCATGGACGGGCAGCAGTTCTACGGTTGTTACGCCGAGCTTGCGGATGTAGTCGACGACTTCCGGATCTCCCAAGGCCCGGAAGGTCCCGCGCATATCCTCTCGCACCGACGGATGCCGCATCGTGAATCCGCGCGGATGCATTTCGTAAATGACCGTCCGGTCCCACGGCACATGGACGCGCCGGTCCGCGCCCCACGTGAAGGCGGGGTCGATGACCCCGGCTTTGGGAACGAATGGCGCGCTGTCGCGAGTGTCGAATGTGAGGTCGTCACCGCTTTCGAGTTCGTACCCAAATAGCGCGGGTGTCCACTCAAGTTTACCCACGACCGCCTTCGCGTATGGGTCGAGGAGCAATTTGTGTGGATTGAAGCGATGGCCTGCGTCGGGCGCATAAGGTCCGTGAACGCGGTATCCATAGACCGTGCCCGGACGTGCGTCGGGCAGGTATCCATGCCAAACCTCGTCGGTGAACTCCGGCAGAGTGATCCGCTCGGTCTCGCGGCCTTCCGCATCGAACAGACACAATTCGACGCGCGTCGCATGTGCCGAAAACAGCGCGAAGTTGACGCCAAGACCGTCCCAAGTCGCTCCGAGCGGGAAGGGACGGCCTTCCCGGATACGCGATGGCCGCATGACCTGAGGAGCCGCGGGAACGCTGGACGGGATGGCGCTGGAATAATTCATGCTCCAGGGAACGCAATCATCCCGCTGTTGTTTCATATGGTTGTGAAAATTCAGCCGCCTGTCCTCGTACCGCGTGTAACCGCGACCCGGTTTGGACCTCATCTCGGGTCCGCGGGCGTCGCGTTTCGCCTATGGGCCCCGAGCCATTCCCGCGTGATGTTGGAAATCGAAGGGGAAGCGACCCGCGCGATGGAAAAAGACGCTGGGGGTTGGCACCTGATCCATTGCGCAGGTCGAGGTCCGGGGACGCGGTATCGGTACGAGCTGCCCGACGGCCAAAAAGTGGTTGATCCGGCCTCGCGCTTTCAGCCCCGCGATGTTCACGGATTCAGCGAAGTGACGGATCCGGAACGGTACCGCTGGACGACTGAGGGCTGGCGGGGCCGGCCATGGAAAGACGCGGTGATTTACGAACTCCATGTCGGCGCGTTTACGGAAGCCGGCACTTTCGACGCTGTGCGCGAAAAGCTTCCCTATCTTGCCGAGTTGGGCGTCACCGCGATCGAACTTATGCCGATCAGCGACTTCTCGGGCCGGTGGAACTGGGGATACGACGGCGTGCTTCCATTCGCGCCTGACTCCTCCTACGGCCACCCGGACGATCTGAAGTGCCTCGTCGACGCGGCACATACCCGAGGGCTAATGGTCCTTCTCGACGTGGTTTACAATCACTTTGGACCGGACGGCGCCTACATCCACGGCATTGCCCCGGAGATGTTCACGGATCGTCACGCCACGCCGTGGGGCCCTGCCGTAAATACCGACGGACCTCACGCCGCCACAGCCCGTGAATTTTTCATCGAGAACGCGCTGTATTGGCTCGGAGAATTCCGCCTCGATGGACTTCGGCTCGACGCCGTGCATGCCATCCGCGACGACAGTGGTTGCCATATTCTGACGGAAATTGCCGAGCGTATCCGCGCCGCGTTTCCCGATCGGCACATTCATCTCGTTCTTGAAAACGAAGAGAATGAGAGCGAGCGCCTTGCGCCTCTTGGCCCATATACCGCGCAGTGGAACGACGACATTCACCATGTGCTTCACGTCGCGCTCACCGGCGAACAGTCGTCTTACTATGCGGACTATCTCGGGGATACCCACAAGCTGGGGCGTGCGCTTGCCGAAGGCTTCGCATTTCAAGGCGAAGTAATGCCGTTTCGCGGCTCGCCGCGCGGCCAGCGCAGCGGCGAACTCCCGCCCACGGCTTTTGTGGCTTTCCTGCAGAACCACGATCAGGTCGGCAATCGCCCCATGGGCGAGCGCTTGACGTCTCTCGCGGAGCCGTGCGCCCTGCGCGCCGCGGCGGCTGTCTGCCTCCTTCTTCCGCAAATCCCCATGCTCTTCATGGGCGAGGAATGGGGCACACGCCAGCCGTTTCCATTCTTCTGCGACTTCACCGGCGACCTCGCGCAGGCCGTACGGGAAGGGCGGAAAAACGAACTCGAAAAATGCCCCGACCGCCTGACGGGTCCGCCGCCCGATCCCCTCGATGAAGCCACCTTCCGCGCGGCCAAGCTCGATTGGACTGAAGCCGCACGCGGTCATCATGCCGACATTCTCGCGTGGCATCGGCGGATTCTTCATGTGCGCCGCACCGCGATTGTTCCGTTGCTGAAGGACATGACCGGCGCCGGCGCTTACGAAATTATCGGCGACGGCGCGGTGGTGGTGCGCTGGCCCGTGGGCGGGAAGGGAGTCCTCATGCTCGGCGCAAACCTTTCGCCGGCCGAGGTCGATGGCTTTCCGAAAGACCTCCCGCATGTGATGTGGTCCGAAGGCTCTGCCTCCGACGGTCGATACACACCTTGGACCTTGCGCTGGTCGTTCACCCCCGCATGAGGAGGGCGCGCGCCACATATCGGCTGCAGCTGCACAAGGATTTCACCTTCGACAGCGTCGCCGCGATTACGGACTATCTCGCCAAGCTTGGCGTGAGCGATCTTTATATGTCGCCGATCCTGCAAGCGCGTCCCGGGAGTATGCATGGGTACGACATCGTCGATCATGGCGCTCTCAATCCTGAACTGGGCGGTGCCGAGGGGTTCGCCCGGCTGGACATCGTGCGGCGCGAGCATGACCTGGGCTGCCTGGTCGATATCGTGCCGAACCATATGGGAGTCGCGGGCGCGGACAACGCCGCGTGGCTTGAGGTTCTCGAATGGGGCCCGAGAGCTGATCGCGCGGCATGGTTCGATATAAACTGGAACACCGACGGCCGGGACCGCCGCCTCTTGGTCCCGGTACTCGGCGAGCAGTATGGCGCCGCGCTTGAAAATGGGCACCTGATCCTACACTTCGACCCATCGGAAGGCAGCTTCGCCGTGTGGGCGTACGACACCCACAAGCTTCCGATCTGCCCGTCCCACTATGGGCGCATCATCAGCGCTTGCAGTCCCATGCTGGCCCGCCTCGGCGACCGTTTCGAAAATATCGCGCCGCCCTTGGAGGCCACCGCTCGCAAACTAAAAGCGAAGTTGGCCGCTGCCGCGCGCGAGCCGAGCTTGCGGGCGGAAGTCGATGCGGCGGTGGGGGCCTTCCGCGGGACG
>JAYRKY010000018.1:0-76641 GCA_041905525.1 Rhodospirillaceae bacterium
TCCTAAGGACGTCCAGGGCACCGGACGCGGCGGGCGCGTCACGCACACAGACGTGCTGGCGTATGTGCAGAACCGGGGCACGGCGAAAGCGGCTACGCCGCGCGCGCCGGCTCCGGCCTCAACCCCCGCGAAACTCCAAGGCACGCCCACCGCGGGCGGGCGCCTCGTTCCGCATACCAATATTCGCCGCGCGATCGCCGAGCACATGGCCCATAGCGTGGCGACCGCGCCGCATGTCACCGCCGTGTTCGAAGTGGACTTCAGCGCCATCATCGCGGACCGCGCCAAGAAGAAGGCAAAGGGCGCCGATTGGGCCGGGCTGACCTACACGGCTTATTTCGTGCAGGCCTGCGTCCAAGCGCTGCAGACAGTGCCGGTGATCAACAGCCGGTGGCACGCCGATGCCGTCGAGGTCTTCGACGATATCAATGTCGGCGTCGGTACGGCGCTGGGCGATGAAGGCCTAGTCGTGCCCGTGATCCACAAAGCCCAGACTCTGTCGTTGATGGGCATTTCGCGTCAGCTGGCGGACCTCACGGCCCGCGCCCGCGCGGGCAAGCTGCAGCGTGCCGATGTTTCCGGCGGCACCTTCACGATTTCGAACCATGGGGCCTCGGGCAGCCTGTTGGCGGCGCCGATCATCATCAACCAGCCGCAGTCGGCGATTCTCGGCATCGGCAAGCTGGAGAAGCGCGTTATCGTGCGCGAGGTGGACGGACAGGATACGATCCAGATCCGACCGATGGCCTATGTTTCGCTGACCATCGACCACCGGGTGATCGACGGCCATCAGACCAACACCTTCCTCAAGAAGTGGGTGGATGTGATCGAAGGCTGGAACAGTCAGGACTAGGAGCGGTCCCACGATGCCCGTTTATTCGTTCGAGGACTTCATCCCCGTCGTCGATCCCACCGCCTTCGTTCATCCAACGGCCGTGTTGATCGGCGATGTGATTATCGGTCCCGGTGTTTATGTCGGTCCTGGCGCGTCGCTGCGCGGTGACTTCGGTACGGTGACTTTGGAGGAAGGCTCCAACATCCAAGATAACTGCGTCATGCATTCCTTCCCCGGCGCGGAAGCCCTGGTGGAAGTGAACGGACATATCGGCCATGGCGCGATTCTGCACGGCTGCATCGTGAAGCGAAACGCGCTGGTTGGGATGAATGCGGTGGTCATGGACCGCGCCGTCGTCGGCGAGGAAGCGTTCGTCGCGGCGGCGAGCTTCGTGAAAGCCAGCTTCGAAATTCCTGCGCGAATGCTCGCGGCCGGTATACCCGCAAAGGTGATCCGCCCCCTGACCGCGCAGGAGATCGCGTGGAAGGCGCAAGGCACCGTCGAGTATCAGATTCTCGCGCGGCAGAGCCGCGAAACCATGCGCGAAGTTGTGCCGTTGACGGCCGTCGAGCCTGGCCGCCCGCAACGCAGCGGCGGCTACGTCCCCCTCACGGACTTGAAGCGCGGCTCGTAACTTTCTTTCCCAGGGTTGATACCGCAGGTCAGATGCCCTACGAATCCTCGTCAGGGGGCTTCGTTACATGGCACGTACGCAGGCGTCAGATTTCAACGACCGGCGCGAGTTCATTATTGAACGCGCCCTGCAGCTCTATGCCGAGAAGGGCTTCCTCGGCGCTTCGGTCGCCGATCTCGCCACCGCCTGCAAGACGTCGAAGTCGCTCATCTATCACTACTTCCCTTCGAAAGAAGACATTCTCTTCGAGGCGATGGACTCCCACATCAAGACCCTGAGCAACGCCGCCTCGGGCATCGCGTCTATGGAAGGCGCCAGTGCCTCGGACAAGCTCAGCGCACTGATCCACGCCTTCATGCATCTCTATGTCGGCGCCGCCGCTCGTCATAAGGTGCTCATCAACGAGCTCTATCACTTGCCGCCCAACCGCCGCGACATCATCGTCGGCCGTCAGCGTCGGCTGATTCAGCTGGTGGTCGATCTGGTGGCCGAGATCCAGCCGCAGCTGAAGGCGCGGCCGGAACTGCTGCGGCCCGCGGCCATGTTGTTTTACGGGATGCTCAACTGGACCCACACCTGGTTCGATCCCAAAGGGCCGGCGTCAGTCGATTCGATTTCCGAGCTGATGGGCGATCTGATGATCGGCGGCTTGAAGACCCTGCCGGTTCCGTCGAAGAAGACCCGCCGCTAGCGCGTCCTAGACGTCGTAATCCAGCACGACTTTTTCAGACACAGGGAACGCCTGGCAAGTGAGGACCAAGCCTTGCGCGAGATCCTCGGGCGCGAGGCCGTAGTTTGTCTTCATCTTCACTTCGCCCTCGATGACCTTCGCTTTGCAGGTGGCGCAGACCCCGGCCTTGCAGGCAAACGGCGCCGGCAACCCGGCCGCCCGCGCATTCTCGAGAATGCTGCCTTTGTCGGCATCGTAAGCCAAGGTGCGCAGGCGCCCATCGATACGCACCTGGACTTTCGAGCCCTGCGCCTTTCGCTCGAGCGCCGCGACCGAAGGGTCTTGCGTCGGCGCCGGCAAACCATCGGCGGTGAAGCGCTCGATCAAGATTTTTTCCGGCGGGATGCCGTGCTTCTTCGCCGCTTCCTCAGCGGCGGTCATCATGGGCCCGGGGCCGCAGATGAAGACTGCGTCGATAGTGCGGTCGCCGACCAGCAAAGTCAGCGCTTCGGTGGCTTTGGCGAGATCAAGGCGGCCGTTGAACAGTTCCACTTCGCCGTCTTCCTCGTCGAGGAAGTGATAGAGCTCGAAACGGGACATGTAGCGGTCCTTCAGGTTCGCGAGCTCCTCGAGGAACATAATCGTGTGGCTGGCGCGATTGCCATAAAACAGTATGAATTCGCTGTCGGGCTCGTCGCGCAGACCGGTCTTCAGCAGCGAGAGGATCGGCGTGATGCCCGAACCGCCCGACATCAGAAGATAGCGCCGTTTCTTGCCCTTCTCGAACGCCCACGTGAAGCTGCCGTGCGGCGGCATCGCCTCGATGACATGCCCGGCTTTGATCTCGCGGTTCGCCCACGTGGAGAATCGACCCTTCGCGACTTCCTTCACCGCAATTCGCAGTTCGTTTTCGTGGGGCGCCACGCAGACCGAATAGTTGCGGCGAACTTCCTCGCCGTTGATGTCGACCTTGAGGGTCAAATGCTGGCCGGGACGGAACTGGAATTTGTCCTTCAGCTCTTCCGGGATTTGGAACAGGATCGACACGGCATCCGCAGTTTCACGGCGCACATCGGCGATCTTCAGCTGATGAAATCCAACGGACATCGTTCCCTCTGGTCTCTTAGTGACACTTGAAGCGGTCGAAAGGCTCGCGGCAGGTTTCGCACTGCCAAAGCGCCTTGCAGGGCGTCGAACCGAAACGGCTGACTTCCCGCGTCTTGATCGAGCCGCAGCGCGGGCAGGTCGCCGGCTGCGCGTTCTTAAGGCCGGGTGCGCCGCTGCCCTTTGGCGGCGGAGCGATCCCGTAGGCCTGGAGTTTCTGGCGCCCCGTTTCAGTGATCCAATCGGTGGTCCAAGGCGGCGAGAGCGCCACTTCGATCTTCACCTCGTTCAGCGCCGCGTTATCAAGCGCCTTGCGAATGTCGGATTGGATCACTTGGGTTGCGGGGCAGCCGCTGTAGGTCGTTGTGATGATGACGCTGGGCGGATCTTCCCTCACGTCGCGCACGATCCCCAGCTCAACCACGGAAACCACTGGGATTTCGGGGTCGGGCACGTGGGACAACACGTCGAGGACGCGTTCGCGCCAACTCATCGAATCACCACACCGCGTCGGGATAGGCTCTTGGCAGGAACTGCATCTCCGCGAGCAGATGCCCGAGATGTTCCGAATGACGGCCCTGCCGCCCGCCCGTCACTGGGCGTGGGTATTTCGGCAGCGGCAGCGTGGCCTCGGCGAAGGTGGAGTCCAGCGCCGCATCGAACGCCGGGCGCAGTTTGGCGGGATCCACGGCGATACCCTCCGCGATCAGCGCGGCATCGCCGGGCTCGGCGGCAAACAGTTCATCGACGAAGCGCCAATACCATTCGAAGCCATCCAGCATTCGCTCGTGGCTTTCCTCGGTGCCATCCCCGAGGCGAATCACCCACTCCGCGGCAAGATCCGCGTGGTAGCTGGTTTCTTTTAGCGCCTTGGCCGCGATCTCAGCGAGGCGGCGATCAGTGGAACGCGACAGATGCTGATAAAGGGCGCGCTGATATGTCGAAAAAATGAACTGGCGAGCAATCGTGCGCCCGAAGTCGCCGTTAGGCTGCTCGACCAGCAACGAATTGCGGTAGGCGGTCACGTCGCGGTGGAACGCGAGCTTATCGGCATCGCGCCCCTTGCCTTCGATCTCTCCGGCGTAGTTCAGGAAGAGCGTGCCTTGTCCGATCAAGTCCAGCGCGACGTTGGTCAGAGTCAGATCTGTTTCGAGAGCGGGCGCATGGCCGCACCACTCGCCCAGACGCTGCGAAAGCACAAGCGCATCGTCGCCAAGGCGCAGGACATAGTCGAAGAGGGCTTCGTTGGCCGTCATGAAAAGCGCCGCGGATCAGATGTGCTTGATGTGGTCGGGAACCACATAGAACGTCGGATGACGGTAAACCTTCGATTCGGCGGGTTCGAAGATCGGGCCCGCTTCCGCAGGATCCGATGCGACGATGTCCGAGGAGCGGATCACCCAAATGCTCACGCCTTCCATGCGGCGCGTATAGGTGTCACGGGCATGGCGGAGCGCGATCTCGCCGTCAGGCGCGTGAACCGAGCCGGCATGACGGTGCGAGAGGCCGTGCTTGGCGCGGATGAACACTTCCCACAGCGGCCATTCGTTCTTTTCGTTAGCCATTGACCACTTCCTTCTGTCTGCGGGCCGCCTGCTTGGAGGCATGTGCCAGCGCGGCTTCGCGCACCCACGCACCTTCAGCCCAAGCTTCCTTCCGCGCCTTCATGCGTTCCTTGGCGACAGGGCCTTCGCCCTTCACAACCGCCCAGAACTCGTCCCAATCGATCGTTCCGTAGTCGTAGTGACCGCGCGCCTCGTTCCACTTCAGGTCCGGATCCGGCACCGTGAGGCCGATGGCTTCCGCTTGCGGGACGGTCACGTCGATGAATTTCTGGCGCAATTCGTCGTTCGTCTCGCGCTTGATGCGCCAACGCACCGACTGCGCGGTGTTGGGGGAATTATCGTCCGGCGGGCCGAACATCATGATCGACGGCCACCACCAACGATTTAGCGCGTCTTGCGCCATCGCCTTTTGCTCCGGCGTGCCGGCGGCCATCTGCATCATGATTTCGAAGCCCTGACGCTGATGGAAGCTTTCTTCCTTACACACACGCACCATGGCGCGCGCGTAGGGACCGTAGGACGTGCGCTGCAGCGGCACTTGGTTCATGATCGCGGCGCCGTCCACTAGCCAGCCGATGGCGCCGATGTCCGCCCATGACAACGTCGGATAATTGAAGATGGTCGAGTATTTCGCTTTGCCGCTGTGAAGCGCATCGATCATCTCGTCGCGGCTGATGCCGAGGGTTTCAGCCGCCGAGTACAGATAGAGCCCATGGCCGCCTTCGTCCTGGACTTTCGCCAGCAATACAGCTTTGCGGCGCAGCGACGGCGCCCGCGTCACCCAGTTGCCTTCCGGCAGCATGCCGACGACTTCAGAGTGGGCGTGCTGCGAAATCTGGCGAATCAGCGTCTTGCGGTACGCCTCGGGCATCCAGTCTTTGGGCTCGATGAATTCGTCGTTGGCGACGCGCGCTTCAAAGGCCTCCAGAAGCTCGGGCGATTCCGCAGCCGACGGACCCTGGCGGGTCGGGTTTTTGCTCATCTCGGTCGTGTACATGGGCGTTTCCTAAGAATGAGATCCGTATTGGAACTATAATAATAAACCGAACAGCCGGTCAATTAATTCCCCAGACTTTTCCCCGCGCGGCCGGATTCTAAGCCAAGACCTTCGCCCGGCAAGCGGTAAAGGTCCTATCAACAAGCGGAATCTGAAACCTTCTCAGATAGTTACAGGCAGAACCCGCTTAGGGTCTTGCCAGCAGAACCGCGATTCCCTGACCAACCCCGATGCACATTGTACAGAGGGCGTAATTGCCGCTTCTAGCCTGCATCTCAAGGCTCGCGGTGAGGGCGAGCCTCGCCCCGGACATCCCCAGCGGGTGGCCAAGGGCGATAGCGCCCCCGTTCGGGTTCACGTTTTCCGCGTCGTCGGCGATCCCCAGCTCGCGCAACACAGCCAGCCCTTGCGCTGCGAAGGCTTCGTTCAATTCGATCACGGACAGATCCGGGATGGCCAACCGATTGCGCGCCAACAGCTTTTGTGTGGCGGGGGCGGGGCCGATCCCCATGATGCGCGGCGGTACGCCGGCGACGGAGCAGCCGACGACCCGCGCGATCGGCGTAAGGCCGTACTGCTTCACAGCCCTTTCGCTAGCGATGATCAGGGCGGCCGCGCCGTCGTTGACGCCGCTGGCGTTGCCCGCCGTAATCGAGCCGCCTTCGCGCACGATCGGCTTCAATTTCGAGAGGGCCTCAACGGTGGTCGCGCGGGGGTGCTCGTCCTTGTCGACGACGATCGGATCACCCTTCGCGGGCTTAATCGTTACCGCGACGATTTCCTTCGTAAAACGGCCGTCGGCTTGCGCCTTCGAGGCGCGCTCCTGGCTGCGGGCAGCGAATCTATCCTGATCGATGCGCGAGATTTTGTAGTCCTGCGCCACGTTCTCAGCGGTCTCCGGCATCGAATCGATCCCGAATTGCGCCTTCATCAGAGGGTTTACAAAGCGCCAGCCAATAGTGGTGTCGAAGATCTGCGCGTCCCGGCTGAAGGCCGTATTCGCCTTACCCATGACGAACGGCGCACGCGTCATGCTTTCGACGCCGCCTGCGATCATGAGATCGGCCTCTCCCGTCTTGATCGCGCGCGCGGCCATGGCTACGGCGTCGAGCCCCGAGCCGCAGAGACGGTTGATGGTCGTACCCGGCACGCCATCGCCGATGCCCGACAGAAGCGCGGCCATGCGCGCGACATTCCGGTTGTCTTCACCGGCTTGGTTCGCGCAGCCCAAGATGACGTCGTCGACGGCGGTGAAGTCCACCTTCGGGTTGCGGACCTTCAATTCCGCCAGCACTTTCGCCGCCAAGTCGTCGGGACGTACGTTGGCGAGGCTGCCGCTGTAGCGCCCTATGGGCGTGCGGATGCCGTCACAGATAAAAGCTTCAGCCATTTCCATTACTCCTCGACTATGGCCCCGCCGACGATGCGGGATTGTCCTTGAAACTGCGCCACGACGCGGCCATCGCCGCCTCTGACGGTGATTGCGTAGACGCCGCTGCGGCCCATCAGCGCGATCTCACGCGCTTCGGCTTCCAGCCGCTCGCCGTTTTTCACGGGCGAGGTGAAAACGATGGAGGCGCTTTGCGCCACGGCGGCTTGATTACGGGAATTGCAGGCATAGGCGAACGCCGTGTCGGCGAGGGCAAAGATGTGCCCACCATGCGCGATCTTATGGCTATTCAACATCACATCGCTGACGGTCATCGAAATCTTGCTGTAACCGACGTCCGCGTCCTCGACCTTCACGCCCCAGGACGGGCCGGTTCCTTCGCCCTTCAACATCGTTTCGGCGATACGCCGTGCAAGTGTGCGGCCGTCAGACATGATGATTTGCCTTGTGAAAGAGGCGGACAGGCTAGCGCGGACGACGTGAAGTTCCTAGGTAACCACTACATCCGGGGTGGAACTTGCATTCATACGCCGCGTACCAAACTAATCGTCGCAACGCCGCTCATCACTCCGAAATTCGCATGGCAGCTTGCCGCAAACGCGCGCGAACTTTGCAATGGCGACGCTATGTATTTTGCGCTTATTTAAGCCACTAAAATCGCCTTGCCAATAATAATCCGACCGGCCATTCTGCGAATTCCCGAGGAGGACGCGCATGCAATTCGAGACCATCATTTTCGAGATCAGCGATGGTATTGCGCGCCTGACGTTGAACAGGCCGGACCGGCTCAACAGCTTCACCGTGCAGATGCACAACGAAGTTGCCGCGGCTCTGACCGAAGTCGAAAACAACAAGGCCGCGCGTGTGCTGGTTCTCACCGGCGCGGGGCGGGGCTTTTGCGCGGGTCAGGATCTCAACGATCGCGCGGTCGCGCCGGGGGCCGAACCCGTTGACCTCGGGCATTCGGTGGAAACCTATTACGGCCCGTTGATCAAACGTTTGTCCGGTCTGCGCATGCCTGTGATCTGCGCCGTGAACGGCGTCGCCGCCGGCGCGGGCGCGAACATCGCCGTGGCCTGCGACATCGTGATCGCCGCGAAAAGCGCGAAGTTCATCGAGTCCTTCGCCAACATCGGCCTTATTCCCGATTCCGGCGGCACATGGCACCTGGCGCGTCACGTCGGCCAGGCGCGCGCGCTCGGCATGGCGTTGACAGGCGAGCCGATCCCCGCCGAAACCGCGGCGGCCTGGGGCCTGATCTGGAAGTGCGTCGATGACGACAAGCTGGCCGAGGAAGTGAATGCGCTGGCCGGGAAATTCGCCCAGGGCCCGACTCGCGGCCTCGCAGCGACCAAGGCGGCGATCCGCGCAGCGTGGCTGAAGCCGCTCGATGTTGAACTCGACATCGAACGCGATCTCATGCGTGAACTCGGCCGGAGCCATGACTATCTTGAAGGCGTCAGCGCCTTCATGGAAAAGCGTAAGCCTAAATTTACGGGCGCTTAGCGTCCTGATTCGCGCGCCGTTGTTCGTGCGCGCTTAAACCTCAACTTTGGGATTCTGCACATGTCGATGATCCGTCTTCAGAACTATTCCGCGGACAAATGGATCCTGGGCGAAGGCAAGATGTCGCCGATCTTCTCGGCGGTGACCGGCGAGCAAATGGCGGAGACCGGCTCGGGCGGGATCGACTTCAAGAAAATGACCGACTACGCGCGCAAGGTCGGCGGCCCGGCGCTGCGCAAGATGACCTTCCATCAACGCGCCGTCGCCTTGAAGGCGCTCGCGAATGCCATCATGGCGCGCAAGGAAGAGCTTTATCAGCTTTCGTTCAATTCCGGCGCGACACGCACCGACAGCTGGATCGACATTGAAGGCGGCGCGGGCACTCTGTTCAGCTTCAGCTCGAAGGGGCGCCGCGAACTCCCCAACAGCAACATCCTGATGGACGGCGATCTTGAAGTGCTGGGCAAGGCCGGCACCTTCGTGGGTCAGCACGTCTACACCTCGCTGCAAGGCGTCGCTGTTCACATCAATGCCTTCAATTTCCCGGTGTGGGGCATGCTCGAGAAGCTCGCGCCGACGCTACTTGCCGGTGTGCCGTGCATCGTGAAGCCGGGCACCGCCACGGCCTATCTGGCCGAGGCCGCCTTCCGCATCATGATCGAAGCGAATGTGCTGCCGCCGGGCGCCATTCAGTTCATCGCGGGATCGGCCGGCGATCTTCTGGATCATCTGACCTGTCAGGATGCCGTGTCCTTTACCGGCTCGGCGGGCACTTCGATGAAGCTGCAGGCGCACCCGGTCATCGCACGCGAGTCTGTGCGCTTCGTCGCCGAGCGTGATTCCCTGAACGCTTCGATCCTCGGGCCCGACGCCACTCCGGATACACCGGAGTTCGACCTTTTCGTGAAGGAGGTCGTGAAGGAAATGACGGTGAAGGCGGGCCAGAAGTGCACGGCGATCCGCCGCGCCATGGCGCCCGCGCATTTGATTGACGATGTGCAGAAGGCGATCGCCGCGCGCCTCGACAAGACCGTGATCGGCGATCCGCGTCTCGAAGGTGTGCGCATGGGCGCGCTCGCCAGCCAGGATCAGTTGAAAGATGTGCGCGCGAAGGTTGCCGAACTTTCGCAGGTCGCGAAGGTCGTCTACGGCGATCCGAACAACGTCAAGGCGCAAGGCGAGGGGATCGCGAACGGCGCCTTTATTTCGCCGATTCTGCTGCGTACCGACGATCCGTGGAAGGCCGATGCCGTGCACGATGTGGAAGCGTTCGGCCCTGTTTCCACCATCATGCCGTACAAGGATCTCGACGATGCGGTGGCCCTGGCCAACCGCGGTAAAGGCTCGCTTGCAATCTCAGTGTTCACGCACGATGCGTATATCGCGCGCGAGGCCGTGCTGGGCTCGGGCGCGTACCACGGGCGCATGGTCTTCATTGACCGCGACTGCGCGAAGGAATCGACCGGTCACGGCTCGCCGCTTCCCGTCCTCATCCACGGCGGCCCCGGCCGCGCCGGGGGCGGCGAAGAAATGGGCGGCATCCGCGGCATCAAACACTACATGCAGCGCACCGCGCTTCAGGGAAGTCCGACGCTTCTGTCCGGCGTCGTTGGAACCTATCTGCCGGGGGCGGCGCAGAAGCCGGCTGAACGTCATCCGTTCCGCCTCAAGTTCGGCGAACTGCCGATCGGCTACACCATCAAGACGGATCCGCGCGTCGTCACGCTCGCGGACATCGAGCATTTTGCCGAATTCACCGGCGATAAATTCTACGCCCATATGGACGAAGAGGCGGCGAAGGCGAACCCGTTCTTCCCGGGACGCGTTGCTCACGGCTATCTCTTGCTCTCGTTCGCCGCCGGTCTCTTCGTCGATCCGGCGCCCGGGCCGGTGCTCGCCAACTACGGCTTGGACAATTTGCGCTTCGTGAAGCCGCTGGCCGCCGGTGAAAGCGTCCGTGTGACGCTGACGGTAAAGTCCAAAACCCCGCGCAAAGACGAATACGGCGAAGTGCGGTGGTACGTGCAACTCCACAATCAGGCCGATGAGTTGGTCGCGACCTACGACCTGCTCACCATGAATGCGATGTAGAGAGCCGAGGGATCATGCCCTTTGATCCCCCGGCGCTTTCGTTGCCTGATCTGCGCGCGCTCCAGTTCGAACGGCTGAAGCTGACGATCGCGCGGGCCTACGCCGGCAACGCCGTTTATCGCGCCCGGTGGGATGCCGCGGGTGTCTCTCCGGCATCGCTCACGTCGCTGGACGATCTCGCGAAGTTTCCCTTCACAACGAAGGCCGACCTGCGCGCGGCTTATCCGTTCGGGTTCTTCGCGGTTCCCCAGGAAAAGATCGCCCGTATTCACGCCTCGTCCGGGACTACCGGAAAACCGACCGTGGTCGGCTATACCTCACATGACATCGATGTTTGGGCCGAACTCGTCGCGCGCTCCCTCCGCGCGGCCGGCGGGCGACCGGGCATGAAGGTCCACGTCGCTTACGGCTACGGACTTTTCACGGGCGGTCTCGGTGCGCACTACGGCGCCGAGCGGCTCGGCTGCACGGTGATTCCCATCTCCGGCGGGCAGACCGAACGCCAAGTGCAACTCATCGCTGATTTCGCCCCGGACATCATCATGGTGACGCCGAGCTATATGCTCGCAATTCTCGACGAGTTCCGCCGCCAAGGTCTCGATCCGCAGGCCTCGTCCTTAAAGATCGGCCTGTTTGGCGCAGAGCCATGGACTGAAGGCATGCGGCGTGAGATCGAGGACGCCTTCGGCCTGACGGCAGTCGATATCTATGGTCTTTCCGAGGTGATGGGCCCCGGTGTCGCGCAGGAGTTCGCCGATACCAAGGACGGGCCCACGATTTGGGAAGACCACTTCTATCCCGAAATTATCGATCCCGAGACCGGCGCGGTGCTGCCCGACGGCGCGCAAGGCGAACTGGTCTTCACGTCCCTGACCAAGGAGGCAATGCCGGTGATCCGGTATCGCACGCGCGACCTGACGCGCCTCCTTCCAGGGCAGGGACGCGCGATGCGGCGCATGGACCGCATACGGGCGCGGACCGACGACATGCTCATTATCCGCGGGGTGAACGTTTTCCCCAGCCAAATCGAGGAGCAGTTGTTGAAGTCGCCTCAACTCGCGCCACATTACGTCATCGATGTTGTCCGTAGCGGCCGCACCGATGCCATGACCGTGGCAGTCGAACGGCGGGGCGATGTCGACGAAGCGCAAGGCGCCGCCGCCGCCGCGGCCTTTGTCGCGCGCGTGAAAGACATTATTGGCATCAGTATCGCCGTCGATCTAAAACCCCCCGGCTCTCTCGACCGCTCGCAGGGCAAGGCAAAGCGGGTGATCGACCGGCGACCGAAGACTTAAGTTGGAGTACCCGATGACCGTGACGCGCGAAATCCAGGGTGGCGTTCTTATCCTGTGGATCGACAACCCCCCTGTGAATGCCTTGTCCCAGGATGTGCGCACGGCGCTTCTGTCCGGGGTAACGGACGGTGCAAAGGACGGCAGCGTGCGCGGGATCGTGATTGCGTGCAAAGGGCGTACATTCATCGCCGGGGCCGACGTGAAGGAGTTCGGCGCGCCGCCGACCGAGCCTTTCCTGCCGGATGTCACCGCCGCCATCGAAAGCTCCCAGAAGACGGTCGTGGCCGCCATTCATGGGCAGGCCTTGGGCGGCGGACTTGAGATCGCGCTCGCCTGCCATTACCGCGTGGCAGCGAAGGGCGCGAAGCTCGGCCTCCCCGAAGTGACCTTGGGCCTCGTGCCCGGTGCGGGAGGGACCCAACGTCTGCCGCGTTTGATTGACCCAATCGCCGCTGCCGAGATGATCACCTCCGGGAAACCGATCGACGCTGCGAAAGCGCAGGCCAATGGGCTTATCGATGCTATCGCGGACGATGTTGTGGCCGAGGCGGTGCGTATCGCGGGCACGAAAGCCACGGAAGGCCGCCGGCTGTCGGAGCGCGCTTTCCAACTCGATGACGCAAAATTCGAAACACTGGCGGGCGTGACACGAAAACAAGCCAAAGGCGCCGCGGCCCCCGGCGCGGCGCTTGACCTTCTCCGCCGCACCGCCGGCAAGAATTTCGGCGAAGGGATGAAGGAAGAGCGCGCGCTTTTCCTGCAGCTGCGGTCCAGTGAAGAAGCCAAGGCGCTTCGCCATATTTTCTTTGCCGAACGGGGTTCGGGCAAACTCCCGGACGATATTGCCGACGCGAAGCCCATCGATGTGAAGGTTGTCGGCATTATTGGGGCTGGCACCATGGGATGCGGCATCGCGATGACATTCCTGGATGCGGGAATGAAAGTGCGCATGCTGGAAATGACGGACGAAGCAATCGCGCGAGGCCTTGCGCGGATTCAGGCGAGCTATCAGGACTCGTTGGCCAAAGGTCGCATCACCGAAGCACAGCGCGACGCACGTATCGCCGCATTGTCCGGCGGCACCGACTACGGCGCCCTGGCCGATTGCGATCTGATCATCGAAGCCGTCTTCGAATCGATGGATGTAAAGAAGACTGTTTTTGCGAAGCTAGATGAAGTGGCGAAACCGGGCGCCATTCTGGCCACGAACACCTCGTATCTGGATATCAATGAAATCGCGGCCTCCATCTCGCGGCCCGAGGCGGTCATCGGTCTTCACTATTTCAGCCCGGCGAACATCATGAAGTTGCTGGAGATCGTGCGCGCGAAGCGCACCGGTCCCGCCGCGCTTGCCACCGCTCTTGCCGTGGCGAAAGCCACAAACAAAATCCCCGTCGTCGCCGGCGTGTGTCCAGGGTTCATAGGTAATCGCATGCTGCGGGCCTATGTGCGTGAGTCGGGCTTGCTCTTGCTTGAAGGCGCAACGCCCGAGCAAGTGGATAAGGCGCTGGTCTCATTCGGGATGGCGATGGGTCCTTTCGCCGTCGCCGATCTGTCCGGAATCGACATCGGCTACAAAGCGCGCAAGGAAGCTGCCCCCGGCACATTCGAGCCGATGGCGACCCTTGTGCATGACCGGCTGGTCGAAGCGGGTCACCTTGGCCAGAAGTCGGGCTCCGGGTTCTACTCATATAAAGACGGTGTGAAGTCTCCTAACCCGGCCGCCCTGGCGCTTGTTGAGCAAGTCCGCCGGGAGAACGGCGGCACGCCGCGCGCCGTGTCCGACGCCGAGATCGTCGAACGGACGATGCTGGCACTGGTGAACGAAGGATACTGGATCGTCGAAGAGGGGATCGCGCGGCACATCGACGATATCGATGTGGCCTACGTCAACGGCTACGGGTTCCCCCGCAATCGCGGCGGCCCCATGTGCTACGCGCGCTCCATCGGTCTCGCGAAGGTTCTCAAAGCCATCCAGGGATTTGGGCATGGACCGTTCGGGAAGTGGTGGCGTGTCTCCCCGGCGCTGTTGAACGCGGCAACCGCGAACTAATTGTGCGCTGCACAATGGGATGCGCGCCCCAAGTGGCACCCACATAAGCGTGGCTCTGCCCGGGAGGCGGGTATGAAATTCACGATTCCAAGGCCTTAATGCCTATCGTCGGATGTGTCTTTCGCTCCCGCCGCGCCGACAATTGATATATATTGCCGGAAAGAGATGCCGCTTTGCGCGGCAGCGAGAGGGAGGATTTTTGATGAAGCGTGGTGTTATCACCAACGTCGCGGCGGTCGCAGTTGTCATGGGCATGTCCACGGCTGCTTACGCCGTCGAAGTCGCGACCAAGACGCAGCCTACCTTGCGCAATGGGACCATCGGCTATGTGTTGACCAGCCGCAAATGGGCCGTCACCCAGTCGCCGGACGGCAAAGTGGAGTGCCCGAACGGCCTCAATGACGGCAATCGCGAGCAGTTCAAAATTCTCTATCCGGAAGACGCGCCGAAGAAGCACCTGCTTGCGGAAAGCCAGCTTGAGCGCGAAGGCCAGATTTGGCACCCGCAGAACACCGAAGAGCAGTTCGTCTTCCGTGAAGCCGGCGGTAAGGTCGCAGAGGGCATGGATCTCGACGGCAAGGTCGACGCCAACGACTTCACCAGCCCCGATGGCGTGAAGGGCGTCGACAATCAAATGCACCGCGCGCTTGGCTGTATCGCCGGCTGGCGCGGCCCGGACGGCGCCCAGATGCATTTCGAAAACGAGTACATGCGCCGCTACAATCAAAACCGCATGTTGATCGAGATCACCGGCGTCGACGACCTCGTCAACGACCCCGATGTGACACTCACCACCTATCGTGGTCTCGACGAGTTGATGGGCGACGCTTCGGGCAGCGCCTACATCTCAGGCGGAACGCAACGAGTCGATATGCGCTGGGGTAAGCAGTTCATCCAGCAGTTCAAGGGCAAGATCGTCGACGGCGTGCTGACCACCGACAGCCACGACCTCATCATTCCCTATTCAATGACCTTCGACACCTCGACCATCATGCATATGCAGGATGTGCGCTTTAAGTTGAAGCTGACACCCGAAACCGCCGAAGGGATGTTCGCCGGCTACACCGATGTCGACGAATGGATTCGCCGGCTCACGATCAGCTGGAGCACGCACCATCTGAGCTACGGTCAGGTGTCCGCGCCGTCGCTCTATCGTGCGATGCGCCGCCTCGCCGACGCGAAGCCCGACCCGAAGACCGGCGAAAATCGCGCCATTTCCGGCACGACCCTCGTTACGTTCCGGCAGGCCTATCTCGAGCATCCGCCCGAGCATGTTGCCTCTACCGAAGGGTCCGCGCCCGAGGCTGTGGTTCCGGCGCGCCAGTAAGGCATTCCGAAACGAAAAGGCGCGGCTTCATAAGCCGCGCCTTTTTTTATGCCGCGCGCTCTCTAGATGGAACGCTGCAGGCCGCCGTCGCAGGCGATGGCTTGCCCATTGATGTAAGCGGCTGCGTCCGAGGCCAGAAAGGCAGCGAGAGCACCCACCTCTTCCGGGCGGCCCAGGCGCCGCGCGGGAATCTGTTCGGCGAGTTTCGCCTGGTCGAACCCGACTTCCACGATGCGCTCGGTCAGGACATATCCCGGCATCAACGCGTTCAGGGTCACGCCGTCAGCCGCTACGTCCTTGCTCAGCGTATTGATCAAACCGTGCAGCCCCGGACGCATGACGTTGGAAATCGTCAGTACCGAGATCGGCTCGCGAGCGGTCACAGAAGTAATAATGATGATCCGCCCCCATTTCTGGGCGCGCATCGCCGGCAATGCTTCGCGGATCGACTGAACAGCATTAATCACCAAGGCCTCGAACCCGGCTCGCCACGCTTTATCGTCCAGCACATCGAACGTGCCGGCTGGGGGGCCGGCGTTATTCACGACCATGATATCGACCCCGCCGAGGGCCGCACGTGCGTCTTGGACCACCTTCGTGCCCGCGCCTTCCGTCGAAAGGTTCGCAGGAATGGCCGCGACGCCGAGTTCGCGGGCCGTGTTGCGTAGACGCTCGCCCTCTCGGGCGCAGATCGCCACGGCCGCACCCTCCGCCGCCAGCACCGCTGCTACCGCGCGACCGAGGCCCCGCGACGCGCCCATCACAAGCGCGCGGCGATTCTTGAGTCCCAAGTCCATAACCATCCTCCAATCGTTGGGTGGGTGACTGATAGCACGCGCGCCAAAGGCAAAAAAATAGCACTTGCGAATGTGAGCCGCCGATTCGGTGGGCCAGATTCCTGCCGTTTCCGGTGGTCTCCGATAAGCTAGTATTTCCTGTGCGCCGAGATACTCTCGGAAGCTACCGGACTCGGAGTAGTGATGCCAAAAGCCGTCGTCATCCGCCAATACGGCGGAGCAGAAGAACTCAAACTGGAGCGCGTAGAACTAGGCCTTCCCGGCCCGGGCCAGGTGCGTTTCCGTCAAGGCGCTGTTGGCGTCAACTTTCACGACATCTATGTGCGCAGCGGACTTTACAAAACTCTCGCACTGCCCGGCGTTCCGGGCGTTGAAGCCGCTGGCACCATTGAAGCGGTAGGCCCCGGAGTGCAGGGTTTCGCGGTGGGAGACCGCGCTGCTTATGTCACTCATACTTATGGCGCTTACGCGGATACGCGCTTGATCGATGCCGCGCATTTGATCAAGGTGCCCGCCGGAATTGACGATCGAGCCCTGGCGGCCTCTATGGTTAAAGGCCTCACGGCCCTGATGCTGACGACAAAGCTGCGCCCGCTTAGGGCGCGGGATACTTGTCTTATCTACGCGGCGGCCGGCGGTGTGGGGCAGGTGCTGTGCCAGATAGCGCGGCGGATCGGTGCGCGCGTAATTGGCGTGGTTGGCGCCGCGGATAAAGTTGCCCGGGCCAGAGCCTCAGGCTGCGACGAAGTGATCCTGCGCACCGAGAAAAATATCGTAGCGGAAGTTATGTCCCTGACACAGGGTCGGGGCGTCGACATCGTGTACGACTCCGTCGGGAAGGAGACGTTCGAGGCTTCGCTCGAAGTGCTTGCCATGCGCGGGCATCTTGTCAATTTTGGTCAGGCCTCCGGGCCCGTTGCGCCGTTTTCGCCCGCCCGTCTGGCGCCGAACTCCAATGCAGTGTGGAGACCGATCCTGTTTCACTACCTAGCGGACCCAGTGGAACGCCAAGCTATGGCGGACGAGTTCTTTGCCGCCATTTTGACCGGGGAAGTGAAAATAGAAATTGGCAAGAGCTTCCGACTCGACGAGGCGCCCGCCGCTCACGCGGCGCTTGAAAGTGGTGCGACCACGAGCTCGATCATCCTGCTCCCTTAGCCCGTGGCGAAGCAGCACTTACTTGCGCCCACGGTTATCTTTTGGGCGCTCCGCGTGGTGCAGCGGGGTTACGCGCCCGCCGGGCTGTGGGACGACCAGCGACGCGACTTCTCGGAAGAAGACATCCGCCTCGGCTTCGAGTTCGGCGCGCCGCGCACGCAACGTTGCGGCGACGGCTTGGCGGCATTCGATCAACGCTTTCGTCGTGGTGACGATCTCTTCCTCGCTGGCGGAGGCGGCGTCCAGGCATAACTCGTCCAGCCCTAGGAACGCATAAAAGCCGGCTGACTTGACATCATAGGCGAGGCTGAGCGCGGGAGTGCCGACGCTCATGGCCAAGATCGCGGAGTGAAGCATTTGGCCGATATGGATGTCCATGCGCTTGTAAGCGGCCAGCATATCATCGACGTCGGCATTCACGATCTCCAAGGAGAGCCCGGCGATCAGGAGCGCCTGCGCGAGACCGACCTCGCCGTCGGAATGGACAAAATAGGTGAACCGGCAGCCCACATCCTTTTGCAATCGTTTGCACACGCGGAGCATGAGCGGCAGCATCCATTGGCTCGTATGGCTGGTGTGCGCGCCGTGGAAGGCGAGATTGATCCCCACTTCGAGCGGGCGGCTCGGATCGCGGGGCCGCGCCGGTTGTGGGTGGGCTGCGACAAGGAAGCCGGGATCGATGACAATGGGGGTGGGGCGCCGATCAACGCTCGCGAGGGCGCGCTGCGTCGTTTCATCACGTACTGAAATCATCATCACCCGGGCGAGAAAACGCTCGATATCGCGGCGGCTCTCCGGATGGAATCGAAAGACCTTCTGATCGCAGTCTTCGATCAGCCAGTTGAGTCCGATCGCGCAGGCTACGACCGGGCAGGACAGCTGTTCGATAATCTTGACATCCTCTTTGAAACGCTCGGGGAGGCGCCCCTCACGATCCGCAAACAGAAATCCGCCGCCGCCGATGACGACTAAGTCGGGCGCGGGCGTCGCCTTGAGGGCCGTACTCAGATCGCCCCAGGCCAATTGAGTGATTGTTATCTCGGCGTTGTCGAACGCACGTTCGATCTGCTGCTTTACACCCATCCGGATGGCGATGTCCCCCCGATTGGTGTTTTCACGGTCTTTGAACGTGCTGTAGTGAGTCCGCCACTGCCCGAAAAGCCTCCAGGAGAAAAGCTCACCCCATCTCCGCAGGCGATTGCGCAGGAAGAGGAGCGGGCTTCGCCGGATGGGCCGATATGCGCGGTCCTCCGGGATAAGCGCGTACAACACAATGTGAAGCGGTCGCGAAGGGCGAGACTTCCTCGCGGAGTTGTAAGTACCTGCCATTATTCGCGCGGATCCCAGCGACAACCGTTCACCTTGAACCGTTTTTCGCGCCGATTGTTCCCGTCTCCCAAAAGTGATCCCGCCTCCACTCCGGTCCCGAAATTTTCACACCAAATTTTCGTGCGGAAACAATACCTCACACGCAGAAAGACTTGTCGGCCCCGACTTACAGCTTGTTCTCGGATTCTCCTAAGCACAAAACCGCGATTGGGCTGGGGGCAGCGCCATTGCCGCAAGGACGGAGGGGGAGTTTTGCGCTCTCCTTACGTGTGTCCGCTAGGCGCCGCCTCCTTTTGTTAGGACCGCGCGAAGCAAGGCTCCGTGCGGATGTTATCGGAGGACATCGGCGTGAAGGGAATCAATCGGAGAAGCGCACTCGGGGCAGGTGCCGCGGGTATTGCGGCACTTAACGTTCGGCCGCTGCGGGCTGAAACCGCAAGTCTAAAGGCTGTCGTCAGCATAGGTGGCCGCTCGTTCGAATTCCGCGAGGATGCGGGGCAAGATCTGGGCGACTATGCGCCGCCGTCGGCATCTTTCGTGCAGCGTTGCGTGCGCACGGAACACCCCAATTTCCCGCTGTCGGTTTTCTTCCGCCCCGACCGCAACAGTAGCCGGGTCGAAGTGGTATTCGAACTCGGGCGCGTCTTTAGCCAGACCCCCATCAACCTTGGCGCCTACGCGGTGGTGATCTCTCGCGGATCCCAGGTTCTCGCGCGCGTTGATGTACCCGAGCACTACTGGTTTGCGCGCTGGCGCTGGCAATCGGCGCCGCGGCCGGTCATCGCGAACGCAAAGGAGCTGATGGGTTATGGACTGCTGCCACCCTACGAGATTCCAGGCCAGACAACCGCACCTGTAGAAGCCAAACGGCTCATGCCGCTGCCCAACGGCGACTATGTCGATCTCGATATCGTCACCCAATTTACGACCGGAAACTATGCCAACGCTTCTAAACTGCTGCTGAAAGCGGCCGACTACCAATCACTGACAACGGGGCTTGGAAATGCGGTGGCCGAACTGTCCGTGGGGCAGAGCATCTACAGTGTAATGCGCCTTGCGGGCGTACAGGCCTATATGCCGAATACCGGTGAGCGCGCCGACATTGGGCCTGTGACGGAGCCGCAGGCTAAATTCCTGCAGACGTGGGACCAGGGTGCGCTGGAACTTCTTATGGCGCAGGCCGAAGCGGCCGGCACCATGCCATGGCATATCCGCGACGAGCAGCAGAATGGGCCGTTCGATTTCCGCAAATATCCGAATGCCACATGGCACGAGTCCGCCACCGCCGGTTCGCCGCTCATCAAGACCGGAGATTCGCCCATCACGCTCGACAGCGCGCACCAACCGGCGTTGTCCTACGTTCCCTACCTTTTGACGGAAGACGCGTATTTCCTTGAGGAACTGCAGTTCCAGGCCACATGGAACTGGGGTTCGCTGCCCGCGCAATACTTTCCCTCGGGTGTCCAGCCCCGCTTTCTCGCATGGAATCTGCGGACGCTCGCGCAGGCGGCGCGCAGCACGCAGACGGTAACGCCGAAGTGGCTCCTCAATTTCCAGTATTGGAAAGATCAGCTGGATGTGACGCGGCAGTGGTTCGAGCAGAACTATGTATTCAGCAACCGTCCGGAACGGCAGCGCTTTCATGTGGTCGGCGCTATCGACAGCGGGCGCGGCGAGCCGGGGGCGCCGGGAGGGACATGGGTCGATCCCTGGCAAGACGAATTCCTGGCGACGATTTTGGGCTGGGTCATCTCAATGGGCTTCTCGGATTGGAAGCCGGCCTTCCAGTGGGCCATTCGCAGCACGATCGATCGCACCAATGGGGCCTCGGGTTGGGCGCGAGCGTATGCGACGCCCTATCGCATCATCCTCCGACGCTCCAAGGACGCGCCCATTGTTCAGTCCTGGTCCGAAGCCTGGCAACTCACAAAATCGATGACAGGGAAGACCGTCTCCGACCCCAATACCTGGGCGGAGGACGACATGACTTACCTTACCTACACACGGGGCGCCTTAGTGTACGCGAGCAAACTTGGGATGGTGGAGGCAAACGCACCGCTCGCGTGGGCGACGCAGCAGCTCAAAGCCCGGAAGTGGAATGTCGCCGCCAAGTGGCGGTTCGGCACCGGGCTTTAAACTGGTTTTTTCCGCGCGACGAGCGTGGTGTGCAATACCGCCAGCTCGTCGTGCGGAATGCCCGCATAGCGGCGCATCACGGGCATCGTCTTCAAGGCGCTCACCGCGCGCGCATCGGGCTGGCCATCCGCTCCGATGACGTCGAAGCCGCTGGACGCCGCCAGCGCGATAAATTCAAAGCGCCGGAGTCGGTTCTGATAATTCTGCGGGTTCAAGCCTGTCAGCCTCCAGAGCGGACCGTCATACTGAAGGAAATTGATGGGCGAGATCGACTTGTCCAGATGCTCCCAGTGGTCCGTCATATCGATCTTGTGACAAACGATTCCGCCGTCTTTCAGAATGCGGCGTGAAGCGCTCATGATGCCGCTCAACAGCCGCGGCGGTACGTGTTCCAGCACGTCGCGGGAGATAATGATGTCGGCGATGGCGTCGGGAAGGTCACGAAAATCGGCCGGCGCGCGATAGTCGATGCGCCCATCCGCGAGCGTGCGCTCCAAACCATCGCCCCGCATCTCGATCGCCGCAAAATTCGCGGTCAGGCCGGCCCGCGCCAGCCGTTCTTCGAAAAGATCCCGAGTGCGGATGAGGGTGGCAATGCCCGTCCGGAGCGTGCGTTCATCCAGGAGGCGCTCTTGGTCAACCGTGATCACACGTTCCGCGCCGTAGAGACGCAGCATCAATGGCAGCACGGGGTTCCATCCAGTCCCGATCTCCACCACCGTGGCACCCCTGAGGCCAACCCCGAAAGCGCAAAGCTTCAGGATTTGCTCGCGGGCATCTTCGACGAGGTCGCGGTCGCGGTCCGGCTGGGTTTCGTACGGGAAAATGACCCGCTTGATACGCCGAGCGGCGCTTTGGAACGGAATGAGGGCTTTGAGCCCGTCAACGGCTGCCTTTCGATGCCACCTCCGCAGCGTCGGGGGCGCGAAAGCAAGCGGCGGTGCGGCGCGATCCATAGCGCGGACGTCCTGGGCAAGAGGTGTGCCGGTCTAACGGGCACCCCACCGTCTTGTTCCCGCGTCGCGCGTGCGGGCTTTGCCCGGCCCGAATGACAAAGACGAATTGGGAGCCGTAAACATTCCCTCGGAATCCTCAGTATATTCGGCGCGTCAGCCTCCAAGGGGGCTCCCGCCCTTGCGATCTCCGGGTGTATTTTAGGGGCCGATCCTTCCCTTTGTGCGCGCCCCTGGGAGGTGCGATGTCTCCATGCCGATCTCTTCTACACTCGCTCCCCTGACGGCCGTTGTCCTCGCCGCCGTCCTTGCGGGCTGTGCACCGAAAGGACCCTGGAAGGGGTCCATCGAATATACGTTGAGCACCGGCCTGCGTGCCGTGAATGCGCAGCCCGCCTATGACGCCGGATACACGGGGCGTGGGGTGACGGTCGCCCTTATCGATTGCGGGATCGACAAGAAACGCGGCGAACTGGGACGCAATCTTTCGCCGCTCTCAACCGATCTCAACCCGGAACGGACGGTGGTGCTGGCGGATCGGCATGGCGACGAGGTCGCGGGTCCGCTCGGGTCGCGGCTCGACGGACACGGTCTCGCGGGCGTCGCTTACAACGCTACCGTTCTTTCGGTCCGTGCCGATTTCGACGGCGGCTGGAAGGGGCAGTGCGGCTTTTATCCCCGCGACATCGCGCGTGCGCTCGATTACGCCGTCGACAAAGGCGCGAAGGTCGCGGTTCTTCCGTTCCGTGCCGATCAGCAATTCGGGCCGAAGTTCGAAGCAGCTTTACAGCGTGCGGTCGACGCCGGCGTTGCTATCGTCATTTCCAGCGGCAATGAATCCAGCGGCCAGCCGTCCTGGCCCGCGCGCTACGCCATAGACCCCCGCTATCAGGGCAGCATCGTGGTCGCGGGCGGCGCGCGAAAAGACGGAAGCCTTGCGCCTTGGTCCAATCGTGCAGGTGGGACAAGCGGATACTTCATCATTGCTCCGGGCGAAGACGTGGTCACCGACTGCGGCGGTCAATTCTGCCGCCGCGTATCGGGTACATCCGTTTCGGCCGCCTATGTTGCCGGCGGGTTGGCCCTGATCATGCAGGCACGGCCGAATATCCATGCGCGCGACGCCATTGAGCTTCTCTTGCGCTCGGCACGCGTCGTCGGCGATCCCGAAGATGCCGGCCGCGGCTCGCTCGACATCGGCGCGGCTTTCGCTTTTTAGAAAAAAAAGGGCGGACCAAAAGGTCCGCCCGTTCTGACTCCTTAGTGGAACCACTAGAATTCGGCGCGCAAGGTGCCGATGAAGGTACGCCGATATCCAGGCTGCGCCAGCGCGGTACCGGTCAGATTTGTGGTGATATCGCCCAGGTAGTTTTTGTCGAAGAGATTGCGCACATTGCCCTGAAGGTAGGTCTTCCCGAGGCCGAAGCTCGCCAAGCTGAACCGCACGTCGAGATCGACGAGGGTGTATCCGGGGAACCTTTCAGTGTTGACGAGGTTCGTCCAGCGTTTGCCGACAAACTTGGCCTGCGCGCCGAGGCTGAGATACTCCAGCGCGTCCCATTGCGCGCGGAAGCTTCCCTGCAGCTTAGGCGTCTCGTAAAGCGATTTGCCCTTGGTCGGCAGCGGCGCGCCGGCGGCGACGTTCGGGATATCTTCCTGGATCTCGGAAGTGATGTAGGACGCGGACGCGTAGAAGGACAGGGTCTCCATCGGCTTATAGCCGATCTGCCCATCAATGCCCGAAAGCTTCACATCACCAACGTTGGCGGAGAAGGCGATGCCGTTTGGCTCGTCGAACACGCGTTCAATGCGGTTGGTGAACGAATTGTAGAAGACCGCCGCAGCCGCCATGAATTGGCCTGTCTGATAGCGCATCCCAATATCGACAGCATTCGCGGACTCGGGGCCTGGATCAACCAGCACCTGGTCATAAAGGTCGTCGGTGCGCGGCGCTGACAAGGTTTTTGCGAAGCTCGCGAAGGCTGTGAGATCGCTGGTGACGTCATAGCTGACACCAAGGTTAGGCAACAATTTATCGTACTTGCGGTCGAAAGAGCGCGGCTGGCCATATCTGAACGCTGCGCTGGTATTCAAGGCCGCAACCGGGAAGGTCACAAGCGGTTTGCCGGTCCCGTCGTTGGTGCCCACAACAGGCGTGCCCACCTGCGTCGTACAATAGGCGTTAAAGGTGTCGCGCTGATAACAGTAGTTATTCAAGTGGCGAACGAAGAATGGCGCACGGACACCAGCATTGAGGAGTAGGCGCTCTTCCATAAAGCGGCCCCGATACTCAAACGCAATCTGATTCAAGAGTGCTACTGATGCGCGGTCGCGACGACGGAGGATCGTTCCGTCCGGAAGCTGAACCTGACGCCCACCGATGCCGGCGCTTTTGCCGGCGAAAACATTCTCTGGCTCGAAGCTCCCGTCCGTCTTGATAAAGCCGACCTCGCCCGTTTGGCGGTGTTTCGCCCGATCAAACGTGTAGGCCAAGCGCACGCTTTGGCTATCCGCGAACTTCCAAATCAGAGATGACGTAACGCCGATGCGATTCGTATTGGTGTTGTTGGGGCGGTAAAGGCGGACGGTGTCCGCCGTGTCGCCGTCACCGTTCAGGTCAACGCCCGCCGCGCCCGTAATGCCGCGCAGCTGCGGATCTGTCTCCGACCAATTGGCGGCCCCACCGCCGTTTGCCATGACGTATTGGTAAGAAGGATCAACGGTCAGCGTGATGTTGTCACTGAGATCCCAACTGGAAAGGATGCGAAGATTTCCGGTGTCGGAGGGGTTGATGCTTTCCGCCGCGGTCTGAACAGAGTTCACCGGGATCACCTGCGGATTGGAATTGAATTGGGCTAGGCTGATGCGGCCCAGGAAAGAATTGCGGTTCGAATTCCAGTTCCCGATCAGGCTGACGAAGCCCAGGTCCTCGAAGTCTTGATCGATGCGGAAGTTGAACTGTGTTTTCTTGATCTTGCCGGCGGGATCTACAGTCGCCCCATGCGGACGGAAGTGATCGTTCGTCGTGCGGAGGGCCGAGAACCACGCCTTCGTGCCGAGAGGGCCGACTTCGCCGGTCTCGACTGTTCCATAGTAGCGCTGGAAGTTGTCGCTCCCTAAGCCGACTTCAGTGCGAACGCCGAACGTGTCCGCGGCGCGGCGCGTCACGTAATTGATGGTGCCGCCTGCTGCCGCAGCCGTGGGGCTATCTACGTCAGTCGTCCCAAGATTGACCGTCACCTGCGAAATCAGGTCCGATTCGAGCTGCTGATTCGGAAAGATAGCGTAGTTGCCGCTGTCGTTAAGCGGCACGCCGTCCTGCAAGAGGGCAACGCGCTGGCTGTCGAACCCACGGAGCGTAATGTCGCCGCCACCGGAGCCGAAGGCGTCGTTGTTGGTAAAGTTCACCGCGGGCAGCAAGTTGATACTATCGAGCACTGTCTGACCGGGCGCTTGGCGCGTCAGAAGCTCAGCCGTAATGGCGGCACGAGATTTAGGTTCGGCTACGGAGACCATCGCTCCGCCAATCGTGAGAGGTGTTCCACGTACGACGATCTCTTCGATTTGCAGTGTGCCGGTCGACTGTGCCAGCGCAGGCACGCTTAAACCGACGGCAAGCGCGATCGCCGATACGCCCGCACGGGCGAGGCGCTTAGGCAAATAGAAGTTCGAATCCATGGAAGATCCCCGAGTTGTTGTTCCCACTGCGTTGCGGCGGTCCGTATGAATCCGCCGCCTTATGCGCCACATAAGGCCGGTCCCCTCGCGCAATTCGCTTTTTAAGGGCAACCCGCATCAGAGGAGTATCAAACCAGCATTACAACTCGGGGATAGAAATATTACAGACTGACTGCAACTGATTATTCCGGCGACTTAGCTAAAGGTTGTGGGTAATTCGCCACACCCAAACCCACAAACATTACTCTTCAAATACTTAACGGCTGAACGGAGCGGCGGCACCATGGCTGGTCCGGCGGTGGCCGAGGGCTTTGATCTCTCGTTCCTGAAGGCGGTGCTTCCGGGAATTGCGGACTCGCGCGTCTACAACCGTGCAAATCCCGATGCTTGCGATTTACGTCGGCGGGCCCCCAGGCCTCTCCCTTACCATACCCTCGGCATGCAGTGCGTCCGACGGCGCCTCCCGCGGCGGGCGCGGGAGCACGGGCGCGGCGTAGAGGCCGGCTTTGAAGCGGTCCCATCGCGCCGCCAACGCGCGACGATTGGGTCCTTTACCGTTCGCCACGCGGAGCGCGCTCCCGTCAAACGATCTGTAATCGGCATCGATCACATCGGGATGAACGGCGACCGTGAGGCGGCCCGGCTCAATCCCGATAAGATTGAGATCGAATAAGGTGTGAAGGTCGCTGCGCAGGAGCAGGCCGTTCGTCGGGTTGTTAAACTTGGGCACCGTCTCCGGCTGAATATAAGCGGCTTCAAGCAGCGCCATCGTGGAACAGCCGGAAATCATGCACCGGGCTCCGTAGCGGCGTACGAGTTCGTCGCGAAATATCTTTCGTCCACGGCGCATCAAAATGCCGAGGTTGCGATGTTCACGTTCATCGAGAACATTGGAGGCGTCGATCAAGTCGGCGTCTTCGTCGCGCACACGCAGTTCGCGCGCCGCCAGCCAGTTCTTCAGCACCTGCTCTGCATTGCGATCCCGCCGCGCGATGTATCGCATCGCGCCTTCCAGATCACAGGGACGAAGAGACAACTGCCTGCTGTTTGTCAGTTCGAAGGGCCGCAATTCGGCCGCTTCAATCCGCGCGGCGACGTCCGTGTAATCTAGCCCGAAAATCGCTTTGAATTCGAAGCCGCTGCGGACGCTTGCAAGCGGCTGGGAGAATTCATGTCCATAGAGGCAGCGGTAACTGTTCGTGCGCGTTGACCGAAAGCCCAATTGACCGGTGCCGCAGGTGGGACACCGCTCAATCGCTTTATCCGCCGATCCCGACTCGACGCGTTGTACGCGCGCAATTGTCAGCAAGTGCGTGTGATTGCGTACGAAGAAAATATCGCCCACACCGACATGACGATGGTGCGGGGTATGATCACTGAACGCGTAGCCCGACGAGGCCCGGTAGCCAGGCCCCAACGAGTCATCCGGCGCAACAATGGCGATCCAACCCTTCATGCGGCCAGTGTTCATCGTGTCGTCTGTCGGGGGCGCGACACTTATGTGATACTTTTGTGAAAGTCGGATTGATGACAGTTGGATGAAGATTGGAGGTCGGGGGGTTGTCCCCACCGGCGGGCTCATGAAAGAAAAGCGCCATGTTCAAGGCCCTTTTCGTCGCAGCTCTCCTTTCCATCGCCGCGCTCCCGGCCCAGGCCGCTGTGCGTGCTGCGGATCAGGTCTCTGCGGCCGCCGAGATGGCGAAGGCGCCCACCACCCCAGACGCTGAGTCCACTGCCATCGTGCGCAAGTTGGATGCCCTGTTGACGACACGGTTTGAAGCTGCGGCGCGGATCGCATCCGTGCAGGCCCGCCGTCAAGCGCTTGAGGAACTCGACTCCTTCGCCGAAATGACGGTCGGTGGATTAATTGACGCAGCCGCGGAGACTGAAGCGGGCTCGTCGGTCCTCGAAGATCTGCACACTATCCTATCGGCTCACCAAAACGAGATCGCCGCGGCTCTTGCCGCGCTTCCGCGCGCGGCCCGCTAGTCCTTCGCCCGTGCTGGTTTTAGTTGTGGGCAATTTCCGCTCGGCGCGCCCCCCATCCACCCTGCCATAATCTTTCATCCAACAGGCCAGCGGGTTTCGCGATACTTTTGTGACATTAAGATGGCGGTGTAGTCGGATGAGGAAAAAGTCGCTAGCACTCACGTGCTTGTTTCCGTCTGTACTCATGACACACAACCATGTCTGAAATCGAACTTAAGCTTCGTGGTACTCCCGCTCGCTTGAAAGCCGCTATGGCGCGTCTCCAGAAGACCGCTTCGAAGACAGAGCCGTTCAAAAAAGACCTTCGTGCCGTTTACTTCGATACGGCAAAGGATGATCTCCACGCCAAGGGTCTGTCTTTCCGGGTGCGAGAAGAGGACGGCCGCTTTGTTCAGACGTTGAAGCGTGTCGGGGTCGACAGTGACGCGCTCACGCGCGGCGAATGGAGCGACCGGATTTCCACTGCCGCACCGGAACTTCTCAAAACATATAGCGGCCGAAAGTTGCGGGAGGTCTGGAAAGACGTGCGCCTCCTCCCCCGGTTTCGCACATCGATCGCGCGCACGGGCTTTGTCTTTAGCCCAAAGGCTGGAACGAGAATCGAAGTGGTCCGCGATGAGGGAGAAATCCGCGCCATTGTACGAGACGACGCCATCGAGCCCGTGTCCGAGATTGAGCTCGAACTCAAGGAGGGATCCCTCGGGCTGCTATATGGCGTGGCGCTAGAGATTGTCGCCAAAGCCGATGTTGCCATCGAAGCGCGGAGCAAGTCGGACCGCGGCTATGCACTGCTCTCCCCGGGCAGCGAAAACGTTGCGGTGAAGGCCGAGGCCTTTTTGACAAAGGGGAGTCAGACGCTCGCCGAAGTGCTGCGCGATGCCGCGCGCCGCCACTTCTCGCAATTTTTGCTCAACATGCCCGGCGCTCTGAAACACGATCCTGCCAGCATTCACCAGATGCGCGTCAGTATCCGGCGCCTGCGCTCGGCCCTCTATGGCGTCCGCGAATGGCTGCCGGAGGCACACTACGAAGCGGTACGATCGAAGCTGAAGCAACTCCTGCAATCGCTCGGCGCCGCGCGCGACTGGGAAGTGCTGACCGAACGCATGTCCGAACTCGAGGACGAGGAAGACATTGAGCAAATCCAGCGCGCCGCCGCGCGCCGAAAGTCCCGCGCCTTGGACGAGGCTGTGGAAGCCGTTGGGTCGCGCGCGATGACCGTGGTTCTTCTGGAGGCGATGCGGTGGTTCGAGGATCTCCCCACCGCACGCTTTGCCCGCAAGCTCAAAGTCCGTGCGCGCGCCGCCGCCGGAGCGGTTCTATCAGGGGTGTTTGCCCGGGTGCGCCGGCGCGGTCGTCGTTACGAAGCGCAGTCGGTGGGCGAGCGACACCGCCTCCGCATCGCGGTCAAAAATCTGCGATACAACGTCGAACTTTATTCCGCCCTGTATCCCAATCGGAAGGTCGAGAAGTTCTTGCGCCTCTTGAGGCCCGTCCAGGATGACTTGGGCAGTTTGAACGATGCAAGCCGCGCCCGCGATTTGCTGAGTGATCTTGCGAAGCGCTCGCCTCAGAAAGAGGCCGCCGCCGCGGTTGTCGCGCGGCTTGAGGCGCGCGTTGCCGCGGCCGACAAGCGGGCGCGCAAACGCATTACCGCGATGAGGGCTGCCGCTCCGTTCTGGGCATAGCTACCAGAGGAACTTCGAAACCCAGTTGAAGAGCGCCCCTACGGCCGCTGCCGCCGGCATCGTGATGATCCAAGCGACCAGGATTTCGCGCGCGACGCCCCAGCGCACGGCGCTCACGCGCTTGGCCGCTCCCACGCCGATGATCGCGCCGGTGATCGTTTGCGTCGTCGAAACCGGAACGCCAAGCTCTGTCGCGGCAAAAAGGGTGATGAACCCTGCCGTCTCGGCGCAGACTCCTTGGACCGGTTGAAGCCGGGTGATGCGCGATCCCATCGTATGGATGATCCGCCAGCCGCCCAGGAGCGTGCCCAACGCCATCGCGGCATTGCAGCTCACAACCACCCAGAACGGAACGTGGAATTCTCCGCTCAATTGTCCGTGGGCGTAGAGAAGCGCCGTAATGATGCCCATCGTCTTCTGCGCGTCGTTGCCGCCGTGGCCCAAGGCGTAAAGGGAGGCCGACACGAATTGGGCTTTACGGAAGATGCTATCGGCGCGGGCGGGGGCGATGCGAACGAAGGACCAGGAGACAATGAGAACGAGGATCAACGCGATGATCAATCCAACGGTCGGTGAAAGGACGATCCCGCTCGCGGTTTTTGCCAAACCCTGCCACACGACCGCGTCGAGGCCCGCTTCCTGCAGTCCGGCTCCGACAAGGCCGCCAATAAGTGCGTGAGAACTGCTCGACGGGATACCGAAGTAGCCGGTCGTGATCTGCCACGAGATGGCTCCGATCAGTGCGCCAAAGATCACGTGATCGGAAATGATCTGCGGGGAAATGATCCCCTTTCCGACGGTGCTGGCAACGCTGAGGCCGAACACCAGAAAGGCGACGAAGTTGAAGAACGCGGCCCACGCGACCGCCGCGCGCGGTGACAGTACCCTGGTCGAGACAATGGTCGCGATCGAATTGGCCGCGTCGTTGCGGCCATTCATAAAATCGAAAACCAGCGCAACGATGACAAGGCCGACCAGAATCTCCATGTGCGGCTAGACCTGTTCGATCACGATGCTGCTGATGCGGTTGGCCACATCCTCGAAGCGGTCCATGACTTTTTCCAGGTGATCGTAGATTTCGATGCCCACCAGGTAGTTCATGGCGTTGCCGTCACGGTGTTTTTTGTAAAGCGCCTTGATGCCGGCTTCGTTCAGCGTGTCGGAGTCTTCCTCCAGATGAACGATCTCCTCGGTGATGGTGTGAAGCCGCGCGTTGTTCTCGCGCAAGGCGCTGAGGAGCTTCACCGCTTCGAGGGTCAGCGTCGCCGCCTTCACAATGTGGTCGCCCATGGCAGCCATCTCTGGCTCCATGGTCTGTACTTCGAACATCAGCACCGCCTTCGCGGTTTTCTTCATCTGATCGATGGAATCGTCGAGCGCGGTGACAAGGTCTTGGATATCGCTGCGGTCAAAGGGGGTGATGAACGAGCGCCGCACCAGCTGGAGGATGTCGCGGGTGATCGCATCGGCGTCTTCTTCGAAGCGGTAAACCTCCGCCGCCGCGGCCGCGACCTCGGGTCCGCCGTTCAACAGCCGGCGCAGGGACTTCGCCCCCTCAACCAGTGTTTCCGCATGGCGGTTGTAGAGGTGGAAGAAGCGGTCTTCGCGCGGCATCAGCGCTTGGAACCAGGCGAACATGGAGGCCTCTCGGAGGTAGCGGTTTCAGAAACGGTCTCGGTCCACTGTAACGCGGGCGATTGCGCGCCCCTTAAGTATCGGCCGGACGGGCAAATGGGAAGCCGCGATAATACATTAAAAACAACGACTTACTCATTTCGTCCGGAGTGCTCGGGGCGAGAGCGAAATATTAATGTCATCTAAAGTTCATGGTCTGCCGGGTGAGCGAGCCGTCCATTGCGACAGCTCAGTCTCACTTTAGACAGTGTTGGGCCGAGGACGGCGTCGGCGGGCGCCCGGCGGCCGGATGACGGGAGTGACCACGCCGAAGAGCGAGCGATGGACCTCTGCGTCGTGGCCTGCTTCACGAGGGACATGTCCAGCAATTACGGGCCTTTTGGCGATCCGGCGCTCGCTATTGTCTAGACGAATCGACGCCCGTGGTGTCATATTTGCGGGGTCAACGTGAGGAGGGGACGCACCTCTGTTGAACAGCTTTCGCACCCTCCCTTTATCTAGGCTCAACTGATTTCTGCGCTGCGATGCAGAAAAGACACAGACGACTAAATTCGATTCGAAACCTTTTTGCGAATCTAAGCCTCTGAATTTGCGTCCTAATTTCTCTACCAGCTGCGGTTTTGCGGAACTTTTTTAGCCTACCTAAAGAAGATATCAATTAGGTATTGGTTGTCGTGCTACCGAAGTATGACATGGTTTTTCATAGTCATGCTGCACCGCACACGGGCTGGAACGGCATAGGCGGCTACACACAACGGAGTCCGGGCGTCCCGCGCCCGCACTTAAGGGGAAACCGAATGAATACGATGATTCTCTCTGCGTCGGGCTTGCGTCGAAGCGGCCTGAAAACCACGGCGCTGCGCACCGCGAGCGCCACGGCGATCCTGTTGGCGACGTCGATCGGCGCCCATGCACAGGAACAACTCGCGGCCGCCGCGCCGGAAGTTGAAAGCGAAATCGTCGTCACCGGTTCGCGCATCGTCCGCGACGGTTACGAAGCTCCGACGCCGGTGACCGTTGTCGGTCTCGAAGAACTGCAACGCGCAGCGTCGTCGAACGTCGCGGACTACGTCAACACGATCCCGGCTTTCGCCGGTTCTATCATGCCGACGAATACGAACTCGACGATGAGCTCGGGCCGCTCCGGTCTCAACACACCAAACCTTCGCAGCCTCGGCGTCGAACGTACGCTGGTCCTCATCGACGGCCAGCGTTCGGTCGGTTCGACCTCGGATGGCCTCGTCGACTTGAACACCATTCCGCAAGCTTTGATCAGCCGCGTGGATGTCTCCACCGGCGGCGCCTCCGCCGCGTACGGTTCGGACGCGGTCGCGGGCGTGATCAACTTTATCCTCGATAAAGAGTTCACCGGCTTCAAAGCCGATGTCGGCGGCAGCGTCACGACCTATGGCGACAATAAGTCGTGGGACACCTCGCTGACCTACGGCACGCCTTTCCAGGACGGCAAAGGCCACTTCATCATCTCCGCCTCGGCTAGCGATTCCGCAGGCGTACCCATCAACGACCGCCCTTGGAACATGCAGGGCTGGCAGATCCTCGACAACCCGGCCTACGGTACCGGTGCGGGTCAGTCCACCTCGGTCCCGGCGCGTCTGCTGCGTAACCAGTCGTCGGTCTCGAACGGCATTGCGGGCGGCATCATTACGACCACCGCGTTGGCCGGCACCGCCTTCGGCGAAGGGGGTCGTCCGTATCCTTTCCCGTACGGCCCGATCGTTGCGAACCCCGTCATGGTCGGCGGCGGTTGGCGCGCGGCCACCATCCGCGGCACGCGCATGGCGAACGGTCTGACGTCCGCCTCTGAAACGCAGTCGATCTTCCTGCGCACCAGCTACGACCTTGCCGACAACGTCACGGTCTTCGCCCAGGCGTCCTGGACCCATAACTGGAACCAGAACTGGTGCTGCATGAAGGAAGACAACGACAGCATCACCATCACCATCGACAACCCGTTCATCCCGGCGGACGTGCTCGCCCGCGCGCAGGCGCTGGGCATCACCTCGTTCCGCATGGGCTCGATGCACGCCGATACCCGCAACGCCGGCGCCATCAACGACCGCCGCGTCCAGCGCTACGTCGTGGGCGTGAACGGCAAATTCGAAGCGATGGAAACGGATTGGACGTGGGACGCCTATTACCAGAAGGGCCTCTCGCATGTTCACCAGGAAACCTTCGGCGTCATCCGTCAATCAGCCTTCTCGAAGGCCGTCAATCCGACGCGCTCTCCGGTTACCGGCTTGCCGGTCTGCCGCGTGAATGCGGACGCCATCACCACCAACGACGATCCGTTGTGCGTGCCGTACAACATCTTCGGCATCGGCGTGAACTCGCCGGCCGCCGTCGATTACCTGCACGGCAATGGCGAGCGCGACTTCCGTACGGAAGTTCCGCAGCAGGATGTTATGGCTCTCAACTTCTCAGGCTCTCCGTTCTCGACCTGGGCCGGCCCGGTCTCGATCGCCTTCGGCGCAGAACACCGCATCGAAAAGGTGAAGGGCACCAACGATCCGCTCAGCCGCGCGTTCGATTGGTACTTCGGCAACTATCAGGTCTTCACCGCGAAGATGAATGTGACCGAAGGCTACGTCGAAACCGTGGTGCCGCTGGCCACCGATACGGACTTCGCCAAGACCCTCGAGTTCAACGGCGCGGTGCGCGCCACCGACTATTCGACTTCGGGATATGTCACGACGTGGAAAGCCGGCCTCACCTGGGCTCCGGTCGACGACATCCGCTTCCGTGTCACGCAGTCGCGCGACATCCGTGCGCCGAACCTGCAGAACCTCTACAGCACCGGCACCTCGGGCTTCCCAGGATATCAGAATCCGTTCCGTCCGCAAGCCAACGGCGCTCCGACGACGGAAATCGGTTTCTCGCAGACCCGCGGAAATCCGAACCTCGTTCCGGAAAAGTCGGATATGACCGGCGTCGGCGTCGTATTGCAGCCCTCGTTCATCCCCGGTTTCAATGCCTCGGTCGACTATTGGGATCTGAACATCAAGGGCGCCCTTGGCTCCTTGACCGTCCAGCAGATTATCGACCAGTGCTACGTCACGAAGTCGCCAGCCTTCTGTTCGGCGATCGACTTCAACCCGGATAACTCCATCGCCCTGATCCGGACGACGCCATTCAACCTGGTCAACCAGATCGCGAAGGGTATCGACTTCGAAGCCGGCTATAACATGCCGCTCGATCAAGTGGTCAGCAGCGCCTCGGGCGACCTGTCGTTCCGGATCATGGCAACGCACTTCATCAAGCGTTATGAATCGAACGGCATCAGCGTGCCGCGCGAGTACACCGGCGAAAACATCGGCGGTAGCGGCGTGCCTAACTGGCGTTATCGCGCCTCGGCGGGCTACTCGAACGATATGTTCGACGTGCAGCTTACCCTGCGTGGCGTCAGCTCGGGTGTGTATCTCAACTCGAACATCGAGTGCTTGACGGGCTGCCCGGTCTCGACGGTCAACAATCGCACCGTTGATGAAAACGATATCAAGGGTGCGATGTATCTCGACACCGCCGTGACCTACAAGTTCGCGATCGCAGCCTCGGATATGGAAGCCTACTTCAACGTCCAGAACGTGTTCGACAAGGATCCGCCGGTGGCGGCGCCCGGTCCGGGCGGCTTCACTTACGAAGCGGCTCCTGCGAACCCGCTGCTGTACGATACGCTCGGCCGCACCTTCCGTGCGGGTCTGCGCTTCCGTATGTAGTTATCTGGGACGTGGGTGAGGAGCGTCGCTCCGCTCCTCACCAGGTCTCAAATAAAAAGGCCGGCACATGTTGCCGGCCTTTTTTTCATGCAATGCGAAACCGTTATCGTGTCAGCCACTTGCGGAAGGCGCCGAGGAATTTCTCGTTCTCTTCGCGAGATCCGATGGTCACGCGGATAAATTTCTCGTAACCCGCCTCGCGCCAGCCTTTGATGATGACGCCTTCCTTGAGCAGGAATTGCGCGCACTCGGTGCTGTCGCCCTTACAGTCCATAAACAGAAAGTTGGTTTGCGACGGCGCCATGAATATCCCGAGGCCCGCCAGCACGCCCCTCACGCGTTCACGCTCGGCGTTGATGCGGCCGACAGCGGCGCGCATCCACGCCTCGTCCTCCAACGCGGCGATTGCCCCCAGCTGCGCCGCCGCATTTACATTGAAAGGCGTCTTGGCGGCGTTGATCACGCGGGCAAACTCCGGGCTTGAGCAGGCGGCATAGCCCACGCGCAGACCTGCGAGTCCGTAAGCCTTTGAAAACGTCCTCAGAATCACATGCGGTACATTCAATCGGCGCAATACCTCGAGGCCATCCGGGAAACCCGGCTCCGTGAACTCACGGTAAGCCTCGTCCAGAACGAAGAGACAAGAATTGCCGTTGGCAGCCGCCAGCCGTTCAAGCGCGGGAAGATCAAGCGTCACGCCGACCGGGTTGGACGGCGTCGAAATGAAAAAGACTTGCGGCCTCTGCGCCAGCGCGTCTTCCAGTGCCGGGATGTCGAAGGTCAGGTCCGATGTCATTGGGACCTTGATCACCTTCGCGCCCATGGCCATCGGCTCGATTTCATGCAGCCCGAAGCTGGGCACGACAGTCACCGCCAGCCCACCAGGGGTGAGGAACGCACGGCTAATGGCGGCGATCATCTCCTCCGAGCCATTGCCGCACACAATGAGCGCGGGATCGATCCCGAGGTATTTTCCGATCGCCGCGCGAAGGTCCCGCGCCGCCGGGTCGGCGTAGCGCCAAGGCTCGAACGCGCTGGAGGCCAAGGCCGCCATCACCTTCGGCGAACACCCGAAGGGATTCTCATTACTTGCCAGCCTCGCAATGAAATCGTGTCCGCTCACCTCGCGGGCGACGGCGACCGGGAGACCGGCGTTGTACGACGGCAATGCCGCAACATGCGGGTTGAACGCAGGACCCGCGTGGGGCTGCGAAGCACTCTTTGATGTCATGCGATTACTCGGCTAAAGGTCGAGGACGACCGACGTTATCGGGGCTGTGCAGCATAACAGGACAACGCCCGGGTCGGGCAAATACAATGCGTCCTCCACGTATGTCACTTCGCCCTCCAGCAGCGCCGTCGCGCACGTTCCGTACACGCCGGCGCCGCAACTGAACGGCGCGTCGATGCCGTTGTCCTCGGCGAAGGTGAGCAGGGACTCGGTTTCCGTCCATGCCACGGTCCGGCCGGAGGATTTGAAAGTGACCGTGAGGCTCATTCGGCGGCAACCAGGGTTGGTTTTTCGTCCGCGATCATCTGCGCCAAGCGCTTGCGGAAGTGCAGCGGGCCCTTGTCGATCTTCAGATCGATGTGGTGACCCTTCTTGGCGCTCATGCCGCGGTGGACGGCTTGGACAATCGCCTTGTCTTCCTCGAACGCGGTGCGCACGCTTCTTGCGAAAGCCTCCGACACGGCGTTGTCGTTTGGCGCAAAGTTGCGCATCTGGAACCAATAGTAGCGGGTCAGGTTCTCCGTGATGGGTGTCAGGAAATTATAGCTATCCATCAAGAACACGTCCTTGTGGAACGGCTTATCGTCGCCGCCCGTCCCGGCGGGAACGAAGATCGCCTTGATGATGGCGTGACTCGGATAGCGCACTTCGTAGTGCTGCTTGCGGTCGCAGTTCCCCTGAAACTTCAGATAAGGCTGATAGAACGGCGCGGGCTCCGTGTCCCGCATCCAGCGTGAGACGATCACCCCCTGGTCGACGATAGTGGTATCGGGCACGTCTTCGGCACAGGCCGCATTCCCAAAGGAGGTTTGATGGACCCACGCCACATGCGAGGGGTCGAGAAGATTGTCGGTCATATAGAGGTAATTGCATTCGACCGTCATCGCATCGCCGCGATTGAGGCCCCAGGCCGGATCTCCCCAATGTTCGACTTGCATGATTTTTGCGGGATCGGCTTTGGCGGCCTCGCCCATCCAAATCCAAATCAGACCGTAGCGCTCTTCCACAGGGTAGGAATGCACGCAGGCCGCCTTCGGAATGCGCTGGCCGCCCGGCGCGCGCGTGCACACGCCCTGCTGATTGAATGTGAGGCCGTGGTAGCCGCACTCCACCTCGTCGCCCTTCAGGCGTCCCATGGAGAGAGGAAGTTTGCGATGCGGACACGCGTTCTCCAGCGCCGCGGGTTTCCCGGCGCTGTCGCGATACATCACAATGCTCTCGTTCAAAATTGTGACAGCCGTCAGCGCGTGGCCGATTTCGTTGTCCCAGGCGGCCACGTACCAGGCGTTTTTCAAAAATGCGGGCGAATCTCTCCCGCTCTCAATGCTCGTCATCGGCGGTCACAGTCATCTCGCGGTTAACCCCAGGGAAAGTTCAGCGCCACTTCAAGGTGGCGTCTTATTCATGCGCATAATTGGCGGACGCGGGTCCGGTCCCGCAAGCCGGGTTGGCATACGATATTATTTAGTAAATCTAATATGTATTGGCCGTGAAAAGTGTGTGTTTTCGGAGACAAAAGCCTGTCCAGGCCGGCTTACACACGGGTTTTGCTTCAGCGGGGCTTAATTGAAATGACATATAGGGTCGACAGAGTGTCGGCCGAAAACGCCATGGTTTCTCCCGGCGACGTCCCCACCGCGGTATCGAGTGCTTTTAGAGTTTCTCCATTTTGTAGCCGGACAGCGCCCGTATGGCAGAAAAGGACGACGGTTCCGGCCTCCACGAGGAGCGACTTCTCACCCATAACGGACGCCCGTCTCACGTCGTGAGAAAATCCGGACCGCCGCGTCATCACGTTCAAGTCGGTTACCGGACCCCGCAGGACGGCCCCCTGCGTCGTCGCGTCGCCCGGGAAACGGTGAGGTGGGCTCATCTCCATCAAATCCACGACGTTACCGTCGATCGTGAGGCGGATCGTGCCGGAGAGGACCGACAAGGTACGGTCGATGCCCGGGAAAGACGAAAACGGTCCGTCGCTCGCCACGGTCGCCATCGATAGACGCCAGTCCATGGATGCAAAGTCGGCGGCCGCGGGAGAGACAGCTATTTCCACCGTCTCCCCGCCCCCGTTCTTCCACGGCATACGCCGATAGTCGGCGGACCGGAGGATCTGCATCGCGCGCGAACCGTCCGCTTACTTCTCGAGGCTCGGCAGATCGAGGCCCATCTCATGGGCGCAATCGATTGCGATCTCGTAGCCGGCATCGGCGTGGCGCATCACGCCGGTGGCCGGGTCGTTCCACAGCACGCGTTCGATGCGGCGCGCGGCGTCCTTCGTGCCGTCGCAGCAGATCACCATGCCCGAATGCTGCGAGAAGCCCATACCGACCCCGCCGCCGTGATGCAGCGACACCCAGGTCGCGCCCGAGGCGGTATTCAGAAGCGCGTTCAACAACGGCCAATCGGACACGGCGTCCGATCCGTCCTTCATCGATTCCGTCTCGCGGTTGGGCGAGGACACGGACCCGGAATCCAAATGGTCGCGGCCGATCACGATCGGAGCCTTGAGTTCACCATTGGCGACCATTTCGTTGAAGGCTAGACCCAAACGGTGGCGCTGGCCGAGGCCGACCCAACAGATGCGCGCTGGGAGACCCTGGAACTTGATTCGCTTGCCCGCCATATCGAGCCAGTTATGCAGGTGTTTGTCGTCGGGGATAAGTTCCTTCACCTTCGCATCTGTCTTGGCGATGTCTTCCGGATCGCCCGAGAGCGCGGCCCAGCGGAACGGGCCAACGCCGCGGCAGAACAGCGGGCGGATGTACGCCGGAACGAAGCCCGGGAACGCGAAAGCGTCTTTCACGCCTTCCTCGAATGCCATCTGACGAATGTTATTGCCGTAGTCGACCGTCGGGATGCCCTGCTTCTTGAAGGCAAGCATTGCCTGCACGTGAACCGCCATGGACTCGCGGGCGGCTTTCGCCACGCTCGCCGGGTTCTTCTGACGCTGTTCTTCCCACTTCTCCAACGTCCACCCGATCGGCAGATAGCCGTTGATGGGATCGTGCGCGGACGTTTGATCGGTGACGGCGTCCGGCTTCACCCCGCGGCGGACCAATTCCGGCAGGATCTCGGCGGCGTTGCCAAGCAGGGCGACCGACAGTGCCTTCTTCTCTTTTGTCGCCTTCGCAATGATCGCGAGAGCGTCGTCCAAGTCCTTCGCTTGAACGTCGACATAACCGGTGCGCAGACGGAACTCGATGGACGAGGGGCGGCACTCGATGGCCAGGCAGGAGGCGCCCGCCATTGTTGCCGCAAGAGTTTGCGCACCGCCCATGCCGCCAAGGCCGGCGGTCAGGATCCAGCGGCCCGACAGATCGCCGTTGTAGTGTTGACGGCCCATTTCGACGAACGTCTCATAGGTCCCTTGCACGATGCCTTGCGAACCGATGTAGATCCAAGAGCCGGCCGTCATCTGGCCGTACATCATCAAACCCTTCTTATCGAGTTCGTTAAAGTGCTCCCAGGTGCCCCAGCGCGGCACCAAATTGGAATTCGCCAGCAGAACGCGGGGCGCATCGGCGTGGGTCTTGAACACGCCCACCGGTTTTCCCGATTGGATCAGAAGGGTTTCATCCTTCTCCAGCCGCTTCAACGTCTCAACGATACGGTCGTAGGCGTCCCAATCGCGCGCGGCGCGGCCGATGCCGCCGTAAACCACGAGTTCTTCCGGCTTCTCGGCCACCTCGGGGTCAAGGTTGTTCATCAGCATGCGCAGGGGCGCTTCCGTCACCCAGTACTTCGCATTCAGTTCCGAGCCGCGCGGCGCGCGGATTTTGCGGGCGTTGTCGAGACGCTTCATCTGGTGTCCCCTTGGTCTAGGTGTGTTTCGCGAATTCGAGACAGGCGTTCAAAACCTGCGTCAACGCCGCGCGCATCGGCGCCGCGTAGGCCGGATCGTAGGCGACAGGCCAGTCGCCTTCCGCGACCGGTCCGTTGAACTCGTTGAGATAGCCGCGGCATGCCAACTCCATCTGGATGGCGTGGACATTGTTCGCCGGGCGGCCGTAATGGCGGGTGATATAGCCGCCCTTGAAACGGCCGTTCACGATGTGACTGTATGGTGTTGCCGCGCAAGCACCGGCCACGGACGCTTCCAGCGCCGGATCGCAGGACTTCCCGCTGTTGGTGCCGATGTTGAAGTTGGGAAGCTCGCCGTCGAACAGGCGGGGCACGACCGAGCGGATCGAATGACAGTCGTATAAGACCACCCGCGGATAGCGTGCGGAGAGCCGCGCAATTTGCTCCGTCAAAGCAGCGTGATACGGATCGTAGTACCGCGCACGGCGATCCGCGATTTCGGCAGAGTCCGGCGCAAGCCCCGTCTTGTAGAGCGGTTCGCCATCGAAAGTGGTCGTCGGACAGAGTTCCGTTGTCGCTTGGCCTGGATAAAGCGAAACCCCGGTAGGATCGCGGTTCACGTCGATCACCGTGCGCGACAAACCGGTGCGGACAATTGTGGCGCCAAGGGTCTTGCCAAAGTCGTAGAGTTTCTCGATGTGCCAGTCCGCGTCTTTCCGCCCGATCCACGGCGAGACCAGCTTGTCCTCGATATCCGCGAGGTCAGTGCCTGTGTGAGGCATCGACAGCACAAGCGGGCCGTCCCCTTCGATGATCGTTAGCCAGGCCGTCGTCATGCGATCGCCTCGGGCAGCTTCACGCCCTTCACGGCCTGGGCAAGCGCGCCCGAACGCACAAGGCTCAAGGCCTTCTGGATATCGGGATGGAAGTAACGGTCATCCTCCAGCTTCGGAACCTCGGCGCGCACCTGTTTGCGAACCGCCTCAAGCGGCGGGCTTGACGTGAGCGGCGCTAGAAAGTCGCAGGCCTGCGCCGCCGCCAGCAGTTCAATCGCGATCACCGCGTTCGCGGTCTCCACCATGGAAAGAAGGCGCCGCGCCCCATGCGCGGCCATGGAGACGTGGTCTTCCTGGTTGGCCGATGTCGGGATGGAGTCGACGCTCGCCGGAAAGGCACGTTGCTTGTTTTCGGAGACGAGAGCCGCGGCCGTCACTTGCGGGATCATGAAACCGGAGTTGAGGCCGGGTTTCGGCGTGAGGAAGGCCGGCAGGCAGGATAGCGCCGGATCGATCAACATGGCGAGCCGGCGCTCGGCGAGCGAGCCGATCTCACAAATCGCCATGGCGATCATATCCGCCGCGAACGCCACGGGCTCGGCGTGGAAATTGCCGCCCGACAGCGCTTCGTTCTCGTCCGCAAAGATCAAGGGATTGTCCGAGACACCGTTCGCTTCGGTCTCCAGGAAACGCGCCGCGTTGCGCAGAAGATCGAGACATGCGCCCATCACCTGCGGCTGACAGCGGAGGCAGTATGGATCCTGGACGCGGCTGTCGTTCACGAGGTGCGACGCGCGGATCGCGCTGCCGTCCATAAGCGCACGGTATGTCGCGGCGGCCTCGATCTGGCCCTGATGCTTGCGCAAAGCATGGATGCGGGGATCAAACGGCGTGTTGGAGCCTTTCGCGCCGTCAGTGGTGAGGGCGCCGGTCACCACCGCCGCCTGGAACAGTGTTTCAGCGTCGAACAATCCCGCAAGACCGTAGGCGGTGGAGAATTGCGTCCCATTGAGGAGCGCGAGGCCCTCTTTGGCACCCAAGGTGATCGGCGCGAGTCCTGCGTCCTTCAGCGCATCCGCGGCCGGCTGCCTGCCTTTGGGTGTGAACGCTTCGCCCACCCCGATCATGACGGACGTCATGTGAGACAGCGGCGCAAGGTCGCCGGAGGCGCCGACAGAGCCTTGATTCGGGATGACAGGGACGATGTCCCGGGCGATCATCGCTTCCAGCAGATCGAGCGTCGCCGGACGCACGCCCGATGCGCCCTGTCCGAGGCTCGCCAGCTTGAGCGCCATCATCAGGCGCGCCACGTTCGTCGGCATCGGTTCACCGACGCCGGCGGAATGGGAGAGCACGATATTGCGTTGAAGCTGCTGAAGATCGGCGTCTTCGATCTTCACGCTCGCGAGTTTGCCGAATCCGGTGTTGATGCCGTACACCGGCGCGCCTTTGGCGATGATGCGTGCAACGGCGTCCGCGCTTTTCTCGACGGCTGGCCGGCACGCAGGGTCGAGTTTCGCCGGCGCGCCGCGATAAACCGCGCGCCACTCTGCAAGGCTCGTCGCGCCCGGCTTCAGTATGACGGTCATTGGCCTCTCCAGATGCGTGCATGCAAGGGGTTGAAGCCCATGCGATAGACCAGTTCCGCCGGCCGCTCGATATTCCAGATCGCAAGGTCGGCGCTTTTTCCGGCTTCCAGAGTGCCGATCTCGCTGGATAGACCTAAAGCCTTCGCAGCCTCTCGCGTGACGCCCGCGATACATTCGTCCACCGACAGGCGAAAGAGCGTCGCGGCGAGGTTCATCGACATCAGCAGCGAGGTAAGCGGCGACGTGCCCGGGTTCGAGTCCGTCGAGACCGCCATCGGCACGTTGTATTGGCGGAACAGGGCGATGGGCGGCTGACGCGTATCGCGCATGAAATAGAAGGCGCCCGGCAACAGGACCGCGACGGTTCCGGCCTTCGCCATCGCGGCGACGCCGGCTTCGTCCGTGTGCTCCAGATGGTCCGCCGAAAGCGCTTTGAATTTCGCCGCGAGCATTGCGCCGCGCAAATTCGAAAGCTGATCCGCGTGCAGTTTGACCGGAAGGTTATAGGCCGCCGCAGCTTCGAAAACGCGGCTCACTTCCTCCGGCGAGAACGCGATGCCTTCGCAGAAGGCATCGACAGCGTCGGCCAGATTTTCCTTCACCACTGCGGGTAGCATCTCGCTGACGATGGCATCGATATAGGCGTGCTTGTCGCCCTTTGCTTCCGCCGGCAAGGCGTGCGCGCCAAGGAAAGTGGTCCGGATCGTCACGGACCGCTCATGACCTAACTGCCGCGCGGCGCGAAGCGCTTTCGTTTCGTTCTCGAGGTCGAGCCCATAGCCCGACTTCACTTCCACGGTCGTCACACCCTCGGCTATCAGGGCGTCGAGGCGGGGCAGTGTTTGGCGCACCAATTCCGCCTGATCTGCTTCGCGGGAATACTTGACGGTGGAGACGATGCCGCCTCCGGCCCGGGCGATTTCCTCGTAGCTCGCCCCGCGCAGACGCAATTCGAACTCGTGAGCGCGGTTGCCCGCGTAGACAAGATGCGTGTGGCAGTCGACGAGTCCAGGCGTAATCCAGCGCCCGTCACAATCGGTGGCAGCGATCTTCCCGAGCTCGGAGGGAAGGTCGGCTTCCGGACCGGCAAAGGCGATGCGGCCATCGCGAATCGCGACTGCGCCCTTTTCCACGATCCCCAAGCCGGGGGCAGTGGGGGCGAGGGTCGCGAGGCGAGCATTCCGGAAAAGCCTTTCCGCACCGCTCGATTTTGTGCCCTCTGGCATATGATTTCCCGGTTTCCAAGTCGCGCCGACCCGGATAATGTATAGACATATTCAGATCGAAAGCAAGCTGACTCCCGACTGTAGTGGGCTTTCGCTCTTTTCAAAGGACTCGCGGATGACGGTCATTCACGCCGCCCAGGCGCTCACTCCCCTCGGGTGGAATTCCGATGTGCGGGTCGTGGTGGATGGCGGCCGAATCGCCTCGGTGACCGCCAATACGCCTGCGCGCGACGGCGACGAACAGCACGCCGTATTGTTACCGGGCATGGCCAACCTCCACAGCCATGCGTTTCAGCGGGCGATGGCGGGTCTCACTGAATTGCGCGGGCCCAGCGAAGATAATTTCTGGAGCTGGCGCGATCTCATGTACCGCTTCGCCCTGGAAATTTCGCCTGAACAGGTTGAGGCGGTCGCGGCTCAGCTTTACGTGGAGATGCTCGAATCCGGGTTTTCGCGCGTCGGCGAATTTCATTACCTCCATCACGACCGCGATGGTCGTCCCTATTCCAATGTCGCCGAAATGGCAGCCCGGATCGCCGGCGCGGCTGCGGAGACGGGCATCGGGCTCACGCTCCTTCCTGTCTTTTATGCGCATGCAAGTTTCGGCGGCCTCGCGCCGCGCGAAGACCAGCGCCGCTTCATCAACGACGTCCGCAGCTACAACAAGCTGCTCGATGCGTCCCGCGCCGCCGTCAAACCGCTCGGCACCGCGAAGGTCGGCGTCGCACCGCATTCGCTGCGGGCCGTAACGCCCGCGGAACTCAAGGATGTGGCGGAGATGGCGGGCGACGCGCCCATCCACATCCATATCGCCGAGCAAACAAAGGAGGTCGACGAATGCGTCGCAACCTTCGGGCAACGGCCGGTCGAGTGGCTGCTCGATCACAATGCGGTCGATGAGCAATGGTGCCTCGTCCATGCCACGCATATGACGGACGCGGAAACCATGCGCATGGCACGGTCAGGCGCGACGGCAGGCCTCGCACCTCTCACGGAAGCCAACCTCGGCGACGGCGTGTTTAATGCGAAGACCTTCGTCGCCTATGGCGGACGCTACGGCGTCGGGTCCGATTCGAATGTGCAAATCGGGATTACCGACGAACTCAGAATGCTCGAATATTCACAGCGTCTATTCCACCGCGCACGGAATGTCCTTGCTTCGGAACGCCATTCGACGGGCCGGGCGCTCTATCAAAGCGCCGCCATCGGGGGCGCCTTGGCGGTGGGCGCTCATCCTGGCGGGGTGTCGGTGGGCGCGCCCGCGGACTTTTTCACGCTGCGACGTGACCAAACGGCGCTGGCATCTCGCAAAGGCGACGACCTTCTGGACACCTGGATCTTCACCGGTGGTGCGCTGCTCGTCGACTGCGTTTGGATTGGCGGCAAGCGGCTGGTCACAGACGGCCGCCATCACCGCCGCGATGAAATCGCTCGCAAATTCACCGAGGCGATGCGCGCGCTCAGCGCGCTCTAGCGTCGGATCGCGGACTTTATCCGCGCGCCGCCTTTTTCATGCGGGCCGGTACCGGCGCTTGATCGCGTCCCGGCGATGCGGTCGCCTGACGGCGCGCCGCCGCAAGGATGTGCGCGCGGAAGTCGGCGCCGTACGGGCGGTCCAAAGCTGCGCGGTCCCACGCCAGGAAATACGGCTCCGGCATGCTCAGGCGGCGGTCAAGCGGGATAACCAAACGGCCAGCCTCCAGATCGTCCATGATCATCGACATTTGCGCCAGCACAAAGCCGCCACCGGACACCGCCGCGTCCAAGCCGGCAGCCGACAGGGAGAAGGTCAGTTCACCCGCCGCCTTGGGCGCCGGTTCGCCGACGCTCTGGGCCCAATCACTCCATGACGGCGCGCTCGAGTGACGAATGTCCCACTCGATGTCCACAAGCGGACCGGCCAGAATGTCGGCCGGTGAACTGACCGGGTGCTTGGCCAAAAGCCCCGGAGAACATGCGGGCACAACCGTATCAACGAACAGCTCGGCGAAGTGGTCGTACTTTCGTGCATCGGTGCCGTAAGAGAGGCGAAAGTCGATATGGTCGTTCTGTAGCGCGGCCTCTTCGTCGGTACCGATCAGGCGAATCGTCGCGTTTGGGTGGGTGCTGCGCCAGTCCTGGATTAACGGACGGAGCCAGCGCATCGCCAGAGAGGGGAGAGCGCTGATCACGATGCCGGGTTTAGTGCGCGCGAGCTGAAGAGTGTCTTGCGCCAAGCGCAGTTGATCGAACGCCACGCGCACACGCTCGTAGTACATGCGTCCCCAGGACGTGAGCGTCAGCGAACGCCCGCGCCGTTCGAACAGGCTCGCGCTCAAGGCTTCTTCGATGTTGTGGATTTGCTGGCTGATAGCGCCGGGCGAGACGCAAAGCTCTTCGGCCGCGGCGGTGACGCTGCCGCATCGTGCGACCGCCTCGAAGGCCTGAACCGCTCGCATGGTCGGAATAAGCACCATGGACATCGTCCCCCGGTTTAGCTCAGTTAAAACCTAGTGCATCACATCCAAACATTTGACGTGGGCCAACGGCTATAATTCCCCAACGCGCAGCCGTTTATTGCACTGCACACAACGGTAAACACAATAAATCGGCCCGTCAACGCAATATGCAAAAAAAGTGACCAACAACACATAACGCCTAAATATTAGTCATATTCTGTCCTTTTCCTAAAACCGCACGGACGACGAATCTTCGCATGAAAAGCGGTGCGGACCGGCGCGGTTCGTTCGAAAGACCTGAGTGATTCGCGGGGTTTAGGCGTCCTAAACTAAATGGCATGAGCTCTCCGTTGCGGAGACTCGGTGGCCTACCGATTGTTAAGCCACGTCTCACCTGGGGGAGGAACGCGTGTTCCAAAAGAAATTCCGATTAATCCGCGGCGCGGCGATTCTGTCTCTGACCATCGGCCTCGCAGCGAACGCGGTTGCCGCCGACAGCCTGCCTCCCATGCCGCAGTATAAAATCGACACGAGCTGGCCGAAGTTGCCGCTGCCCGACAATTGGACTTTCGGCCTCATCGGCGGAATCTTCGTCGACTCGCGCGACCACGTGTACATCTATCACGCACCGTCGGAGATCCCGCGCTATGCCTTGAGCGCGGCCGCGACGCCGAAGCGCGGCAAGTGCTGCATTGCGGCGCCCTACGTCGTGGAATTCGACAAAGCTGGAAATGTCGTGCGGTCGTTTGGCGGACCTGGCGATGGCTATGACTGGCCGCGCGCGGAACATGGCCTCTACGTCGACTACAAGGGCAACATCTGGTTGGGCGGCAGCGCCACGCGTCCCAGCGAGAAAGGCGAGCCGGCGAACGGCGTCGTTCTGAAGTTTTCGCCTGAAGGCAAATTCCTCATGCAGATCGGCAAGCCGGGGCCATCGAAGGGCAGTCTCGATCCGACGCAGCTTTCCGGTCCCGCGAACTTTTTCGTCGATCCGAGCGACAATGAGGTCTACATCGCCGATGGCTACGGGAATCACCGCGTCATCGTATTCGATGCCGATACGGGCAAGTTCAAACGCCAATGGGGCGCCTACGGCAAACCGCCGACGGACAACGACATCGGCCCATACGATCCCAAGGCGCCGCCCGCTCAGCAGTTCCGCATCGCGCACTGCGTGCGCGTATCGAAGGACGGTCTTGTGTATGTGTGCGATCGTCTCAACAACCGCGTTCAAGTATTCAAGAAGGACGGCACCTTCGTCACCGAGTGGATCTACGACAAGGAGACGCTGCAGTCGGGGTCCGTCGGCGCTATCGCCTTCTGGCCCGACGCCAAACAATCCATCCTCGCGATCAACGATATGGGCAACTCGCAGGTTCGTTTTGTGAATCGCGCCGACGGAAAAGTGATCGGCAACTTCGGATGGTATGGATCTTGGGCCGGCGAACTCATGCGCCCGCATGAAGTGGCGCTCGACTCAGAGGGTAATCTTTACACCTCCGAGGATTGGCGCGTGCAGAAGTTCACGCGCACCGGCGGGCCGCCGATCAAATAAAAGGTATCGTCAGCAGTAAAAAAAGCCCGCGGATGACGATCCGCGGGCTTTTTCGTTCGATTTCCCGAATTCTACTTCTTGGCCGGCATCACCGTCCCGCCGGCGGCGATCGCCTTCTTTATGCCTTCCATGGTCTTCGCCACCCGTAACTCCACAATTTCCTTGTTGATGGCGTCGGCCTTCGCCTTGTCGAGGGGGTTACCGTCGATCACGGCCTTACCCATCTTCACGCGTTCGTCGTAGTTGATGCTCTTCGGGTCGGCTGCGAGCAGCTCGGTGGAGATCGCGATATCGTCGTGCAGATTGTCGCTGCCTTGCGATCCCTTCTTGGCGTAACCCTTCTCGACCATCATCGCGTGCACCGACGCGTAGTCGTAATATTCGGGGATCCATGCGGCGAGGACTCCGCCCCCGTTTACTTTCGCCGCCGCGCCCGCCATGCCCTTTTCATTCCCGCCGCTATCGCTGATGAAGAAAATCTGCTTGAAGCCGTTCACCTTGTAGCTGCGCGCGATGTCCGTCAGCAGGGCTTCATAGGTCGACTCTTCCAAGCTGATGGTGCCGGCGGACAGCATATGACCCACCCGCGGTTCGATCTGCATCTCGCGGGAGAACTTCACGATCGGCGCGCACAACGCGTTGCCCATCTTCCGCGCGAGCGCTTCGCAGTTCTTGGTCAAAATCCAGTTGTGTTTGCCAAGGCGGATCCATGGTCCATTGGGTTCGATGCCGCCCGTGGCGATGATGACGGTGGTCTTGCCCGCCTTCATCGCATCGCGCACGTCCATCCACGTCATGTCTTCCATCCACACCGTATCGTTTTTCGGAAGGGGATTTGGGGTGACGATGCAGTTGTAGGCATTCTTGGCGCAGTCGCCGCCGCCGGCGGACTTGCCGTCGTCGGGGGTGCCTTGCGCGAACGCCGCCGAAGCGACGCCTAAAAGCATTCCGGTCGCGAAAACGAGACGCACGATCTGTTTCATGATGATCCCCCGATAAGTGTGTGGAAGGCGTCGATTTAAACGCAAAAACGCCCACGGTTCCATGGGACCCGCGGGCGTTTGCCGTCAGAAAGCAGTCTTGTAACTAGGCCTTTCTCGCGCGGACGTCCCATTCGGCCATGATCGCGGGGTCCGTCGGCTTGGTCGCGAGGGTCCCGACGATATAGGCGATGAAACTCGCCGCCATCCCGAAGAAGATCGAATTGTCCGAATACACGTCCTGGACATAGGCCATATGGCCGAAGGTCACCACGATCCCGGCGACGATGCTGGCGATGGTTCCCGGCAGATTGGCCCGGCGCCACACCATGCCGCCGATCACGGGCACGAACAGACCGGTCACGACGATGGCGCTGCCGATGGTGATGGCGGCGACAACATCGTTAAGCGCCGCCGCCATGGCGATCATCAAGGCGCCGAAGCCAAGGATATACCAGCGGCTATCACGCACTTCGTCGTGCGATTCGGCCCGCTGCTCAGCCTCGGACTTCAGCCCGCGTTGCTTCAGCCCGCGCACGATGTCCTGCTTGGCGACGGTGGCCGAGGCGATCAGCGTGCCGCTCGACACCGACATGATCGCCGCCAGCGCGGCGGCAAGCACAAGGCCCGAGAGACCCGGCGGCAGAACGTGATCCACCACCATGCCATAGACCGTGTTGCGGTTGACGTCCGGTGGCAGAAGCACCTTCGCCGCCATGCCGATCACGGCGCCGGCCAGGGCGTAGAAGAAGCAATAGAAACCAGCCGCAGCACCGGCCCATTTCGCGACCTTGTCGCTACGCGCGGTGAAGATACGTTGCCACACGTCCTGCCCGATCACGATCGAGAGGTTATAGATAATGAGGTAACTAAAGATCGTGCCCCAGCCGATTTCCGTGATGTCGAACGCGGACTCAGGCAATTTCGCATGGAGCCCGTCCCAGCCGCCGACGGCGACCATCGCGGCGGGCAACAGAATGACGAAGATGCCGACGGTCTTGATGATGAATTGGACGAAGTCCGTCAGGGTGATCGACCACATACCGCCGAGGAAGGCGTACAGGACGACCACACCGCCGCCGATCAGCACGGCGGGGAGTTTGTCGAGGCCGAACAGAACTTGGAAAATCGATCCGTAGGCGATGGTTGAGGTGACGGAAATCATGAAGGCGTAGCCAAGCATGACGAGCCCGGAGATCACCGCGGTGCCCTTGCCGTAGCGCAGCTCCAGCATCTGGCTCACGGTGTAGACCTTCAAGCGGCTGACCAGCGAGGCGATGGTGAGGCTGACCACCAGCACGCCAAACCCCAGCGAGAAGGCAAGCCACATGCCCGAGATGCCGTGTTGATAGGCGAGGCCGATTCCGCCCACGGTCGCGCCGCCGCCCATCACCAAGGCGCCCATGGTACCGGCGTAGAGCATCGGGCCGAGGCGGCGGCCCGCAACCAGGAAGTCGGATTCGTTCGTCGCCCGGCGCTTCGAGTACCAGCCGATGCCCACCATCACGGCCATGTAGATGGCGATGACGATCAGATTCAAAGTCATGTGTCCCCCGACGTTTCCCCAAAGTGTGCAACGCAATATGCCTAGACATATTGTCAGCGAAATTTCTGCAAGTCTCGCACTTTCACGCCTGTGCGCCGATCAGGCTGAGGCGCGAAAATTTCTACAGACCTCTTGAGGCCAAATCCCTGAAATGGCCTGGAGTTTCGCGTTTTGACTAGACATACTGCGATTATGTCTATTGGCACCACGACTCCTCGATGAAGTACAGCAAGAAGACGATTTCTGATTCGCTGCCGCGTTACCTGGAAATCCAAAACCACCTGAAGTCGCAGATCCTGTCGGGCGCGTGGGCGCCGGGCACGAAGGTCCCGTCCGAGCATGAGCTCGCCGCGCAGTTCGATTGCGCGCGGATGACCGTAAGCAAAGCCATCGGCTCTCTGGTCGAGAAGGGGCTCGTGGTACGCAGAAGACGCGCCGGGACCGTCGTCGCCGCGCCGCGCTCGCAGGAAACCGTTCTTGAGATCCACGATATCCAGGCCGAAGTGCAAGCCAGCGGCCGGCGCTACCGCTTCGACATCCAGGACCGCAAGATCACAAAGGCCACGCGCGAGGAGGCCGAGAAGCTGGGCGCCGAGCCAGGGACGCCGGTGCTCACGATCTCCTGCGTGCATTGGGCCGATACGGTCCCCTACGCGCTCGAGGAACGCATCATCAATCTCGAGGCCGTGCCCGAAGCCCAGGACGAGATGTTTCTGGAAGTGCCGCCCGGAAGTTGGCTGCTGGCGAAGATTCCATGGAACGAGGCGGAGCATCGCATTTTTGCGGTCAGCGCCGATATTGCCACTGCCCGCATTCTCAAAATCCGCCGAAATGCCGCGTGCCTTTGCATCGAACGCCGCACGCGGCGCGACAACCACAACGTCACCTACGTTCGCCTCATTTACCCCGGCGATCAGCACGTCTTGTTTGCGCGCTTTCAAACACACGGGGCCGCCGGCCGGTGAACCCCGCGCGGGTGAATCCATGAGGGCATAAAAAAGGGGGCCGAAGCCCCCTTTTGTTTTGATCGCTCCGCTAGGCGGATGCTTGCGCGCCGAGATTCTTGAAGAACGGCATGTGACGCACACGCTTACCCGTTGCCATGAAGACGGCGTTGGCCACCGCCGGCGCCACCGGCGGGAGTGCCGGTTCGCCGAGGCCCGTCGGCGCATATTCCGATTGGATGAAATGAGCTTCTACCTGCGGCGTGCCGACGATGCGGCGGATCGGATACTCGTCGAAATTTCCTTCGCCGATGCGGCCCTTTTCGATCGACAGTTCAAGATTCATCGTCGAAATGCCGTCGATCACAGCGCCCTGGGTCTGGTTCTCCGCGCTGCTCATATTGATGATGGGCCCGATGTCGCCCACCACAATCACCTTATGCACGGTCACTTGATTATTCGCATCGACACTCACTTCCGCCGTCTCGGCGAAGTGGCCCGCATGGCTGAAGTAGAACGCGATGCCCAGGCCGTGGCCCTTCGGCAGGGTGCGGCCCCATCCGGCCTTCTCCGCCGCCATCTTGATCACGCCCGCGGCGCGTCCAGTGTTAAGCGAGAACTCGTTCCCCTCCACCAGCCAGCGTGGTTCGCCCATCAATTCCAAGAGGAATTCCACATGGTCGCGCCCAGCCGCGGTCGAGACCTCATGCAGGAACGACTGGAAGGCGAAGGACACGGTGCTGGAGCGCGGCGCGCGCCACGCGCCGCACGGCGTCATGAGCGGCAGCATCGTTTGCGTCAGGAGCCCATTGGCGGTCATCGGGAAGGGGAACTCTTCCTTCGGGATGTTGCCGCCGGGCACGGGCGCCTTGCCGTCGCTTGAGAAGGTGATGAAGTGATCCGACAACGCGACCAGCTTTCCGCTCGCGTCGAGACCGGCTTTGAACGAGTGGAATCCGCCCGGCCGATAGAAGTCGTGCATCATGTCGTCTTCACGGGTCCAGGTCAGCTTCACTGGGATGCCGCCGGCTTGTTTGGAGATCGCGATCGCCTCGGCCGCGTAATCGTTCACCAGCCGCCGTCCGAAACCGCCGCCCGCGCGAATCTGGTGCACCGTCACATGGTTTTCGGCGATGCCCAGCATCTTCGCGGTGGACGAGAGAATGCGCTCCGGGGTCTGCGTGGGTGCCCAAATCTCGGCGGTATCGCCCTTGAAGTGCGCGGTGCAGTTCTGCGGCTCCATGGTCGCGTGGGCGACGAAGGGATAGCTGTAGAATGCCTCGATCTTCTTTGCCGCGCCCTTGTAGGCGCCGTCGAAATCACCGGCTTTGAAAATTTCCTCGGCGCCATGTTGCGCCGCGATCTCCTTCGCCTTGGCGGTGGACGCGGTCCAGCTGTCCTTCGACGCCTCGCTCTCGTCCCACTTCACTTGCAGCGCGGATTTGGCGCGGAACGCGGCCCACGTCGAGTCCGCGAGGATCGCGACGCCCGGCATGAGTTCCGAGACGAGGCCGTTGCCCTCAAGCACGAAGGCGTCCTTCACGCCCGGCAGCTTCTTGATCTGGTCGAGGTTCGCGCTCGCGACCTTGCCGCCGACGGCAGGGCACTTGGTATATGTCGCATACAACATCCCCGGCAGCTTGAGATCGATCCCGAACAGCGGCTTTCCGGTCACGATCGCGGCGTTGTCGGCGCCGGTGAAGCGCTTGCCGAGGAGCTGGTACTGATCGCGCGTCTTCAGCTTTAGATTCTTCACGTCCGGCACCGGCTGTGCCGCCGCTTTTGTCGCCAGCGCGCCGTAGCCGATCTTGCGGCCGCTCGCCTGGTGGATGACTTCGCTGCTTGCGGTCGTCAGTTCGCTCACCGGCACGCGCCACTCCTTGGCGGCGGCCGATACCAGCATCGCGCGGGCCGCGGCGCCGGCCTGTCGCAACTGGTTCCAGCTTTGCGGAATGGACCGAGAGCCGCCCGCGCTCTGGCGGCCGTAGACCGCCGGATTGATTGGGGCCTGCTCGATGTCCACGTCTGTCCACGCGGCGTCGAGTTCCTCGGCGATGATCAGGGGGAAGGCGGTCTTGATGCCCTGGCCGATTTCCGGGCTCTTCGAATAGATCAGGATACGGCCCGTCGGCGCGATGCGCAGAAACGCGTTCGGGACGAACTCGCCTTTCACCGGCGCCGTGGCGGCATACGCTTTACCGCCGCCGATTTGGAAGGCGAGAACGAGCCCCGCGCCGCCGGCGATGCCGATTTTCAGAATTGAGCGGCGCGAGAGCTTCGTGCGTGTGGCCGACGGAAGCGCGCCGACTTCCTTCATGACTTCGGCGAAGTAGGCGTCGGCGGAGAAGGAAACGGCGTTCATGCGACACCTCCCTTGGCGATAGCGTCTGCGGCGGCGTTGATGGCCTGCTTAATGCGGATGTAAGTGCCACAGCGGCACAGATTGCCGAACATCGCGGTGTTGATCTCTTCGTCGGACGGCTTGGGATTCTTACGCAGCAGGGCCGTCGCACTCATGATCTGGCCCGCCTGACAGTAGCCGCACTGAGCGACGTCGAGGTCGACCCAGGCTTTTTGAACGGCGGTGAGCGTGCCGTCTTCTTTCGCCAGGCCTTCGATGGTCGTGATCTTTTGGCCGGCGACCGCGCTCAGCGGGGTCGAGCAGGCGCGCATCGGCACATCGTTGATATGGACCGTACAGGCCCCGCACTGGCCGACACCGCAGCCGTACTTGGTGCCGACAAGATCAAGCGTATCCCGCAGGACCCACAGCAGCGGCATTGAAGGGTCGCTATCGTCGACCTCTACAGCCTTTCCATTGACGGTAAGCGTGATCATGGGCCCTCCGGATCGCTATGCGTGGAAGGCCCAAATGTCTCGCGACCGGGGGGTTTTGGGCAAGCAGTTTACGCGGCAGAAGCTACCGTTTTCCGCCAATTTCCCCTTGAAATTCAGTCTGCCGGCGGGGTGGCTACTTCGCGAAGAGCTTGGAACGGTCCTGGAAAGCCTTGAACTCCAGGGCGTTCCCGGACGGGTCCTGGAAGAACATGGTGGCCTGCTCGCCGACTTGGCCCTTGAACCGGATATGGGGCTCAATCCCGAACTTGACGCCATGCGCTCGTAAACGGTCCGCCAGGGCTTCCCATTTCTCCATGGAAAGCACCACGCCGAAGTGGGGCACCGGCACGTTATGTCCGTCGACGGGATTGGTGTGGCCGTTACCCTTCGGACGCGGCGCCAGGTGGGTCACGATCTGATGGCCGAACAGGTCGAAATCGATCCACGCGTCGGAACTGCGTCCTTCGGGTAGACCCAGCACGCCGCCGTAAAATCTGCGGGCCTCCGCCAGGTCGTCGACGGGAAAGGCAAGGTGGAAGGGGTCCAAATCCTGGGTCATGGGTTCCTTATAGCTCCGTGTCACGTGAAGGCCAACGCCGGGTATCCCGCCATGGTTGAGTTTCGCTCCGTCCCCGCCGGGACGGCTCGTAGAACGCGGAACAAACCGAACTTCTTCGCGTTGTTCCGGGCATTCAGGCGGAAGCACCGTCTTCGATGCGTACAATACCCTCAGCGTGGCCCTACGTCACGGCGGCTGCCATTGGCTTGGCGGCCGTTATGCCATTTGTGGACTTCGATGGCGCGCTCGTGTTCGACCCGGATCTCCGGATCGACGAAATTCTCGCCTACCATGGCTTTTTCGCGGACGGATCCCTCCGCCACCTCACGCCGCCTGCGCCCAACGTCTATTTCGAAGGCCATAGTTTCATCTATGGCCTCGGGCTCCATCTTTATCAGGCCGCCTGCGGCCTCCTAGGTCTGAAGCCGCCGCTGCGGGAAGCGGCCATCGCCACCGTGGGGATCGTGGGGTCGCTGGCGCATGTGGCGGCGACCGTCGTGTTCTGCGCCACCGTCCGGCGTCTCACCCAAAACAACGTGACCGCGATTCTGCTCGCCGCCTTCTTTGGCCTTTCACCGCAGATTCTGAATATCGATCTTATTCGCATCGACCGCTTGATGATCCTGCCGCTGGTCGTGGTGATGCATGTCTGCATCCTCATCGCGCGCCGCGAAGCAACGCGCCGCGACGGAATCCTGCTTGGCATCGCCATGGCGGTGCTGAGCGCCACCAAGATTTCCGGAGCTTTCTTCGGTGTCATGCCGGTCCTCGCGGCGGCCATCGTGCTTGCGCAGGATCGGGACGTGGCGCGGGCCTACCTGCGCCGCCTCGCCGCGGCGTCGCTTACGGCGGGCGTCCCGGTCCTTGCGATCTTGATGGTTCGCCACCTTCTTCACTGGCGGCAGTTTCCGGCAGGCCTCGCCGAGGGCTACGCCATGCAGATGAAGTGGACGTCGGTGCTGCCTTCCACGCCGCGCCTTTACTACAACATCGATCTGTTCGCGGGGTACGGGACGGCGTTCCTCCTCTTGGTCGCCGCCGCAGTGGTTGTCGTCGCTGTTCGTGCCATCGCGGAGCGCGACGCGACGGCCCTGTGGCTGTTGGTCTGCCTTGCGCTTTTTTCTGCGGCCGGCGTGGCGGTCTTCAAATATGACCGCGGCGGCTATCACCTGGTACCGCTGTATCTGTTTGCGCTTGCGATCATGATTCGCACCGCGATGGACCTCGCCGGAGGACGGCTGCATCTTCCGCGTCTGCGGCGGGAAGCCTTGGTCGGGCTTTTCGTTCTTGCGGTGCCGGCGGTCACGCTGGGACGAAGTTATGCGTCGCAGACCCATCAAGCGTTGCTGTGCGATATCTCCGTGCAGCAGACGCGTCTCGCCTCGCGAGACTGGATTCTCGCCAACTTCTCCGCCGGCGAGCGCATCTGCATGATGACCAGCTCCCAGTGGGCGAACCCGCAGCTGGCGGGGCACGGGTTCCAGGTCACGACCGCCCCGCTTGATATTCCTTATCTCGATGGTGCGGCGATGGCGGACTACGTCGCGCCGCGCCTCGATCAACTACGCGCCGCTTGCGATGCCGTGGTGCTCAATGATCTTCACAACACGGTCTATCTGAACAATTTCTCCACCCGGGGCTATACGAGCCGCCGCGCGGAATGGGACCGGCTTCTGGGAGATCTCGAGCGTGTGTATCCGGCCAAGATCTTCCAAGGGGCCGTGACCTCCTATTTCGTCTCGCGTGTGGAAATTTATGACCTGCGCGCGACTACGCCTGAAACGCCTCTGCCGTCGCGCACGGAGATTCTTGCGGGCGCCTTCGATGGCGCCGCGATAACGGCCGGCGGACGCCGGATGACCCTCACGGACGGATTCGGCGGCGCGGTCGATGTTGTCGCGCGTACCGACGACGGGCGGGTCGCCGCCGAGGGATGGGCCATCGACGCGGCCCATCAGGAGCCTGTGGCCGGGATCGTGTTGGTCGCGGGCTCTCGCATCATCGGCTATGGCGGAACGGGCACCGCGCGCCGCGCCGATGTCGCTGCGGTATTCGAAGCGCCCGAGTACCAGCTTTCCGGCTACGCCGTGTGCGCTCCCGCGCCTGAGGGTCGTCTCAGGGTCTTTGCGCTCAGCCGCGACGGGCGGGCCGGTGAACTCGCCACGCCGGAAGGAACCGACGCTACTGCCACGCCGCGCCGCCCGCCATACCCCTGTCTGTCGTTCGATACACCGTGATGCGCAGACTCTTTTCCCAAGACCTAGCCGTGTCCTCCCCGCTACCGCGCCCCCTATCGCAGCGGCAGACCTGCATGCGCGCGCTGTTCGACCGCTTGGCGCCGGAGATCGATACATGGACTGCGCGTAACCGCGCATTCCATGAAGCGGATATCGCCTATCTGCGGTTTCTTATTCCGCCGGGTCTGCGCGTCCTGGAGATCGGCAGCGGCCTCGGAGACACATTGGCGGCGCTTGAACCGAGTGACGGCGTCGGGATCGACATCTCAGCCGCGATGACGGCGCGGGCCACGGTGCGCCATCCATCTCTACGGTTCCTCACCGGCAACGCCGAGGATCCTCTCGACCTCGCGCAAATTGAAGGTGTCTTCGATGTGATCTTGCTTTCGGACACGATCGGATTCCTCGACGACTGCGAGGAGACTTTCCGCCTTTTGCACCGGTTCGCAACGCCGCGCACTCGCATCGTCGTCAGCTACTACTCCCGTTTATGGGAGCCCGTGCTCGGCCTAGCCGAGCGCATCCGCATGAAAATGCCGCAAGGTCAGCACAACTGGCTCAGCACCTCCGATACAATGAATATGTTGGATCTCGCCGGTTGGGAGCCGCTGAAGCGCGAGTGGCGACAGCTCATTCCGCGCCGCATGTTCGGTTTGGGAGCGCTGGTCAATCGAACCATCGGTGCGTTGCCCGGCCTGCGCCGCTTTTGTTTACGCAATTACATCGTCGCCCGCCCGTCGCAGGTGGCCGCGATCCTCAAGCCCTCCTGCAGCGTGCTCATTCCCTGCCGCAACGAGCGCGGCAACGTCGAGCAGGCAATTCTACGGCTTCCGCCCATCGCCCCGCGCATGGAAATCCTTTTCGTCGAGGGGCATAGCAAAGACGGCACTTACGAAGAGTGCCTGCGCGTGCAGGCGGCGTACCCGCACCTTGATATCAAGGTCATGAAACAACCCGGCAAAGGCAAAGGCGATGCGGTCAGGGCCGGTTTCGCGGCGGCGACGGGCGACGTCCTCATGATCCTCGATGCCGATCTAACCATGCCGCCGGAGGAACTTCCCAAGTTTTACGCCGCGATCTCTTCCGGGAAGGGGGAGTTCATCAACGGCTCGCGTCTGGTCTATCCCATGGCCGACCGCGCCATGCGGTTTCTGAACTGGATCGCGAACCGCACCTTCGCCGCCTTGTTCTCGTTCCTGCTCAATCACCGTTTCACCGACACCCTCTGCGGCACAAAAGTGCTGTGGCGCTCGGACTATCTGAAGATCGCAGCGGCGCGCGCGTACTTCGGAGATTTTGATCCGTTCGGCGATTTCGACCTCATTTTTGGCGCGGCGCGATTGAACTTGAAAATTGTTGAGGTCCCGATCCGTTACCGCGACCGGTTCTACGGCGAAACACAGATTTCCCGCTTCACTCACGGCATGTTGCTCGCGCGCATGACCGTCTTCGCCTGGCGGAAATTCAAGGCCATATGAACACGCTTCTTCAGACCGCGCTCTTGCGCTCTTACGCCGGCATGCGGGCAACGGGGCTTCTCTCCACCCGGGCCGGACGCTGGGCGTTCTCCCGCGCCTACAACGTCTACAAATCCCGCCTTGAGGCCCCCGCCGCTGGTGGCCTCCAGAGCTTCGTGCCGGCAGGATCTACCGTGATCGACATCGGGGCCAACGTCGGCTTCTTCACCCGACGTTTCGCAACGTGGGTGGGTGAAGCCGGCCGGGTGATCGCGCTCGAACCTGAACCGCGCAACGCGCGCGATCTTCATCGGGCGCTCCGAGCCGATGGTACGCTGGCGCGCGTGCAAATCATCGAGGCCGCGGCGGCTGAGTCAGAAGGTGCCGCACGTCTGAAACTCAATCCGGCTCATCCGGGAGACCATAGACTCACCGATGACCTTTCTGGTGTCGATGTTGCCTCAGTGCGGCTCGACGATATCCTCGCCGGCGATCAGAGCGGGCGTCTGGCGCTCGTGAAGATCGACGTGCAAGGCGCAGAGCAGCGCGTGCTCGACGGCGGCGATCGCACGTTACGGCACGACCGACCTGTGTGGTTCGTCGAGGTCGACGATGATCACCTCCGCGCCATGGGTTCGTCCGCCGCGCGGTTGATTCGCCATTTTGTGGGGGCGGATTACAGCGTCCACGAACTCACCCCGGCGGGCGCGGGACCGGCGCTGGACCCCGGCGCCGTCACCCAGGCTTTGGGACCCGGCACCTATCGGGATCTTCTGTTCAAGCCCTGCTGACAGCTGAGCGCGGCGCCCGCTACACTCTTCGCTTCTGACATAGCGAGGGGCGGATATGGCGAATGTTGCTTTCATCGGGCTCGGAGTCATGGGCTTTCCCATGGCGGGGCATCTCACCAAAGCTCACAAGGTGACGGTCTACAACCGCAATCCAGCGCGGGCCGAGGCATGGGTTGCCAAGTATGGCCACGCGAGCGCACTGACACCCGCGGCCGCGGCGAAAGGCGCCGAGATTGTGTTCGTGTGCGTTGGTGATGATCCGGATCTGCGCGCGGTCATTACCGGGAAAGACGGCGTGCTGGATGGCATTTCTTCCGCCGCGGTGATCGTCGACCATACCACGGCGTCGGCGAATATCGCGCGTGAACTCTCGGCGCTGTGCCTCGCGCGTGGCGTGGGGTTCATCGATGCGCCCGTGTCCGGCGGCCAGGCGGGCGCGGAGAACGGACAGCTCACGGTCATGTGCGGCGGCGAGTCGGCGTCGTACGCGAAGGCCGAGCCCGTGATCGCCTCCTACGCCAAGATGTGCAAACTGATCGGTGAAAGTGGCGCTGGACAGCTCACCAAGATGGTCAACCAAATTTGCATCGCCGGCGCGGTGCAAGGGCTGGCCGAGGCGCTGAACTTCGGAAAGCGCGCGGGCCTCGATATGGACGCGGTGCTCGCCGTGATCTCGAAGGGCGCGGCGCAGTCGTGGCAGATGGAGAACCGCGGCAAGACGATGCTCGCCGGAAAGTTCGACTTCGGTTTCGCGACCGACTGGATGCGCAAGGATTTGCGTATCACGATGGAGGAAGCGCGCCGTAATGGCGCCCGCCTGCCCGCGATCGCCCTGATTGATCAGTTCTATGCCGAAGTCCAGGCCCAGGGCCATGGCCGCTGGGATACGTCGAGCCTGATGAGCCTTCTCACCGACAAATAGGCGTCTGCGTATTTGTAGCCCCGGCCCGATGAGCCGGGGCTCCCAAATACGACAGCCCCCATCGTCACTGGCGCCACGATAGTCCCCCGTGGCCCCGGTCACTTTGGGCGTGACACCGCGAATTCGCATACTGCGCGCGACGTCACAACTACGCACAAGTTTTTTATACGCCTCGACTAAAACTCATCCGGGAAGTTCGGGAAGAAAAGTTGACCGGCGCGAGGCCGACGGCAGTTCCCGCTCGCTCTCGTGCGAAAGCGCGCGCCTCCCTTGCACAGATCGTCAAGGGAGGGCTGCTGCTGATTGTCTATTTCGCCAACGCTTGGGCGGCCTTCAAATGTTTCTGCAGGACCGGCAGGCTGTTCGACGCATATTTGCCGATATCGGAGTTTGCGTCGGCCTTGGCCGCGTCCTGATACTTGTTGATATCCTTCTCGTGGTCCATGACCATATGCGAAGCGAACATCTTGTCGAAGGCGGCGCCCTGCATCTTCGACATCTTTGTATGCATGTCCTGTTGTCCGCTGTTTGGGCCTTTCGGCGCCTCGATATTCATTTTCTTGGCCACCGCGATCGACTCGTCCCGGGCCTTGCCATGATCGGCCGCCAGCATGCGCCCATAGTCTTTCACAGCTTGGCTGCCGCCGTCCTTCTGCGCCAATTCGCCCATGCTGACTTCGGCGAGATTGCCCTGAATCGCCTCCTTTAAGAACGTATCCTGCGAGTCCGCCGCGAGCGACGGCGCTGATATGCCCGCGACCAGGATCGCGCACATCAACGCGCGAGGTGAAAACATCATGGGGTTGCTCCTTCTGTGTGAAAGCCAAAGGGGCAACGGATGGTGTTGGGGATTGTTTACGCTCGGCTATTTATTTGAGGGCGCGGAACATACCCCGCCATTCCAGCGCGTCAGGAGCGCGGGCGCCGCGGCTCTTTCACGCCCTTGGTCAGGAAGGTCTGACCGCGGTGCTTCCTGCCCATGCGCTTGCCTTCGCCGCCGGACAAGCCGGTGCCGGCAGGCTGCCACGAGGGCACAAGCTGATGCTTGCCCGGTCCGATCAGATCGGCGCGTCCCATGCGCTTGAGGGCTTCGCGCAGAAGCGGCCAGTTCTCCGGGTCGTGATAACGCAGGAACGCCTTATGCAGCCGGCGCTGCTTCAGCCCCTTGATCGTATCGACTTGCTCCGAGGCGCCGCGCCGCACGGGCTTCAACGGATTCTTCCCCGAATGGTACATGGCCGTCGACAGCGCCATCGGCGAGGGCAGGAAGGTCTGCACCTGATCCGCGCGGTATTTGTTCCGCTTCAGCCAAAGGGCGAGGTTCATCATGTCCTCGTCCGTGGTGCCCGGGTGCGCCGCGATGAAATACGGAATCAGGAAGTATTCCTTGCCTGCCTGCTTCGCCGCTTGGTCGAACATCTGCTTGAACTTGTCGTAGGCGCCGATGCCGGGTTTCATCATCTTGGAAAGAGGACCGGCTTCCGTATGCTCGGGCGCGATCTTCAGATAGCCGCCGACGTGATGGGTCACGAGTTCCTTCACGTAAGCGGGGCTCTTCACCGCAAGGTCGTAGCGCACGCCCGAGGCCACCATCACTTTCTTGATTCCCGGAATGGCCCGCGCCTTCCGGTAAAGCTGGATCAGCGAATCATGGTTGGTGTTGAGGTTGGGGCAGACGTCCGGAAAAACGCAGGACGGTTTGCGGCATTTGGACTCGATGGCTTTGTCCTTGCACGCAAGGCGGTACATGTTCGCGGTCGGACCGCCGATGTCGGAGATGATACCGGTGAAGCCTTCCGTCTTATCGCGGATCTTCTCGATCTCCTGAAGGATGGAGCCTTCGGAGCGGCTCTGGATGATACGCCCTTCGTGTTCGGTGATTGAACAGAACGAGCAGCCGCCGAAGCAGCCGCGCATGATTGTCACCGAGAAGCGGATCATGTCCCACGCCGGTATTTTCTGGTCGCCGTAGGACGGATGCGGCGCCCGCGCATAGGGCAGTTCGTAAATCCCATCCATTTCCGGCGTAGTGATGGGGATAGGGGGCGGTGTCACCCATAACTCGCGCTCGCCGTGCTTTTGCACTAATGGCCTTGCGTTGCCCGGATTGCTCTCGCGGTGAAGCACGCGGCTCGCGCGCGCATACAGCTCCGGATCCTTTTCCACTTGCTCGAACGACGGCAGTCGCACAACAACTCTCTCGCCGTCTTTGGTCTGCTTGGCGCCTTCATCGCTGGCTTCGATGTCGTCGGCCTTGGCCTCGATGTAGCCTTCGGGCACGGCGTTCTTCAGAAGCACGACACCACGCACATCGTCCATGTCGGCGGCTTGCTGCCCCTTGGCGAAACGATGCGCGACTTCGACCACGGCCCGCTCGGCGTTTCCATACAGAAGGATATCGGCCTTGGAGTCCACCAGGACGGAGCGGCGCACTTTATCCGACCAGTAGTCATAATGCGCGATGCGGCGCAGCGAACTCTCAATCCCGCCAAGAACGATGGGAACATCCTTGAAGGCCTCGCGGCAGCGCTGGGCATAAACGATGACGGAGCGGTCCGGGCGCTTGCCGCCCTCGCCCCCTGGTGTGTAGCTGTCGTTGTGGCGCAGGCGACGGTCCGAGGTGTAGCGATTCACCATCGAGTCCATGTTGCCGCCCGTCACGCCCCAGAAGAGCTTGGGGGCGCCCAGTTTCTTGAAGCTATCCGGGCTCTGCCAGTCCGGCTGGGAAATGATCCCCACCCGAAAGCCTTGGGCCTCAAGGAGCCGCCCTATGATCGCCATGCCGAAGCTCGGGTGATCCACATACGCGTCGCCGGTCACGATGATGATGTCGCAGGCATCCCAGCCAAGGACGTCCATTTCTTCCCGGCTCATCGGCAGGAAGGGCGCAGTTCCGAAACGCTGGGCCCAGTACTTCTTGTACGAGAACAGCGGCTTGGGCGGCGTCTGGGAAACGGGCAGGGCGATATTCATGGGCGTCTATGTGGGCAAACTCGCCCGCAGGTCAATCCGGGGCGTCCTTATAAAGCAGCCGGCCTCACGGCCGGGTTAATTTTACGCCAGCAACACCCTGAAGATATGTCCGAAGTGAGCCCGGCCGGCACAATCCGGCAGACGTAATTCGTCCCAAAAGAATTCGGGCGGTGTGGGTTTCCCCGCACCGCCCGAATGGGTCTTAAACGCTTGGCTTTGTTAGCAACATCTGGCCTGCATGCCACCCCCGACGCCGAAGCGCCGGTTCTGACACAAGGTGAAGAACTCCTCGTAGGTCGGCACGGCCTGGTCGGGATGCGTCGTTTTGAAGTGCCGGACATAGGTGTCGTAATCCGGAACCCCGCACATCAACCGGGCGGTCTGCCGCAACCGCGCGACCACCTCGGACAGCAGGCTCGGCTGGGCCGAGACTGCATCCGGGAAGTGATCGGCAAGAAGGTTGCGGCTTTTGGCCATTGCTACTCTGCCGGTTGCGTACGCGCGGCGCCCGGCGTGGCGTCGACGGTTACACCCTGGCCCCCGCGGATCGCGCGGATGCCGAAGAACACCAGCGCCACCACGATCAGCATAAAGAAGGCGCAGATCACCGCATCCAGATAGTCATTGAAGACGATGCGCTGCATTTCTTCGAGCGACTTGGCCGGAGCCATGACTGTGCCTGCATCAAGTCCCTTCTCGATCATCTTGGCGTGCGAGAGGAAGCCGATGCGCGGATCTTCATGGAACAGCTTCTGCCAGCCCGCCGCCATGGTGCAGATCAGCAGCCAGGACAGCGGAACCAGGGTCACCCAAATGCGCTTCATCTGGCCGAGCTGGACGATCAGCACCGTCGCGAGCACGAGGGCAATTGCCGCCAGCATCTGGTTGGCGACGCCGAACAGCGCCCACAACGAGTTGATGCCGCCGAACGGGTCGATCACGCCCTGATACGTAAAGTAACCCCACGCCGCGCAGGCCATGCCTGTCGCCACGAGGTTGCCCAACGTCGAGGACGTATCGCCCAGGGTCTTGCTCGCCATGCCCAGAAGATCCTGGATCATGAAGCGCGCGACGCGGGTGCCCGCCGAAAGCGTGGTCAGGATGAACATCGCTTCGAACAGGATGGCGAAGTGATACCAGAAGGCCATGGTCGCCGTTCCGCCCAGGAACTGGGACAGGATGTGCGCCATGCCCACCGCGAGGGTCGGCGCGCCGCCGGTGCGCGAGAGGATCGAACCTTCGCCCACGTCCTTGGCCATCTGCGCCAGCATTTCCGGTGTGATCACGAAGCCCCACGAGCTGATTGTGGTGGCCGCGCTGTCAACCGTGGTGCCGATCAAGGCCGCCGGGCTGTTCATGGCGAAGTACACGCCGGGTTCCAGCGCGCACGCCGCGATCAACGCCATGACGGCGACGAAGCTTTCACAGATCATCGAGCCATAACCCACCGGACGGCCCTGGATCTCGTTCTCCATCATCTTCGGGGTCGTCCCCGAGGAGACCAGCGCGTGGAAGCCGGAGATGGCCCCGCAGGCAATGGTAATGAAGAGGAACGGGAACAGAGAGCCGGCGAAGACCGGGCCCGTGCCGTCGGCGAATTTGGTTACCGCGGGCATGTGCAGGTCCGGAGTCACCACCAAGATGCCCAAGGCCAGCAGGACAATCGTACCGATCTTCAAGAAGGTCGACAGATAGTCGCGCGGCGCAAGCATCAGCCACACCGGCAGCACCGAGGACACGAAGGCGTAGACTACGAGCCACCAGGTGATGGCCGTGCCCGACAGTGTGAAGACGTTCGCCCAGAAAGGATGTTCGGCGATGTGAGAGCCGAACCACAGCGCGAGCATCAGCAGCGCGAAGCCACCGACCGAGACCTCAAGCACTTTGCCCGGACGGACATAGCGCATGTAAAGACCCATCAGCACGGCGATCGGGATCGACATCGCGACGGTGAACACGCCCCACGGGCTTTCCGCGAGCGCTTTCACGATCACAAGCGACAGCACCGCGAGCAGAATAATCATGATCGCGAGGATGCCGACGATGGCCACGATCCCGGCGTCCTTGCCGAGATTGTCGCGGATCATCTGGCCGAGCGTGTTGCCATTGCGGCGCGTCGAGAAGAACAGAATGACGTAATCCTGCACGCAGCCTGCGAACACCGCACCTACCAGGATCCACAAGGTCCCCGGCAGATAACCCATCTGCGCGGCAAGTGTCGGACCGACGAGCGGACCGGCGCCGGCGATGGCGGCGAAGTGGTGCCCGAACAGCACGTACTTATTCGTAGGAACGTAATCGAGGCCGTCGTTCTTCAACACGGCCGGCGTCGGACGGCTCGGGTCCACACCGAGAACGGTGTTCGCCACGTACGCGCTGTAGAAACGATAACCGATTGCGTAGGTGCAAACGGCGGCTACGACCAGCCACGCTGCGTTGATCGACTCTCCTTCATGGAGAGCGAGGACGCCCATACAGGCGGCGCCAAGAATGGCGACACCCCCCCAAAGCACCCATTGTGCCGTCTTTCCCATAGAACGAACCCCTTCGTTGCAGGATGATTCGGCGACTGAAACAAAAGCCGCCATAAATAGCAAGACAACGCGCGCATCTTTGAAGGCGCGGCGCGCTTTTTCTTGTAATCAACGAAGTGACGGGAGGCTACGGCCGCGTTGCGTATTTGCTGCGCTGCACAATTCCAACAAAAGGCCGTGACCGGGGAACTATAGAGATAGTACGGCTGCGATGACTGAAGGCCGTCCTTCCCGGATCAGTTGGTCTGCGGTGCATTGTCGCGGGGCCTTGTCGGGGCGCCAGCGAAGAAAGCGAGTCCCGTGCCGAAAACGGCCGGCGGTGACATGATCATATTGCACTTCAGCGACCAGCTTATGTTTTAGCGGAATCCACGCGGCGCTCCGGTCCGTCGACCATCTGCTCGGAGCGCCGGGGGCATTGCCGGTGAACCCCGGCGGCCCTTTCAACTTCTCGAGCTTTGCTGTGAGGGCAGCGCGCTCCGTCCGGGGGATGCCGGATGTAAACCCGACATGGTCGAGCTGCCCGGCGTCGTTGAACAGGCCAAGGAGCAACGAGCCTACCTCTTTACGGTCTGTCGCGTAGCGGAAGCCGCCCACCACGCAGTCGGCGCTGCGCAGGCATTTGACCTTCAGCATTGCGCGCTCCCCGGCCAAATAAGGGCTCCGCACATCCCTCGCGATGACGCCGTCGAGCACGCCGCCGCCCGCGCGGCTTAGCCACCGCTTTGCTTCCGCGCGCGAACGGGTCGCCGGGGAGAGGCGCAGCCGCGCGCTGCCGAGGCCTGCGTAAAACTCTTCGAGTGCGCTGCGGCGTTCCTCTAGCGAAGCCGCCGTTAGATTGCGCGCGGGGGAAGCGAGTATGTCGAAAAGGATAAAAAGCGCGGGTGTTTCGGCCGCCAGTGTGGCGACGCGGCTCGCCGCCGGATGTAGTCGCAGCTGCAGCGCCTCGAAAGAGAGTGAGCGACGCATGGGGATACATAGTTCTCCGTCGACCACAAAACGTTTGGGCGAGACGGTCGCCAACGCGGCGACGATCTCCGGGAAGTAGCGCGCAAGGGGCTTTCCTGACTTGGAGATAAGATCGATCTTCGCGCCCCTGCGCCGCGCGATACATCGAAAGCCGTCCCATTTCGGCTCGAACTGCCAAAATGAATCGCCCGGCAGGTCGTCGACCTGCCGGGCTTCCATCGGTACGAGCTTTTCCGACTTAGGCACTAGTCGATGATCGCCCACGCGCCGTCCGGCTGCTGACAGGCGCGGCCGCGCGCTTCTTCGGGGTGTCCGTCGATCCAGATCTTCTGGCTGTAGACGGCGCAGTGGAAATTGTCTTCGTCCTCGTAGTAATCGAGCACGTGAAGCTGGCCACGCGTGCCCGACTGCGGGTTTTGCCAGTCGTAGAATGCGTTGGCGCGCCCGGCGTTGAAGCCGGTCGTGTAGGTTTTGTAGGCGTAACTGCGGTCGTTGCAGTCCAGCTTATTGGTCAGGGCCGCGCCGATTGCGCCGCCTGCCACCACCCCCATTATGGTTGTTGCGGTTTCGTTGCGGCGATTTCCCGCCGCGTTCCCCAGGAGGCCGCCAATGACAGCGCCGACAAGTGCGCCGGCGGGGTCCGGGCGATTCCGGCATTCGCGGTAGTAGGCATCGTCATTGAGATTGTACTGCCGCGCGTAGCGGGCACGCCATTGGACTTCACGCTCGGCACGCGAATATTCGCGCCGTTCCTCGCGGCGTTCTTCGCGCCGCTCTTCCCGCCACTCGCGGCGATCGGCGCGTTGCTCCACGCGCTCAACATCGCGTACATCCCGAATCTGTCCGTTGGTGATGGATGCCATCACGTACTGGTCGCCGATCATCATCCACTGAAAGCCTTGTGGCGGGCGGGGCAAATTGCTTTCGCGCCAATCATAATAGACATAGCGGCGGTCGCGCAGGCCGCGCGGCAGACGATCGCCCCGCTTGAAGTCGTAACTGTCTCCGCGGTCGCGCCGGTCATCGCTCCGGTATTGAACCACCAGCTGAGTCAGTGGCGCGTTATTGAGCGTGGGGTTCGTTGTGGTCACGGGCACTGCCGCCGAGACTGAACTCGCAAGGAACGTCAGTGCGGTGGCGCTCAAAATGAGCTTCTTCACGGATTTTCTCCTAATCGCGGGTGTGACTCGGAAGGTCGGCACGTACGAACTGGGTCCCGGGGAAAACGAGAGAGCGCGAACTCCGGTTCCGTAGGGACCGACCAGCCTCACTTGAAAGAAGTAAAGGCGCGATTTGCGGAGGAAATGCGACCCGATTGGGACGTTTCAGCGACGTGGCTCAAAACCGCGCAATTTGCGCGTTTCGCGCGAAGTGGTCAGCTGGCTGAGATCGTGAGGTTGCGCAGCAGCGGATAAATCTGCGTACGCCAGCGGCGTCCGCTAAAGACACCGTAGTGCCCCGCGCCCGGTTGAAGGTGGTGCCGCTTGAGGAACGGCTTTAGCCCCGTGCACAGATCGTGCGCCGCGAGCGTTTGACCGACCGCGCAGATATCGTCGTGCTCTCCTTCGACCGTGAGAAGTGCCGTCTTCTTGATCGCGGACGGGTCGACCGGCTTGCCTTTATAGGTGAGTGCGCCGCGGGCGAGATCCGCATCCTGGAAGACGCGCTTTACCGTCTCGAGATAAAACCGCGCCGGGAGATCGAACACCGCGAAGTACTCGTCGTAAAATGTCTTGATGTCGTTTGCGCGCTCCGCGTCGCCCGTGGCGAGATGCATATAAAGGTCATTGTGCGCCTTGACGTGGCGGGCCCCGTTCATCGACATGAAGGCCGTAAGCTGCAGAAATCCGGGATAGACCTCGCGCCCCGCCCCGGGAAGGCCCGACGGCACGGTGGTGATCACATTCTGCGCGAACCACTCAATCGGATGCTCGGTCGCAAGTTCATTGACCTTCGTCGGTTGGATTCGGGTGTCGATAGGACCAGCCATCAGCGTCATCGAACGCGGTGTGGCGGGATTTTTGCTTTCCGACATCACCGCCACGGCCGCCAGGACTTGAACGCACGGCTGGCACACCGCGATCACATGAGCCCCAGGTCCGATCGTCTCCAGGAAGCTGATGATGTGCTCGATGCAATCGTCGAAGCCAAAGTCGCCGTGGCTGAGGGGAATCTCGCGCGCGTTGCGCCAGTCCGTCAGGAACACATCATGGTCTACAAGCAAGGTGCGGACGGTGTCGCGCAAGAGGGTGGCGAAGTGTCCGGAAAGCGGTGCCACAACCAGTACTTTTGGCTGCCCCGAGATGCTGGGTTTGCGGAACCGGAGCAGCGTACAGAACGGTGAACTTCCGGCGACCTCTTCGGACACAGGCACCGGGTGTCCGTCGATGAGGACATGATCGATGTGGTAGCCCGGATGGTCGTGGGTGAGGGCCGTGCGTGACAACAGATCGAAGGCGGCCGTCACGTGCGAGAGCCCCGCGCCGCCCGGCCAGAGCGTAAGCGGCGTCAGCGTATCGCGGGCCAGGCCCGCCATTCGGCGGACCGGCTCGCTCCACGTCCGCTGCTGTTCATATAAAGAATAAAGCATCTATACCCAGCTGGCCGCCATTCTGGCTTCTCCCCGGCAAAAGCCTAGTGCAATTTTTGCTGCAGTGCGAGATGATCCTTTCACGGTCTCGAACCATAAAGTTGAGAAACCCCGGGGCCGGCACGGGGGCCCGATGGCGGCAACGCTTACGATTTCCAGCAAAAACTACTCCTCCTGGTCATTTCGGGGATGGCTCCTCTGCAAAATGGCGGGACTCACATTCGAAGAGAAGATCGTCGCGATCGACGATCCCAGCGCCAAGGCCGAACTTCTCCTGTTATCGCCGTCATTCCTAACCCCGAAGCTTGAGCACGCGGGCACGACGGTTTGGGACACTTTGTCCATTGCCGAGTATCTCGCCGAACTCAATCCTAGCGCCGGCCTGCTGCCCACCGATTCGAAGATGCGTGCACACTGCCGGTCGATCTGCGGCGAGATGCACTCTGGTTTCTTCAATCTGCGCTCTGCGCTCCCCATGAACTTGAAGGCGCGCTTCCCCGGTTTCAAGGTGTGGTCGGGCGCCAAGGCCGATATCGAACGCATTCAAGAGATTTGGCGTGACTGCTTTCAACGCTACGGGGGTCCCTATCTCTTCGGCGCGCAACCCACGATGGCGGATGCGATGTATGCGCCCGTCTGCACACGCTTCCTAACTTATGACATCAAGCTTGATGCGCCCTGTGCCGCATACCGGGATACTATTTTGGCGTGGACACCTGTCCTCGAGTGGACCGCCGAGGCGAAGACTGAGCCTGAAGAGGTTGAAGAGTTGGAAGCGGAGTTCTAGCGCATGAGTGTCGTCGGCAAGGTTGCGGTGGTAACGGGCGCCGCCAGTGGAATCGGGCGCGGGATCGCCGAAGTCTTCGTGAAGGCCGGCGCGAAGGTCGTCATTGCCGACCTGAATGCAGCGCAAGCCGACGCCGTAGCACTGGAACTTGGGCCCAGCGCGCTGGGTGTGGCGATGGACGTTACCAATGAAGCCGAAGTCGACGCGGGGATCGATCGCGCTGCCGCGCATTTCGGGAAGATCGATGTCCTCGTCAGCAACGCCGGCATTCAGATCGTCTCGCCGCTCGTCGATTTTGCGTACAAGGATTGGCAACGCCTGATGGCCATACACCTCGACGGAGCATTTCTCACGACGCGGGCGGCGCTGCGCCATATGTACAAGCAGGGCACGGGCGGCGCTGTCATTTATATGGGCTCGGTCCACTCGAAGGAGGCGTCCCCGTTGAAGGCGCCTTACGTGACGGCGAAACACGGGCTGATGGGTCTTGCGAAAGTCGTGGCGAAAGAGGGTGCTGCCCACGGCGTGCGCGCCAACGTTGTGTGCCCGGGCTTTGTGCGCACCCCGCTCGTCGATAAGCAGATCCCCGAACAGGCGAAGACGTTCGGCATTTCGGAGGAAGAGGTTGTGAAGAACATCATGCTGAAGGGCACGGTGGACGGCGAGTTCACCACCGTCGATGATGTGGCTCAGGCCGTGTTGTTCTTCGCCGCTTTCGAGACCAATGCATTGACGGGCCAATCCCTCAACGTCAGCCACGGTTGGTCGATGACCTAAGCGCGCCGTCTGCGCGCGTTCCACGCATTCATTGCTTTGCTGTGAATCTTTTCCGCGCGCTGCGCTGCGGCGGAACAATCACAAAAAGGCGTCGTTCTGCCTGCGGGTTGCGTGCATCCGCCGGCTCGCGGTGCATGCGTGTGGAGTGAACCTCACGTTCAATTTTTGATGCAGGACGCCGCGCGTTGTCGACGCGCTCGTGTTTCCTGCGTGAGGTATTTGAAAGGGTGTTGCCCGTGCAGAACGTCGAGCGCGTCCTCTTCGTGACGTCTGAACTTACCGATCTCGTGAAGGCCGGAGGCCTTGGCGAGGTGTCCGCCTATCTGCCGCGCGTGCTGCGTGATGGCGGCGTCGATACCCGCATCATGATTCCTGGCTATAGGCAGGTTCTCGCAAAAATCGGTACGCCACATGTCGTGGCTGATTTGCCGGGATTGAACGCCATCCCGCCCTGTAAAATCGCGCTGACCTACGCTGACGACGGGCTGCCGGTTTACGTCGTTCTCGCGCCCGAGCTTTACGATCGCCCGGGCTCTCCGTATGGAGACGAAAGCGCGCGCGACTGGGCCGACAACGATCTCCGCTTCGCGCGCCTTGCCCTCGCGGCCGCGGACATTGCTACCGGAACACGAAACGGGGCCGACGCGTCCTGGACGGCCGACGTCGTGCATGTGAACGACTGGGCGTCGGCTCTCACGCCTGCTTATCTTGCGTGGCGCGGTCAACGCGTCCCCAGCATCCTCACGAACCACAATCTCGCGTACCAAGGATTGTTCGAGCGCAATCGCCTGACAGCGCTCGGCGTGCCCGAGTCGGCTTACACGGTCGAAGGTGTCGAATTCTACGGCCGGATGTCGTTCCTGAAAGCGGGAATCGTTTATGCGTCGCATGTCACCACGGTCAGCGAGACATACGCGCGCGAGATCCTGACGCCCGAATTCGGCGCGGGTCTGGACGGTGTCCTCAAGAATCGCGCCGCGCAGAACCAACTGACCGGCATTCTCAACGGCATCGACGACAGCTTTGACCCGGCGCACGACCCGCACCTTGAGCATCACTTCGACGCCGGCGACTTCACCGGCAAGGAGCGCACCGCGCAGACCGTGCGCGAGGCATTTGGACTCGCCAATACGGGACCGTTGTTCTCGGTGATCTCCCGTCTGGTTCATCAGAAGGGCCTTGATCTTATCGAAGAGTCGGCGGACGATATCGTTGCGAAGGGCGGACAAGTTGTTGTGATCGGTGAAGGTGACCCGGCCATCGAGAAGTCCATGCGCTCGCTCGCTTCGAAATATCCCGAACACGTAGCCGTACGTATCGGCTTCGACGAAACCTTGTCGCGCCGCGCCTATGCGGGCGCCGACTTCCTCCTGATGCCCTCGCGGTTCGAGCCTTGCGGCTTGTCCCAGCAGTACGCCCAGCGCTTCGGCACCTTGCCGATTGCACATAAGACCGGCGGACTCACCGATACCATCAAGGACGGTGTCACGGGTTTCCTCTTCGGGCAGTTCTCGTCGGAAGGTTTTATCGAGGCCGTCGGCCGCGCCTTTGGCGCCTATGGCTCACGCAAAAACCTTGTCGCCATGAAACGCGCCGCCATGGAGCGACGTAACTGCTGGCGCTCCGCCGCGGGGCGCTATCGCGACGTCTATCACGCCGCCGCGAGCGGCGCTGGGGTTTGTGCCCCTACGTTCCCATATGACGTGGCGTCGGCCGCCTGACGCGGACGCTTTGGGACGGGAGAAACGCGATCACGGACAATTTGGGTGCCGCTTCGCTGGCGCGCGACGATAGCCATGCCGAGCATCTGCGCGGCGTGCTAGTCGCAGGTGGTGCCCTGGTGGCCGTCCTGGTTGCCCTTGTTCTCCTCTGGCGATTTACGCCTCTGCGGGACTATGCGACGGCGGATGCGACGATCGCCTTCTTCCGCAGTTATCGCCACCATCCGATGGCGCTTGTGATCGTCACCGCGGTTTATGTGCTTGGCGGTCTCGTTGGGTTTCCCGTGACAGTGATGATCGTGGCTACAACCGCTGCGTTCGGCCTCTGGACCGGCATTGTCTACGCGACCGTCGGCGCGATGGCGAGTGCGGCGGTCGGATATGCTCTGGGCCGCCTCATCGGCGCGGACCGCATCGAGCGGCTGCTGGGCGGGCGTGCCGGCAAGATCAGGCGCGGCATTCGGGGCCATGGAATCGTTGCCGTGACGACCGTTCGAATTCTTCCCGTTGCGCCTTTCAGTATCGTGAACGTCGTCGCCGGTGCGCTGAAGGTGAAAGTCTCCGACTATATGATCGGTACGGCCTATGGACTGGCGCCGGGATTCATCGTGCTTGCCCTTGCCGGCCGGCAGGTCTCCGCCTTCATGGTTCATCCCACCTTGAAAAGCGGAGGCATGCTCGCCCTTGTGCTCGCCGTGTGGCTCGCACTGTCCTATGTGCTTCAGGTGTTCATGAGGCGGCGAGCGGGGGCCTGAGATGGCAGGGCGCTGCATCCGCGTGATGACATGGAATATCCATGGGGGCATCGGGCCCGATGGACGCCGTGATCTCGGCCGGATCGTCCGACTCGTCCAGGCACACAACCCGGACATCCTGGCCCTGCAGGAGGTCGATTCCCGTGGTCGGCCCGCGCAGGATCCGCCGCCCCTCGCATTCCTTACCGCAGCCTTGGGCGAACATCAGGCGGAGGCGCGGACGATCGTCGCCGAAGATGGGCATTATGGTCACGCGGTCATCAGCCGCTGGCCCATGTCCGCGGTTAAGCTTCACGACCTCTCCTACTGGAAATTCGAGAAGCGCTGTGCCATCGAATGCGATATCGAAACGCCCTACGGACCCGTCAACTTATCGGCTGTGCATTTAGGGCTTTGGTTCAGCGAGCGTCGGCGTCAGGCGCGGCAGCTCGCGCAGATCGCCGACAGTGATCACCGTGTCTCGATCATGTTGGGCGACTTCAACGACTGGCCTTGGCGAGGTCCCGTGCGACGCGCCCTCGCCGATACTTTGCCCGCCCGCACGCACCATCGCACTTGGCCCTCGTTTCGCCCTATGTTGCTGCTCGACCGAATTTACTGTCGTCCGCGCGAAGCCATGATCACCAGTTGGGTAGATCCTGCCGGCCGCACGGCCTCCGATCATTTGCCGGTGTTTGCCGACATAACGCTTTAGAAGAGGTTCACGTGCCAATTCCGCCGGATCTCATCATGGCCTACCGCGCCGCCGTCTACGACATCGATGCGGATGGCGAGATGCTCTCTTTTCAGGTTGATCGACCCAACCGGGACCTCGATGCCTTTATGCATAGCCGCGGCGCCGCGACGGGCGTGTTCATCACCGCCTATAACCCGCGCAGCGAAACCCAGCCCGAGGAGGCGAACGCCGCCGCGCATGGCGCGTTAATTGCGGCCGTCCGACGCGCCGGGAAGTCCTATGTCACCGCCCGCGGGCGCGATGCGAAAGACGACGGGCCTACCGAAGCCGGATTATTTGTCCTCGATCTCGCGCGTGACGACGCGCTTAATTTGGCGCGTCGCTTCGACCAATACGGGATCGTTTACGCCGAGAGCGGGAAGGCGCCGGCGCTGCTTCTGACGCAGTAATTGATCTGAAAAGTGCGGCGACAATAGCGCGCTGCCCTGGGGTTATCCTGCACAGGGCTTCCTCCTCGACGAACCAAGCTCCCCGGTCGACTTCAGAAAAGTTCTTCATCTGGCCGGATCTTGGCGGCCACTCCATTGCGAAGGTATTGCTCACGAGGTCCTCCTCCCGACAGTCGCCCTCTGCGGCAAAGACCGTCACAGTCTTATCGCGGCTCACCTCAAATGCGCCCAAAGGCAGGAACGGGGGAGAAGCGCTGAATCCAGTCTCCTCCGCGAATTCCCGCAAAGCGGCCTGGAGAGGATCTTCCTCCGGCCCGTACAGTCCTTTTGGGATCGACCACGCACCTGCGTCCTTCTTAACCCAATAGGGGCCGCCCGGATGCACCAGGAAAACTTCTGTCCTATCTCGCTGGCGATACAGAAGCAGGCCCGCGCTGGTCAACATCCGCAGCGCTCCACGTTCAGTGCGGCTGCGCCGCTCGCTTTTGGTGATATTCGAATTTATCGCGAAAACGGTATGCAAAGAAGCGCCCTCGCGATGGCGCGGCGCGGAACTCCTCATATACCTGCGGCGGGACGTCGTAATAATCGTAGACTGCCCCGCTGGTGAACTCCACTTGAAGCACACGCTCCAACGCGTTGTAGTTCATACGCCGGATGGCGGTCGACGGCACGATCACGAATATCTAGGCTAAGCCGACTTCCTCTTCGCTGACATTATAGCCGAGACGGTCCAGTCCCTCTTCCAGCAGGTCCCCCAGCAATGGCGTCTCAAGGATGTAGGAAATGACCCGGCGATCGCTGGCTTCTCGCGCGGCCGCCAAAGCCTCTTCCCACTGATCCTCGTCGTAGTCGCCGCGCCCGACATACAGAAGCGCCAGAATCTCGTTGATCTGATCAACATTCAACTCGGCCAGTGCACCCGCGAGTTCCTCGCGTGTGGGATTTTCATCCGTATCCTCCAGTGCCGCGACCGCGCGATCGTCCGTCATGTCGGACCCATCCTCGGCGCCGGCCGGCGGCACTTCGGCGTCGAATGCTCGGGCTTTCACGATCAGGAATCCCAGTTTCGACAGTGGTGTGGACAAGCTGGCCTTCTTGTCGCTCAGCGGGACATCGATCCGCGCTACGCCATTTTCCTCGGTGCGCTCCATCGGCCTCTCCATTCTCGCGAATCCGAAATCTGATCCCTTAGAACGGATAAGCGCAAAGCAACGTTCCCTCCGCTTGCCCGCGGGCGTCCAGGCGACCATATGCTGTATAAGTGTGGGAAGGAGTGACGCGCGATGCGTGTGAATGTGGCAGCTCTCGTGATCGGCTTCATGCTCGCAGGCAATGCTTGCGCGCAGGACCTGTGCGGAAATATCCGCCTTTCGGTTTCAGAACAGATCGAATGCCGCGGCCGTTTCACGAATTCGTTAGGCGAGGGCGATCGGGCCCGACTTCAACAAGAATATGAAGACCGCATTCGCCGCGCGAACGATCAGCTCATCACGCCGCCCATCTTACGCAGCCCACCTCCGCCGCGCGGGACGACCTTGCCCAACATCACCCCGCCAACGCCGCCGGCGCCTCCAAGTCCCCCGGCCCCGCCTACGCTTCCCGGTTCGACCGACGCCGCTGTTTCTACCCCACCATTGACCACGCCACCCGGTGACGTTGCGCCGCGATCCGCGCCTCCCTCCGGGACGGGCGCGGTGGCGCCCAATATGACGCCGCCGAATCCCACAAGTGCGCCGCTGCGTCCGGTCACCCCCTTGGCGCCCGCAACGCCATCGCCGCCGCCGGGATAGTGCTGCAGGTAGCGCATCGCACTACGACAACCTCTAGGGGGCTCGCACACGCGTAACGCGCGAGGATAACTTCTTTGGCAGATTCTTAAATTAGAAGCCCTCACACGGAACATTTGAACAGTCTGTGCCGTTGGCCCGCATAGAGGATATCCGGGTTGGGCCGTACTCGCGGTGGCAGCGGGGCGGATTTTTTCTGCAGCGTCGCCTGCGGCCGGCGCGGATCTCCGACGTGTTTTCATTCGGGCGGCATGACCGCCCGGCGTACCCGGGGGTTCCCATGGCCAAAGCCGCGACCAAGACTTCAGCCTCTAAGACCACGACGCTCGACCAGCACGACTTGCTTGCGGTGTTGCGCGCCCTACGCAAGGGCGACTTTTCGGTTCGACTACCCAGCAATCTTTCCGGTGTGGACGGCGAAATCGCGGAAGCGTTCAACGATGTCGTTGATCTCAACGAGCGGATGACCAAGGAGTTCCAACGTCTCGGCGACTTCGTCGGTAAGGAGGGCCGGATCACGCACCGCGCGAAGCTGGCGAACGCCGGAGGCTCATGGGCCGCCAGTATCGACACGGTCAATAATCTCATCGCCGACCTTGTGCAGCCGACCTCGGAAATGGCGCGCGTGATCGGGGCGGTGGCGAAAGGCGACCTTTCGCAGACCATGAATCTTGAAATCGACGGCCGTCCGCTGCGCGGGGAGTTCCTGCGCATCGGTAAGACGGTGAACACCATGGTGGGCCAGCTTGGCTCCTTCGCTTCCGAAGTGACGCGCGTCGCCCGCGAAGTCGGCACCGAAGGGAAGCTCGGTGGTCAGGCAAAGGTGAAGGGCGTTGCCGGGACGTGGAAAGACCTCACCGACAATGTGAACCTGATGGCCGCCAATCTGACCGGCCAGGTGCGCAATATCGCCGAAGTGACCACCGCGGTAGCCAACGGCGACTTGTCGAAAAAGATCACCGTGGACGTGAAGGGCGAAATTCTCGAGCTCAAGAACACCATCAACACCATGGTCGACCAGCTGAACTCCTTCGCCTCGGAAGTGACGCGCGTCGCGCGCGAAGTCGGTACCGACGGGAAGCTCGGCGGTCAGGCCAACGTGCGCGGCGTCGCCGGAACGTGGAAGGATCTCACCGATAACGTGAACCTGATGGCCGCCAGTCGGA